>NZ_NWSX01000026.1 GCF_002531825.1 Rhizobium sp. J15 | reverse complement strand
ATTCACCGAAATCAAATATGTCTGCCTCGGCGGCATCGCCTGAGGCCGGAAGCAAGGGCCGGGACGCGTCATCGACGCTCTCGGCCCGCTGCGCCCCGCGCTGGCCATGGACCGCCCATTTCTCTCTTTCCCGCAAGCATTTCGCAGATATGCTTCGTCGGGGACGCCGCTTGTCAGTCGCATAAAGAAAAGGCGCGGCGGCATTTTTTGTTGTCGCAAATGAAAAATCTGCTTTACTGCCACCTCGCTGCTTGGGCTTTAGGGGGATATAGCCGATGGTAGGGACTCGCAGAGATGTTTTGCTTGGCGGTTTGGCGTTACTTGGCGCCGGCGCGATCGGGAGGCCGGTTTTCGCTCAGGCCTCTTCCTTTTTTGCCGGCACTGCCGTCGATAACGGGATAACCTTCCGGGCGACGAACTTCGCCAGGATCGACAGGCGGTGGCACCGCCAGGTCGTCAAATATTTCAGCAGCGAGCCGATCGGCACCGTCGTCGTCGATACAAGGCATCATTTCCTCTACCTGATCATGGAGAACAAGACGGCGATCCGCTACGGCGTCGGCGTCGGCCGCGACGGCTTCAAATGGTTCGGCCGCGCCACGATCGACAGCAAATCGCTCTGGCCGCGCTGGACGCCGCCGCCGGAGATGCGCAAGCGCCATCCCGAACTGCCGGAATTCGTGGCAGGCGGCTCGCCGAAGAACCCGCTCGGGCCCCGCGCCATGTATCTGCATCGCGACGGCGTCGACACCGGCTATCGTTTCCACGGCACGCTGGAACCCTGGAGCATCGGCAAGGATGCCTCCAGCGGCTGCATCCGCATGTTCAACGAGGATGCGATCGATCTCTACCAGCGCTGCCCGATCGGCACCGCCGTGCAGGTCCTGCCGCATATCGCCGACCAGGCCCCGCCGGCCACCGAAGTCACCGCGGTCGAATAAGGAAGACGCCCCGATGTTTGTTTCGACCGGATTTGCGAGCCGCCTTTTCACCGCGGCCATGCTCCTGGCGCTTGCCGCCTGCTCCACCACCGATATCGCCTCCGTGGAAGAACCGCCCGCCGCACCGATGACCGGCCAGACCAACGATCCCGCTCCCGGCTTCGAAACTGTCTCGGCCGGCAGCGAAGAGGACTTCATCCTCAATGTCGGCCGGCGGATCTATTTCGCGCAGGATTCCGCCAGGCTCGATTCCGTCGCCATGGCGACGCTGGACAGCCAGGCCGCCTGGCTCGCCCGGAACCCGAACTGGCTGATCAAGCTGCAGGGCTTTGCCGACGATTCCGGCTCCGAGGCCAAGATGAAGACGCTGTCGCAGCAGCGCGCCGATGCGGCGATGGCCTATCTCGTCTCGAAGGGCGTCGACGCAAGGCGGATGTGGGCGAAGGGCTACGGCAACGACCGCGAAGTGCGCGACTGCACGGAACGCTCCTGCAAGGTGCAGAACCGGCGCGTCGTCACCAATCTGCGCGCCCAGCGCGACGAGGTCTGATCCTGACTTGGTGTGATCGGACGGCTTGCGCGCCGACCGATCATTACCCGCGTGTCTCGCTTTGCGCGAAAGCATCGCTTCCGACCTGCGCGGTCAGCCATTCGACGAAATTCCTCGCGGTGGCGTTCTGCCGCTTCTCCTCGGGAACGGCGATGTAATAGCTGTTGTCAGTCGCCATCGGCAGATCGAAGAGCGAGACCAATATGCCGCTGCGCAGCTCCTCTTCGATCAGATATGAAGGAAGCAGGGCAGCACCCAGCCCTGCGACGGCCGCGGCAATGATCATCGAGAACTGGTCCAGCCGCAGGCCGCGATAGGCGTTGTCGCTGACGACCGCATGCGCGTCGAACCAGTCCGACCAGAGCCGCGGGCGGGTCGTCAGGTGGATGAGCGGTATGGTCGACAGGCCGCTCGGGTCTTCGAGCGCCCATCGCTCCGCCACCGCGCGCTTGACGACGGGCAGCACGGTCTCGTTGCACAGGAAGGTGCAGGTGGCGCGCGGCCAGACGGGCTGGCCGTAATGAATAGCCAGATCGAAATTCTCCTCCTCGAAGACGAAGGGCTGCGAGCGGGACTCGATGGTGACGGCGACATCGGACAGCGCCATGAAGCCGCCGAGCCGCGGCACCAGCCAGCGGGCGCCGAATGTCGGCAGGGTTGCGATATGCAGCGACTGCCGCATATGCTCGGCGGCCATGGCGCCGATCATGAGTTTTTCGGATTGCCCGAGCAATTTCCGGACATCCGGAAGGAAGCGCGCGCCGGCTTCCGAGAGAACCACGCGCTGGCGCACTCTTTCGAACAGCAGCAGCCCCGTCTGCTGCTCCAAATCCCTGATTTGCCGGCTGACTGCGCTTTGCGTCAGGTTGAGTTCGGCCGCTGCGCGGGTGAAATTCCCGTGGCGCGCGGCGGATTCGAAAGCCTGCAGATTGGCAATGTCGGGTATCAGCCTTCGGCGCATGGTCATTCCATTTCCGCATCAACTGAACATCTAATCTCACAACACGAGCGGCACGACAACGCATAAGGTGCGCGCCAGCCGATCGCAATTTCCCTTGAAGGAGGTGGCCATGCAAAACCACGTTTCATCAGACGACATCCGCTCAGCCTTTTCCGCCGCCATGTCCGCCATGTACCGCCAGGAGGTGCCGGCCTACGGCACGCTGATGGAGCTGGTCGCCCGGGTGAATGGCGAGGCGCTGGCTGCGGACCCCGAATTGAAGGAACGGCTCGACGCCACCGACTCGCTCGATCGCATCTCCGAGGAACGCCATGGCGCGATCCGCCTGGGGACATCAGCCGAACTCGCGATGATGCGCCGCGTCTTCGCCGTCATGGGCATGTATCCCGTCGGCTATTACGACCTTTCGACGGCCGGCGTTCCCGTCCATTCCACAGCCTTCCGGCCGGTCGGCGAAGCCGCGTTGAAGCGCAACCCGTTCCGCGTCTTCACTTCGCTCCTGCGCCTCGACCTGATCAAGGACGAGAGCCTGCGCGCCGAGGCCGAGGCCGTGCTTGCCGGGCGCCGGATCTTCACGCCGGGTGCCGTCGAACTGACAGAAAAGGCGGAGCGCGACGGCGGCCTCGACAAGGCCGAGGCCGGCCGCTTCGTTTCCGAAGTGCTCGAAACCTTCCGCTGGCATGACAAGGCCAATGTCGATGCCGGCATGTACAAGCGCCTGCACGATGCGCACCGGCTGATCGCCGATGTCGTGTCCTTCAAGGGGCCGCATATCAACCACCTGACGCCCCGCACGCTCGATATCGACAAGGTACAGGCGCTGATGCCGGAATATGGCATTGCGCCGAAGGCCGTCGTCGAAGGCCCGCCGACGCGCAAATGCCCGATCCTGTTGCGCCAGACCTCGTTCAAGGCATTGGAAGAGCCGGTTTCCTTCGCGGCCGGCGACGGCAGCTGGAAGCCCGGCTCGCACACCGCCCGCTTCGGCGAAATCGAGCAGCGCGGCATCGCGCTGACGCCGAAGGGCCGCGCGCTCTACGACGAACGCCTGGAAGCGTCGCGCAAGATCGTCCGCCCGGCCGCCGACGGCTCCAACGCTCGCGAATACGAGGCGGCGCTGGCAAAGGCCTTCGAGGGCTTCCCGGACAGCTGGGCCGGCATTCGCCAGGCAGGCCTCGGCTATTTCAGCTACTCCCTTACCGAAAAGGGCCGCGCGGCCGGTTCGCTCGCATCCGGCGATCTCGAGGCGCTGATCGCCGACGGCCTCGTTCGCTTCGACCCGATCGTCTACGAGGATTTCCTCCCCGTCAGCGCCGCCGGCATCTTCCAGTCGAACCTCGGCGACACCGCGCAGCAGGAATTCGTGGCAAGCCCGAACCAGAAGCGCTTCGAAATCGATCTCGGCGCCACGGTTCTGAACGAGTTCGACCACTATGCCGGCATCGAAGCCGCTTCGATCGACCATTGCCTCGGCGCGCTGCGTTCGGTTGCCGCGGAATGACGCTGGAGCGTGCACATATCGACGCGTTGACGGCGATCCTCGGCGACAAGGGCGTGCTCACGCAGGGGCTGGAAGCCTATGAAACCGGCGCCCGCTACGACCGCGGCCGCGCCGCCGCGGTGCTCCGGCCGAAGTCGACCGGCGAGGTATCGGCGGCTGTCGCCTATTGCGTGCGCCACGCCATCCCGCTCGTCCCGCAATCCGGCAATACCGGCCTGGTTTCCGGGTCGACGCCCGACGCTTCCGGAAACGAGGTCGTGCTCAGCCTGGATCGTATGAGCGGCGGCATGGATCTCGATCTCGACAACCGCTCGGTGCGGGTCGATGCCGGCATGCGGCTTTCCGATCTGAACGCGCGGCTCGCAGAGCACGGCCTGTTCTTCCCGATCGATCTCGGCGCCGATCCCCGCATCGGCGGCATGGTCGCGACGAATACCGGCGGCTCCCGCTTCCTCAAATATGGCGACGTGCGCCGCAACACGCTCGGACTGACGGTCGTGCTCGCCGACGACGAGGGAACCGTGCTCGACCTGCAAAACCATCTGCGCAAGGACAATACCGGCGTCGACTGGAAGCAGCTCTTCATCGGCACGTCGGGCGCCTTCGGCATCGTCACCGAATGCGTGCTGAACCTCGAACCCCTGCCCCGGCAGGTCGCGACGGCCCTTCTGGTGCCGGCCGGCGGCGCGCAGGTGCTACCGCTGCTGCGGGCGATGGAAGAGAGGCTCGGCGCCTATCTCTCCGCCTTCGAGGGCATGTCCGCCAACGCCATCAAGGCCGCCTTCGCGCATGTGCCGTCGCTGCGCAACCCCTTCCAGGGCGGCCATGTTCCCGATTACGTCATCCTGGCGGAAATCAGCCGGACCTGGGCGCCGCGCGAGGGCGAACAGCCGCTCGATGCCGTGCTCGAAACCGCGCTCGCCGAGATCTGGGAGCTGCCGTCCGCGCCGCTCGCCGATGCCCTGCCCGGCCCACCGCGGGAAATCTGGGCTCTGCGCCACAGCCTGTCGGAAGGCGTCAAGCATCTCGGCAAGCTGATCGCCTTCGACCTTTCCTTCCGCAGGGGAGACATCATGGCTTTCTGCGACCGCATGAAGGCGGAGATGCCGGCGAAATTTCCCGGCGTCGCGATCTGCGACTTCGGCCATATCGGCGATGGCGGCGTGCACTTCAATCTCGTCGTGCCGAAGGACAGCCCCCTGCTGCAGGACGAAACCTTCGAGGGCCGGCTTCGGGACTGGGTCTTCGCCGTCGCCGTCGGGGAATATAGCGGCAGCTTCAGCGCCGAACACGCGATCGGCCGCCGCAACCAGGCTTTCTACGATCGCTATACATCGGAAAAACGAAAACATATGGCCGCCGGCCTGAAAACGCTCACCTCGCCGGCCCGGCTCGGCAGCGTGCGTTTCGGCTGAATTAGGCCATACGAGAAAGAAAACAGGAGCTCGATCATGAACATTGCAACTGCCAAAATCGACGTCGTCCGGGAAGCCGCCGCACTTCTGGAGAAGCTCGGCGTCGCGAGAGACCTCTATACCGGCGGCGACATGGCTTCCTACAGCCCGGTCAGCGGCGAGCAGGTCGCGAGCCTGAAGACTGTCTCGGCATCCGAGGCCGCCGCCAGGATCGAAAAGGCCGACAAGGCCTTCCGCGTCTGGCGCCTGGTGCCGGCGCCGAAGCGCGGCGAACTGATCCGGATCTTCGGCGAGGAGCTTCGCGCCTCCAAGGCCGATCTCGGCCGCCTGGTTTCGCTGGAAGCCGGCAAGATCCCGTCGGAAGGGCTCGGCGAAGTGCAGGAGATGATCGACATCTGCGATTTCGCCGTCGGGCTTTCGCGCCAGCTTTACGGCCTGACCATCGCCACCGAACGTCCCGGCCATCGCATGATGGAAACCTGGCATCCGCTCGGCGTCGTCGGCATCATCTCCGCCTTCAATTTCCCGGTCGCCGTCTGGGCCTGGAACGCGGCACTTGCCATCGTCTGCGGCAATCCCGTCGTCTGGAAGCCCTCGGAAAAGACGCCGCTGACCGCGCTTGCCGCCCAGGCGATCTTCGAACGGGCGCTCGCCCGCTTCGGCGATGCGCCCGAGAACCTGTCGCAGGTCTTGATCGGCGACCGAACGATCGGCGAGGTGCTGGTCGACAATCCGAAAGTGCCGCTGGTCTCGGCGACCGGCTCGACCCGCATGGGCCGCGAGGTCGGCCCACGGCTGGCCAAGCGTTTCGCCCGCGCCATTCTCGAACTCGGCGGCAACAATGCCGGCATCGTCTGCCCGTCTGCCGATCTCGACATGGCCCTGCGCGCCATCGCCTTCGGCGCCATGGGCACCGCCGGCCAGCGCTGCACCACCATGCGCCGCCTGTTCGTCCATGACAGCGTCTACGACCAGATCGTGCCGCGCCTGAAGAAAGCCTATGCCTCGGTTTCGGTCGGCAACCCGCTCGAATCCGCTGCCCTCGTCGGTCCGCTGATCGACAAGGCGGCCTTCGACGCCATGCAGAAGGCGATCGCCTCGGCTGGAGAACATGGCGGCAGCGTCCATGGCGGCGAGCGCGTCGCACTCGGCCATGACGGGAGCTATTATGTGAAGCCGGCGCTCGTCGAAATGCCGAAGCAGGCCGGCCCGGTGCTGGAGGAAACCTTCGCGCCGATCCTCTACGTCATGAAGTACAGCGATTTCGACGCGGTGATCGACGAGCACAATGCGGTGGCAGCCGGCCTCTCCTCGTCGATCTTCACCCGCGACGTGCAGGAATCCGAGCGTTTCCTCGCCGCCGACGGCTCCGACTGCGGCATTGCCAACGTCAATATCGGCACGTCGGGCGCTGAAATCGGCGGCGCTTTCGGCGGCGAGAAGGAAACCGGCGGCGGCCGCGAATCCGGCTCGGATGCATGGCGGGCCTACATGCGCCGCGCCACCAACACGGTCAACTATTCGAAGGCCCTGCCGCTGGCGCAAGGCGTTTCCTTCGATATCGAATAGGATCGGATGACGGCATGACGATCACCACCCGGATCGAGGAGGCAGGCTTCAGGCCCGCCTCGCGCATCGCCTCAGTCGGCGTTTCGAAAATCCTGCAGATCGGCGCGCGTGCCGCGGCCATGAAGCGCGAGGGCCTGCCCGTCATCGTGCTCGGCGCCGGCGAGCCGGATTTCGATACGCCCGACAATATCAAGGAAGCCGCCAAGGCGGCGATCGACCGCGGCGAGACGAAATATACCGCCCTCGACGGTTCGCCCGACCTCAAGAAGGCGATCGTCGAGAAGTTCCGCCGGGAGAACGGCGTCGACTACGCGCTCGACGAGGTGAGCGTCGCAACCGGCGCCAAGCAGATCCTCTTCAACGCCTTCATGGCGAGCCTCGATCCCGGCGACGAGGTCATCATCCCGACGCCCTACTGGACCTCCTATTCCGACATCGTCGAAATCTCAGGCGGCGTCAGCGTGCTGATCCCCTGCGACGCCAAAGCCGGCTTCCGGCTGATGGCCGACCAGCTGGAAAAAGCAATCACGCCGAAGACGCGCTGGGTGCTGCTCAATTCGCCGTCCAACCCATCGGGTGCCGCCTATGGCGCCCAGGATTACCGGCCGCTGCTCGACGTGCTGCTGCGCCGTCCGCATGTCTGGCTGATGGTCGACGATATGTACGAGCACATCGTCTATGACGGATTTCGCTTCGTCACGCCGGCTGCGCTGGAGCCGCGGCTGAAGGGCCGGACGCTGACGGTCAACGGCGTTTCCAAGGCCTATGCCATGACCGGCTGGCGCATCGGCTATGCCGGCGGGCCGAAAGCCCTGATCAAGGCCATGGCCGTCATTCAGAGCCAGGCGACCTCCTGCCCGTCCTCCGTCAGCCAGGCCGCTGCGATCGAGGCCCTGAACGGGCCGCAGGATTTCCTGAAGGAGCGCCAGGAGAGCTTCCGCCGCCGGCGCGACATCGTTGTAACAGGGCTGAACGCCATCGAGGGGCTGGAATGCCGGACGCCGGAAGGCGCCTTCTACACCTTTTCCGGCTGCGCCGGCGTGATCGGCAAGACGACGCCGAAAGGCAGGAAGATCGAAGCCGACCACGACTTCACCGATTATCTGCTGGAGGAGGCTCACGTCGCCGTCGTGCCGGGTTCAGCCTTCGGCCTGTCACCCTATTTCCGCATTTCCTACGCGACCTCGGAGGGCGAACTCATCGAAGCGCTGGCGCGCATAGACCGCGCCTGCCGTCTTCTGACGAAGGGCTGATAACGAATAGGCCCGGCCGGGGTCGGCGATAAGTCCGACCCCGGCCGCAGCCGGTTACCTCTTGTCCGATGGCGGAGGCAGCAGAGCGGCCGGGGCCGCCGGCGCCATCAGCTGCGCAAGAATGTCGTCGGCCGATTGGCTCGAACCGCCGATGCCCGCCTCGCGAAGCTGACGGTCGAGATCGCTGCCATCTTCGAGGGCTGCGAGTTCGGCGCCCGCCTCGATCCGGCCGGCAACGGCTTCCTGACGCTTCTTGATGCGCTCCAGGCTCTGGACGGCGCTGCCGAGGCGGGTGTTGATCCCGGACTGGCTGTGCGCGATCGCCGACTGCGCCCGCAGCAGCGACTCGTTCGCCTTGACGTTTTCGATCTCGCGCTTCATCTGCGTGATGCGCGCCTCGGTGTCCTGGATGGTGCGCAGCATCTGCTGCTGGCGCGGCAGCAGGCGGTCGAGCTCGTCCTGATCCCGCTGCACCTCGGCCCTGACGGTGGCGATGCGCTGCGCCAGTCCCTGGGCCAGATCCGTCCGGCCGGCGGCGATGGCGGCCCTGGCGCTTTCGGTATCCTTGTATTCCTTGGCGCGGTTTTCCTCGAGCCGCCGGTTGACGCTCTTGTTCGAGGCCATGATGCCCGCCAGATCCGAGCGCGCCTGGCGAAGCGACTGCTCGGCATCCCGGATCTCCTGATCGAGAATGCGCATCGACTGGCTGTCGGCGGCTGCTTCGGCCGCCTCGTTGATACCGCCGCGAATGGCGGTGAAAATCTTGCCCCAGGTGCTCACGCTGCAATTTCTCCCTTCTTCCACTCTTCGACCATTCTGGCCGCATCGACCGCATTGGCGGCAAGAATCGCCACCTCCTCGACGATGGTATCGGCGCGCGAGCGCGCCGAGAGCGAGCCGAACAGTTCATACCATTCCTCGCCGCCGATGGTGGTAATCCCGAAGCTGGAGAGCGGCACGAATTTATGCGTCTTCAGCACCATGCGCTCGAAAGCCTCCCGCTTGGGAACCTCCTTGCATGGCAGAAGAACGGCGCTGACCAGAATGTCGCGCTCGCCGCTCACCGTCACGAAGACATCGAGATCGCCTTTTTCCTTGAGGGTCACGCAGATCACGTCGCCCTGATCGGGCACGGATACGTCGACATCTCCCAAGGGTTCGGGATCGGCTGCGAATAGGCGGGTCAGGGTCGTTAGGGTCCAGGTCTCCAAAAGATCCTCCGTCGGCTGAAAGTATCGTCAGTAACAATCTAAAGTTTGCGAGGCCTACATAAGTTGATATATGTCCGGTCGGCAACAGGGGAATGGACTCGCTTGATATTTCTCGGCTCGATCTTGCGGCGTGTCTATCTATCGCTGAGCGAGCTGACATGGTCGGCGCTGCTGTCGATTTTCGCCGTCCATCTCGTCGCTTCCTATGCGCTGCTCGCCTTCGCCGGCGAAAGCGGGCTCGTCGGCAACCTCTTCGATTTCATCTATTACTACATGGTGACGGCGACGACCGTCGGCTATGGGGACATCTCGCCAAGATCGGAGGCCGGCCGACTGCTCGTCGCCCTGTTCGTCCTTCCCGGCGGCATCGCCATCTTCACCGCCGTTCTCGGCAAATTATTGACAGGCATAGGCACGATCTGGAGGAACCGCATGCGGGGATTGGGCGATTACGGCGAAAGAGCCGGCCATGTCATCGTGGTGGGCTGGCAGGAGGGGCAGACGCACCAGGTGCTGCGGCTGCTGCATACCGAGCGGCAGGCGCACGAACCGATGAGCGTCCTGATCGCCAAGGACCTCGCGGAAAATCCGGCAAGCGATTGCGCCGATTACATCCGCACCGAACGGCTGGCGGATGCCGATGCGCTGACGCGGGCCGGCGCGGCCGGAGCCCGGTCGATCGTCATCCGCGGCGCAAACGACGACGAGACGCTGGCCGCGGTGCTGATCGCCGAAGAACATGCACCCGCCGCCCACATCGTCGCCTATTTCCAGGACGACCGCACCGCCCAGATGGTCAAGCAACGCCGGCCCCGCGTCGAAGCGGTGGGATCACTTGCGGAAGAACTGCTGTCGCGCTCGGCGCGCGATCCGGGCTCGTCCGAGATCGCCGCGCGTCTTCTATCGGCCGCATCGGCCGACACCGCCTTCTCGCTGCTGGTGCCGCCGCTCTCCGCGCCGCTGAGTTACGGCTCGGTCTTCCTCAGCCTCAAGCGTCAGTACAACGTGACTCTGGTCGGGATGCTGCACAAGGGGGTGACCGATCTCAACTGCCGCGACGACCTGCAGCTTCGGGGCGGAGAGACACTTTACTACATCAGCGAAATGCGGTTGAGTTCGGCCGCCATTGGCTGGGCTCAACTAGGGGATGCGCCATGATCGGCTGGTTCGGGGGAAACAAGAACAAGACATTCGCGGCCGAGCGAGGCCCTCTCGGCGTTAGCATCGGCGGGGCGCTGGAGATCGATTTCCTCTCGCTCGAAGCCGACGCGCTGACGGGCACGCCCGCCATGCCGCTGCCGAAGAGCGGGCCGTTCATCATCGCCGCCTACGGCCAGGTGCAGCTCGATGCCGCAACGACCCTCTCGCGCTATTACGACGACGAGCACCGCATGGTGCAGGTCATGTCGGCCTCCGGCGCGGTCGGCGAAGCAATCGACGATGTCAGCTTCTACTGGCCCTGGGACAGCGTCGTGCCGGTCAGCCACAGCGAATGGAACCGATGGACCGGCCCCAACGGGCTGATCGGCCAGCCTTCCTATGACGCCGACGGCATCCTCTTCAACCGCTTCTGGGGAGAAGGGCCGGAACGCGCCGAACTCGTCGAGTTCGTCGAGACCATCGACGACGGCGAGGTGCAGCGGTCCATCCATCAGACCTGCATGCTCTATTACCGCCCGCTTGGCAGAACCCGCGAAATGCTGCTGCTCAATGTCGAGCGCGATCTCGAGCAGGGCCAAAGCCTTGCGGGGAGTTCCATCGAATTCCTGATCGGCTACGGCATCGCCCCGGCCGATGTCAGGCGGGTTTGAAGGCTTTCGATTTATCCATGGAGGAATTTCATTATGCTTGATTACGTGGCGGGACTTCCGGCCTTCCTGATCTATTTTGCCATCGGTCTCGCTGCCTATGGGGTTTTCGGCGCAGTTTACACGCGGCTCACCCCGCACAGGGAAGTCGAGCTGATCCGCTCCGGCAATCTCGCCGCGGTCACGGCTTTCCTCGGCGCGCTTATCGGCTTCAGCCTGCCGCTCGCCTCGGCCGCCGCCAATTCGGTCAGCATCGTCGACTACATCATCTGGGCCATCATCGGCACGCTGGTGCAGGTCCTCGGCTTCTTCATCGCCAACTTCACGATGCAGGATCTGCACGAGAAGATCACCCGGGGCGAAATCGCGGCAGGTCTGTGGGGCGGCGGCATTGCTCTGGTGATCGGGATCCTCAACGCCGCCTGCATGACCTACTGAGGGAGAGGCCGCCATGCGTAGACGTCTGACCGGCCGCCGGCCGCCAGTTCTTGCACTCGGCACCATTGCCGTTTCCACCATGATGCTCTCCGGATGCGGAGACGATCCCGGCGACTCGCAGGTGATGTTCACCTCCGTCGACCAGTGCGTATCGGCCGGCATGGACCAGCAGGTGTGCCAGGCCGCCTATCAGGATGCCATGCGCGCCCATCTTGCCACGGCGCCGCGCTTCGACGGCATGGCCGCCTGCGAAGCCGAATTCGGCTCAGGCAAATGCGCCGAAGAGCCGAAGAGCACCGTCACCAACAACACCAGCGCCACGGGCAGCTTCTTCATGCCGTTTCTCAGCGGCTACCTGCTGTCTTCGGCGCTCAACAATATCGGCGATTATTACACCTATCGCCGGCGCCAGGAGGAAAGCGGCGGCTCCGTCTATGTCGGCGGCGGCTCGACGCCGATCTATCGCAATCGCTCCGGCGAGCTGGTGACGACGGTGCGATCGGGCAAGGGCGACAGCGTTGCACCGGTGCGCCAGACGATAAAGCCCGTCAACGTCAACACCCGCACCGTCGCCCGCCAGGGCTTCGGCGGCCGGTCATCCTTCAGTTTCGGCGGTTAGGATGAAGCGCATCACGCTTCCGGCGCGCCCGGACTGGCTCGACAAGGCCCGGGCGGTCGGCTTCGGCTTTCACGAAATGTACGGCGAGCCCTATTGGCTCGACGACGCCGCCTACACCTTCACGCTCGAGCAGATCGAGACCGACATCGAAGCGCCGAGCCAGGAACTGCATGATATGTGCATGGACCTGGTCGGCGACATCGTCAACGATGAGGAGACGCTCGACCGGCTCGCGATCCCCGCCGACCTGCGCGACGTCGTGCAGCGCTCCTGGCACCGCGGCGACCGGCATCTCTATGGCCGCTTCGACCTCGCCTATGATGGGACGGGCCCGGTCAAACTTCTCGAATACAATGCGGACACGCCGACCGCCGTGTTCGAGACCGCCTTTTTCCAGTACAACTGGCTGACCGACCAGATCGGCCTCGGCGTCCTGCCTGATGGCGCCGACCAGTATAATCTACTGCAGGAAAGCCTTGTCGAGGCGTTCGAGCAGTTCCCCCGCGATTCCATTTTCCACTTCGCCGTCATGACCGACAACGAAGAGGATCGGGGCACGACAGTCTATCTGATGGATTGCGCCATCCAGGCCGGCCATCGCGTGCAATTGCTCGACATCGGCGAAATCGGCATCGATGCGCAGGGGCGCTATACCGATATGCAGGATCGGGTGATCGATCGCTGCTTCAAGCTCTACCCCTGGGAATTCATGATGCGTGAGCCCTTCGGGCAGCAGCTCATCCGCAGCGGCGATGTCTTTATCGAACCGGCCTGGAAAGCCGTGCTCTCGAACAAGGGGCTTTTGCCGCTGCTGTGGCGCCGCCACCCCAACCATCCCAATCTGCTGCCGAGCTATTTCCCAGACGATCCCAAGGCATCGGAGCTGACGGACTATGTGCGCAAGCCGCTCCTGTCGCGCGAAGGCGAAAACGTGACGATCTTCCGCGATGGAAAGGAATTCGACGCGGCGCCCGGCGGCTACGGCGAAGAGGGCTTCATCGTTCAGGGCTATACGCCGCTCTTCGAAGGCCCCGGCGGCTTCGCGGTGCTCGGCAGCTGGGTTGTCGGCGACCGCGCCTGCGGCCTCGGCATCCGCGAGGACAAATCGCGCATCACCGCCAACCTCTCGCGCTTCGTCCCCCACGTCATCCTGGACTGACGGAGACGAAGCTTATGCGCGGTGGAAACGCTCGAGCATTTTCTTAAGCTGCGCATTCTGGCGATGAAGCTTCTGCGCCAGCTCGCTTCGCAGCGCCCTGATCTCCTCGTCGAGGCTCGCCACTTCATCGAGGAAGGGATCGCGCGACGGCGGCACCGGCGCGCGATCCGCAGCGGCAACGCTTTTGGCGACCACATCGGCCTGCGCCTTCTTGGCACGACCCTCACGTTTCGCCGGCGGCTTCCGTGAAGGCTTGGCGCGTGTCCCGGTCTTCACCGCCGCGGCATCCGCTTCGGCAAGCGGGGCCTTTGCATCGTCAAGCGCCGGCGCTTGAACCTCTTCGGCATCGACCGGCGGCTCCGATGCCGCGCCGGCATCGTGAACAGCTTCCGTTTTGCTCAATGCCGCCGGCGGCCGGTCTTCTGAGACATGCGCGCCGGAGGCGGCCGCATCGGACGGAGCCGCCGGGGCGGATTTCGCTTCGCTTTCGCTCGCCTCGGGATCGGCAGTGCGTCCGGTCGAGCGCTCCTCCGGTTTCGCCGGCCGGCGGCGTGACGTCAGATCGGCCAGAAATCTCCACGGTGTCTTCATGATGTTCGACCCTCCCGCAATACGAGCTGCGATTCTACTGCAGCGACTATATCCTCAATGGTCGTTCGGCCGGGCACATCGAATGCGCCCGGCGAAATGAAATCGATGGCTGAAATCGGCGTCGTGACCTGTCCGCTTAGGAGACTCAGGCAAGCCCGAGCTTCTTGCGCAGCTCGGCATTTTCCTGGCGCAGCTTTTCCGCCAGGCTCTTGCGGAGCCGCTTGTTTTCCTCTTCGAGCTGAATGAGATCTTCCAGCTCGTCGATGGCGGGCGCGGCAGCCTTGGCCGGCTGCGCGGCAGGCTTCGCCGCCTTCTTCGCGGCAGCGGCCTTGGGCACGCTCTTGCCAGCGGCGGCCTTCGTCACGGCCGGCTTGGACCTGGCGCCCTTCGACCGGCCGTCGGGCTTTGCCGGGCTTGCCGCCGGTGCCGGCGCGCTCACCGCTTCCGACACGGTCGGCGCCGCCTCGGCAGCAGCCTTCTGGCGCCGCGGCGCACGCTGCTTCTTCGCGTCGGTTTTCACGGATGCGGCCGTCTCCGCAGCCGCGGCGGCGGAACCTGTATTATTCTCGTCAGCCATCAGTCGTCTCCTCTATAGCCACGTCTCTTTTCAACCGGTTGAAAGACGGAGTCAACAAAGTTACTTGGGAAGAAAGCAGCGGCCGCAGGCAAGACTGCACGGCGCAAGAACGAACGGCGGCGCCTGAAATTCCAGCGCCGGGAAAACTACCAGCGCAAGATGCGCCGGCCGACCAGCGACCCCGCCACGGTGACGATCGCAATGGCCAGGACGTACCAGCTCATGAGGAAGAGCGGGCTGTCGTCAGGGCAGTGCCAGGCATAGATCGCCGCCGCAACGGCGCCGGCGGCAAAGCCGGCCGCGGCACCCGCCGCGGCGGGATCGTCGGGCGCGGCATTCTTCAGCGCCAGCATGAAACCTGCCAGCGGCGCCAGCGCCAGGACGGGGATGAAGAAGACGCAGAAGCCGGCATTGTTGCCGATCATGCTCGCCGCCCAATCCTGTTCCGGCACCGTGAAAAGCTCGGCGATAACGGCAGCGACGAGCAGTGCCGCCGGCAGGAGCAGCGCCAGCACCCGCGCCCTCAGCGGCACGCCCGGACGGCCGATCTGGAAGACGAGGCGCGACGCGAGGAACGCCAAAAGCAACGTCTCGCAGATCTTGAAGAAAACCCGCGCCGTCTCGAAGACGGTCTGCATGTTGTGGCGCAGGCCGATCGTCGAAACCATCAGCGTTGCGGATATCGTAATACCGATCAGCAGCGCCAGCGCCATCATGCGGCCAAGCCGCAGGTGCACCGGCGCATCTTCCGACAGGAGATTGATCAGCTCATCCGTTTTCACGTCTCTTCACTCCGGTAAAGCGCGGCGAGCGTTTTCAGCGCCCGGTGGAGGGCAACACGCACCGCGCCCTCACTCATCTTCAGCCTCTCGGCCGTCTCGCGTATGCCCGCCCCTTCCATGGAAATGGACCGGACGATATCGCGCTGCGGATCCCTCAGGCGCTCCAGCATATGCTCGGCATCGAGCCGATCCAAGTTGCCGGCCTGCTCTTCGGCCTCCAGCGTCGCCATCACGTCGTCGATCGGCACGTCGACATGGCGGCCGCGACGGCGCAGGCTGTCGATCAGCTTGTTGCGCACGATCGTCGACAGCCACGGGCCGATCGGGCGCGCCGGATCCCACGTTGCGCGCTTGAGGTGGACGGCGAGCAGCACTTCCTGCACCACGTCCTCCGCCTCGCTTGCCGGTGCGCCGAACTGGTCGCAACGCCGGCGCGCCATCGCACGCAGATGCGGTGTGACGGCGGAAAGGAAGCGGTGATAGGCCTGCGTATCGCCCTTGATGGCGCTGCGCATCCAGCCTGCCCATTCCTCTTCTCGCGCCGAATGTTTCACCCGACATAATCCCCTACGGATGGGCACACATTTTTGTTACCGCGACGGCGAAATTCTTTCGTGCGGCCCTGCAGCCCTTCGTTTCCAGGCTTTTCGCCCGCGGTTGCGCAAAGGGCAAGGGTGCGCTTCTAAAAAAATCGAACCGGCCGCTGTAACAACGGCAGCTCTCTCTCCGTAGCCCGCAATGCAAGCCAATCACGGCTTATCATTCAACGGAGATGAACAATGAAGAACAGCATCGTCACCCTTGCACTGGCAGGCTCCATCGCTTCGGCGCTCGCAGCCGTCGCCGCTCCGGCCGCCTCCGCCGCCGACAGCAAGGAGAAATGCTACGGCATCGCATTGAAGGGCCAGAACGATTGCGCCGCCGGTCCGGGCACGACCTGCGCCGGCACCTCCAAGGTCGATTACCAGAAGAACGCCTGGAAGCTCGTTCCCGCCGGCACCTGCATGTCGATGAAGACGCCGGACGGCCATGGCTCGCTGATGCAGGGCAAGGCTCCGGTCTGAGCTCAGCGCTGATAGGACGGCGCATTGTCGCGCCGTCCGCTTCCATCCCAGGAGATGTCCGATGAAACCGTCAGAACTTCCCCGCCGCCCCGGCGTCGGCTTCAAGCCCGAGCATTTTGCCGAAATCATCGACCGCCCGCAGCCGCTCGGCTTCTTCGAAGTCCATGCCGAAAACTATATGGGCGCCGGCGGTCCGCCGCATGCCCAGCTCGGCAAGCTGCGCCAGGATTATGCGCTGTCGATCCACGGCGTCGGCCTCTCCATCGGCTCGATGCAGCCGCTCGACCGCACGCATCTCGCCCGGCTGAAAATCCTCTGCGATCGCTACGAACCCGAGAGCTTTTCCGAACATCTCGCCTGGTCGTCGCACGACACGGTTTTCATGAACGACCTGCTGCCGC
Source organism: Rhizobium sp. J15 (assembly GCF_002531825.1). GTDB lineage: Bacteria > Pseudomonadota > Alphaproteobacteria > Rhizobiales > Rhizobiaceae > Rhizobium. Next base: position 62,183 of record NZ_NWSX01000026.1, on the reverse strand, counting down.
TTCCCTATAGCGAAACCACGCTCGCGCGCGTCGCGGAGCATGTCGATGCTGTGCAGGAAACGCTGCGCCGCCAGATGCTGCTCGAAAATCCCGCAACCTATCTGCTGTTCGAAGAAAGCACGCTCGAAGAAACGGATTTTCTGGCGGAGGTCGTCAGGCGCACCGGATGCGGACTGCTGCTCGACGTCAACAACGTCTTCGTCGCCTCCACCAACCACAACATGGATCCCAGCGCCTATCTCGCCCGCTTCCCCTTGCAATGGGTGCACGAAATCCATCTGAGCGGCCACTCCGAAACACGGGACGACCAGGGCGCGCCGCTGCTGATCGACTCCCATGACACGCCGGTGAAGGATCCGGTCTGGGCTCTTTACGAAGAGGTCATCGCAAGCACCGGCCCTGTCGCCACCCTCATCGAATGGGACAACGACGTGCCGGAATGGCCCGTCCTGCGCGCCGAAGCGGAGGCTGCCGAGCGCATACTCGGCGCCGCCGCCAGCCGCCGCGCCGCGTGAGGTCCGCCATGCCGGCCGATATCCAGACACGTTTTGCGCGGGCGCTTACCGACGCCGCTCTGCCCGTCCCGGCCGGCCTTGCCGCCTGGAACGACAACACTCCGGCACGCCGCTTCGGCGTCTATCGCAACAATGTCGCAAGCGGGCTCGTCGGCGCGCTTGCGTCCCGGTTCCCCGCCGCCCGGCGGATCGTCGGAGAGGGTTTCTTCGCGGCGATGGCCGGCGAATACATCCGGCTTTTCCCGCCGCGTTCGCCATTGCTGATGTCCTACGGCGACGGCTTTGCCGATTTCGTCGAGAGCTTCGAACCGGTGCAGGAGCTTGCCTATCTCCCCGACGTGATCCGCCTCGAAGCGGCGCGCGGCCAGGCCTATCATGCGGCCGACGCGGCGCCGCTCGATGCCGGCGAACTTTCGCGGGTCGCACCGGAGCAGCTTGCCCGTCTCGTTCTCCTCCCGCATCCCTCACTCTCCATCCTGCGATCGGCCCACCCCATCGTCACCATCTGGGCGATGAACAGCGACGCAATGGACCTCGCGCCGATCGAGCCCTGGGCAGGCGAGGATGCGCTCATCGTCCGCCCGCACATGCTCGTCGAAATCCATCGCCTGCCGCCGGGCGGCGCTGTGTTCCTGCAAGAGCTGGCCACCGGCGCGACGCTTTCCGACGCCGCGGAGACGGCGGCGGCTGCCGCTGCCGAATTCGATCTTTCCGCCAATCTCGCCGGCCTGCTTCAGTCCGGCGCCTTCACCGCCATTCACAAGGAGACCGATCGCGATGAATACTGAGATGAGCATGGCCGCCCCCGCACCGCGCACGACGGCAGGGCGGCTCTACGCAGCGTTCCGGCTTCTCGACCGCATTCCGCATGATCTGATCGCGCTGATCTCGCGCCTGTCGATCGCCGCCGTCTTCTGGCAATCGGGCCAGACCAAGGTGGACGGCTGGCATGTCACCGACAATGCCGTCTATCTCTTCGAGACGGAATACAGGCTGCCTTTCGTCGATCCCTGGATCGCCGCCCATCTTGCGGCCTTCGCCGAGCACTTCTTTCCCATGCTCCTCGTCATCGGCCTCGCCAGCCGCCTCTCGGCGCTCGCCCTCCTCGGCATGACCGTCGTCATCGAGATCTTCGTCTATCCCGATGCCTGGCCGACCCACGGAACCTGGGCCGTCTGCTTCCTCGTCATCATCGCCGGCGGTCCCGGGCGGTTTTCGCTCGATCATATGATCCTGCGCTGGTTTGGGATAAGAGGAGGCTGAGCGTATACGGCAAGCGAATGTCAAATATTGACATCACAGCCGAAATGCGAACAATTCATCCGGTGATCCGGATCAGGGAGGGCGCGGTTATGACCAGCAGCCTACATGTCAGTTTGCCCGATGAAATGCGCGCCTTCGTCGATATGCGCGCCAACGGAAAAAGCCAATATACGACCCCGAGCGAATATGTTCGCGCCCTTATCCGCGAAGATATGGCACGTGAAGAAGACCGCCGCTACGCCATCCGCTCGCTGCTGCGGGCGGAAGAGGAATTCCGGCGCGGAGAGATGCTGCCCCTTTCCGCACTTGATGCCGTCGATGCCGAACTGGATGAAGAGCTGCGCTAGTGGCTCCTCGCGTTCTCATGCTGCCGACTGCACTCGACAATTATCGTCTGGCGGTCCGCGAAACCGCACGGAGATGGTCTGCCGAACAGGCAAAAGCATATGGCCGTCTGCTTCGAGCAGGATTTGAAGGCATCCCGGAAGCCTATGCCCGTCTGAAGGCGAGGGAAGACGAGCGGGTCGGAAACTCCCCGTTCCGGCTCCACAGGATCGAACACCATTACGCAGTCTACATAGTCGTTGACGATGCCACCTTCGTCATTGCCGCGGTCTTGCACGAGCGCATGGACATTCCCGCACAGCTGCGGTCGATCGAGCGATTGACCGACAGAGAGTATGAAGTGCTGATGGGACATCCTCGAGCGAAGCGGTGATCGTTCCCTATGAGATTTTGCCTCTGCACCGCGAGCGCCGATGCCGTCCGACCTAGGTCCGATGCCTGGAACAAACTTTGTGAAACTGGCTTTTCACTGCACCAACGATAAGGAGCAGTAAAATGAAAGGCATTATCCTCGCAGCCGCAATGACCTGCATCGCGGGCTCGGCCTATGCCGATGGCGCAACGACCGGCATGGTCGGCGGTGCAGCCACCGGCGCCATCCTGGGCGGCCCGGTCGGCGCCGGAGTTGGCGCGGTGGTGGGCGGCGTAGCAGGCGGCGTGATCGACCCTCCGCCGGCCGAAGTCGTGACCTATGTTCAGCAGGCGCCCGCCCCGGCGGAGACGGTCGTCGTCCAGGAGCGCGTGCAGGTCGGCGCTGCCCTGCCTCCCGATGTCATCGTCACTCCGGTTCCCGACAACCCCAAGTATGGCTATGTCGTGATCGGCCAGGAGCGGGTCATCGTAGAGCCGCAGAGCCGCAAGGTCGTGCAGATCATCCAGTAGTGGCATCCGGCCCGGTTTAAGAGTGACAACTCCCCCCGGATGATCGCGGGCGTCGGCTTCGGCCGACGCCCGTTTCGTTTGCGGCTCACGCTCACCGCATGAGCGACGCCGGAGTTTAGTAAGTTTTCACTAATTTACGCTTAAGTTTTGGTTAAAATGCGATTCACCCTCTTCGCAAATCGCGGGCGCCGTTTTCGCGATCTTCCGCGTTACCGCAGCATGCAACAGCTATACCGCCATTGGCAGATCGCTGCCCGAAACGCGATAAGCTATCGCGCCAAGTTCGCCCTGGCGACGGAGATCGCCAAATGCGACGCGTCTTCTCGCGACATCCGGCGAGCGGCCCGCAGGGTCGTTCGCGCGCTGGAAGCGGTGATCGATCTTCCGATCGCCCGCGCCGATGTGCTGAGAAAAGCGCGCCGGCACTTCGACGCGTTGACCGAGCTGCTTTCATCCGCCGGACTGGATGATGATGCCGGAGCCGAGCGCGACAAAGATATCCCGCCAGCCATTCGCAAGGCGCTTTTCGACGCTTGGATGGAGGCGAATGCAGGTCAGCGTAACGGCGCTCTAACTGAAGCAGGTACCTCGGGTTGCCTAGCCAAATTACGAATTGGCGGGCAGGATCGCGCATCCTTCTTCAATCTTTTCCGCAGTTGAATTGACAGAAAAATCCAGCCCTGAAAGCAAGGAGATCAACAGGGAGCAGCGCGAATCCTGAACGGTTCGGCTCGCATGGCCGGGCGTTTGGTGCCGTCAGCCGCACTCGTTATCATCAATCAAGCGAGGCCCCATGGCGGATGCAACCAAGCCCGTTACCCTTTCCAGCAACGCTGTCCTGAACGGCTTGATCGATGGGGGCGCCTGGGCCGGGCCGACCGTCACTTACAGCTTTGCCGCCGGCGACATGAACGGCAATGGCATTGCCGATTTCGATGAAGGCGATTGGAAAGACTTCTATCGCGAGATCGTCAGCAACATCGAATCCTTTACGCAGCTGACCTTCAAGGAAGTCGCCGCAGCCGGCAACATCAACTTCAAGCTCGTGGAGGGCGGCGGCGGCGAATCCGGCGTTCCCGGACCGGGCGCGACGACGGTCGATTCCATTGTCGGCATCAACAGCGATGTCGCCGGTTCCGCCGAAGCCGTCCGGCTCGGAACCTTTTCCCTGACCTGGTTCCACGAGACGGGACATGCGCTCGGGCTGAAGCACCCGCATGACGTTTCGCTCGGGCCGCAGCTTCCCGGCGTCGAGGGCCCGGCGGACCAGGGCACCGGCTTTTTGAACTCGCAGCTCAACACGGTGATGGGATACACCTTTCCCTTCCTCGCGGAGGATAATCCATTCACGGCAGCTGTGGATTTCGGCACGGCGGTGAACGCCCAACCCGGCTCGTACGGCGCGATCGACATCGCGGCGCTGCAATATCTTTATGGAACGCACGCCTATAATGCCGGAGCCAACTCCTACACGTTCAGCGACGATGTGGACTTCAATCACGGTTACACGACGATCTGGGATACAGGCGGCGTCGATACCATCGAATATGTCGGCGAAAGCAGGGTAAAGATCGATCTGCGCGCGGCGAGCCTCAAGGCCGAGGTCGGCGGCGGCGGCTGGATCTCGACATCCGAAACGCTGACGGGCGGATATACCATTGCCCATGGCGTCGTGATCGAGAACGCCACCGGCGGCAGCGCCGCCGATATCCTGATCGGCAACGGCGTGGCCAACGTCCTGTCCGGGCGCGACGGCGACGATGTCCTGACCGGCGGCGGCGGGGCCGACAGGCTTGATGGCGGCGCCGGAAAGGATGCTGCCTCCTATGCCAACGCCACGACCGGCGTGACGGCGAACCTTGCCAATGCAGCCGTCAACACCGGCGAAGCCAAGGGCGACGTCTATGTCTCGATCGAGATGCTGACGGGTTCGAATTATGGCGATCAGCTCTATGGCAATGCCGGGGACAACGTGCTTTCGGGACGCGGCGGCAATGATACGCTGAACGGCGGCGAAGGGGCTGACAGGCTCGATGGCGGCGACGGAAAAGATACCGTCTCCTATGCCAGCGCCGCGGCCGGCGTGACGGCAAACCTTGCCAACGCGGCCGCCAACACCGGCGAGGCCAAGGGCGACGTCTATATCTCGATCGAGCGGCTGACCGGCTCGAGCCACGCCGACAAACTCTATGGCAACACCGGCGCCAATGTGCTCACCGGCGGAGCCGGCGACGATCTTCTCAACGGCGGCAGCGGCAGCGACGCGCTCTATGGCGGTCTCGGCTCCGACGATCTGACGGGCGGCGTGGGTGCCGATACCTTCGTCTTCAAGGCACTGGCCGACAGCACGGTTGCCGTCGCGGGCCGCGATTCGATCCTGGACTTTTCGAGCGCCGGCGGCGACCGCATCGACCTCTCGGCCATCGATGCCAATTCGCTGACATCGGGCGATCAGGCTTTCCTTTATCTCGGCACGGCAGCTTTCACCGGCGCGGCCGGTGAACTGCGCTATCTCAAAGAGGCCTCCGGCACCTATGTCTATGGCGACACGAACGGCGACCGGCAGGCCGATTTCGCCATTCATCTGGAGAACGGAATCTCCCTCTCGAAAGGCGACTTCCTGCTCTGAGCGCCCACCGGCGCTGAACCCAACCACGGCCGGCGCGGGAAGCCGATGCGCTACTGCGCCGCCGCTTCCTCCTTCTCCAGGGCGCGCCGCGCCCTGATCGCCGCGGCGATGAAGACGCGCGAGAGGCCGTGATAGAGCGGCTCGCGCGAGAGGATGCGCGACGTGACGTAGCCAATCATCGAGACGGCCATGATCGGGATGACGGCCTGATGGTCGCCGGTCATTTCGAGGATGATCACGAAGGCGGTCATCGGCGCCTGCACGACGCCGGAAAAGTAACCGGCCATGCCGAGGATCGCGGCAAGGGCGATGCTGGTGCCGAAGAGCGAGCCCATGGTGCTGCCGAAGCCGGCGCCGACCGCGAGCGACGGCGCGAAGATGCCGCCCGGAATGCCCGAGATCATCGACAGGAAGCTCGCGGCGAGCTTTTCGGCGAAGAAGAGCATGGGCAGCGCATGGCCCTCGACGGCGCCCCTCGCCTGCTCATATCCGGTGCCGAAGGTGCTGCCGCCGGAGGCGACACCGATCAGCGCGACGGCAAGGCCGCAAAGGCCGGCGAGAGCCAGCATGCGCGGCAGCGGCTGCGGCTGCGCCCACCGGCGGATCCGCTGGCCGAAATGGAGTGCGAAACCGCTGAAGCCCGCGCCGAGCGCGCCGCCGCCGATGCCGCAGGCAAGAACGAGGCCCCAGTCGCGAAGCTCGTTCGGCGCCGCGGAGGCTTCGCCGAAATAATTGTAGCTGCCGGCAAGCCCGAGGGCGGCGAGCCCGGACAGGATGACGGCGGTCAGCACCAGCCCGTTTGCCCGCGATTCATAGGTGCGGCTCATCTCCTCGATGGCGAAGACGATGCCGGCAAGCGGCGTGTTGAAGGCGGCCGCGATACCGGCCGCCGAGCCGGCGAGGATCAGCCCCCGCGCCTGCGCCATGCCGCCAAAGCGAGCGACCGCGAGCATGATCGACGCGCCGACCTGCACCGTCGGCCCCTCGCGGCCGATAGAAGCGCCGCAGAACAGCCCGAGCACGGTGAGCACGATCTTGCCGAAGGCGATCCTCAGCGACAGCAGCCGCGTCCGGTCCTCCTCATCGCGCAGATGCCGCGCCGCGATCGCCTGCGGGATGCCGCTCCCCTGGGAATTGGGAAAAAACCTCGCGGCGAGATAGGCCGACAGCATGAAGCCGGGCGGCGCCAGGATAAGCGGCAGCAGAAAGGCCCATTCGCCGGACGACGTCACGCCCGCGAAAGCCTTCTGCGCGAGATCGGCGAGCCTCGCAAAACCGACGCTGATGACGCCGATGGCAAGCGCCCCGCACCAGAAGACCAGCCGCGGCCGCCAGAGCGAAAGGGATCCCCAGAATACGCGGGAACGGCGAAGCAGCTTGGAATTGCGATAGGAAACGGGCATGGCGGACTCGGAGAGCATGGAAGCGGCGCGTCACCCTTCTAACGCCATTGCACCCGCGAGATCACCCCCTTGCATCGGTATTCGGGAAAATGGCCGTCATGGCGGCGAAGACGGCATGACGAAAGCCATGTCATGATTCCGCAAAAACAAGCGCAAGCAGAGACGCATCGAAGCCGGCCCGCTCGGAACAAATCCTTCGGCGCAAGGTTAGGCGACGTACGTCCAAGTTGTCGCCTTCGGATACCCGCCTGTGTGCGAAGGCGGGTAAGGAAGCCATTCGCGCACGTGTCACAATTCCGGCCGAGAAGAGATGAGCAGAGATCCCTACGTCATGTTCGCCGTCAACATGATCCTGAGCTTCATCGTCATGTACTTCGTGATGTTCTCGATGGTCGATGGCTGGAGCGATTTCCGGAACAATCTGAACATGTTCTATATGGCGCTGACCATGGTGGCTCCAATGGGCGTCATTATGCTCCTGACCATGGGCGGCATGTACCCGAACAGGAAATTGAACGCCGCCATCTATCTCGTTCTCATCATCGTCTTCGTTGGCGCCCTCGCCGGTACGCGCACGCAAGCCCTGATCGGCGACCGTCAGTTCATCGCCTCGATGGTTCCGCACCATTCAGGTGCGATTCTCATGTGCAGGAACGCTTCTCTCCGGGACCCGGAACTCATCTCGCTCTGTGCGGCGATTTCGCGCGGCCAACGCGCGGAGATCGAGCAGATGGACGCAATCAAAGCCCGGCTTGGCGGTGGTGACTAGCTTAGATGTTTAGTCCGCGCCGTTTCAAAGCGTCCCATCGTTCGCATGTTGAGATGCGGAGCTTCATCTCGCTTCAGTCTGGCGCCTAATACGAAGTCGGCAGCACATAGTCCTTCGATGGCAGATCGACCACGGATCTGACATCCGCCGCATTCGCCGCCACCACCAGCTGATAGTCGCCTGCCTCGGCGCGGAAGGCGCCGCTTTCCACGTCGAAATAAGCGAGATCGCGCGGCAGGATCTTCATGACGGCCGTGCCTGTTTCGCCGGGCTGCAGGGAGAGTTTGGCGAAGGCGCGCAGTTCCTTGTCCGGGCGCTCCACCTTGGCCTTCGGCGAGCGCACATAGAGCTGAACCAGCTCCGAACCGGCGCGCTCGCCCGTGTTGGTCACCTCGACGCTGACGGTCACGCCGTCGGGACCCATTTCGCTTGCCGAAAGCTGCGGCTCGCTCCAGCGGAAGCTGGTGTAGCCGAGGCCGAAGCCGAAGGGGAAGAGCGGTTCGACGGCGCGTGTGTCGTGATGGCGGTAGCCGACGAAGACGCCTTCGGCGTAACGCACATGCCCGTCCTTGCCGGGATAGACGGCCGGATCGCCCGTGATGGCGGAATTGTCGGTCAGCGCCTTGGGAAAGGTCTGCGGCAGGCGCCCGCCCGGTTCGGCATCGCCGAACAGGACGTCGGCGACGGCGTTGCCGAGTTCCTGGCCGGGATACCACATCTGAAGCACCGCGCGGACCTTGCCGAGCCAGGGCATTTCGATGGGGCCGCCGGTCTGCAGCACGACGACGGTGTTGGCATTGGCGGCGGTGACCCGCTCGATCAGTTCCTCCTGGTCGCCCGGAAGCCGCATGTCCGGCAGATCCAATCCTTCGGTATCCCATTCGCCGTCGCGGCCGACGAAGAGCAGCGCCACATCGGCATTGCGGGCGGTCTCGACGGCGTCCGCGATATCGGCCTCGCCGAGCGGCTTTTCGACACCGAAGCGCACCGCGATGAGATTGATGCCCTCCTCGGTCGCCATGGACGGCTCATATTCGACGCTGACCTGATAGATCCGGCCCGCTTCGAGCGCCACGCTGCCGCGCTGCTCGTCATTGGCGGTGCCGAAATAATTCTCGCCGCGCGTCCAGCCTTCATACCCATCGACCGTCAGTGCGCCATCGACGAAGAGCCGCGCCAGCCCGGCATTGGTCATGCCGAAGACATGCTCGCCATCTTCCTCCGGTGCGAACTGCATCGTCATCCGGGCGGAGAAATCGGCCGGATCGAGTTCGCCGGAGGGTAGCTCGAACCAGAAGAACTCGCCCTTGTCGACTGTCTCGACATGAAGCGGCTCGCCCTCGCAGCCGCGTCCCTTGAAATATTCGACGGTGATCTTGCCCTTGAACACATCGATCAGCCGGTTGTGGCGGCAGCCGACCGCGTGGCTGATGCTGTTGGCGTTGGAAAGCGCGGCGCGAATGCCTTCGAGCGGGCTCACCGCATAATGCGCCGCGATCTGCGCGCTGCCGCCGCCCATGACGCGGGCGCTCGCCGCATTCGGTCCGATGACGGCGATGCGGTCGAGCGAGGTCTTGGCGAGCGGCAGGATGCCATCATTCTTCAGAAGCACCGCGCCTTCCGCCCCGAGACGCCGGATCAGCGCCCGGTCCTCAGGCAGATCGACCGCCCGCTCGGTGAGATCGGGCTTGTTCTCGAAGGCGCCGACGCGCTCCAGCAAAACCAATATGCGCCGCGCCGCCGCGCGCACCGTTGCGGCTTCGACCTTGCCCTCGCGCACGGCCGCCACCAGCTTCTCGCCGCGATCGCGCGCCGGACCCGGCATTTCGAGGTCGAGGCCGGCATTGATCGTCTCGGCCGTCGAATGCGAGCCGAACCAGTCGGACATGACGATGCCTTGGAAGTCCCATTCCTCGCGCAGCACCTTGGTCAGCAGCCAGGGATGCTCGCTGGTATAGGTGCCGTTCAGGCGGTTATAGGAGGACATGACGGCCATGACGCCGGCGCGGCGGACCGCCTGCTCGAAGGGCGGCAGGTAGATTTCGCGCAGCGTCCGCTCGTCGATATCGGACGACATGGTCTGGCGCTCGATCTCGGATTCATTGCCGGCGAAATGCTTGATCGTCGCGGCGACCCCTTCGCCCTGCACGCCTTCGATATAGGCAACGGCGAGTTCGGCCGTCAGCATCGGATCTTCGGAGTAGCATTCGAAATTCCGTCCGTTGAGGCCGGAGCGATGGATATTGACGGTCGGCGCGAGCAGCACGGCCGCCCCCTTGCTCTTCGCCTGGCGGGCGAGCGCCGCACCCATCTCACCGACAAGACCGGGATGCCAGCTGGCGCCGAGCGCGATGGCGACGGGAAAGCAGGTGGCCTTGACGCCGGCGACCAGCGAGCCGGCGCCGCGGGCGCCGTTCGGCCCGTCCGTCACCTTGATCTTCGGAACGCCGAGACGCTCGACCGGAACGGTCGTCCAGAAATCGGCGCCCGAGAGCAGCGAGACCTGCTCCTCGAGGGTCATCTTGTCGAGAATGGAATCGATCATGCAAGCCTCCCGGGGTCAATCCTTAAACCTACCGATTACTCGGTATTTTTAAGATGTCAATCGGGCAAAGCTGATGTATGGATTGGAGAGCATGAAAAGGCACCGGGGACGATGGCGGAATTGTCGGAACAGAATGTCGGAGAGGAGAAGCGGCGGCGGCGATCCCGCAAGGGGGAGACGCGCCGCGCGGAGATCCTGGCGGCGGCGATGCGGCGTTTTGCCGAGGATGGCTACCAGAATGCCGCGATCGGCGACATCGCCCGCGATGTCGGCCTGTCGCTGCCCGGCCTGCTGCACCATTTCCCGACCAAGGTCGATCTGCTGCTGGCGATCCTCGCCAAGCGCGATCTCGATAGCGCCGGTTTCATCGGCCATTATCGCGCCGATCTCCGCGGCCTGCTCAAGGGCATGGTCGAAATCTTCCGCCGCAATGCCGGCATGGTCGAGGTCATCCGGGCCTTCGCCATCCTGAATGCCGAGAGCCTGATGAAGGACCATCCCGCCAAGGCCTGGTTTTTCGATCGCGCCACCGAGATGCAGCAGCATATCGCCGCGACCTTCGAGCGGGCCGCCGCCGACGGCTCGATCGATGCCGGCATAGACGGTAAAGCCATGGCCGCCGAACTGATCGCCGTCATGGACGGCCTGCAGATGCTCTGGCTGCGCGATCCCGACCGTTTCGACATGGTGGGCGGGCTGGAAGCCTATATTATCAGGCTGCTGGCGAGCCTCGGCTTGAAGGACTGATCCGGATTATCCGTCGAAGCGCCTCAGCCAGATCATGATGCGGCTGACCGCTTCGTGATACCGTTGCCCGACCAGCAGGCCCGTATGCGTCGTGCCGGCAAGACCCAGATATTCGCCGCCGATGTGCCGCGCCGCCGCCCGGCCGCGCCGGTCATCATCCTCATCGTCGACGGCCGAGATGACCAGGCTGGGACAGGTGATCCCTCGGCCGTCGACGGAAATTCCCTCCGCTCCGAAATGAAAGGAGAAGGCGGCGAAAGCCTTGCCTGACTCCATGGACAGGTATTTCCGCTGGAACGCGATATCCTCGGAGGTCTCGTCGGCGCTGAACTGCTCGCCGCCCGCCGGCGCGGGCACGGCGAGACCGGGCTCCCGTGGCGCAAGGCCCTGATAGGGCACCGCTTCATGCACCTGCCTGCAGATGCTGGAATCGATCAGCACCAGCCCGGCGATCTCCACGCTTTCCGCCAGTTTCTGGCTGAGGATCCCGCCCATGCTGAAGCCGATCACGACAGGCGGGCTTCCGCTGTCATCGACGATTTCGGCGATCGCCACCCTGATGTCTTCGAGATAATCCTCGAATTCGACCTGCGTGAAATCGACCGATCTGCTTTTGTAGTGGCCGCGCAGATTGATGCAGTAAGAGTTCCATCCTGCGGCCATGAAATGCGGAATGTATTTGCTCCACATCCAGCTTCCGGTGAAGGCGCCATGGATGAACAGCAGAGACGGCCGCCCGAGCTGCTGCGAGCCATGGTTCCCATGAAATATCTCAAGGAACAGGTCGTTCTCTCCGATGAATTTTTCCCTGTGCTCGGGCAATTCCTTTGCATAGTCCCGCATGGCATTCGCTCCTTCAAGTTGGGCCGGGCCTCGAGACAAAGGATATTTGTTACGCAATCTTGATCAATCGTCGCACAGGGACTTACATAAAGGACAAAATATCCTCAATCGGATGTGGCCGTGGATAGTCTCGCAAGCGTCGTCGCCTTCGTTCATGCCGCCGAACAGCAGAGCTATGTCGCCGCCGCCCGCCTTGCCGGCGTTTCGCCTTCGGCGATCGGCAAAGCGGTAGCGCGCCTGGAAAGCCGCCTCGGCGTGCGGCTCTTCAATCGGACGACGCGCAGCATCAGCCTGACCGAGGAAGGAACAGTCCTCTACGAGCACTACAAACGCGTCCTCGACGACATGCAGGACGCGGAGGCGGCCGTGTCAAAGGGCCGGGACCGGCCGAGGGGGCGCCTGCGCGTCAGCGTTCCGCATATCGTCGGCCACCATCTTCTGATGCCGATCCTGCCGAGCTTCGCCGCGCGCTTCCCCGAGATCGAACTCGACATCGATTTCGAAGACAGGGTCATCGATCTCGTTACGGAAGGGCTCGATGTCGTCGTGCGCAGCGGCGAGCTGGCCGATGCGCGGCTGATCGCCCGTCCTCTCGGCGAGCAGCATTTCGTCGTCTGCGCAAGTCCCGCCTATCTCGAGCGCCATGGTCGGCCGGAGACGCCTGATGATCTCACCCGGCACGCCTGCATTCACTTCAAATATCCATCCAGCGGCCGCATCGCGCCCTGGGCGTTCCGCCCGCCGCACGAGCGGCTGCTTCTGCCGAAAAGCCTGACATTCAACAACACCGATGCCGGGCTGCGGGCGGCGAGAGACGGGCTCGGCCTCGCGCATCTGCCCGTCTACGTCGCCGAGCCGCATATCCGGCCCGGCACGCTGACCCCCGTCCTCACCGCCTTCATGGCGCCCTTCGGTTCGCTCTCGCTCGTCTGGCCGTCGAACCGCCAGCTTTCACCCAAAATCCGCGCTTTCGTGGATTTCGTGGTCGAGAATTTTGCCGCCCGGCCTGAGGCTTTTCGATCGGCGGCCAGCTGGTCGCAGTGATCCGAAATGGCTCGAAGCCATCTCTCTGCATCAGCGCTGCTCGCCGGCGAACTTCTGCACGGCAAAGTCCAGAAAGCTCCGCAGCTTCGGCGTCATTCGCCGGTCCGGAGCATAGAGCGCATGCAGGGGGCGCGCGGGCGGCTCGTATTCCGGCAGGAGCCTCACCAGCCGGCCGGCACTGATTTCTTCGGCCACGAGTTCGTGCGGCTGAAGGAGTACGCCCATGCCCGCCACGGCGGCGGCGCGAAGCGCTTCGCCGCTGTCGGTCGAAAACCGTCCGGCCACCGGCACTGTCACACGGCCCTGCGGCCCCTCGAAGGACCATTGCGTGCGCAGCGACGTATGCGAGAAAATCAGGCACTCGTGCCGCTGCAGATCTTCCGGCTGGACGAGTTTTTCCGCCGATCGGAGATAGGCCGGCGCGGCGCAGACGACTAGGCGCAGCGGCGCCAGACGTCTCGCCAGCAATCCGCTGTCCGGAAGATCGCCGGTGCGGAAAACGACATCGAAACCCTCCTCCACCAGATCGACCGTCCGGTTGGTGAGGCTGAGATCCAGGGATATCTCGGGGTGGCGCTTGAGGTAGTCCGGCAGTTCGGGCGCAAGGGCGTGGCTGCCGAAGGTGATCGGCGCGCTGATGCGAAGCCGTCCGCGCGGGGTCGCGCGCGTTTCGGCGATCAGCGCTTCAGCCGCCGCCATTTCCGCCAGGATGTTCTTGGCATGATCGTAGAAAATGCGACCGCCGTCGGTGAGGCTTTGCTTGCGGGTGGTCCGGGTCAGCAGCTTGATTCCCAGCCCCTGCTCCAGCGCCCTCAGCTGCTTGCCGGCCAATTGCGACGACAGATCGAGCTCTTCGGCAGCGGCTGAAATCGAGCCCATTTCGACGGCTTTCACGAAAACCAGCATGCAGGCGAGCTTGTCCATTTGAAACTCTGAGTTTGCTATCATGAACCCGTCGGCGAATTTATTCTCCTTGGTTTCATAAGTACAGTCCCGCCATCACACTCGCCACCTTCCGCCGCAGCGCGGCGGTTGCCAAACACCAAGGAGTATTGATGTCGTCTTTCGCAAAAAAAGCAGTCCTGGCGGCCGCTCTGGGCAGCAGCGCGTTCGCTTCCAACGCCGCACCCGTGGGCTCTTCCGATCAGCAGAAACCGACCGTCGTGCTCGTACACGGCGCGTTTGCGGACGGGTCGGCCTGGAGCAAAGTCATCCCGCTGCTCCAGGCGCAGGGGCTGCAGGTCGTCTCGGTGCAGAACCCGCTGACGTCGCTCGCCGACGACGTGACGGCCACGCGGCGCGCGCTCGACAGGCAAACCGGCCCGGTCGTTCTGGTCGGCCACTCCTGGGGCGGCGTCGTCATCACCGAAGCCGGCCTGCATGAGCGTGTCAAATCGCTGGTCTATGTCGCCGCCTTCGCCCCCTCCGAAGGCCAGTCGGTTGCCGACCTGTCGAAGGATTATCCGCCTCCGTCGGGCTTCGCGCATATCGTCGCGGACAAGGAGGGCTTCCTGATGCTCAGCCTCGAAGGCGTCTCACAGCATCTGGCTCAGGATCTGCCGGCTGCAGAAACGCAGCTGATGACGGTCACGCAAGGTCCCGTGCGCGGCAAGAATTTCGAGGAGAAAGTGAGCGACGCGGCCTGGAAGACGAAGCCGTCCTGGTACATCGTCAGCGAAGAGGACCGCATGATCCAGCCGGAGCTGCAGAAGGCGATGGCGCAGAAAATCTCGGCCCATGTCGTCACCCTGGCGGCGGGCCACACGCCGCAACTGTCGCAGCCGGCCGAAGTAGCCAAAGTGATTCTGGCGGCGACGGCGGACATATCCAAGTAAAAGGCATCCGGTGCGCTTGGCATTGGCGCACCGCTGTCGAGCGCAGGCAGGAATGCTGCCTGCGCTCATTGGCGATCCCGAGCGTTTGCTCAGAACTCTTCCCATGAGGCAGCAGCCGTCGCAGCCTTTCCGCCGAAGGCGCCGGCGATTTTGCGGCCGAGGGCGCGGGCGGGCGAGGTCACCGGCCGGCTTTCAGGAGTTACGGCACGCGGCGCCATCTGCGCGGCATCCAGCTTGAAGCGGGCGATCAGCCGGGCAAGGTTTGCCGCCTCCTCCGCCAGGCGATTGGTCGCCGCCGTCGATTCCTCGACCATGGCCGCATTCTGCTGTGTCACCTGATCCATCTGGTTGACCGCGGTCGAGACTTCCGAGAGGCCGGTCGACTGCTCGCGGGCCGCCGTTGCGATCGAGCGGACATGCCCATCGATCTTGACGACGTGGTCCTGGATGCTGCCCAGCGCTTCGCCCGTCGCCGTCACCAGCTTCACGCCGGCATGGACCTCGTCGCTGGAGCGGTTGATCAGCAGCTTGATGTCCTTGGCGGCATTGGCCGAACGCTGCGCGAGTTCCCTGACCTCCTGGGCAACGACCGCAAAACCCTTGCCGGCTTCACCGGCGCGCGCCGCCTCGACGCCGGCATTCAGCGCCAGAAGATTGGTCTGGAAGGCGATCTCGTCGATGACGTTGATGATCTGGACGATTTCGCCCGAGGCCTGCTCGATCCGTCCCATCGCCGAGACGGCCTGGCTGACGACGGCGCTCGACTGGCCGGTGCTTTTCTTCGCTTCGTCGACCATGTGGCTCGCTTCCAGCGCGCGCTCGGTCGAGTTCTTCACCGCGACGGTGATTTGCTCGAGCGCCGAGGAGGTTTCCTCCAGCGACGCCGCCTGCTGCTCGGTGCGGTTCGACAGGTCGCCAGAGGCGATGCGCATCTCGCCGGCGCCGCCATTGATGATGTCGACGGCCGCGCGCACTTCGCCGAGGACGGCACGCAGGTTGGTCATGGTCGCGTTGACATTGGTCTGCAGTTCCGCGAAGCAGCCCTGGAACTCGCCGCGCATACTCTCGGTCAGGTCGCCGTTCGCCAGAGCGGAAACCACCCGGCGGGTTTCCGTAACGCCGCGATCGACCGAGGCGACGAGTTGGTTGAGACCGATGACGATGCGGTTGAGATCGGGATAGCCGAACTCCTCGGGCGCGCGCTGCGTGAAGTCGCCGGCCGCAGCCGCGGTGATGACCGCATCGACGCTCTTCTGCATTTCGACGACCTTGGCCCGCTTGTCGGCGCCGGCCGCGTCCAGCTCGCGCACCTTGACGCCGTTCTGCTTGAACACCTCGACGGCCCGGGCCATCTGGCCGATTTCGTCATGCCGGCCGGCGAAGGGAATGGCGACGTCGAGCCTGCCCTCGGCAAGATCGTTCATGCTTGCGGTGATCCGGCCGATCGGCTTTGCGACCACCCGCGAACCGAATATGGCGGCGGCGATCAGCGTGACGATGGTCAGGAGGCCGATGCCGAGATTGAGGCTGAGGACCAGAAGAGCGGCGGCATCCGCCTCTTCCTCTGCCGTGGCCGCCATGGCCTTGGCCGAGTCCACCCCTTCATCGATCAGCTTGGATGCGTCGGCTGAAATTGCCAGCAGGCTCGTCTGAGCCTCGCTCTCCTTTGCATCGAAGGACGTATCGGCGGCCTTGAGGGCGAGCCTTTCCCTGGCGATTTCGACCATATTGCCGGTCGCGGCGAAAAGCCTGTCGCCCAGGGCCTTAAGCTTGACGATCCGGTCCTTGTCGACCTCCATTCGCAGCCCGGCATTGGCATCGTCGAGATATTTGACAACCGAGTGATGGCGCGCGGCGATGTAATCGGTCGCCTTGGCGACCTCATCTGCGGATTTGGCGAGACGCAGATCGCGCACGCCGACCTGCATGCCGCGCCAGGAAGCCTTGGCGTCGACGAGATCGCGCGAAACGATCAACAGTTCGTCGCGATATTTCGCGCGTTCGTACAGATGATGGCCGCCCTGCCAGACGGTCAGGAGCATGACCGTCACCAGGAAGATGCCGATGGCGGAAAGCGTGGCCAGTTTTGTGCTGATGCGCGAAAAGATGCTTGGCATGTTTCAGTTCCTGCTGAGCGCAGCAGGAGTCCTCATATCTCCCGCCGGCCATCGAATGGGCGATCGACTTCATTCGACCGCCGTCTCTGCCTCCGGCTTTTCCTCACCCTCCTCGAAGGGGAAGCACTTTTGCCATGGCCTGGGCCCACTAACAGTCGATAAAGGTCTAATAAAAAGTTCCGCTTTCGCCGCGCCCGGAACTTGGATGCGCGATCGGGATAGTGAGCGCCGAAAGTGGATACGGGGCCGCCTCAGGCGGCATCAACCGCCGAAAGACTTCTCGCAGATGTAGATCATTTCCCAGATATTACAGTCACATCCAGACATCGAGTATCGGACCGAGAGACGATCCTGACATAGTCGGTGACATCGGCCCTGACGGCCAGACGCTGCAGGACTGATTTGTCGAGCTTCATTGCGGGGCGAAATAGCTCTGCGCCGCGTCGATCACCTCGCCGGCGCGATCCTGCTTCAGGAGGTCTATCGGCCGGCGTCCGCCGAGCATCGGGTTCGGCTGGCCGAGCCACAGCCAGGCGACACGCTGATTGGCAACGAGCGCGGCGATCGCGCCGATGCCTTTTGCCGGCCGCCCGTCGATGAACTGCTCGATCGGATAGACGTGCTTCCTCGTTCCTTTCAACAGCGCGATGACCTCGCCGGCGTGCTGCCAGCGATTGAGGGTGGAGCGCGCAATGCCGAAATCGCGCTGGAGCTCGCTCGCGCCGGCAACCGGCCCGGCCCAATCCTCCAGCTTGCGGGCGACCGCAAGCGCGTCCAGCAGGCGCTCGCCCTCTTCCGCTGTCACGATCTTCCCGAGCCCCTCGCCTCTGGAGGGCTCCACGGAACCTGGAATTTCGAGTGCGATCCTGCCGCCGTCAGGCGCATCGCCGAAGGCTTCCACGAGGCCGCGAATGCGGCGGACGAGTTCGCCCTGGCGCTTGCTGAGCGCGCGTCGCGCCCCGGCGGGCAGATCGATGATGGCTGCGGCCGCCGCGCCCGCAATTCTGGCGGACAGGGCGACCGAGCCGGATTCGAATGTGGCCTCGGCTTTCAGCACGTCGGCGACTTTGGCGGCAACGCGATCGGCGACCCCTGCCTGCCGGGTGCGATGCAACTGAGCCTCAGATCCAGCCATGAAACTATCTCCGTTCCTACACGAACAGATATAGTCTCAATTGGCCAATTTGTGCAGTTTGTCCCGCTTCCGAGCGCCGGGATCAGCCCTTCCGCAGCCTCCAGGTCCGGATTTCGAACGGCATGATGTCTGCCGGCCCCTGGCGCTCCATCGGCTCTTCGAGAATGTTGAGCGGCTGCGACGCGCTCCATCCGGAAGGCAGGTCGAGGGAGAGGCGGCCGCGCCGGCCGGCGGGTTCGTAGAGGCGCAGGATGAGGCCGTCCCCCTCTTCCGCAGGCTTGAGGCCCGAGAAGGCGACGGGGGTGCCGGAGACGGCAAGCGGCGCGAAAGTGCCGGCGGAGAGGCCCTGGGCTTCAGCGGTCACGAGCGGCTGGTTGAGATCGAGCGCCTCATCCAGCACGCCGCCGTCATGCCAGGCACCGTCATGCGGCATCAGCGCATAGGTGAAGCTCTGTTCGCCTTCGTCGGCCAGCGGATCCGGATAGATCGACCCGCGCACCAGGCTCATGCCGAGCACGTTGCCGCGGGCGCTGTGGCCGTATTTGGCATTGTTGAGCAGCGCCACGCCGAAGCCCGGCTCGCTGATATCGACGAAGCGGTGGGCGACGGCTTCGAACATCGCCTGTTCCCAGGAGGTGTTGGTGTGCGTCGCCCGCTCGACCACGCCGAAGGCGCATTCGAAGCTTGCCTTGCGCGACCTGACATCGACGGGGTTCAGCGTGCGCAGCAGGGTGCGGCGGTCGTGCCAGTCGATCGTCGTTTCGATGTCGAGCCGCTTGGCATTGGCGGTCAGCACATAGGTCTGCGTGACGCTCGAATTGCGGTAGCGGTGGATGACGCGGATCGCCGCGCGGTGTGCGCCGCTCTCGACGAGGCTGATGCTTTCGGGCGTTTCGAGACGGACGGCCTTTTCGGCATAATCGGCATCGATATCCCAGGCGTCCCAGTTGCGCGGCTTGTCGGCCGGATAGACCCAGAGCTGGTTGGCCGAACCGTCGACCGCTTCGCGGCCGCTCGCCTTGTGGACAAGGCTTGCAACCGCGCCGTCCTTGCCGATGACAACGGCGAGATGATCGTTTTCGAGGCGGTCGGCTGTTCCCTTGAGGCCGCCCGCCGGCTGCAGCGCCTGCCGGTCGAAGACCGCAATGGACAAGGGAGCGACGATCTCGGCGGCCGAGACGACGGTGCCGTCGGCGAGCGTAGCACTGAGGGGCCGCGGCGCAAGCGACGGATTGACGACGACGAGCGCATCGCCGACGCTACCTTTCGGCAGCTGGGCCTGCAATGCCTGCAAGGCCTTTGCCTGCTCGGCCTTGGCATTGTCGATGACGCCGCCGAGCTCCCGCTCCGCGTCCTGATAAACCTCGCGGATGCTCGAGCCCGGCAGGATGTCGTGGAACTCGTTCTTCAGCACGACGCGCCAATCGGCTTCCAGGCTTTTGGGCTTTTCCGCGCCCAGCAGATGCGCGAGCGAAGCGATGGTTTCGGCGGTGATCAGCGCGCGTTCGGCGTGGCGGTGCTTGCGCTTGACGCCGCTTTGCGTCGTCAGCGTCGCGCGGTGCAGTTCGAGATAGATCTCGCCGTCCCAGACGGGCAGGCTCTTCTCAGATGCGGTGCGATGCGCCTCTTCATAAAAGCTCTTGACCGTGCCCCAGCGCGCCTGCGGGATGGCGGGAAAATCGCGCAGCTGCACTTCGCGCTCCACCATTTCGGGCGTCACGCCACCGCCGCCGTCGCCATAGCCGACGGCGAGAAGCGAGGCGTGATGCTGCACCTTGCCGCGGAAATTCTTCCAGGTCGGCACGTAGCAATCGGCCTGCACGAAGCCGTTATAGCCCTGCATCGGATTGTCGAAAGTGTGGGTCAGCACCTGGCTGCCGTCGAGGCCCTTCCACCAGAAAAGGTCTGAGGGGATATGGTTGGTCTCGCTCCAATTGACCTTGATGGTGAAGAAGCTGTCGATGCCGCCTTGTCTGAGGATCTGCGGCAGGGCGCCGGAGAAGCCGAAGCAATCCGGCAGCCAGCAGACCGTATGGCGCGCACCGAAGGTCTTTTCGAAATAGCGCTGGCCGTAGAGCACCTGGCGGGCGAGGCTTTCGCCTGTGGGCATGTTGGTATCGGGCTCCACCCACATGCCGCCGACAGTTTCCCACTTGCCTTCCGCGACCTTCTTCTTGATGCGTTCGAGAAGCTCCGGGTCTTCCTCTTCCATCTGTGCGTAATAATGGGCGGTCGACTGGTTGAAACGGAAATCGGCCGAGCGCTCCATCAGCGACAGCGCCGTGTTGAAGGTGCGCCGCATCTTCCGCCGCGTCTCGCGATAGGGCCAGAGCCAGGCGAGATCGATATGCGCATGGCCGGTCAGCACCAGCTCGCCATTCTGCGGGAAGCGCTTCTGCAATTCCTTCAGCCGTGCCGTCAGCACTTCGAAGGCGGAAGCCGCCGAGGCGCTCTGCTCGTCGGAGAGCCCTGCCGGGTTTTCCGCAAGCTCCGGCAGCTCCCAGATCTTCTGCTGCATGACGGCATCGGCGGTGCGGGAGACGTAGGCCGCCGTATCCGACGGCCAGTCGAGGCTGCGCAAGGTCTGCTCGGCGGCATCCATCATATGCGGCACGACCTCATGCTCGCCGAGCACATCGATCGCCTCGGAAACCTGCTTCAAGAGAAGATGCAGGCTATGCGCCGGGCCGTCGAGCCGGATCAGCCGGGCCTTGTTGAGCCGCGGCGCCCGGTTCGGTTCGCCGAAGGGAAAGCGCGCGACGCTTTCCGTCGCAATCGAAAAGCGCCGGCCCCTGACCGGAAATTCCTGATGATAGGGGTCGAGCCCGAAGGTCTCGCTCTGGCCATCCGGATAGCTCAGCGTGATCAGGCTCTCGCCGCCGAGATCGAGCTGCAGGCGGATATCCTCCAGCGGCCAGCCCTCCGGCGCCTCGACGCGCGCGGCAAAATGCACGACGCCCTGGCGATGCGGCCAATCCTGATGATGGCCGATCGGCTCTCCCTCGAAAGTCCAGCCGCCGATCGGGCTGCTCTGCCGATCCCGCCAATGCGCGAGCTCCGCAATGCGGACTTTGAGGCGATCGAGGCGTTGGGCAATGGTCAGAGGCATGGTCTATCCCTGTTGAAAAAATCGGCGGCGAACGATCCGGAGTCATGGCTTTGGGAGATGAAGATGGTGCGACAGAGATCGCAATTGCCGGCTCCTCCTCCCAGCGGGTCCCGCCGATGTTTAGATTAAGTAACTTTGATTTGCAGTCAAGTGCGCAGGAGGGTCATTGTGAAGACAGCCCATCGTTTCGTCATCGGCCGGCTGCAGGACGTTCCCCGGCTACAGGACGTTCAGAGAATAACGCAATCTTGATCGGAGGCAGCAGTTTACCGAGCACGGTATCGGCCTATCTGCCTGGCAATCACATCAAAGGCGCTGGCCCTCGGCCAGCGATGGGAGGATGGGATGTTTCAAATTCGCAAATTACTGGCTGCGATGGCAGCCATCGTCGCGGTTGCCGTATCCTCTGCCTGCACGACGAGTTCGACCGATTCGGTCCAAACCGGCTCGGTCGGATACAGCAGCGTCGACTATGGCCTCAGACCTGCCTGCCGCGACGGCTTCGGCAACGATCGCCCTTGCAGCTATTAGGTACGATCAATTGCCGTACCAATCTCTTCTCATTGAGACTAGGGACTCACGCACGTTGCAGTAAATGCAGTAGATTTTTCATTCGCTTATCTTCGATGAGTGATTGATCGGCTTGAAGTATTTTGTCAAGGCAATGAGAAATTGCGGGTGTGCTCCATATCGACGAGCGATCCACCACCGCATGCAAAAAGCGTAGAGCTACTTCCGGAAATCTTCCTGTAAGATCTGTTCGATCAAGCTGATGTATAGCAAAATCAGCGTGCTCTGTGGGAAACAGCCAGTCTTCTAATAAATCCAGCGCATCCTTAAACCTCTCGTTCGCGGCGACGATGAGTGTCGCGATCGCGCCTGCTACTTTCGGAGTACGGAGTTCTTCACTCTTGGGCCACACATACCTAAAGTACGGCTTCACTCTATTGTCCCAAAAGTCACTGCTTTTCCCCCCAGAGCTTTCCAAACCATCTGTAACTGTTTGGAGTGCCTGAACTAAGCCATCTTCAGGCAGGCATTTGGTCGCGTTCGCAAAATCGGTCTTAGTAAATCCCTCTCCAGAATCCAAAGCAGCGAACGTCAGCAAACCCGCGTATTGCTCCGACAGCTCTCCAAGTTTCGAGTAATGCTTAGCGGTGAATAAAAACTCTGATTTCAGCCTCCGAAGGAGGGGCCAGTACAGACGCGGCGACCAGAGGAAACCCGACCACGCAATAGTCGCTTCATACTCTGACCTTTCCCAATCAAAGAGTCCCAGCAACCATTCGGTCGTCCAATCCTCATCAACACGAAATAGAGAAATCGCATTCGAGCAGAGAAATAAGCGCCCATAAGCGAAGCTCAGGATTTCGAGATTACATATTCGAGTGAATACGTCGGCAAGATCAGGCGGCAGCCGTTGACCGTCATTCAATTCACGCGAATACCAAAACTTCAAGAGACCGTCAGCTACTTGGCCGACCGGATGATTTAAAGCAGCCGTCAGAATTGAACCGTCTAGCTCGTCGGCGTCACGACCTACATTCTGGTCCAAAATCCGGGACGCCAGGTGAATATAGTTACCCTTATACGAAGCAGCAAACTTGCCGCATTCTTGCACCCATCCACTTAATGCATACGACAAGTCGGCAATCACTTGATCCGGCGCGTCTTCAATCGCCTGGCCGACACAGCGCCACGAGCGCTCAGCATGTGTGTCAGTTGACCAAGCATTCAACGCTTGTCGCCAGCGGTTTATGACCCAATCGCCTTGCCTCGCGAGATCCAATAACGCGATGACGGTTCGTGGAAAGTCGAGGCGGCAACGCTCAGGAAAGTTGTCACCTTGCTCGAAATCATCGGTCTCTCTATTTTGGCGAATCCACTCTGTGTATTCTCGCCGAGGTACCGGAGCCACTTCATAAGAGTGATGAACATTCCCCGCCTCCATATAGACTGGGAATTGATCACGTTCTGCCACCTGTCCCCACTTTGGATGCCTTTCAGCTATTTCGGCCAATCTGGCTTCCGCATCCGCAGAAGGTACTCCTCCGCTTTGGCGATAAAGAACGAGGCGCCGCCAGACCTCTCGGTCAACGCGACGAGCCGCAAGTTCTGGATCGAGCGCATCGGGTTTCACTTGTCGTTCAAGGATCGCGCTTTGCAGCAGTTCCGCACTGTGAACGCTCAGCTGACTTGCAAGTACCTCGATCAACTGCAGGGCTTCGCGTTGGGTCTCAACTGACCACAGCCACCGTCCTCCTTCCAACAAAAGGAACTCAACTGCCTGATCGGCCCCGAATAACTCAAGATGCTGCGCTAAGGCGTAAAGTTGAAGGCGTCGGAAAATAGGATGTCCAATTTCCGCCCAACGCTGAAATTCTAATTGCGCGCGTTTTGGCGTATCTTCCGCTGTTGCAAGCCATGCGTCACGAGCGAAATCTATGAGAACGGTCCAATCCCGAAAAGTCCTATTTTGAGGATGCGGAGCGATCGATGGATGTTGCACATATGTGCTAGTTTCGATCGAATTGTCTTTGCCAATGGAGAACGCAATATCCATTGCTTCTCGTAGAATATCTGTTGCGTCGGACATCAGGTCGGCCAACGCATTCTTCCACACTTCGCTTTTGAAGATGTCACGAAGCGCCGATGCGCCATTTGTGCCATTGAGGGTTAATTGCCAGTCAATCCTCGCCTCTCCGTCGGCATCGAGATCCTCATCGTAACGATACCCTTCAGCAATACGAACTCTCGGCGCCAACAATTCACGCAGTCTGATCCGAAGCAACGGCGTGAGCCGACGCTCCCGCCGCAACTCTTCCGACCAATTATAAAAATCGAATGACTGCCAAGACTCATGCAGCCGCCCGCTCAAGGCGAGGCGCCAAAAGGCCTCCATCCTCGGCGAAATTACCGGTTCGGAGCTCAACCTGTCTAAAATTATGAAACCGAAATGGTCAGGAATTAGCCCACCATTGCGCGCCACCCACAGCAACATCCGAGGGTCATCCAAGTGCTTCAGAAGCCAGCGCGCAAGTTGCCGCATCACCGCGTCAGGGTAGCCTGAGGAAGTTTGCCTTCGGAAGGCGAGCCTCATCCAAGATGACGTTGAATAGGGCCAAGGGCGCTCCAGTAGACTGAAGCTCAGCTTCTTGTCGAACTCTGCTTCAGGCGTAACTTGGAACCTGACAAGATCGTGGTGGTTGAAAGCGGGTCTACCGAATTCATCCAGCCAATCGATCGGCGGGCTGGGGTCCAGTTCTGCAAATGCTTTGGCAGGCAACCCCGATTTATCGCTTAGAGCCCACAGCATTCTTCCGACGAAGTTATCTTGTTTGGTACTACCCTGCGGCCTCAATCGTCCGTGCCGCATAACGATGGCTTCTTTGGCGCGAATCCCATCTCGGTAGCTGTCGGCCCATTCACGCAGCGTCTTGTGTAACAGCGAATGCCGGTTGGCGTCGCTGTAGAGAATCGGCGTCACATTTTTCGCGGTCCATTCGTCGGCAACTTGAGCTTCTGCGCCACGAGAGTAGCCACCAAACGCATAAGCATCTGGCGCCTTTTCTCCCAATAATCGGTCGGCCGCTAGGGCATCCATCATGTACCGCAACACAGGATCGTCGATGCTATACCCAACGAAGCAGACCGTATAGCCGCGAAGCAACTCGCCGACGAAACGAGCAGCCCAGCGTTCGGTGAGATACGCAAGACCAAAATCGCCGCTGGAAACCACCAGCCTCTCAAGTTCGCTCGGCACCTGCGTTTCAGGGAGCAGACCATGTAGATAGACCAGACCGTCCCATTTTCTTTTCTTGGGAATGGGCAACAGGGGCGCACAGTAGGATTGATAATCGACCTGCATGCGTTTCATTGCTTCTACGAAAAGCCGATCGAAGTTAGTGGTAATGAGTCGAACCCTGTCGTCAGATTGGCTGAGGGTAAGCAACGCTTCGTGTGTCGTCGTCGCATTCTGTCTACTAAGATTCGGTGTGAGAATTTCCGCGATAGCACGGCGAACTGACTGACGATGGCCGACAATACGATTTTCCAGAAGGCCGATCGCCGTATCGTAGTTTTTATTATCTATCGCAAGTTTTTCAACACGAGTCGGCTCCTCGCCCAAAGCGTCGTAGAGCGATTTCACAAGTCCACTGAAGCCAGGAAGTTCGGCTGGATATGAAATCCCGGCACCGCAGAAGAATACGACCTGACCATCTTCATGAGCTTGCAGAAGCCTGTCGGGAACATCCGGTCCGTTAGAAATAAACTGCAAGGATTCCCCTCTCTAAGATTCGGCGCGACCTTGAGACAACGTTAGAGGGAAATTGAAGATTTTTTGCACGGACTTTTTTTGGAAGCTCCTTCAGCGAAAAGCGACGGCTCGCTCGCCTCGGGGGAGAGTATATAATCCGTTCGATTTGATTTCCTGTGTAATTTCCGATTGCAAAAAATGCACAAGAAGAAACCGCGCATGTGAAATGTGGAAGCAAACCGAACAATTTTCATGCTAGTAACAATAACTTACAAGGCAGCTTCGAAGGTCTTTGATGACATCGACTGCGGGTGCGATAAAGAAATCATGTTGCTCTAGGAAAGACGGTCATGCGGTATCTTCGGTCAGGGCCGCGTCGGCTTCATACCCAGGAGGTGGGCGCCGGGCGCGCCAAAACGGTGGGGTTGAGGTCGGGCGAGATCGCCGATCGGAACATTCGCGTCATCCTGGAAGCGATCCGCCGACATGGGCCGCTGACGCGCACCGAGCTCGGGCGGCATAGCGGGCTGACCGGGCCCGGCATCACCAATATTCTGCGGCGGCTGGCGGAGGAGAAGCTCGTCACCTCGAACCGGCGCAACGGGCTTGGCGGCGGCGCCACGGCGACGGAATTCGCGCTGCGGCCGGAGGGCGCTTTTTCGGTCGGGGTCAAGCTTCGCCAGCGGCGCGGCGAGATCGTGCTGATCGATCTGAGCGGCCAGGTGCATGACCGGGCCTATTTCGACGTCGAGCCGTCAGACAAGGTCAGGCTGGTGCATGCAGCCGCCCGAGACATGGTCGACCGGCATGCCGGCCTGCCGGTCATCGGGCTCGGCATCGCCGCCAACGACTGGACGGAGGCTGAGAGCGACGCCATCGCCGCGATCTCGACGATCGCGCGGCCCTATGTCGAGAACGAATGCACGGCGAGCCTCCTTGCCGAACGCACCATCGGCAGCGCCATGCCGGAGGGCGGGCTGGCGATGATCATCATCGACGACGACGTGCAGGCGGGCTTCCTCATCCGCGGCGTCCCCTATTCCGGCGTGCATGGACGGGCGGGCAGCATCGGCGAAATGCTGACCGGGCCCGACAATGTCCAGCTCAATACCGTCGTCGGCTTCGGATCGCTGCAAGCGCGCATCGGCGAGGAGGATTTCGCCCGGCTGCTCAAAGGCGAGGAATTCTCCTGTCCCTTGCTGTCGCAATGGATCCGCGAGGCCGCCGGCCATCTGCTCGATCCGATCATCGCCATGGCCGGCTTCTTCGCCCCGAGCACCGTCATGATCGGCGGAGACCTGCCGCAGGGCGTGATCGAGGCGCTGATCCACCAGCTTTCCATCGAGCGGCGCGATACCTCGACGCGGCCCATCATCACGCCATGGATTTCGCCGATGCGGCCGGCCAGCTTCAGCGGCGGCGGCGTGGCGCTCGGCGCGGCGCTGCTGCCCTTCCTCAACACGCTGCTGCTGCCGCCGGCTTCGGCCTAAAGCGCGACATGCCTAACCAAGCGCCTCGTCCTTGTGGCTGAGGTCGGAGGTGAGCGCCTTGTCGAGCACCTTCTGGATATTCGCCGCGCGCCGGAAGGATGGTTCCTGGGTCTTGCCCGCCCGCACCGCCTGGACGAAACGCTGGTAGTTGCTCTCGACGGGATCGAAGGACACGTCGCGCCAGGTGGCGGTGTGCACGTCCTCGCCGAGGCAGGCGCGCAGCGTCGATTTGCCGGTATCGTAGATCATCTCGACCGAGCCGGTTTCGCCATAGACCCTGAGGCGCAGCTGGTCCATCTGGCCGGCGGCGGTGCGCGTCGCCTGGATCGTGCCGATCGCGCCATTGGTGAAATCGACATTCATGGTGAAGCTGTCATTGGCGTCGAGATCATACTCGCCGATCTTGTGGCCGGGCGCCTTGTCGAAGGTCTTCAGCCGGGCGAAGACATGGGCGACGTCGAGGCCGGAGCCGTAGGAGGCGAAATCGACGATATGGATGCCGATATCGCCGAGCGCGCCGTTCGAGCCGTGCTTTTTGCTGAGCCGCCACAGCCATTTGCTCTCGCTCTTCCAATCGCCCCAGTGGCGGCCGACCAGCCAGCTTTGCAGATGCGACGCCTCGACATGGCGCACCGCGCCGATCTCGCCGGCGAGCACCATCTGCCGGCCCTTCTGCAGCGCCGGCGAGTTGCGGTAGGTGAAATTGACCATGCCGACCTTGCCCGCCCGCTCGATCGCCTCGGTCATCTCCATGGCTTTCGCCGCATCGGTGGCAAGCGGTTTTTCGCAGAAGACATGCTTGCCGGCGGCGATTGCCTGCAGCGTCGTGGGGTGGTGGATGCTGTCGGGCGTGACATTGGCGACCGCATCGAACTCGCCCCAGGCGAGCGCGTCCTCGAGCGATAGGAAATGATTGGCGATGCCGTGTTCGGTGCAGAAGGCCGCCAGCCGCTCCGGAACGACATCGACGCCGCCGACGACGCTGACGCCTTCGATCGCCTTGAAGCGCGCCGCATGCTGGTTGGCCATGCCGCCGGTGCCGAGAATGAGTAAACGCATCTTCTCCTCCACAGAGTTGGGTATCCGGCTGCCGCCGGGCAAAAACCGCCGCTTGCGGTCGCGGCCATCCGCGATCGCTCGGGCTCTTCCTCGGGAAAATTGCGGGGTGGATGCGCCGCGCGTCCGATGGACGCTCCATCACCTCGATCCGGCGCATGACCTCGCGAAGTCGACTCGATTTTCGCCGGCAGCGCGCTAGCTGCTGTTGAATGTCGCCAGCATCTCGATCCTCCCAAAGCTCTGGCTTGACATCAAATCAAAGTAACTTAATCTAATTAATGCAGCACGGAAATGAGGAGAGGTCAACCGACCGCCAGGCTGTATTCGTTCAAAATGGGGAGGAGACCCATCATGAAGAGCGCGACCGTCAGCGCATTGGCGCTGAGCACTATCTTATTTTCAGCATCCGCCATTTTTGCCCAGGAACTCGCCACCAAGGACCGGATCGGCCTTGCCGATGCGGCCAAGACCCTCGTCGTCCGCCTGACCAACGACAGCCCGAACAATTCCGATCCCGCCATCGCCGAGGGCTATCAGAAGCTGTTCGTCGAATTCATCAAGAAGCATCCCGAGTGGAAACTGCAGATGCAGTTCATGTCCTCCGACATCGGCACCGAGCAGGCCAAGATGCTGGAGCAGGCCAAGGCCGGCAACGCGCCGGATTGCGCCGCCGTCGACTCCTTCGTGCTGTCGCAGTTCATGGTCAACAAGGTGCTGGCCGATTTCACGCCCTATTTCTCCAAGGAAGAAGTGGACGATCTCTTCCCCTTCATCCGCGCCGGCATCACCGACAAGGACCAGACGGTGCGCGCCTGGTGGTGGGATACGGACCTTCGCGTGCTCTACCGTAACAAGTCGATCGTTGCAGATGCGCCCGAGACCTGGGACGACCTGAAGAAGGCCGCCCTTGCCTCCACCAAGGAAGGCATGGAAGGCGTGCTCTTCAATGGCGGACGCTGGGAAGGCACGACCTTCGACTGGCTCGCCAATTACTGGGCGCTCGGCGGCAAGCTCGTCGACGACAGCGGCAAGCCGGTGTTCGGCGAAGGCGAGAACAAGGAGAAGTTCCTGAAGGCGCTGAACTATTTCAAGGATCTCGTCGATTCCGGCGCGGCCCCCAAGCGCGTCAGCACCATCGCCAATTACGACGACATGAACGCGGCGGCGGCAGCCGGCACGACCGCCCTCTTCATCGGCGGCAACTGGCAATATGCGCAGCTGAAGTCGACGCTCGACGAGGAGGAATTCAAGAACTGGACCTTCTCGCCGATCCCCGGCCCTTCCGCCGATCAGCGCTCGACCGGCACCGGCGGCTGGACGATCGCCTCCTTCAGCAAGGACAAGGACAAGGTCGAGATGTGCGCCAACCTCGCCCGCGAGGTCTATATGGGCCCGGCCAACGCGCTGCAGCAGCAGTTGCCGACGCGCAAATCGCTGTTCGACAAATACGAGGTCTTCTCCACCGAAGCCAACAAGACCTTCGCCCAGGCTCTGGTCAACGGCCAGGCGCGCCCCGGCGTGCCGATCTATCCTGAAATCTCCAACCAGATCCAGATCATGATGGGCGACGTGCTCTCGGGCACGAAGAAATCGGAAGAAGCCCTGGATGCCGCCTTCAGCGCGGCGATGGAGGCTTACAAGCGGCTGTGATGCTGCGGCGCAGCTCAGGAGATCGGCGAGAGCAGCCCCTCATCCGGCTGCCGCCACCTCTCCCCGTTGTGACGGGGAGAAGGGACAAGCCACAAGCTCTCCGTCCCTTACCAGCGCCTCTCGGGGCACGTCCCCTCTCCCCGTCAGAACGGGGAGAGGGTTAGGGTGAGGGGCAGCCTTCAGCGCGGAACGGACGGTCGTGTTCTGATACTCGGCATTTTTTTAGACAGCGGCGGCGCCTAGCCTTGAGGCGCCGTCGAAAGTGCCAAACCCGGACAGAGAAGCCAATGAGCCCCATTGCCATCGAGGCCGACAGCCCGCCTCAAAGCAGAACGTTCATGCGCCGGTTCGCCGGTGCGCCCCTGCCCTGGATCATGCCTGTGATCATCGTCATCGGCATATTCTATCTCTATCCCGTCATCGACGTCTTCCGGCTTTCCTTCACCAATGCGACGCTGATCGGCGACAATCAGCAATATACGCTGGGTTCGATCACCAATGCGCTGAGCTCGCCGCAGCTGCCCGACATTTTATGGGCGACGCTGATCTTCGTCGGCGGCAGCGTCATCGGCCAGCAGATCCTCGGCCTTGCCGTCGCCGTCACGGTCATCCGCGGCGAAAAGCGCGGCCTGTTCGGCACGACGATCCTGAGAACGACGGCGCTGGTCGCCTGGGTGGTGCCCGGCATCGCCGGCGGCATCATCTGGCAGATGCTGTTTTCCGAAGCGCCCTACGGCGCGCTGAACAGCATTCTGAGGCTGATGCACATGCCGACCGTTGCGTGGCTTTCGGATCCGGCGATCGCGCCATGGTCGACGCTGATCTCCAACATCTGGCGCGGCACGGCCTTTTCCATGGTCGTCATGTATGCGGCGCTGAAGGCGATCGATCCTTCGCTTTATGAAGCCGCCGAAGTCGACGGCGCCACCGCCTCGCAGCAGTTCTTCTTCGTCACGCTGCCGCAGCTGCGCGCCGCGATCCTCGTCAACATGATCCTCATCACCATCCAGACGGTGAACACTTTCGATGCGATCATCACGCTGACCGGCGGCGGTCCCGGGCGCGCGACCGAGGTGATCTCGCTCTACGTCTTCAACATCGTTTTCCGGAACTACGATCTCTCCGGCGGCAGCGTGCTCTCCGTCCTGATGCTGATCATCAGCCTCGGGCTCGCCTTCGTCTATGCCTCGTTCCTGCCGAAGGAGGAAGAGCAATGAGCCAGCGCACCGGAACCCGGCTCGGCGATGCCATGAGCTATCTCTTCATGCTGGCGATGTTCATCTTCTTCGCCGGCCCCCTCACCTATCTCCTGTCGATGGCGATGCGCGACAAGCGCGAGATCTATCGCGGCGCCGCGCGTTACATTCCCAACAATCCGACCGTCGACAATTTCATCACCGTTCTCAACAACAGCTATTTCCCGATCTATCTCTGGAACGGCCTGAAGCTCGCAGCGCTCAGCGGCTTCGGCGTGCTGATCGTGGCGCTGCCCGCGGCCTATGCCTTTTCCCGCTTCAATTTCCGCGGCAAGGGCCTGTCGATGATGGGGCTGCTGCTTTTCCAGATGATCTCGCCGCTCGTCATCATGGTGCCGCTCTACCGCTACATGAACCGCCTCGGGATGCTGGACACGCATTTTGCCGTCGTCATGGTTTATATCGCGCTCGGAGTTCCCCTGGCGACATGGCTCTTGAAGAGCACCGTCGACGGCATTCCGCGCAGCCTCGACGAAGCGGCGATGATCGACGGCTGCAACCGCTTCTCGGTCTTCTGGCGCATCATCCTGCCGCTGTCGGCGCCGGGCATCGCCTCGGTCTTCATCATCACCGTCATTGCCGGCTGGTCGCAATTCCTCGTGCCTTTCCTGCTGCTCACCAAAAATGACCTGATGCCGATCGGTGTCGGAATCTTTAACTTCCGCGGCATGCAGACCGACTCGTCCATCCAGTTGCTTGCCGCCGCCTGCCTGATCTCGGTCGTTCCGGCGATCGTGGCCTTCCTGTCGCTCCAGAGGCTGATCCTGGGCGCGATGACCAGCGGCGCGGTGAAGGGATGAGACCGGTCCTGCATTTCTGGCGCGAGGAAGGATTGAACGCATGAACCAGATGCCCGGCGCGAAGCTTTCCCCCGATCTGACGGGCGCCAATGTCGAGGATGCCGGCGAGCACAACCGGGCCGTCGTCCTGCGCTGCATCCATCGCCAGGCGCCGATCTCGCGCGCCGAAATCGCGCGGCGGACCGGCTTCACCAAACCGGCCATCGCCCGCATCGTCGACCGGCTGCTGGATGAGGGCCTGATCATGGAAGCTCGCCGTCGCCACGGGCTGCGGGGCCAGCCGGCAATCGAGCTGGAGATCAATCCGGATGCCTCTTACGCCATCGGCATCAATATCGACCGCGATCACCTGACGATCCTCGCCGTCGATGCCGTCGGCAATGTGCGCGCCCGCGTCCATCACGAAAAGCGCTTCATCCTGCCTGGCGAATTCATGCAGCTGACATCGGATGCGATCTCCCATTTCCAGCGCAGCCGGCTGATCGACGATGCGCGCCTTTGCGGCATCGGTCTCGCTGTGCCGGATTGGCTCGGCGAAATCGCGCTGCTCGGCAAGCCCGATGCCTATCAGGAATGGACGGAATTCGATGTGCGCTCAGCCCTTGAGAACCTGACGCAGCACCCCGTCTTCATCGAGAACGAGGCGAATGCCGCAGCCCTTGCCGAGCTCGATTACGGCCTCGGCGCCGAAAGCAGCAGCTTCTTCTATATCGCCGTCAATGCCTGCCCGGGCGGCGGCCTGGTGCTCGACGGCAACGGCCATCGCGGCGCCATGGGCCTCAGCGGCGAGATCGGCTGGCTGCCGATCGCCGACGGCCGCGACGGCAAGGGCCAGAAGGTCCAGCTTCTCGGCGAGATCTTCTCGCTGTTCTTCCTTTATGATTTCCTCGCTAAACACGGCGTCAAGGTTAGCGTTCCCCAGGATCTGCTGACGCTCGATGCGCAGGGCCGCCGCCTCGTTTCGCAGTGGCTGAAGGAAATGAGCGCGCATCTGGCGGTCGCCGTCAAACATATCGCCATGATCGTCGATCCTGACGCCGTGCTCGTCGGCGGCAGGCTGCCGATCCGCATCGTCGATGAATTGCTGCGTTATGTGCACGAACATCTCGACGCCGAGGACACCAACCTGCCCTCGCTGCATCGCGCCTCGATCGGCGAGGATGCCTCGGCGATCGGCGCGGCGGCCATGCCGATGGCAGCCGCCCTGATGCTCGCATCGGCCGACGTCGCCCAACGCACGCGCTCGCCGCTCAAATTCATGGATCGGCTGAACAGTTGAAACGGCCGCAAGGCCCGGGAGGATATGGTGAAGATCGGCTTCTATACCTCGACATTCAATGACCGCCCGCTGGAGGAAGTGGCGGACTTCGCCGCTTCGGCCGGCTTCGACGCCATCGAGATCGATGTCGGCGGCCATATCAAGACGCCGGACCGGGTAGCAGACGCCGTCGCGCTGGCGAGAAGCCGCAGCCTCTTCGTCTCCTCTCTCACCTATTTCGGCAACCAGCTCGATGCCGACCGCGACAGGCGCCGGGAGCTCCGGTCAAGAACGGCGGAATTCGCCCAGGCGATCGGCGAGACCGGCGTGCCGATCTTCGTGATCTTCCCCGGACGCGACGACAGCGCGGGCGAGGAGGCCAATTATGACGATTTCGCCGACTTCGCGAACGGGCTGATCGCCGAGACGCGATCCTCCGGCCTGACCTTCGCGATCGAGAACTGGCCGGGACCGAAAGACAATTTCATCGGCACGACGCCGAAGGGATGGCAGGAGCTTTTCGCGAGAATCCCGGACCGCCGCTTCGGGCTGGAATTCGATCCCTCGCACCTCATCCGCATCGGCGTCGATCCCTACCGGGCGATGGAGGCGGTGAAGGATCGCATCGCCATCCTGCACGCCAAGGATACGGCAATCGATCGCGAGGCGCTGCAGGCGATCGGCTATCACGGCAAGGGCTGGTGGCAATACAAGCTGCCGGGGCTCGGCCTTCTCGACTGGCCGCGCTTCCTCCGCCAGGCCCGCGGTCACGGCTTCGACGGCACGCTGTCGATCGAGCACGAAGATGCCGCCTATGGCTGGCCGGGCAAGGATCTCTCTGCGCGCAAGGAGGGCGAGCGCCTCGGCCTCGATTATCTCAAAAATGTCTTGAACGGACTTTGACGGCGAATTCTGGAGGACTTTCATGGCCCATGTTTCGGTCAACAATGCGCGCAAGGATTACGGCGCGTTCAAAGCCATCAAAGGCGTCTCGGTCGATATCGGCGACGGCGAATTCGTCGTGCTGGTCGGCCCCTCCGGCTGCGGGAAATCGACGCTGCTCCGGATGATCGCCGGTCTCGAAGGCATCACCTCGGGCCAGATCCAGATCGGCAAGCACATCGTCAACGAGCTGGCGCCCAAGGATCGCGACATCGCCATGGTGTTCCAGAACTACGCGCTCTATCCGCATATGACGGTCGCCAAGAACATGGGCTTCTCGCTGCGGCTGAAGCGCATGCCGAGGTCGGAGATCGACCACCGGGTCGGCAATGCCGCCAAGATCCTCGGCCTCGAAAATCTGCTGGAGCGCTATCCGAAGCAGCTTTCGGGCGGCCAGCGCCAGCGTGTCGCCATGGGCCGCGCCATCGTGCGCGATCCCGCCGTTTTCCTGTTCGACGAGCCGCTGTCGAACCTCGACGCCAAGCTGCGCGTGCAGATGCGCTCGGAGATCAAGGAACTGCATCAGCGCTTGCAGACGACCACCATCTACGTCACCCACGACCAGATCGAAGCCATGACCATGGCCGACAAGATCGTCGTCATGAAGGACGGGTTGATCGAGCAGTCCGGCTCGCCGCTCGAACTCTACGACCGCCCGAACAACCTCTTCGTCGCCGGTTTCATCGGCTCGCCGGCGATGAATTTCATCAAGGGCAGCATGACGGAGAACGGCTTCCGCACCGAGGATGGCCTGCTGCTGCCAAGCGAGCGCCGCCCGCCCGACGCCGTCATCTACGGCATCCGTCCCGAACATATCAGTCTCGACCCTGATGGCATCGAGGTGACGACCATCGTCGTCGAGCCGACCGGCTCGGAAACGCTGGTCCTCGTCCGGCTTGGAGGGCAGACGCTGACCTGCGTCTTCCGCGAGCGGATCAGGGCCGC
Source organism: Rhizobium sp. J15 (assembly GCF_002531825.1). GTDB lineage: Bacteria > Pseudomonadota > Alphaproteobacteria > Rhizobiales > Rhizobiaceae > Rhizobium. The sequence goes on along the minus strand of NZ_NWSX01000026.1, from coordinate 27,344 downwards.
CCCCGGCGACATCCTCAGGATCGCGCCGATCCACGACACCGTTCACCTGTTCGGCGAGAACGAGCAGCGTATCACCACAGGCGAAGCGCCACTGAGTTAAGCCCGCCGAATGCCCCCTCCCCTTCGGCCGGGCGACGCCGGGGGCGCGTTATCAGCGCCCCCGGCCCAAACTCCCCGGCCTCCCAGACATCATGCAAAACCGCCCAAGTGCTTGAACGCGAAACCAAAAGGTTAATATGCGTTAACCTTAAAATTCTTGGCCGGTATCGGAGAATCGCGGATAATAACGGTTACAGGGGCTTTTGATCCCGAAAATCGTTATCCGAGAGATTGCCGCCGATGAACGCTAATTTGAATGGCTTGAAGGCCGCGCCGCTCTATTTCGAGGATCAGATTCTCGAACAGGGCGACGTGATTTCAAAGAAGCTGCATCTGCTCAGCGTGCAGCGTTTTCCGCCGAATGCGAAGAAGACGCTGCGCAGCTTCTCGCTGGCGGAGGTCGCCAATTATGTCGGCGCGTCGCAAAGCACGCTGAAGAAGCTGCATCTCGAAGGCAAAGGCCCCTGCCCCCGGACCTCGCCTTCCGGGCGGCGCTCCTACAGCGCCGAGCAGATGCTGGAGCTGAGGCGCTATCTCGATGCGCATGGCCGCTCCGAGAGCCGCATGTATGTGCCCCATCGCCGCGGCCATGAGAAATTGCAGGTGATCGCCGTCGTCAACTTCAAGGGCGGCTCGGGCAAGACGACGACGGCTGCCCATCTTGCCCAGCATCTGGCGCTGACCGGCCATCGCGTGCTCGCCGTCGATCTCGATCCGCAGGCCTCGCTCTCTTCCCTGCACGGCTTCCAGCCGGAATTCGACCAGGCCTCCTCGCTCTACGAGGCGATCCGCTACGACGGCGAGAAGAAGAAACTCTCTTCCATCATCCACAAGACCAATTTTCCCGGTCTCGATATCGTGCCGGCCAATCTCGACCTGCAGGAATACGAATACGACACGCCGCTCGCCATGGCCGACAAATCGAGCAATGACGGCAAGACCTTCTTTACGCGCATCCCGCGCGCGCTCGCCGAGGTCGACGACCGCTACGACGTCGTCGTCATCGATTGCCCGCCGCAGCTCGGCTATCTCACGCTGACGGCGCTGACGGCGGCGACCAGCGTCTTGATCACCATTCATCCGCAGATGCTCGACGTCATGTCGATGGGCCAGTTCCTGCTGATGCTCGGCGGCATACTGAAGCCGATCCGCGCGGCCGGCGCCGAGGTGAACCTCTCCTGGTACCGCTATCTCATCACCCGCTATGAGCCGACCGACGTGCCGCAGGCGCAGATGGTCGGCTTCATGTCGACCATGTTCCACGAATTCATGCTGAAGAACCAGATGGTCAAATCGACGGCCATCTCGGATGCCGGCATCACCAAGCAGACGCTTTACGAGGTCGAGCGCTCCTCGATGAACCGGGGAACCTATGATCGCGCATTGGAGGCGATGGACGCCGTCAACGCCGAAATCGCCGGCCTCATTCACCAGGCATGGGGGCGGTGAATTTGTCGGCTGACAAATTCGCCGTTTCCTTGAAGCAAATCAATGGAATGACCGCAATCGGAGGAAGCGATGGCACGGAAAAATCTGCTTGAGGGGCTCACCGAGATGCCCGAGAGCGCGGGCGCGCCGAACTATCCGATGCGCGGGGCCGGCCGCTCGCTCGTCCGCTCGCTGGATGAGCTTGCCAAGCAGGCCGAAAAATTCCTCGAGGGCGAAGCGGTGGTCGATCTCGATCCTGATACCGTCGAGGTCTCCTTCGTCAAGGACCGGCTGTCGGAGGACGACGAGGCGTTCCGCGCGCTGGTCGAGGCGATCCGCGCACGCGGGCAGGACACGCCGATCCTAGTGCGCCCACACGGCAAGATCGACGGACGTTATCAGGTCGTCTTCGGCCACCGGCGCCTGCGCGCCGCCCGCGAGCTGGGCCGCAATGTGCGCGCCGTCGTCAAGGCGATCGACGACCGCACCCATGTTATCGCCCAGGGCCAGGAAAATTCGGCCCGCGCCGACCTCACCTTCATCGAGCGGGCGCTCTTTGCCCGGCGGCTGGAGGAACTCGGCTACGACCGGGAGGTGATCTCGACGGCGCTCGCCGCCAATGCGGCTTCGGTCTCGAAGATGATGTCGGTGATGGAGCGTCTGCCGCAAGAGGTCGTCCAGGCGATCGGCCCGGCGCCCGGCGTCGGGCGCGAACGCTGGGTGGAACTGTCGCTGCTCGCCGGCAAATCGGCCAATGCCGCAAGTGTCGCCAAGGTCCTCGAAGGCGACAACTTTCATCAGTTACCTTCCGACAAACGTTTCGAAGCGCTCTATGCGGCGCTGAACAAAAGCGCGCGGCCGGTGAAGAAAACCACCGCCGCCAGGAAGGTGACATGGCAGCCGCTTGATAAGGCGGTGCAGGCGGAAATGAAGAATGACGGCAAGGCGTTCTCGCTCTCGATGAAGGCGAAAAATGCCGGCCGCTTCGGTGAATTTCTCTCCGGCAGGCTGGATGCGCTCTATGAGCAATTCCTCGCCGAGGAGGGCAAACAAGGAGACTGAAACCGCAAAAGAAAAAGGCCCCCAAACGAACGAGTCGTGGAAGCCCTTCTCACATCCTTAAGCAAGACAGAGAATCGCATTTTCACGAATCCCCGTCAAGAGTCCTGAAGCGGTCGCCCGCGTCTTTTCAGATGCGGCAATGACGCTGCAGTGGCCTCAACCCTCGCATCGTTTCGGTGATCGGATTTCTTTTGCCTGAATAGAGGTGAAGGAAATGGAGAGTGAATCTGTGACGACGCCCTTCGGGCGGCGGCCGATGTCGCTTGCCCTGCTGCTGAAACAGCGGCGCGGCGAAGCGATGGCGGCCGGGACGACGCGCAACAAATGGAAATTGTTCCGATCGGTCTGCGAGGCGCGGGCAGGGCTCGGCGTTACCGACCGGGCGCTCACCGTGCTCGATGCGCTGCTGAGCTTCTATCCCGAGGACGAGCTCTCCAGCGAAAAGGGGCTGGTGGTCTTTCCCTCGAATACGCAGCTTTCGCTCAGAGCACGCGGCATGGCCGCCGCCACGCTGCGCCGGCATCTCGCCGTGCTCGTCGAGGCCGGCCTCATCTCCCGCAAGGACAGCCCGAACGGCAAGCGTTATGTGCGCCGCGGCAGGGCAGGCGGCATCGACGAGGCCTATGGCTTCAGTCTCGCCCCACTGCTCGCCCGCGCCTCCGAGATCGAAGCCACGGCCGCCGGGATTGCCGCCGACCGGCAGATGCTGCGGGCGACGAAGGAGCGGCTGACGATCTGCCGGCGCGATATCGCCAAGCTCATCGCCGCAGCCGTCGAGGAAGCCGTTCCCGGCGCGTGGGAGCGGGTTTCCTCGCTGTTTCACGCACTGCTGGAGCGCATTCCGAAGGCGGCAACCCTCAAAAATCTCCCGCCGCTCCTCGAAGAGCTGGAGACGCTGCGCCTCTCCATCATCAACACATTGGAATCGCATGAGAAAATGCAAATGGCGAGCACCAGTGAATCCCAGTTTGAGCGCCACATACAGAATTCGAATCCCGAATCCCTATCTGAATCTGAACCGGGCTTGGAAACGGAGCAGGCGGCGAGGCGGGACGACCAGCCAAGGGCAGGGCTGGAAAGCCATGAGCAGGGCAGGCGAGGGGACGGCGGGCAGGGATGGCGGGCTGTTCGGACGGATGCCGGGAGATTGAAATCCTTTCCGCTCGGCACCGTGCTGCAGGCCTGCCCCGATATCGTCGATTACGGCCCGGGCGGGGCGATCGGCAGCTGGCGGGATCTGATGACGGCGGCGGCCACCGTGGGCGCGATGCTGCGCGTCGGCCTGCCGGCCTATGAGGAAGCCTGTGCGGTGATGGGGCCGGAAAACGCCGCCACCGTCATGGCCTGCATCCTGCAAAGGGGAGGGTGCATCACCTCCGCCGGCGGCTATCTCAGGGATCTCACGCGGCGCGCCGGACGCGGCGAATTCGCGCTCGGCCCGATGCTGATGGCGCTGTTGCGGGCGAAGGATCCGCCTCTCGGCAAGGCTAGCTGACGGGGCTCTTACGGCCGCGCAGCAGGGCGGCGCGGATCTGTTCGTTCTTGCTGAGCACCGGCGGGGGAACCGGCGCCGGCTCGGGCGCCTCGGCCTTGGCGCTCTGCTTGAGGCTCAGGAAGCGCTTCTGCGCGACCAGCCGGTCTTCGACGGACAAGGCTTCGACCGGCTCGCCGTCGATGTTGTGGCGCATGGAATCGGGCTGGGCGCTGGCGAAATAATAGCGCCGGCAATGGACATAGGCAGCGGTCGCGCGCCGGAGCGTCGTCACCCCGGCCTCGGGCTTCAACAGCGGGCGCAGTTCGTTGAACAGGCCGACGGCGAAGGGAAGGACGGGATCGCCGGGCTTGGCCGGAAGCACGCCGACCGGCCGGATCAACATGCCGTTGATCGCGTTGGCCTTCTCCACGTCGAGCTCGGTCGCCGCAATCGGCCCGCGGCTGATCTTCCAGGGTTTGTCCATGCATCCTCCATAACGGCCGACTGTGATGGTATCTTGACGGACAGGGCCAATAACGCCGCGGCCCGCACATTGCTAGCCCAGGGCAAGCTTCCATTTCCGGGCGGATATAGGTTCGGCCTCATCAGTCTTCCATTCCCATATAATCGTTTTTATCGCGGAATGTGCATTGACCTCCGGCATCGATTACACTTCTTATCCGCGCCCAAGAAGAATGACCGGCCGCTGGGAGGATATATGCGGGTTTTCTCGAGCATTGAAGAGCTGCGCCACACGCTCGATGCGCTGAAGCGGCAAGGGCGCACCGTCGGCCTGGTGCCGACCATGGGTTATCTCCATGCCGGCCATATGCAGCTCGTCACGCGCGCCCGGGCCGAAAACGACATCGTCGTCGTCTCGATCTTCGTCAATCCGCTGCAGTTCGGCCCGGCCGAAGACCTCGCCAAATATCCGCGCGATCTCGACCGCGACGGCGCCATGCTGAAGCAGGCCGGCGTCAACTTCCTCTTCGCGCCCGGCGTCGAGGACATGTATCCGCGCCCGATGAAGACGGTGGTCGACGTTCCCGATCTCGGCCGCGAGCTCGAAGGCGCGGTCCGGCCCGGCCATTTCGCCGGTGTCGCCACCGTCGTTTCCAAGCTGTTCAACATCGTCCAGCCGCAGACCGCCTATTTCGGCGAGAAGGATTACCAGCAGGTCGTCATCATCAAGCGCATGGTGGAGGATCTCGCCGTGCCCGTGCGGGTGATCGCCGTGCCGACGGTGCGCGACAGCGACGGCCTCGCCCTGTCGTCGCGCAATGTCTATCTCAGCCCCGACGAGCGGCGCGCGGCGGTGATCGTCCCTCAGACGCTCGACGAGGCCGAGCGCCTGGTCGCCGACGGTCTCACCGATGCCGGAGAGCTGGAGGCTAAGCTCACCGCCTTCATCGGTCGCGAACCCTTGGCGAAGGCCGAGGTCGTCGCCGTTCGGGATGCCTCGACGCTGGCGCCGGTCGCTTCGATCGAAGACCCCATCGTCGTGGCGCTCTTCATCAGCATCGGCACGACGCGGCTACTCGACAACAGAGTGATCCGCAGCCGCGTCCCGGGAGACAATAAGATCGTCCGGGACAACCGCATGACCGGACAGTCCGGAAAGGGAGTGACGAAATGAGCGCCACCGGAACCCAGAAGCGCCTGACGCCAGTGCGCATCGCGGCCATGAAAGGCGGCAAGCCGATCGTCTGCCTCACCGCCTATACGACGCCGATGGCCCGTCTTCTCGACGAGCATTGCGACCTGCTGCTGGTCGGGGATTCGCTCGGCATGGTGCTCTACGGCATGGAGACCACGATCGGCGTCACGCTCGACATGATGATCGCCCATGGCAAGGCGGTCATGCGCGGCGTCGCCAACGCCTGCGTCGTCGTCGACATGCCCTTCGGCAGCTACCAGGAATCGAAGGAGATCGCCTTCCGCAACGCCGTGCGCATCATGCAGGAAACCGGCTGCGACGCGGTCAAGCTGGAAGGCGGCGAGGAGATGGCCGAAACCATCGCCTTCCTCACCAAGCGGGGCATTCCCGTGCTCGGCCATATCGGCCTAATGCCGCAGCTCGTCCATACCGCCGGCGGCTATCGTTCCGTCGGCCATTCCGAACACGAGACATCGAAGATCCGCCGCGACGCCCATGCGATCGGCGGCTCTGGTGCGTTCGCCGTCGTCGTAGAGGGCACGGTCGAGCCGCTCGCCCGCGAGGTGAGTGCAGGCATCCACATACCCACAATCGGCATCGGCGCCTCTTCGGCCTGCGACGGCCAGATCCTGGTCTCGGACGACATTCTCGGCCTCTTCAACGATTTCAAGCCGCGTTTCGTCAAGCGCTACGACGAACTCGGCAAGCGGGTCGCGGATGCCGCCGCCGCCTATGCCGAAGAAGTGCGCTCGCGAAAATTCCCGGCCGCCGAGCACACGTTCAAGCGCCGCTCGTAAGGCGAGGGCACCCGCGCTTCACATGCGCGGCATATCCACAATGAGAGCCGGCTGTCCGATTCGCGTTGGAAAATTTCCCCTGCCGCTCCCAGGCGGCAGCGCGTTTCCCTGTCGTTAAGCTTGCCGTCATAGCGCTGTTCGAAACCAAAGAGAGATCTTGATTTCGAGCCGATGCCCATGTCCCCTCGCTTGCCCCTGCTTTCCCACCTGATCGAAAACCGCGACGGCGCGGTCGCCATCATCGTCATCCTGGCCGCCGTGCCCATGCTTCTCGCGGTCGGCGCATCGATCGATTACATCAGGGCCTATAACAGCAGGACGGAGCTGCAATCGGCCGCGGACTCGGCGGTGCTCGCGGCGGCCGCGAAATACAAATCCGGCATGCCGGAGGCGACGATCGCCAAGACCATCAACGCCTTCCTCTCGGCAAACGGCAAGTTCGAGACCGCCGTCGCCGGCAAGCCGGAGGTGGCAAGCGACGAGTCGGAACTCTGCCTCGACGTCACGGACGGCGTGCCCACCACCTTCATGAAACTCGCCAATATCCAGTCCGTCCCGATCGGCATCCGCTCCTGCGCGGCCCTGCCGGGGGTGAAGCAGCTGGAGATCGCGCTGGTTCTCGACGTGTCGAGCTCGATGATCGAGGAGAACCGCTTCACGCCGATGCAGACCGCGGTCGCCGGCTTTCTCCAGGCCTTCTCGTCCAATTCGTCGCTGGTCGACAAGACCAAGATCTCGATCGTGCCCTTTTCCAGCCGCGTCAATTTCGGCCTCGCCAACACCGGCTGGCTCAAATCCTATAATGGCGCGGCCGCCGTTCCCAAACGCTGGACCGATCCCCAATCCGTCTATAGCTCCAGCTACAAGCTCTCCTACTGGATCGACGGCGTCACGCCCGTCATGGCCACCACCAAGAACTATTACTGGATGGGCTGCATCGAGCCGCGCGCCGATGTCGAGGTCCGGGACGAGGGCGCGATCGGCGATTACGGCATGAGCGATGCATCGCCCGATACCGCTGCCTTCGTCCCCATGGACGCCAATCCGAAATCCGGAACGAGCTTCTGTCCGCCCCCGGTCACGCCGCTGACCGGCGACTTCGCCTATCTGAAAAAGGCCGTCGCCAACCTGACCTCCGAAGGCTCCACCCGGCTCGACGCGGGCGTGGTCGCCGGATGGTACACGCTGTCGCCGAAATGGCAGGGCGTCTGGGGAGACCAGTCCTCGCCCGCGCCGGTCTCCGATTCCGTGCACAAAGTCATGGTGTTCATGACCGATGGCGAAATGAACACGAAATATAACCCGAACGACAAGTTCGACTGGATCTGCTCGCAAACCCAATCCTCGGCCTGCAACACCTTCGCCACCTCGGCGATGCTGACCGCTTGCACGGCGATCAAGAAGAGCGGCATCGAAATCTATACGCTTTCCTACAGCGCCGATGCCGACGTGGTGAACATCCGCAACTGCGCCACCAACACCGCACATTTCTTCACCGCATCGCCTGCTACCATCAAGACGGTCTACGAGACGATCGCGGCTGCCATTCGCGGGGATACGTTGCGGCTGACGCAGTAAACGCCGAGGCTGGCCGCTGCGGCCCAAGACCCCGCCCCAAACCCCTCCCCACAAGGGGGAGGGGCTTAACCGGCGGCCTCGGTGGAGACCAGACGGAGAGGCCTTATTCGCTGCGACCGTTCAGCCGATTGGTATGGTGGAGGCTACGTGAAACGGTGCGGCATGTTAGTCCCTCCCCCTTGTGGGGGGGGGTTGGGGAGGGGTCTTGGCACCCACCAGCAGCCTATCCATCACCCCCGCCATACTGCCCTCGCATCGCCTCCGCCGAGCGGCGGACCGCCTCGGCGACCTCCTGCAGCTGCTTGGCCATCGGCGTGGAATTGCGCCAGACCATGCCGATGGTTCGCGAGGGCTGCGGCGAGGGGAAGCGGGAGATCGAGACGTGGGCCGAGCGGGTTTCGACGGGAACGGCCATTTCCGGGATCAGGGTGACGCCGATGCCGGCGCCGACCATCTGGACGAGGGTGGAGAGCGAGCTGCCTTCCATGATCTCACGCAGGCGGGCGGGCCCGACCTTGCAGAAGGACAGGGCCTGGTCGCGAAAGCAGTGGCCCTCCTCGAGCAGCAGCAGCCGCATTTCGCGCAGCGCCTCGCGTTCGGGCACCGGCTTGCCGCCGTCCTCGTGCCGCCGGACCAGCACGAACTCCTCCTTGAACAGCTCCAGTTCGGTCAGCGAGGGTTCCGACACCGGCAGCGCGACGATCGCCATGTCGAGCTGGCCCTGCGCCAGCTCCTGAACCAGCTTGCCGGTCTGCGTCTCGCGCACCTCGATCTGAATCCCCGCGAAGCTTTTGTTGAGATCGTTTATAATCGCCGGCAGCAGATAGGGCGCGATCGTCGGGATGATGCCGATGCGCAGGCGCGTGAGGAAACTGTCGCGCGAGGCGCGGGCGAATTCGCCGAGTTCGTCGACGGCGCGCAGGATATCGCGGACGCGCAGCGCAAAGGTCTGGCCGAAGGGGGTGAGCTTCACCTCGCGGGCGCTGCGCTCGAAGAGCTCGCTGCCCAACTCCTGCTCAAGTTCTTTGATCTGCATGGAGAGCGCCGGCTGGGAGATGGCGCAGGCATCGGCGGCACGGCGAAATCGGCCGTCCCTTGCCAAAGCTTCAAAATAACGCAGCTGTTTCAGGGTAAGATTTTTCATAAGCTCAGCTTATCGCAGCAATCAGTAAATCCAACTTAAAATTATTGAACGCTTCCGATATGAAGACTGCAAGGGAGAGAGTGGGGCGCCAGCTCGGCTCATCTTTTTGAACCGCAGACAGATCAAGCAATGAAGGAGACGATCATGGACAACCCCACTGACACCGCAGGCAAATGTCCTGTGGCCCATGGCAACACGCCGCGCGGCCATTCCAACCGCGACTGGTGGCCGAACCAGCTGAACGTGCAGATTCTTCATCACAATTCCGGCCGCGCCGATCCGATGGGCAAGGATTTCGACTATGCCGAGGCGTTCAAGAAGCTCGATCTCGACGCGCTGAAGAAGGATCTCACCGCGCTGATGACCGATTCGCAGGAGTGGTGGCCGGCCGACTTCGGCCATTACGGCGGCCTCTTCATCCGCATGGCCTGGCACAGCGCCGGCACCTACCGCATCACCGACGGCCGCGGCGGCGCCGGTCAGGGTCAGCAGCGTTTCGCGCCTCTGAACAGCTGGCCTGACAATGCCAACCTCGACAAGGCCCGCCGCCTGCTGTGGCCGATCAAGCAGAAATACGGCAACAGCATCTCCTGGGCCGACCTGATGATCCTCACCGGCAACGTCGCGCTCGAATCCATGGGCTTCAAGACCTTCGGCTTCGCCGGCGGCCGCGCAGACGTCTGGGAGCCGGAAGAGCTCTACTGGGGTCCTGAAGGCACCTGGCTCGGCGACGAGCGCTACAGCGGCGAACGCCAGCTCGCCGAGCCGCTCGGCGCCGTGCAGATGGGCCTCATCTACGTCAACCCGGAAGGTCCGAACGGCAATTCCGATCCGCTGTCTTCGGCCCGCGACATCCGCGAAACCTTCGCCCGCATGGCGATGAACGACGAAGAGACCGTGGCGCTGATCGCCGGCGGCCACACTTTCGGCAAGACCCATGGCGCTGGCGACCCGTCGCTGATCGGCGCCGAGCCGGAAGGCGGCGCGATCGAGGACCAGGGCCTCGGCTGGAAGAGCGCGTTCGGCACCGGCGTCGGCAAGGATGCCATCACCGCCGGCCTGGAAGTCACCTGGTCGCAGACGCCGACCAAGTGGAGCAACTACTTCTTCGAAAACCTCTTCGCCTTCGAATGGGAGCTGACGACAAGCCCGGCCGGCGCGAAGCAGTGGCAGGCCAAGAACGCCGAAGCCTCCATTCCGGATGCCTACGACGCCGGCAAGAAGCATCTGCCGACCATGCTGACGAGCGACCTCGCGCTGCGTTTCGACCCGGTCTACGAGAAGATCTCGCGCCGCTTCCTCGAAAATCCGGCTGAGTTCGCCGACGCTTTCGCCCGCGCCTGGTTCAAGCTGACCCACCGCGACATGGGCCCGAAGGTCCGCTACCTCGGCTCGGAGGTTCCGGCCGAAGACCTGATCTGGCAGGACGTGATCCCGGCCGTCGACCATCCCCTCATCGACGACAAGGACATTGCCGAGCTGAAGGCCAGGGTTCTTGCCACCGGCCTCAGCGTGCAGGAACTGGTTTCGACCGCCTGGGCGTCCGCCTCGACCTTCCGCGGCTCCGACAAGCGCGGCGGCGCCAACGGCGCACGCATCCGCCTTGCCCCGCAGAAGGACTGGGAGGCCAACCAGCCGGCCCAGCTCGCCAAGGTGCTCGGCGTCCTCGAAGGCCTCCAGAAAGACTTCAACGCCGCCCAGACCGGCGGCAAGAAGATCTCGCTCGCCGACCTGATCGTGCTTGCCGGTGCAGCTGGCGTCGAAAAGGCTGCGGCCGCCGGCGGCACCACCGTCAGCGTGCCCTTCACGCCGGGCCGCATGGATGCTTCCGAAGCCCAGACGGACGCGCATTCCTTCGCAGCGCTCGAGCCGCGCATCGACGGCTTCCGCAACTATGTGAACGGCAAGCGCCTGCAGTTCATGAAGCCTGAGGAAGCGCTCGTCGACCGCGCCCAGCTGCTGACGCTGACCGGACCCGAGATGACCGTCCTCGTCGGCGGCCTGCGCGTCCTCAAGGCCGGCCAGCCGGAACACGGCGTCTTCACCGCCCGTCCCGAGACGCTGACGAACGACTTTTTCGTCAACCTGCTCGACATGGCCACGCAGTGGGTTCCCGCCGCCGGCAAGGACGGCGTCTACGAAGGCCGCGACCGCAAGACGGGTGCTGCCAAGTGGACCGGCACCCGCGTCGACCTGATCTTCGGCTCGCACTCGCAGCTGCGCGCCTTCGCCGAAGTCTACGGCCAGGCCGACGCCAAGGAGAAGTTCGTCAAGGACTTCGTCGCCGCCTGGAACAAGGTCATGAACGCCGACCGCTTCGACCTCGTCTGATCGGTTCAGCGAATTTTGCCCGGGCGCGGTTTCGGCCGCGCCCGGGTTTTTTTGTCTGTATGGGATGCCTCGTATTGCTCAAGGCGTTCATTCTCCTGTCTCACCAAGTCAGATTAGGTGGATATGGGCACCACCTCTCCTCCGTCATCCCTGTGCTCGTCACAGGGATCCAGCGCGCCCAAGTCCTTGGGCGCGGGAGACTTCCTTGCCTTCAGGAAAGTCATTCACCGCGCGGACGCGCGGTGGCTGGATTCCTGTGACGAGCACAGGAATGACGGAGGAGAGGTGGTGCATCCGACCTCAATAACCAGTTTACGAGTGACTGGTGAGGAGTGTGGGGTTGGCCTCCGGTCACTTTTCCGCAGCCGTTTCATTTTTACTCGGCGTCGTCCTCGGCCTTGTGCCGAGGATCTGCTGCCCTATCCACCGGAGGCAGATACTCGGGACAAGCCCGAGTATGACGGACGAGAGGTCAGCCATTCTCTCCCGCGCCGAAGCTCCCGGCGCACCAGCGCCCAATCGCCTAGACCATCCCCGCCACACCGCAGACTTCTAGCCATGACCGACCTCAAATGCGATAGATGATCGACACATTTGGAGGAGTGGATATGAACGGTTTGCAGGGTAAAATCGCCGCCATCACCGGCGCTGCCTCGGGCATTGGATTGGCGATGACCGAGGCGGTCATCGCGGCGGGCGGTACGGTCGTGATGATCGATCGGGACGAGGCGGCGCTGGAGGCGGCCTGCGGCAGGCTCGGAGAGAAGGCGATCGCGCTGCCGCTCGACCTTCTCAACCCGGAGGATTGCGCCGGTCTGCTCGACGGCATTCTCTCGAAGGCCGGTCAGCTCGACATCTTCCATGCCAATGCCGGCACTTATATCGGCGGAGATCTGGCGGAGGCCGACCTCGATGCGATCGACCGCATGCTCAATCTGAACGTCAACGTGGTCATCAAGAACGTCCGGACGGTCATACCCCATATGATCGAGCGAGGGACGGGAGACATCATCGTCACCAGTTCGGTCGCGGGCCATGCCGCGGTTCCATGGGAGCCGGTCTACTCTCCTTCGAAATGGGCGATGCACTGCTTCGTCCAGACCATGCGGCGGCAGCTCCTGAAGAACGGCATCCGCGTCGGCTCCGTCTCGCCGGGTCCCGTCATCAGCGCGCTGCTGAAAGACTGGCCGGAGGAGAACCTGCGCAAGGCAAAAGAGGCGGGCGCGCTGATCGAACCGCGCGAAGTCGCGGAAGCCGTCGTCTTCATGCTGACCCGGCCGCGCAACGTGACGATCCGCGACATGGTGATCCTGCCGAGCGCCTTCGACATATGATGCGAGAGGCTGCCGGGGCTACCGTCAGACCGTCCAATCCTCGACGCGCAGGCCATCCACGCGACGGAACTCGCCGAGATTGTTCGTGATGAGAACGAGATCCCGCGTCTTCGCCTGCGCGGCGATCAGCACGTCATAGGGACCGATCGGCGTTCCCTTTGCCGCCAATGCCGCGCGGATCTCTCCTGATGCCAGCGCATCCTCGCGCTCGAAACCGACCGCCGGGAAATCCGCCATGAACAGGCGCAGAGTTTCGAGGTTGTAGGAAATTTTCGCGCTCTTATAGGCGCCGTAATAGAGTTCATGCATGACGATGGTGGAAAGTCCGATCGATCCTTCGTCGCTGCCGATCACGCGCGTCAGCAATGCGTCGGATTTCCTGCCGATCAGCGCGGTCACCGCATTGGTGTCGAGAAGATGCGTGATCACTTGAAGAGGTCCTGAAGATCCGGCCTCTCCTGATCCTCCGGCTGCTCGCGTCCTTGCGCCAGAAAATCGTCGCTGAGGCCGCGTTCGAGGGCGCTCCTCAGGGACGCCCAGCGCATGCCGGAATCGGCGCGCGGCCGCAGAATGACCGCATCGCCTTCGCGCGTCACCTCCACCTGGTCGACATCGAAGCGGAATTCCTTCGGCAGCCGGACGGCCTGCGAATTGCCGGATTGAAACACGCGCGCATATTGGGGCATGGGAAGCCTCCGCGATTTTCGTATATATTCTTATGTATATACGCACTCGGCGATGTTCGCGCAAGCTAGCGCGGCACGACACCGAAAGGCGAAAGCGACAGCAGATCGGGATCCTTCGTCGCCGTCGCCTTCGCCACCTCGGCATGGCCCATGCTGTAGCCGTAGGAGAGGACGCGGACGCCGTCGATCATGAAGAACTGCGCCTGATCGAGGCCGGGCCGCAGCGTGCCCGTCACGGTGACGGTCTCATAGATTTTTTCGAGGTGCAGCGGCTCCTGCGGAACGACGCGAACCAGCTGGTTGGGCGGCGGCGTGGGCATGTGGCTGCAGGCCCCGGCCCAGGGCACCAGCAGGAATTCATAGACGAGATCGCCGTCCTGATCGGTCGGCAGCACGAAGCCGGTCAGTTCGACCGGATGGCCCTCGTCGCGCCAGACCAGGGTTTCGCCCTGCGGGCCGCTGACCGCTTTTGGCGACAGCGGAACCGTCGCCCTCGCCTGATCGGCCGGCCGCAAGGCGCTCCAGAAAATCGGCTGCGCCGCGGCGAGGACGCCGGACACCGGCCATGCCGAGCCGAGCGCGAGCACCGTAAACATCAGAAATCCGTGCTTCATCATCGCGTCTCCCGGGCCGGCCGCTTCAACGGCCTTGCCGCTGCCCGGGGATGCTACCCGATCCCGCCCGGCCGTCAAAGCTCCCGGGTGTCGCATCCAACTTATCATCCTCGGCCTTGTGCCGAGGATCTGCCGCATCTCAACCCTAGCAGATGCTCAGGGCACAAGCCCACGCATGACGAAAGGGACGTTGGCAGGCATCGTCCGCAATCAGGAGATCCCGTGTGGGATGGACACGGGATCTCCCTGCCGGATCGGTCGGACCTTTACTTCTCCGGCATCATCGAGGAGTGGTGGGAGGTGATCAGCCAGTTCCCGTCCTTGAACTCATAGGTGTAGGTATAGCGGGCGGGCACCTTCGAGCCGTCCTTCATGGTGAAGGTGTAGGTGCCGGTATCGACCGCCCAGTTGCAGCCGGTCTTGATGGTGCGGCTGTCGATATGGCCCTTGGGGCCCTTTTCCAGGAAGTGCTTGAAATAGTCGATCCGCTCTTCCTGGGTGAGGCGCGGCTTGTTCGCCAGCGTCGCCAGCAGCACGGAATCTGCGCTGTAGTTCTTGGCGACCTCCTCGGGATTGAGCGTCGCCAGCGAGGCGTTCCAGCGGTCGAAGAGCTTGGCGACCTGTTCTTCGCTCACCGGCGCGCAGGTCGCCGTTTCGGCCGCGCTGGCCGACTGGACCTGGACGAAACCGATGACAAGGGCGGCAGCAATGATCGTACGCATGTTTGAGTTCCTTTGTGGCGGTCCCGGGCGACATCGCATCGGTCAACCGCATGACCGATAGTTAAGCGCCGGCGCACCGCAGCCCCATCTGCCGGGTGGCTTCGATCCGGTCTGCCGAACGGCATAGATGACATTCCCGCCGGAATGACTATCGTGCCCGCGTCATTGATTTCAGGAACAGCCCCCGCTGGGCATGGAGCATACCATAGATACGACGCATTCGCTCGATGTGGCGGAGATGAGAGCGCTTTACCGGGCGGCGGAAGCGCGGGCGGCGCGGCTGCGTTTCATCATCGAGACGCGCAGCCTGCTCGATGCTGGGGCCTTCGCAACGGCGGCACCCGAGGTCCTGTCGCGGCTTGCCGATTTCGCCGGTGCCACGCTTGCGACGCTCAGCTTTCCGGCACCGCAGGGAGAGACGCGCACGCAGCTGACGATCGGCCGGCCGGCCGGCAATGACGCGATCCTCTTTGCATCAGAGGAAGGCGCCGCTCTTTCCCTGACGCTGACCGGTGCAAAGGCGCGCGCCCTCGATGCAGACGACCGGCAGACGCTGGAAGTGGTGGCCGGCCAGCTCGCCGATGCCTGCAATCTCGAACGGCAGGCGGCGGAAAAGCAGGCGCTGCTCGGCGATCTCGAACGCCAGCGCAGCGAACTCGCGGCGCTTGTCGCGCAGCTGATCCAGGCGCAAGAGCAGGAGCGGCAGCGGGTGGCGCTCGATCTGCATGACGGCGCCGCACAGCTCGCCGCCGGCCTCAGCTACCGCCTGCAGGATCTCGCCGCCCGCATCGGCGAGGCGCATGCGCTGAAGCCTGACATCGACCAGCTCGCGGCCCTCGCCCGCCATTCCGTCGCCGATCTGCGCGCCGCCATCGCCGATCTTCGCCCGCCCGAGCTCGACGATCTCGGCGTCGCCGCCGCGCTGCGCACCCGTCTCGACGCGATCGACGGCATGGAGGTGATCGCCGATCTCGATGCCGGGGCCGACCGCTGGCCGGCCTCGACCGGCATCATCTTCTACCGCGTCGCCCAGGAGGCGATCACCAATGCGGTCAAGCACGCCGAGGCGAGCCGGCTCGTCGTGCGGCTTTTCGAAGACGGCGCGGGCCAGGCCCATCTCGAAGTGATCGACGACGGCAAGGGCATCGGCGAGGCACGCCATGCTGAGGTTCAGGGCAGGGGCGCCCGGCTCGGCATTGCTGGCATGCGCGAAAGGCTGGCGCTGCTCGGCGGCCGTTTCGAGATCGGCGCCGGCGCTTCCGGCGGTACACATGTCCGCGCCGCGGCACCCCTCACGCAGGAGACGGCGGGATGACCGCATCCATTCTCGTCGCCGACGATCACGACATCGCCCGCGCCGGCCTGATCGCCATGATCGGCGGCCAGGAGGATTTCCATGTCGCTCTTGATGTGCGCGACGGCACGGAGGCGGTGGAGGCCGCAGCCCTGCACAAGCCTGATCTGGCGCTGCTCGATATCCGCATGCCCCGCATGGATGGGCTAGCGGCGACGCGGGAAATCCGGCGCGTCTCGCCCGGCACCCGGGTGATGATCATCACCATGCATGACAGCCTCGATTATCTGGAAGCGGCGATCGAGGCCGGCGCCACCGGCTATCTGCTGAAGGATGCGAGCCGCGACGACATTCTGCGCACCATCCGCCGCGTGCTTTCGGGCGACGCCTTCTTCGACGGGCCGCTGGTCGCAAGGCTGCTGAAGCGCGCCGCCACCAAGCCGCAGACCAATGCCAGCGCCTTGGAAACGCTGACCGTGCGCGAGCGCGAGGTGCTGACCAAGGTGGCCGAGGGCCTGACCAACAAGGAGATCGGCCGGGCGCTGAAGATCTCGCCCGGCACCGTCAAGATCCATGTCGAGCGCATCATCGCCAAGCTCGGCGCCGGCGACCGCACGCAGGCCGCCGTCATGGCGGTGCGCGGCGGGCTGGTGCAGACGGCAAGGGAAGAGCCATGATGCCGCGCTTCGCCGACCTGCCGCTCAGGGCAAAGGGCATCGTCATCATCATGGTGCCGCTGGCGCTGCTCTTGGCCGCGCTCGCCTCGGTCTTCGTCGCCGACCGGCAGAGCCGCATTGCCGAGGATCAGGTGCGGGTGACGCTGGAAATCCAGTCCGGCATTCAGGAGCTGCATGCGCTGATCGCCGAAGCGGCGACGGCCATGCGCGGCTACCTGCTGACCGGCAGGGCCGATTTTCTCGATCCCTTCAACCGGGCGGAGGACAGGCTGCCCGTCGTGCTCGACGAGGTCGGCCGGCGCTTGCGCGACGAAGAGCAGAAGGCCCGCCTCGAGCGCATCAGCGCCTTGGTCGATGCCAAGGTCGACCGTCTGCAGCTCCTGAAACAGGCCGACATCCTGCGCGCCGGCGGGCGCGAGGATCTGGCCGCCAAGCTCATCGAGGGCAAGCAGGTGCTCGATATGCTGCGGCAGGAGATCGACGCGATGAACCGGCGCGAGGCCGATCTCCTCAACGCCCGGACGCAGGCCGCCGACCGGGTCCGCACCCTGTCGCGCAGCCTGATGATATCAGCCGGCTTTCTCGGCTTTGCCGGCGCGCTCGTCGCCGTCTTCCTGTTTTCGGCCAGCATCGTGCGCCGCGTGCATGCGCTGAAAGCCGAGGCGCACCGCCTCTCGCAGGGCGAGGTCGTGACATCGGCCGATCCCTTCCGCGATGAGCTCGGCAATCTCGGACAGGCGCTCGCCGATGCGAGCGTGCTTCTGAAAAAGCGCGAGGCCGATCTGACCGAGAGCGAGGAGCGCTTCCGCCAGCTGGTCGAGGGCGTCAGCGATTACGGCATCTTCGGGCTCGATCCCGACGGGCGGGTGGTGAGCTGGAATGCCGGTGCTGCGCGGATCACCGGCTACCAGGCCGAAGAGATCGTCGGCCAGCATTTCTCCCGCTTCTATCCCGCCCCGACCAGAGAGACATTTCCGGGAGAGGAACTTTCCAAGGCAGCCCTGCACGGCCGCACCGAAGCGGAGGGCTGGCGCCTGCGCAAGGACGGCTCGCGCTTCTGGTCGCATGTCGTCGTCACCGCCCTTCACGACGAGACCGGGCGGCTGCGCGGCTTTTCCAAGATCACCCGCGACATTACCGAGCGCAAACAGTTCGAGGAGGCGCTGCTTGCCGCCCGCGAGGATGCGGTGCGCGCCAGCAACGCCAAGAGCGAATTCCTGTCGCGCATGAGCCATGAGCTGCGCACGCCGCTGAATTCCGTTCTCGGTTTCGCCCAGCTTCTGGAAATGGATGTTACCGACGCCGAATCCCGGGAGAGCGTCGCGCAGATATTGCGGGCCGGCCGGCACCTGCTGAGCCTGATCGACGAGGTGCTCGACATGGCGCGGATCGAGGCCGGGCGCATGGATCTCACCGTCGAGCCGCAGCCCGTCGCCGAGGTGATCGAGGAAGCCGTGGCGCTCGCAAGGCCGCTCTGCGGCAAGCAGCAGATCCGCATCGAAGTCACCGAGGCCGAACCGGATCTGACGGTGCTCGCCGACCGCCGGCGTCTCCTCCAGGTGTTCCTCAACCTGCTTTCCAATGCGGTGAAATACAATCGCCCGCGGGGCAGCGTCACCGTCAGCCACCGGGTGCTCGACGACCGCATCCGCATCGAGGTCAGCGATACCGGCCCCGGCATTCCGGCCGAGCGCGTCGCGCGCCTGTTCACCCCCTTCGACCGGCTGGGCGCCGAGCGCATCAGCCAGGAAGGAACCGGCCTCGGGCTGGCGCTCTCCAAACATCTGATCGACGCCATGGGCGGCACGCTCGGCTTCAGCAACCGGGAGGGCGGCGCAACGTTCCACGTCGATCTGCCGCGCGCACCTGCGGCGATACGGAGCGCCGAGGCGCAAGGAATAGCCCCTCATCCGGCTGCCGCCACCTTCTCCCCGTAAACGGGGCGAAGGGGACAAGCCGCAACCTCTCGGTCCCTCGCCAGCTTCTCGCAGGGCACGTCCCCTCGCCCCGTTTACGGGGAGAGGGTTAGGGTGAGGGGCACTTATCAACATGAACCAGACAGCCGCGGTGTTTCTCGGCAAGCCTGGCAACGCCCCATCGCTTTGATTTTGTTGCGCCGCTTGCTATCAGTGCGGCATCGCTTTCGACGAAGTTTGGGGTCCATGACAGATACCACCGATATCCTGCGCGCCTCGACGATCCTGATCGTCGATGACGAGCCCGCCAATGTTTCGCTGCTGGAGCGCATCCTCAAGCGCGAGGGCTTTACGGCGCTGATCAGCACGACCGAGCCGCGCGAGGCCCTGCGGCTCTTCCGCGAGCATCCCGTCGATCTTGTGCTGCTCGACCTGATGATGCCCGACCTCGACGGTTTCGCGCTGCTGGAGACTTTCGCAAGGCTCATCCCCGACGACAGCTATCTGCCGATCCTGGTTCTGACCGCCGATGCGACGCTGCCGACGCGCCGGCGCGCGCTTTCGCTCGGCGCGAAGGATTTCCTGACCAAGCCCTTCGATGCGATCGAGGCGGTGCTGCGCATCTTCAACCTGCTCGAAACCCGCATCCTGACGCTGGAACTCGCCAGGCACGGGCTGGCGACGCCGAGATCGGAACGTCCGAGGATCGATTGACCGACCTCCGAAAGCACCGCGATCTCAGGTCAGGGATTGACCCAGCGGCAATCGGAGAGGGCGCCAGCTTCGTCATAGGAGAACAATGCCCTGCGATTGTCCTGCTGGCGCAGCTGGAACCAATCCAGCGTGCTCGCCCGAAAGATCAGCAGGCCGAAACGCGCCTTCCCCTCGGCCTCATCCGCGGGCTCTGCCATGTCGATCGTTTCGAAGGCGCGCTCGTCCCCGGGCGGGCCGCCGGCATAGGTCAACCGCGTCCGCGCGGGCAGCCTGTCCCATGCGGCATGGGCCGCTCCGCTTCCCGGCCCATGAAGCTCGACCTCTCCCTGAAGCCGAAGCTGCAGCCGGCTCCCGGCGCTGAAGCCGAGGACCGTGACATGAGGATTGGCCGAAAGCTCCAGCCATTTGCGGCTGCGTATATCCGTATGAAATTCGAGACGCCGCGCCGATCTTTCGGCCGCACGCAGCACGACCATGCGCGCCTGCGGCCTCATCTCGGTATCGACGGAGCAGAGGTTGAGATAGCGGAAACCCGACTGCGGATCTGCCGCAGCCGTTTCGAGCTCCGCCCATGCCGCGGCGTCGATGTCGGTCAATTCCACCGGCAGGCTCCCGCTCAGACGGAACGGGCGATGCCGCCGTCGACGCGGATGTTCTGGCCGGTGATATAGCCGGCACCCTCGGACAGGAGGAAGGCGATGGTGGCCGCGATCTCCTCGCTGGTGCCGTAGCGGCGCATCGGAACGCTGTCGCGCCGCTCCTCGGTGGCGGGCAGGCTGTCGATCCAGCCGGGCAGGACGTTGTTCAGGCGGATGTTCTTGGCCGCATAGGTGTCCGCGAAGATCTTGGTGAAGCTCGCCAGGCCCGCGCGGAAGACGGCCGAGGTCGGGAACATCGGCGAGGGTTCGAACGCCCATGCCGTCGAGATATTGACGATGGCGCCGCCGCCCTGCCTCTCCATGATCGGCGCCACCAGCCGGATCGGCCGCACCGCGCTCAGGAAATAGACTTCCATGCCTCGGTGCCAGTCTTCGTCTGAGATATCGAGGATCGGCGCGCGCGGGCCGTGGCCGGCGGAATTGACCAGCGCGTCGATGCGCCCCCATCGCTCCATCGAGAGATCGACGAGCCGCTTCACGTCCTCGTTGGACTGGTTGGAGCCGGTGACGCCGACGCCGCCGAGTTCCTTCGCCAGCGCCTCGCCCTTGCCGGAGGAGGAGAGCACGGCGACGCGGTAGCCGTCCTCGGCCAGTTTACGCGCGGCTGCGGCGCCCATGCCGGATCCGCCTGCGGTGATGAGAGCGACTTTTCCTTCAGACATTGAAACCTCCGCCAGCTGAATTTGCGCAGCATTATGCCAGATATGCTGCCTGCTTTCGCGCGAGAAAGAAACATGCGAGACTGTAGAAAATCTACTGGATAGGCCGATGATCCAATCCCGCCGCGCGCTGCCGCCGTTGAATGCCCTGCGCGCCTTCGAGGCTTCGGGCCGCAGGCTGAATTTCCGCGCCGCCGCAGAGGAACTCGGTGTCACCCAGGGAGCGATCGCCCAGCAGGTTCGCGCACTGGAAGATCAGCTTGGCCTCCGGCTGTTCCAGCGCCAGCCCCGCGGCCTTGCGCTGACCGCGCAGGGTGCCGCCTATCTCTCCGACGTGACCCGCGCCTTCGATATGCTTGGCGAGGCGACCGGACGGCTTTTCGCGCGGCCGGAAACCGTGACGATCAGCGTCACCCCGACCGTCGCCGCCAAGCTTTTGATCCCGCGCCTCGCCGAGTTCTACAGCGCCCTTCCCGAGGTGGATCTGAGGACGGTCGCCACCGAGGCGCTGGCGGATTTCGACCGCGACCAGGTGGATATCGCCGTGCGCCTGACCGGCCAGGCATTCCCGGCGACGCTGGAGGCAAGGCTGCTGTTCCGCCAGGAACTGGTGGCGGTCGCGAGCCCGCATCTGGTCAAGGGCCTCACCCTTCCCTTGAGCCGCGAGGAGCTTTGCAAGCTGCCGCTTCTGCATGACTCGCACGATCGCTGGGGCATGTTCCTCGCAATCCGCGAAAAGCTGCCGGGCGCGGCCTTCAACCATACGACGCTGGCGCTCGACGCCGCACTCGCCGGCCAGGGCGTCGTGCTCGCCTGCCGGGCCTTCGTGATGGCCGATCTCGAAGCCGGGCGGCTGGTGCAGGTGACGGATGAAACGGCGGCCGTCGGCGCCGATTACTTCCTCGTCCGCAAACGCTCGCCATCGCCGCGAAAGGCCGTGGACGCGGTGTGGGACTGGTGCGCGGCGCAGCTGTCGCTCGCCTGAGAGCCGGGTGATCGGGGCCGGCTCACGCCGGCCCAGTCATGTTCAGAACATGGTGTTCTTGTTGGCGGCCTCTTTCGGAACCGCCTGGATCACATCCCAGTGCTCGACGATCTTGCCGTCCTTGACGCGGAAAATATCGACGATCGCCTGGCCGCGATCCTCGGTGCCGTTCGTCGCATGCACATGCAGCCAGACGAGATCGCCATCGGCGGAGCTGCGGACGATCTTCGCCTTCGACTGCGCGTTGTCCTTGAAGAAGCCGGTGAAGAAGGACACGAAAGGCTTCTTGCCATCGGGAACTTCAGGATTGTGCTGCCGATACTCGTCGGCGACAACCGAAGCGGCGTCGATATCGTGCTTGTTGAAGAAGCGGTCGTAGAACTCCACCACCAGCTTCCGGTTGGCTTCCTCGACCTTCAAATCCCGAGAGGCGGCAAAAGCGCCTGAGGGCATGGCGATGCCTGCCAGAATGGCGAGTGCGCAAAGCGATTTCCCGAATGTCATGCATCAAACTCCTTGGTATGAATCCGCGATCTAGCCTAAGAAGCAGACTATGAGGCTTGGTCTAGGACAGCGCGAAATGCCCAGCAAGAAGGCAGTTTTCAGTGCCAAGGTCAGCGTGCGATGACCGAGAGGAAGGACGCCATGCCTGAGAAAACGGACGGGCCGGGCGCGGGATGCCCGATCAGGGGCGTGCTCGACCGCATCGGCGATCAATGGAGCCTGCTGACGCTCGAGGCGCTGGAAACCGAAAAGAAGCGCTTCAACGAGCTGCTGCGCGAGATCGGCGACATCTCCAAACAGATGCTCTCCAAGACGCTGCGGCATCTGGAGCAGGACGGCTATGTCAGGCGCACCGTCTATCCCGAAGTGCCGCCGCGCGTGGAATATGAGCTGACGGACCTCGGCCGATCCTTCCTCATCCCGATGAAGGCCCTGGTCGGCTGGGCCGAGCAGAACCATCCTGAGATCATCCGATCGCGGCTGCGGCATGAGCTGACGGCTGATTGATGAGGAGATTGCCCCTCACCCTAACCCTTGCCGGGATCGAGCCACTGGTCTCGACCCGTCCTTCGGACCCCCGTAAACGGGGCGAAGGGACATGCCGGATGAGGGCTGCGGCGGTTCGTAGCCGCACCAACGCCCGTGAGAGCGTCAGGCAAGCAGCACCTTGCCGCCAGTCCGGAAAGGAAGGGCGGCTTGCAGCGCCTCGCCGATCCTTTCCAGGGGAAACACCTCCCGCACCTCGGTGGCGATCACCTTTGCGGCGATCTGCGCGGCCACCTCGGAATAGGCGCGCTGGACATTGTCCATGCTTTCGGAATGGACCCATTCCCTGAGATGGCAGAAGGAAAAGGTGATGTCGGGATGGGTGGCCCAGAAGGAATTCGGGATGCTTTGGCCGGAAAGCAGCCCATAATGCACGAAATGCCCGCCCGGCTTGAGCGCATCGGCAAGGACCGAGGCGCGCGGGCCGCCGACGCAGTCGAGCACGGCATCGAGCCCATGCCGGCCGGCGAGGCCGGCTGCGAGGTCGCTGTCCTCCCTGTCGACGATGACGGCCTCGAGCCGGCCGCGCAGGCGCCGGCGGGATTCTTCGCTGCGGACGATCGCCACCGGCTCGACGCCTGCGGCATTGGCGAGACCGATGAGGATCGACCCGATCGAGGAGGCGGCGGCATTGACGGCGATGCGCATGCCAGGTCTCAGCCCGATCTTTCCGTGCAGCATCAGCCAGGCCGTCATCGGGTTGACGTAGCTTGTGGCAGCCTCGAAATCGGAAAGCGCGTCGGGCACGCGCAGGCACCAGCCGGGATCGGTGTCCTTGAACTCCTGCCAGCCGCCGGCGCTGCGCACCGGCAGCACGCGCGTGCCCGGCTTCAGCCCATAGACTTCTTCGCCGCAGGCTTCGACCACGCCGAAGGCTTCGAAGCCCGGAATGAAGGGCAGGGTCGTGCGGCCGGCATAGGCGCCCGAGATGGTGATGATATCGGAGGGGTTGATCGCGCGGGACAGCAGCCGCACCCGCACCTGATCGCGCCGCAGCGCCGGCAGCGGCGTCCGCTCGATCCCGACGACCTCCTGGGCCGGGCCGAATTTTCGCACCAGCGCCTGATATTGCATTGCATCCCCCTGAGAACAGCGGTTAGAACAGCCCACCAATTTGGGTGATCGAATGAGCGTTGACGACAGGCCTTTAGCATCGTTCCGGGTCTCGATGCGAGACATCGACATCTATGGCCATGTCCATAATTCGGTCTACCTCGACTATTGCGAGGATGCCGTCGTCGAGTTTCTGCGCCACCGCGAGATCCTCGGCCACTTCCGCCACACGACCTCGGGTGTCGCCTATCACGTCAAGAAGGCTGAGATCACCTTTCACAACCCCATCGACGTCGACGATGTCGTCGAGGCGAAGGTCGCCGTCGAGAAGATCGGGCGCACCAGCCTCGCCTTTACGATCGAACTCTTTCGCCGGCGCGACGGCGCCCATTGCGCAACGGCCGGCCTCGTCTGGGTCTGCGTCGGCCTCTCCGACAGCCGCCCGACGCCGATCCCGGAGGCGACCAGAGCCGCCTTGTCGCAGGGCTGATCCATGCCGATCCATGCAGAGCTTCTTCGACACGCCACGGAGAGACCGGACAAGCCGGCGGTGGTAATCGACGGCTGCGCGCTCAGCTATGGCGAACTCTACGCGCGCTCGCGGGCGATCTATCGCTTTCTCCAGGAACTGCCCGGCGCGAACCGCCGCACGATCGATCTTCCCGGCGTCAAAAAGCTCGTTGCGCTCAGCCTCGGCAACCATATCGGCTTTGCCGAATATTTCGTCGCCGCCACCGCCTTGCCGCATGCCTGCGCCGTCATCGATCCGATGATGCCGGCCGAAAGAATCAAGCGCATCCTCGAGCGCCTTGCGCCTGACGTGCTGGTCGCCGACGACGCGGCGAGCCCCAGTGCCGAGATCGGCCGCCGGCTCGGCATATCGGTCGTCATCGCCGGAGCAGAGCCCTTCGATCTCACCGCGCCGGGAGAGGACCTGCCGGATGCAGACGGCATCTTCCTGATCGGCTTCACCTCGGGCACCACGGCCGAGCCGAAAGCCTATTGCCGCTCGCGCGAGCAATGGCGCCGGAGCCTCGACCGGGGACGGCTGGTTTTCGAACTCCAGGAGGCGCCCTCGACCCTCTGTCCGGGTGCCCTGGCGCACGGCCTGGCGCTTTACGCCCTGGTGGAAGCGCTCGATGCCGGGGCGACCTTCCATTCGGTGCGGAAGTGGGATGCCGGCGCGGTCGCGCGCACGCTCGCCTCCGCACAGATCGAACGGCTGGTCGCGGTGCCGACCCATATAGCCGGGATCGCCCGCGCATGGGCTGGCGAGCCCGCGCTCGACTGCCTGCGCGACGTGCTGACCGCCGGCGCCAAGCTGAACCTCAACGAGGTCGAATCCATGCGCCGCCTTTTTCCCAAGGCACGCATCCGGGAATATTACGGCGCTTCCGAGATCGGTTTCATGACGGTCTCGACGCTTGCCGGCGGCGAGACCGATTTTCCGATCGACCGGGTGGGGCAAGCCTATCCCGGCGTCGAGATCACCATTCGCGACCCTGAAGAAAACGATGTCGGCATCGATGTGCCGGGCACCATCTTCGTCAACAGCGACCTCATCGCCGACGGCTATCTCTGGGGCGATGACGACCAGGCGTTCCGGGTGACGCCATCAGGCGCCACCGTCGGCGATCTCGGCGAGATCGACGCCAACGGTATGCTGCGGGTG
The DNA here is from genome assembly GCF_002531825.1 of Rhizobium sp. J15. Lineage (GTDB taxonomy): Bacteria > Pseudomonadota > Alphaproteobacteria > Rhizobiales > Rhizobiaceae > Rhizobium. The sequence goes on along the minus strand of NZ_NWSX01000026.1, from coordinate 1,739 downwards.
ATCGGCCGGGCCGGCGGCATGATGATCTCGGGCGGCAACAACGTCTATCCCGCCGAAGTCGAGAGCGCGCTGAAGACCTGCCCCGGCGTCGAGGAAGCCGTCGTCTTCGGGCTGCCGGATGCCTATTACGGCCAGAGGATCGTCGCCGTCGTCTCCGGCGAGGCGATCGATGCGAAAATCCTGGCCGAGCATTGCGCGGACAAGCTTGCGCGGTTCAAGATCCCCAGGCAATTCTACCGGATCGGCGCCTGGCCGATGACGAGCAGCGGCAAGATCGCCCGCGGCCAGGTGCAGGCATCGGTCACTTCGGGAGACGGCCTTGTCCTACGCCTATCAGCCTGACGAGGATTGGCAGCCGGTGGTGGTCGCCGCCTACCGCACGCCGATCGGCCGGGCCTTCGGCTCGCTCGCGGCGGTCGCGGCCGAAGACCTGCTCGCGCCGATCATCCGCCGCATCGTCGCCGAGACGGGCATCGCGCCCGAGGCTATAGACGACGTGCTGGTCGGCAATGCCGCCGGCGGCGGCGGCAATATTGCGCGGCTGGCGGCCCTTTCCGCCGGCCTGCCGATCGCCGTTCCCGGCGTCGCCATCGACCGGCAGTGCGGTTCCGGCCTCGAAGCGATCATCCTGGCCGCCCGGCTGATCCAGGCAAAGGCCGGCTCATGTTTCCTGGCCGGCGGCGTCGAGAGCGTCAGCACCGCGCCATGGCGGGCCGAAAGGCCGAAAGCCAATGGCGCCCTGCCGCGCTTCTACGGCCGCGCCCGCTTCTCCCCGGATGCGATCGGCGATCCCGATATGGGCGTCGCCGCCGAAAACGTCGCCCGCGAATTTGCCATCTCACGCCAGAGGCAGGATGAATTCGCCCTCCGCAGCCACCGGCTTGCCGTCAAGGCGGCCGAAGCCGGCCTCTTCCAGCCCGAAACCGTCGAGATCGCCACCGGCCACGGGCTGGTGGAGCGGGACGAATGCCCGCGCCCGACGACATCGATGGAAGCGCTGGCAAACCTCAAGCCCGTCTTCCTGGCCGGCGGCTCGGTGACGGCAGGCAATGCCTGCCCCCTCAATGACGGCGCCTGCCTGGTGCTCGTCATCAGCCGCGGCATGGCCAGAAGCCTCGGCATCGAAAAGGGCCTCGCCTTCATCGACAGCGCGGCGGCCGGCGTCGATCCCAACCTGCTCGGCATCGGTCCGGTCGCCTCGACCAAAAAGCTGCTGCAGCGCCAGCCCGATCTCGCGCTCTCCGCGATCGACGCCATCGAATTCAACGAGGCCTTCGCCGCCCAGGTGCTGGCGTCGCTCGATCAGCTCGAAATCTCTCCGGATGCGGTCAACAGGGAAGGCGGCGCCATCGCACTCGGCCACCCCTTCGGCGCTTCCGGCGCGATTCTCGTTACCCGGCTATATACTCAGCTGCTCCGCAGCGGCGCTCCCGGAGCCACCGGCCTCGCCATGATCGGCATCGGCGGCGGCATCGGGCTGACGGCGCTGTTCGAGGCGGTTCGGCTTTCGTGAGGGCGGGAGTATGCCGCAGCGTCTCGATTCCCTCTTCTCCCCAGCGGGGAGAAGGTGCCCGTAGGGCGGATGAGGGGGCCTGTGACGCAGGTTCTTCGGCTATGTCTACGCGGACGTTCGACTGGAATGCCGGGCATGGCGTTGCCGCAAACGTGGCAAGATAGTTTAAACGGAAAGGGTTTTCCGTGCGGCCCCCTCATCCGCCTGCCGGCACCTTTGTAACTTC
>NZ_NWSX01000025.1 GCF_002531825.1 Rhizobium sp. J15 | reverse complement strand
TTGAACATGCAAGGGGGCCGCACGGCGTGCCCGTCAGGACCGCCTGATTTGCTGAGCTTGACCAACATAGCCACAGCTTTACGCACTCTCTACAAACCGTAGAAACAGAAACGCCACCCGTCCGTGCCGGAGGGGTGGCGTTCCAATCCTTAAGTTCAGCCCTATCAGGCCGTAGCTTCGACCACGCGGACGGCCTTGGCGCGTTCCAGGGCTTCCTTGCGGACGGCGTCCTGGACCTTTTCGAAGGCGCGGACCTCGATCTGGCGGACGCGTTCGCGGCTGATGTCGAATTCCGCCGAAAGGTCTTCCAGCGTGACCGGATCCTCGGCGAGGCGGCGGGCCTCGAAGATGCGGCGTTCGCGTTCGTTCAGCACGCTCATGGCTTTCGCCAGCATGCGCCTGCGGGTTTCGAGCTCATCCTGTTCGATCAGCACGTCTTCCTGGCTGTCGTGGTCGTCCACCAGCCAATCCTGCCACTGGCCGCTGTCGCCTTCGGCCGCCTTGATCGGCGCGTTCAGCGAAGCGTCGCCGGAGAGGCGGCGGTTCATCGAGATGACCTCCTCCTCCGACACATTCAGCTTCGTGGCGATTTCCGAGACGTGCTCGGGCTTCAGATCGCCGTCGTCGATCGCCTGAATGCGGCCTTTCAGCCGGCGCAGGTTGAAAAACAGGCGCTTCTGGTTGGCTGTCGTGCCCATCTTCACCAGCGACCACGACCGCAGGATATATTCCTGGATCGAGGCCTTGATCCACCACATGGCATAGGTGGCGAGGCGGAAACCGCGCTCCGCGTCGAATTTCTTGACGGCCTGCATCAGGCCGACATTGCCCTCGGAGACGACTTCGCCGATCGGCAGGCCGTAGCCGCGGTAACCCATTGCGATCTTCGCGACGAGGCGAAGATGGCTGGTGACGAGCTTGTGGGCGGCATCGCGGTCGCCATGTTCGGCATAGCGCTTCGCAAGCATGTATTCCTGCTGCGGTTCGAGCATGGGAAACTTGCGGATTTCGTCGAGATAACGATTGAGACCGGCTTCGCCGGCGGTAATGGACGGCAAGGTATTTCGGGCCATAGTGCACCCTCCTGATATAGATTCCGGTTCCCGATGGAAACGCGCCCTCGCGTCGAGAAAGGCAAACCGGGACGTGCGGCTTTATCCAAGCCCGCACTAAGTCTATATACAGATAAGTATGGCAAAAGCGCGGTTCAAGGAGCCGCTCACGCAGGTGTGAGCGGTGAAGCGGAGCTTCGAGGAATGCCCTTTATCCCCGCAGCGCCTCGATCAATCCGACCATATCATCCGGCAGTGGCGTCTCGAAATGCATGACCTCGCCGGTGCGGGGATGCTCGAACTGCAGCATGAAGGCATGCAGGGCCTGACGGTCGAAACCTTTGACGACCTTGCGGACCTCTTCGGGCATGGCATTGGCCTTGGTCTTGAAGCCAGCGCCGTAAACCGTATCGCCGAGCAGCGGATGGCCGATATGGGCCATGTGGACGCGGATCTGATGCGTGCGGCCGGTTTCCAGGTGGCACTCGACCAGCGAGGCGAGCGCGGAGGCATCCGGGTTCTCCTGGAAGCGCTCGATCACCTGATAATGCGTGATCGCCTCATCGGCGTCGTGACTGTCAGGGCGCTTGACGGCGCGGCGGGTGCGGTCGCCGGTGGCGCGGCCGAGCGGTGCGTCGACCGTGCCCGACAGCGAGCGGGGCCGGCCCCAGACGACGGCCTGATAGGCCCGCTCCAGCGGCATGGTGCGGCCGTGGTCGGCAAATTGAAGCGAGAGATGGCGGTGGGCGATGTCGTTCTTGGCGACGACCATGACGCCGGTCGTGTCCTTGTCGAGGCGGTGGACGATGCCGGGGCGGCGCACGCCGCCGATGCCGGAAAGCGTATCGCCGCAATGGTGGATCAGGGCATTGACCAGCGTCCCCGTCCAGTTGCCCGCGGCGGGATGGACGACGAGGCCGGCGGGCTTGGAGATGACGATGAGGTCCTCGTCCTCATATAGGATATCGAGCGGGATGTTCTCGCCCTGCGGCGTCGGATCCTCCGGCTCGGGCAGGGTGATCTCGAAACTGTCGCCGGCGCGCACCTTGCGCTGCGGATCGGTGACGGGCTGGCCGCGCATGGAAACCTGGCCGTCCTTGATGAGCGCCTTGATGCGGCTGCGGGAAAACTCCTCGCCGACCTGCGCCGTCAGCCAGGCATCGAGCCGGCCTTCGGCGGTTTCATCGGCTGTCAGGACTTTTCTAATGCCGGCTGCTTGTTTAAAGGGGTCGCTCAAGACGCTTCTTCTCCGACGTATTTTTAGAACGGAACGCACAGATGACAGCAATCGAGCCAGACGACCAGGAAGAGAAGCCCCTTGATCCGGCGATGGAAAGTGTCCGGCGCAAGATGGTCCGCCTGCAGATCGTTTCCGGCGCCATCATGTTCGTGAGCCTTATGGCGGTCTTCGGTGCCGTTGTCTACAAGGTGACGCGCAGCGAACCGAAGGAGCCGGCCTCGGCCGTCAGCGCCTCCGGCGTGCCTTCGGACGCGCCGCTTGCGGCGACCGTCTCCCTGCCGCTCGGCTTCAAGGTGCAGTCCACTTCGTTTTCGGCAGGGCAGATCCTGTTCTACGGCGAAACCGTCGAGGGCAAGAGAAAGGCGCTGGTGCTCGATCTCAGGACCGGCCGCACCGTCGCCGACGTCACCGTCGCTGGCAATTGAGGCTGGCATGGCGGCCGACCCGATCGTCATCGACAGCGCCGCCGACCCGCGCATCGCCGAATTCCGCGATATCCGCGAACGTGACCTGACGGGCCGGGAGAACCGTTTCATCGCCGAAGGCACTGTCGTGCTGCGCATGCTCGCCGAGGCGCACGCGGCCGGCCGCGGCTTCTCGGCCGAGAAGATCCTGCTGCTCAGCAACCGCGTCGGGGGCGTGCAGCCCATCCTGGAGCGGTTTCCGGCCGATGTGCCGGTCTATGTCGCGGAGGCGGATGTGCTCGACGGCGTCGTCGGCTTTCACCTGCATCGCGGGGTTCTCGCCCTCGGGCGGCGAGAGGACCGCGGCGAGGCTGCCCTTCTCGAGGCATTGCCGGAACGGGCGCTGGTGCTCGTCGGCTGCGGCATCTCCAATCACGACAATGCCGGTTCGATGTTCCGCAATGCGGCCGCCTTCCGGGCGGATGCAATTCTGCTCGACGAAACCTCCTGCGATCCGCTTTATCGCAAGGCGCTGCGCGTCTCGGTCGGTTCGGTGCTGAGCGTCCCGCACCGGCGCGGCGGCAAGGCGCTGGATGTGCTTCTAGCACTTGCCGAGCGGGGCTTTGCCATCTGGACGCTTTCGCCTCACGGGCAGACCGACATCCGCGCGATTCCTGCCTCGGCGCGTATGGCGCTGGTCATCGGCACGGAAGGGGAAGGCTTGCCGGAAGAGCTGCTCGCGCGCTTTCAGAGCGCACGCATCCCGCAATCGGACGAACTCGACAGCCTCAACGCCGCGACGGCGACAGGGATCGCGCTGTTTTCCATGGCCTCGGCCATGGGACGGATCTGAAGCTTATCGCACCGGATTGGCGATGATGGCGGCCGCCCTGTCGGCAAGGCTGACGCGGTCGTTCGGGTCCGTGTTGCCGGCATCCGGCAGCAGCGTTCGGATCGGCGAAGAAGGGCCTTCGTTGAGCGCGGTGAGCGCCACCATGTTGGCGGCGATCGAGGCGATCTCCTCGCGGATCGCGCCATCGCGTCCGGTCACGGTCTTTGCCTTCTGCAGGCGCTCGGCAAGGGCAGCACTGCGCGTGCGGACATCCTCACCCATCTCAGCGGCGATGGCGGCGGTGTCGAATGCGGATTCGGCTGCATCTTCGGCGGTTATTTCCACCGGCAGTTCGGCCGCCATCTTGGCAAGGCCGGCATCGCGCAGCACCCGGTTGATCTTGCGGATCTCGGCATTGGCGGCCTTCAACTGATCCTTCAACTTGGCGATCTCCTGTTGGCGGCGGGCGAGCTGTGTTTCCTTCTCGGCGGCGGAAGCGCTTTCGCGCGCGGCCTTGTCCTCCAGGCGGATCACCATATGCTGCTGCTGCGTCAGTTTCTGCTCGGCATCCTTTGCCCGCTTCTGCAGCAAGGTGACGTCCTGGCGCAGCGTGTCGCGTTCGTCGCGCAGCGCGTTGGTGCGGAATTTCAAGCTTTCCGCCTCGGTGTCGCGTGCCGCCAGGTCGATCCTCAGCCCGTCAGCCTGTTCGCCGAGCTTGCTCAGCCGCGTGCGCATCGTCGCCAACTCGCTCTCCTTATTGGCAACGGATTGCTCGGCGATATGCAGGTTGGTCTTCAATTGGCTGATATAATTCTCGTCCTTGCGCAGATGCGAGCGCTGCTCGGCCGCCTCGACATGCATCTCGCCGATCTGCGCCTGCAACTCGCTGATCTCGGCGGCAAGCCTTCCGGCATCGACGGCAAGCGCGTCGTGGCGCAGCTGGAACGACAGGGATTTTTCGCGCTCGCGCAGAAGGTCCTGGGCGGTGCGGGCATTCTCGGCGGCATAGAGCGCGCGCACCATATCCTTCTGGGCGCGCACTTCCTGCGGGCTCAGCGGCATCGTCGCCTTCAGCCGGTTCTCGGTGTACCAGACGATGCGGCGATGGACGGCGGGCGAAACCAGAAAAACGAGGAAGGCCGCGGTCAGGAAGCCCAATCCGAACAACAGAGCATATTCGATCACGGCGCGGCCATCGATTCGAAGGTTAATACAGGGTCAACCGTGATGATTAAGCATGCATGGCAGATATCGCAAGGCCGCCGATGCGAACGGCGGCCATTTGCTGCGGTTTCGCCGGTTCAGAAGGGGTTCCAGGTCGGTGCGCTGGTGATCTTGAGATAGCCGACATTGACGCCGAGGCGGGCGCCGACGCCGGTGCGGATCGGCACGACGAGCACGTCGTTGTTTTTCAGCACGGTCATGCCGAAGCCGGCGATCACATAGGCCGAGCCGCTGACGCCGCCGAAGCGCGCATAGATGCCATTGACGGTGGGCAGGTCGTAGACCAGCATCATCACGCGGGAGCCCTGGCCGCCGTAATCTATGCCGAGGGAAGGGCCCTGCCAGTAGAGCGGATGTTCGCCGGCATTCTTGGTGTTCAGCTGGCCTTCGCCATAAGTGAGACCGGCGATGAAGGCGCCGCCGCCTTCCTGTCCGAGGATATAGCCGTTCGGCAGACCGTATTTCTGGAAGGCGCTTTCGACGACTTTAGCCAGTCCGCCGCTGGCTGAGCCAAAGAAGGAGTGGCCGGTATCGACGATTTCCTGCATCGTGTATTTGCTGTTGTCCTGAGCGGCGGCCGGCCCGGCAATCATCCAGGTGGAGAAGACGATGGCCGAAAGCAGCCTGCAGAAGCCGATGAATCGGCGCGGGAATCGATGGCGCATGGTGTCATCCGTTCGTCGTTTGGCTGTGAGCGGCAAGCGCTCGCGGCGATTGATGCATTTTGCGCCGATGATCTTAACAATCGGTTTACCAAATATGGTGTCATTATGGCACCGAATACGATCGCAAACTTCGCGCAATTTCGATGAAGCATAATTCCGGGCGCGATGAACTTGCCGCCCCTCAGGAGACGATGATGTCCAAGAACCCCAATCTTACCCTGTCCGGCCCGGATCTGGCCGCGCTTCTCTGCAGCCGCGTTTGCCACGACGTCATCTCGCCCGTCGGCGCGATCAACAACGGCCTGGAACTGCTGGATGAGGGCGGCGCCGATTCCGATGCCATGGACCTGATCCGCACGAGCGCGCTCAACGCTTCCGTCCGCCTGAAATTCGCCCGCCTTGCCTTCGGCGCGTCCGGCTCCGTCGGCGCCTCCATCGATACCGGCGAAGCCGAGCGGGCGGCGAAGGATTTCGCGCTTGCCGAAAAGAAGACCGAGGTGATCTGGAACGGGCCGCGCGCCATCGTCGCCAAGAACCGCGTCAAGCTGCTGCTCAACCTCTTCCTCGTCGCCTATTCCTCCATTCCGCGCGGCGGCGTGCTGGAGGTGACGCTCGAAAATCCCGAATTCGACGCCAAGTTCAAACTGACGGCGAAGGGCAAGCTGATGCGTTTGCCGCCGAAGTTCGTCGAGATCTCGACCGGCACGATCGAGGAGGCGATCGACGCCCATTCGATCCAGCCTTACTACGCGGTGCTTCTGGCCGAGGAGTGCGGAATGACGCTCGATCACAGCGCAAGCCCCGATGAACTGGTGTTCACCGCAGTGGTTGCCACTGCCTGAATTCGGTGCGGGGAGGGGTCGCTACGCGCGTCCGGTAACGATTCCTTAGCCTGATGGACCTATTCTCTAAGGTTGTAAGAGGCCCCTCGCTGCGACGAATGCGGGGGAAAAGGAGCGGCCATGCAAAGGTTCATGATCACCGATAATTCGGACATCGTCCGCAAGGTCGGCAAGCGCATTCTCTCCGAACTCGACTTTCTCGTCAGCGAGGCCTCCAATGCCGCCGAGGCGCTGCAGCGCTGCCAGACGGAGCTGCCGGAATATCTGATCGTCGATTCCGGCATGGAAGGGGCGCTCGATCTCATTGCCGCCATCCGCGCCATGGACGGCGGCAAAGAGGTGAAGATCTATTACTGCGTCATCGAGGCCGATCTGAAGAAGCTGATGGCGGGTAAACGCGCCGGCGCCACCGACTTCCTGCTGAAGCCGTTCGATCGCAAGATCCTGACCGCCGTTTTCGGAAACCGCGCCATCGCCGCCTGACGGCTGGCGCATTCCGCAACATCATCCATCTCTGTAACTTGATGCCGAAAAGCGCGGGCGCGTTCGGCTGACGCCGCGGCTCTGCCTCTTTCAGCGAGATGAAGGACGGTCAGACCTCAGACCATCTCATCTTATCGCCAGCCAAAAACGAAAAATCCCGCCGGAAGGGCGGGATCTTCGTCATCCGATAAGGGGGATCGGAAAATCAAGCGGTTTCAGCGTATTCGGTGCCATCCGGCTCGCGAAGAACATAACCGCGGCCCCAGACCGTCTCGATGTAGTTGGCGCCGCCGGCGGCGTTGGCGAGCTTCTTGCGCAGCTTGCAGATGAAGACGTCGATGATCTTCAGTTCCGGCTCGTCCATGCCGCCGTAAAGGTGGTTCAGGAACATTTCCTTGGTGAGGGTGGTGCCCTTGCGGAGCGAAAGCAGCTCCAGCATCTGATATTCCTTGCCCGTCAGGTGGACGCGCTGGCCGCCGACTTCGACGGTCTTGGCGTCGAGGTTGACGATGAGCTCGCCGGTCATGATGACCGACTGGGCGTGGCCCTTGGAGCGGCGGACGATCGCGTGGATGCGGGCGACCAGCTCGTCCTTGTGGAACGGCTTGGTCATGTAGTCGTCGGCGCCAAAGCCGAGGCCGCGAACCTTGTCTTCGATGCCTGCCATGCCCGACAGAATGAGAATGGGTGTCTTGACCTTGGACAGCCGGAGAGTGCGGAGCACTTCATATCCGGACATGTCGGGCAGGTTCAGATCGAGAAGGATGATATCGTAATCATACAGCTTGCCCAGATCGACGCCTTCTTCACCGAGATCGGTGGTGTAAACATTGAAACTTTCAGATTTGAGCATCAGTTCGATGCTCTGCGCCGTAGCGCTGTCATCCTCGATGAGTAGTACCCGCATAATTATCCCCTTTACCGCCGCCGAAAGGTGGTCTGGCCCCCTACACGCTACCGAACAAGCTACGTGATTTGGAAGCTGCCACGAAATGGTTAACAAATTCTAATTCACTCTGGCAAGGAGTATCGAATTTATTAAATAATTTTTCCATTTCTCTGTTTTCCAATAGGAATCTCAAAAAGGCATTCCTAAACTTTAACATTAGGAAATGGCGCTAAGTGATTCATCCGACTCGCCAATGAAAAGGTTCGAACTTCATGCCGCGGCATTTACCGAGCCTTAAATCATCCGCTCTATCATTAACGATGCCCGTAAACGAAAGGTTACCAGCGGTAGGTTTTTGTTAATATCGCAGGAAATTTTTCGGCAAACCGTGTCAAAGCGGCGCGCAGGGCGGTTTCAAGTTGAGCCGGGGTCTCGCATCACGGGAGTAATGCGTATGAAGTCGCGAGAAAGTCTCGTTCGCCTGAAAGAGTTTCAGGTGAACGAAAAACGACGTCAATTGCAGCAATTGCAGATGATGATGTCCGAATTCGAACGGATGACGAAGGATCTGGAGAGCCAGATCGTCGTCGAGGAAAAGAAGTCCGGTATATCAGACCCGAATCACTTTGCTTATCCGACCTTCGCCAAGGCTGCGCGTCAGCGGGCCGACAACCTGCAGGTTTCGATCAAGGAACTGAAGATGCAGGAAGAGGCGCTGGAATTGGCGCTCGAGGAGATGCAGGCGGAATATGCAAGGGCGGCGGCGCTGGAAGAGCGTGACGTCAGCGCCCGGGCAAGGGCCTAACAGAAGGACGGGCGCCGGCTTCGGCGCCTGGGATCGCCAGAGAGAAGCCATGTATGATGGGCGCACTGTCCGTCATACATGGCTTTTGGTGTTTTCGTTATCCTAAAGCGTGTCGCGATCTTTCAGATTCGCTCCTTGCGCTTTAGCTTCTTGTTTGAACGCATGTCGTTGCAGCAAACCGCTGCACACTTTTGCGCGACATGCTTTAAGCGTGGCCGCTTCGGGCCGCATCACTCAATTCACGACATCGTGCCATTCGGGGTGGCGCTGCGCCTGGGCTTTGAAGAAAGGGCAGAGCGGAATGATCTTCCAGCCGCCGGCGCGGGCCGCTTCGACCGCGTGAAGCGCCAATGCCTGGCCGACGCCTTTGCCGCGCAGCGCATCGGGAACGGCCGTGTGATCGATGATGACGAGCTTCGGCGACGTGCGCGAATAGGTCATCTCCGCCCCGTGGCCCTCGACCTCTACGGCATAACGGCCGCCGGAGGCGCCTTCTTCATTTCGAATTTCCATCGTCTTTCCTCATGCACAGATATTGTCGCCGCCGACGGTGACACGGCTGCGCGGCCGTGCCAAGCCGGTGACGCAGTTCCAGAGGGAGACGGAGTGTTCATGAAAAATGTCGGATCGGCGCGAGGTTTGCGGCAATGAGCGCGCTTTCGGTAATCCGTCCGGTTCTTCTCGTGACGGCGCCGTTCCTTCTGGCGCTCGGCCTCATCTTGCCGCTGGTCCGTTTCGAAACGCTGTATTTTTTCGATCAGACCCCATCGCTCATCGAAATCGTTGTTTCGCTCTGGCAGGGCGGGGACGGGCTGCTGGCGGCGATCGTCGCGCTGGTGTCGATCGTGCTTCCGCTCCTGAAGATGATCGGGATCGCGGCGGAAGCAACGGCTGCCGGCGGCGGGGCCGGAAGCCTTTTCTATCGTCGCGTCGTGCCGCATCTGTCCAAGTGGTCAATGATGGACGTGCTGCTGGTCGCGATCGTCATTGCTGCGGCGAAGACAACGGGGTTGGCGGATGCCTTCACGCAGCCTGGCCTCTGGTGCTACGCGGCCTCGTCAATGATTTCGGGCCTTCTTCATTCCCTGATGGGAGATGCGTCCGGCCCGAAATAAATGTCGATGATGGCGTGCGATCAGTGGCGATATTGCTGGATGCGCGTAGTGCGCAGGCCGGCAAGGCCGTGGCTGTTGATCGACGACTGCCAGGAAAGGAATTCTTCGACCGTGAGCGTATAACGCTCGCAGGCCTCTTCCAAGCTCAACAGGCCACCGCGAACAGCCGCGACAACCTCTGCCTTGCGGCGGATCACCCAGCGCCGCGTATTGGGCGGCGGAAGATCCGCGATCGTCAGGGGGCTGCCATCGGGGCCGATGACATATTTTACTCGGGGACGTATCATTTCGGTCATGGGACTCTCTACACAACGCAAGACCACGGACGCCACTCTAGCTTGCCACATTTAAAAATTGCCTAAGCCCATCGTAAGACTTTGATAACAAATTTAGACGCCCTTCCGGGCTGTGATTTGGGCCGATTGCCTGCCGCAACGTCAGTTTGTGGCGGCTGCATGGGAGCCATGCGGAATAAATATTACCGGCTTCCCCCGGGAAATTTTATAAGCGCTCCAACACAAACGAGCGCAAGCCTTCGTCTTCGCCCCTCCCGCTGCCAACCGTTCGGTTCGCGCCTTTGACGCTTCGTGTTCTCGGCAGGAGTGCGGGTCAAGGCCGCTTTGCTGATGCCCCGGCGAGAGCTTCTCGCCGCCGCCAGCGGCGCCGGGCCGAAGCTCGCTCTGGAAGGATACCGAGATGAAGAGACGTGAGCGCGCGGACGGCGACTGCGCTGAGGATGCTGCATTTTCGCCTTTGCAGGCCGATGGCGCCGGACCGTCGTTCGACGACGGCAAGGCGCGCCTCGGGGAGCTGGCGAAGCTTGCGGGTTTCGATTTCTATCTGCTCTCTGCTTTCCCGCGCGGTGACCGCACGGGCTTCATCGAAAATTGCGTGATCAGCAACTGGCCGCAGAGCCTCGTCAGCTTCTACGAGGCGGCCGATCTCTTCTATTGCAGCCGGCTGGTCACCGCGATGAAGCGGACGGCCATGCCGGTCTTCTGCGAGGACGGATCTTTTGAGGGCAGTGCGGCCAATCAGGAAAACCGGCGTCTCAACACGCTCTTTCAGATGCACGGACTGAAGGACACGTTCGCCCTCACGCTGCACGACGCTGACCTGAAACAATACATCTTCGCCTTCTCGGGCGGCGCTCCCATGCCCGCACGCGAGCAGGCGACGGCGCTGCTTTATGGCTGCATGGAGCTTCTGGACAGGGTCTCGCGCGCTCAGAGCTTCAAGGATGCGCCGTTGGAGACGCTGACGCGGCGCGAAATCGAATGCCTGCGCTGGTCGGCAGCCGGAAAGAGCAGCGACGAGATCGCGATCATTCTCGATCTCTCGTCGCATACGGTGGCCGGCTATCTGAAGAGCGCGATGCGCAAGCTTGATTCGGTCAACCGCATGCAGGCGGTTGCCAGGGCGTTCCGATACCGGCTGCTCTGAGAGCGCTGCTCCGCACTTTGAGGGCGTGCCTCCAAAAGCATTTCGCCCGAAACCGCAAGCGCGGTTTCGGGCGAAATGGAGAGAGGCGGACTGGCCGGTTCCGGAAGGCTTAGAAGCCTTTTCCGCGGGTCAGTTCTGACACGACGGTGCCGACGATGATGTGCATATCCATCAGAATGGAAAAATTCTGAACATAATAGAGATCGCAGGCGATGCGGGCGCGGGCCTTGGCCGGACGATCGGTCGGGCCGCGCAGGCCACGCATTTGAGCGAGACCCGTCATGCCGGGACGCATGGCGTGGCGCTGGTGGTATTCCGGAACGAGTTCCTCGTAAAGCATGTCGCTGGCGCGCATGCCGATAGCATGGCAGCGCGGACCGACGACCGACATGTCGCCCAGCAGCACGTTCAGCAGTTGCGGCAACTCATCGATATTCGTGCGGCGCAGGATGGCGCCGATGCGGGTGACGCGGGGATCGTTCCTCACCGTCTGGGCAACGCCGGTGGCATCGCAGAGGTCGGTGCGCATGGAGCGGAACTTGTAGACCTTGATGGCCTTGCAGTTCTTACCCCAGCGGGTCTGCTTGAAAAGCACCGGTCCCGGGCTGTCGAGCTTGATCAGCACGGCGACCAACAGAAGGAAAGGAGCGAGGACGAGGAGGGCGCTCAACGACGAAACGATGTCGAACGCCCGCTTCAGGGCAAGATCCATCCACGGCGCCTGCGGCGCATCGCTATGGATAACAGGGGTCTGGATCTTCAGGCTCGGCAGCTGGCGGCGGCTCGGCCTGAAGGACTCATTCGAAATGGTGTTGTTTAGTTCCGTGATGCTCAAGGATCGTACTCTGTTGTCTTCGAGGGGCGCGGCGGCAATAGGCGATCAATGGTTAACCCTGTCACCAGGGCTGCACTCAGGTCTTGGTAACCCTACTAAAACGGAAAAATGCGACAATTGTGTAATGCTGTCCAGAGAAATATCGCATCGCAACAAATCTTTCGCATTTGCGTTAAGTTGAGGCAAGCTCATGATATTTCGTTAAGAATTGGAATTTCATCAAGCTTTCTAGGCCTTTGGCAGGGGCTCCCAGGGGTCGGGCAACGTGCAGTTTCGGCACGCGACCACCAGACGTTAGGGAATGTTTTTAACGAATTCCCGCCCTAAATTTTGAGGGACAAGGAGTTCGGTGGTTCTCAAAATGTGTCGGAATATGACAAAATCAAGGCGAGGCTGCGCATAGCAGACGTTCGAAAAATACACAGTGAGCCGATTCCAGGGTCAGAATCACCCCTGAAGCCGCCGATCGCGAATCAGTCGGCGAGTTCTCCGGCTCCGGTGGCGCAGGGAGCGGTTCGATCAGAGCAGGACAGCAGGTAGCAAGGAAGGGATAGCTGCGCGCGCAAGCCACTGGTCGCTACGGGCTGCAGACAGGGAGCAAATTTTGAAGGATGAGGCGACCCGGCGCGGGATCACGCCGGCTCAAGCACGCGCTTCCTGCCGCCCCAGGAGATGAAGTTCGGATTGGCGAAGTCGAAATCGGCAGCCGTTCCCGTCTTGCCGTATGTCAGCGGCGCGCCGTCCAGTGTCACGGTCGAGCCGCCGGCGGCGCGCAGCACGGCATCGCCGGCCGCGGTATCCCATTCCATGGTGCGGGTGAAGCGCGGATAGACGTCGGCCTTGCCTTCGGCCAGCAGGCAGAATTTCAGCGACGAGCCGATATTGGTGCATTTGGAAATGGCGTGGTGCGCGAGGAAGCTGCCGGTCTCCGGGCTGTTGTGGCGCAGGCTTGCGAGCGCCAGCCTGTCGTCCGGCTGTTCGCGGACGGTGATGGCGCTGCGCTGACCGACGGTGAAATCCTCGGTAATGACCAGCCGTTCGGCGTGGCCGCATTCTCCGGAGAAGGCAAGTCCGAGTGCCGGAGCGTAGACGATGCCGGCGACCGGTGCGCCGTTTTCGATATAGGCGATGTTGACGGTGAATTCCTGCCGTCCGTCGACGAATTCGCGCGTGCCGTCGAGTGGGTCGACCAGGAAGAAGCCGCGGCCGCTGATATCGGGCACCTTGCCGGCGGCGACCGATTCTTCGGCCACGACAGGTATGTCGGGATAATCTCTGGCAAGATGGCCGAGGATGATGCGCTCGGCCTCTTCGTCGGCGACGGTGACCGGACTTGCATCCGCTTTCATGGCGACGGGAAAGCCCTCGCGCAAGACCGTGATGATGGCCTTACCGGCTTCCAGTGCCGCCTTTTCAAATGTCCTCAGCATTGTCCTTTTGCCGTTCGCCACGCGTCGAGCACCCCGCTGCCGCTCGTCCGCAAACCATCCCTGTCACAACCATATACCTGCCAGCTATTTATATGGTGTTTCCGTCACGCTGCGCATCCCCACTTCGCGCATCCGGAATGCTACCATAAGTTCCCAGTCTTGTCAGACGAAGATGGCGGGCATTTGCTCGTGAAATGGCATTCGAAAAAATGCCCGTCCCAGGGTCTGAATTTGCGCCAACTTCCAATCCGGTGGAATAGCTTACGCACCACGGTGGCGGGAGGAATCAACGGCGTCGTTTGGGAACGGTTAATTCAGTGACCGTTTTTGGCTAAAAACGCGCCCAACTTTGCTGTTTTTCTGTGGATTTTGGTTCAAAATGCGCCATGTCGGCCTGTTTCCGCAAGAATCTGGCGGAGTAAATCCTTTTTGTCTTCACATTTTCAACGAAACCGGTATGCATGCGGCTTATAAGGTTGCCTGAAACGGGGAACCGAATAACCAAAAAGAGATGCAGCATTTTGCGCTCGCATCCAGGGGAAAACGACATATGGAGTATTTCGTCCAGCAGCTCTTCAATGGGCTGACGCTCGGATCCATCTATGGCCTTGTGGCTATCGGCTATACGATGGTTTATGGCATTATCGGCATGATCAACTTCGCCCATGGCGACATTTTCATGCTCGGTGGTTTTGCCGCTCTTATCGTCTTCCTCGTCCTCACATCCATCTTCGCAGGTCTCCCGGTGGCAGTTTTGCTGCTGGCGATGCTTGTCGTGGCGATGCTGATGACGAGTTTGTGGAATTGGACGATCGAGCGCATCGCATACCGCCCATTGCGCGGTTCGTTCCGCCTGGCGCCGCTGATCACCGCGATCGGCATGTCGATCGTGCTGTCCAACTTCATCCAGGTGACGCAGGGTCCGCGCAACAAGCCGATCCCGCCGATGGTGAGCTCGGTCTATCAGTTCGGCAATATTTCGGTGTCGCTAAAGCAGATCATCATCATCGTGATCACGGCGGTGCTGCTTGCGGCCTTCTGGTATATCGTCAATCGGACTGCGCTTGGCCGCGCCCAGCGCGCCACCGAGCAGGACCGCAAGATGGCGGCGCTGCTTGGCGTCAATGTCGACCAGACGATCTCCATCACCTTCGTCATGGGTGCGGCACTCGCTGCCGTCGCCGGCACGATGTATCTGATGTATTATGGCGTTGCTTCGTTCGCCGACGGCTTCACGCCGGGCGTGAAGGCGTTTACCGCGGCCGTTCTCGGTGGCATCGGCTCGCTGCCGGGCGCCGTTCTCGGCGGGTTGATGATCGGCCTCATCGAATCGTTGTGGTCGGCCTATTTCACGATCGCCTACAAGGATGTCGCGACCTTCGCCATCCTCGCTTTCGTGCTGATCTTCAAGCCGACGGGTATCCTGGGACGGCCGGAAGTCGAGAAGGTATAACGTCATGGCAAATATCGAGAATTCTGCAGGCGAGCCCGATGCCGGACTTGTCCAGAAGGGGCTTAGGGAAGCTTTTTTCGCCGGCCTCGTCACCCTTGGTCTGTTCGTGCTTTATGTCGGTCTCGGCACGCAGCAGAACATCAATAACGAGCTGATTGTCGTCCAGCGCTGGGGGCTGCTTGCGATCTTCGTGCTGATCGCTGCCGTCGGCCGGTTCATCATGGTCGTCTTGATCAAGCCTAATATCGACCGCCGCAAGCTCAACAAGGCGCGAGAGGGCGATCTCGAGATCTCGACCGAGAAGAACTTCTTCCACCAGCATTTCCTCAAGATCGCGCTTGTATTCCTGCTGATCTACCCGATGGCTGCTCTGCTCTTCTACGGTCCGCAGCGCTCACTGACGATGGTCGACAATTTCGGCATTCAGATCCTCATCTACGTGATGCTCGCCTGGGGCCTCAACATCGTGGTTGGTCTCGCGGGTCTTCTCGATCTCGGATACGTCGCCTTCTACGCTGTCGGCGCCTATTCATATGCGCTGCTTTCAAGCTATTACGGCCTCTCTTTCTGGGTGCTGCTGCCGCTTTCCGGTATCCTTGCGGCTCTCTGGGGCGTCATTCTCGGCTTTCCGGTGCTGCGCCTTCGCGGTGATTATCTTGCTATCGTCACGCTTGCCTTCGGCGAAATCATTCGTCTGGTCATCATAAATTGGACGGAAGTTACGAAAGGCACTTTCGGTATTTCCGGCATCGCCAAGGCGTCGATCTTCGGCATCTGGACTTTTGACGTCGGCAAAGCGAACAATTTTGCCAAAGTGTTCGGGCTGCCCATGGCCTCCGGCTACTACAAGGTCTTCCTGTTCTACGTCATCCTGGCGCTTTGCATGCTGACCGCCTATGTCACGATCCGACTGCGCCGCATGCCGATCGGTCGTGCATGGGAAGCGCTGCGTGAAGACGAGATCGCCTGCCGTTCACTTGGTATCAACACCGTGACGACCAAGCTCACGGCGTTCGCGACGGGTGCAATGTTCGGGGGCTTCGCAGGCTCGTTCTTTGCAGCCCGCCAAGGCTTCGTTTCACCGGAATCCTTCGTCTTCCTGGAGTCGGCAGTCATTCTTGCTATTGTCGTTCTTGGCGGCATGGGTTCGCTGACGGGTATTGCGATCGCTGCTGTTGTCATGGTCGGCGGCACCGAGGCTCTTCGCGAAATGGATTTCCTGAAGGAGATCTTCGGACCTGACTTTACGCCGGAACTCTACCGGATGTTGATCTTCGGCCTGGCCATGGTCATCGTCATGCTGTTCAAGCCACGCGGCTTCGTCGGTTCGCGTGAGCCGACCGCCTTCCTCAAGGAGCGCAAGGCGGTCTCAGGAAGCTTCACCAAGGAGGGCCACGGTTGATGAGCCCCGTTACCAACGCGATGTCGAGCGACACTTTGCTCAAGGTCGAGCACCTGTCGATGAAGTTCGGCGGCCTGATGGCCATCAACGACTTCTCCTTCGAGGCCAAGCGCGGCGATATCACCGCGCTGATCGGCCCGAATGGCGCCGGCAAGACAACTGTCTTCAACTGCATCACCGGCTTCTACAAGCCGACGATGGGCATGATCACGCTCAACCAGAAAAGCGGCAAGCAGTACCTTTTGGAGCGTCTGCCGGACTTTCGCATCACCAAGGAAGCCAAGGTTGCGCGCACCTTCCAGAACATCCGGCTGTTCTCCGGCCTGACCGTTCTCGAAAATCTGCTCGTCGCCCAGCACAACAAGCTGATGCAGGCGTCGGGCTTCACCATCCTCGGCCTCATCGGCATCGGTCCCTATAAGCGGGAGGCAACCGCCGCGGTCGAACTCGCGCGCCATTGGCTTGAAAAGGCAGAACTGATCGATCGCGCCGACGATCCGGCGGGCGATCTGCCTTACGGCGCCCAAAGACGTCTCGAGATTGCGCGTGCCATGTGCACCGGCCCGGAGCTGCTTTGCCTGGATGAACCGGCCGCCGGCCTCAATCCGCGGGAATCGGCAAAGCTCAACGAGCTTCTGCAGAGCATCCGCGCCGAAACCGGAACGTCCATCCTGCTCATCGAACACGACATGTCGGTGGTCATGGAAATTTCCGACCATGTCGTCGTTCTCGAATATGGGCAGAAGATCTCCGATGGAACGCCCGACCATGTGAAGAACGATCCGAAGGTCATCGCGGCCTATCTCGGCGTCGAGGATGAGGAAGTGGAAGAGGTGATCGCAACCGTCGAGCAGCTCGAAGGAGGCTCAAACTGATGGGCGATGCAGTAATGACGGGTCAACCGCTTCTTCAGGTGAATGGCGTCGAAACCTATTATGGCAATATCCGTGCATTGGCCGGCATCGATGTGCAGGTCAACAAGGGTGAGATCGTCAGCCTGATCGGCGCCAACGGCGCCGGCAAGTCGACGCTGATGATGACGATCTGCGGCAGTCCTCAGGCCCGCACCGGCTCCGTCGTCTTCGAGGGCCGCGACATCACCAAGCTTCCGACCCATGAAATCGCCCGGCTGCGCATCGCGCAGTCGCCGGAAGGTCGCCGCATCTTCCCGCGCATGACGGTTCTGGAGAACCTGCAGATGGGTGCGGGTCTCGACAATCTCAAATATTTCGCCGAGGACGTCGAGAAAATCTTCGCGCTCTTCCCGCGCCTCAAGGAACGCCATGCCCAGCGCGGCGGCACCCTTTCGGGCGGCGAGCAGCAGATGCTGTCGATCGGGCGTGCACTCATGGCCCGCCCGAAGCTGCTGCTGCTCGACGAACCTTCGCTTGGCCTGGCGCCGCTCATCGTAAAGGGCATCTTCGAGGCGATCAAAAAGCTGAATGAGCAGGAAGGTCTGACCGTTTTCCTGGTCGAGCAGAATGCGTTCGCAGCTCTCAGGCTTTCGCATCGCGGCTACGTCATGGTGAACGGCAAGGTAACGATGAGCGGCTCCAGCAAGGAACTTCTCGCCAACCCCGAGGTCCGCGCCGCTTATCTCGAAGGTGGAAGACACTAGAGCGGGATGATTTTAGGGCGCGTTAGCCAAAATATGAATCCTGCTCTGAATGAAATGATGAGAGCATGACGTCGACCGAAAACGCGGGTTATAATTTTCGGCATCGTGCTCTCGTCGAAGGGAGAGATTAACATGCAGGGGCTTTTCTTCGAAAGCGATAGCGGCGCTCGCGTCGTCATCCGCGCGATCGTCGTACTGATCGGCTTCTGGACGGCCTGGCGGGCCGGCAAGGCGGTTGCAGACGGCTGGAACGACTATCCGCTGGTGGTCGTCTATACCTTCCTGCTGGCCTGGGCGATGCAGTTTCTGCACCATGCCCTGTTCAATGGGCCGATGCTCAGCGCCCTCTATTACGGCATCGATTTCGTGACGCTGCTGGTCTTCGCGACGGCCGGCTTCCGCTATCGCCGCACCAATCAGATGGTAAACAACTATTACTGGCTGTACGAAAAAACTTCCGCGTTTTCGTGGAAGGACAAACATTGACAGTCCGTTGAAACTAGGCATGAATTGCCTTCAGAGTGGAACAGCTTTCCTGGCGCAGTCAATGGTGGGTAATGCGCCGGGTCTTGGACCGGAACCCGCCCAAAAATTGGGAGTAACAATATGAAGAAGTCTCTTCTGTCGGCAGTGGCTCTGACGGCGATGGTCGCCTTCAGCGGCAACGCCTGGGCCGACGTCCTCATCGCTGTCGCTGGTCCGCTGACCGGCCCGAACGCCGCTTTCGGCGCGCAGCTTCAGAAGGGCGCCGAGCAGGCGGCCGCCGACATCAACGCTGCTGGCGGCATCAACGGCGAGCAGATCAAGATCGAGCTCGGCGACGACGTCTCCGACCCGAAGCAGGGCATTTCGGTCGCCAACAAATTCGTTGCTGACGGCGTCAAGTTCGTCATCGGCCACTTCAACTCGGGCGTTTCGATCCCGGCTTCGGAAGTCTATGCCGAAAACGGCATTCTCGAAATCACCCCGGCTGCTACCAACCCGAAGTTCACCGAGCGCGGCCTCTGGAACACGTTCCGCACCTGCGGCCGTGACGACCAGCAGGGCGCCATCGCCGGCAAGTATCTTGCCGACCACTTCAAGGATGCCAAGATCGCCGTCGTTCACGACAAGACCCCGTACGGTCAGGGCCTTGCAGACGAAACCAAGAAGGCCATGAATGCCGCCGGCGTGACCGAAGTCATGTACGAAGGCATCAATGTCGGCGACAAGGACTTCTCGGCCCTCATCGCCAAGATGAAGGAAGCCGGCGTCTCGATCATCTATTGGGGCGGCCTGCACACCGAAGCCGGTCTCATCATCCGCCAGGCTGCCGACCAGGGCCTGAAGGCAACGCTGGTTTCGGGCGCTGGCATCGTTTCGAACGAACTGGCCTCGATCGCCGGTGACGCCGTTGCCGGTACGCTCAACACCTTCGGTCCCGACCCGACGCTGAACCCGGCCAACAAGGAACTCGTCGAAAAGTTCAAGGCTGCCGGTTTCAACCCCGAAGCCTATACGCTCTACTCCTACGCTGCGATGCAGGCGATCGCCGGTGCCGCCAAGGCTGCCGGTTCGGTGGATCCTGAAGCCGTCGCCGCTGCCATGAAGGAAAAGGGTCCGTTCCCGACGGTTCTCGGCGACATTTCGTTCGACGAAAAGGGCGACCCGAAGATTCCTGGCTACATCATGTACGAATGGAAGAAGGGCGCGGACGGCAAGTACACCTACGTCCCGCAGGGCATGTAAGCTTTACTTCCTTTTTGGATACGATCTGATCGAAGCCCGGTTCCTACCGGGCTTCTTTCTTTTTCAGCACATTTCAGTGCGGTTCGCCTGCGGCGACGTCGTGGATGAAGCTGTGCTGATTTCGGTTCTGGCGGCAGGCACGATCCGCGGTGCGTGGCTCGATGTCTATGAGGCGGAACCGAATGTACCGGAAACCTTGCGGCGGATTGAGAATGCGGCTCTGCTGCCGCATCGCGGCAGCGCGACGAAGAAAATGCGGACCGCCATGGGCATGAAGGTGGTCGAGAAGTGACGGATTTCATCGAGGGCAGGGACGCGCCCGATCGGATCGTCTGAAGGATCATGGAGAGGGCGGACACGGCGTGCCTTGCAATATGCCTCTACACCTCGTGCAGCACATGCGTCGCTTTTACCGCAGCCGAGGCGCGGTTCTCGACGCCGAGTTTCACATAGATCTGCTCGAGGTGCTTATTCACCGTGCGCGCCGACAGTCCCAATATCTCGCCGATATCGCGGTTGGCCTTGCCCTTGGCGATCCAGAGAAGCACTTCGGATTCGCGCTGTGTGAGCGAGAAGCGCTGGCGCAGCACCTCGTCGTCGCTGCGCTGGCTGGCGGCCGTGAGGCGGAAGAGATATTCGTCCGGGCCGATCGCGCCGAGGAAGGCGAGCTGCAGCGCCGCCTGGCCGGCATGGGTGATCGAGATGATGCCGTCGCGCACTGCGGCCATGCGGTCGCGCATCCAGCCGGCGATATGGCGGACGACGACCTCCATGCCGTCGTCGCTGCCCATCGCCGTATTGACCAGCCGCGTTGCCTGCGGCGTCGACCAATGGATCGCACCGTCGCCCTTGACCGCCAGCAGATGGCGTCCGGCGGCATCCAGCGCGACACGGGCGCTCTGGGTCGAGCGGGCATTTCTGAGATGGACGCGGATGCGGGCGCGCAATTCGTCGATGTTGATCGGCTTGGTGAGGTAATCGACGCCGCCGGATTCCAGCGCATGCACGACATGCTCGGTCTCGGTCAGTCCGGTCATGAAGATGACCGGCACCTGCGCCACCGCGGCATTCGCCTTCAGCCGGCGGCAGGTCTCGAAGCCGTCCATGGCGGGCATGACCGCGTCAAGCAGGATGAGATCGGGCGTGATGCGCTCGACGATGCCAAGTGCCGCCGTGCCCGACGTCGCGATCAGCACCGAGAAGCCGGACTGTTCGAGCGCGTCGGTCAGGAAGCCCAGCGCCTCCGGCGAGTCGTCGACGAGAAGAACGATGTCGCGAGGGAGGGCCGGCTCAGCCAATGGATTCCACCTTTTCGTCGAAGTCGTGCAGGAAGTTCATGAAGCCGGTCAGATCGAAGGCGGCTACATAGGGTCGAAGAGCCTCCGTGAATGGCCGATTTGCCTCCACCTTGGCAAGGTCGGAAAGCTTCGCTTCAATGCCTCTGATGTAACCGATCTCGCCGAGCCGCAGCAGTTCCTGCACATGGGCGGCACCCGGGCTCAGCATCGGCGCCTTGGTCTTTTCCACGATGGCCGGCGCCGCATCGGCATAGATCCATTTCAGGCCGAGATGCAAAGCGAGCTTGTCGCGCAGCTGGCGGATGTCGACGGGCTTGCCGATCGCATCATTGTGGCTGTCGTCGCTGTCGCTCAGAACCGCCGCATCGCCGATATTGGCCGAAAGCATCAGCACCGGGGCCGTCTGGCCGGCCTCGCGCAGGCGCGAGACGAGCTGCCAGCCGCTCATGCCGGGCATCAGGATATCGACAAGGAAGAGGTCGGGCATGATGCCGTCGATCAGCGTCAGGCATTCCGCACCGCCTGCCGCCGTCAGCACGATGAAATCGAGCGGCGCCAGGATTTCGCGCATCATCTCGCGGTGATCCTCGTTGTCGTCGACGACGACGATCGTGCGGCGCGGGCCGTCATAGCCGGCGATGCGCTTTTCCTGCGGCGGTGCTGCGGCGCGCATGACGGCGGACAGCATCAGCCGCACGCGGAAGGTCGAGCCTTCGTCCTTGACGCTCGAAACCGCAATTTCGCCGCCGAGCGTGTTGGTCAGGAGCCGGGTGATGGTGAGGCCGAGACCGAGGCCGGGCATCGGCCGCACGCTGTCGGCCTCGCCGCGCTGGAAGGGTTCGTAAATGCGCGTCAGATCCTTCTCGGCGATGCCGCGGCCGGTGTCGGTGACGGTAAAGGTCGCAACCTGGCTGCGATAGGCGACATCGAAGGTGACGCTGCCCTCGTCGGTGAACTTGATGGCATTGGAGAGCAGGTTGACCAGGATCTGGCGCAGGCGCTTTTCATCGGTGCGGACGAATTGCGGCAAGGCGGGCGAGCGCGCATGCAGGAAGGCAAGCCCCTTTGCCTGCGCCTGCGGGCGGAACATCTCGACGATCTGGTCGAGAAAATCCTGGATGTTGATCTCGTTGGAATAGACCTGCAGGCGGCCGGCCTCGATCTTGGAAATATCGAGAAGGCCGTCGATCAGGCCGGAGAGATGTTCGGCGCTGCGGCGGATGACCTTGATCGAGGAATGGCGCGGCGCGGGGATCGTCTCGTCGCGTTCGAGGATCTGGGCATAGCCGAGCACGGCATTCAAAGGCGTGCGCAGCTCATGGCTGAGGCCGACGACATAGCGGCTCTTGGCGCGGTTGGCGGCTTCGGCCGTCTCCTTGGCATTCTGCAGGGCGGCGTCGGTCTTCTTGTGGGCGGCGATTTCCTTGAGCAGCAGCGTGTTCTGGCGCGAGGATTCTTCCTCGGCGACGACGCGGCTGTCATGGGCAAGCACGTAGAACCAGCAGACGACGCCTGAAATCACCGAGAAGACGAAGAAGACGATGAGGATGGTGCGATTGACCACTTCGGCCGTCTCGGGCGAGGCGGAGGCGACCTGATGGGCGATCATCGCCAGGATTGCGCCGATGGCGGTCAGCGCCAGCGCGACGGCGATGCCATAGCGGCCGAGGCGCGTCGTCAGCTTGCCCAGAATGCTTTCCGGCAACAGCGTCCTGGCGACGGTGCCGACCTGGGCGTTGAAACGCGCTGCCGGCTTGCACATGTCGTGGCAGCGGCTGTCGAGCGAGCAGCAGAGCGAGCAGATCGGCGCGGCATAGGCGGGGCACCAGGCCATATCCTCCGGCTCGAACGGGTGTTCGCAGACGGAGCAGGTGATGCTCGTCAGCGTCTTCCAGCTCTGGCGCGGCTTGCGGGCGAGATAGAATTTGCCTCTCGTCGCCCAGGCGAGCGTCGGCGTCGCGATGAAGGCGATTGCGAGGGTGATATAGGGCGCGAGCGAAGCGGCTGTCTCGCCGAAGGCGCCGAAATGGGCGATCAGCGATAGGGTTGCCGACAGCGTCATGGCGCCGAGGCCGACGGGGTTGATGTCGTAGAGATGGGCGCGCTTGAACTCGATGCCGGGAGGGGCGAGCCCCAGCGGCTTGTTGATGAAGAGATCGGCGGAGATCGTGCAGAGCCAGGCCATGGCGATGATCGAGAAGATGCCGAGCGTTTCCTCCAGCAGCCGGTAGATGCCGAGTTCCATCAGCAACAGAGCGATCGCCACGTTGAAGACCAGCCAGATGACGCGGCCGGGATGGCTGTGGGTCAGCCGGGAGAAGAAGTTCGACCAGGCGAGCGAGCCGGCATAGGCGTTCATCACGTTGATCTTGAGCTGCGAGACGACGACGAAGGCCGCCATCAGCAACAGCGCCGCATTGTGCCAGGGGACCATGTAGCCGAAGGCGGTCAGATACATCTGCGCGGGATCGGCGGCGCGGTCGAGGGGCACGCCGGAGGTGAAGGTCAGAACGACGAGGAAGGAGCCGGCAAGCAGCTTCGGCGCGCCGATGATGACCCAGCCGGGTCCGGCAAGGAAGATAGCCAGGCGATGGCGCCATTTGCGCTGCGGCACCGGCGGCAGGAAGCGCAGGAAATCGGCCTGCTCGCCGATCTGCGACATCAGCGCCAGGATGACGGCGGAGGCGGCGCCGAACTCCACCAGATCGAAGTCGGCGATGGTGCCCGGCGGGCCGGAGGCGTGGCGGATGCCGGAAAAGGCGCGCCAGAGATCGAACTTCTCCCAGTCCATCAAGGCGATGAAGATGAAGGGCAGGATGTTCAGCACGATCCAGAAGGGCTGGGTGATCAGCTGGAACTTGCTGATCAGCCGCACGCCGTGCGTTACCAGCGGAATCACCATGACGGCGCTGATGATATAGCCGATCCAGAGCGGAATGCCGAGTGTCAGCTCCAGCGCGCCGGACATGATCGACGCCTCGATCGCAAACAGCATGAAGGTGAAGCTTGCATAGATCAGCGAGGTGATGGTGGAGCCGATATAGCCGAAACCGGCGCCGCGCGTCAGAAGATCGATATCGACGCCGTGACGGATGGCGTAGCGGCTGATCGGCAGGCCGATCGCCAGCATGGCGAGCGAGGCGACGATGATGGCATAGAAGGCGTTGGTGGTGCCGTAGGAGAGGGTGATCGCGCCGCCGATCGCTTCGAGCGCCAGGAAGGAGATCGCGCCGATGGCGGTCTGCGAAATGCGCTCGGACGAGAAATGGCGGGCGCTCTTTGCGGTGAAGCGCAGCGCATAATCTTCCAGCGTTTGGTTGGCGACCCAGCGATTGTATTCGCGTCTCACCGGAATGATGCGTTGGCGCGCTGTCATGCCCTCTTTCCGGCACTCTTGTTGGGCTCATCTTCTCCGCGGCAGTTTTGGCGGGATGGACGGGAAAGGCAAGAGGCGGAGCATTGGCAGATTCGCAGAACAGTAATATTTTTGAAACGGCTCTGTCACATAAGCGCTCTAACCCTCCCGCCGTTCGTTCAACCATTTCGGGTGCACCCATGTCTGTTTTAAGCTTTTTCCGTCTGAGCACCGCTCTTGTCTGCCTCGTTTCGATCGTCCCGTCGCTTGCTGCCGCCGATCAGGCCACAGCGGCAAAGGTGCCTTATGCCGAAACCGGAAATACCAACAAGCGTGGTGACGCCTGCTTCTCGACGGTGGACACCAATGCCGCCGTTCATCTTCTCTCCGGCTTCCTGGAAGTCTGGACGCCGCGCACACCTTTCGTCGACGCCGGCGTCGAGGCGCCTGCCAAGGACAATTGCGCGGCGGTCGCCAAGACGGATTGGGACGGCATTCCCTTCAGCAAGACCGACGGTCAGATCGTCAACAAGCTTGTCCATGACGCGAACATCGCCTATTCCGTCAAGGTGACCAAGGCGCGGACGGCCGAGCAGGCCGTTGCCGCCTATCTCGACGACCGGCGCGGCAAGAATGCCAGCATCGTCGACGGCCTCGGCCCGCTGACCGATGCCTGGAAGGCCGGTTCCAAGCAGACCACCACGATCACCGAGGTGGCGGCCGACGCGACGACGGTCAAGTATGACGACAAGGGCAACAATCGCGGCGCCGGCAGCAAGCCGGACACGGAAAACAAGACCGATGCCAATCCTGACATGGGCCTTGCCATCGACTTCATCAACGCGGCAAGCGGTGACGGCTCGACGGAGCCCGCCAAGCGCTATTTCAAATATGCGCGTCCCTATCGCTGGAGCCAGGACGTTTCGGTCGTCCCGACGCTCGCGCCTGCCAAGAGCGGCAAGCCGGTCGAGGACGGCGGCTTCCCGAGCGGACATACGGCGGAAGCCTGGCGCGATGCGCTCGCCATGGCTTATCTCGTGCCGCAGCGCTTCCAGGAAATGATCACACGCGCCAGCGAACTGGGCGAAGACCGCATCCTTGCCGGCATGCATTCTCCGCTCGACGTGATGGGCGGCCGCATGCTCGGCACCGCCACGGTCGTCTACAACCTGAACAAGGCCGATAATGCCGCGCTGAAGAGCGATGCCTACGCCCAGGCGCAGTCGTGGCTGATCGCAAAGTCCGGCGTTGCCGATGCGGGTGCGCTTCAAGTCGCCGCTCATGCGGCGCCGCTTGCCGCGGACCGTTTCGCCGATCATGACGCCAATCGGGCTTACGTGCTGCAGCGCCTGAGCTATGGCCTGCCGACGATCCATCCGACCGATCAGCCGGCCCGCGTGCCGCAGGGCGCCGAAGCGCTTCTCGAAACGCGTCTGCCCTATCTCGATGGCGAGCAGCGCCGCGAGGTTCTGAAGACGACGGCGATCGCCTCGGGCTATCCGCTTATTGACGACGCCGAAGGTTACGGCCGCCTCAACCTGTTTGCCGCAGCCGACGGCTACGGCGCTTTCGACCAGGATGTGACCGTGACGATGGATGCGGAGAAGGGCGGTTTCAATGCGATCGACACCTGGCGCAACGACATCGGCGGCAAGGGCAGGCTGGTGAAGAGCGGCAGCGGCATCCTCGGCCTGTCGGGCGCCAACAGCTATGCCGGCGGCACCGTTCTGGAAGCGGGCGTGCTGGTCGCCGGATCGTCCTCGGCCTTGGGCAGCGGCGGGCTGACTGTCAATGGCGGTTCGCTGGTTCTGGCCGCTGACAAGCCTCTGACCGTGGGCGGCGACTATCAGCAGGTCTCCAATGGGGTGGCGAAGCTGGCGCTCGGCGCGGATGGCGCCGGCACCCTGGTTGTCAAGGGCAAGGCGGAGCTCGCCGGTGATCTCGACGTGGCGCTTGCCGACGGTTTCTCCCCGGCGCCCGGAACCAGGATCGAGATCCTGAAGGCCGACAACGTCACCGGCAGCTTCGGCAAGTTCACCATCTCCGGCCACAGGGCGAGCCTCTCCTATGGCCCGACATCGGTCACCTTGAGGATCGGCTACTGATTTTCCGTCTCATAGCTGCAGGGCATCCCGGCCGCGGGATGCCCTTTGCTTTTCGGCCTGCCCGTTTACCCCCTGCGCCTACGTCATTTTGCGTATGTGTTTTCGCGCTGCAGCACCCGATAGTCCCCCTCGGCAACAGTGAATTTCGTTTCCGGCCTGTTGCGGAACAAAGAGGGGATCAACCAAATGAATCTCAAATCCATTCTTACCGGCGCAGCACTCGGCGCCGTCATGGCGGCCTCGGCCGCCTTCCATGGCGCGGTCGCTGCCGATGACACCATCAAGGTCGGCGTGCTGCATTCGCTCTCCGGCACGATGGCGATTTCCGAAACCACGCTGAAAGACGCCATGCTGATGCTCATCGACGAGCAGAACAAGAAGGGCGGCCTTCTCGGCAAGAAGCTCGAAGCCGTCGTCGTCGATCCGGCGTCCGACTGGCCGCTCTTTGCCGAAAAGGCACGCGAGCTGATCGAAAAGGACAAGGTCGCCGCCGTCTTCGGCTGCTGGACGTCGTCCTCGCGCAAATCCGTCCTGCCCGTTTTCGAAGAGCTGAACTCGCTGCTCTTCTACCCCGTGCAGTATGAAGGCGAAGAATCCTCGCGCAACATCTTCTACACCGGTGCCGCTCCGAACCAGCAGGCGATCCCAGCCGTCGACTACCTGATGAACACCGAAGGCGTGAAGCGCTTCGTGCTCGAAGGCACCGACTACGTCTATCCCCGCACGACCAACAAGATCCTCGAAGCCTATCTCGAATCCAAGGGCATTCCGAAGGAAGACATCCTCGTCAACTACACGCCCTTCGGCTTCTCCGACTGGCAGACAGAGGTCGCCAAGATCAAGGAATTCGGTTCTGCCGGCAAGAAGACCGCCGTCGTCTCGACCATCAACGGCGACGCCAACGTGCCTTTCTACAAGGAACTCGGCAACCAGGGCATCAAGGCAACCGACATCCCGGTCGTCGCCTTCTCGGTCGGCGAAGAAGAGCTTGCCGGTCTCGACACCAAGCCGCTCGTCGGCCATCTCGCCGCCTGGAACTACTTCGAGTCCGTGGAAAGCCCGGCCAACAAGAAGTTCATCAAGGAATGGCATGCGTTCACCAAGAACGACAAGCGCGTGACCAACGACCCGATGGAGGCCGCCTATATCGGCTTCAACGCCTGGGTGAAGGCCGTGCAGGCCGCCGGCACCACCGATACGGATGCTGTTCTCGACAACATTATCGGCGTCACCGTTCCGAACCTCTCCGGCGGCTATGCCACCGTCATGCCGAACCACCACATCACCAAGCCGGTGCTGATCGGTGAAATCCAGGCCGACGGCCAGTTCGAAATCGTCCAGCAGACGCCCGCCGTCGTCGGTGACGAATGGTCGGATTACCTGCCCGACTCCAAGGACCTGATCTCCGATTGGCGCAAGCCCCTCAACTGCGGCAACTTCAATGTTGCGACCGGCAAGTGCGGCGGCAAGGGCTCCTGAGGAAAACCCCGATCCGTTGACAGCCTGAAGACTTCCGTCCGGATCTGATCCGGGCGGAAGCTCCGTCCTTACCGCTGCGCCTCCGGCCGGCGACAATCGAGGCGAGAGAGAAGATGTTTCGCGCCATCAAGATTTTTCTTCTGACATTTTGCCTGATGCTTTCGGGGCTGACGCTCCCGGCGGCCGGCCTTCGCGCCCAGGACGATGTGCACGCCCTTGTCGATGCGCTCGGCGTCGGCGGTTTTCCCGAGCGTGACGCGGCCATCCGGGCGCTCGTCGCTTCCGGGGATTCGCATGTCAGCCAGATCCTGCAGCGCTTGAGCGACGGCCAGCTCTACGTCAATTCGGAAGGCGGTCCCGTTCTCGTGCAGGGCGGCACGGAGGACGAGCCGACTTATTCCGATCCGATCACCGGCGAGGCGGTCGCCGACATCGACCCCGACACGATGTCGAAGGTCAAGATCAATAATGCGCTGCGCACCACGATCACGACGATGATGAGCCAGCTGACGCTTCTGAGCCCGGATCGCTCCGCGCGGCTCGCAGCGGCCGAAGGCATGCTCAAGGACGCCGATCCCGCCAATCTCGATCTCCTGAATTCGGCTCTTTCGAGCGAGAAGGACGGTGAGATCAAAAACACGATGGAAGCGGCGCGCGCCGTGATGGTGCTGAAGAGCGACGCCGGCATCGAGGAGAAGAAGGCCGCGATCGATACGATCGCCGCGCGCGGCGGCCGCGATGCGCTGACGATCCTGTCGACGGCGATGGCGACCGCGCCTGACGATCTGAAGCCGGCGATCCAGGCGGAGATCGACTCGATCAACCGCGATCTGGCGCTTTGGGATGTCGTCCAGAACGTCTGGTACGGCCTGTCGCTCGGCTCCGTGCTGCTGCTTGCGGCGATCGGCCTTGCCATCACCTTCGGCGTCATGGGCGTCATCAACATGGCGCATGGCGAGATGGTGATGATCGGCGCCTATACGACCTATGTCGTGCAGGAAACGATTGCCTCGGCCTTTCCTTCGCTTGCCGATTATTCGCTGGCCTTCGCGGTGCCGGCCGCCTTCCTCTTCACCGGCCTCGTCGGCCTCGTGATCGAACGTTCGGTGATCCGCTATCTCTACGGCCGGCCGCTGGAAACGCTGCTCGCCACCTGGGGCGTTTCGCTGATCTTGCAGCAGGCGATCCGCAGCTATTTCGGCCCGACCAATCGCGAGGTCCGCAATCCGAGCTGGATGTCCGGCGCCTTCGATTTCGGCGGGCTGGTCATCACCTGGAACCGGCTCTGGATCATCGTCTTTTCGCTGGTGGTGTTCCTGACGCTGCTGATGCTGCTCAAGCGCTCCGCCTTCGGCCTGCAGATGCGGGCGGTGACGCAGAACCGGCGCATGGCCTCCTCCATGGGCATCCGCACCGGCTGGGTCGACGCCTTCACCTTCGCGCTCGGCTCCGGCATTGCCGGCATGGCGGGTGTGGCGCTCTCGCAGATCGACAACGTCTCGCCGAACCTCGGCCAGAACTATATCATCGACAGCTTCATGGTCGTCGTCTTCGGCGGTGTCGGCAATCTCTGGGGCACGCTGGTCGGCGCCTTGTCGCTCGGCGTCGTCAACAAGTTCCTCGAGCCTTTCGCCGGCGCCGTGCTCGGCAAGATCCTGGTGCTCGTCCTCATCATTCTCTTCATCCAGAAGCGTCCGCGCGGGCTCTTCGCACTCAAAGGAAGGGCGGTGGAAGCATGATAACGACCTTCCTTCTCCGGTCTCTCGATCGCAGGATCTCTGTCGCCGTCGCGCTGCTGCTGGCGGTCGCCATTCTGGTGCCCGTCTTGAACCTCGCGACCGGCCCGAGCCATCCGCTGCACATCCCGACCTATATCATGGCGCTGTTCGGCAAGTATCTGACCTATGCGCTGCTGGCGCTGGCGCTCGATCTCGTCTGGGGTTTCTGCGGCATCCTCTCGCTCGGCCACGGCGCCTTCTTCGCGCTCGGCGGTTATGCGATGGGCATGTATCTGATGCGCCAGATCGGCTCGCGCGGCGTCTACGGCGATCCCGTCCTGCCCGATTTCATGGTGTTCCTGAACTGGAAGGAACTGCCCTGGTTCTGGTACGGCTTCGACCAGTTCTGGTTCGCGGCGCTGATGGTGCTCGCCGTGCCGGGCCTGCTCGCCTTCGTCTTCGGCTGGTTCGCCTTCCGCTCCCGTGTCAACGGCGTTTACCTCTCGATCATCACCCAGGCGATGACCTATGCGCTGCTGCTGGCCTTCTTCCGCAACGACATGGGTTTCGGGGGCAATAACGGCATGACCGACTTCAAGGATATCCTCGGCTTCAACATCCAGGCCGACGGCACGCGCGCCAGCCTCTTTGCAGCGACCGCGATCTTCCTGGCGCTGTCGCTGACGATCGCCTCGGCGATCGTGCGCTCGAAGTTCGGCAAGGTGCTGGTCGGCGTGCGCGATGCGGAAAGCCGCACGCGCTTCCTCGGCTACCGCGTCGAGCATTTCAAGCTCTTCACCTTCGTCGTTTCGGCGATGATGGCGGGCATAGCGGGTGCGCTCTACGTACCGCAGGTCGGCATCATCAATCCCGGCGAATTCGCGCCCGCCAATTCCATCGAAGTCGTCATCTGGACGGCTGTCGGCGGGCGAGGCACGCTGATCGGCCCGATCATCGGCGCGATCCTGGTCAATGGCGGCAAGACGATCTTCACCGGTCTCTTCCCGGAGGTCTGGCTCTTTGCGCTCGGCGGGCTTTTCGTCGCGGTCACGCTGTTCCTGCCGAAGGGCGTCGTCGGCACGGTCGCGCACTATTTCGCCAGGCGGAAGAGCGTCACCGAAGCTGCGCCGCCGGCGGCTCTGGAAGACGGCGTCGAGCCGAAAATCCAGGCAGCGGAGTGAGCGCCATGATCCCTGACGTCAAACCTACCAGCGTGCTTTATCTCAGCGGCGTCTCCGTTTCCTTCGATGGCTTCAAGGCGCTGAATTCGCTCTCGATCGTCATCGAGCCGGGTGAACTTCGCGCCATCATCGGGCCGAACGGCGCCGGCAAGACGACGATGATGGACATCATCACCGGCAAGACCCGGCCCGACGAGGGCGAGGTGTTCTTCAACGGCACCGTCGACCTCACCAAGAAGGACGAAGCCGATATCGCCCAGCTCGGCATTGGCCGCAAATTCCAGAAGCCGACGGTCTTCGAAAGCCATACGGTCTGGGACAATCTGGAACTGGCGCTGAACCGCCGCCGCTCGGTGTTTTCGACGCTGTTCTACCGGCTTTCGGGCGAGGACAAGGCACGCATCGAGGAAATCCTCGAAACGGTGCGGTTGACGCACCGGCGCGATGAACTGGCCGCCAACCTCTCGCATGGGCAGAAGCAGTGGCTGGAGATCGGCATGCTGCTCGCCCAGGAGCCGAAGCTCTTGCTCGTCGACGAGCCGGTGGCCGGCATGACCGATGCCGAGACGGCGGAAACGGCGATCCTGCTCAAGGACATCGCCAAGACCCGCTCGGTCGTCGTCGTCGAGCACGATATGGGCTTCATCCGCGACCTCGGCGTCAAGGTGACGTGCCTTGCGGAGGGCTCGGTGCTGGCGGAAGGATCGATCGATTTCGTCAGTTCCGATCCGAAGGTGATCGAGAACTATCTGGGACGGTGAAGAATGCAACTTCCAGGCTTGAACCTGACAGGAGAAGACGCTCTAAAACGGGCGGGTTTTATTGTGGGGTTTCATCATGGCTTTTCTCGGCATTCTGGTCGTGGCGATCAGCGGCGCGGCCGCCTGGTATTGGCGTTTGAAAATGATGCGTGAGGCGGGAAGCGAGATCATCGATTCCGTCGAGCGCATGCGGGGCGCCTATAAGCGCGGAAAGCTTCGCAAGCAGGCGGAGGCAGCGCCGATGGCCTCGATTGCCGATCCGGCGATCGCGGCGGTGGCGTTCTTCTTCTGCCTTGCCCAGGAAAAGCCGATGTATCTGGATGCGGCGAAAGACGTCATCCGCAACCGCATGAAAGGCATCATCCGGCCTGAAGACATGGAGGAGGTGCTGGTTTTCGGTGAGTGGGCGTCCAAGAACGTCACCAGTCCCGAAGATCCGATCCGCCGGTTCCGGGATCTTTGGATCAAGGCGCTCGACATGCAGGAGCGCCAGCAACTGATCGGCATTGCCGAGGATGTGGCCGCCGCCGGCGGCGAAAAAACGACGCAACAGGAATACGCCCTGCAGATGCTGAGGCGCAGCCTGATGAACTGATGGGAAACGGGTGAACGGATGCTGACAGTCGAAAACGCAAACCTGCATTATGGCGCCGCCCAGGCGCTGCGCGGCATCTCCATCAAGGCGGAGATGGGCAAGATCACTTGCGTTCTGGGGCGCAACGGCGTCGGCAAGAGTTCGCTCCTGCGCGCGGTCACCGGCCAGCACCCGCTATCGGCCGGCACCGTCACCTTCAACGACACCAAGCTCAACGGCCTGCCGCCCTTTGCCCGCGCCAAGCAGGGCATCGGCTACGTGCCGCAAGGGCGCGAGATTTTCCCGCTGCTGACGGTCAAGGAAAATCTCGAAACCGGTTTTGCGCCGCTCGGCCGCCGCGACCGCAACATACCCGACGATATCTTCAGCCTCTTCCCGGTGCTGAAGTCGATGCTGTCGCGGCGCGGCGGCGATCTCTCCGGCGGGCAGCAGCAGCAGCTGGCGATCGGCCGGGCGATGGTGACGCGGCCGAGGATACTGGTGCTCGACGAGCCGACCGAAGGCATTCAGCCGTCGATCATCAAGGATATCGGCCGGGCGATCCGTTACCTGCGCGACTCCACCGGCATGGCGATCCTGCTCGTCGAGCAAT
Organism: Rhizobium sp. J15; assembly: GCF_002531825.1. Classification (GTDB taxonomy): domain Bacteria; phylum Pseudomonadota; class Alphaproteobacteria; order Rhizobiales; family Rhizobiaceae; genus Rhizobium. The sequence goes on along the minus strand of NZ_NWSX01000025.1, from coordinate 50,862 downwards.
ATCTCGATTTCTGCCGGGAGCTTGCCGATTATGTCTACATCATGGACCGCGGCGAGATCGTGCATGAAGGACTGGCCGAGACGCTGGATACGCCGGAGGCCCGCCGTCATTTGACCGTCTGACCGGCAGCTGCCGCTTTTTGCGGCAGGCGGCGCAATGCTGTGCCGATCTCCCGCGCCGGCTGGCGGCCTTCGCAGGCGGCACGGGAATTGCTTGCTTTCCGTCATCAGCGCGATTGAATGGAAGCGGCGGCGCGACTGAAAGGAACGATATGACGATTGTGGCGACAGCCACGCGACCGCAAAGAGCGGAAGGACGCGGGCATCTGGCAGCAAAACTGCTCGATGGCCGTACGCGCATCCGTGAGCTCTATCAGGAGGGGGCGGCAAAGATCCGCCTGCCGGATACGTTCGATGCCTCGATGGAAGCCGTCATCATCAACACCGCCGGGGGGTTGACCGGCGGCGACCGGATGGACTGGAGCGTCGTTGCCGGCGCCGGCACGAAGATCGACGTCACGACCCAGGCCTGCGAAAAGATCTATAAGGCCTCGGCCGGCGTCGCCGAGGTGACGACCCGCATCGAAGCGGGGGCAGGGGCGCGTGTCGACTGGCTACCGCAGGAAACCATTCTCTTCGACCGGGCGGCGCTCTTCCGCCGGCTCGATGTCGATCTCGACGACACTGCCGAATTCCTGGCCGTCGAAGCCGTGCTGCTCGGCCGCAAGGCGATGGGCGAGACGGTGGGTACGGGTCTCTTCCGCGACCGCTGGCGCATCCGCCGCTCGGGCCGGCTGATCCATGCCGAGGAGCTCAGGCTTTCCGAGGGTGTTGCGGCGCTTGCGGCGCGCCAGGCGGTGCTCGGCGGGCAGGTGGCCTTTGCGACGCTGCTTTATGCCGGGCCGCTGGCGGAAGCCTATCTCGGCAGAGTCCGGCCCCTTCTCGAGGGGGCGATGAGCGGCGCAAGCGCCTGGAGCGACAAGCTGGTCGTTCGCCTTGCGGCGGCCGACGGCTTCACGCTGAGAAAAATCCTGATCCCGGTCATTTCCGCCTTGCGCAATGGTGCGCCTGTGCCGAAAGTCTGGAATCTCTAAAGCGAAGCAGATGGGCAAGCAATGAACCTCACTCCGAGAGAAAAAGACAAGCTGCTGATTTCAATGGCGGCGATGGTGGCGCGGCGGCGGCTGGAGCGCGGCGTCAAGCTGAACTATCCCGAGGCGATCGCGCTGATCAGCGACTTCGTCGTCGAAGGCGCCCGCGACGGCCGCCCCGTCGCCGAACTGATGGAGGCCGGTGCCCATGTGATCAGCCGCGATCAGGTGATGGAAGGCATTGCCGAGATGATCCACGACGTGCAGGTGGAGGCAACATTCCCCGACGGCACCAAGCTCGTCACCGTGCACGAACCGATCAGGTGAGGAAATAGAATGCTGGAACTCAGACCCAACTGCGAGTGCTGCGACAAGGATTTGCCGCCGGAGAGCATGGAGGCGCGGATCTGCACCTATGAATGCACCTTCTGCGCCGATTGCGTGGACAATATGCTGAAGGGCGTCTGCCCGAATTGCGGCGGCAATCTCGTCGCGAGGCCGATCCGGCCGGCTGATATGCTCGCCAGACATTCGGCGTCGACGAAACGCGTACTGAAGGCCGAGGGCTGCGCGCCCAGGGCAGCTTGAGGAGAACGAGATGATTCCGGGTGAAATCATTGCCGCAAGCGGCGACATCGAACTCAATGCCGGTGCGCCGACGGTGACGCTGGAGGTTTCCAATACGGGCGACCGGCCGGTGCAGGTGGGCAGCCACTATCATTTCGCCGAGACCAATGCCGGCCTCTCCTTCGACCGCGCGGCCGCGCACGGCAAGCGGCTCGATATTCCCTCGGGAACGGCCGTGCGTTTCGAGCCGGGGCAGACGCGCTCGGTGACGCTGATCCCGCTTTCCGGCAAGCGCGAGGTCTACGGCTTCCGCCAGCTGGTGATGGGCAAGCTTTAGAACAAGGGGAGAGATTCATGCGTTTGAATATCCTCCTCATCGGGGCGGCGATGCTGCTGACGGCAGGTCACGTCTCCGCTCAGGATATCGATTGCCAGAACCCCAAGACGCAATCGGACATGACCTCTTGCGAGGTGGCGCGTCACGATGCTGCCGACAAGGCGCTGAACGAGCAATACAAGAAGACCCGCGCCGCCATGGTGGCGATCGACAAGGATCTCGACGGCGACATGAAGGGCGCGGAAAAGGCGCTGGTGAAAGCGCAGCGCGCCTGGATCGATTACCGCGACGCCCAATGCGACGCCTTCGGCTTTCAGGCCCGCGGCGGCACGATGGAGCCGATGCTGGTTGCCGGATGCCTGGCGGAAGAGACGGACAAGCGCACCAAAGAGCTGAAAGAGCTCGAAGAAACGATGGGCAACTAAGGTGATCAGGAAGATCGTGATCGTCGGCAACGGCGAGGTTGGAGAGAGAGAGGCAGGCATCATCGATGCCGCCGATTTCGTCATCCGCTTCAACGATTGCCGCTCCTACGGTGTCGGCGGCAGCCGCACGGACGCCGTCGCGGTCTGCAATACCGGACGGCCGGCAAAGGCGATGCTCGGTTCGCCGGAGTGGCGCGCCCATCCCGGCGTCGTCTCGGCCCGTGAAATCTGGAGCGTGCGCGACCCGGAAAAATTCGCCGCGATGCGGCCCCCGCTTGCCGTCTCGCATCCCGATCTCGACGATTTCTGCGACGACTATACGGAGGCGTTCGGCGCCTTCTGCGCGGAGACCGGCAAGAGGCATGTGGTGATCGGCAAGTCGGTCCACGAGGCCGTCGATGCCTCGCTTTCGGCCTTTGCGCCCGCGCCCTATGTCGTGCCGAGCAGCGGCATGATCGTCATCGCCGAAGTGCTCAGCAAATATGCCGAGGCCGAAGTGGCGCTGGCAGGCTTCGGTCATGCCGGCTGGGAATGGCACCCCTTTGCCGCCGAACGGCAGCTTGTCGATCGTTATATTGCCGCTGGCCGCCTCAGGCGGCTCGGCGGGAAAATGCTAGAACAGGATGATTTTAGGCCCGGTTGGCCTAAAATCTGAATCCTGTTCTAAATTAAAGAGTTAGAGCATGACGTCGTCCGAAAACCGCACACACTTTTCGGCATCATGCTCTTATCTCTCCTCCTACGGAGCCTGATGGATGCCCTATAAGATCTCGCGCGCCGCCTATGCCGGCATGTTCGGACCGACCACCGGCGATAAGGTGCGCCTTGCCGATACGGAGCTCTTCATCGAGATCGAGAAGGATTTCACCACCTATGGCGAGGAGGTGAAGTTCGGCGGCGGCAAGGTGATCCGCGACGGCATGGGCCAGAGCCAGGTGACGCGGGCGGACGGCGCGGTCGACACCGTCATCACCAATGCGGTGATCGTCGATCATTCCGGCATCTACAAGGCCGATATCGGCCTCAAGAACGGGCGCATCGCGGCGATCGGCAAGGCCGGCAATCCCGATATGCAGCCCGGCGTCAATATCATCGTCGGCCCGGGCACGGAGGCGATCGCCGGCGAAGGCAAGATCGTCACCGCCGGCGGCATGGACAGCCATATTCACTTCATCGCGCCGCAGCAGATCGAGGAAGCGCTGATGTCGGGCATGACCTGCATGCTCGGCGGCGGCACGGGACCGGCGCACGGCACGCTTGCCACCACCTGCACACCCGGCCCCTGGCATATCGCGCGCATGATCGAAGCGGCCGACGCCTTCCCGATGAACCTCGCCTTTGCCGGCAAGGGCAATGCCTCGCTGCCGGGCGCTTTGACCGAGATGGTGCTGGCCGGCGCCACCTCGCTCAAGCTGCACGAGGACTGGGGCACGACGCCGGGCGCCATCGACTGCTGCCTGTCGGTCGCCGACGAATATGACGTGCAGGTGATGATCCACACCGATACGCTGAACGAAAGCGGCTTCGTCGAGGATACGATCGGCGCCATCAAGGGCCGCACCATCCATGCCTTCCATACCGAGGGTGCCGGCGGCGGGCACGCGCCTGATATCATCAAGATCTGCGGCCAGCCGAATGTCATCCCGTCCTCCACCAATCCGACGCGGCCCTATACGGTCAATACGATTGCCGAGCATCTCGACATGCTGATGGTCTGCCATCACCTGTCGCCGTCGATCCCCGAGGATATCGCCTTTGCCGAAAGCCGCATCCGCAAGGAGACGATCGCGGCCGAAGACATTCTGCACGATATCGGCGCCTTTTCGATCATCTCGTCCGACAGCCAGGCCATGGGCCGCGTCGGCGAGGTGGCGATCCGCACCTGGCAGACGGCCGACAAGATGAAGCGCCAGCGCGGCCGGCAGAAGGAGGAGAAGGGCGACAACGACAATTTCCGCGTTCGCCGCTACATCGCCAAATACACGATCAATCCGGCGATCGCCCATGGTCTCAGCCATGAGATCGGCTCTGTCGAGATCGGCAAGCGCGCCGACCTCGTGCTCTGGAACCCGGCTTTCTTCGGCGTGAAGCCCGACATGGTGCTGCTCGGCGGCTCGATCGCGGCTGCACCCATGGGCGATCCGAACGCCTCGATCCCGACGCCGCAGCCGGTGCACTACCGGCCGATGTTTGCCTCCTACGGCAAGAGCCTCACCAATTCCTCCGTCACCTTCGTCAGCCAGGCCTCGCTCGATGCCGGCCTGAAAGGCAGGCTCGGAGTCGCCAAGGACCTAGTGGCGGTGAAGAATACCCGCGGCGGCATCTCCAAGGCATCGATGATCCATAACGACCTGACGCCGGAGATCGAAGTCGATCCCGAGACCTATGAAGTCCGGGCGAACGGCGAGCTGCTGACCTGCGAGCCGGCGACGGTGCTGCCGATGGCGCAGCGCTATTTCCTGTTCTAGGCCCGATCATCCGTGCGGGCCGGACGTTTCCGATGAAAACAGGCATCCGCTGGCTGTTGCGGATCACGATCCTGCTCTTGGCGCTGGCTGCGGGCGGGACCTTCATTCCGCGGCCACTGTTTGCGCCGGTCAAGGCCTCGTCCGCGGCGGCGACGCAGCGGATTCTGCTTCTGTCGGGACCGATCCACACCGATATTGCCATTCCGCTCGATGAGGAGACGCGGGCAGCTTTTTCCTTTCTCGACGACGGCGATTTCCCGCTCGGCCACCCGAATGCGGAATGGCTGGTCGTCGGCTGGGGCGGCCGCGCCTTCTATCTGGAAACGCCGAGCTGGTCGGAGCTGAAACCGCTGCCGGTGCTGCGGGCGCTGACGATCGACCGCTCGGTGCTGCATGTGGATCTCGCTGGCCATATCACCGAGCCGCAGCCAGCCGTTATGGCCTTCGATATCGATAGCGATCAACTGGCGCGGCTGCGCGGCTTCATCTTGGACAGCTTCGTCCGCAACGAGGGAGAGATCGCGCCGATCCGGAATGCGGGTTACGGCGAAATCGACCGGTTCTTCGAGGCCAAGGGATATTTCAACGCCCTCTTTGGCTGCAACACCTGGACTGCCGCAGCACTGCGTTCGGCCGGGCTTCGAACCGGCCTATGGAATCCGCTTCCACAATCATTGCGATTATCTCTCGGTGTCTACAATTGACGCAGCCGCAGGCCAGTCCTGACGTAAACGCAATTGTGAACGGTCCACCCCATCTGGTTGTAAAAATCGATGGGGAAACCTGTGTTTTCCACAGGTAAGCCATTCTGGAACAGGCCTGGGGTTAAGCCAGGAAAAACCTTTTAATATCAATCATCTCACTGTCTCCCCGCTCTGTCCGATTCAGGGATCGGGTGCTTGCATCCCCTGCTAGAAAAAATCTGCACGCCAAATCGTCCAAAACCATTCGAATTTTAACGAGTCGATTAAGACACCCGCAGCAATTGGCCTCTTATCAATGCCTTGAAACGCCGGGCAGGAAGGTCGATTCTCATGAGAAACTGGATGTCGCTGCAGGCCGATTTCGGCAATTTTCAATATCGCAGGAACGTCTATGTCTTTGCGTTGAAGATGAGCTTTCTTGCCGTCATTCTCTCCGGCGCCATCATGGCGCTGACGATACCGCCGCTCGGCTTTTTCGGGCTGCTGCCGGTGAATCTTCTGCATGCGATCGGCTTCGGCGCCGTCTTTTCATGGCTCGTCGGCGGCACGGTTTCCGGCGTGCTGTCGCTGGCGACGGGGTTTACGATGCGCGAGCTGACACTGTCGCGGGCGGAATTCGAAAAGCTCAGCCGCACGGATACGCTTTCCGGCCTCTTGAACCGGCGCGCCTTCACGGAAGCGCTGGACAGGATCGAAGGCGATGCTTCGCTCGTCATCTTCGATGTCGACCGCTTCAAGGCGATCAACGACCGTTTCGGCCATGCCTGCGGCGACGCCGTCATCACGGCGGTCTCGGCGGTGCTGACTTCCGCCTTCGATGAGTTCTCCGTCGTTGCGCGGCTCGGCGGCGAGGAATTCGGCGTCATCGTTTCCGGCGAGCCGCTGGAAGCACGGCTCGAGCGGATCGAGGCCGTGCGGGCCAGGCTCGCCGGCGGGCCGATCCTGGCGGAGGGGCACAATATCGCAATCACCATTTCCGGCGGCGTGGCCGATCTCGTCGCCGGGCGCAACAAGCAGCAGGTCTATGCCTCGGCCGACCGGGCGCTCTATCTCGCCAAGGCGCTCGGCCGCAACCGTGTCGTCCACGAGCGGGAGGGGCTGCATCATGCCTGGCACGGGCTTTCCGAAAACAGTCCCGACGCCGAGAGCCGGGGGCAGGGGAGCGACAACGTGATGCAGGCCTACGGAATATAAAAGCCGCAAGCCCGACCATTGGTGCTTGCATCGGAAAGGGCTATTTTGCATGGTCGTCGTCTCAGCAAAGTGGACATATCATGCAGCGCGTCACCTCCTATCTTCCCGCCGGCACCCCTTCCTCCCATCCGACCGCCCAGGTCAAGCTGCCGCATGACCTGCGGCATCTGCGCCGCAAGCTCCTGCATCTGGAGAATGGCGAGATGGTCATGCTCGATCTCAAGGATCCGGTGCTTTTCGCCAATGGCGATCTGCTCGTGCGCGAGGATGGCGAACTGATCGAGATCCTTGCGGCCGACGAGAAGCTCTTCGAAATTCGCGGACGCGACCGCACGCATCTCACCGAGCTCGCCTGGCATCTCGGCAACCGCCATCTTGCAGCCCAGATCGAGGAAGACCGCATCGTCATCCTGCGCGACCATGTCATCCGCTCCATGCTGCAGGGCCTTGGAGCAACCGTCCTCGATATCGAGGAGCCCTTCCAGCCGGCGCGCGGAGCCTATCATGCCCATGGCGGGCATTCGCACGATCATGGTCATGCCCATCACGATCACGGCCATGAGCATAAACACGATCACGGCCATGACCATGGCCATGTGCATGGGCCGGGATGCGATCATGACCACGGACATCACGGCCACAAGCACGACTGAAGCGGATGAGTGGGGATCATGAGCTGCAGGCATTGCTGCGCCTGACGGCATGGCTTTCACCGGCCTTTCCGGTTGGCAGTTTTGCCTATTCGGGCGGGCTGGAGCGGGCGGTGGCCGATGGGCTCGTCTGCGATGCGGCCTCGCTGGCTGCGTGGATCGGCACGCTGATCGAACACGGTTCTGCCTGGAACGATGCCGTGCTTCTGGCCGAAGGCCACCGGCAGCAGGCCGATCCCGAGCGCCTTGCCGAGATCGCGGCACTCGCCGAGGCGCTGGCCGGATCGCGCGAACGCCATCAGGAAACCATGCTGCTCGGCGACGCCTTCCTCGCGGCGGCGCGGGCCTGGCCGGACGACGTTTTTGAGAGGTTGCCTGATAAGGCTGCTTATCCGATCGCTGTCGGAGCGGTTGCGGGTGCGCATGGCATTGGGCTTGAGAAGGTGATTGCGGTCTTCTTGCACGCCTATGCCTCGCAGGCCGTTTCGGCGGGCATCCGCCTCGGCGTCGCCGGACAGAGGGATGGCGTTGCCGTTCTTGCCGGCCTCGAGGAGCAGATTGCAGCGATCGCCCGGCGGGCTGCGGACTCGACACTCGACGATCTCGGTTCCGCCGCCATACAGGCCGATATCGCCAGCCTGCGCCATGAGACGCAGGCGACGCGGCTGTTCCGCTCGTGAAAGATTATCGCAGCATCTGCGTCATTTGACGGTGGCGCGCGCCGGTCGCGCGGGTATCATCGGGATCCTATTGGAGTGCAACAGATGAAATCAAGAAACGGACCTTTGCGTGTCGGCATTGGCGGGCCGGTCGGCTCGGGCAAGACGGCGCTGACGGAAAAGCTCTGCAAGGCGATGCGCGACGACTATTCGGTCGCCGTCGTCACCAACGACATCTATACGACCGAGGATGCCGAGGCGCTGGTGCGCATGCAGGCCTTGCCTTCCGACCGCATCGTCGGTGTGGAGACGGGCGGCTGCCCGCATACCGCCATTCGCGAGGATGCGACGATCAATCTTCAGGCGATCGCCGGGCTCAACGAGCGCATTCCCGATCTCGACATCGTCTTCATCGAATCCGGCGGCGACAATCTGGCGGCGACCTTTTCACCCGATCTTGCCGATATCACCATCTATGTCATCTCCGTCTGCCAGGGCGAGGAAATCCCGCGCAAGGGCGGACCGGGCATCACCCGGTCGGACCTGCTCGTCATCAACAAGAAGGATCTGGCGCCTCATGTCGGCGCCGATCTCGAAGTGATGGACCGGGATGCGACGCGCATGCGTGCGAGCCGCCCCTTCGTGTTCTCCGACATGAAGCGCGGCGACGGCGTCAGCTCGATCGTCAGTTTCCTGAGGGAGCACGGCGGGCTCTGAGGGTCAGACACCCCTTGCCGACGCGGCGAGGGCGGTAAAACGAAACGGGCCGGGAGATCGTTCCCGGCCCGTTTCGTTTATCGAGGTTTCGCTCACTCCGCCGCGAATGGAGGCAGGCGAAGCACGTTGGTGTCGTTGGCGCTCTTGCGCTTGCTTTCCGGCTTTTCGATCGCGGTCAGGCGTTCGTCCAGCGCGTCGATATCGCTGCGGTTCTCGCGGGTCACGCGGGTGAGATCCTCGCGCGACAGCGGCAGGTCCTCTTCGTCCTTCCGGCCGACCATGCGTCCGAACATCCAGCCGAGCAGGCGGGACAGATCGTCCATGATCAGGAAGAAGGAGGGCACGACGACGAGCGACAGCACAGTCGAGACGATGATGCCGCCGATCACGGCGATCGCCATCGGCGCGCGGAACGAGCCGCCTTCGCCGACGCCGAGCGCGGACGGCAGCATGCCGGCCGACATGGCGATCGAGGTCATGATGATCGGCCGGGCGCGCTTGCGGCCGGCTTCGACCATCGCCTCGACGCGGGACATGCCCTGGTGGCGCATCTCGATCGCGAAATCGACGAGCAGGATGGCGTTCTTGGTGACGATGCCCATCAGCATCAGGATGCCGATCATGACCGGCATGGACAGCGGGTTGCTGGTGATGATCAGGCCCGCCGCGACGCCGCCGATGGCGAGCGGCAGCGAGAACAGGATGGTGAAGGGCTGGATCACGTCCTTGAAGAGCAGGATCAGCACCGTCAGCACCAAGAGGAGGCCCATCAACATGGCGTTGACGAAGCTCTGCTGCATCTCGGTTTGCACCTTGGTGTCGCCGCTTTCGGCAAGGTGCACCGTGGCCGGAATGTTGGCCGCGTTGACGATCTCGCGGAAGCGGGCCGAGGCCGTGTCGAGCGCTACGCCCTGCGGCAGGTCGGAGCCGATCGAGACGACGCGATAGCGGTTGTTGCGCTTGATCGAGCTGACGCCTTCCGAATAGTCGATATTGGCGACGCTCGACAGCGGAACGGTGCCGCCGCTGGCGGTCTGGATCTTCAGCGCCCGGATGGCCGCGAGGTCGCGGCGCATGTCGAGCGCTGCCTGGACGCGGATCGGGATCTGGCGATCGTCGAGCGAGATCTTGGCAAGTGCCGCATCGACATCGCCGATGGTGGCGACACGGATCGTCTCGGAGATCTGCTGCGGCGTGATGCCGAGGCGGGCGGCCTCATCCTTGCGCGGGTAGACCTGCAGTTCCGGACGGGGCAGGGCGCCGTCGGCGCTGACATTGGCGAGCAGCGGATCGGCGCGGAGTTTCGATTCCAGAATGCCGACGGCGTCGTTCAGGTCCTTCTCGTTCTTGGAAAGGAAGTTGAAGGAGAGGTCGCGTTCGCCGCGGTCGTTGAGCTTCAGGATATGGACGTCGGGAATGTCGCGCAGCTTGGCGAAGACTTCCTTTTCGATGTCCCATTGCGGGCGCTCGCGGCCATGGACCTCCACCTTCGGCAGCATAGGCCCGATGACTGGGATGGCGCCGAAGACGTCGTTGACCACCTTCTTGATCAGCGACTGGTCGAGCTTGTGGAGCGCCAGCGTGATGGTGGCGCGGCGCAGTTCGAGATCGCCCTTCGGCGACGCGCCGCCGAGGACGAAGACGCTTTCGACGCCGTTGATGTCCTTGACCCTGTCGTAGATCGCATCGGTTGTCTTCTCGGTGTCGTCAAGCCGGGCATTGGGCGGCAGTTCGACGGAGAGAACGATGCGCGAGGCGTCTTCCGGCGGCAGGAAGCTGCCGGGAACCTTCATCAGCAGGAAAACGGAGCCGACGAGGAAGCCGATCGCGGCGAGCAGCGTCAGGTATCGCGAATATTTGTGCCCGGTCGTGCCGCGTATCAGGCGGGTGTAACCCTTCATCAGCAGGCTATCATTGTCGTGATGGTCTTCCATGCCGTCTTCGGCGCGCATGAGATAGGCGGCCATCATCGGGGTGATGAGGCGCGCCACCATCAGCGAGAAGAAGACGGAGAAGGCGACAGTCAGGCCGAACTGGATGAAATACTGACCGGGGATGCCCGGCATGAAGGAGACGGGCACGAAGACGGCGATGATCGTGAAGGTGGTGGCGATGACGGCGAGGCCGATTTCATCGGCCGCCTCGATCGCCGCCCGATAGGGCGTCTTGCCCATCTTGATGTGGCGGGCGATGTTCTCGATTTCAACGATCGCGTCGTCGACCAGGATACCCGTCGCGAGCGTCAAAGCGAGGAAGCTGACGAGGTTCAGCGAGAAGCCCATCAGGTCCATGACCCAGAAGGTCGGGATCGCCGAAAGCGGCAGCGCGATCGCCGAGATCAGGGTCGCGCGCCAGTTCCGGAGGAAGAGCAGGACGACGATGACGGCGAGCAGCGCGCCTTCGAGCAGCGTGTGGATCGCGGCTTCGTAGTTGCCGTAGGTGAAATAAACCGAATCGTCGATCAGCTCGATCTTCACGTTCGGATTTTCGCTCCTGACCTTTTCGAGGCTCTGCGCCACGGTTTCGGCGACGCTGACTTCGCTGGCGCCCTTCGAGCGGAAGACGCCGAAGGTGACGACTGGGGTGTCGTTGAAGCGCGAGAAGGATTTCGGCTCCTCGTAGGTGTCCTTGATGACGCCGAGATCAGACAGCTTGACGAAGCGGCCGTTCGGCAGCGCAATCGTGGTATCGGCAAGTTCGGCGACGTTGCGGGCGTCGCCGAGAACGCGGATCGCCTGTTCGCTGCCCGCCACCTGGCCACGGCCGGAGCCGAGGTCGATGTTGGTGCCGCGCAGCTGCTGGTTCACGCTGGCAGCGGTGATGCCGTAGGCATCGAGCTTGCCGGGAGTGAGCTCGATGCGCACTTCTCGCTCCGCGCCGCCGTAACGGTCGACGCGGCCGATACCGGCCTGGCCCTGAAGGGCGCGCTTGATCGTATCGTCGACGAACCAGGAGAGTTCTTCGAGCGACATGTCGGGCGAGGAAACGGCGAAGGTCTGGATCGCCTGGCCCTCGACATCGACCTTGGTGACGATCGGGGTTTCGGCCGTCGCCGGCAGATCGCTGCGAATGCGGTCGATCGCGTCCTTGACGTCCTGTACGGCCTGTTCCGTCGGCACTTCCATGCGGAACATGACGTTGGTCTGCGAACTGCCGTCGGTCACCGTCGACTGGATTTCGTCGATGCCGGTGATGGAGGCGATCGCGTCTTCGATCTCCTTCGTCACCTGCATTTCGAGTTCGGCCGGCGAAGCGCCGCTCTGCGTCACGCTGATCGAAACGAGCGGTACGTCGATGTTGGGGAAGCGCGTGATCGGCAGCTTATTGAAAGACTGCATGCCGATGAAGATCAGCAGGCAGAAGGCCAGGAGCGGCGCGATCGGATTTCGAATGGACCAGGCTGAAAAATTCATCGGATGGTCTCTTTAGTTGGAAGCCGCAGGCTGTTCACGCACTGGCGTAATGCGGTCGCCGTCGCGGACATAGGCGCCCGCCTTGGCCACGACCTCGTCGCCGGTCTTCAATCCGTTGACGATTTCCACATAGGCGCCGTCCTGTATGCCGGTTTCGATCTTGGCGAATTTCACCACGCCGTCCTCGACCTTGCGGGCCGAGGAGCCTTCATTGCCCGTGAGCACCGCGGTCAGCGGCAGCGATACGCCCTCGGTCTCGCGGACGATGATCTCGGCGCTGCCATACATGCCGGAACGCGCCTTGCTGTCATCGTCGATGGAGATATGGACGAGGCCGAGGCGGGTGCTCGGATCGACGGTCGGCGACACCAGGCGCACGGCGCCGGAAAGCTTTTCGCGGCTGCCGGAAAGCGAGATCGTCGCCTTCTGGCCGGCCACGATCCTGACGATGTCGCTTTCGGCGACTTCGGCCACCAGTTCGATATCGCCGTCGCGGATGATGGTGAACAGCGGATCGCCGTTGCCGGCGGCGATGGCGCCGACCTTGGCATTCTTTGCGGAAACCACGCCGGCAACCGGCGTCTTCACGTCGGTGCGGGCGAGTTTCAGATCGGCATCGGCGATCTGGCTGTCGAAGACCTTGAGATCGGCCTCGGCGACTTCGATCGCCTGTTCGGCGGAGACGACGCGGGCATTGGCGGCGGCGGCGGTCGCATCGGCCTGCTCGACCTGGGCGGTGGAAACCGTGCCCTTCTTGCCCATTTCCTGGGAGCGGGCCTGCTGCTGCCTTGCCTGTTCGGCATTGGCCTGCGCCTCGATGAGCTGGGCGCGCAGCTGGGCGAGGCTTGCCTCGCCCTTGGCTTTCGTTGCCATCATCTGGCTCTTTTCCAGGATCAGCGCGTCGTCGTTGAGCGTCGCCAGCGTGCTTTCGGCTTGAACCTTGTCACCGACATCGGCTTTCAGGGTGCGGATCGAGAGGCCTTCGACCTGAGGCTGGATATAGACTTCCTCGACGGGCTTGACCGTTCCCGTGCCGATGACTCGATCGACAAGGGTGCGATTGACAGCCGTGGTGACGACGATCGCCGGCAGGTTCTGCTGCGGTTGTGCGACCGGCGCTTCCTCGGAAAATGCAGTGGATGCAGCCAGTACGGCTGCAAAAAGGGTGGATGCGCCTAGAATTCCGGTCGGCTTGCGTGCCATGCGTTTTCGTCCAATCTCTTCACAAGGTTAGCCGAATTCGCGCGTCTGCCATTGAGCTCGCGACCAGGCCACTGCCTTTACCTGCATTCTCAGGGGTATCCACACATCATTTGCCGTCTTCATCCCTCGCCGGCAAATCGGCTTCTAGTTGGTATCGATTTGCTCGATATGCAAGCCCGGCAGAAAACAATTCCCCATGAGCCGATAATAATTACCATCAGAACCTGAATCAATCACCGCAGGGTTATGTGAACATTACGATGATTGATCCTGCTTCTCTCTAAAGCGCGTCGCATCGAATTTGATCCATGCGCTGGGCTTCGCCTCATTGTTTGCATGCATATCGCGTTTCGAACCGCCGCAGATGTCAGGCGGTTTATATCAATGACGTTTCAGCCTCGATAAATGCTACAGTCGCAAGACATTTTTTTATCAACGAGAAAAAATGCGGAACGCGCGGGAGACCTCCCCCGCGCGTCTGTCTCGAAATCCGGTCGCGATTACTTGGCGGCGGCGTCGGTGATTTCGTGCGTCCAGGCGCCCGCGGGCTCCTTGCTGATGATCTTCTGGTCGAGCAGCGCCTTTGCCGTGCGGGCATAGAGCGCCTCGTCCAGCTTGCCGGAGCCGTCGCCGACGAGCTTGGCGACTTCGCCCATCATGCGCTTCTGATGGTTCTCGTCCTGGCCGCCATTGTCCAGCACGATCTCGGCGGCTTCATCGGGATTTTCGGTCGCATATTTCCAGCCCTTCATCGAGGCGCGGACGAACTTGACCATTTTCTCCTTGAAGGCCGGATCCTTCAGCTTGTCCTCCATGGCGTAGAGGCCGTCTTCCAGGAGGTCGTTGCCCATCTCCGTATAGTTGAACACCGTCAGTTCTTCCGGCTTGAAGCCGGCATCGATCGCCTGCCAGTATTCGTTATAGGTCATGACGGAGATGCAGTCGGCCTGCTTCTGGACGAGCGGCTGCACGTCGAAGCTCTGCTTCAGCACGGTAACGCCGTTTGCGCCGCCGTCTGTGGAGAGGCCGAGCTTGTTCATCCAGGCGAAGAAGGGATATTCGTTGCCGAAGAACCAGACGCCGAGTGTGTGGCCCTTGAAATCGGCTTCGGTCTTAACAGGGCCGTCCTTGCGGCAGATCATTTCCAGGCCGGACTTTTGATAGGGCTGGGCGATGTTGACGAGCGGAACGCCCTTTTCGCGGGCAACCAGCGCGCCGCCCATCCAGTCGACGATGACATCGGCGCCGCCGCCGGCGATCACCTGCTCGGGAGCGATATCCGGACCGCCGGGCTTGATCTCGACGTCGAGGCCTTCCTCCTTGTAGAAGCCCTTGTCCTTGGCGACATAATACCCGCCGAACTGGCTCTGCGTGACCCATTTCAGCTGCAGAACCACCTTGTCGGCAGCCATCGCGTGGGCGGCTGCGAGCGACATGGCGCTCGCCAACATTGCAACCATCAACTTTTTCATTTTCTTGTCCTTACCCTCTGAAGTTATGCCCGAACCCCATTTGCGAAGCCCGCGCGCGCCTAGCCACCACGGATAGACGGATGCCAGAACGTCACCGCCCGTTCCGTCAGGGCGATGATGCCATAGAAGATCGAGCCGGCCAGCGCCGCAACGGCGATTTCCGCCCAGACCATGTCGACGTTCATGCGGCCGATCTCGGTGGAGATGCGAAAGCCCATGCCGACGATCGGCGTCCCGAAGAATTCCGCAACGATGGCACCAATCAGCGCCAGCGTCGAGTTGATCTTCAGTGCGTTGAAAATGAAGGGCATGGCCGCCGGAAGCTTGAGCTTCAGCAGCGTTTGCCAGTCGCTCGATGCATAGGTGCGCATCAGGTCGCGCTCCATGCTGCCGGAGGCGGCGAGGCCAGCGACGGTGTTCACCAGCATCGGGAAGAAGGTCATGATGATGACGACGGCGGCTTTCGACGGCCAGTCGAAGCCGAACCACATGACCATGACGGGGGCGATGCCGATGATCGGCAGGGCCGACACCATGTTGCCGATCGGCAGCAGGCCGCGGCGCAGGAAAGCGACGCGGTCGGCCAGCACCGCGACGACGAAGCCGCTGAGGCAGCCGACGACATAGCCGATCAGCACCGCCTTGAAGATCGTCTGCCTGACGTCATCGCCGAGGATCGGCAGGGACGCCATGATGCGCGCGCCGATGGCGCTCGGCGGCGGCAGCAGGATGAAGGGGACGCCGGCGCCGCGGGTGATCGCTTCCCAGAGGATGAGGATCCAAGCGCCGAAGATCGCCGGAATCAGCAATTGCAGCGCCGACTTGCCGAATGTGGTCAGCGGTTGCAGTTTCGAGAGTTCCGTGACGCATCGCCAGGCAAGCAGCCAGGAGGCGAAGAGCAGCAGGAAGAAGGCCCGGGTCGCAAGACCCTCGTTGCCGGACAGCGCCGACAGCAGCATCCAGGCGGCGCCATGCGCGCCGATGAACAGCACGGTGGCGCGGTAGGCCGGCGGCTGCGGCGCGAAAGACAGGAGAGCGGCCGCGGCGACGGTGATGAAGATGAGGCTTGCCGTGCCGTCGGTTAAAGGATTGGCGGCGCCCTCGGCCACAAGCGGCAGGCTTATCAGAGCCGCGAGACAGAGGAGCAGGGCGACCGTGCCCTGCCAGGAGAAGGTCAGATGTCTCATGCCGGCCTCCCGCCCATGGCGCGGTCGACGATCTTCGCCGCAAGGCCGACGATCGCGACCAGAACGCCCGCAAGCAGCGATCCGGCGACGAGGGCCGCCCAGATATCGATGGTCTGGCTGTAATAGGAACCGGCGAGCAGCTTGGAGCCGATGCCGGCGACGGCGCCCGTCGGCAGCTCGCCGACGATGGCCCCGACCAGACTTGCGGCGATCGCGACCTTCATCGAGGTGAAGAGGAAGGGGATAGAGGCCGGAACGCGCAGCTTCCAGAAGGTCTGCATGGGGCTGGCATTATAGGTGCGCATCAGGTCGAGATACATGATTTCGGGCGAGCGCAGCCCCTTCACCATGCCGACGGCGACGGGGAAGAAGGAAAGATAGGTGGAGATCAGCGCCTTGGAGACGAGGCGGGAGGCGTCGGAATCGAGGTTCAGGAGATGCGCGAGCGCATTGTCGCCGGTCAGGACGTTATAGGAGATGATGACGATCATCGGCGCGATGGCGAGGATCGGGATCGTCTGGCTTGCCACCAGCCAGGGCATGAGCGAGCGGTCCATGGCGCGGTTGTGCACGATCAGCACGGCAAGAAGGATTCCGAGCAGCATGCCGAAACCGAAGCCGAGCAGGGTGGATGAGAGCGTGACCCAGCTGTGATAGACGAGGCTGCGGCTGCTCGAAAGGCTGCGCAGGACGGTGTTCTCATAGACGTTCTGCGCCACCTGATGCGGTGCCGGCAGGATCGGTTTCGGCTGCGCCAGCGTCTTGCCGATGAATTCCATCGTCGTCGGCGTGACGCCGGCGCGGCTGTCCATGTCGCGCTGGAACGGCGCGTTCATCAGCACGGCGGCGACATACCAGATGGCGATCAGGAGGAGCAGGATGGCGGTGACGGGGACGATCTTGTCCTTGAAGGTGTCGGGTTTCATGCTGCGCGCTCCTTCAAGAATGGAGCGGCATGTTTCTCGATGGTGATGAATACGTAGTCAGGTCCATCAAGCACTTGGGCATTGTCGAAGCGGAGCACGTCGAAACCTTGGTTGCGCAAAAATGCGTCCCGGGCGAGATCATGCCGGCGACCGGCGGTCGTTTCGTGGCTGTCGCCGTCAACTTCGACGATGAGACGTGCCGACAGCCAGGCAAAATCAGCGATATAGGGGCCGATCGGCGTTTCGCGCCGGAACCGGGCACCGTGGGGCCTGAGATCGCGAAGCATGTTCCACATCGCAGCCTCTGCCTTTGTGAGTTCACGGCGGAGGCGTTTTGCCCTTTGGCGGGTTTTAGGGGTGATGTTGGAATGTGGCATCTAAACCCCTCCCCAACCCCTCCCCACAAGGGGGAGGGGCAAGCCTGCGGCCCGCTTTGTCTTCCATAGCAAGGTCACAGCTTGCTGTAGCGTTGCGTCAGAAGATGAGGGATTGCTGCGAGCGCCAAAGCCCCTCCCCCTTGTGGGGAGGGGTTGGGGAGGGGTCTTTTCCAACAACACGCGCCTAAACCTCATGGCTATGCCCCGTCCTCAGCCCCTCGCGGACGCGGTGGGCGATTTCCAGGAATTCCGGGGTGTCGCGGATGTCGAGCGGGCGTTCGGCCGGAAGCGTCGAGTCGATCACATCGGTGACGCGGCCCGGGCGCGGCGACATCACCACGATCTTGGTCGAGAGATAGACCGCCTCGGGGATGGAGTGAGTGACGAAGCAGATGGTCTTGTTGGTGCGGGCCCAGAGTTTCAGCAGTTCTTCGTTCAGATGGTCGCGGACGATTTCGTCCAATGCGCCGAAGGGCTCGTCCATCAGCAGCAGGTCGGCGTCGAAGGCGAGCGCGCGGGCGATCGAGGCGCGCTGCTGCATGCCGCCGGAAAGCTGCCAGGGGAATTTCTTTTCGAAGCCGGAGAGGCCGACGAGATCGAGTGCCTCGGCGATCCGCCTCGTCCGGTCGGCGCCGCCATAGCCCATGATCTCCAGGGGCAGGGCGATGTTGTTTTCGATGGTGCGCCAGGGATAGAGCGCCGGCGCCTGGAAGACATAGCCGTAGGCGCGGGCCTTGCGGGCCTGTTCCGGCGTCATGCCGTTGATCGAGATTTCGCCCGAGGTGCTCTTTTCGAGGTCGGCGATGACGCGCAGGAAGGTCGTCTTGCCGCAGCCGGACGGGCCGATGAAGGAAACGAAATCGCCCTTGCGCACATCGAGATTGACATCGCTCAGCGCCCGCACCGGGCCGTCATTCGCCTGGTAGGTGAGACAGAGGTCCTTGGCGGATACGACGGAGGGTGCTTGCATCAATGCGACCGATCTTGTTTTCGCCGCCGGGAGGCGGTTTGCATGTTACCATCGCCGCAGGCTTGGCCGGCGGCATATTTCATGGAGGAAGAAAATGGACGCGACATCAAAACCCACCTGCCACATCGTTCGCCCCAACCATGCCTATGATGGCAAGCAGGGGCTGAGCTATTTCCAAGGGATAGCGGCCGAGACGGTCGGCGCCAAGGGCATCTGCATGCACCTGCTGACGATCCCGCCCGGCGTGCGCGCCAAGGCGCACCTGCACGAAGCGCATGAGACGGCGATCTACGTGCTCTCCGGCGAGGCCCATACCTGGTATGGCGACCGGCTGGAGCATCACGTCATTACCCATGCCGGAGAGCTCTTCTACATCCCGGCAGGCGTGCCGCATATGCCGGCGAACCTCAGCAGCACGCCATGCACGGCGGTCATCGCCCGCACCGATCCGCACGAGCAGGAAAGCGTCGTGCTTCTCCCGGAGCTGGACGCGCTGGTGCCGGCGTGAGGTCATCCGCATGGAGGCGCCGTTCCCCGGTTGTTGGCCGTATCGTCGCGCGCCATGTCACACGCCCGTTGCCGGGATGCCGCTGCGTTCCACCTTGCGCGGAGAGGTGATCTCCTTCCAGGTGGAGAGCGCCTTGCTGACGGCGGTTACCGGTTCGCGACGGACGAATTCGCCGTGGCCCTCCTGGGTCTTGATGGTACTTTCCTCGATTGCGACGACGCCGCGGGTCAGCGTGTAGCGCGGCAGGCCGGTCACTTCCTTGCCTTCGAAGACGTTGTAATCGATCGCCGACTGCTGGCTCTTCGACGAGATGATCTTGGAGCGCTTCGGATCCCAAGCGACGATATCGGCATCGGCGCCGACGAGGATCGCGCCCTTCTTCGGATAGATGTTGAGGATCTTGGCGATGTTGGTCGAGGTGACGGCGACGAATTCGTTCATCGTCAGCCGGCCGGTGTTGACGCCGTGCGTCCAGAGCATCGGCATGCGGTCTTCGAGGCCGCCGGTGCCGTTCGGGATCTTGGTGAAATCGCCGACGCCGAAACGTTTCTGCGCCGTCGTGAAGGCGCAATGGTCGGTCGCGACCACCTGCAGCGAGCCGGAGGCAAGCCCCGCCCAGAGGCTGTCCTGGTGCTGCTTGCTGCGGAAGGGCGGCGACATGACCCGGCGGGCGGCGTGATCCCAGTCGGGATTGGAATATTCGCTCTCGTCGAGCGTAAGGTGCTGGATCAGCGGTTCGCCGTAGACGCGCATGCCCTTGGCGCGGGCCCGGCGGATCGCCTCATGCGCCTGCTCGCAGGAGGTATGGACGATATAGACAGGGCAGCCGGCCATGTCGGCGATCATGATGGCGCGGTTGGTGGCCTCGCCCTCGACCTCGGCCGGGCGGGAATAGGCATGCGCCTCGGGACCGTTATTGCCTTCGGCGAGCAGCTTTGCCGACATCGAGGCGACGACGTCGCCGTTTTCGGCATGCACCAGCGGCAGCGCGCCGAGTTCGGCGCAACGCTGGAACGAGGCGAACATCTCGTCGTCATCCACCATCAGCGCGCCCTTATAGGCCATGAAGTGCTTGAAGGTGTTGATGCCCTTGTCGCGGACGATGGTCTCCATCTCCTTGAAGACCTGCTCGCTCCACCAGGTCACCGCCATGTGGAAGGAATAATCGCAATTGGCCCGGGTCGATTTGTTGTCCCACATGGTCAGCGCCTCGAGCAGCGACTGGCCCGGGGCGGGAAGGGCGAAATCGACCACCATTGTGGTGCCGCCGGAAAGGGCCGCGCGCGTGCCGCTCTCGAAATCGTCGGAGGAATAGGTGCCCATGAAGGGCATTTCGAGATGGGTGTGCGGATCGATACCGCCCGGCATGACATAGCAGCCGGTCGCATCCAGCGTTTCGTCGCCGGAGAGGTTCGGACCGATCTCGACGATCTTGCCGCCATCGATCTTGACGTCAGCCTTGTAGGTGAGGTCGGCCGTGACGATGGTGCCGTTCTTGATGACTGTGGTCATGATCGTTCCCTATCCTTATCTGTGAATGCGGCTGGCGAATAGAAGCTCGGCAATTCGGAGCTGAATTCGAGTCGGCCCTGCAAGGCCGCAAGGATCGTTTCCAGGACCGAGCGCCGTTCGCGCGAGATTTCCTGATTCCAAAAGCGCAAGACCGAATAGCCATTGGCGTTGAGCCATTCCGCTCGGCGTTGATCGGTCGCGCTCTCGGCATGCTGGAAGCCATCGACTTCAACAATCAGTCGCTCTTCACGACAGAGAAAATCGACGATGAAGGGGCCGAGCGGAACCTGCCGTGCGAATTTGTAGCCGTTCAGGCGTCGCGCGCGCAAATCGCTCCAGAGGTGGTATTCCTCTTCGGTTTCGTTGCGGCGAAGCTGGCGGGCTTGCCCGGTTTTCGCTGGACGATGTTTACGGACATCCTGTTTGATAATTTTAGTCGCGCCCGGAGCCCCCTCATCCGCCCTTCGGGCACCTTCTCCCCGAGGGGAGAAGGGGGAAGCCGCAACGGCAGCCGTTCCCTTCTCCCCAGCGGGGAGAAGGTGGCCCGAAGGGTCGGATGAGGGGGCTCCGGGCGCGACATTAGACATCACACCACAATCTCCGCCGTCTCCACCACCGCGTGGAACAGCACGTCGGCGCCCGCCGTCGCCCATTCCTTGGAAATCTCTTCCGCTTCGTTGTGGCTGAGCCCGCCGACGCAGGGGCACATGACCATGGTGGCAGGCGCGACCTTGGCGGCCCAGCAGGCGTCGTGGCCGGCGCCGGAGATGAGGTTCATGTGGCTGTAGCCGAGCCGTTCGGCGGCGGAGCGGACCGCGGTGACGAGCTTTTCGTCGAAGGTGACGGGGGCGAAATGGCCGATCGCCTCGATGGAACAGCCGACGGCGAGCGCGTCGCAGATCTTCGGGGCTTCGGCTTCGATCTTTGCCCGCATGCGGTCGAGCTTGGCCTTGTCGGGCGAGCGGATGTCGACGGTGAAGACCACCTTGCCCGGCAGGACGTTGCGCGAATTCGGCGAGAAGAAAACCTGGCCGACGCCGCCGACGGCGCCCGGCTGTTCGCCCATTGCGACAGCTTGGACCATTTCCATGATGCGCGACATGGCGAGACCGGCATTGACACGCATGTTCATCGGCGTCGAGCCGGTATGCGCTTCCTTGCCGGTCAGGGTGAATTCGAGCCACCACAGGCCCTGACAGTGAGTGACGACGCCGATCTGCTTGTTTTCGGCTTCGAGGATCGGGCCTTGTTCGATGTGATATTCGAAATAGGCGTGCATCTTGCGGGCGCCGACCTCTTCGTCGCCGACCCAGCCGATGCGCTTCAACTCGTCGCCGAAGAGGTTGCCCTCGGGGTCCCTGCGGTTATAGGCGAAGTCCAGGCTGTGCACGCCGGCAAAGACGCCCGACGCCAGCATGGCGGGCGCGAAGCGCGCGCCTTCCTCGTTCGTCCAGTTGGTGACGACGATCGGGTGCTTGGTCCTGATGCCGAGATCGTTCATCGTGCGCACGACTTCGAGCGCCGAAAGCACACCGAGAACGCCGTCATATTTGCCCCCGGTCGGCTGGGTGTCGAGATGGGAGCCGACATAGACCGGCAGGGCATCGGGATCGGTGCCGGGACGGGTGGCGAACATCGTGCCCATTTGGTCGACGCCCATCGTCAGGCCGGCTTCGTCGCACCATGTCTTGAAAAGGCTGCGGCCTTCAGCATCCGAATCCGTCAGCGTCTGGCGATTGTTGCCGCCGGCAATACCGGGGCCGATCTTGGCCATGTCCATGAGACTGTCCCAGAGACGGTCGCCATTGACGCGCATGTTCTCGCCTGGTGCTGCCACCATTTTTTAAGCCCTCACCTGTTTGCGGCAGTCATGCAAGGGGCATGCCCGCCTGTTCCCGTGGTCCATTCCCGCGCCTCTTATTGGTTTTGTCGAGCGCCGGAAAATCGCCAGTTGCCTTTGTTTTTCATCTGGCGGATATTTGACCGATTGGTAAACATTACAACTTCCACCGCCGGGCTCAAGACGAAAATCACGAAAATTGCCGATAAAAATGCGGGCAGTTGCTCAAGAAAACGGCAGAGGCCGCTTCTGCTGAAACTTGAGGGAAGAAGTTGAATTTCAAGGGGAAACAATAGCCGATGGCTATTCCGAGAGCAGCGAAGACCCTGAGGCGAACGCGAATCCAGGAGGAGAAGGAAGAGCAGATTCTGGAGGCGGCGCTCGACGTGTTTTCGGCACGCGGTTTTCGCGGCTCGACGATTGATCAGATCGCGGAAGTGGCCGGCATGTCGAAGCCCAATCTGCTCTATTATTTCCGCACCAAGGAAGCCATGCACCGGGCGCTGATCGACCGGGTGCTCTACACCTGGCTGGAGCCGCTGCGCGCCTTCGACGCCGAGGGTAATCCGGAGGAAGAAATCCGCAGCTACATCAGGCGCAAGCTGGAGATGGCGCGCGATTTTCCGCGCGAGAGCAGGCTTTTCGCCAATGAGGTGCTGCAGGGCGCGCCCCATATCGAGGACGAGCTGAAGGGGCCGCTGAAGGAATTGGTCGACGAGAAGGCGGAGGTCATCCGCGCCTGGACGAAATCAGGCAAGATCGCCGAATGCGATCCCTACCACCTGATCTTCTCGATCTGGTCGACGACGCAGCATTATGCGGATTTCGACGTCCAGGTGCGTGCCGTGCTGGGGCAGGAGCATGCCGGCGAAGGGCGCTTCGAGGATGCGGCGCGGTTTTTGGAGCAGCTCTTCATCGGCGGGCTGCGGCCGGAGGGCAGCTGACCGTTCTACCCTCTCTTGGGAAGCTGCACTCGGGCAAGGAGATCCGAGATGCCTTCGGTGGTATAGGGCTTCTGCAAGACCGGCGCGCCCGAGTGGCTGTTGGCTTGGGCGATGCCTTCGCCATAACCCGTGGCAAAAACGAAGGGCACGCCTGCGGCGGCCAATCGGTCGGCAATCCCAAAACTCGTCTCGTCTCCCAGATTGACATCGAGAAGCGCGAAATCGAAGGACTGGCCGGCCAGGATCTCCATCGCCTCGGCGACACTGGGCGCCGTCGTCACTTCGGCACCCAGGCGGCGCAGGATATCCTCCCCGTCCATGGCGATGATCAGGTTGTTTTCCACCAGCAGGATCTTCAAGCCCGAAAGCGGCTCCCGGTCGGCGGGAGCAGCCTTGTGTTCCGCAACGCCGGCAGGCGCTGCCCCCGGCAGCACGCTTGGATCGACGGCGTCCACGTAGCGGGCGGGGATGACGAAATCCGCCTCCAGCCCCTCTTTGACATAGCGGATTTCGGCCTTGCCGCCGAGGTCGTAGGGAATGGAGCGCCGGATGATCGTCGAGCCGAATCCGTGGCGCTTCGGCTCGGCCACGGGCGGGCCATCCTTTTCACGCCAGCCGATGCGCAGATTGCCTTCATCGTCGCGATTCCAGCCGAGTTCGACGGTGCCGCTGCCGGCGCCGGAGAGGCTGCCGTATTTGGCGCTGTTGGTCATCAATTCATGGAAAACCAGGGCGGCGGTGGAGAAGGCCTGGGGATCCAGCAGAACGTCTTCACCGCTCATCCGGAAGCGTTGCGCATTTTTCCCGAGATAGGCCGCGGTTTCGGCCGACAGCAGTTGCCGCAGCGAGGCGGGCGCCCAGTGATCCCTGGTGATCTGGTCATGGGCGCGGGCGAGCGACTGAATGCGGCCTTCGAGCTGGCGGATATAATCACCGAGGCCGACCGACGTCGTCTGCGACTGCCGGACGATGCCGGTGATCAGGCTCAATATGTTGCGGACGCGGTGGTTGAGTTCGGCGATCAGCAGCTCCTGCCGCTCGTTCGCCATCTGGCGCGCCATGCTGGCCTCGTCAGTCAGGCGCAACACCACCTCGATCAGCGTAACGCGGATCGTTTCGGCGACCCGCCGCTCCGCCTCGGTAAAGGGGAGGGAACGGCCGCGCACGAGTTCGGACCAGGCTTCGAAGCTCTTGCGCGGCGTCAGCCGCGGGCCGTTGGGGCCGTATTCCACCGGCTTGTGCGGATCGCCGCCCCAGCGGACGGTGCGCACCAATTCCTGACGGAACAGCACGACGTAATCGCGCGGCGAACGTGAAATCGGTATGGCGAGCATGCCCGCCACCGCATCGTCGATATCGAGATCCGGATAGGTCTCGGCAAGCCTGTCCACCGCATAGATGCGCCCGCCGGCATTGCGGTTGAGATGGCGCACGAGTGCCGAAAAGCCTCTCTCGTCCGGCCCGATGCCGGCAAGCGCCATCCGGCCGTTGATCCACACACCGATCCCGTCGGCGGGAACGGCGTCGGCAAGCGCGTCGATCAGCCAGGCGGGGTCGTCGAGCAGGCTGGCATTGTCCGCCACCGAGGTGAGAAGCCGGTCGGCAATGCGGCGTGCCTTCGTCTCGTAGTCGAGCGCCAGCCGCCGCTCGCGGCTTTCGAGGCGCGACGCGAACATCTGGCCGAAGAGCTCGGCGGTGGAGCGGCTTTGTGCCGAGGGCAGGCGCGGACCGTAATGATGGCAGGCAAACAGGCCCCAGAGCTTGCCGTCCACGACGATCGATATGGAGAGCGAAGCACCGACGCCCATATTCTTCAGATATTCGATGTGGATCGGCGAGACCGAACGCAGCACCGACATGGAAAGATCGAGCGGCTGGCCGTGTTCGTCGAGTTGCGGGAACACCGCCACGGGCACCGCGTCGATATCGGCGATGATGCGGAACAGGTTGCGCAGATAAAGCGCACGCGCCTGCACCGGAATGTCGGAGGCCGGATAATGCAGCCCGAGGAACGAGCCGATGCCGCTGCGGGCGGCTTCCGCCACGACCTCGCCGGAACCGCCTTCGTCGAAACGATAGACCATCACCCGGTCGAAGCCGGTCAGCGCGCGCGCCTGCCTTGCGCCCTCGCGGAAGAAGGCCTCCAGCGTTTCCGCCTGGTCGAGGCGGGACATCATGCTGCGCATGGAAAGCGAGGGGGCGTTGCGCCTGTCTTCCTGGCAGCGTTCGCCTTCGAGAATGACCTGATTTTCGTTGATGTGCACGGCAAGGTCGAAACGGGCCTGATCGGGCATCAGGGCAATGTCGAAGATGCGTTCGACGACATCGGGACCGCGCAGCGTGGTCAGCTTGTTGCGGATCGTGTGAAGCGCCTCCGGCGTGATCAGCGAGGAAATCGGACGGCCGAGCGCATCGGCCTGCGGTATTCCGAGAAATTCGGCAAGATTTGCGGAAGCCCGCGTCACCATCCAGTCGAGCGATATCGCCAGCAGGAAGCCGAAGGGCTGGATGGCGCCGAGCTGATGGATCGGCTCGCGGTCGCAATTGGTGAGATCGACTGGTTCGCGCGCCTCGCTCATGGGACGGCTTCCAGTTCGAGCTGCCCGGCTTTGAGGAAAAGATCGAAGAGCGCGCGGGCTGCCGAAACGGCGGCGGCGGGATCGTCGACATCGCTCGCATCGAGGCGATCCATGAAGATCCTGATGGCGCCCTTGGGGCCTTGCGGCGTGAGATAGCTGCTGGGCAGGGGATCGGGTACGGATTTGGCGAGCAGAGCGCCGCCGAGCTTGGAGCCTTCCAGGACGTAAAGGGTGCCCCAGAGTGCCGCTTCGCCGTGCAATGCGGGTGGCGGAAGGTGCTCGGGCAACCGGTCGCCGAGTTCCCCGATATCGGCAAACAGCAGCTGCGCCCGCCTTCGTTCCGGCCAGTCGGGCAGCAGGCGGATGACGCCGGCGTCCTCGAGCGCATTTTCGGCGGCCGGTATGATCCGGGCGTGCGCGCGCAGGAATGTCCTGTATTGCTCTTTGTTGGAGAGGTCGAAGGTGCCGAAGAGCTTGTCGACTTCGGCGTGGCAATCTGCTGTTTGTGCGCGGAGCACGCTGCGAAGTGACATACGGACCGTGTTCTGAGTGATGTGGCACATGGTGCCGTTTATTCGGATGGCAGATTAGCGATATATTGCAGCATCTCAGTATTTCCAGAGAAACCCATAGAAAAACATGGGTTTCTCCACTTTGCGAATCCGCTGCCCAGCCTATCCGGTTTTAACCGGCGGCACTTGCGGCGCGAGCGCGCCGTTCAACCCATCAGGCGAGGCAGATTTGCCGCCAGCGTGTCGATGGCAAGGCGCACCTTCGGCAGCATCACCGGCGATCGCGGCCAGACGGCATAGGCTTCGAAGATGCTGGACGGCACATCGGTCAGAACACGCACGAGTTCGCCTGACAGGACCCTGTCCCGCACCAGCCAGCAGGTCAGCCAGGCAAGCCCGCGGCCTTCGACGGCAGCGTCTGCTATCGAGGCGAGATCGTCGAGCCGCAGCCGCGATTTCGGCAGGACTTCGCGCGGGGGACCGGCCACCGCCGGGAAGGTCCAGGCCTTGTCATTGTCGCCCCTGCGATAGACGATGCCCTGATGGCGGGCGAGATCGTCGAGCGTTTGCGGCACGCCGTGCTTTTCCAGATAGGCGGGCGAGGCGCAGACCGTCATGGACTGGCGGGCGATCGCGCGCGCCATCAGGTCGGGATTGTCCTTCAGCGGGCCGTTGCGGACGGCAAGATCGAAGCCGTCCTCCAGGAGATCGACGACGCGATCGCTGAAGGAAAAGTCGAGTTCGAGATCGGGGTGGTCGTCGAGCAGGCGGGTGAGGATCGGAGCGGCGCAATGGCGCCCGAACAGCGCCGGCATGGATACCCGCAGCCTGCCTCGGACCTCGCGCCTGCCCGATTCAAGCTGGGCCTCGCCGAGCCGGATTTCCTCGATGGCTCTCAGGCAGCGCTCATAGAAGAACCGGCCTTCGTCGGTCAGGCTCTGGGACCGGGTGGTGCGGTTGAAGAGCCGGACGCCGAGGCGCTGTTCGAGCCTTGCGATCGTCTTGCTGACCGCCGAGCGGCTGAGATGAAGCCGCTCGGCAGCAGCCGAGAAGCCGCCGGCTTCGACCGTCTGGACGAAGATCGAGATTCCTTTCAGCTGCTCCATGTTTGTTTCCACTATGGCACCATTCTGTCGCAATAATATCGCAACAGCGGACGAATATTCAACGATATATCTGCGGCTCCTCCAACCGAGAAGGAGCAGAGAGATGCAGACGACAAGGCAGTGGCAGACAGAGGCGATCGGACCGGAAGCTGATCTGAAGATCGGTGAAGCCGGAATTCCCGAAGTGTCAGGCACGATGGTCCGGGTGCGGACGCAGGCGGTGTCTCTCAATTTCCGCGACAGGCTGGTGCTGGAGAGCGGCATGGGGCTGCCGCTGCAATTTCCCTTCGTGCCGGCCTCGGACATGGCAGGCGTGGTCGAGGCCGTCGGGCCGGATGTCACCCGCTTCAAAGCCGGCGACCGGGTGATCTCGACCTTTTCCCCGGACTGGATCGAGGGGCGCGGGCCGGGCACAGCCCGCACTCCGCACTATCATACACGCGGCGGCTTCTATCCGGGCGTGCTGTCCGAACATAGCGTGCTTTCCGAGAAGTGGTTCACGCTTGCGCCTGATACACTCGATGCCGCCGAAGCAAGCACGCTGCCCTGCGCCGGCCTGACGGCATGGTTCGCCCTCATTGAATGCGGCAGGCTCAAGGCTGGCGATA
The DNA here is from genome assembly GCF_002531825.1 of Rhizobium sp. J15. GTDB lineage: Bacteria > Pseudomonadota > Alphaproteobacteria > Rhizobiales > Rhizobiaceae > Rhizobium. The sequence goes on along the minus strand of NZ_NWSX01000025.1, from coordinate 22,894 downwards.
AGGTGCTGGTGCAGGGAACCGGCGGTGTCGCGCTCTTCGGCCTGCAGATCGCCAAGGCGCATGGCGCCGAGGTCTTTATCACGTCAGGCAGCACCGAAAAGCTCGAATGGGCGTCGGCGCTCGGCGCCGATCATCTGATCAACCGGCACGAAGGCGACTGGGTGGAGCAGCTTTATCGCTTGACCGGCGATTACGGCGCCGACCACGTGCTTGAGATCGTCGGCGGACCGCATCTCGGCCAGGCGCTGAAGGCCGTGGCGGTCAACGGCCGCATCTCGGTGATCGGCGTGTTCGAGGGTTTCGACGTCTCGGGGCCCGCGGCGCCCCTGCTTTTGAAGGCACCCGTCATACAGGGAATTTCGGTCGGCCACCGCCGGGCGCTGGAAGATCTGGTGCGCGCCGTCGACCGCACCGGCCTGAAGCCTGTCATCGACCGGCGCTATGCCTTCGAGGAACTGCCGCAGGCGCTCGATCATCTCTATCGCGGCCCGTTCGGCAAGGTCGTCATCGAGTTTTGAAACAAGCGCTCCCCCCGCATCGTGGAGGGGAGCTTGCTGTTATTCGGCAGCGATTGCCTCGCTTTCGAAGGCGAAACCTTCGTCGGCCCAGCCGGTGATGCCGCCGATCATCAGCTTGGCCTGGAGGCCGAGCTTGGCGAGGCGGAAAGCGGCCTTGTCGGCGCCGTTGCAATGAGGGCCGGCGCAATAGACGACGAACAGCGTGTCCCTCGGCCATTCCGACATGCGATGCGCGGTCATCTTGCCGTGCGGCAGGTTGATCGCGCCCGGCACATGGGATTGCGCAAACAGCGCCGGCGAGCGCACATCGAGCAGGACGAAATCGATTTTGCCGGAGGCGAAGGCGGCGCGGACGTCCGAACAATCGGTTTCGAAGGCGAGCTTGGCGGCATAATGGGCGGCGGCGAGATCGGGTGCGGCGGCGGGTATTTCGGAGACGGGGCTTGGCATCGGTCTTTTCCCTCGGTGTTGGAATTGCCGCCTGGTATCGCCGATGCTAGAAATCTGCGAAACTGGCCATCATGACCGACAGCGTAAAGATCATGCCAAACGCATCGCCGCAGCAGACCAAAGGGCCGCTGGTCGCAGTGCTCGCCTATGACGGGCTCTGCACCTTCGAATTCGGGATTGCCTATGAGGTCTTCGGCCTGCCGCGTCCCGAGATGGGCGAAGGCTGGTATCGCTTCTCCGTTTGCGGCATCGAGCCGGGCCCGCTTCGCGCCGCCGGCGGATTGAGCGTCGCGGTCGACAAGGGGCTGGAAGTGCTCGACGAGGCGGACCTGATCGTCGTGCCCGGCTGGCGGTCGATCGATGCGCCGGTGCCGGAGCCGCTCGCGGCCGCACTCAGGGCGGCGCATCAGCGCGGTGCGCGCATCATGTCGCTCTGCTCCGGCGTTGCGGTCCTCGCCGGCTCCGGGCTGCTCGCCAATCGCAGGGCGACGACGCATTGGCGCTATGTCGCCTCGATCGCCGCGCGTTATCCCGATATCACGCTGGATGCCGACGTCCTCTACATCGACGAGGGCAGCCTGCTGACGGCGGCCGGCAGTGCCGCCGGCATCGATCTTTGCCTGCATGTCGTGCGCGGCGATTTCGGCTCGGAGGCCGTCAACAGCGTCGCCCGCCGCCTCGTCGTGCCGCCGCATCGCGAAGGCGGGCAGGCGCAGTTCATCAGCGCACCGGTGCCGCAGGAGCGCGAGGGTATTCGCCTCGGCCCGCTGATCGAATGGATGCGCGAAAGCCTCGCCGAGGAGCAGCCGATCAGCCTGCTCGCCAAGAGGGCGGGCATGAGCATGCGCACCTTCCAGCGCCGCTTCGAATCAACGACAGGCCTCAGCGTCGGCGAATGGCTGCTGAAGGAGCGGCTGCGCCATGCCCGCGATCTTCTCGAAAGGGAGCTTGCCGTCTCGCTGGACGACATCGCAATATCAAGCGGCTTCGGCACGCTGGCGACGATGCGGCACCACTTCCGCCGGCGGCTCGGAACGAGCCCGCATGCCTACCGGAAATCATTCGGCGGCTGAAGCGCGTCATGCTTGCATTTATATCCGACTTCCCCTAAAGGGGCGCTCTCGATTGTTCTGGATGAAGGGAGCGCCACGATGACAAATATCTCCGCACGCCCCGAGAGGGTTTCGGCTTAACTCAGCCAATGGCTGATGCAGGCCGGTTGAACATCGCCATCTCAGGCGATGAAAGACCACTCATATCCAGAGTTCATTATCATGGGCAATTCTATCGGGAGCGGAAGCTCCCCGATGACGTCGTTGGCTCATCCGGCGGTCATCAATCGTTTCTTTTCCGGTTCCGCCTGGATCGAAGGCGCGGCCTTGGACCAGCTCGACGAGATGTCACGACTGCCGGGCGTATTGGAAATCGCGGCCTTTCCGGATCTGCATCCCGGCAAATACGGTGCGACCGGTGTCGCCCTGCTGTCATCCAGGCTGCACCCGCTGCTGATCGGCAACGATATCGGCTGCGGCATGTCGCTCTTCGGCCTCGATCTGCCGTTGCGCAAACTGAAGATCGACAAGGCTGCGGAGCGGCTTCGCCGGCTTGAAATGCAAACGATAGGCGAGGCAGGCGAATGGCTCGCCGAAGCAGGGCTGCCCGCCGACCTGGTGCCCGGTGCTTTGGGCACGATCGGTGGCGGCAACCATTTCTGCGAGCTGCAGGCGGTAGAAGATCTTGCCGAGGGCGGACGTGCTGCCGGTCTCGACGATCAGGGGCTTTACCTCCTCGTTCATTCCGGCTCACGCTCCCTTGGCGCCGCCGTCTTCGCGGAGACGGTGACCGCTCATTCGGGGCTTGCAGCCGGTCTCGATCCAGGTTCGGAAGCCGGCGCGGCGTGGCTTGCGAGCCATGATCGCTGCGTTGCCTGGGCATCGCTGAACCGGAGGCTGATCGCAGCGCGGGCGGCTGCGGCGCTTCGCACCGATCTGCGCCTCATCGCCGACATACCGCACAATCTCGTTCGCCGCCTGGATCGCGGGTTTGTGCATTACAAGGGCGCTGCGGCCGTCGAACCCGGCGAGCTTGCACCGATTGCCGGGTCTCGCGCCAGCCTCAGCCACGTGGTTGTCGCGGATGCCGGCATCGGCCGTTCGCTCGGCGGCATCTCTCATGGGGCCGGCCGCAAATACGATCGCGCCACGATGCATGGGCGTGTCGGCCGCAATCGGTCCGAACGCGAACAGCTGCTGCGCAATCCCTGGGGCGGTATCGCCATCTGCGACGATCGCTCTCTCGTCGTCGAAGAAGCGGCGTCGGCCTACAAGGATGCCGGGCAGGTGGTGAGCGATCTCGAAAAGGAGGGACTGATCGTCGGGCTTGCCAGCTTGCGGCCGCTTGTCACCTTCAAGAGGGCGGTCGACGAGGCGGAGGTCGAGCAGCGTCGGCGAAAACCTGAATATCGTCGGCAAGGAGGCCGCGACCATGAGCGCTATTGATCTTCTTGTCACATCGGGCAACGGCCCGGTCGAATGTCGTATCGCACTCTCTGCGCTTCTCGGCATCCTCGAACGTGAGGCGATGGGTCTTGGCTGCTCTTTCGAGGCCAGCCTCGGTCCGATGCCGGACCAGCACGGTGCGAAGTCGGCGATCGTCAGCCTCGATGGTATCGGGGCGGAACGGATTGCTGCCGGATATTCCGGCACGATCAGGTTTACCTTCAAGAGCCCGGTGCGTTCTGGTCACAAACGGCAGAACTGGTACGTTGCGGTTCAGCGTATCGAGGCCAGACCGGAGGGCGGCGAGGTGACGATCGATCCGGCCGACCTGCGGTTCGAGACGTTGCGGGCAGGCGGACCGGGCGGTCAGCATCAAACACCACCGACAGTGCGGTACGTGTCCTGCATCGGCCGACCGGAATCGTTGTGACGGCGCGTGACGAGCGCTCCCAGCACCGCAACAAAGCCCTGGCGCTTCGGCGTCTTGCGGCGATGTTGCATCAACTCGAGGCTGAAAAGCAGGAGGCGGCCAAATCCGGACGCTTCATTGCCAACCGGACCATCGAGCGAGGCAACGAGGTCAAGGCTTTCAAGCTTTGACCGGGCTTCGGTCCGACCGCAACAACAAACGGCGCCCTTCGATGAAGGGCGCCGCTGCTTTCAGTCGCGGTCCCTAAAAATAGAGATCCCGTTCGATGCCGTCATAGCGGCCGGATTGCAGGCAGCAGTTCTTGAAACCGCCTCTGCAAAGTCGTCACGCTCTGTCCCAAAGGCCATGCGGCGAATCCCCGAGCGGTGGGGCGGCGGAAACCAAGGAACCCGGTCTCACTCGATCAGTTATACGTTTCCAATGGCGGCCGCAGGAACTTGTCGCGATGTCGAACCGAAGCAGCTGCGGCTAGCGCCCTATGGGTACGACTGCCAGTTGCTGAAAGGGGACGGATCATGACGCTGATCGGTTATCACGCTTCCCATGAACAATTTTCGCCGGCCGAGCTTCTTGGATATGTGCAGGCTGCGGAGGCTGCCGGGTTCGGGGCGGTGATGTCGTCCGACCACCTGACGCCGTGGAGCGAGAGGCAGGGGCAGTCGGGATTTGCCTGGGCCTGGCTGGGGGCGGCGCTGCAGGCGACGCAATCCATTCCGTTCGGCATCATCACCGTTCCGATGGCATGGCGCTATCATCCGGCGATCACTGCACAGGCCGGAGCGACGGTCGCGCAGATGTTTCCGGGACGATTGCCGTGGATCGCCGTCGGCACCGGGCAGGCGATGAACGAGCACGTCATCGGCGAACGCTGGCCCTCCAAGCCTGAAAGAAACGAAAGGCTGCGGGCGGCGGTCGAGATCATACGCGAGCTCTGGGCAGGCAAGCTTGTTAGCCGGATGGAGCCGATCAAAGTCGATCAGGCGCGCGTCCATACGCTCCCCGACAAGGTTCCCCGGATCGTCGCCGGAGCGCTTTCGCCGAATACGGCGGAGTTCGCAGGGGGCTGGGCGGATGCGCTTATCACCATCAATCAGCCGCGGGACAAGCTCGGCGAAATCATCGATGCCTTTCGGCGCGGCGGCGGGAAGGGGAAACCGCTCTATCTACAGACACATGTTTCCTTTGCCGGTTCCGACGAGGAGGCCAGGGCGAACGCCTTCGACCAGTGGCGCAGCAACGCGATCTCTGCTGCGATCTCGGAAACGCTTCGCTTGCCGGAGGAGTTCGACGAGGCCTGCCTCAAGGTGCGGCCGGAGGATATGGACGAGCATGTGCGCATCTCGGCCGATCCGCGACGTCATGTCGAATTGCTGAAGGCCGATGCCGCGATGGGATTCGAGGAGATCTACGTTCACAATGTCGGTCGCAATCAGCGCGCGTTCATCGAAGCCTTTGGGAGAGAGGTTCTACCCTCGTTCAAGACTGACGCGCTGGGGCCGACATCCGTTTGAGCTGGCGGGCCTGGTTCCGATCGATGCTCCCAAGCGCCATTCGCCTCTTTCGAGGATCTCTTGGTTGAGCATGGCATTGCCGGTTCAAGGCAACGCCGCGGATCGAACGTCTCCGCGGCGTTGCAAAGCCGTTACTCCGCCGCCTGGCGAGCCATCGGGTTGTTCGGGTGCGTCGTCCAGTTGGCGTAGTTCGGATCGACCACCTTGCCGGTGCGCTTGTCGAGCGAGCCGGCTGGAAGCTGCTCCATGGTGATGCAATTCTCGACCGGGCAGACGCTGACGCAGAGATTGCAGCCGACGCATTCCTCTTCGATCACCTCGAAATGGCGCAGGCCGTTGACGACGTTGGTGATCGCCTGATGCGAGGTGTCCTCGCAGGCGATGTAGCAGCGGCCGCATTTGATGCAGGCATCCTGGTCGATCTTCGCCTTGGCGATGTAGTTGAGGTTCAGATATTGCCAGTCGGTGACGTTGGGCACGGCGCGGCCGGTGATGTCGTCGAGGGTTTTGTGACCCTTTTCATCCATCCAGTCGCTGAGGCCGGTGATCATCTCCTGCACGATCTTGAAGCCGTAGGTCATGGCGGCGGTGCAGACCTGGACGTTGCCAGCGCCGAGAACGAGGAATTCGGCCGCGTCCCGCCAGGTCGTGATGCCGCCGATGCCCGAGATCGGCAGGCCGTAGGTCTCCGGATCGCGGGCGATCTCGGCCACCATGTTGAGGGCGATCGGCTTGACCGCCGGGCCGCAATAGCCGCCATGGCTGCCCTTGCCGCCGACCGTCGGGTTGGGCGCGAAATTGTCGAGATCGACGGAGACGATCGAATTGATCGTGTTGATCAGCGAGACGGCGTCTGTGCCGCCGGCCTTGGCGGCGCGGGCGGGGCGGCGGATATCGGTGATGTTGGGCGTCAGCTTGGTGATGACGGGCATGCGGGTATACTGCTTGCACCAGCGCACGACCATTTCGATATATTCCGGCACCTGGCCGACAGCCGAGCCCATGCCGCGCTCCGACATGCCGTGCGGACAGCCGAAATTGAGCTCGATGCCATCGGCGCCGGTCTCTTCGACGAGCGGCAGGATCGACTTCCAGGCTTGCTCTTCGCAAGGCACCATGATCGAGGCGATCAGCGCCCGGTCCGGCCAGTTCATCTTCACCTGCTTCATCTCACGCAGGTTGGTGTAGAGGTCGCGGTCGGTGATGAGCTCGATATTGTTGAGGCCAAGCAGGCGGCGGTCGGCGCCCCAGATCGCGCCGTAGCGCGGGCCGTTGACGTTGACGACGGGCGGGCCTTCCTCGCCAAGCGTCTTCCAGACCACGCCGCCCCATCCGGCCTTGAAGGCGCGCTCGACGTTGTAGGCCTTGTCGGTCGGCGGCGCGGATGCCAGCCAGAACGGGTTCGGGGATTTGATGCCGACGAAATTATTGCGGAGATCAGCCATTGTTCTCTCTCCCCTCAAGCAACCGCGACAGCCGGAGCGGCTGCTGCGGAAAGGGTGCGATGGATGGATTCAGCCGCGTCGCGGCCGTGGGCAACGGCGGAAACCGTGAGATCCTCGCCGCCGAAGACGCAGTCGCCGCCGGCCCAGACGCCGTCAAGCGAGGTGCGGCCTTCGACATCGACCGCGATCCGGCCGGATTCCATACGCAGTGCGCCAAGCCCTGAGGCTTCAAAGGTCTGGCCGATCGCCTTGAAGATCTGGTCGGCGGCGATCACGCCGGTTTCGCCGGTGCCGACGAGGCGGCCGTCCAGGATTTTGGTATATTCCACTTCGATGGCGGCGACCTTGCCGTCCTGCGACAGGATCGATTTCGGCGCCAGCCAGTGGCGGATGATCACACCCTTGGAGCTTGCCAGATCCTGTTCGTATTCCGAGGCATTCATGTGCTCCTTGCCGCGGCGGTAACAGATCGTCACCTCCTCGGCGCCAAGCAGCTTTGCCTGGACCGCGGCGTCGATCGCCGTCATGCCGCCGCCAAGGACGACGACGCGGCGGCCGATGGCGATGTCGCTCTTGTCTTCGGCCTGGCGGAGTGCGGCGATGAAATCGACGGCATCGTCGACGCCGGCAAGGTTTTCGCCCTCGATGCGCAGCGCGTTGACGCCGGCAAGGCCGATGCCGAGGAAGACGGCGTCATATTGCGCCTGCAGATCGGAAAGCGAAAAGTCGCGGCCGAGAAGGGCGCCGTGGCGCACCTCGATGCCGCCGATCGACATGATGTAATCGACTTCCTGCTGAGCGAAATCGTCGACCGTCTTATAGGTGGCGATGCCGTATTCGTTGAGGCCGCCGGATTTTTCCCTGCCGTCGTAGATGGTGACGGAATGGCCTTTCACCGCCAGCCGATGGGCTGCGGCAAGGCCGGCCGGGCCGGCGCCGACGACGGCGATCCTCTTTCCTGATGCTTCGGCCCTGACATAGAATTGCTTGCCGGCCTGCATGGCGGCATCGGTCGCATAACGCTGCAGCCGGCCGATCTCGACAGGCCGCTCTTCGGCCGTGTTGCGCACACAGGCCTGTTCGCAGAGCTCTTCGGTGGGACAGACGCGGGCGCACATGCCGCCGAGAATGTTCTGATCGAAGATCGTCTTCGCCGAGCCGAGCGGATTGCCGGTCGAAATCTGACGGATGAAGAGCGGGATGTCGATCGAGGTGGGACAGGCCGTCATGCACGGCGCGTCATAGCAGAAATAACAGCGATCGGCGGCGACCAGCGCCTCATGATTGTCAAGGCGCGGATGCAGATCGGAAAAATTAGCCTCATACTCGGCGGGCGTAAGCCGGCCGGCATGAATCCCAGTTTCCAGTCGTTCCATTGAAGTTCCCTCATTATTGGTAAACGGCCTGTGAGGGAAAGCGTAACTCAGGTTTAAAAATTTATCAAACGGTAAAATTTTTAAACCTTGTCGCCTGATGTTTCCAGGCAAGTATTTGTTTTTACATATGGAATTCACCCTCTTCGAAGCCGGGATTCATGCCGGAACGCGGGAGGGGCAGAGCATCAGAAAAAAGATTCAAAAAAAGTCGATTTTTTTCGAATGCCCGGGAACCAAACCGGGGCTTCCTCGTTATTGCGATATCCGGATGGTGATCGCATCGACCCAACATGCGCGCCCCCAACCCACTATCCGGACGTACTCACGGTCCCCTCCCGGTGAGTGAAGACAGCCGGTGCGCCGCCCTCGCACCGGCTGTTTTTCTGTTGTCGGCCGTGTGTTTGGGCTTCACACCCGCTTGAGGATTTCGAATTCGGTTTCGGGAATGGTCAGGCGATATTCGATGCGGCCCGGCACGAGGTTCAGCTCCGCCTTGCCGTTGACCGAGGAGGGCACGACCCGCTCGAGCACGGTGCGGCCGAAGCTGTTGTCGCTGAATTCATGAACTTCCGACTGATCCTGCAGCACCTCGGCCCAGGCGATCTCGATTGCCCGTCTCTCGCCGATCATGGCCTCGCGGCAGTTGAGCGTGATGGAGGCGGCGCCGCCCGATATGGCGCCGTAGGAGGCGGAATTGACGATGAGTTCGTGGAGCGCAAGCCCGAGATGCACCGCGGCATTGGGCGTCAGATGGGCGTTGATGCCGTAGACCGGCATGGAGCCTGATGTTTCCGGCCAATAGGGGGCGAACTGCTTTTCGGCGAGCTCGAAGAGGAAGGCGCCGCGCCAGCTCGAATCGGTGATCAGGTCCTGCGAGTTGGAGAGCGACTGCAGCCGCCCGCGGAACTTGACGAGGAAGCTGTCGAGGGAGAGCGTGTTGCGCGCTGTCTGGGTGGCAATGCCCTGAATGATCGCAAGCAGGTTCTTCGAGCGGTGCGAGAGTTCGCGCAACAGCGATTTCAGCACTTTTTCGCGATGCCGGCTTTCGGTGACTTCGGCCATGACAGACAGAAGTCCATAGGTGCCGCGTTCGCCGGTGCGCTGGATCTTCAGCTCATAGGTGCGCATTTCGCCGTCGACGTCGATCTCGACCTCGGCATTGTTGGGAATGCCGGTTTCCAGCACCTTGTGTTTCAGCGCCGTCAGATATTGCCCATGGGCATCGCCGAAAAGCGCGGCGTCGCTGCCGCCGGGGGCAAAGAGCGCTGCGAAATGCGGCGGCAGATTTTCGGCGTAGAAGATCGAAAGCCGGGCGTCCTGGCAGAGGACGGAAATCCCGGCGCTGCCGAGCGCGCGTTCCATCATTGCGGCCTTGCCCTCGAATGCGAGAGGCGTGCCGGACAACGGTTCAGTCGTATTCACTCGGCCGCCTTTCCTTGTGACATCTCGAACGCCGCTAGAGAGAGCGCACTTCCAGAAATCGCCTGCCAACTCTAGAGCAAAGCGCTGCAAAAACCGTTAAAGCCGCCGGAGCGTCCCGGCAGCACCGGAACGCTTGCTTTGGCGATTTGGTTCCGAGGGCCGGAAAATTGCGCCTCAGGCGGCTACTCTGGTCGATTCATTGAAGAAAAGAGCCTGACTGATCAGGGCTTTGACCATGTCGGGATTGAAGGGCTTGGTGACAAGGAAAGTCGGTTCCGGGCGCTCGCCGGTCAGCAGCCGTTCCGGGAAGGCGGTGATGAAAATGACCGGCACGCTCGCCGTCTTGAGGATGTCGTTGACCGCGTCGATACCGGAACTGCCGTCGGCCAGCTGGATGTCGGCCAGCACCATGCTCGGCTTGGTCTTGTTGTAAAGCGCCACGGCCTCGGCATGGGTGCGGGCAATGCCGGTGACGCGGTGGCCGAGGCTTTCGACCATCTGCTCGATATCCATGGCGATCAGCGGTTCATCCTCGATGATCATGATATCGGTCGCGACCTGGCGGGAAATTTCCTGCGAAGCCTTGTCGAGCAGGAGCATGACGTCCTGTTCGTCGAGCTCCAGGATCTCCGAGATTTCGGCAACACGGAAATTCTCCACGGCGGCAAGCAGGAAGGCCTGGCGGGCGCCGGCCGAGACCTTGGAAAGATTGAGCGTGGCGCGCTGCTCCCAGGCATAGGGAGAGGTCGGCTCGGGAATCTGGACGGCGGTGGAACCAAACAGTTGAGTAAACAGTTTGTAGAGTGCAACCCGGTCATTCGCCGTATCCGGGAAAATCGATAGATCGGCGATAATGGCTTCAAGAACGGCGGCGACATAAGCGTCGCCTGATGTCTGAGTGCCGGTAAGGGCGCGGGAATAGCGACGCAGATAAGGAAGGTGCGGCGCAATTCGAGTAGAAAGTGTCATAAAGGGCTCCCGTATGCAGGCCGGTCTTGGCTTCAATGAGCGGTTAACGCCGCCTTGATAAAAAAGTTCCGGAACGGCAGGAACTTTTTTTGTCGCGCCGCATTATCCAAGCCGACATGAAAGGGCGTAACATTTTGACCCACGCAGCAGCAGATGCCCGCGACATTGATAGTATAACACTCAATATCGACGGCATTGGCGGCTGCTGAAATCATGGTTATTCCACACTGCGCCCCTGGAACAGATAACGGCGAGAAGACGAGTTGATGACTACACGCAATAAGGAAGCAGCGGAGCAGCGGAAGCTCGAGCTGCGGGCAAGCGACATCCTGGACCCGAACAATCAGATCGGCGTCAAGCTGCGGTCTCTCTACGCGGCCGCGCAGGATGAGGCGATTCCCGATCGTTTCCTCGACCTTCTCGAAAAGCTCGACCATGCCGAAATGATGGCTTCTGCCAAGATGGCCGAATAGGATCGCCCGCATGGAAGACAAAGTGCAACCCAGCTTCAAGCGGGAATTGCTGGCGGCCCTCCCTAGCCTTCGCGCTTTCGCCATTTCCCTGATCGGACGGCATGACCGGGCCGACGATCTCGTCCAGGACACCATCATGAAGGCCTGGGCCAAGCAGGACCATTTCGAGATGGGCACCAATATGAAGGCCTGGCTCTTCACGATCCTGCGCAACGAGCTTTACAGCCAGATGCGCAAGAGCGGCCGCGAGGTGCAGGACAGCGACGGGCTGTTCACCGAATCGATGGCGATGCACCCGTCGCAATACGGCGCCCTCGACCTGCAGGATTTCAAGAAGGCGCTCGACCAGTTGCCGCCGGACCAGCGCGAAGCGATCATCCTCGTCGGCGCCTCGGGCTTCTCCTATGAAGAGGCCGCCGAAATCTGCGGCTGCGCCGTCGGCACCATCAAGAGCCGTGTGAACCGCGCGCGACAGCGCCTGCAGGAACTGCTGCAGATTTCAGGCGAGGCCGATTTCGGTCCCGACGCGACTTCTGCGCCGCTGACGTCGAAGGCGTTTGCGTTTTGATGAGAGATTGAGAGGCCGGTTGCCTGTTGAGGCGCCGGTTCTCGCGGCATGTATGTTGCGGGCACTAACCTCTCGACCCTCATTCCTGTGCTTGTCACAGGAATCCAGTGCGCCCAAGTCCTTGGGCGCGAAAGACTCTTTCCGTTTAAGATGGTAGTTCATTCACGGCGCGGACGCGCCGTGGCTGGATTCCTGTGACAAGCACAGGAATGAGGTAGGAGAGGTAGGTGCTTCACCTCTTCGGGATCGGGGAGCGGCGGCGCAAGAAGATCAATCCTCCCGCTTCGACCCCACCAGATTGGCCGCGACGATGGCCGTCAGCACACCCGCCGTCAGCAGCGGCTGGGCGCGGACGAGGCCGAGGCCTACGGTTGCCATGGATTCCAGCGCGGCGCGGCGGTCGCGGGCGCGGCGGGCCTCGCGGGCGTTCATGATCGACATCACCACCAGCACGATGATTGCGAGCAGCAGCGCGCAAGCGGCGAGGAAGAGGGCGGCGCCGACCGGGCCGTAAATGCCGGCGAGCCAGATGGCGCCGGCGGTGACCGCCAGCGCGTAGGCGGTGAGGAGGAAGAGCAGGGCAAGCGCGATGAAAATGCCGTTGCGCTTCGTCCGCGCGATGGTCCGGTGCACGCTTGCGCCCGTCAGCAGGCTGAGGATCGAAAAGAGCATCGCGCTTCCTCAGCGGCGGGCGAGGAAGGCGATGGCCAGGCCGACAGCGGCCGCGGCGCCGATGGTGGCGAGCGGATGCTTGCGCACGGTCTCGCGCATTTCGGTCGCGCCACGCTCATAGCCGTGCTGCAGTTCGCGCAGCAGGTCCTCGCTGCGGCTCAGCAGCTCGTCATAGCCGGCGCTCGCCTGGCTGCGGATCTTGTCGCCCTGGTGGCGCGATCCCTTGCCGACCAGGCGCGTCAGTTCGGCGAGTTCCTCGCGTAGGGCTTCGATCTGCTCTTCGATGCCGGATTCGATATTGTGGAAGCTGCCGTTGCGGCGGCTGCGGCCGGAGTGGAAGATGGAATAGGTCATGGCTGTCTCCATTGGCTGGGGCGCGCGCAAGCCCGCCTGTTCTGCACCGGGGGTCATGACCGATGGTTGCATGCATGAGACCGCCCGGCATTGACCCAAATCATTGGCGACAACGTGTTGAGCTATGAAAAAGTTCCGCCAGACAGGCCGTTAGGAGCTGGAAACCGCGCTGTGGGCGAGCACGAAGGGCGTGCCGTCGGCCGGCACCTGATTGATCCGCAGCGGGCAGCCGAACACGGAGAGCATGGTTTCGTCGTTCAGCACCTCGCCGACATTGCCGGCGGCGGCGAGCCGGCCGGATTTCATCAGCACGATGCGGTCGGCAAAGAGGGCGGTCAGGTTGAGGTCGTGCATGACGGCGATGACGCCGCCGCCGCGTTCGCAGAAATTGCGGGCGAGCCTCATGATGGTCAGCTGGTGGCTGATGTCGAGGCTCGAGACCGGCTCGTCGAGCAGCAGCCAGCAGGGTTTGCCGTCGACGACGGGCTCGGATATTTGGCAGAGCACGCGGGCAAGCTGCACGCGTTGCTGCTCGCCGCCCGAGAGTTCCTGGTAGAAGTGGCCTTCGAAGCCGTTGAGGTCGACCGAGGCAAGTGCCGCCGCCGCCGTCTGATTGGCCTTGTCGGGATTGAGGTTCAGGCCCGAGGTCAGGCCCATGCGGACGATCTCGCGCACGGTGAAGGGAAAGAAGATGGTGCTGGCCTGCGGCAGCACACCGCGGATAGCGGCAAGCTGCCAGGGTTTCAGCCCCTTCACCTCGTCGCCGCCGATGCGCACCGAGCCATCATAGCCGAGTTCGCCAGAGATCGCCTTCATCGTCGTCGTCTTGCCGGAGCCGTTCGGCCCGGCGATCGCCGTCAGCTCGCCGGCCTTTGCGGCGAAGGCGACGTCGCTGATGATCGACTTGCCGGAAAGGCGCACGGAGAGGCCGGACACTTCGATCATCTGCACGTCACTCACAAGGTCGCTTAGAGGGCAAGGCGCGAACGCTGCTTCAGCAGGATCCACAGGAAGAAGGGACCGCCGACGGCCGCGGTGATGATGCCGATCGGGAGCTCGGCCGGCGCGACCAAGGTGCGGGCGAGCACGTCGGCGAAGATCAGCAGCGAGCCGCCGAGAAGGGCGGCTGCCGGCAGCAGGAAACGGTGATCCGGCCCGATCGCCATACGCAGGATATGCGGCACGACGATGCCGACGAAGCCGATGCCGCCGCTGACGGCGACGGATGCGCCGGTCGCGGCCGCGACGCCGACGATGGCGACGTTCTTCAGCCGCTGCACGGGCACGCCCATATGAAAGGCGGCGGCTTCGCCAAGCGTAATGGCATTGAGGCCGCGGGCCATGAAGGGGAGGGCGGTGAAGGACAGAAGCACGATCGGGCCGGCGGCGGCGATCTTCGTCCATGTGGCGCCGGCAAGCGAGCCCATGCTCCAGAAGGTCAGGTCGCGCAGCTGCTGGTCGTTCGCCATGTAGATCAGCAGGCCGGTAAGGGCGAGCGCAAGCGCGCCGAGCGCGATGCCGGCCAGCAGCATCGTCGCCACCGAAGTCTGGCCGTGGCGGGTGGCGATCCTGTAGAGCAGCAGCGTCGTGGCGAGGCCGCCGCCGAAGGCAGCCGCGGGCAGCGCGTAGATGCCGAGAAGCGCTTCGAGCGGGGCTGCGAGACCGCCGCCGAGCACGATCATGGCGACCGCGCCGAAGCTTGCGCCGGAGGAGACGCCGACGAGGCCGGGATCGGCCAGCGGATTGCGGAACAGGCCCTGCATCACCGTGCCCGAAACGGCGAGCGAGGCGCCGATCAGGAAGCCGAGAATGGTGCGGGGCAGGCGGATATCGAAGATGATGATGCGATCACGGGCGCTGAGCGCCGCCTCGGAGCCGGCCATGTTGGCGATGATGTCGACGATCGAGGCATCCGAAGCGCCCGTCGTCACCGAAAACAGCATCGAGAAGATCGAGCCGGCAACGAGCAGGGCGATCGCCAGCAGGGCGAGGCGCGTCCTGTCGCCCGCCTGCCTGACGTCACGCATCGGGACCAGTCGCCTTCGTTCCGTCATGGCTTGCGGCAGGGCCATGATCAGCCCCCGTAGATCGCCGCGTTGAGATCCCGCACGGCGGCCGCCGTGCGCGGCCCGAAGCCGAGCAGGTAGACGCCGTCCATCCGGATGATCGCTTTCTTCTCGCCGGCCGGCGTCAGCGCGATCGCCGGCTGGGCCAGCAGGTCCTCGTTTTTGGTGCCGGCGCCGTCACCGCGATTCATCATCAGGATGATGTCGGGCTTGGCTTCGATGATCGCCTCGTCCGTCAGCGGCTTGTAGCCCGGGAATGCGCCGACGGCGTTGACGGCGCCGGCAAGCTTGATGACGCCATCGGCCGCCGTGCCGGTGCCCGATGCCATGATCCGGCCGTTCTGGGCGCTGAGGATGAAGAGAACACGCTTGCGCTCGGCCTCCGGGCGCTTTCCGGCATCGGCGATCGCCGCGTCGAGATCGGCCGCGACCGTTTCTTCGAGCGCCTTCGCCTTGTCGGGCACGCCCAGCAGGGCGCCGACCCGGTCGATCTTGGCGATGATGCCGTCCCGGGTGAAGGTGTTCGGCACGGTTTCGAAGGGCACGCTCGCATTCTTCAGCACGGTCAGCGCCTCCGGCGGACCGGACCCTTCGACGGCGATGATCGCCGTCGGGTTCATGGCAAGAATGCCTTCCGGCGAGAGGGCGCGCATATAGCCGACATTGGGCAATTTCAGCGCGGCCTCCGGATAGAGGCTCGTCGTGTCGCGGGCGATCAGCCGGCCTTCCTCGCCGAGCGCATAGACGATCTCGGTGACGTCGCCGCCGACCGAAACCAGGCGCGACGTATCGAGCTTCCTGTCTTCGGCATGAGCGGCGCGGACGAAGGCGAAGCTTTGGCCGGCCGGCGCGTTCGGGATCAGCGGCAGCGCCATGACGGCCGCCGTCAGGGCCAGTTCCCAGGGACGGATCCGGCGCAGATTGTTACGCATCGTCATCGCTATGATCCTTAAGCGGCCACGCTTGCTGCCCGCGGCAGGTTTTCCATGATCTCGCGCCATTCGGCGCGTTCGTCGAAACCTTCCTGCCGCTTGCCGAAGAACTGGATGATCATCTCGCCCTCGGCATTGTAGGCCTCCAGCGAGGTCACGTGGCCATCCTTGGTCGGCTTGCGCACCGCCCAGGTCTCGGCGATGTGATCCTGGCGCAGATGCAGGTGGAAGGTCGGGTCCATGATGTTGATCCACGGACCCATGGCCTGCACGTTGAAGATCGGGCCGGAATGGATCTGGACGATGCCGTTGTTGGCGACGAAGCACATGATCGGCAGGCCCGACTTCACCGAAGCATGCATCATCTCTGCCGTCGCGGTGTTGTCGAGCTTCCAGGCATAATCGTCGCCGACCGTGCGGATGGCGGCCTGGCGGCCGATCTTCAGGCGCTTCAGCATGCCGAAGAACTCGTGGGTGTCGGTAAGCTTGCTCCAGTTGTCGCGCAGCTCGTCGCGGCTGACGTCGGAGGCGTCATCGGCGGCATTCGATATTTCGGCCTCGACGAATTCCTGCGACTGCTCTTCGAGCTTCAGCTCGGCGACGATCGCATGATAGGCTTCGACATTCGAATTCGGGCGCAGATGCACCTTGTGCACGGCGTTGCCCGCCTTGTCGAAATATTGCAGGCTGAGGCGCTCCTGATCGCCGTCCTTCTTGGAGACGGCGAAGCCATGCTCCCAGCGGCTCGGGAAGATGCGCAGGTCGATATTCTCGCCGAGCACGATCGCGCTCTGCATGCCGGCCTTGATGTTTTCGAACATGCCGATCTTTTCGTGCACGGCGCTTTCGTTGCGCGACAGCGCCATCACTTCGCCGAGGCGCTCCACGCGTTCGAGAAGCTTCGTCGCGCTGCCATCGATGCGGGTGACGCTGATGCCGGTTTCGGCGGCGACGAGGGCTGCCTCGGAAATCTTCAGCTGGGCGGCGATATCGCGCTCACGCATTTTCGGATTGTCGGCGCGAAACGCACGGATTTCGGCTGGCGCCGGTCTTTTCTGCTCAGTCATGTCTTACCTACTTATTGGCCTATTTATTGAGAATGAGTTTGCCCTGGCGGGTGATCTTCAGGCGGTAAACCAGCCCGTCATGTCTGATCATGATCTCGTTCGTGCCGCGGAAAAGATCCGCGCTTTCGACGATCCGGTGTTGCGCCGCCGGCTCGCTGGGCAGTGGCGCATGCTTAAAGCTATCTGGCTTTTCAACCATCATTTCGGCTGGCAATTCCATGAGACCGGGGATCGGGAGGTCTCCGGCTGCGTTTACAATTATCTTGACTTTCATACTCATAGTTTTTTAAAGACGCAATAGAAGACTAACGCAGTCAAGTTTTTGAGATTGCTGATATGAAGCCGTCCGCCGACGGCTCACGACAATGCGGAGAAGATTATGACGGGTAGGTTCGCGGCCGTTGCGGCCGGCATCGTGATGGCGTTTTCAAGTCTATGCCAGGCGCAGGAGGCGGCGCCCGCCGCTTCTCTCGATGTCGAGCTCAATGCGCTGGCGCCTTCGCAGAAGGGCTGCATGATGACCTTCGTGGCGCTCAACAAGCTGCCTGCCGCCATCAACAAGGTCTCCTTCGAGCTCGCCTTCTTCAACGACAAGAATGCCGTCGACCGCATCACCGTTCTCGACTTCCGCGATCTGCCGCAAGGCAAGAAGCGCGTGCGCCAGTTCGACATGCCGAATGTCAAATGCGAGAGCGTGACCCGCATCCTCATCAACGACACGCCTGTTTGCGACGGGCCGGCGGCCGGCGAATGCATGAAGGGTATCGTCACCCGCTCGCAGATTTCCGTTCCCTTCGAGGGATGAGAACACGCCGGGGATGAACCCCGGCGGGCATGTTTCAGGCTGTCCGAGGCGTAGACAATGGCGATTTCAGCGAAGTCCAGATCGAGACAGGTGCTCATCGGGGAGGCGGACGCCGACGACAGCCTGAACGACAATACGCCCGGCATGCATCCTGGCCACGAGCTTCCGGAACTGCGCAACGCGCAACGCCAGCCGGCCGGCGAAACGGTGATCCACTACACGCGTTTCGCCCAGATATCTTCCTTCCCCGACCATCCGGAAACCGCGCCGGAAACTCCGGCTCCTGCGCCGCCGATGGATGCGGCGGTGGAAAAGCAGGAAGACGAGCAGACGCCGGTACGGCGGCGGGTGGCGCTAAGTTGTGTTTGCTCGCTGATTTTCCATGCGACGCTGGCCGCAGCACTGATCGTTGCCTTCCCCCACATCCCGGAAGAAGCAATCGAGGAGGCCGGAGAGGCTGTCAGCGTTGTGATGTACGGTAACTCCGACATCGACCAGACCGCCGCAGGCGAGACCGATGTGACCGTACAGGAAGAAATCATTCCAGAGGCGGTTGAGCCGGAGACAATCCAGCCGACCGAAGTCTCGCCCATAGAAACTCAGGATCCGATCCAGCAAGCGCCTGCTCCTGAGGTAACGCGTGTTTCGCCGGAGACGGCAGCGGCGGTCGAACCGGAAATCCTTGTTTCCGAAGTTCCGGCGGAAACTGCCGTCGCACAACCGATGTCGACGGTCGTTCCCGAGGAGCAGAGGCCCGCTGACGAAATACCCCCGGCAGTTCAGCCATCAGAGACCCCTCCTGTCGCCGCAGTCGAGCCCGAGGAGGTCAAGCCCGTCGAAACGGCCGAGGTGCAGCCGGAGCCAGATGTGCCGGAAGAGGTCGTGACGCCGAAGCCGAAACCTAAAGCGGTAACTGAGGAAAAGCCGAAACCGACCGAGAAAAAGCGCCTGCCGAAGAAGACTGCGGGCTCGCAGGGCGAGGGGCAGCAGGATTCTGTGCGTGGCGTTGCTGAAGGTAATCCGTCAGCCCAGTCAGACCGCAATTCGCAAGCCGCCGCCAATAATAACGGGGTAGGCACAGCCGCCCGCGCCAACTACGGCGGAAAGGTTCGTGCACGCATCCGGCGCGCCCTTCGCGAGCCGAAGAACGTTAGCGGGACGGCCGGAGTGACGCTGACCATCACTGGAAGCGGCAATCTTGTCTCTGCTGTCATCTCCAGAAGCTCGGGCGTTCCGGAGATCGATCGGGCGGCTGCTGAGGCTGTGCGGCGCGCGTCACCCTTCAGTCCGACTCCAGGCGGAATCTCGATGAGCTTCACGCAGGTCTTCGAGATCGGGAGGGAGTAAATATGATAAAAATAATCAACTTTATACTTTACTCTAAAAATCAAGTTTAATAAGGTCCGTTCGCACACGCAGGAATCGTGTGACGATCAACGAGCGAACGGGTGGTATATGGCTCGCAAGGGCAAGAAGGGATCGAACCGGGAGGTCCGCGACAGCGCGGGCGAGGAGGCCGGCCTGGCATCCCATGGGCGATCGAAACTCGATGGCCGCAGTTTCCTCTATGTCGGCGGGCGTGACTGCCAGGTGGCGCATCTTCGCCAGATCTGCAGCAATTTCGGCGCCGAGCTCATTCATCACGACGGGGGCTTGCGCGAAGCGGTTTCGCGCATCGATACCGTGCTTCCTTCGGTCGACTGCGTGTTCTGCCCGATCGACTGTATCAGCCACGATGCCTGCCTGCGCGTGAAGACCGGCTGCAAGAAGTTCGGCAAGGCCTTCATCCCACTTCGCAACGGCAGCAAGTCCAGCCTGGAGCGTGCGCTGCAGACGATGAACGAACGAGACAATTCCCGATGAACGACCACCGCCCCGACGGCTTCACCATGATCGGCCTGCACAAGCTCGCCGCCCAGAACGGCGACGGCCTCGTGCCCGAGCTCTACGAACTTTTTCAGCAGCATGCCGAACGCCAGCAGATCTATCCGAACGTGACGCTGTTCCCGACCTGGGAGGCGCGCATGCCCGGAGAAGCGACAACGAGACCGCTTGGCGCGGCGGCGGCAAACGGCAATAATATTCTCGCCTTTCCCTCTCGTGCAGCAAGGGCGGCAAAGAGGAAGGCGTAAGGAGATTTCATGTATATCGCAATGAACCGCTTCAAGGTCGTCACCGGGACTGAGGGCGATTTCGAGACCGTCTGGCGCAACCGCGATTCCAGCCTGGCCGAGGTGCCCGGTTTCGTCGAATTCCGCCTGCTGCGCGGCAAGCTCAACGAAGAGGAGGGCTATACGCTCTATTCCTCGCACACGGTCTGGAAGAGCGAAGAGGATTTTCAGAACTGGACGAAGTCCGAGAATTTCCGCGCCGCACACCGCAATGCCGGCGACCGCAAGGCGATGTACAAGGGGCCGCCGGTCTTCGAAGGCTTCAACGTGGTCGACGGCATATGAATCAGGGGCCTGATCGCATCGAGGTCCTGCCGGTTCTTCCGTCGCTCGATATCGATGCGACGCTTGCCTTCTATCGAGACAAGCTCGGCTTTGCCAATGTCGTCTATCAGGCGGAGGATTATCTCATCCTGCGGCGTGACGACATGGAGCTGCATTTCTGGCGCACCGAAGATACCGGGCTCTGCGAGAAGACCTCCGTCTATCTCAGGGGCGGCGGTATCGGCGCCCTTCATGCGGAATATCGCAAAAAGGGCATCGAACGCCTGACCGAGATGGAAGTGCGGCCGTGGAACATGGAGGAGTTCTATATCCATGATCCACACGGCAACCTCTTGCGCTTCGGTCGCGTACCGCAGCAGCGCGGCTAAGCTCTGACGCGGAAGACAGCACCCGCCGCAACGGCCAGCCAGCCGAGCATCATCGCCCAGCCGCCGGTCGGCGCGGCATAGGGGAAGAGGCCGGCGCCGGTGAAGCGCAGGGTGACGAGGTCGCCCGCAAAGAGCAGCGTTCCCAGGATCATGAGGAAACCGGCCAGCCAGGCGGTTTTGAGCCTTGCTGTCCCGAGAGCCAATGCCAAGAGGGCAGGCGCGTGCGCG
Organism: Rhizobium sp. J15; assembly: GCF_002531825.1. Classification (GTDB taxonomy): domain Bacteria; phylum Pseudomonadota; class Alphaproteobacteria; order Rhizobiales; family Rhizobiaceae; genus Rhizobium. Next base: position 2,286 of record NZ_NWSX01000025.1, on the reverse strand, counting down.
AGGCACATGGCCGATGCGGATGCCGCAACGTTGGCTTGTCCGCCGCCGTGGGCGGCAAGGGCGGCGAGCGCCACGCCTGATACACCGAACAGGCCGGCAAAGAGATAGAGCACCGGCTCCAGGCGCGTGTTCAGGCTCATGGCTGTTCCTCGGTGTCAGGGGCTTTGTTTTGCATGTGATAGGCAAGGCGTTCGACCGGCGCCCAGATCAGGTCGCGCAGCGCCTGGCTGGCGATCGTCTCATCGAGCGCGCGGCGGAAGCAGAGCAGCCATTCGTCGCGCTCGACCGGGCCGATCTCGGCGACGAAGTGGCGGCTGCGCAGGCGCGGATGGCCGCGCTTGTCGGTATAGAGCGGCGGGCCGCCGAGATAGCCGCTCATATATTCGTAGAATTTCTCTTCGCTGCCCTCAAGGCTCGGCGGATGAACGGCGCGCACGTTGCTTGCCTCCGGCAGCGTATCCATCAGCACGTAGAAGCGATGCGTCAGCGCCCGCACGGCGGGATCGCCGCCGATCGCTTCATATAGAGTGGTGACCTTTTCCGTCACGAAACCATCCCCGATATCATTGCCATCCGGCCGACCCTTCATGCACCGGGCGGAAAACGATCGCAACTGTCATCAAAGTGCCGCGGCATTTCGCCCATAATGCCTATGGCGCAAGCTGTTCAGCCGATTCTTCTTGACAAAACCGTCCGGACGGTATCTTTATAACGGCATGTCGAACGCTCATCATCGCAAGAAACAACCGGCTCTCGTGCGCCAGCAGTTGCTGGAGGTCGCCGCGCGTCTTGCCGCCAGCGATGGTATGGCGGCCGTCACGCTCGATGCGGTCTCTTCCGCCTCCAGCGTCAGCAAGGGCGGGCTGCTGCACCATTTCCCGACGAAGAATGCGCTGCTCGACGCGCTGTTCGAGAGCCTGCTCGAAAAGTTCGACGCCGATATCGAGGAATTGATGCGCGGCGATCCGCAGCCGCAAGGCCGCTTCACCCGCGCCTATCTGAGGGCGGTGTCCGGTCTCAAGGATCGTCCCGACGATTCCAAAAGCTGGACGCAGGTGACGATCGCGCTTCTTGCCGAACCCCGGCTGCGGCTGCGCTGGCGACAATGGGTGCAGGCCCGGGCGGAGGAATATGTCGGCACCGATTCCTCGCTCGACGCGCAGATCGTGCGCTTTGCGGCCGACGGCCTTTGGTTCTCCGATACGCTGGAGAGCCATGACATCAGCGATGCTCTGAGGCGGGATCTCATCGGCCGCCTTGTCGAGCTCACCGGAAAGTAATCCGAAAAGGAATGCCTCTATGAGCCAGGCCGCCATTTACGGGCTGCTCTTTGCAGCCATCGTGCTCGAAGTCATCGGCACGACCGCGCTGCAATTGTCGCAACAGTTCACCCGCATCGGGCCGACGGCACTTGTCGTCGCCTGCTATGCGGCCGCCTTCTATTGCCTGTCGCTGACGCTGAAGAGCATTCCCGTCGGCATCGCCTATGCGATTTGGAGCGCTTTGGGAATCGTGCTGATTTCCTCGGTCGGCCTCGTCTTCTTCAAGCAGCGCCTCGACTTGCCGGCGATCATCGGCCTCGGGCTGATCATATCGGGCGTCGTCGTCGTCAACCTGTTCTCGAAGTCCGTTTCGCATTGATTTCACTGCGATATTTCAGAATCCTCCTTCGAGGCCCGCGCGACAAATTTTCCCCTTTGTCAAATTCCTGACAAAGGGCTATGTGTTGCTTGGACGTGGAGGAGATCGGGGCGTACCCAGCGCCTTTTTCCAAAGCGCTTTGAATTCTGCTTTTCCCGCCTGCTCGAGACTTCCAGCTTCCAGAGGAGCACATCATGGCCATACGCACCGTCGTCTGGGGAGAGAATATTCACGAGACCACCAATGAAATCGTCCGCGGCATCTATCCCGAGGGCATGCACACGACGATCGCCAATGCGCTGAATGCCGATCCCGCCATCTCGGCGACGACGGCGACGCTGCAGGAGCCGGAGCATGGCCTCAGCGAAGCCCGGCTTGCCGAGACCGACGTCTTGACCTGGTGGGGCCACAAGGATCATGGCGCGGTCTCCGACATCGTCGTCGAGCGTGTCGCCAAGCGCGTCTGGGAGGGCATGGGCCTGCTGGTGCTGCATTCCGGCCATTTCTCCAAGATCTTCAAACGGCTGATGGGCACGCCCTGCGCACTGAAATGGCGCGAGGCCGGCGAACGCGAGCGGCTGTGGACGATCAACCAACGCCACCCGATTGCCGCCGGCATCGGCGAGCATTTCGAGCTCGAGAACG
>NZ_NWSX01000024.1 GCF_002531825.1 Rhizobium sp. J15 | reverse complement strand
ATCACAAAAGTTTTTTGACAATTTTGTAACAGGTTGAAAATCAAGGGATTTTAGCTCTTGTCTCCAAAACCGGGCAACCCCCCCGCATGGCGGGGCGGTTTTTGGGATTCGTTTTCCGCCAAATCTCGAAGAGTGGCTTCGGCGGGTGGAGACAAGCCCTATATGGGAAGCTTTAGAAGGATTTCCAGGGTGCTTGCCTGTCACGCGCGTCACTCGCTAATTTGGTGAAACGAATGATCCGGCGGAGTGAAAGAATGCTAGTCCTCGACGAAGAACAGACGCGCGCGGCGCTGCCCTGGCCAGAATTGATCGAGGCGATTGCCGCGATGTTTACGAGCGAATGCGTGATGCCGGTGCGCCATCATCACGATATGGAGGTGCCCGGCGAGGAAAGCGCGACGCTGCTTCTGATGCCGGCCTGGGTTCCCGGGCGTTATGCCGGCGTGAAGGCGGTCTCGGTCTTCCCGGGCAATATGCGGCGCAGCCTTCCAGCAATCTCAGGGACCTATCTGCTTTCCTCCGGCGCCACCGGTGAAATGCTGGCCGTCATCGACGGCGGTGAATTGACGGCGCGGCGCACGGCGGCGACATCGGCGCTGGCGGCCTGCTATCTCGCCAGCCCGGATGCGGAGGAACTGCTCGTCTGCGGAACCGGGCGGCTGTCGCTCAACCTGATGCTTGCCCACGGCACGACCCGGCCGATCAAGAGATACAGGATCTGGGGCCGCAACAGCCAGGCGGCGGAGAAGATCGCCGCCGAAGCGCGGGCGTTCGGCCTCGACGCCGAAGCGGTCGCGGACAGACAAGCCGCGGCGCGAACGGCCGATATCATTTCCTGCGCCACGCTTTCCAGCGAGCCGCTGATATCGGGCGAATGGCTGAAACCCGGCGCCCATCTCGATCTCGTCGGGGCCTTCAAGCCGAGCATGCGCGAAAGCGACGACGAGGCCATTCGCCGCGCTTCGGTCCATGTCGATACCCGCGCGGGTGCGATGAGCGAAGCCGGCGATATCGTCCAGCCGCTGAAAAGCGGTGTGCTGGCGCCGAACGGCATCAGGTCGGAGCTTGCGGAGCTCGTCAGCGGCGCCCAAAGCGGTCGAAGCCGGGACGCGGAAATCACCCTGTTCAAGTCGGTCGGCGCGGCGCTCGAGGATCTCGCCGGCGCCATTCTCGCCTATGAGACGGTGGCGGGCCGCAAGTGACAATCAGTGCATCCTTGCCGGAGCTTCCGGTTTCGCATGTCCTGCCGGCCGTCGCCTCCGCGCTGGCCGCTCGGAAACGCGCCGTTCTTTCCGCCCCGCCTGGGGCCGGCAAGACGACGCTGGTGCCGCTTTATCTGCTCGACCAGGCCTGGCGCGGCGACGGCAAGATCATCCTGCTGGAGCCGCGGCGGCTGGCGGCGCGGGCCGCGGCAAACCGAATGGCATCCTTGATCGGCGAGCAGGTCGGCCAGACGATCGGCTACCGCATGCGCCTGGACAACAGGATATCGGCGGCGACCCGCGTCGAAGTGGTGACCGAAGGGGTCTTTGCCCGAATGATCCTCGACGATCCGGAACTCTCAGGCGTCTCGGCCGTGCTCTTCGACGAGTTCCATGAGCGTTCGCTGGATGCCGATTTCGGGCTGGCGCTGGCGCTCGACGTCCAGTCGGCGCTGCGCGAGGATCTGCGCATCCTCGTGATGTCGGCGACGCTTGACGTGGAGCGCGTCGCCGCGCTGCTCGATCATCCGCCGGTCATCGAAAGCCTTGGGCGCAGCTTTCCGATCGATATCCGTTATCGGGACCGGCCCGGCGGGGAGCGCATCGAGGATGCCGTCACACGGGCGATTATCGACGCGCATGGCGATGAAGACGGCTCGATCCTGGCTTTCCTGCCCGGCCAGGCGGAAATTACGCGCACCGTCGAACGCCTGCAGGGGCGATTCGGGCCCGAGGCGCTGATAGCGCCTCTTTATGGCAATCTCAGCCAGAAGGAACAGGATGCGGCGATCCGGCCGGCGCCCAAGGGGACGCGCAAGATCGTGCTGGCAACGTCGATTGCCGAGACGTCGATCACCATCGACGGTGTGAGGATCGTCATCGACAGCGGTCTGCAGCGCCTGCCGGTTTTCGAGGCCTCGACCGGGATCACGCGGCTCGAAACGGTGCGGGTATCGCGGGCTTCCGCCGATCAGCGCGCCGGCCGCGCCGGGCGAACGGAGCCCGGCATCGCCATCCGGCTGTGGCACCAGGGACAAACGGCAGCGCTGCCGGCTTTCACGCCGCCGCAGATCCTTTCCAGCGATCTTTCCGGGCTGGTGCTCGATCTCGCGCATTGGGGCGTGCAGGATCCTGCATCCCTCGCCTTCGTCGATCAGCCGCCGGAAACGACGCTCAAAGAAGCGCAGGCGCTGCTCGGCCAGCTTGGCGCGCTCGACAGGGACGGCGCGCTGACGGCCCGCGGCAAGGTGATGCGCGATCTCGCCCTGCCGCCGCGGCTTGCCGCCATGGTCGTTTCAGCGGGGGAAACGGGGCATGCTCGCGAGGCGGCGATGATCGCCGTGCTTTTGACCGAGCAGGGGCTTGGCGGAACGAGCATCGACATCGAGGAACGGCTGCGGCGCTTCAAGGCCGAGCGGGGCGAAAGGGCCGAGGCTTCGCGGCGGCTGGCGGGGCGGCTGGCCGCCGGCCTCGACAGGATTGCCGCGACGGCGCCGGCGCTGGCCGGTCAGCTGCTGCTGCACGCATTCCCCGACCGGATCGCGCTGCAGCGCGGCGGACGCGGGCGGTATGTGATGGCCAACGGCCGGGGAGCGGAACTGGCGGAAACCGAGCGGCTGGCCGGCAGCCCGATGCTTGTCATCGCCGACCTCACCGGACGGGCGGCGCAGGGGCGCATCCTTGCGGCAGCCGAGGTGACGCGCGGCGAGATCGAGGCCGAGCTGCCCGGCGAGATCAGGACCGACGACCAGACATTCTTCGACCGGCAGAGCCGGCAGGTGCGGGCGCGGCGGGCAACCCGGCTCGGCGCGATCGTCTTCGAGGAGACGCCCTTGCCGCGTCCTTCCGGGGCAGCCGTCACTCAGGCGCTGATGGAGGGGGTGCGCGAGCTGGGGCTCGATCAGCTTGCCTTCTCGAAGGAGGCCCTGCAGCTTCGCGAACGGATCGGCTTCCTTCACCGGACGATCGGCGACCCCTGGCCCGATGTCGGCGACGACGCCCTGCTTTCCCGGCTGGACGAATGGTTCGCGCCGTTCCAGAGCGAGGCCCGCGGTCTCTCCGACATTTCCGCAGGCGGGCTTTCGAACGGGCTGATGTCGCTGGTGCCGCATGAGCTGCAGCGCGATCTTAGCCGGCTTGCGCCGACGCATTTCGAGGCGCCGACCGGCCAGAGGCATCCGATCCAGTATGAAGGCGAGGAGCCGGTGCTGACGATCCGCGTGCAGGAGCTGTTCGGGCTGAAGCAGCACCCGGCGATCGCGGGAGGCCGCCTGCCGCTGCTGCTGGAACTCACTTCGCCGGCGCATCGGCCGATCCAGACGACGCGCGACCTGCCGGGCTTCTGGGCCGGCTCATGGAAGGACGTGCGCGCCGACATGCGCGGTCGCTATCCCCGCCATCCCTGGCCGGAGCGGCCGGAAGAGGCACCGCCGACGACACGGGCAAAACCGCGTGGTACATGAGGCGATCCAAGGAGCCCCGGCATGATCGACAAGCCCGGCATAATCGACAAGACGGAAAGCCACACGCTGGAAGACCGGCACAGCAGCCGGAGGCTGCGCCTGCAGACGCTGGTGCGGCTGCGCTGGCTTGCCGTCGGCGGACAGGCGGCGACGGTGTTCATCGTTGCCTTCTGGCTGAAATTTCCGCTGCCGCTGATCGCCAGCTGTTCGCTGATCGCCGCTCTTGCCTGGGTAAATTTCTACCTGACGATCCGCTATCCGCCGACCCACCGGCTGGGGCCGCCCGCCGCTTTCGCGCTGCTCGGCTTCGATCTTCTGCAGCTCTGCGCGCTGCTCTTCATCACCGGCGGCCTCGCCAACCCCTTCGCCGCACTCGTCTGCGTGCCCGTCATCATCTCCTTTGCCTCGCAGCCGATCCGCTACAGCACCGCGCTCATCGGCTTTGCGATGGTCTGCGTGACGGTGCTTGCCTTCTCGCCCTTCCCGCTGCCCTGGTTCGACGGGGTCGAGATCAACGTGCACAACGTCATGCAGTTCGGCGTCTGGTGCTCGATCGCCTCGACGATGGCCTTTGCCGCCTTCTATGCCTATCGCGTCTCGATGGAGGCAAGCCAGCTCGCCGATGCGCTGGCGGCGACCGAACTGGTGCTGCAGCGGGAAAAGCATCTTTCGCAGCTCGACGGCTTGGCGGCCGCCGCCGCACACGAACTCGGCACGCCGCTTGCGACGATCAGCGTCGTTGCCAAGGAAATGGAGCGGGAACTCAAGGACGACGATCGTTTCCGCGAAGACGTCATGCTGCTGCGCAGCCAGAGCGAACGCTGCCGCGACATTCTGCGGCGGCTGACGACGCTTTCCTCGGAAGGCGAGGCGCACATGCGCCGGCTGCCGCTGTCCTCGATGATCGAGGAGATCGTCGCGCCGCACCGGGAATTCGGCATCACACTCGAACTCATCGAAAAGAGCCCGCGCAAGGGCGAGCCGGTCACCGATCGCAATGCCGGCATCATGTACGGGCTCGGCAACCTCATCGAAAATGCCGTCGATTATGCCCGGGAGAAGGTGACGGTGACGGTCGAGCACGATCACGACAAGGTGCGGATCGTCATCGAGGACGACGGCAACGGTTATTCGCCGGACATTCTGACGCGGATCGGCGAGCCCTATGTGACCAAGCGGCAAAAGGAGGATACGGCCGGCGGCCTCGGGCTCGGGCTTTTCATCGCCAAGACGCTGCTGGAACGCTCGGGCGCATCGCTGATTTTCGAGAACCGCGACCCCGAAAGCGCCGGTGCGCGCATCCGCATCGAATGGCCGCGGATGCTGATCGATGCAAATTCGACAAAATGAGATTATGGGCATAAACAGGATTTGCGGTTGACCGCGCTCGGGCGCGGAACCGCCGGGACCCAAGACGATGACAGAACAACATCACGACAATTTCGCCGCTTCCGATGAAGACCATATCGGTCCCGACGCCAGCCTGCTGATCGTCGACGACGACGGCCCTTTCCTGCGCCGGCTGGCACGGGCGATGGAGACGCGGGGCTTCCAGGTGGAAACGGCTGAATCCGTGGCGGAAGGCGTTGCGAAATCGAAAGGCAGGCCGCCGAAATATGCGGTGGTCGACCTCCGGCTCGGCGACGGCAACGGGCTCGACGTCATCGAAGCGATCCGCCAGCGGCGCGACGACACCAGAATCATCGTGCTGACCGGCTATGGCAATATCGCCACGGCAGTGACCGCCGTAAAACTCGGCGCCGTCGACTATCTGGCAAAGCCTGCCGATGCCGACGACGTCTTCTCGGCGCTGACGCAGCGCCCGGGCGAAAAGGCGGAACTTCCCGAAAACCCGATGTCGGCTGACCGGGTGCGCTGGGAACATATCCAGCGGGTCTATGAAATTTGCGAGCGCAACGTGTCGGAAACGGCGCGCCGGCTCAACATGCACCGCCGCACGCTGCAGCGCATCCTCGCCAAACGCGCGCCGAAATAGCAAAGGGCGACGCGTCCTATGCCGGGGCTTTAACACCCAGAAACTGCTGAAGTTCCGGGGTCGCCGGTTCGGAAAAGATCTTCCGGGGCGGCCCTATCTCGTGGACGCGGCCCTGGTGCATGAAGACCACACGATTGCAGACGTCCCGGGCAAAATTCATCTCATGGGTCACCATGATCAGCGTCATGCCATCGGCGGCGAGCGTGCGGACGACCGCAAGCACCTCGGCAACAAGCTCCGGATCGAGCGCCGAGGTTATCTCGTCGCAGAGAAGCGCGATCGGCTGCATGGCGAGCGCCCGCGCGATCGCCACGCGCTGCTGCTGGCCGCCGGAAAGCTCGTCTGGATAGGCATCGAACTTTTCGGCCAACCCGACCCGGGCAAGCATTTCCCGGGCGATCCGCTCCGCATCGCCTTTCGGCGTCTTCTTCACCACCGTCTGGGCGAGCATGACATTGGCCCCTGCGGTCAGATGCGGGAACAGATTGAACTGCTGGAAGATCATGCCGACCTTCAGCCGCAGCGCCTTCAAATGCACTTCGTCGGGCAGGAGCTGGGCGCCGTCCACCGAGATCGAGCCCGAATCGATATTCTCCAGCCCGTTTATGCAACGCAGCAGCGTCGATTTGCCGGAGCCGCTCTTGCCGATGATCGCGATGACCTCGCCGGGCTCGACGTCGATGTCGATGCCCTTGAGAACTTCGTTGTCGCCGAAACTTTTGCGGACCTCAGTGATTTCGATGAGCGACATTCAGCTTCCTCTCCAGAATCTGGCTGCTTTTCGAGAGCGGCCAGCACAAGACAAAATAGATGAGCGCGACGATGCCGTAGACTTTGAAAGGCTCGAAGGTTGCGTTGGTGACCTCCGTGCCGGCCTTCGACAATTCGATGAAGCCGATGATGGAGGTCACCGCCGTGCCCTTGATGACCTGCACCAGGAACCCGACAGTCGGCGGCACCGCGACCCGAAGCGCCTGCGGCAGGATCACGTGCCGCATCTGCTGGATATAGCCCATGCCGAGGCTGGCCGACGCCTCCCATTGGCCGCGGGCAATGGATTCGACGCAGCCGCGCCAGATCTCGACCAGGAAGGCAGCCGACCACAGCATCAGCGCAACGCCGGCAGCCGTCCAGGCCGGCACGTCGATGCCGAACAACCCAAGGCCGAAGAAAGCGAGAAACAATTGCATCAGCAGCGGCGTGCCTTGGAAGAGTTCCGTGTAGTATTTTACGAAGAGGCCGAGAGCGCGGTGCTTGCCGATCCGCATGAAAAGCAGAATTGCCCCGAGCAAACCGCCGCCGATGAAAGCCGTCAGGGACAGCAGCACGGTCCAGCGCGTCGCAAGCAGAAGATTTCGGACGATGTCCCAGGTGGTGAATTCACTCACCGCGCAGCCCTCCGTGGAAAGATCATTGCTCCGATCCGGGCGAGCATCCAGCGCAGCAGGATCGCAAGAACCAGATAAACGGCGGTCGAAAAGAAATAGGCCTCGAAAGAGCGGAAGGTGCGGGACTGGATGAAATTCGTGGCAAAGCTCAAATCCTGTGCCGCAACCTGCGAGACGACGGCCGAGCCCAGCATGACGATGACCACTTGCGAGGAAAGCGCTGGCCAGATCCGCTGCAGCGCAGGGACGACGACGACATGACGGAAAGTCTGAAAGGGCGTCATGGCCAGGCTGGCGCCCGCTTCGAACTGGCCCCTCGGCGTGGCCTGGATGCCGGCGCGGATGATTTCGCAGCTGTAGGCGCCGAGGTTCACGATCATCGCCAGATTGGCGGCCTCGATCTCGCTCAGACGCAGGCCAAGCTGCGGCAGGCCGAAATAAATGAAGAAGAGCTGGATGAGAAAGGGGGTGTTGCGGATGAGCTCCACATAGGCCGTCACCGGCGGCTTCAGCCAGGCAGGCCCCAGCGCGCGCACCCAAGCACATGAGATGCCGACCGCGATCCCGACGAAGGCCGCGACAGCAATCAGCTCGACAGTGATCGCAATGCCGCTCAGGATCTCGGGATAATAGACCGCCAGCCAGCTGAATTCGAATGTATAGGTCATCGACGGGCCTCACCAGGCTTCCGGCCAATCGCAAGACCGGCCCGGCTGTTTACGGTCAGAGGCTCTTGTCCAGCGGCTGGTGAAGCCATTTCATCGAGATGCCGTCCAGCGTGCCGTCCTTCTTGGAGGCGGCGATGATCTCGTTGACCTTGGCCATCAGTTCCGGCTCGTTCTTGTTCATGCCGACATAGCAGGGCGAGTTCTTGATCAGGAACTTCAGTTCGGGCTTGCGGGGCGGGTTCTTGTCAAGAATCGCGGCGGCCACGACATTGCCGGTCACCACGGCTACGACCTGACCCGACAGGAAGGCCGAGATCGTGCCGTTATTGTCCTCGTAGCGCTTGATGGTCGCATCAGCAGGCGCGACCTTCGTGAGTTCCAGATCCTCGATCGAACCGCGGGTCACGCCGACGACCTTTCCGGACAGATCGCCAAGCGATTTGATCGCCACGTCGTCCGGAGCGAAGACGCCGTTGAAATAGGGCGCGTAGGCATCGGAGAAGTCGATCACCGCGGCGCGTTCCGGGTTCTTGCCCAGGCTCGAGATCACCAGATCGACCTTTTTCGTCTGCAGATATGGTACGCGGTTTGCGGATGTTACCGGCACCATCTCGAGCGTCGCGCCGAGTTTCTCCGCGATGAGCGTCGCCATGTCGATGTCATAGCCCTGAGGCTTCATGTCGGTGCCGACAGAACCGAACGGCGGGAAATCCTGCGGGACCGCTATGCGGACCGTCTTGCTGGACGTAATGTCCGAGAGCGTGTCGGCGCGGGCTGCGGAAACAGGCAGGGCCAGGCTGAGGGCGGCGCTTCCCACGGCGGCAAGGATAGCGATGAAATGCCTCTTATGCATTGATTGTTCCTTTCCAGTTTGGCGTTTTCGTCTGCGGCAGGCGTGCAAATTCGACGTGCAGGGCACGTCTGCGGTTCGGCAACGAGCGGCCGAGGCAGGCAAGACGAATCTTCCTTCCGCGACTGGACGGTCATGGGCTTATACGAAAGCGTGTGGCACGCATGATGCGGCCGCATTTGCAGTGCCTGAGCTCTGCCAATCATCCCAGTTCCCCTTTGGCGCGCCCATATTTTTCGGCGTCGTTCCTTACCGGCAATTACGATACAGAAATTTCACATTGTCAACAGATCGATACTAGTGTTTTAATCCAACCACGAAATGAGGCCTTCATGACAGAAGCGACGCGCAAGCCGCGCATGCTCGAAAGACGCATCCAGAGCCAGTACGACGATCTTCCGGGCAGCGAGCGCGCGCTAGCCGATCTCATCCTGGAATTTCCCGGCGACCTCCTGGTTTATTCAGCGACGGAGCTCTCCGAGCGCGGCCGGGTCTCGAAAGCGGCCGTTACCCGTTTCGTCAAACGCCTCGGCTATCAGGACTACCGCGAGATGCAGCGCGAGGTCCGGGAGGCGCAAGAAGCCGGAGAGCCGGTTTATCTCAATACCGGCCTGCTCGGACCCGCGCCCGACCGCACCCGTCTGCAACAGCATCTCGAGCGCGATATCGCCAATCTACGCCAGACCTTCGAGGCGGTGAGCCCCGACGATCTCGGCGAGGTGGTTCGCCGCTGCCTCACGGCTCGGCGCGTCTGGGTCCTCGGTTTTCGCAACAGCTATTTCTTCGCCGCCTACATCCGCCGGCAGCTGATCCAGGTCCGCTCCGACGTCACGCTTGTGCCGGCTGCCGGGCAGACGCTGATGGAGGAGCTGGCCGGCGCTACGCCTGACGATCTGATGATTGCAGTCGGGCTGCGACGCCGAACGCCGGCGCTGGGTCGCGCGATGAAGATCGTTCGCGACCTCGGCGTGCCCATCGCCTTTTTCACCGATCGCGTGGCGGTCACCACCCCGAAGTTTGCGACATGGACGTTTCCCTGCCAGGTGCGGGGCATGTCGCTGTTCGATTCCTATGTCGCGGTGATCAGCCTTGCCAATTACCTCTGCACCGAAGTCGTCGCCGCGGCCGGAGAAGGAGGGCGCGAGAGGCTGAGCCGCATCGAAGATCTCTTCGCGCTGATGGAAGAGATCGACCCCGGCAATTGATGTCGCTCCGGCATGGGGCCGGAGCAGAAGGAAATGCGATGCAGATTGATGAAATTGAGCTTTTTCACGTTGCAATGCCGCTCAAGGCGCCATGGCGGACGGCCTTTGGCGAGGAGACCGCCATCGACTCGATCCTGGTTCGGTTGAAGGGAGAGGGCGAAGAGGGCTGGGGCGAGACCGCACCCTATCGCCTGCCGCAGTTTTCGCCGGAATGGGCTTCAGGCGCTTTTGGGCTGCTGCGCGACGTCATGGCGCCGGCACTGATCGGCAAGCGCATCGACAGCGCTGACGTTCTGCAGCGGGAACTGGCGCCGCTGAAGGGCAATCATTTCGCCAAGGCCGGCCTCGATACCGCCTGGTGGGATCTCGCCGCGAAGCTTGCCGGCGAGCCGCTCTGGAAGATGATCGGCGGAAAGGGACCGGACGCGGTCGTCGGCGCCGATATAGCGGTGATGGATGATCTCGACGAACTCGTATCGGCGGTCGGCAAGGCGCAGGAAGACGGTTTCCAGAGGACGAAACTGAAATTCCGCCGTGGATGGGGGCTCGAAATGGTCGCCCGCGTGCGCGAAGCCTTCCCCGATGCGGTTCTGCATGTCGATTGCAACAGCGCGTTCACGCTTGATGATATCGCCATGTTTCGGGAACTCGACCGATTCGGCCTCGCGATGATCGAGCAGCCGCTTGCCTATGACGATCTCATAGACCACGCGCGTCTCCAGGCCGAACTGAAGACGCCGATCTGCCTGGACGAGAGCATCACATCGGTCGACCGGGCGCGAAAGGCGATAGACATCGGCGCCTGCGGCTGGATCAACATCAAGCCGGGCCGGGTCGGCGGCCTGACCAATGCCATCGCCATTCACGATCTCTGCGCTGCCCGCGACGTTCCGTGCTGGATCGGCGGCATGCTCGAATCCGCTGTCGGGCAAGGACCGGCGCTCGCGCTGTCGACGCTGCCCAACGTCAAATATCCCTGCGACGTCTTCCCAAGCGATCGGCTTTACCAGACGGATCTCTCGGAACCGGAGATCATCCTCAGCGGACCGGGGCGAATCACGGCATCAGATCGGGCCGGCCATGGGTTTCGGCCCCATTCAGAACGTCTTGCGGGTGTGACCCGCGCCTACGCTGCCGTCTCCAACAAAGCGCGCCGCGATTCTTCCGATTCGCGCCTTGCGCGTTAGACATCGTCCACGGTGAACGGCTTTCCGTTCGCCCATTCGGCCATCATCAGCCTTTGCGCGGCGGCGCGCGAGAAGCTGAGCGTCACGGATTTGCGCGTCGCGGGCGCCATGCGGTGCTCCGGCGCCTCGCGAATCATATGGGCGCCGTAACCGTCCGAGAGGAAAAGCCCGCAGTCCTCGGGGAAGATATCGAGCGGCACATCCTGGTGAGTCGCAAAGAACAGCCGGTCGCAATGCAGCCTGTATTCCGGCCATTTGCGATCCACCCTGAAATCCTCGATGGACGTCTTGATTTCGATGATCCAGACCTCGCCCTTTTCCGAAAGCGTGATCAGATCGGCGCGGCGGCCGCTCGCCAGCGGCAGTTCCGGCAGCACGGCGTGGCGCATTTCATGCAGCAATATCTGCGTGCCCCGCCGCACCATCATGGCCCTGTCCGATTGCCGGCCATCGATTAACGGATTGTTATTGTAAACGCTCAAAATCGTCATGGATAACCACCACAGGGTCGGGTGCGTTGTTGCAAAAAAACCATGCGCTTTTAATTTGCGCGGCAGACGAATTCCTCGCGCTGAAGCAGTCTTGCAAAGCGCAAGTTAATCGAAAATAAACCATAATCAACGATGGTCGAAATACCCTTCTCCTTGCCCCAAAACTTTCAAGAGTCATTCATGCGCATCCGCAATGCATTCCCTGTATTTGGCCTGCTGACGACGCTCGCTCTGGCCGGTTGCTCCACGAGTTCCGACAGTGCCTCCGTCGCCGACAAGGGCGCAGGCCCGACGGTACAAACGGCGCAAATCTTCAATGACGCCTACGGCGTGACCAAGGATGCCGGCTACTCCCTGCCGGCGATCCCGATCGATCGGGTCAAGCCGCAGTTCCGCCGCCAGGTCGTCAGCTACCAGACCACCGAGCGTCCGGGAACGATCATCGTCAACACGCGCGAGCGCTTCCTCTACTACATCCTGGCCAACGGCAAGGCGATGCGCTACGGCATCGGCGTCGGCAAGCAGGGCTTCGCATGGGCCGGCACCGCCTACGTCGCCTGGAAGCAGGAATGGCCGACCTGGCATCCGCCGAAGGAAATGGCGGTGCGCCGCCCCGACGTCGCCAAATATGTCGAAGACGGCATGGGTCCCGGCCTCAGCAATCCGCTCGGCGCGCGCGCCATGTATCTCTTCAACGAGGAAGGCAAGGACACGCTCTTCCGCCTGCACGGCACGCCGGAATGGGCATCGATCGGCACTGCCGCTTCCTCGGGCTGCATTCGCCTGATGAACCAGGACGTCATCGACCTCTATAGCCGCGTCCGCCCCGGCAAGGGCACCTCCAAGGTCATCGTCATCCAGTAAGCTAGATACCGAATTCGGTATAAAAAAGGCCGCCGGACCAACGTCCCGGCGGCCTTTTCCTATTGAGGGTCACAGCCTCACGCGGTCTGCTGCGCCTTGAGTTCCAGACGGCGGCGATGAAGCACCGGCTCGGTATAGCCATTCGGCTGCTCCCTGCCCTTCAGGACGAGATCGAGAGCGGCCTGAAAGGCGATCGAGCCGTCGAAATTGCCAGCCATCGGCTGGTAGGCAGGGTCCGACCCATTCTGCCGGTCGACGACGGCGGCCATGCGCTGCATCGTTTCGACGATCTGGGCTTCGGTGACGACCTTGTGATGCAGCCAGTTCGCCATGTGCTGGGCCGAGATGCGCAAGGTCGCGCGGTCTTCCATCAGGCCGACATTGTTGATGTCGGGCACCTTCGAGCAGCCCACCCCCTGATCGATCCAGCGCACGACATAGCCGAGGATGCCCTGGGCATTGTTGTCGAGTTCGCGCTGGATCTCTTCCGGAGACCAGTTCGGCCGCACCGCGACCGGCACGGAGAGAATATCCGACAGTTTGGCGCGGGCGCGATCCTTCAGCCCCTGCTGGACCTTGGCGACGTTGATGCGGTGATAATGGGTGGCATGCAGGGTCGCCGCCGTCGGCGACGGCACCCAGGCGGTGTTGGCGCCGGCCTTCGGATGGGCGATCTTCTGCTCCAGCATCGCCGCCATCAGATCCGGCATCGCCCACATGCCCTTGCCGATCTGGGCATGGCCGGAGAGGCCGCATTCGAGGCCGATATCGACGTTCCAGTTCTCATAGGCCGAGATCCAGGCGGCCTGGCGCATGTCGCCCTTGCGAATCATCGGGCCGGCTTCCATCGAGGTGTGGATCTCGTCGCCGGTGCGGTCGAGGAAGCCGGTATTGATGAAGACGACGCGCTCGCGGGCGGCGCGGATGCATTCCTTGAGATTGACCGTCGTGCGGCGCTCCTCATCCATGATGCCCATCTTGATGGTGTTGCGCGCCATGCCGAGCATATCTTCGACCCGTGAGAAGATCTCGACGGCGAAGGCGACCTCTTCCGGCCCATGCATCTTCGGCTTCACCACATACATGGAGCCGGCGCGGGAATTCTTCTTCCGGCCGGCCGGACCAATATCGTAGAGCGCGATCAGGCCGGTGATGACGGCATCCATGATACCCTCGGGCACTTCGTTGCCGTCGCGGTCGAGAATGGCCGGATTGGTCATGAGATGGCCGACGTTGCGCACCAGCATCAGCGAGCGGCGGTGCACTTCGAAGGCGGCGCCATCGGGGCCTGTATATTCCAGGTCGGGGTTGAGCTTGCGGATAAAGCTCGCTCCGCCCTTGGCCACCTCTTCCTGCAGATCGCCCTTCATCAGGCCGAGCCAGTTGCGATAGACGACGGCCTTGTCTTCGGCATCGACGGCAGCGATCGAATCCTCGCAGTCCATGATCGTCGTGATCGCCGATTCCAGCCAGACATCGGAAATATGCGCCGGATCGGCCTTGCCGATCGTCGTCGACGCGTCGATGACGATATCGATGTGGATGCCGTTGTTTTTCAGGAGAATATGCGAGGGCGTGGCGGCATCGCCGCGATAGCCGGTAAAATGCCCGCTATCCCTCAGCGCTACCTGCTCACCATCGGTCGATCGGACGACGAGCGCTCCTTCCTTGACGGCGAAGCTGCCGACATCCTTCCAGCTCCAGTCCTGCAGCGGCACCGACGTATCGAGGAAATCGCGCACCCAGGCGATGACCTTCTCGCCGCGCTTCGGATTGTAAGCCTTGCCCTTTTCGGCGCCGTCGCTTTCCGGAATGGCATCCGTGCCGTAAAGCGCGTCATAGAGCGAACCCCAGCGGGCATTGGCGGCGTTCAAGGCATAACGGGCATTCATGACGGGAACGACGAGCTGCGGGCCGGCGATCGAGGCGATTTCCGCATCGACCTTTTCCGTCGAAACCTGGAAATCGGAGCCTTCCGGCAGGAGATAGCCGATCTGGCGCAGAAAGGACTGGTATTCGTCCATATCCGCCGGCGCGCCATGCTGGCGATACCAATCGTCGATCTTTCCCTGCAGCTCGTCGCGTTTGGCGAGCAGCGCGCGATTCCTCGGGGCGAGATCGTGGACGATCGCCGAAAAATCGGCGAAGAATTTTTCCGCATCGACCGCCAGGCCCGGCAGCACCTCCTTGACGAGGAAATCATGAAGGACGGCTTCGATGGCAAGACCGTTCTTATCAATGCGGCTCATGCGAGATTCTCCCTGCAGCGGCTTTCGGAAGCTGACACTTTGCCCGGCTTTCATTCACAGTCAATTCAGCAATAATTCGAAAGATTTATGCTCTTTCGGAAACTATGCGCGGCGTCACGCGCATCGGCAACCCATTCTGCGGCTGCGTCGTCAGCTTCTGCACCGGCCAGGGATTGGTCTGATCGGTGGAATCGAAGCGATAGCGGTGCATCAGCACAGCAAGGGCGATCACCGCTTCCTGAAGCGCGAAGGTCGCTCCGATGCAGACGCGCGGACCGGCCCCGAAGGGCAGGAACTGGAAGCGTCCGATGGAGCCGCGATTTTCCGGCAGGAAGCGTTCGGGCATATAGGCACGCGGCCTGTCCCAATGACGTTCGTGGCGATGCAGCGTCCACGGCATGATGAGCACCGTCACCCCCGTCTCGATCTCGACCCGCTCGCCCTTGGCGCTCGTCCAGGAGTCATCCGATATGGCGGCGCGGTTGATCGACGGCGCCGGCGGATAGAGGCGCAAGGCCTCCTCGAAGGCGGCGCGCGTCTGCGGCATCAGATCCAGCCACTCTACCGGCTCGGCCCCGGTGGCGAGCACCGCGTCGATTTCCTCTTCCATCGCCTCGCGGATATGCGGGCTGTTCGATACGCAATACAGCGTCCAGGCCAATGCGCGGGCCGTGGTCTCATGCCCCGCGCCGATGAAGGTCAGGATATTGTCTTCGATCTCTTCCTTCGTCAGTCCATCAGGGCCGGCCTGCTCCAGGAGCAGCGTCAGGAAATCCTCCGGCGCGCTGCTGCGGTCCGCCTTCATCTTCGCGAGCCGCATATCCATGGTGTCGCGGACGATGGCGCGGAATTTCTCCAGCACCTTCTGACCGCCGATGCGTGTCACACGTGGAACCCAGGACGGAGCGCGCATCAGATCCATCGGATCGACACGGCCCATGCGATGCAGGAGCTCGTTGACATCGTCGGCGAAATGGCCGCTCGAGGTGACGATTTCTCCTGAAAACAGCGTGTCCGCGAGAATGGCGAAGGTCAGCTCCGTCATATCGGTGCTGATGTCGAAAATTGCGCCTGCCTCGCCGGCGCTCTCATATTTGCGGACATAGTCCTCGGACTGGCGCAGCATCTGCCCGGCAAAGCCCTGGGCATGACGAGGCGTGAAAACAGGCGCCACCGCCTTGCGCGATCTCTTCCAGACGGGACCTTCGGCGGTCAGAAGGCCGTCGCGGAGGATCGGGCGCAGGACGAGCTGGCGAACATCCGACATGCGGTAATTATTGGCATTGTCGACCAGCACATGCTTGATGAGCCCGGGATCGTTGACGATCAGCGTCCTCTGGCCGAAGAAACTGGTGCGGATCCAGGGCAGCGTATAGGACGGCTCGCCCCAGAGTTCGAGCGGATTGCGCAGGATGATGCGGATGATATCGAGCCGGCTCGGCGGCTCGGTGCGCGGTAGCGGCGCCGGCGGAACGAAGGGATCAGGACGCATGTCCATCGTCAAAGCCTTTCGGGGAAGATCGGCGTCTTCCCGGCAAGCTTGAAGCTAGAGCAGGCCCTTGAGTTCGTCCAGCTTGTCGTTGATCAGCCAGCCGTAATAATTCTCCTCCGGCCAGACCGTGGCGCCGGAAGAGCGGTTTTTCGCGGCAAGTGCCGCGGCGCGCTGACGCGAATTGCCGACATTGTAAAGGGTCGCCGTCAGGCCGGGATTGCCCGATATATCCATGCCGGCAATCTCCTTGTAATCGTCGATCGACCTGCGGATCGAAGCGGCGACGAAGGCGAGCGAGATATCGGGATCCATGATCGCCTTGTAGACGGCGCCGGCATTCTTCTCGTTCAGCTTCGGATATCCCGATACGCGGCTGACGAGATCGGAGAGCATCAGCGCCGTCAACGGATTGACCTGGCCGAGGCCGAAGGTCTGGCCGGCATAGAAGGGCTGGAAGAAGACCGCGCTGAAGCGGTTATTGGGGAAGTTTTCGCCACCGACGGTCTTGCCGCGGAAATCGCTCTCCCAGACGTCTTCCCGGCACGACCAGAGCGTATAGGAATCGCTCTTGCCCTTGCATTCGGCAAATTGCGGCCGCGCCACGAAATCGTCGACGCTTTCGCCCTCATAGGCAAAGCGGAAGCTTTCTCCGGCATAAGAGGCAGCCTTGACGTAATAGGCCTGCAGCCTGTCGTAGGCATCGACATTATAGGTGTGCTCGCCGACGATGGCGCCGACCACATGGATGGGATTGATGCCGTAGGCGCTGGAGACCTTGCGGATCTTGGCCATCAGCTCGCGATCGGTCGCCAGAAGGTCGTGGACCTTCTCATATTTCACATCGAAGCTGCTCTTGGTACCCTTGGTGCGCCTGATAGAAGCGCCCGGAATGTCGGGCTGCTCGGCATGGCGGTTGCCTGCCGGAACCGTCTGCATTGCGAAGGCCGGCGCCGAATTCAACAGCGCAGCAGCAATCATAAGGCTTGTCAAAAGGCGTCGCACGATCCGCTATCCCGTCCGTTCATCGTCCTGTTCGCGATGCGGCTGACTGGACCAGAATCTTGGCCGAATAAAGCCGGAGCGGAAAACAAAACGGGCCTTCACTAGAAAGTAAAAGGCCCGCTGTCGAGAGAGTGTTCATCACAATGCGGCATTCAAGCCGGCAAAGACAAGAACCGGTGCGCCGATATCACAGAATGAATCGCGAGAGGTCGGTATTCTGCGCGAGATCGCCGACGTGTTCGCGCACATAGGCAGCGTCGATCGTGATCGCCGTGCCGGAGCGATCCGGAGCGTTGTAGGAAATGTCGTCCAGAACCCGCTCCATCACCGTCTGCAGGCGGCGTGCGCCGATATTCTCGACGGAGGAATTCAAATGCACCGCGACATCGGCCAACGCATCGATCGCATCGTCGGTGAAATCGAGGCTCAGGCTTTCCGTCTCCATCAGCGCGCGGTACTGGCGGATGAGGCTCGCTTCCGTCTCGGTCAGGATCCGGCGGAAATCCTCCTTGTTCAGCGCCCGCAGTTCGACGCGGATCGGCAGGCGGCCCTGCAGCTCGGGGAGAAGATCCGAAGGCTTGGAGACATGGAAGGCGCCTGAGGCGATGAAGAGGATATGATCCGTCTTCACAGGCCCGTATTTGGTCGAAACCGTCGTGCCCTCGACGAGCGGCAGCAGGTCGCGCTGCACGCCTTCGCGCGAAACGCCGGCGCCCATGCCCCCGTCGCGGGCGGCGATCTTGTCGATTTCGTCGAGGAAGACGATACCGTCATTCTCGGTGGAACGAACGGCCTCGCGCTGGATCACCTCATTGTCGATCAGCTTGTCGGATTCGTCGCGGATCAGGTCGGTGTAGGAGGCCTTGACTGTTGTGCGCACCTTCTTGGTGCGGCCGCCCATCGCCTTGCCGAACATTTCCGACAGGTTCAGCACGCCGATATTGGCGCCCGGCATGCCGGGGATCTCGAAGCCGCCCATGCCGGAACCGGCATCGGCCACCTCGATATCGATTTCCTTGTCGTCGAGTTCGCCGTCCCTCAGCTTCTTGCGGAAGTTTTCGCGGGTGGCGGGCGAAGCCGTGGTGCCGACCAGGGCATCGAGGACACGCTCCTCGGCGCTCACATGCGCCTTGGCCTGTACTTCGGCCCGCTTCTTCTCGCGCACCAGGCCGATGCCGACTTCGACCAGATCGCGGATGATCTGCTCGACATCGCGGCCGACATAGCCGACTTCGGTGAATTTGGTCGCTTCGACCTTGATAAAGGGCGCGCCGGCGAGCTTTGCCAGGCGGCGGGAGATTTCGGTTTTGCCGACGCCGGTCGGGCCGATCATCAGGATATTCTTCGGCATGACTTCGTCGCGCAGGCTGGGATCCAGCTGCTGGCGGCGCCAGCGGTTGCGCAGCGCAATCGCAACGGCGCGCTTGGCGTCGTGCTGGCCGATGATGAAGCGATCGAGTTCGGAAACGATCTCGCGAGGGGAAAAAGTCGTCATATCACATCCGTTTCTTGCGGTGGTTCCAAGACCATGAAATGGGCCGGACCGTATATTGAAGTTCTCGTATCGACGTGCCGAAAGCCTGCCTTCTCGTAAGCGCGGATCGCTCGTGTATTGGCCGGATGGGGATCGATCACAATCCGTTTCGCGCCAGCGGTGAAAAGTTCGGAAGCCATCTGCCGAATGATCGCGCTGCCATGGCCCTTGCCCACCAAATTGCTGTTGCCGATTGAAATATCTAGTCCGATCGTGCCTTTCGGCTGATCCTGATAGGGATGATCCTCTTCAAGATGCGGATCATAGGTTTGGATATAGGCAAGCGGCGCTCCATCCAGTTCCACGATCATCGGCCGGGTTTCCACACTCGTCATCGACGCCTTGATCGAAGCAAGCTCCTCATCGACAGCATCCCACCATTCTGCGATATGCGGTTCGGCAAGCCAGCGGGCGAGCAGAGTGAAATCCTCATCGACCACATCGCGGAATGCGTAGTGTGTAGTGGCGTCAGCTTTCGGCATCCAAGGTTTCCACCACGATGTTGTGGTTCGTGTAGACACAAATATCCGCAGCAATTTCGAGCGCGCGCCGTGCGATCTCCTCTGCCGATTTGTCGGTATCCATGAGCGCGCGCGCAGCCGCGAAAGCAAAGTTGCCGCCCGAACCAATCGCCGTCGTGCCGTGTTCCGGCTCCAGAACATCGCCGTTGCCGGTGATCGCCAGCGTGATCGACTTGTCGGCGACGAGCATCATGGCTTCGAGATTGCGCAGGTATTTGTCGGTCCGCCAGTCTTTGGCAAGCTCGACGGCGGCCCGCATCAGCTGGCCGGGATATTGCTCCAGCTTCTTTTCAAGTCTTTCGAGCAGGGTGAAAGCATCGGCGGTGGCCCCGGCAAAACCGGCGATCACTTCGCCCTTGCCGATGCGGCGCACCTTGCGGGCATTGCCCTTCATGACGGTCTGGCCGAGGCTCACCTGGCCGTCGCCCGCCATCACCACCTTGCCGCCTTTTCGAACTGTAATGATCGTTGTCATAAAACACCTGTCTGCCCATGACGCGGGCAATCGCGTTAGGCCGCACACCGGCCTGTTGAGCCCTATGTAAGTGGGCGGGAGCCGATTGCAAATGGGCGGGCTTTTCTCTTCCCCGGCTTCTGGATATTTGCCGATGCGCCTGATAAGGAACGGCCTTATTCCCGATGGAGGGCCATATGGCCGAGACCGCAGCAAGCCGCACCGGCAGCGTTTCCCGCAAGACCAACGAGACTTCGATCTCCGTTTCCGTCAATCTCGACGGCACCGGCAAGTCGAAAATTTCGACGGGCGTCGGCTTCTTCGACCATATGCTCGACCAGCTTTCGCGGCATTCCCTGATCGACATGGAGATCGAATCCAAGGGCGACCTGCATATCGACGACCACCATACGGTCGAGGATACCGGCATCGCCATCGGCCAGGCGATCTCCAAGGCGCTCGGCGACCGGCGCGGCATCACGCGTTACGCTTCGATCGATCTCGCCATGGACGAGACGATGACCAAGGCTGCCGTCGATCTTTCCGGCCGACCGTTCCTCGCCTGGAACGTCGCCTTCAGCGCGCCGAAAATCGGCACCTTCGACACCGAACTCGTCCGCGAATTCTTCCAGGCGCTCGCCCAGAATGCCGGCATCACCTTGCATATTCTCAACCATTATGGCGCCAACAACCACCATATTGCCGAGACATGCTTCAAGGCCGTTGCCCGCGCGCTGCGCACGGCGACAGAGATCGATCCAAGACAGGCGGGCCGCGTTCCCTCGACGAAGGGCACGCTCGTCTGAGCCTCTCAAGGGAGCGGCGAGAATGACATCAAGCTATATTTTCCTGACGCCGCCCGGCAGCGCGAACACTCGCCCTGACGAGACGCGGACGATCCGCGACGGCTTCACCTGGCTCGGCTTCCTGTTTCCATGGGCCTGGCTGCTGGTCCATCGGTTGTGGCTACCTGCGATCGCAGCCTTTTTCCTGCAGGCGATCGGCGGCGGGCTGATGGATCAATCCGGTCTCTGGCCGGCAGGAATGGCCATCACGCTGGGCGTCAATCTGCTGGTCGGCCTGGAGGGCCAGAATTTGCGCGTCCGCAACCTCGCCGCCAAAGGCTGGAACGAAGACGGACTCGTTGCAGCCGATACGATCGGCATTGCCGAAAATGTCTATTTCTCCGGCAAGGCAGATATTGTGGAGAGCGACGCCGCCGCGGCGCCGGACTGGGAGAACAAGACCCGGCCGAACCGTCCGCATGGCCAGGCCACATCGCTTGGTCTCTTTGGTTTTGATGGAGGACGCTGACGATGCGCGTCGCGATTATCGACTACGGTTCGGGCAACCTGCGCTCGGCGACCAAGGCTTTCGAACGGGCCGCCCGCGAGGCGGGCATCGATGCGCATATCGATCTCACCGACAAGGCCGAGAATGTTGCCGCCGCCGACCGCATCGTGCTTCCCGGCGTCGGCGCCTATGCCGATTGCCGGCGCGGCCTCGATGCCGTGCCTGAAATGACCGAGGTGCTGATCGAGACCGTCGAGAAGAAGGCGCGGCCGTTCCTCGGCATCTGCGTCGGCATGCAGCTCATGTCCTCGCGCGGCCTCGAGAAGACCGTGACGCAGGGTTTCGGCTGGGTTCCCGGCGACGTCGTCGAGATGACGCCCAGTGATCCCACGCTCAAGATCCCGCAGATCGGCTGGAACACGCTCGACCTGAAGCGCGAACATCCCCTGCTCGACGGCATTCCAACCGGGCCGCAGGGACTGCACGCCTATTTCGTCCATTCCTATCATCTTGCCGCGCAAAATGCCGGCGACGTCATCGCGACCGTCGACTATGGCGGGCCGATGACCGCTCTCGTCGGGCGCGACAACATGGTCGGGGCACAGTTCCACCCGGAAAAGAGCCAGAAGCTCGGCCTGGCGCTGATTGCCAATTTCCTGCGCTGGAACCCGTAATACGGCCGCCTTATTTTCCCTTTATGGAAACGGCGGAACAGGAGTTCGCTCGATGCCGGCTTCGCGGAAATCAGGCAAGGTGTTCTACATGCTGAAGCCCGTTCGCGAGGGGCTGCCGCCCTTCTCGGATATCCGGTTTCCCGACGGGACGATCATTCGCCGCGTCGATGTGGCCATCCACAAAAGAGCGCTTTCCAATGCGGCCAAGGCGTTGAAAGAAAGGCTGGACCGATGATCCACGAATTCCTTGCCGGCAACGAGAATTCGCAGCTGCGCGCCAACGGCATCAATGCCGGCGACATCACCGAGGCCGTGCTGGAATTCTATATCGAAGGCGAGGACGACCTGATCGGCTTGCTCGCTTACGCACTTTACGAGCGGCAGAAGCGCGATTTCGTGCTCAGCTACCGCAAGCGCAATGCCGGCCGCTCGCCCAATGAGGCGGAACTTGCCGCCGTCAGCAGCAATTATCTCTCGACCGACCTGCGCAATACGCTGCGCGACCGCGCCTCGCAGATCCTTTCGAGCTATGCCGAAACCTATGTCGAAGCGATGGAGCCGGAAATCCGGCTCGCCGCCGTCAACAGCGAGGCGCTGCGCGAAGTGCGCGACATCCAAAAATCGATGAAGAAGCGGCTGGGCTTCTGGCGTCAGGTGCGTTCCGGTTTCACGGTCGCCCTGCTCCTTCTTCTGCTTTTCGGCGCGGCCACCATTGCCGCTGTCTTTTTTCGCTCGGATATCGTAGATGCGTGGAATGCGCTGATGGTACCGACCACTTTACGGACGTAAGACGACATGATCCTTTTTCCCGCGATCGACCTGAAGGGCGGCCAATGCGTCCGCCTGAAGCTCGGCGACATGCAGCAGGCGACGGTCTACAACACCGATCCGGCCGCCCAGGCGAAATCCTTCGAAGACCAGGGTTTCGAATGGCTGCACGTGGTCGATCTCGACGGCGCCTTTGCGGGACATTCGGCCAATGGCGATGCCGTCGAGGCGATCCTGAAGGCGACCAAGAATCCGGTGCAGCTCGGTGGCGGCATCCGCACGCTCGATCATATCGAAGCCTGGCTGTCGCGCGGCCTGCGCCGCGTCATTCTCGGCACTGTCGCGGTCAGAAATCCTGAGCTGGTCATCGAGGCCTGCCGGAAATTTCCCGGCCGCGTCGCCGTCGGCATCGATGCCAAGGGCGGCAAGGTAGCCGTCGAGGGTTGGGCTGAAGCTTCCGAACTCGGCATCATCGAGCTCGCCAGGAAATTCGAGGGCGCTGGCGTTGCCGCGATCATCTACACCGATATCGACCGCGACGGGATCCTGACCGGTATCAACTGGGCGTCGACGCTGGAGCTTGCCGACGCCGTCTCCATCCCCGTCATCGCTTCGGGCGGCCTTGCCTCCATCGAAGACATCGAGCGCATGCTGCAGCCCGACGCACAGAAGCTCGAAGGAGCGATCTCGGGCCGTGCGCTTTACGACGGCCGGATCGATCCGGCGGAAGCGCTGGCGCTGATCAAGGCCAGCAGGGCCAAGGAGACTGCGTAATGACCCTTAAGGCCCGTGTCATCCCCTGCCTCGACGTCAAGGACGGCCGCGTCGTCAAGGGCGTCAACTTCCTCAATCTCGTCGATGCCGGCGACCCCGTCGAGGCGGCGAAAGCCTATGACGCGGCCGGCGCCGATGAACTCTGCTTCCTCGACATCACCGCGTCTTCGGACAATCGCGAGACGATCTTCGACGTCGTGTCGCGCACGGCCGACCAGTGCTTCATGCCGCTGACGGTTGGCGGCGGCGTGCGCACCATCGCCGATATCCGCAAGCTCCTTCTTTGCGGCGCCGACAAGGTCTCGATCAATTCGGCGGCCGTCAGCAATCCTGATTTCGTCGCCGAGGCGGCCGACAAGTTCGGCGACCAGTGCATCGTCGTCTCGATCGATGCCAAGCGCCGGCGCACGCAGGCGGTCGGCGGCGACAATCTTAGCGCCTGGGAAATCTATACGCATGGCGGCCGCAACGCGACCGGCATCGACGCCATCGAATTTGCCCAGAAAATGGTGGCGCGCGGCGCCGGCGAACTGCTGGTCACCTCGATGGACCGCGACGGCACCAAGGTCGGCTACGATCTGGAACTGACGCGGGCGATCGCCGATTCGGTGCGCGTGCCGGTCATCGCCTCCGGCGGCGTCGGCGATCTCGACGATCTCGTCGCCGGCGTGAAGGAAGGCCATGCCAATGCGGTGCTCGCCGCCTCGATCTTCCACTTCGGCACCTATTCCGTCGGCGAAGCCAAGCATTATATGGCGAAGTGCGGCATCGACATGCGTCTCGACTGAACCTTGAAAGCGCAGATATGAGCGGATTTTCCCTTTCCGATCTCGAAAGGATCGTCGCAGAGCGGTCGAAAGCCTCGCCGGATCAATCCTGGACAGCCAAGCTTGTGGCCGCCGGCCAGCCGAAGGCGGCAAAGAAGCTAGGCGAAGAGGCAATCGAAGCGGTGATGGCGGCGGTGACCGATGACCGCGACAATCTGACCTATGAAGCCGCCGACGTGCTCTATCATCTCTTGGTCGTATTGCGGATTGCTGAAATACCGTTAGAGAATGTCATGGCCGAACTCGAGCGCAGAACCGCGCAGTCCGGCCTCAAGGAAAAGGCCAGCCGGCAGAGTTCATGAGTATCGCGACTGAGATTATCGGGGTGCCGGAAACGTTGGATCACTTCCAGTCGGAATCCTATTCGCCCTACCATTTCTTCTCTTCCGAGCAATGGGCGAAATTTCGAGCGGACACGCCGCTGACGCTGACCAGCGACGAGGTCAAGCGACTGCGCTCCATGGGCGACCCGATCGATCTCGACGAGGTCCGGCGGATCTATCTTTCGCTGTCGCGCCTGCTGTCGTCGCATGTCGAATCCTCGCAGATGCTTTTCAACCAGCGCAACCGCTTCCTCAGCATGTCGGATGTGACGAAGACGCCCTTCGTCATCGGCATCGCCGGCTCGGTCGCCGTGGGAAAATCGACCACCGCCCGTATCCTGAAGGAGCTCCTCGGGCGCTGGCCCTCCAGCCCGAAGGTCGATCTGATCACCACCGACGGCTTCCTGCACCCGAACGCCATGCTGCAGCGGGAAAAGCTGATGCAGCGCAAGGGCTTCCCGGAGAGCTACGACACCGGCGCGATCCTGCGCTTCCTCTCCGCGATCAAGGCGGGGCAGCCGGATGTGAGGGCGCCCTGTTATTCGCACCTCGTCTATGACGTGCTGCCGGACGAATACAAGATCGTCGACCGGCCCGACATCCTGATCTTCGAAGGCATCAACGTGCTGCAGTCGCGCGACCTGCCGGCCGACGGCAAGATCGTGCCGATGGTTTCCGACTTCTTCGATTTCTCGATCTATATCGATGCTGCGGAAAGCCAGATCCACAACTGGTACGTGACCCGCTTCATGCGGCTGCGCGAAACCGCCTTCCGCGATCCCAATTCCTATTTCCATCGCTATGCGTCGATCACCGATGCGGAGGCGCTCGAAATTGCCGAGGATCTCTGGACGAACATCAACCTGAAGAACCTGCGGCAGAACATCCTGCCGACGCGGCCGCGCGCCGATCTGATCCTGAAAAAGGGCAAGGATCACCTGATCGAACAGGTCGCGCTGCGGAAACTATAGAGCGTGTCGCGCAAAAGTGTGCGCGGTTTTGCGATAACGACACGCGAGAAAATAAAGACCTGAAGCACGGGGAACGAATCTGAAAGATCGCGACGTGCTTTAGAAGGCGATTGATTTCAAGGATTGACGCGGCGCAGCGTCAGATTGATGCGGCCGCCATTCTTCAGCAGCGTCGACGTCGCCGGATGGATGCGGTCGACGCCATGGAAACAGAGCCTCCCCTCACCGCCGAGGACGACCAGATCGCCGCTCGACAGCTTGAAAGATAGCGTGCGATCGTTACGGCTGAGGCCGCCGACGCGGAAGAGGCAGCTGTTGCCGAGCGAGATCGAAACGACGGGCGCCTGCAAATCCCTCTCGTCCTTATCCTGATGCAGGCCCATGCGGGCATCGTCGGAATAGAAATTGACGAGGCAGGCTTCCGGCGGCTTCCCGTAGCCCGAGACATCGTTCCAGATGTCGAGCAGGCGCTGCGGCAGATCGGGCCAGGGCTTGCCGGTTGCCGGATGTGTCGGCTGATAGCGATAGCCGCGTTCCTTGTCCGTTACCCAGCCGAGCGGCCCGCAATTGGTCATCCTGACCGACATCGGCTTGCCGGTGCCGGGCATGACGGGCACGAAAAGCGGCGCCTCGGCGACGACGGCGCGGATCACTTCGACCAATTCTTCCTGACGCGCCCGGTCGAGATAGCCGGGGAGATGGCGGATGCCGTTCAGCATACCGGGCATGTCATTCGCCGCCGCCGGGACGGCCGCGCATTTTCTTGACTTCGGAGCGGCCGGATTTTTCTTTCAGGCGCCGCTCGACCGACCCTTTGGTCGGCTTGGTCTTCTTGCGCGGCGGCGGCGGCGGCTTGGCGGCCTCCAGAATCAGTTCCTTCAGCCGCTCGCGCGCATCCTCGCGGTTGCGGTCCTGGCTGCGAAAGCGGCTCGCCTCGATCATCAGCACGCCCTCCTTCGATATGCGTCGGCCGGCAAGCTTGATGGCATTGGCCTTGACGCGATCATTGAGGGAAGGCGAGTTCGGGATGTTGAAGAACAGCTGGACCGCGGTCGAGACCTTGTTGACGTTCTGCCCGCCCGGGCCGCCCGCCAGAACGAACTGTTCCGTCAGCTCCCATCCGGCGATGGTGATCCTGTCATCGATATAGAGCGCGTCGCTGGCCATGCGGCGTTCTATCTCATATCAGCCGTCAATTGAAAACATCGGCTTCACAAGCAAAACCCGGCAATCCTTCGACGCCGGGTTTCACGTGAGTCAGAGTCTTTGTTTTAAGACAGGCTCTTCTTATTCGGCTGCGACCTTCACGCCGGGAGCCGCATCGCGGACGCCGCCATCGACGTGGTCCTCGAACTTGGCGAAGTTGGCGATGAACATCGAGACCAGCTTTTCGGCCTGGGCGTCATAGGCTGTCTTGTCGGCCCAGGTCGAGCGCGGATCGAGAATGCCGCCGTCGACCCCGTTGACGGAAACCGGCACGGCGAAGCCGAAGTTCGGATCCGCACGGAATTCGACCTGGCCGAGTTCGCCGCTCAGCGCGGCGGCGAGAAGCGCGCGCGTCGCCTTAATCGGCATGCGCTTGCCGGTGCCGTAGGCGCCGCCGGTCCAGCCGGTATTGACCAGCCAGCAGTTGACGCCGTGGCGGCTGATCAGATCCTTCAGCAGGTTGCCGTATTCGGCCGGATGCCGCGGCATGAAGGGCGCGCCGAAGCAGGTGGAGAAGGTCGCTTCCGGCTCGACGACACCCTTTTCGGTGCCGGCCACCTTGGCGGTGTAGCCGGAGAGGAAGTGATACATGGCCTGATCGGGCGTCAAGCGCGCGATCGGCGGCATGACGCCGAAGGCATCGGCCGTCAGCATGATGATCGTCTTCGGATGGCCGGCGCGGCCGGTTTCCGAGGCGTTCGGGATGAAATGCATCGGATAGGCGCAGCGGGTGTTTTCCGTCAGCGAACCGTCGTCGAAATTCGGCTCGCGGCGTTCGTTGAGGACGACGTTTTCGAGCACGGTGCCGAAGCGCTGGGTCGTCGCGTAGATCTCCGGCTCGGCCTCGGCCGAAAGACGGATGGTCTTGGCGTAGCAGCCGCCTTCGAAATTGAAGATGCCGTTTTCGCTCCAGCCGTGCTCGTCATCGCCGATCAGCGTGCGTGCCGGATCGGCCGAAAGCGTCGTCTTACCGGTGCCGGAAAGGCCGAAGAAGACTGCCGCATCGCCATCCGGGCCGACATTGGCCGAGCAGTGCATCGGCATCACGCCCTTGGCCGGCAGCAGGTAGTTAAGCACGGTGAAGACCGACTTCTTCATTTCGCCGGCATAGGATGTGCCGCCGATAAGTACGAGGCCGTTGGTGAGATCGCAGGCGATCACGGTTTCCGTGCGGCAGCCGTGGCGGGCCGGATCGGCCTTGAAGCTCGGCAGGTCGATGATCGTCAGCTTCGGCACGAAGGTGGCGAGCGCCGCCGTCTCCGGGCGGATCAGCAGATTGCGGATGAACAGCGAATGCCAGGCGAACTCGGTGACGACACGGGTCGGCAGGGCATGGCCTTCCTCGGCGCCGCCGACGAGGTCCTGAACGAAAAGGTCCTTGCCCGCGGCATGCGCCAGCATATCGGCGCGCAGCAAGGCGAAATGCTCCGGCGAGAGCGGCTTGTTGTTGTCCCACCAGATTTCGCCATCGGTATTGGCGTCGCGAACGACGAACTTGTCGCGCGGCGAACGGCCGGTGTGCTGGCCGGTGAGAGCCCGGAGCGCGCCCTGAGCGGTCAGTTCGGCTTCACCCCGGCGGATCGATTCCTCATAGAGCGCGGCGGCGGAAAAGTTATAGCGAACGCTGGCTGCGCCGCCCAATCCAACCGTTGCAAGCTCCGTTGCCGGGTTATGAACTCCGAACTTTTCCATGGCTAGTTCCCTTTGCTCAGGCTCGTTGCCGTTAAAACTAAGCGCGAAAATACGGGGAGAAATTTTAAAAGACAAGAGACCAAAATTGAGAAAATTCAGTAATATCAAATAATTAATCGATTTAAATTTCCGCCGTTATTTTTAAATCGTTTGAATGCACCGCGTTGCAACATTTGTATGCACGACTTGGGGTTGCCGGCGAATTTTAAGACAATCCTCCCCTTTATCTTTGCCACAATTTGTTCCACCTTTATCCTCCATAAGCGCATCCGGTCACTGAGACCGCCTGGGGACGACGAAAATCCGGGAGATTGCGCACCGATGATGGAGACCAACACCATGCCGACAATCGCGCTCGTTGACGACGACCGCAACATCCTCACCTCGGTGTCGATCGCACTGGAGGCCGAAGGATATAAGGTCGAGACCTATACGGACGGTGCCTCGGCGCTCGACGGCCTTCTGGCGCGTCCGCCGCAGCTTGCGATCTTCGATATCAAGATGCCGCGCATGGACGGCATGGAACTGTTGCGCCGTCTGCGGCAGAAATCGGATATTCCGGTCATCTTCCTCACGTCCAAGGATGAGGAGATCGACGAACTCTTCGGCCTGAAGATGGGCGCGGACGATTTCATCACCAAACCTTTCTCGCAGCGCCTTCTGGTGGAGCGCGTGCGCGCCGTCCTGCGCCGCGCCTCGAGCCGCGAAGCCGCGGCTGCCGGCGGCACGAGCCCGAGCGGCGCACCGAAGGCCGGCGCCGTGCAGCAGGCCCGCTCGCTGGAGCGTGGGCAGTTGGTCATGGACCAGGAGCGCCATACCTGCACCTGGAAGGGTGAGGCCGTGACGCTGACGGTGACCGAGTTCCTGATTTTGCATTCGCTGGCGCAGCGCCCGGGCGTCGTGAAAAGCCGCGATGCGCTGATGGATGCCGCCTATGACGAACAGGTTTATGTCGACGACCGGACCATCGACAGCCACATCAAGAGGCTGCGCAAGAAATTCAAGATGGTCGATACCGATTTTGATATGATTGAAACGCTCTACGGAGTGGGATATCGCTTCCGCGAAGCAGCCTGAGCCCAGCCGGCGCGGCGCGAGAGAAAGTTCAGGGCTGCGGGCCGGTTCATCCGGCCCCGCCCTTTGAAAGGGCCTGTCATTGGCACAGTTGGTGCAGGAAAGGGATCTGGACGATGCGGAGGGCGTGAGCACCCGTCGCGTCCGTGGCCGCCGTTGGTCGCATCCCTTCACGCTGATCCGCCGCATCTTCGGCAACGCCGTGTTTTCGAGCCTGACGCGGCGCATCCTGTTCTTCAATCTGGTCGCGCTGGTGGTGCTCGTCGGCGGCATCCTCTATCTCAACCAGTTTCGCGAAGGCTTGATCGACGCCCGCGCCGAAAGCCTGCTGACGCAGGGCGAGATCATCGCCGGCGCCGTCTCCGCCTCCGCGTCGGTCGATACGAACTCGATCACCATCGATCCGCAGAAGCTGCTGGAGCTGCAGGCCGGCCAGAGCATCACGCCGGTGCCGAACGACGAGGATCTCGAATTCCCGATCGATCCGGAGAAGGTCGCCCCGGTCCTGCGCCGGCTGATCTCTCCGACGCGCACGCGCGCGCGCATCTTCGATGCCGACGCCAATCTGCTGCTCGATTCGCGTCACCTCTATTCGCGCGGCCAGGTGCTGCGCTTCGACCTACCGCCGGTCGAGGAAGAGAAGCAGACCTGGAGCGATTGGTTCGCGACGCTGTTCAACAAGGCGCTGCAGCCCGGAAATCTGCCGCTCTATAAGGAAGCGCCGGGCGGCGACGGTTCGATCTATCCCGAGGTGATGAACGCCCTGACCGGCGTGCGCGGCGCGGTCGTGCGCACCACGGAAAAAGGCGAGCTCATCGTTTCCGTCGCCGTGCCGATCCAGCGCTTCCGCGCCGTGCTCGGCGTGCTGCTGTTGTCGACGCAGGCTGGCGACATCGACAATATCGTCCATGCCGAACGGCTCGCCATCATGCGGGTGTTCGGCGTGGCGACGCTCGTCAACGTGCTGCTTTCGCTGGTGCTGTCGTCGACCATCGCCAATCCGCTGCGCCGCCTTTCGGCGGCGGCCATCCGGGTGCGCCGCGGCGCCAAAACGCGCGAGGAGATCCCTGACTTCTCCGCCCGCCAGGATGAAATCGGCAATCTTTCCATCGCCCTGCGCGAGATGACGACGGCTCTCTACGACCGCATCGACGCGATCGAGAGCTTTGCGGCCGATGTCAGCCACGAGCTCAAGAACCCGCTGACCTCGCTGCGCAGCGCCGTCGAAACGCTGCCGCTCGCCAAATCCGAAGATTCCAAGAAACGGCTGCTCGACGTCATCCAGCACGATGTGCGCCGTCTCGACCGCCTGATCAGCGATATTTCCGACGCCTCGCGCCTCGATGCCGAACTTGCGCGCGTCGATGCCGGCTCCGTCGACATGGAGGTGCTGCTGCGCGACCTGATCGACGTGTCCCGCCAGATCAGGGGTAGCAAGAAGCAGGTGGAGATCGAATATGCGATCGAGCGCAAGCCGAACATCAAGACGCGCTTCGTCGTCAACGGCCACGACCTGCGCATCGGCCAGATCATAACGAACCTGATCGAAAATGCCCGCTCCTTCGTGCCTGAGAAGGGCGGCAAGATCACCGTGCGGCTGGTGCGGACACGCTCGCGCTGCGTCACCACCATCGAGGACAACGGCCCCGGGATCCAGGCCGAGAATATCGACCGCATCTTCGAGCGCTTTTATACGGACCGCCCGGAATCGGAGGGTTTTGGCCAGAATTCCGGCCTGGGCCTATCGATCAGCCGGCAGATCGCCGAAGCCCATGGCGGTTCGCTGCGAGCGGAAAACATCACCGACGGCGAGAACGGACGCATCCTCGGCGCGCGCTTCATCCTCGCCCTGCCGCTCGACGCCGCCGCATGAGCGAGGCTCCCAACATCCATGCGACGGCGATCGTCGTGGGCAGGACGGGGCTCCTGTTCAGCGGGCCTTCCGGCTGGGGGAAATCGATGCTGGCCTTTACCTGCATGACCGAGGCCCGCCGGCTCGGCCTCTTCACGGCGCTGGTCGCAGACGACCAGGTCCTTCTCTCGGAAGAGACCGGCTCGGTAATTGCCTCATGCCCGCCGTCGATCGCCGGGCTGATCGAGCTTCGCGGCACCGGCATCGTCCGGCAGGATCACGTCCCGCAGGCAATCATGCATTATGCCGTCCTGCCCGGCAGCGCGTCAGGTGAAAACCGCGTCCCTCCCGAGGGCGAAATCGTCAGTCTCGCCCCCGGTTTTTCGTTTCCCGCATTGCGGTTGCTCACAAACGTTCCCTCGCCGCTCGCGGTCCTGATGGCGAAAGCGCCGGATATCGGGGGCTGAAGGCTTCCGGATTGATCAATCCGCCTTATATATTTGCATTTTTATCTTGCACTTCGGCTTTTCATAGCCAAGATGTGCCGCCACCGGTGGACGTAATTGCTGCATTGCGATATCTCAGCCACCGTTTGCGGATATGGGAGCAGTAATATCATGATCGGACTTGTGCTTGTCACTCATGGCAAGCTGGCTGAAGAGTTTCGTCATGCTGTCGAGCACGTCGTCGGTCCTCAGAAATTCATCGAGACGGTCTGTATTGGCCCCGAAGACGACATGGACCAGAGGCGGCAGGACATTCTGGCAGCCGTTTCCGGTGCAGACGACGGCCATGGCGTCGTCATCCTGACCGACATGTTCGGCGGTACGCCGTCCAATCTCGCCATATCGGTCATGAGCAGCGGCCATACCGAGGTCATTGCCGGCGTGAACCTGCCGATGCTCATCAAGCTCGCCGGCGTGCGCGGCGAGAACAACATGGAGAAGGCGCTGGTGGAGGCTTCCGAAGCCGGGCGGAAATATATCAATGTCGCGAGCCGTGTGCTCAGCGGAAAATAACGGGCCTTCATGACGTCGCTTTCCCGGGAACTCCTCATCATCAACAAGCGCGGTCTTCACGCGCGCGCCTCCGCCAAATTCGTGCAGATGGTCGAGAATTTCGATGCCGCCATCACCGTTTCCAAGGATGGAATGACGGTCGGCGGCACGTCGATCATGGGCCTCATGATGCTTGCGGCCAGCCCCGGCTCAAGCGTCGTCGTCTCGGCGAGCGGCAGCCAGGCCGCCGAAGCGCTGGAGGCGCTGGATCAGCTGATCCAGAACAAGTTCGGCGAAGAAATGTGAACTCCACCGAGTTCATATAAACATATAAAGACTTCTTTATATCCTTATTGCCATCCCGTGCGAAGCCTGATAAACGGCGGGCATGCCGTGCGCTTGCGTGCGCCTGCGCCAATTTTTGAGACGTTTTTCAGCCTGGAGACCTCTATGAGCACTGAAAAAGATTATGTCGTCGCCGATATCGGGCTTGCGGATTTCGGCCGCAAGGAAATTACGATCGCCGAAACCGAAATGCCGGGCCTGATGTCCTGCCGCGCCGAATTCGGCCAGGCAAAGCCGCTGAAGGGCGCGCGCATCACCGGCTCGCTCCACATGACCATTCAGACGGCCGTGCTGATCGAGACGCTGGTGGCGCTCGGCGCCGAAGTCCGCTGGGCTTCCTGCAACATCTTCTCGACGCAGGATCATGCCGCTGCCGCGATCGCCGCTGCCGGCGTTCCGGTCTTCGCCATCAAGGGCGAGTCGCTCGAGGATTACTGGGTCTATACCGACAAGATCTTCCAGTGGGCCGATGGCGGCCTTTCCAACATGATCCTCGATGATGGCGGCGACGCCACCATGTACATCCTGCTCGGCGCCCGCGCCGAAGCCGGCGAGGACGTGCTCTCCAACCCGCATTCCGAAGAAGAGGAAATCCTCTTCGCCCAGATCAAGAAGCGCCTTGCCGCTTCTCCGGGCTGGTTCACCAAGCAGCGCGACGCCATCAAGGGCGTCACCGAGGAAACCACGACCGGCGTCAACCGCCTCTATCAGCTCAGCCAGAAGGGCCTGCTGCCCTTCCCGGCAATCAACGTCAACGATTCCGTCACCAAGTCGAAGTTCGACAACAAGTACGGCTGCAAGGAATCGCTGGTCGACGGTATCCGCCGCGGCACCGACGTCATGATGGCCGGCAAGGTCGCCGTCGTCTGCGGTTACGGCGACGTCGGCAAGGGTTCTGCCGCTTCGCTCTCCGGCGCCGGCGCCCGCGTCAAGGTCACCGAAGCCGATCCGATCTGCGCCCTGCAGGCTGCCATGGACGGTTACGAAGTGGTTCTGCTCGAGGACGTCGTTTCCTCGGCCGATATCTTCATCACCACGACAGGCAACAAGGACGTCATCCGCATCGACCACATGCGGGAGATGAAGGACATGGCGATCGTCGGCAATATCGGCCACTTCGACAATGAAATCGAAGTTGCTGCGCTGCGTAATCTCAAGTGGACGAACGTCAAGCCGCAGGTCGACCTGATCGAATTCCCCAAGGGCAACCGCATCATCCTTCTCTCCGAAGGCCGCCTGCTCAACCTCGGCAATGCGACGGGCCATCCCTCCTTCGTCATGTCGGCGTCCTTCACCAACCAGACGCTGGCGCAGATCGAGCTTTTCACCAAGCCCGGCCAGTACGAGAACAAGGTCTACATCCTGCCGAAGCATCTCGACGAGAAGGTCGCGCGCCTGCATCTCGACAAGCTCGGCGTGAAGCTTACCCAGCTCAGCGAAGAGCAGGCTGCCTATATCGGCGTGAAGCCGCAGGGCCCGTTCAAGTCCGACCACTACAGATATTGATCTCATCATCAATATCCACAAGATGTAGAAGCCGCGGCATTGACAAATGCCGCGGCTTATTTTTTGGACGCTCCCTTCCCGCCGATTCCCTTCCGAAGTATTGTTTTAAGACTTGATTCGTGGCGCCGGACCCGATCCGTCCGCCCCGAAAATGGGATGTCTTGTCGTAATGCGGCACATTGAAGGACGGAGACATACCGCGGATGTCGGAAATGAAAAACAGCCTGCCCGGTCAGGCGGATGACGGCGCTCGCGTCGGTCGCCGCCCGCTCACGGCAGGCCAAGGATATAAATCTGCGACGGCACACGAGGCCGCAAAGCAAGAGCATGGATCATTGGCGCGCTTCCTGAAAACCTGCGCGGCCGGCACGGCGCTTGCCGCGCTGGCGCGGCCGGTTCTGGCACAGACCGAGCAGCAGGCGGCGGCCTCGGCTCACCTCTTCACATCCTCGCAGGTGGTCGGCGTTTCCGTCGTCATCGGCGTCATATCGGCAGCGCTGCTTTCGACGCTGTGGCTCGTGCGCCAGCGCGGCAATCTGGAAAGCGAGAGCCGGGAAATCCGCTCGGCGCTTTCCGATGCACAGCAGCGCATTTCGCAATACCAGGCGCTGATTGCCGACAAGAACCGGCGGATCGTCATCTGGGACGGCAATACGCGCCCTGAGCTTCTCGGCCAGCTTCCGCCGGAGACCGGCGCGCCGCAGGACGGCGAGTTCCTGGCCTTCGGCCTGTGGCTGAAATCACGCTCGGCCTCCGACCTGGAAAAGGCGATCGATCGGCTCCGTGACGGCGCGCAGAGCTTCGACATGGTGGTCGAAACCATTCGCGACGAAGTCCTCGAGGCGCAGGGCCGGGTTTCCGGCGGGCGCGCCTTCGTTCGCTTCGTGGCGCTCAACAATCTGCGCGCCGAGCTCGCAGAGCTCAGGATCGAGCGCGACCGGCTGATGACCTCGATCTCGGCCTTCCAGACGATGCTCGACGCAATCGACATGCCGGCCTGGCAGCGCGACCCGGCGGGCCGGCTGACCTGGGTCAACCAGGCTTACGGCGAGGCGGTCGAGGCACGCACGCCACAGCAGGCGATCAATGAAGGCCGCGAGATGCTGACGACCGTGGCGCGTGAACGCATCCGCGCGACGACGACGCCGGAATCGCCCTTCCACGACACGATCTCGACGGTGGTGCACGGCAACCGCACATTCTTCGACGTCGTCGACGTCAAGGTTCCCGGCGGCTCGGCCGGCATCGCAGTCGACGTTTCCGACATAGAAGCGGTGCGCGCCGAGCTGGAACGGACGCTGAAGAGCCACGCCGAAACGCTCGACCATCTGGCGACCCCGGTCGCCATTTTCGACGGCGACCGCAGGCTGCAATTCTACAACCAGGCCTTCGTCGCCCTCTGGGAGCTGGATATCGCCTTCCTCGAAGGCCGGCCCGACAATAGCGAGCTGCTCGAGCGGCTGCGCGCGGCCAAGAAGCTGCCGGACCAGCTCAATTGGAAAAGCTGGAAGGAAGCAGCCCTTTCCGTCTACCGTGCGCTCGATACGCAATCCGATCTCTGGCACCTGCCGAACGGGCAGACGCTGCGCGT
Organism: Rhizobium sp. J15; assembly: GCF_002531825.1. Classification (GTDB taxonomy): domain Bacteria; phylum Pseudomonadota; class Alphaproteobacteria; order Rhizobiales; family Rhizobiaceae; genus Rhizobium. The sequence continues at coordinate 49,762 of NZ_NWSX01000024.1, read as the reverse complement.
CTTTGCGACCGCCCATCCGCAGGGCGGCGCCACCTGGGTGTTCGAAAACCTGACCGAACAGGTCGACCTCGAAACCCGCTACAACACGCTGGTCAAGGTGCAGGGCGAAACCATCGACCACCTCTCCGAAGGTGTGGCGGTGTTCGGCCCCGATGGTCGCATCCGCTTGTCGAACCCGGCCTTCCGGGCGCTCTGGGGGATCACCGAAGCCGAGGCCAAGCCCGGTACCCATATCCGCGCGCTCGGCGAAGCCTGCGCGCCATCCTACGACCGGCCGGACGGCTGGAAGACCTTTGCCGAACTGATCACCAGTTTCGACGACGAACGCCGCTCGGGCCAGGGCACGCTGGAACTCTTCTCCGGTCTCGTGCTCGATTACGCCGTCATCCCGCTGCCGAATGCGCAGACCATGCTGACCTTCGTCAACATGACGGACAGCGTGCGCGCCGAGAGGGCGCTGACCGAGAAGAACGAAGCGCTGCGCAAGGCCGACGAGCTGAAGAACGACTTCGTGCAGCACGTGTCCTACGAGCTGCGCTCGCCGCTGACGAATATCATCGGCTTTACCGACCTGCTGCGCACGCAGGGCGTCGGGCCGCTGAACGACCGGCAGGCCGAATATATCGACCACATCTCGACCTCGTCCTCGGTTCTCCTGACACTCGTCAACGATATTCTCGACCTGGCGACCGTCGATGCCGGCATCATGCGGCTGAACTACGCGGAGATCGATCTCAACGACCTGCTCGACGACGTGTCGATGCAGATCGCCGATCGCCTTCACGAGAGCGGCGTGGCGCTCGAAATCACCGCGCCGGCCTATCTCGGTTCGATCGTCGCCGATCCGCAGCGGCTGAAACAGATTCTGCTGAAGCTGCTTTCCAATGCCGCTAATTTCTCGCCCGAGGGCACTTCGATCTCGCTGGAATGCCGCCGCGAAGGCACGGATTTCGTCTTCTCCGTCAGGGATCACGGCCCCGGCATTTCGCCCGACATGATCGCGACCGTCTTCGACCGCTTTGCGACGGGAGCAAAAAGCGGCAAACGCGGCGGCGCCGGCCTCGGCCTCTCGATCGTCGACAGTTTCGTTAGCCTGCATCATGGCGACGTGACGATCGACAGCGAGCCGGGCAAGGGCACAACCGTCGTCTGCCGCATCCCCTCGGTCGATATCCCGCATTCCGCCGCCGCCGAATGACGACCGGGGACGCCATCTCGCTTTTCCTGAAGGACGAGGCGGCCACCATTCGCTTCGGCGAAGATCTGGCGCTCGCCCTGAAGGCCGGCGATTGCCTGGCGCTCTCGGGCGATCTCGGCGCCGGAAAATCCTCGCTCGCACGCGCCATCCTGCGCGCCATGGCCGATGACGAGGGTCTGGAAGTTCCAAGCCCGACCTTCACGCTGGTGCAATCCTACGATCTCCGAATCCCCGTTTCGCACTTCGATCTCTACCGGCTGGGCGATCCGGCCGAACTGACGGAACTCGGCTTCGACGAAGCGCTGCAGAACGGCATCTGCCTGGTCGAATGGCCCGAGATGGCCGAGGGCGAATTGCCTGAAACGCGCATCTCGCTGCGGCTCGACCATGAAGGCGCCGGCCGCCGCGCGACGATTACGGCGGCTGAGAAAACCGCGGCCCGCATCCGCCGCGTGCTTGATATCCGCAGCTTCCTTGCCGATGCCGGCTATGGCGAGGCCAGGCGGCGGTTTCTGATCGGCGATGCGTCGCTGCGCGCCTATGAATCCGTCTACCCCAAGAAGGGCGAACGCAAGATCCTGATGGACTGGCCGCCGCTTCCGGACGGGCCGCCGGTTCTGGACGGCAAGCCTTACCCCAAAGTCGCCCATCTCGCGGAAAACGCCTATCCTTTCGTGGCGATCGCCAATGCATTGCGCGAACGCGGCTTTGCCGCGCCGGAGATCTACAAGGTCGATTATAACAAGGGCATCCTGCTGATCGAGGACCTCGGCAGCGAGGGCGTGCTCGATGATGCGGGGCGGCCGATCGCCGAGCGTTACCGGCAAAGCGTCGCCTGCCTCGCGCATCTTCATTCCATGCAGATTCCGAGGGATATCCCGGTTTCGGCCACACATACGCACCACATTCCCGATTTCGACCGCACGGCGATGAAGATGGAAGTGCGGCTGGTGCTCGACTGGCATATTGCCTGGAAGCGCGGCACGCCGCCGACGGATGCCGAGCGCGAGGAATATCTTGCGATCTGGGACGATCTGATCGACGAGCTGAAATCGGCTGAGACCAATCTGCTGCTTCGCGACTTCCATTCGCCGAATATCATCTGGCGCGAGCATGAGAGCGGCATCCGCAGGATCGGCATCATCGACTTCCAGGATTCGATGATCGGGCCGACCGCCTATGACCTTGCCTCCATCGTCCAGGATGCCCGCGTTACCATCGAGCCGGATCTTTTCAGGCAGCTGATGGACGACTACCTCAAGATCCGCCGCGCGCAGGCGGGCTTCGACGAAGCGGGATTCATGAAGGCCTGGGCCATCATGTCGGCGCAGCGCAATTGCAAGCTTGCCGGTCTCTGGGTGCGGCTCTTGCAGCGTGACGGCAAATCCGGCTATCTCAAGCACATGCCGCGAACACTTGCCTATCTCCGGGTCGCGCTCGAGCATGAGGCGCTTGCCCCCTTGCGCGATTGGTGCGCAAGGGCTGGAATAGGCGAGAGCGAATCATAAGTTCCGGATCAGCATGACGATCAGACAAGCCATGGTACTGGCCGCGGGTCTCGGGACCCGCATGCGCCCGATCACCGACACGATCCCGAAGCCGCTGGTGAAGATCGACGGCAAGCCGATGATCGACTATGCGCTGGATTCGCTGGTTGCTGCCGGCGTCGAACGGGCCGTCGTCAACGTCCACCACCATGCCGGCCAGATGCTCGATCATCTCGGGAAATATCGCGGCCTCGACATCGTCATATCCGACGAGCGGGAAGCGCTGATGAATTCCGGCGGCGGGCTGGCCAAGGGCCTGACGCTGCTTGGCCGTGACAACCTCTTCGTCATGAATGCCGATCTCTTCTGGATCGGCGAAAAGCCAGGGCGGCCGACGAATCTGCAGCGTTTAGCCGGATTCTTCGATGCCGCGCGCATGGACATGGCGCTGCTCTGCGTCAGGATCGAGGATACGACCGGTCATAACGGCAAGAACGATTTCAGCCTTGCCGCGGACGGCCAGCTGACCCGGTATCGCGACGATCCGTCCAATCCCGTCGTCTATGCCGGGGCGATCGTCATGAACCCGGCGCTGTTCGACGACGCGCCGAAGGATGCCTTCAACCTCAATATCTATTTCGACAAGGCGATCGCGCGCGGCCGGCTGTTCGGCATGGTTCTCGAAGGCCATTGGCTGACTGTGGGAACACCGGAGGCGATCGGCGAAGCGGAGGAAACGATCCGCAGGTTGCGGGCGTTCGCGTGAGCTCATGGCGGAGCGGCACCAGCCACGCATTCTGACGATCCCGGCGGGCCTTTCCTTCCTGAAAACCCTGGCGGCGACACTGTGCGACGGCCGGCTGACGCCTCTCTTCCGGCACGACGCCGACGATCCGCTGTCGCTCGCGGGGGTGACGATCTACCTGCCGACCCGGCGCGCGGTCCGCGTGCTGCGCTCGGAATTCGTCGATCTGCTCGGCGGCCGCTCGGCGATCCTTCCCGTCATCCGTCCGCTCGGCGAAACCGATGACGATAGCGGTTATTTCGACGAAGCGCTGCCGGCGACCATCGACCTCGCCCAGCCGCTGTCGAACACCGCCCGCCTGCTGGAGCTTGCCCGCCTCATCCTTGCCTGGCGAAACAAGCTGCCGGAGATCGTCCGCCACATTCATTCGGATTCGCCGCTCGTTGCGCCGGCAAGCCCGGCGGATGCGATCTGGCTTGCCCGCAATCTCGCGGAGCTGATCGATTCCATCGAGACCGAGGACCTCGACTGGTCGGAACTGTCGAAGCTCGACACCGGCGACTATGCGGCCTGGTGGCAGCTGACGGCGGAATTCCTGCAGATCGCCAGCGCATTCTGGCCGGAGCGGCTTTCCGAGCTCGGCAAATCCTCGCCGGCACGGCACAGGAACGCCATCCTCCGAGCCGAAGCGAACAGGATTTCGACGATGACGCCTGCCGGGCCAATCATCATCGCGGGTTCGACGGGCTCCGTTCCCGCCACCGCCGATCTCATCGCCGCCGTCGCCAATCTGCCCGAAGGCGTGATCGTGCTGCCGGGCCTCGATCTCTCCATGCCGGATCGCCACTGGCCGATGGTCGCGCCGGAACCGGCGCCCGGACAACATGCCAACCCCGCAAGCCGCAGCCATCCGCAATATGGCCTGTCGTCGCTGCTGAAGCGGCTGAAGCTCACGCGCGCCGACATCGCGCTTCTCGACAGGCCGGAAGCCGATCTCGACCGGCGCGCAGAAATCCTGTCACGTGCGCTCAGCCCAGCCGAGGCGACCAGCGACTGGGGGGCATGGAAAAACGATCTGCCTGACGGCGCCCTGTCCTCGGCCTTCGCCGATGTGTCGCTGATCGAAGCCGCCAACGAGCGCGAGGAAGCGACCGCGATTGCCATTGCGCTCCGGCTGGCGCTGGAAAGGCCTGGGCAGGACGGTGAAAGCCGGGCGGCACTCATCACGCCGGACCGCAATCTCGCCCGCCGGGTAATGGCGGAGCTTTCCCGCTTCGGCATCCTGGCCGACGATTCGGCCGGCACGCCGCTTTCCGCCACGCCGCAGGGCACCCTGCTGCAATTGCTGCTGGAGGCGTCGCTGCGGCCGGGCGATCCGGTGGCGATCGTCTCGCTGCTCAAACACCCCCTCGCCCGTTTCGGGCTTGAGCGCGACGCGTTGATTTCGGCCACCGAGGCGCTCGAGCTGCTGGCGCTGCGCGGCGGCGTGGCCGAGGTAGATATCGGTGCGCTCGAACCACTGCTCGCCCATCAGCTTGCCGAACAGGCCCTGGACAGGCACGCGCCGCAATGGCGAAAGACGCTTCCGCCCGAAGCAGCCGACGCCGCATACGAGCTCGCGCGCCGGGTTCAAAGGGCAACGGAACCTCTGGCTTCGGCGCTGATGCGGCACCGGCCGGAAGATCGCGGCCGGACGGCAAGCTTCACCTTGTCCGACTGGGCGGAGCGCACCGGCCGTTGCCTCGAATCCGTCGCGGTGGATCCGAAAGGCAATCTCGCCGATCTCTGGTCCAACGAAGCGGGCGATGCGCTCGCCGCCTTGCTCGGTGAGGTCATCGACACCGACGGCCAGATGGAAGCCGACGGACCGCAATGGATCGACATCATGGCGGCCCTTGCCGCCGGCCATGCGGTGAAGCCACGGGCGCTCAGCCATCCCCGGCTCTTCGTCTTCGGCACGCTGGAAGCCCGCCTGCAGAGCGTCGACACGATGATCCTGGGTGGCCTCAATGAAGGCTCCTGGCCCGGGCAGACCGCCAACAATCCCTTCATCCCACGCATGATGAAGACGGAAATCGGCCTGGAGCCACCGGAACGGCGCATCGGTCAGCTGGCGCATGATTTCGAGATGGCGAACGGCACGCGGCACCTGATCTATTCGAGAGCGCTGCGCCAGGGTTCGACGCCGACAGTCGCCTCGCGCTGGCTGCAGCGGTTATTGGCGCTCGGCGGAGAGCCGTTCGAAGCGGAATTGAAAGGCCGCGGCAACCGGTTCCTGCAATGGGCGGGCCTCATCGACCGGGGCGAAGTGCAAGCACCCGCGCAGCGGCCCTCGCCGAAACCGCCGCTGGCGCTGCAGCCGAAATCCTATTCCTTCAGCGAAGTCGGCCGGCTGCGCCGCGATCCCTATGCGATCTATGCCCGCCGTGTCCTGCGGCTCGACCCCGTCGATGCGTTCAATCGCGAGCCGGGAGCGGCCGAACGCGGCACGCTCTATCACAAGATCATCGACCGGTTCATCCGCGAGGCGCATGCCGCCGGCACGCCGGAGGCGGTTGCGGCGATGGAGCGCATCCTTTCCGAGCTTTTCGACATGGAGAGGCTGCCGCCGCATATCGACGCCGTGTGGCGGCCACGCTTCCGTGAGGTGGCCCGCGCCTTCCTCGCATGGGAAGCCGACCGGCGGCCGGGCATTCGCAAGACGCTGACGGAGGTGCGGGGCGGCGTCGAGCTGGAGCCGATCAATATCCGGCTCAACGGTGTTGCGGACCGTATCGACATAGTGGGACCGAACGGCGCCGATATCATCGACTACAAGACCGGCTACAATCCTTCGCCGGCGCAGGCGCGCGCGCTTCTCGATCCACAGCTTGCTCTCGAGGCGGCAGCGCTCAGCGCAGGCGCCTTCCGCGATGCCGGCAGCCTCGTGCCGCAGGATCTGCTCTATGTCCGCCTGCGGCCGGGACGGCGTTTTCTGGTCGATACCGTCAATAACGAGAGCTCGGCGCGCAGCGACAAGGCAAAATCGGCAATGGATCTGGCCGAGGAATCGATCGATCAGCTGGTCAAATTCGTGGGGTTGCTGCAATCCGGCGAAAAAGGCTTCACCTCGCGGCTCATTCCGGCGCAGCAATTCGATTTCGGCGGAGACTACGATCATCTCGCCCGCGTCTCCGAATGGTCGACGGCCGAAAACGAGGAAGGCGGCGGCGATGAATGAAACGACCGACCTTCCCGACAGCGACGAACCGGGCGCCTGGATCGGCTGGACGACGATCCAGCAGGCGATCGCCTCCGACCCGGCGCGTTCGGCCTGGGTCTCGGCCAATGCCGGATCCGGCAAAACCCACGTTCTGACGCAGCGCGTCATCCGGCTTCTGCTTGCCGGGGCGCGGCCTTCGGCCATTCTCTGCCTCACCTATACGAAGGCGGCGGCGTCGGAAATGTCGAACCGCGTCTTCGAGCGGCTGGCGGAATGGGTGGTGCTCGACGATGAAGACCTCAGCCGGCGGATCAGCCAGATCGAGGGTGCAGCACCCGACAGGATCAAGCTCGCCGAGGCCCGGCGGCTGTTTGCCAAGGCGCTGGAGACGCCGGGCGGGCTGAAGATCCAGACGATCCACGCCTTTTGCGAGGCGCTGCTGCATCAGTTCCCGCTGGAGGCCAATGTCGCCGGGCATTTCTCGGTTCTCGACGATCGCGCGGCGGCGGCACTGCTTTCCGATGCGCGCCGCGCCTTGCTGACGGCGACCGCGCCGGCGGGAGACAGCACGCTTGCCGAGGCATTTGCCTATGTGCTCAATCTCGGCGACGAATCCGGCCTTGAGAATCTGCTCGGCGACATCGTCGCCAACCGTAATGCCATCCGCCGTTTCACCGCGACGGCCGAACAGCAAGGCGGCGTGGAGATGGTGCTGCGCGAGAGGCTTGGCCTTGCCGCCGACGACACGGAAAGAGGGATCGCGGCGCAATATTGGCCGCTGCCGGAGCTTTCGGGCGGCACGCTGGAGCTTTATCTCTCGCTTGCCGACCAGAAGGGCGGTGCGAAGGCGCAGGAGGTTGCTTACGGCCTCAGGCTGGCCGGACGTGAGCGCGACGACACGAAACGCGCGGAGATGCTCGAAAAGATCTTCCTGACGGCGGCAAAGGGCGAGCCAAAGGCGGATTCGCAATTCTTCGTCAAGGCCATGCTTGCCGAAGCGCCGCAGCTGGCCGATGCCATTGCTGCTGCCCGCGCGCATGTCGCGGCAAGCCGTGACCGGCTGAAAATGATGCGGATGTACGGCGCCACCCATGCCGCACTTGTGCTCGCCGACCGGCTGAATCATGACTACGAGGAACTCAAGAAGCAGCGCAGCCAGCTCGATTTCGAGGACCTGATCACCAGGACCGCCGACCTGTTGACGAAAAGCGGCGTCGGTCCCTGGATCCATTACAAACTCGACCGGGGTATCGACCATATCCTGGTCGACGAGGCGCAGGATACCAGCCCGATCCAATGGAGCGTCATCCAGTCGCTCGCCGAGGATTTCTTCTCCGGCGAAAGCGCCCGGCCGGTCGTGCGCACGCTCTTTGCCGTCGGCGACGAGAAACAGTCGATCTATTCCTTCCAGGGCGCGCGGCCCGAACGGTTCTCGGAAGAGAGCGACCGGACGCGCCGGCGCGTTTCCGACAGCGGCCAGAGCTTTTCCTCGATCCGGCTGCCGCTTTCCTTCCGCTCGACCGCCGACGTGCTCGAAGCCGTCGACCAGATCTTCACGTCGCCCGACAATGCCCGCGGCCTCAGCGCGGTCGGCGAACCGGTCGTGCATCGTTCCAGCCGCATCGGCCATCCCGGTGCCGTCGATCTCTGGGAAATGGTCGCCCCTGAAGTCGTTGTGAAGGAAGAGGACTGGACGGCGCCCTTCGACGCGACGCCGGAAAGCGCGCCCGCCGCAATCCTGGCGCGGCGGATCGCCCATTCGATCGGCGCGCTCGTCGGCCGCGAGACGATCGTCGAAAAAGGCAGGGAGCGCCTCATCGAAGCCGGCGACATCCTCGTGCTGGTGCGCAAGCGCGACGCCTTCGTCAATGCGCTGACGCGCGCGCTGAAACGCCGCGGCGATATCCCCGTCGCCGGCGCCGACAGGCTGGTGCTGACCAGCCATATCGCCGTGCAGGATCTGCTGGCGCTCGGCCGCTTCCTGCTTCTGCCTGAGGACGATCTCTCGCTTGCCGCCGTGCTCAAGAGCCCGCTTTTCGATCTCTCGGAGGACGATATCTTCGCGCTCGCCGCCCTGCGGAGCGACAATGAGAGCGTCTGGAACCATCTCAAGAAATTCGCCACTGATGGCACGGAACGTTTCCGTACCGCGTTCGAGAAGCTGGAGCTCTTCCTGCGCCAGTCGAAAAGCCTGTCGGTGCATGATTTCTATGCGCGTGTGCTGAGCAGCCATGGCGGGCGGCGGCAATTCCTGGCACGTCTCGGCACCGAGGTCAGCGATATTCTCGACGAGTTTCTGACGTTTACCCTCGACCACGAAACATCCGGCCTTCCCGGCCTGCAATCCTTCATCTCGACCCTGGAACTCGAGGCGCCGGAGGTGAAGCGCGAGCAGGACAAGGGGCGCAACGAGGTCAGGATCATGACCGTGCATGCGTCCAAGGGTCTGGAAGCGCCGATCGTCTTTCTCGTCGACGGCGGTTCGAAAGCCTTTACGCATACCCATCTGCCGAAGCTTCGGCTGATCGAATCGAAGTCCGGCGAGCCGCCGATGCCGGTCTGGGTTCCTGCTTCCGACCTCGCCAACTCGCTGACGCAGAGCGATGCGGCGCGTATTCAGAAGCTGGCGGAAGAAGAATATCGCCGGCTGCTCTATGTCGCCATGACGCGCGCTGCCGATCGCCTCGTCGTCTGCGGCTATCGCGGTGTGCGCGCCAATAACGACACCTGGCATATGATGATTTCGGCGGCGCTGCACGAAGATCATCCCTATGTGGAAAACGCCGCATTCTCCGGCCCGGACGGCGAGTGGCAGGGCACCAGATGGCGCGTGCCGCGCGTCGAACTGAGCTTCGAACGTCTCGACCGCAGCCAGCACCACGAAAACGAGGAAACCCTGCCGGAGGACCTGTTGCGGCCTCTGCCGCCGCAGGCCGAGCTGCCGCGGCCGCTCAGCCCTTCCGGGGCCGGCACGATCGTCGATGAAGACGAAGGCAGCCTGCTCGTCACCTCGCCGCTGTTCGGCGAGAAGGCGCGCAGCGATCGGTCGCTGGAGAAAGGCAGACTGATCCATCGCATGCTGCAGGCGCTTCCCGACATTGCGGCTGCGGAACGGCCCGACGCGGCGGAGCGCTATGCCGAGCGGGCGGCCCGGTTCTGGCCGGACGCCGAACGGCGCAAACTGGTTGATTCGGTTCTGAAACTATTGGATGAGGAAGATCTGCGGCCCGTGCTCGGCGAGCAGGCGCGACCCGAAGTCTCGATCATGGGAACGCTGACGCTGGACGGCAGGCGCTATGCGGTTTCCGGCCGCATCGACCGGCTTGCCGTGCTTGCCGACCGCGTCGTCATTCTCGACTACAAGACCAACCGGGTGCCGCCGGCGAGCGAAGAGGCGATCCCCTTTGCGCATAAGGCGCAGCTTGCGATCTATCGTGAGATCCTGTCGCCGCTCTATCCCGGCAAGCGCATCGAGTGCATGCTCGTCTACACGGAGAATGCGTCGCTCTATATGCTCAGCGAAACGGCGCTCGGTTTGGCGCTTGCAGGACTCAAGACAAAGTGAAATACCGGACATTGAAAATTCGGCACCGCAGCATCACATGTGGTTCAACATCCAATTCCGTCAAAGGAGCAGCCTATGGCTACCGTGAAAGTCGATATCAATAACTTCCAGTCGGAAGTTCTGGAATCCGCAGAACCCGTCGTCGTTGATTTCTGGGCTGAATGGTGCGGCCCGTGCAAGATGATTGCTCCGAGCCTCGAAGAAATCTCCGTCGAAATGGAAGGCAAGGTCAAGGTTGCCAAGCTCAATATCGACGAGAACCCGGAACTCGCCGCACAGTTCGGCGTGCGCTCCATTCCGACCCTTGCGATCTTCAAGGGCGGCGAAGTGGCCGATATCTCGGTCGGCGCCAAGCCGAAGACGGCTCTGTCGAACTGGATTTCGAACGCTGCCTGATCGATTGATGTCACATTGACGAAAAAGCCCGGCTTGACCGGGCTTTTTTCATTTTAGGCTCTTCATTTCGCCCCTCACTTGGGAGGCGTGCCGTTATCGGCAAGCACATCGCCCACCAGATAAAGAGAGCCGCCGACCAGGATGCGCGGCGGCAAAGCCTCCGGATCGAGCGCGGCCTTTATCGCATCCAGCGCATCGGCGACCGTCGACATCGGCTCGGCGACGAGGCCGGCATCATAGGCGGCGTTCGACAGTATCACCGGGTCGATCATCGCATCGCTGCCGCGGATCGGCACGCAGAACACCTTTTCGACCAGACCTGCGAAAGCCTTGAAGTAACCGACCGGGTCCTTGGTGTTGATCATGCCGATGATCAGGAACAGCGGGCGCGGCTGACGCTCCTCGAAATTGGCCATGGCTTCGGCGATGACTTCGCCGGCGCCGGGATTGTGCCCGCCATCGACCCAGATCTCGGTGCCGGCGGGTGCATGCGACAGCAGCCGGCCTTCGCTCAGACGCTGCAGCCGGCCCGGCCACTCCACGAGATTCATCGCCTTTTCCATCATCGTCTCGGTGACGGTGAAGCCCGCGGCCTTGACTGCGCGGATGGCGGCGGCGGCATTGGCATATTGATGGCGGCCGGGAAGGCGCGGCAGCGGCAGGTCGGCAAGCCCGTATTCGTCCTGATAGACGAGCCGGCCATATTCCTCATGCGCCATGAAATCCTGCCCGAAAACGGCGCTCGGGCAATGCAGCCGCTCGGCCGTCGACATCAGGACGTCGAGTGCGGCATCATATTCCTGGTGGCCGATAACGACGGGCAATCCCGGCTTCATGATGCCGGCCTTTTCAGCCGCAATCAGTTCGACCCTGTCGCCGAGATAGGGCTGGTGATCAAGCGAGATCGGCATGATGACCGAAACGGCCGGATCGGAAATGACATTGGTGGCGTCGAAGCGGCCGCCGAGACCGACTTCGATGATCGCGGCATCGGCCGGATGTTCGGAAAACAGGATGAAGGTGACCGCCGTCAGGATTTCAAAGACGGTAATATGCTGTCCGGCATTGGCATCGGCCACGCGGCGGAGAGCATCGGCGAAAACGGCGTCATCGACGAGCTGCCCGCGCCCGCCCGCCACACCGATGCGATAGCGTTCGTGCCAATTGACGAGATGCGGCGAGGTGTGGACATGGGCGCTATAACCGCCGGCCTCGAGCAAGGCGCGGCAGAAAGCGGTGACCGAGCCCTTGCCGTTGGTGCCGGCGACATGGATCACCGGCGGCAGTTTCCTGTGCGGATTGCCGAGCACATCGAGAAGACGGGTGATGCGATCGAGCGACAGATCGAACCCCTTGGGATGCAATCCCATGAGTTTTTCGATCTCTTGCGCTGCCTCACTCACCGCGGTTTGGCCTCTGGGTATCAATTCGGCACCCCGCCTGCTTGTCAGTTATCAGGCGCTCGCCGCCAGGGCGATCGCGCCGCCACTCATATCGTTGGCCGCCGAGACGGGCTTTTTCGTCAGGATCTTCAGGAGACGCGCCAGCGTTTCCGGAATGTCGTGACGTTTGACGACCATATCGACCATACCATGTTCCAGCAGGTATTCGGAGGTCTGGAAGCCCTCCGGGAGCTTTTCACGCAGCGTCTGCTCAATGACGCGCTTGCCGGCAAAGCCGATTTCGGCGCCGGGCTCGGCCAGATGAATATCACCGAGCATGGCGTAAGAGGCCGTAACGCCGCCGGTCGTCGGGTTGGTCAGCACGACGACATAGGGCTGGCCGGATTCCTTGAGCAAATCGACGGCAACCGTCGTGCGCGGCAGCTGCATCAGCGAGAGAATGCCTTCCTGCATGCGCGCGCCGCCGGAAGCGGGGAACATCACCAGCGGGCACTTTTCGGAGGTGGCGCGTTCGAACGCCTTGACGATCGCCTCGCCGGCGGCAATGCCGAGCGAACCGCCGATGAAGTTGAACTCGTGCACGACGGCCACGAGCTTCAGACCCTGCACCTTTCCGAGGCCGGCGAGGATCGTGTCCTCCTGTTCGGTCTTCAGGCGGCTGTCGCGGAGACGATCGATATATTTCTTGGAATCGCGGAACTTCAGCGGGTCCTGGGCGACCTTCGGCTGCGGCAGCGATTCATATTCACCGTTGTCGAAAAGATCGGCAAGACGCGCCTTGGCCGGCATCTTCATGTGATAGCCGGACGCCGGAATGACCCATTTATTGGATTCCAGATCCTTGTGGAAGACCATTTCACCCGTTTCCGGGCACTTGATCCAGAGGTTCTCCGGCACTTCGCGACGGCCCAGCATGGAATTGATCCGCGGGCGAACGTAGTTGGTGATCCAGTTCAACTCGATTTCTCCTAACTGAATAGCGCCAATGTGGGAAAACTATTCGGCAGCAACAAGGCGCGCCGAACGTGTTCCCGAGGAAAGGCCGCGCACCAGCGTTGCGACTGCCTGAACCGTATCCGCCGTCGCTTTTCCATCCTTGGTCAAGCTGGTGGCGACCTGATTGACGATGGCTGTGCCGACGACGACGCCATCGGCCGAGCCGCCGATGACCTTGGCATGTTCCGCCGTCTTGACGCCGAAGCCGACGCAGACCGGCAATTCCGTGTGCTGCTTGATGCGCTGGACGGCGCCCGAAACCAGCGACGGATCGGGCAGCGCCGAGCCGGTAATGCCGTTCATCGACACGTAGTAGACGAAACCGGAGGTATTCTTCAGCACGGCGGGCAGGCGCTTCCCGTCGGTGGTCGGCGTCGCCAGGCGGATGAAGTTGATGCCCTTGCGGATCGCCGGAATGCAGAGCTCGTCATCCATCTCCGGCGGCAGGTCGACGACGATCAGGCCGTCGATCCCGGCGGCGAGCGCATCGTCGAGGAATTTCTCGACGCCGTAGATGTAGATCGGATTGTAGTAGCCCATCATCACGATCGGAGTCGCATCGTCGGCCTTGCGGAAATCGGCCGCCAGCTGCAGCGTCTTCTTCAGCGTCTGGCCGCCTTTCAGCGCGCGCTGGCCGGCCAGCTGGATCGCCGGGCCATCGGCCATCGGATCGGAAAAGGGCATGCCGAGCTCGATGATGTCGGAACCGGCCTCCGGCAGCGCCTTCATGATGCCGAGAGAGGTATCGTAATCAGGATCGCCGCCCATGAAATAGGTCACAAGCGCCGGACGGCCTTCGGCCTTCAGCTCGGCAAAGCGTTTGTCCATGCGTGCGGTCATGTCTTACAGTCCCATTCCCAGAAGCTTGCCGACGGTGAAGATATCCTTGTCGCCGCGGCCGGAGAGGTTCATCAGGATGATCTCGTCCTTGCCCATCTTTGGCGCGCGCTTGATGACCTCGGCAATCGCATGCGCGGCCTCGAGCGCCGGGATGATGCCTTCGAGGCGGGTCAGCGTCTGGAAGGCTTCGAGCGCTTCGTGATCCATGATCGGCACGTAATCGACCCTGCCGATATCGCTCAGCCAGGAATGTTCGGGGCCGATGCCGGGATAGTCGAGACCGGCCGAAATCGAATGGCCTTCCTTGATCTGGCCGTCGCCATCCTGCAGCAGATAGGTGCGGTTGCCGTGCAGCACGCCCGGCGAACCGGCGGTGATCGACGCGCAATGTTCATCGCCCTGCAGGCCCTTGCCGCCGGCTTCGACGCCGACGATCTTCACCGAGGAATCGTCGAGGAAGGGGTGGAAGATGCCGATCGCATTCGAGCCGCCGCCGACGGCCGCGACGACGAGATCCGGCAGACGGCCTTCGGCCGCCAGCATCTGCTCTTTCGCTTCCGTGCCGATCACCGACTGGAAATCGCGAACCATCTCCGGATAGGGGTGCGGGCCGGCCGCCGTGCCGATCAGGTAATAGGTGTCCTCGACATTGGTGACCCAGTCGCGGAGCGCCTCGTTCATCGCGTCTTTCAGCGTGCCGCTGCCTGCCGTCACCGGTTTGACTTCCGCGCCGAGCAGCTTCATGCGGAAAACGTTCGGGGCCTGACGCTCGACGTCGGTCGCGCCCATATAGACGACGCAGGGAAGGCCGAAGCGGGCGGCAACGGTGGCGGAGGCGACACCGTGCTGACCGGCGCCGGTTTCGGCGATGATGCGGGTCTTGCCCATGCGCTTGGCGAGCAGGATCTGGCCGATGCAGTTGTTGATCTTGTGCGAGCCGGTGTGGTTCAACTCCTCGCGCTTGAAATAGATCTTCGCGCCGCCGAGTTCGGCCGTCAGCCGCTCGGCGAAATAGAGCGGGCTCGGGCGGCCAATATAATGGGCGCCGAGATGCTTCAATTCCGCCTGGAATGCCGGATCGGTCTTCGCCTTGTTCCACTCGTCCTGCAGATCGAGGATCAGCGGCATCAACGTTTCGGCAACGAAACGACCACCGTAGATGCCGAAACGGCCATCTTCGTCAGGTCCGGAACGGAAGGAATTCGGTTTAGGCGTTTCGTTCACTCTCAACTCCCTGGGGCCATGACAGGCGCATCCGCCGTTTCGACCGCATCGAAAAATTCATCGATCATTGCGACGCTTTTGACGCCAGGCTCGGTTTCGACACCCGAGGAGACGTCGATACCACGCGCCCTGGTATTCGCCAGCGCATCCGCGACATTGTTCTTGTTCAGTCCGCCGGACAGCATGTAGTCGATGCTGCCGTCGAGCCAGCTGAGAAGGCTCCAGTCGAAGGAAATGCCGTTGCCGCCAGGCAGTTCCGAGCCTTTCGGCGCTTTCGCATCGAACAGGAAACGGTCGGCAATGCCGATATAGGCCTCGACCCGTTTCAGATCGTCGGCCGTGCGCACCGAAAAGACCTTCATCACAGGCAGACCATAGAGCGCCTTGATGGTCAGCACATGTTCGGGGCTCTCATTGCCGTGGAGCTGCAGAATATCCGGCTTCAACAGCGATACGATCTCATCCAGCTCGTCATTTGTGGGATCGACGACGACGGCAACGATCTTCGCCTTGCCGCGGGCAGGTTCGGCAAGTTTTGCCGCCAGGTCCGGCTCGATGTAACGCGGGCTCTTTTCGAAGAAGATAAAACCGATATGGGTCGCGCCGCGTTTCAGCGCACGATCGATCGCTTCGGGCGTCTTCAAGCCACAGATCTTGATATCCGGTTTCATGGCAGCGAAGTGACACGAAATGCAGCAAGAGTCGAGCCAATTTGCATGGAACGCTGCATTTAGGGCGGTCTTGCGTCAGTCGAAATCGATGGCGTGCAGCTGGCTGCCGTGCCGCTTCAGCCAGGATTTCGCTTCCTCCATGCCGGGGCAGAGCTTCTTGCACAGCGCCCAGAAGCGCGGCCCGTGGTTCATCTCCTTGAGATGGGCAACTTCGTGGGCGGCGAGATAATCGATCACCGATGGCGGCGCCATGACGATGCGCCAGGAGAAACTCAGATTTCCCTCCGACGAACAGGAGCCCCAGCGGCTGCGGGTATCCTTCATCGAGATCGAGCGGATCGGCGCCCGGATCGTTGCGGCATGCGCCGCCGCCAGCCTCTCGAGATCGGCGCGCGCCTCCTTCTTGAGGAAGGCCGCAATGCGCCGTCCCACATGTTCCGGCATACCGCTGACGCGCAGCACCGGGCTGCCATCCAACGAGACCACCTCCGTCAAACCACGCAGGCTGCCGGTATGCACGATGTGGTGGG
Organism: Rhizobium sp. J15; assembly: GCF_002531825.1. Lineage (GTDB taxonomy): Bacteria > Pseudomonadota > Alphaproteobacteria > Rhizobiales > Rhizobiaceae > Rhizobium. The sequence goes on along the minus strand of NZ_NWSX01000024.1, from coordinate 33,505 downwards.
AAACTCCGCGCAGGAGGATCTTGCCGCCGTCGCGCAGCCCGGTGTCGGTCGAAAACTTCGCAAGCTTGGTAAGCAGCCATCCCTGGTGCCGATCGAGGAAGGCATTGACCTCGCGCGCCGCAAGGCCTCTCGGCACCGTCATCTTCAAGGCGCGGCCGCCGGGCTCGATGCGCAGCGTGATGCGCGTTGCCTGGTCATGCTGCTTGATGGTGAGAGGCATGAGCCGGCCGGCGACATCGAGCGTCCGTGTTTCGGGCGGAGCCGGCTTTCGCGCCTTTGGCCGTGTCTTCAGAAGCGGAAACATGGGTGTTTTCTATACGATTCGCCGGCGAATCTAAACGATTTGCGGCCCGGGCGGACATGGAAAAACCGGCATCGCGAGATGCCGGCATCTGTTCATTGCTAGACCATTCACGGCGTCTGAAATTCGGCGACCGGGCCGCCATTGTCGTCGCGCTTGGCATTCCTGCGCTCGCGCATGAAGCGGTCGAATTCTTCCTGGTCCTTGGCGCGGCGGAGTTCCCTGAGATAAGCGTCGAATTCCTCGCGCATTTCGTCGAGCTTGCGGCGCTCTTCCTCGATCCGGTCGAGCTCAGTCTTGCGCCAATCGTCGAAGGCGACGTTGCCGGTCGAGAAATGCGGGCGGTAACGGCCATGCGAACGGCGGCAGGAGGCGAAGATGCCATCGGTCGCCTGATTGACGTCGCGCTTGAAGCCGCGCAGACGCTCGCCGAAGATGATATAGGCAAGCATGGCCAGACCCAGAGGCCAGAAAACCATGAAGCCGAGAATCATCAGGGCAATGGTAGCCGGAGTCCAATCCGGTCGAAGCAATGCTGACTGGTTCATCGTGCGGTATCCTTGCTTTCCGCGCCCGGCAAGATACCGAACGCTGAAATCGATGTGGTTACCGCAATAGGTGCCTTCAAGACGATTGCCCGCGAAATCGGACAAGGTCTTGAATCGGTTCTCCTAATTCAGCTGCCGCTGAATTAGCCGGTTCGGCCGCCCTTGATGACGCGCTGAACCGGGCGCTTGATCCCTGAACGGGAATGCTGGCGGACGAAATTGACGATGCGCGGCGCAATCTCGCGGCGGAACCGCGAACCGTTGAAAACGCCGTAATGGCCGACATCCGGCTGGAGATAATGCATGCGCATATCTTCAGGAATGTTCACGCAGATGGTCTGCGCCGCCTTCGTCTGGCCGACGCCCGAAATATCGTCGTTCTCGCCTTCGACGGTCAGAAGCGCCACCTTGCGAATCGCTGCAGGATCAACGCGTTTGCCGCGATGCATCAATTCGCCCTTCGGCAGGGAGTGCTTTATGAAGACCTCCTCCACCGTCTGCAGATAGAATTCGGCGGTGAGATCCATGACGGCGAGATATTCGTCGTAGAAATCGCGATGTTTTTCCGGCTCGCCGTCGTTCTTCACGAGATGCATGAAGAATTCCTTGTGGGCGACGAGATGGCGGTCCAGGTTCATCGACATGAAGCCGGAAAGCTGCAGGAAGCCGGGATAGACAGGACGCATGAAACCCGGCTGCGGCCAGGGCACGTTCATGATGACATTATCGGAAAACCACTGCAGCGAGCGTTCGTGAGCAAGCTTGTTGACCGCCGTCGGGTTGATGCGCGTATCGATCGGGCCGCCCATCAGCGTCATCGAGGACGGCGAAAGCGGATCGTTGGCTTCCTCCATCACCGCGGCTGCGGCAAGCACCGGAACGGAGGGCTGGCAGACGGCGATCACATGCGTGTCGTGGCCGAGGAAATGCAGCATCTCGATGACGTAATCGACATAATCGTCGAAATCGAAGGTGCCTTCCGTCATCGGCACCATGCGGGCATCGATCCAGTCGGTGATGTAAACATCGGCGCTCGGCAGCAGCGCCTCGACGGTGCCGCGCAACAGCGTCGCATAATGGCCGGACATCGGCGCGACGATCAGGATGCGCGGATCGTTGCCGCGGGCAGCGGCTGGAACATTGCGGGCGAAATGCAGCAGATTGCAGAAGGGCCGCGACCAGACGATCTCTTCGCGGACGGAAACCGACTGACCGCCGACCGCCGTCTGTTTCAGCCCGAATTCCGGCTTGCCGTAGCGTCGCGTCGTGCGTTCGAACATTTCGAGACTGGCCGCCATCGTCCGGCCGAGGGGCGTATGCGAAAACGGATTGAGCGGATTGGCATAGGCAAACCGCATGATATCGGCCGCGGCGCGAAACGGCGCCATAGCGGCATGGTTCAATTCATAAAGCTGATAAAACAAAGGCGCCACCTTTCTCTATCGAAAAGATGACGCCGATTGAAAGGCATCGAATCTTTCCGTTACGCGGGCACGTTACTCAGACTAACAGTTTTTTGTTGCACAGCAACATGGACGAACCAGACCCGCACAAGAAATGCCGGAGAAGTGACTCTCCGGCATCAGTATCGACTGGAAAACTTAAGTTTCTCAGCAGAAAGCGTCGTTAATGATCCGCTACGAAGCTCTGCTTCTGCGTGCCGAGACCCTCGATGCCAAGTTCGACGACATCGCCGGCCTTGAGATAATGTGGCGGTTTCATGCCCATGCCGACACCAGGAGGCGTTCCCGTCGAGATGACGTCGCCCGGATGCAGCGACATGAACTGGCTGAGATAGGAAACGACGTGGGCGACGCCATAGACCATGGTCTTGGAAGAGCCGTTCTGCATCGTCTGGCCGTTGACCTTCAGCCACATGGCAAGGTTCTGCGGATCGGCGATCTCATCCTTGGTGACCAGCCACGGGCCGATCGGCCCGAAAGTGTCGCAGGACTTGCCCTTGGTCCACTGGCCGGCGCGCTCGGTCTGGAAGGCGCGTTCGGAAACGTCGTGCGAGACGCAGTAACCGGCGACGTAATCGAGCGCGTCGGCTTCGCTGACATATTTCGCCGTCTTGCCGATGACGACGCCGAGCTCGACTTCCCAATCGGTCTTTTCCGAACCGCGCGGGATGAGAACGTTATCGTTCGGACCAACGATCGCCGACGTCGCCTTCATGAAGATCACCGGCTCCGGCGGCACGGTGGCGCCGGTTTCGGCGGCATGGTCGGAGAAATTGAGGCCGATGCAGATGAATTTGCCGGTGCCGGCCACGCAGGCGCCGATGCGGCCCGGAGCAAGTTCCGGAAGGCTCTTCGGATCGATCGCCGCTATTCTGGCAAGGCCGGCCGGCGAGATCGCCTCACCGCCAATATCGGCGACGTGGCCGGAAAGATCGCGGATCTTGCCATCGGAATCGAGAAGCGCCGGTTTTTCACGGCCTGCTTCGCCAACACGCATCAGCTTCATGGAATGCCTCCTCATCGAAAACGGGATTTGCAACCACCTATGAACGAATTATTCATCGGTGTCATTACGGCTTTGACGTGAAGCGGTACGGCCTCTTAGAAAATTTCAGAGAGATCAGGCCCGGCGGGGACGATTTTCGTCGGGTTGAGGCTTTCCACCGAGTAGTAGCCACGCTTGATGTGGTCGAGATTCACGGTTTCGGCAATGCCCGGCCAATTCAGCATGCGCCGGCAGAAGGCGCGCAGGTTGGCGTAATCGGAAAGCCGGCGCAGATTGCATTTGAAGATGCCGTGATAGGCGACATCGAAGCGCACCAGCGTCACGAACAGGCGGATATCGCTTTCCGTCGGATGATCGGCGAAGAGGAAAGGCTTGCCTTCGAACTGCGGCTCGACCCAATCGAGGCAGGAGAAGACATCGGCGAAGGCCTCCTCATAGGCGATCTGGGTGGTGGCGAAACCGGCGCGGTAGACGCCGTTGTTAAGCGCGGGATAGATCCGGTCGTTGAATGCGTCGATCTCGGCGCGTTTCTCGGCCGGGTAGAGATCGATCGGGTCTTTTGCCAGATCGCCGAAGCCGCTGTTCAGCATGCGCAGAATATCGGCGGATTCATTGTTGACGATGGTCTTCCTCTGCTTGTCCCAGAGAACCGGCACGGTGGCCCGGCCGGTAAAGTCAGGCGCTGCCCTCGTGTAGATTTCATGGATGTAGGTCGTGCCGTTGACATGATCCGGCGTCGCACCGGGATAATCGCCGAAGCGCCAGCCCTGTTTCGTCAGCACCGGCTCGACCACGGAAACGGAGATGACATCTTCCAGGCCCTTGAGCTTGCGGCCGATCAGGGTGCGTGAGGCCCAGGGGCAGATATAGGCGACATAGAGATGGTAACGGCCGGCGACAGCTTTAAAACCGCCCTCGCCCGTCGGCCCGGCGCTGCCGTCCGGCGTCACCCAGCTGCGGAAACTCGAGATCTGCCTGACGAAGCCGCCCTTTTCATCCTTCGCCTGAACAGGCTGCCAGTCTTCCGTCCATTTTCCGTTCACGAGCATGCCAACTCTCCGATCCATATCCGAAGCGGTTCATTATCCTGCCTCAGCACCGGCGTAAGGCCAGTTTTCTGAAGACAGTCCGTCCACGCAGCTGCGACGACGCCGCGCTTGCCAAGCCGGCAAGCCAGGAAATATGACTTGGCTGCAGTTCAAGATGAGATGGAGTTCGACATGCACCTCTCCAAGGCCGTCGTGCGCACCGAGCATGCAAGCCGCTATCTTCAGCAGCTCTGCAAGCACTGGAGCCACAAGTTCAGCGTCGATTTCGATCCGCACAAGGGCCGGGTGCCGTTCAGCGATACGGCGGAGGTGACTTTTGCCGCCGACGATGCGGCCCTGACCATGACGCTATCCGTCGCCGATCCCGCGCAGCAGGCAAGGATGCAGGGCGTCATCGACGATCATCTGAAGCGCTTCGCCTTCCGCGAGGAACTCCACATCGTCTGGACCGACTAGAACAGGATGATTTTAGGCCCGGTTGGTCTAAAATCTGAATCCTGTTCTAAATTAAAGAGTTAGAGCAAGATGTCGTCCGAAAACCGCTCACACTTTTCGGCATCTTGCTCTAGCCTCACCCCGATTTCATGTCCCCAGGGAACAAGCATGACGAAAAGCAATAACCGCGAATCCCAATATCCGATCGATCCGATGTTTCTCGACCGCTGGTCGCCCCGCGCCTTTACCGGCGAAATCATCGAGGAAGCACAGCTGCTCAGCCTGCTCGACGCCGCCCATTGGGCGCCGTCGTCTTCCAACCAGCAGCCCTGGCGCTTCATCTATGCCCTCAAGGGCTCGGAGCATTGGGAGAAATTCGTCGCGTTGCTCGTCGATGCCAATCAGGAATGGGCAAGGAACGCGTCGGCGCTGATCTTCGTGGTGTCGCGCGCCTTCACCGGGGTGGCCGGTTCCGGCGAGGAGAAGCCGAGCTACACGCATTCCTTCGACGCCGGTGCCGCCTGGGGCCATCTGGCGCTGCAGGCGCGCCTCTCCGGCTTCTACGCCCATGGCATGGGCGGCATCAAACACGAGGACATCATGAAGACCTTCGGCATTCCCGAGAGTTTCCGCGTCGAGGCCGGCCTTGCCGTCGGCCGTCTGGCCGACAAGAGCGTGCTTTCCGAACGCAACCAGGCGCGGGAATTCCCCAGCCAGCGCAAGCCGCTCTCCGAGGTCGCCTTCAACGGCCGTTTCGTCGCGAACTGAGCCATGCCTGAATGACAAAAGCCCCGCCGTCCAGGGAACGGCGGGGCTTTTTATTGGAAAAATATCAATCAGATATCGAGATTGGCGACGCTGAGCGCGTTGTCCTGGATGAATTCGCGCCGCGGCTCGACTTCGTCACCCATCAGGCGGGCAAAGAGGCCGTCGGCATCGGTGGCGTCCGCGACCTTGACCTGCAAGAGCGAACGCACATTCGGATCGAGCGTCGTTTCCCAGAGCTGTTCGGCGTTCATCTCGCCGAGGCCCTTGTAACGCTGCATGCTGAGGCCCTTGCGGCCGCTGGCGAAAATCGCGTCGAGCAGGGCGCGCGGTCCTGAAATCTCGATGTCGCCCTCGCGTCGATGCAGCGACGGCGGCGCCTGGTAGATTTCCTTGAGACGCGATGTCAGCTGATCGATGTGCCGCGCATCCGAGGAACCGATCAGCGCCATGTCGAGCACGACTACTTCCTTGACGCCGCGGACCATGCGCTCGAGGCGCAGGCCGCCATCGCTGGTCAGATCGCCCTGCCAGCCGCGCTCGGTTTCCTCGGCGATGATGTCGAGACGGCTTGCGACCTCGGTTGCCAGCGCCCCGGCTCTTGCGGTGTCGCTGACAAGTTCGGCATTGAGCGCGCCGGCGATCGCCGCCTGTTCGACGACGGCGCGGTTGTAGCGCGAATGGAGATTGTCGAGCAAAGCGCGCATGCGCAGCGCGTCGAGAATGACTTCGCGCAGATCCTGGCCGGTGCGGACCTCACCGCTGCCGAGCCTCAAAGCCGCGTCCTCAAGACCCTGGGCGATGAGATATTCCTCGAGCGCCTTCTCATCCTTCAGATACTGCACCGATTTGCCGCGCGCGACCTTATAGAGCGGCGGCTGGGCGATGTAGAGGTGGCCGCGCTCGATCAGCTCCGGCATCTGGCGGAAGAAGAAGGTGAGCAGCAGCGTGCGGATATGGGCGCCGTCGACATCGGCGTCCGTCATGATGATGATCTTGTGATAGCGCAGCTTTTCGGCATTGAACTCGTCCTTGCCGATGCCGGTGCCGAGTGCCGTGATCAGCGTGCCGATTTCCTGGCTCGACAGCATCTTGTCGAAGCGGGCCCGTTCGACGTTGAGGATCTTGCCGCGCAGCGGCAGGATCGCCTGGTTTTCGCGCGAGCGGCCCTGCTTGGCCGAGCCGCCGGCGGAATCGCCCTCGACCAGGAAAACTTCGGATTTGGCCGGATCGCGCTCGGAGCAGTCGGCAAGCTTGCCCGGCAGCGAGGCGATATCGAGCGCGCCCTTGCGGCGGGTCAATTCGCGGGCCTTGCGGGCCGCCTCGCGCGCCGCGGCGGCTTCGACGACCTTGCCGACCAGGATCTTGGCTTCGCTCGGATGTTCTTCGAACCAGGTGTTCAGCGCCTCGTTGACGAGGCTTTCGACGACAGGACGGACCTCCGAAGAGACGAGCTTGTCCTTGGTCTGCGAGGAGAATTTCGGATCCGGCACCTTGACCGACAGGACCGCGGTCAGGCCTTCACGACAATCCTCACCCTGCAGCGTCACCTTTTCCTTCTTGGTGATGCCGGAATTATCGGCATAGGACACCACCTGGCGCGTCAGCGCCGCGCGGAAGCCGGCCATATGGGTGCCGCCGTCGCGCTGGGGAATGTTGTTGGTGAAGCAGAGCACGTTCTCGTGGTAGCTGTCGTTCCACCACATCGCCACTTCGACGGTGATGCCGTCCTTTTCGCCGCGGATGGCGACCGGCTTGTCGACGAGCGGCTTCTTGGCGCGGTCGAGATAGGCGACGAAGGCTTCGAGGCCGCCCTCGTAGCGCATCTCTTCCTGCTTGATGTCGGAATGGCGCTTGTCGGCCAGCAGGATGCGGACCCCGGAATTCAGGAAGGCGAGTTCGCGCAGGCGGTGCTCCAGCGTGCTGTAATCGAACTCCGTCATCGTGAAGGTTTCGCTGCTCGGCATGAAGCTCACTTCCGTGCCGGTCGTATCGGGCGCATCGCCCGTGACCTTCAGCGGAGCGTCGGCCACGCCGTGGGTGAAGCTCATTTCATGGATCTTGCCGTGGCGGCGGATCTTCAGCTTCAGCCAGACGGAAAGCGCATTGACGACGGAAACGCCGACACCGTGCAGACCGCCGGAAACCTTGTAGGAATTCTGGTCGAACTTACCGCCGGCATGGAGCTGCGTCATGATGACTTCGGCGGCCGATACGCCTTCGCCGGTATGGATGTCGGTCGGGATGCCGCGGCCGTTGTCGGTAACGGTGACCGATCCATCCGGATTGAGGGTGACGGTGACGATATCGGCATGACCGGCAAGCGCTTCATCGATCGCGTTGTCGACGACTTCATAGACCATGTGATGAAGACCGGAGCCGTCGTCGGTATCGCCGATATACATGCCGGGGCGTTTGCGTACGGCATCGAGGCCTTTCAGGACCTTGATCGAATCTGCGCCATATTCGCTGCTTACGCCGTTTTCCGTCGCGGATGTATCGCTCATTCTGTCGAGATTTTCCCTGTTGTCGTAAAGCGGCGGCGGGCCTTGCGAATCACCGGCTTTCTTTACTCTCGTATATAGGTTTTTTGAGGCCAGTTCCCAATGGCGAGCCCCCCGGAACAAGGCATAAAGCAGGGGATTATGACGCTTTTCCGTCGTCTTTGCCGCCATTTTCGAGAAGAGCCGATAACCGGGCGATCTCGGCGCTGTCAAGTTCGCGGATCCGCCGCGCCAGCCGGTTGGCAAATTCGGTATATTCCGGCGGCAGGCCCGACGTGTCGATCACGACGCGCGGGTCGGAAGAACGGGCGAGCAGGAACAATTCCTCGGCCTCGTCCCAGATGATGTTGAAATAGCCGGCGATGCGCTGGAGCAGATCGAAGGTCGGCAGGCCGCGCTTTCCGTGCTCAAGCGCTGAGAGATAGGCGGGGGAGACGTTCAGCGCTTCCGCCATTTCCTTTTGCGAGACGCCTTTGCGCGCTCTCAGCCTGCGAACCGCCTCGCCGAAGGGCGTCATGGCCTTTCCCCATGCCGCCGCGACAATCGGATATAAAGCGCGCCCTCGCCGCCGTGATGCTGGGCGGCGGATTCGTAAGACGAGATCAGATAGCGGAATTCGGGTTTGGAAAACCAGAGGGGCACGGCGCGTTTCAGCGCGCCGTCGCTGCCGAGTGAACTGCCTTTGCCTGTTATGACGAGGACATGGCGCATGCCGCGCTCATGGGCGCGGATCAGGAAATCGAGAAGGATGGCATGGGCCTCGCTCTGCACCAGCCCATGCAGATCGATGCGCGCCTCGAGCGCCAGCCGGCCTTTGGCAATCTTGCGCTTGACCGGCCTTTCCAGCGGATGATGCATGCCGGCCGGCCGCTTCGATGCCGAGGGTGCCGCCGGCTGTTCCGGCGCAGACGAGGCGGGCATCTGCTTTTCGGCCTTCTCCCGTTCGACCGCCGTCTCCGTCTCGGTGAGAAAGGCATCAAGTTCACTGAGTTCACCCGCCTTGCCGGGCATCGGCCGGGTGCTGCGGGCCACCTTGCCCCAGAGGATCCTCTCATCCGCGCTGAGCTTACGATCCCTGGCCATCAGTCGAAGCGTCCGGCGGCGGCATTGGGAATGAGGATGGCGAAATCGGCGTCGTTGCGGACCGTGCCGGCACTTTCTCCCGCTATATCCCCGGAACCGGTGAAGATGTCGCCGCGGGCCGGCCCGACGATCGCCGAGCCGGTATCGAGCGCCAGCATCAGTCGACAGAAGGGCCGGCCGTGATCGAGATGGCTGAGGCTTTCGGCACGAATGAAAAAGGGGAAACCGAAGGTGTGGATCATGCGGTCGACGGCGAGCGAGCGCCCGGGCAGAAGCGGCACCTTGGCGGCGGCGATCGGACCGGCCTCAAGATCGGCGACCGCCGCGTCCCGGAAGAAAATATAGGAGCGGTTGTGCCATAGCACCTCGTCCACCCGTTCGGGATTGCGCGCCAGCCAGGCGCGGATCGACTGCATCGAAATCTCGGCACGGTCGATCTCGCCGCGTTCGATCAGCAGCTTGCCGATCGCCGAGAAAGGATGGCCGGCCTTCGCCGCGTAGGTGATGCGGCCGATACGGCCATCCCTGTAGCGCAGCCGGGCGGCGCCCTGCACATGCACGAAGAAGACGTCGACCTTCGACTTCGCCCAGGCGATTTCAAGGCCGCGGCCTTCGAGGAAGCCCTGGTCGATTTGACGGCGATCCGGGTAGGCGCCGATGCGGCCGTCCTGCAGGCGGCCGAACACATAAGCCGCGTCCATTCCGGCAGGGCGATTGGTCTCATCGAGATCAATCAGATCGTCCGGGCGGCGGTAGAAGGGAAAGCGGAAAATCTCGTCCTGATGGTCCGACACGTCGATCTCGGGCTCGTAAAAAGCGGTGACGAAGCCCGGATTGCCGTCCTTGCGGCGGATCATAAAAGGCCGACAGTGCCTTTCGAAGAAAGCGCGCGCCGATGCCGGAGAGGACGGCGTGAAATCTTCGGCGGCAGTTAGAAGCGGAAGCAGATCGTCCGAAGTCAGGCCGAGCGAGCCGGTGCGGTAGGGCTTGACCTCGGTGATCTGCCGGCGGCAGCGCCGCATGACTTCAAAAAGGCCGGAGGGATCGTCATCCTTCCAGCCTTCCAAATGATCGAAACTCACAGCCTGCAGGACGAAGTCCGATGCCTGGTCACTCATGTTCCGATTCGGTCGCCACAAGTTTCCAGTTCGGATCGCGCGAGCGGGTGTCGCGGGCGAAGGTCCAGAGATCGTTGACCTCGGCGACGTTTTCGGCGTCGCCCTCGATCAGCGCATCCGCCTTGTCGTAGGTCGCCGATATCAGCTGGCTGACGATGCGGACGGTGATCTGCGCCTCGCTGCCCTTCGTCTCGGCATGGGTGATTTCGGCCTTGTCGATGCCGACGAAGGTGGATTTCACCTTCTCGCCCCGGCTTTCACGCTCACCGATCGCGGCATCGAAGCCGTCATAGACTTCGCGGGACAAAAGGTTCTTCAGGGTTTTCCGGTCGCCGTCGGCATAGGCCATGACGATCATTTCGTAGGCCATGCGGGCGCCATTCAGAAATTCCTTCGGGGTGAAGGAAGGATCGGCCTTGTTCAAGGCGCGCAGCGATTCGTTGAGCGGGGTTCCCGGAGCTGCAACGGCATCGATGGCGGAGAAGCGATCCTCATCCTCGCTCGCGGCGTCGCGGCGCGGCAGCGTCACGACCTTGCCGCCATCAGCTGTTTCGGCCGACGCCGCATCCCGCGGCGTATAGAGATCACGCGGCGGCTTCTCATTTCCCGTGCGGCGGCCGAGCACGGAGCGCAGCTGAAAGAAAATCAGCACCGCCGCCACCAGGAAGAATAATGTGATGAAGTCGTTCGAACTCATATCGTATCGCAACCGCCGTTAACATCTCTGATTTGTACTCCCATATAGTCCGCCTATACAGATGATTCAAATGATGGCTGGCATCTTCGCCAGCGTCCAGAGGAGACCGGCAAGGCCGGGACATGACGACCATGCGTTTTTCGATCCTGCCAGCTTTCATTCTGCTGCTGCCGCTCGCCGAAATTGCCGGTTTCGTCGTCGTTGGCCGGGCGCTCGGATTGGCGCTGACGCTGGCGCTCGTGATGCTCAGCTTCGTCGCCGGCGTAATCCTGCTGCGCCGTCAGGGCATCGGCATTCTGCGGCGCATGTCAAGCGAAGGGCGAAACGGAATGATGCCGGGGCGCGAGCTGCTGCGGCCGGCGATGAACGTCATCGCCGCGCTGCTGCTGATCGTTCCCGGCTTCCTCTCCGATCTCATCGCCATCCTCATTCTCATTCCGCCGGTGCGCGATTTCGTCTGGCGGGCGATCGCCAGACGCTTCGTCGTCGTCAACGCCAAGGGCGGCTATTCTTCCGGCCCGCAACCCGATGTCCGGGATCGCAACCCGAATTCGAAGGTGGTCGATCTCGACGAGGAGGACTATCATAGGGAGCCGAGCTCGCCGTGGTCCGGCAAACATCTTGGCGATTGAGGTCCGGCGGCCGATCAGCCGCGTCCAGCGCCCAGGGTTGTAAGCCCCTGTCTGAAATGTTAGATGGCGGCACCATTCATGCCCTTCGAGGAAAAGCCAATGGCAGACGATAACAACAACGGTGCGACCAGCCCCACCCTTTCGATCCTTGCGCAATACACCAAGGACCTCTCCTTCGAAAATCCGGGCGCGCCGCGTTCGCTGCAGGCCCGCGACAAGGCGCCGACGATCAACATCAATGTGAACGTCAACGCCAACCCGCTTTCCGACACGGATTTCGACGTCGTGCTGTCGCTGAATGCCGAAGCCAAGGACGGCGACAAGACGGTCTTCCATACCGAGCTCGTCTATGGCGGCGTCTTCCGCGTTGCCGGCTTCCCGCAGGAGCACATGCTGCCGGTTCTCTTCATCGAGTGCCCGCGCATGCTCTTCCCCTTCGCCCGACAGATCATCGCCGACGTCACCCGCAATGGCGGCTTCCCGCCGCTGATGATCGACCCGATCGACTTCACGCAGATGTTCGCCCAGCGGGTTGCCGAAGAACAGGCCCGCGCCAAGGTTCAGGCCGTTCCGAACTGATCGGACATTTCCGCTTTGGAAATCAAGATGTTCGGGCAAGTCCCGGGCATTTTTCATTGCAGCGCCAAATCGATTTCGATTTTAAAACATGTCGCGCAAAAGTGTGCAGCGGTTTTGCGGCAACGACATGCGCAAAACAAAGAGCTAAAGCGCGAGGAGCGATTTTGAAAGATCGCGACGCGCTTTAGGGAATTATGCGTTTGGGCTGCCGTATTTCGCCCAGATGCCTTTTTCGCCGAGTTTGGCGACCAACGCCTCATGCGCCTGCGCCTCGGCCTGGCTGAGGCGGGCCGCAAGCGGACGGGGCCGTTCAAGCGCCGCCGATACCACCACATCGTCTTCCATCGCCATGTCGCCGCGCGCCGCCTGGCCGGATTGACCCGACATGCCGAGGCCAAGGGCTGCCTGCCTGCCGCCGATCATCTCGATATAGACTTCGGCGAGCAGTTCGGAGTCGAGCAGCGCGCCGTGTTTCGTGCGGTGCGAATTGTCGATGCCGTAACGCCGGCAGAGCGCGTCGAGCGAATTCGGTCCCATCGGGTGCTTGCGGCGCGCCATGGACAGCGTATCGACCACCCGTTCCGGCAGGATCGGCGGCAGACCGAGCCGCGCCAGTTCGGCGTTGATGAAGCCCATATCGAAGGTGGCGTTGTGGGCGATCCACTTGGCGTCGCCGAAGAAGGCAAGGATTTCCTCGGCCACTTCGGCAAAGGGCTGCTTGTCCTTCAGGAATTCGTCGGTGATGCCGTGGACGGCGAGCGCATCCGGATGAACCTTCTGATCACCGGGATTGATGAAGATATGGATCGTGTTGCCGGTCGGGAAATGATTGAAGAGCTCGATGCCGCCGATTTCGATGATGCGGTCCGTCCGGTTGTCGAGGCCGGTGGTTTCCGTATCGAAAATGATCTCACGCATTCCGGAAATCTCCCCTGGCAATTCGCATTTTCAGATCGGCGACGATCTCACGCACCCGTTCTCCCGTCTCCGCGATGCTGCCGCTGGTATCGACCAGATAATCGGCGCGGCGGCGTTTTTCCGCATCCGGCGTCTGGCGGGAGAGAATCATGTCGAATTTTTCCTCGGTCATGTCTTCCCGCGCAAGCACCCGCTGACGCTGAATCTGTGGATCGGTGCTAACGACGACGATCACGTCCACCCTTTCCCAGGCGCTTGTTTCGAAAAGCAGGGGAATGTCGAGCAGGACCATCTCGGCGCCGGCCGCCTGCTGCTGCGCCAGAAATTCGTTCTCGCGTTTGCGGACCAGCGGATGAACGATCGCTTCCAGGCGTTTGAAACCGGTGGGATCGAGAGCGAGCTGACGGCCGAGCTCATGCCGGTCGACCGCCCCGTCCTTCATCGAACCGGGAAAGGCGGCGTCCACCAGAGGCCCAGCCTCGCCGGCATAGAGATCATGGACCACGGCATCGGAATCATTCAGCGGTATCCCGGCGTCGGCGAACAACTTGCCGACCGTCGATTTTCCCATTCCGATGGAGCCGGTGAGGCCGATCTTCAGCATCAATGCGCTTCCATGTCCGCAACGATCAGCGCGCGCAATGCCGCATCGACGGCGGGGCGTTTGCCGAACCATTTCTCGAAACCGGGCACGGCCTGATGCAGCAGCATGCCGAGACCGTCGACGATGGAATATCCCTGCTCTTCCGCCTGTGCCAGGATCGGCGTCTTCAAGGGAATGTAGACGATATCGGTGACGACAGCATCGGCCGCAAGCACGGTGAAATCAAGCTGCGGCGCCGCTTCGCCGTCCATGCCGAGCGAGGTGGTGTTGATGAAGAGGCCGGCCCCTTTCATGACTTCGGCAAGGGCACCGGCCGGGTGGGCATGGACTTTCGGACCAAAGCGATCGGCCAGTTCACGCGCGCGTTCGACCGTGCGGTTGACGACATGGATCTCTCTGAAACCGCGGTCGCGGACCGCCTGGATGATTGCGCGGCTGGCGCCGCCGGCGCCGAAGATGATGGCCGTCTCGTGCCGGTCCCAGCCTGGATGGCGCTCGTCGAGATTGGCAGTGAAGCCGCGGCCGTCGGTGTTCGTCGCATGCAGGACGCCATCTTCCAGCCAGAGCGTATTCGATGCGCCGAGCTCCTGCGACAGCTCGTCCGGTCTGTCGGCGAGGCAGAAGGCCATTTCCTTGTGGGGGATGGTGACATTGCCGCCGGCAAAGCCGGAGCTGCCGTTCTTCAGCGAGGCGATGAAATCCGCAAAGGCATCGGGTGCCACTTCATGGGCGCGGTAGCTGCCGGGCAGGCCGAGCGTCTTCAGCCAATATCCGTGGATGAGCGGCGAGCGCGAGTGCTTGACCGGAAAGCCCGTGACAAACGCTTTCGGCCCCAATGTTTCACGTGAATCATCCATCGATCGCTCCGAGTTCTCGCAGTTTTTCGAGAAGCGGCAGCATCGGCAGACCGAGAATGGTGAAATAATCACCCTCGATCTTTTCGAAGAGCTGAATGCCCTCCCCTTCCAATTGATAGGCGCCGACGCTGGAAAGTGCCCGTTCGCCGACCCGCGCCAGGTGCCGGGTGATGAAATCCGCCGTCAACGGCCGCATCGTCAGTTCCGCATGGGCGAGATGTTCCCACAAGACCACGCCGCCACGGACGATCGCGACGGCACTGTTCAATCGATGGTTCGCTCCAGACAGGGTCTGAAGGTGATTCGCCGCATCGGCCATGTCTCTCGGCTTATGAAAGACGCGTTCACCGAGCGACATCGTCTGATCCGAACCGATGACCAGGCTATCGGGAAAACGGCGGCTGACCTCTTCGGCCTTGGCCCTGGCCAGGACGAGCGCCACGGCATCGGGCGCCGCGCCGGCTTTTTCCAACGGGACTTCGACGGCCCTTTCGTCGATCCTTGCGGCATGCGCCTCGAAGCACAGGCCGGCATTTTCCATCAGCGCCCGTCGAAAAGGGCTCGACGATGCAAGGATGAGTTTTACTGTCATGCGTTCCTCGACGTGCCAGCGTTTCGTCAGCGCTTAGCGCAGCTTCGGGCGCAGGGCAACAATGGCCGCCGCCGTTTCCTCGATCGAGCGGCGCGTCACGTCGATCAGCGGCCAGCCGTGGCGGGCGCAGAGCGAGCGGGCATATTTCAATTCCTCGGAGATCGCGGCGCGATCAGTATAGTGTTCCCGGTCGAAACCCTGCGTCGTCCCGAGGATGCGGTTTTCCCGCACCTGGGAAATGCGGTCGGTGGTGGCGATGAGGCAGACGATCACCGGTTTCGTTGCGGCAAAGAGGCTCTCCGGCAAGGGCACGCCATAGACGATCGGGATGTTCGCCGTCTTGATGCCTCTGTTGGCGAGATAGATGCTGGTCGGCGTTTTCGAAGTGCGGCTGATCCCGATGATGACCACGTCGGCGTCATTATAGTCATCCGGCATCTGGCCGTCGTCATGGTCCATGGTGAAATTCAGCGCCTCGATACGCGCGAAATAGCCGGCGTTCATGACGTGCTGGGCTCCGACCCGGCGGCGCGACGGCGCGCCGAGATAGATCTGGAACGCATTCATCACCGGCTCCAGCACATTGACCGAGGCAACGCCCATTTCGGCGCAGCGCTCGTCGATGAGGCTCGCGAGCTCGCGGTCGACGATCGTGTAAAGCACGATGCCGGGGGTTTCGTCGATCGCCTGCAGAACCGGCAACAGCTGCTTGCGATTGCGGATCAGGGGATAGACGTGTTCGATCGGCTGAGCGGATCTGAACTGGGCCGATGCGGCGCGGCCGGCGGAGATGAGAGTCTCCCCGGTTGAGTCAGAAATCAGATGCAGATGAAAGAAGTTCGTTCTGTTCTCCACGCTATTTTCCGCTGCCTGTTGAAAAGACTGGATGATGGGGAGCTAAGGCGCCGGGGCGGCCTCGGCTTCGGGAAAACATGCCTCCTTATCCACACTACGAATTTTGCAAACCGGTTTCATCGGACCCTGTGGACGATGGGGAGGAACACGACTTCCTTAGAGCAGGTCCACAGCTTATCCACAAGCCAGCAGAAAATCATTCATTCGGAAGCGACTGGAATCACTTTCGGATTCGGCTTCTCCTCGAAATTTGAGCGCAGCCGGAAAATCCTTGCCATGTTCTTTGCCGGTGCGCGACAAATGGCATCGGCGGTGGATGGATTTTAATCCTTGATAGACACCGACTCTAAGAAATAGAAACCTTTTAAAATATCTTTGATTTTTTATAGGGAAGAAGCGCTTGAGCGAAACGCGCCGAAAGATCATGAGGGTTCTCGATGGCGAAAGCCTCTCCCCTCCTCCTCTCTGGCTGATGCGGCAGGCCGGACGTTACCTTCCGGAATATAGAGAGACGCGGGCAAAGGCCGGGAGCTTTCTCGATCTCTGCTACACGCCCGATTATGCCGTTGAAGTGACATTGCAGCCGATCCGCCGCTATGGCTTCGATGCGGCCATCCTGTTTTCCGACATTCTCGTCATTCCCGATGCGATGAAACGAAACGTTCGCTTCACCGAGGGGCATGGTCCTGAGATGGATCCGATCGATGAAGCGGGCATCGGCAGGCTGAACGGCGAAGAGGTTGTCGATTATCTCCACCCGGTTCTGGAGACGGTGCGGCGGCTGCGCAGCGAGCTGCCCGATGAGACGACCCTGCTTGGCTTCTGCGGCGCGCCCTGGACTGTTGCGACCTATATGATCGCGGGTCATGGAACGCCCGATCAAGCCCCTGCCCGTCTCTTCGCCTACAAGCATCCGCGCGCTTTCGAGCATCTGCTGATGCTGCTGGCGGATGTGTCGGCCGGTTATCTCGTCGCGCAGATCGATGCCGGCGCCGATGCCGTGCAGATCTTCGATTCCTGGGCCGGCGTTCTCGGCGAAAAGGAATTCGAGGCTTTCGCGATCCGGCCTATCGCCCGGATGATCGCTTCGATAAGGTCGCGGCGGCCGCATGCCCGCATCATCGCCTTTGCCAAAGGCGCAGGCTACCAGCTGAAGACCTATCGTCAGAAGACGGGTGCGGATGCGATCGGCCTCGATTGGTCGGTGCCATTGGCCTTTGCCGCCGAACTTCAGAAGGATGGGCCGGTTCAGGGCAATCTCGATCCGATGCGAGTCGTTGCCGGCGGCAAGGCTTTGGAAGAAGGCATAGACGATATTCTCCAGCATCTCGGCAATGGGCCGCTGATCTTCAATCTGGGTCACGGCATCACACCGCAGGCCGACCCCGAACATGTGCGCGTGCTGGTCGACCGCGTGCGAGGTCTGACGTGACGATGGAGAAGCAGACGGATCGGAGGCCGGGCGCCTATGCCCGGCGCCGCGCGCATTTTGCGCTGGCCTTCTTCGCGCTGCTGGCGATCGGGCTCTTCGCCTGGAACCCGGACAATCTCTATCTCTGGATCAAGGCGCTCCACATCATCGCGGTGATCTCCTGGATGGCCGGATTGTTTTATATGCCGCGGCTGTTCATCTACCATACAGATGCCGAACCGGGTTCGGTGCAGTCGGAAACCTTCAAGGTGATGGAGCGCCGGCTGCTTCGGATCATCATGACGCCGGCAATGATGCTGACCTGGATTTTTGGTCTCTATCTCGCCTGGTCGGTTTATGGTTTTCAGGGCGGCTGGCTGCACGCGAAGATCGGTCTGGTCGTGCTTCTGACCGGTGTCCATATGTTCTTCAGCCGCGCCGTAAGGGCTTTCGAGCGGGATGAAAATCGCCGTTCCGCCCGCTATTGGCGGTTCATGAACGAGGCGCCGACGCTGCTGATGATCCTGATCGTGATCCTCGTCGTGGTGAAGCCATTTTGAGGCAAATCATCCCTCAGGTTAAATTTGCTTCATTTTAAGCAGCCCCCTTGCGGCGGCGATAACGAGTCGCTATTTTCCGCGCATCTCATCTACGTGGCATGTGTGTAGAGTTCAGTCGTCTGCGAGCCCCTTTCGCAGTACCGAATACGACCCAACATCGCCTTTCCCCTTCAAAATTGAAAAGAGCATTGGTCACTTCATGGCTGAAATGAAGCTTCAGGAACTTAAGAGTAAATCCCCGACGGATCTTCTGGCTTTCGCCGAGTCGCTCGAGGTCGAGAATGCAAGCACGATGCGCAAGCAGGAACTGATGTTTGCGATTCTCAAGATGCTTGCCAGCCAGGATGTGGAAATCATCGGCGAAGGGGTCGTCGAAGTGCTGCAGGACGGTTTCGGCTTCCTGCGTTCCGCCAATGCCAATTACCTGCCGGGTCCCGACGACATTTATATTTCTCCGTCGCAGATCCGCCGGTTCTCGCTGAAGACAGGCGATACGGTCGAAGGGCCCATCCGCGGACCGAAGGAAGGCGAACGCTATTTCGCGCTGCTGAAGGTCAACACCATCAATTTCGACGATCCGGAAAAGATCCGTCACAAGGTCCATTTCGACAATCTGACGCCGCTCTATCCGAACGAGCGCTTCAAGATGGAACTGGATGTTCCGACCTCCAAGGATCTGTCGCCGCGCGTGATCGATCTGGTGGCGCCGCTCGGCAAGGGCCAGCGCGGCCTGATCGTCGCACCGCCGCGTACCGGTAAGACCGTGCTGCTGCAGAATATCGCGCATTCGATCACGGCAAACCATCCGGAATGCTATCTCATCGTTCTGCTGATCGACGAACGCCCTGAGGAAGTGACCGACATGCAGCGTTCCGTTCGCGGTGAGGTCATTTCCTCGACTTTCGACGAGCCGGCGGTGCGTCACGTTCAGGTGGCCGAAATGGTCATCGAAAAGGCGAAGCGTCTGGTCGAGCATGGACGCGACGTCGTCATCCTGCTCGATTCGATCACCCGTCTCGGCCGCGCTTACAACACCGTCGTTCCTTCTTCCGGCAAGGTTCTGACCGGCGGCGTCGACGCCAACGCGCTTCAGCGCCCGAAGCGCTTCTTCGGTGCCGCTCGCAATATTGAGGAAGGCGGTTCGCTGACAATCATCGCCACGGCGCTGATCGATACCGGCAGCCGCATGGACGAAGTCATTTTCGAAGAGTTCAAGGGCACCGGCAACTCCGAAATCGTGCTCGACCGCAAGGTCGCCGACAAGCGCATCTTCCCCGCAATGGACATCCTCAAGTCCGGCACGCGTAAGGAAGACCTGCTGGTTCCGCGCCAGGATCTGCAGAAGATCTTCGTGCTACGCCGTATCTTGGCGCCGATGGGCACGACCGACGCGATCGAATTCCTCATCGACAAGCTCAAGCAGACGAAGAACAATTCCGACTTCTTCGATTCGATGAATACGTAATCCTTAGCCGGATTCACCTACGAGAGCTGGTGGCATCGTCGTGATGCCGCCAGCTTTTCTATTTAGAGAGCCGATTCGGATTCGAACCGATAGACAGAAGCATGGCCATATCGCATGACACCATATATGCCCTCTCGAGTGGGGCGCCGCCTTCGGGTGTCTCGGTGGTTCGCATCAGCGGGCCGGCGACCAGGGACGTGCTTGTGAGCCTCATCGGCTCGGTTCCCGCCGATCGGGCGGCAGCCTATCGAACGATTCGGACTCGTAACAATGAGCCGATCGATCGCGGACTGGCGCTGTTTTTTCCCGCGCCCAACTCGTTTACGGGCGAGGACGTTGCGGAGTTGCAGATCCACGGCAGTAAAGCGGTCCTGGCTGCGTTGTTTCAGACGCTCGGTGAATTTCCCAATGTGCGGATGGCCGTCGAAGGTGAATTTTCAAGACGAGCCTTCGAAAACGGCAAGCTCGATCTTGTCGAAGTTGAGGGATTGGCCGATCTGATCGGCGCTGAAACGGAAATGCAGCGCCGCCTCGCCGTCGAACATAGTGCCGGCGGCCTTTCGGCGATTTACGATTCGTGGGCGGAACGATTAACCCGTGCGCGGGCACTGATCGAAGCGGAACTGGATTTTCCCGACGAAGACGACGTGCCGGGGTCGGTCTCGGACATGGTCTGGTCCGATATGGAGAAGCTTCGCAGCGATATCGCTGAACATCTGGGCGCTGCTTCGGCTGGGGAAATCATCAGGGACGGCTTCAAGGTGGTGATTGCCGGCGCGCCGAATGCCGGCAAGTCGAGCCTGCTGAATGCCCTGGCGCGCCGTGACGTCGCGATCGTCACCGACATCGCCGGAACGACGCGCGATGTGCTGCATCTCGATATCGATATCGATGGCTATCTGGTGAAACTCTACGATACGGCCGGCCTCCGGGAGACGGAGGACAGGGTGGAAATGGAAGGCGTGCGGCGGGCGCGTGTTGCTCTCCGTGACGCCGATCTCGTGCTGCTGCTGGTCGACATGACCAGTCCCGAGATACCTGATGACTTGGAGCCGACTTTTCCGCATGTTACTGTCGGCACGAAGAAGGACCTCATCGATATCGCCCCTGGCCGGTATGATCTGCAGATCTCCACGATGACAGGCGATGGTTTGCCGGAGCTGCGGCAGCTGATCGGCGGGATCGTCGCAGATCGTTTCGGTGGCCTGTCCATGGCGATTCCCAGCCGGCAAAGGCATAAGGATTCGCTGGCGAAATGTTTGTCGGCGCTCGACGAGGCGATTTCGCAGGTCGATGTGGATCTGGAACTGCGCACCGAGCAGCTTCGAGTTGCCGCCGACTATCTGGGCAGGATTACCGGGCGGGTGGATGTCGAGCAGCTGCTTGGGGTGATCTTCTCGGAGTTTTGTATCGGCAAATGATTCACGTGAAACCTTTCAGCCTGGACGGCTGGCAGGTTTCAGATGAAGCTACCGCCGGATTGGAGTCTTGGAATGACCGTAGATGTCTATGATGTGATCGTTATCGGCGGCGGCCATGCGGGGTCGGAGGCGGCGAGCGCGGCTGCGCGGCTTGGCGCGAAGACCGCGCTTGTTACCCACAGGCGCGACACGATCGGCGTCATGTCGTGCAATCCGGCCATTGGCGGACTTGGAAAGGGTCATCTCGTGCGCGAGATCGACGCGATGGATGGCCTGATGGGCCGGATCGCCGATGCGGCCGGCATTCAGTTCAGAATGCTGAACAAGAAGAAGGGTGCGGCCGTTCGCGGACCGCGGACGCAGGCGGATCGAAAGCTTTACCGGCTGGCGATGCTGGCCGCCATCGAAGCGACGCCGGGTCTCGACATTATCGAAGGCGATGCGTTCGATCTGGATATCGTCGATGGCCGCGTGGCGGGTGTCATCATGAAGGATGGTCGAACCTTCAAAACACCTGCGGTGGTTTTGACGACGGGCACCTTTCTTCGCGGCCTTATCCATATCGGTTCGGAAAAGACCCCGGCCGGTCGGGTCGGCGAAGCGCCTTCGATCGGACTATCCGCCACGCTGGCGCGGCTCGGCTTGCGGTTGGGGCGCTTGAAGACGGGAACGCCGGCGCGGCTGGACGGAAAGACGATCGACTGGCAATCCGTGGGCCGGCAGGGCGCCGACGAGGAGCTTGTCCCCTTCTCGTTCATGACCGATCGGATTGCGACGCCGCAGATCGACTGCGGGGTGACGAGGACCACCGAAGCGACACACAGGATTATCGTCGACAACATCATGCGGTCGGCGATGTATTCCGGCCAGATCGAGGGCGTTGGCCCGCGCTACTGCCCCTCTATCGAAGACAAGCTGGTGAAATTCGGCGAGCGGGATGGACATCAGGTCTTTCTCGAGCCGGAGGGTCTGGATGACGACACCGTTTATCCGAATGGGATTTCAACCTCCCTGCCGGCGGAGGTTCAGGCAGAATTCATCAAGACCCTTCCCGGTCTCGAAGCGGTGAGAATCCTGCAGCCGGGTTATGCCATCGAATATGACCATGTCGATCCGCGGGAGCTGACGCCGTCGCTGGAGGTCAAGCGGCTGAAGGGATTGTTCCTCGCCGGCCAGATCAACGGCACCACCGGTTATGAGGAGGCGGCCGCTCAAGGCCTGGCGGCCGGTTTAAATGCTGCATTGCACAGCAGCGATTCGGATCCGTTCCAATTCAGCCGGACGAACTCCTATATCGGTGTGATGATCGATGACCTCACCTCGCGCGGCGTTACGGAACCGTATCGAATGTTTACGTCGCGCGCCGAATATAGGCTGACATTGCGCGCGGACAATGCAGATATGCGATTGACGCCCCTGGCGATGCAGCTTGGCTGTGCGAGCGGGGAGCGTGGGGAGCGATTCACCGCCTACCAGCGGGAAATCGAGCGCGGCCGAGCTTTACTCAAATCGCTGGCCGTGACGCCGAACGAAGCGCGGCGGGCGGGCTTAAACATCAACCTCGATGGACAGCGCCGCACTGCCTATGATCTCTTGTCCTATCCGAATTACGATTTCGCCGAACTTCAGCGTGTGTGGCCCGAGACTCTCGGGGCAATCGCACCCAAGGTCGCGGAGGCGCTGGAGATCGAAGCGGGTTATTCGGTTTACCTGGATCGGCAAGCCACGGCGATTGCCGATCAACAACGAGATGAGCAGCGGCAGATCCCGCATGATTTCGACTACAGCGGTCTTTCTGGACTTTCAAACGAACTGAAGGTCAAGCTGAATGCGGCCCGTCCCGTGAATATTGCCCAGGCGTCTGTTGTTGAAGGAATGACGCCGGCGGCCATCGCGCTGCTGTTGGTGCATCTCCGTCGACTCAATTCCCCAGCGCGGCAAAACGCCTGACACAAAAGTTGAGAGTCCCTCAGAATGGAATTAAACGGTTTGCGTGTTTCACGTGAAACACAGGAGCGGCTTCGACACTTCGCCACGCTGTTCCAGAAGTGGGCAAAAACCATCAATCTGGTGGCGCCATCAACCCTTGACGATCTGTGGCACCGGCATATCGCCGATAGCAGCCAGATCTTTCAGATCCATCCGAAGCCGATCACCTGGGTTGATCTAGGAAGCGGCGGCGGTTTCCCCGGCGTCATTACCGCGATCTTTCTGGCAGAGCTGCAGGACGGATGGGTCCATTTGGTGGAAAGCAACCACAAGAAGGCGGCCTTTCTGCGGACGGCGCTGCGGGAAACGGAGGCGCGGGGAGCCGTTCACGCCATTCGAATCGAGGATGCCCCTGCGGAAATAGGCGAATGCGGAGCGATCTCCGCACGCGCGCTGACCGATCTCGACGGGCTGATCGGCTATTCCGCGCCCTGGATGCTGTCGCAAGAAAATTGTCACGGCTTTTTTCACAAAGGCCGGGATTACCTGAGGGAAATCGAGAAAGCGCGTGGTCGCTGGGAATTCGATCTGCTAGAACATAAGAGCGCCGTTGAGCAGGGATCTGTTATTTTGGAAGTATCGAATCTCCGGCGCTTGGTTTAACAAATCGGATATTGCGGCAATGGCTGGCGAACGACATCGGATAATCACCATCGCAAATCAGAAGGGTGGTGTCGGCAAGACGACCACTGCAATCAACCTGGCAACTGCGCTTGCCGCCATTGGCGAACGGGTCTTGATCGTCGATCTCGACCCGCAGGGCAATGCCAGCACCGGCCTCGGCATTGATCGCCGCAACCGCAAACTTTCCTCCTATGACCTGATGATCGGCGATCACGGTATCAGTGAAGTAACGCTGGAAACCGCTGTGCCCAACCTGTTCATCGTTCCCTCGACGATGGATCTGCTCGGGGTCGAAATGGAGATCGCGCAGGAAAGCGATCGTGTCTTCAAATTGCGTAAGGCGCTATCGTCGCCGGAAGCGATGGCCTTTTCCTATATTCTTCTGGATTGCCCGCCATCGTTCAATCTGCTGACCATGAATGCCATGGCGGCCGCCCATTCGGTGTTGGTGCCGCTGCAATGCGAGTTTTTCGCGCTGGAAGGATTGAGCCAGTTGCTTGAGACCGTCAGCCAGGTTCGCCGAACCGTCAATCCGCGACTGGATATCCAGGGCATCGTGCTGACGATGTTCGACGCGCGCAACAACCTCGCCCAGCAGGTCGTCAATGACGTGCGCACGCATCTCGGCGAGAAGGTTTATCATACGCTCATCCCGCGCAATGTGCGGGTTTCGGAGGCGCCGTCCTACGGCAAGCCTGCTATTCTCTATGATCTGAAATGTGCGGGCAGCCAGGCCTATCTGCAGCTGGCCTCGGAGGTTATCCAGCGCGAACGCCAAAGACTGGCTGCCTGATATTATTGCATAAGGATCTAAGTCATGAATGACGATGTATCGAAAAGACGTTTGGGCCGCGGCCTTGCGGCGCTGATCGGCGAAATGGATCAGCCTGTTCCAGTCGAAGCTGACCGGGCTGTCAGTGCCGATAGGATGATCCCGATCGAGTTCGTCAGCCGTAACCCGCGCAACCCTCGCCGTTTCTTCGACGATACCGAGCTGCACGATCTCGCCAGTTCGATTCGCCAGCATGGCATCGTGCAGCCCATCGTCGTGCGGACGATGGGTCGGGATCAGTATGAAATCATTGCCGGCGAGCGGCGCTGGCGCGCCGCCCAGCTTGCCGGGCTGATCGAGATTCCGGTCATTATCCGTGACGTCGATGACAAGACCGCGCTGGAAATCGCGATCGTCGAAAATGTCCAGCGGGCGGATCTCAATCCGCTCGAAGAGGCTTTGGGCTACGAGCAGCTCATCGCTGAATATGGCTATACCCAGAACGACCTCGGCGAAATCATCGGCAAGAGCCGCAGCCACGTTGCCAATTCATTGCGGCTTTTGAAGCTGCCGGATCCGGTGCGCGATCTGCTTGCCGCCGGTAGCCTGTCGGCCGGGCATGCGCGTGCGCTTGTTTCGACGCCGGATCCCGCCAGCCTTGCCCGAACCATCGTCGCCAAGGGCATGTCGGTGCGCGATGCGGAAAAACTGGCGCAGAATAACATCAAGGCGCAGTCGGAGCCGCAGCAGCCGGCCTTGCGGCGGGATCAGAAGGATTCCGACACGCTGGCCCTGGAAAGAACATTGTCCGATGCGCTTGGTCTTGAGGTTTCGATCAATCACAAGACCAGCGGTGGCCAGATCAAGATTTCCTACAAATCGCTGGAGCAGCTCGAAGAGATCTGCCGCCTGCTCGAGCGGCGCTAATCAAGCTGACTTACGGCCCGATTGCAGGGTGGTGGAGAGAAGCGTCTGCATGGCGACGCTGTCTTCCAGCACTTGGCGCCGCCGGCTCTGCAGGATAGCGGCCTGCAAGCGGTTCGATTCACGGGCAATGCTTTCCGCGCTCCAGTGACGCAGCGCCTGCTCGATGATCGGCTTGCGGCGGAAATGCAAATGGCGGCCCATTGTCTGCATGATCTGAGGCGCTTGAATTCGTTTCTCTTCCATTTCGGCGCGCATCGTATCGAGAAGCTGAAATTGCTTCAGGCATGCCTGAAGTACGAGGAAAATCGCTGTCTTCGAGCTGCTGATCTTCTGCATAGCGTGCAAAAAGGCGTTCAGATCGCCGCTAAGGATTGCGTCCACCGCGTCGTCAACCGAGATGGCACTGGCATCGCCGATTATTTCGGTAACGTGATGTTCTTCAATGGTATCTAGACCGCGGCAGTAGAGCGCAAGCTTGCGCACTTCGTTGCGGGAGGCGATGCGATCGCCGCCGATCAACGCGACCAACGCCTGGCGCGCGGCTGGCGTAATGCCGACCTTTTCCGCGCCGAGTTCTGCATCGATTAATCCGTTGAGAGCGCGGCTGTCGTCGGCATAGGAGGGGATCGTCATGATCGCTCGGGCGGCTTCCGCCGCCTTGCGAAGCAGTGATCCCTTCTTGAGATCGCCGGCTTCGACGATCAGATGGGCGGCTTCGAGCGGCTTTTCGGCCAGCAGCGCCAATGAATCGACCAGGTATTTTTCGTTGGCGGCGCCGCGAATCCAGATCAGTTTCTCGCCGCCGAACAGGCCGATGGACTGGGCTTCGTCAACCAACCTGCCGGGATCCTTCTGTAGATCGCCGATATCGAGCTTCGTCAGCGAGAAAGGATCGTCGAGGGCAACACCGGTCTTGCCGGCGAGCTGGCTTGCGCGTTCGGAGACGAGACCGCGGTCCGGCCCGTAAATGACGAAGATCCGGTAGTTCCGCGCCGATTTCTGCAGAAAGTTTTCGAATTCGTGGGACTTTATCTCAGCCACATCTCCGCCCTCAACGGCTGAGGGCGGCGGCGATATCGGCTCCTACGAATTCTGCCGCCTGATCCGCCGCGCGGTTTTCGGCGTCACGAATCGCCCGTTGCTTGGCGAATTCCTGCTCGGAGAAGTCCACCAGCGCGGTTGCCTGGCGGCTGCCGGCCTTGATGACATGATTGTCGGAGGTCGCACGCAGCGTATAGGTGACGTTGACGGTCACGCGGCCGGCTCGCGACGTGTCGGAGGATTCGACGAGCAGCGTATCGGCAACGGCCGAGGTGGCGTGCATCTCGACTTCATATTGTGGATTGGCCGCTTCGCCGGCACCGCGTGACGCCAGGAAGATCAGGCGGTTGCGCACCTGCTGCTCGACCCGGCTGCCCGCCTCGGAAAAGCCGACCGAAGACAGCTTTTCGACCACGCCGGACTGCTCGGAATAAAGCGGCCGGACTTGGCAGGCCGAAAGAAAAGCCGAGGCGGCAAGGATCATGGCGATGCCGGCATTGCGGGCCAGCTTGCAAGCGATATCAGACGACAATGTTCACAATCCTTTGGGGAACCACGATGATCTTCTTCGGTGCCTGCCCGTTCAGCGCATTCTTCACCGCATCCAGATCCAGCACGGCGTTGGTGACGGCATTCTGATCTGCGTCGCGAGAAATTGTCAATTCAGCGCGCTTCTTGCCGTTGATCTGCACGGGCAGAACGACGTCGTTTTCCATCACCAGCGTTTCGTCGTAACGCGGCCAGTCCGTACGGGCGAGAAGCCCATCATTGCCGAGCGCGGCCCAGCATTCTTCGGCCAGATGCGGCGTCATCGGCGCGACGATCTGGATCAGGATTTCGGCGGCGTCACGCACGGCCGCGCGATAGGCGGCATCGCCCTCGCCTGCCGCAACCCTCGTCAGCGGCGCAGCGAGCGCATTGACGAGCTCATAGATGCGGGCGACGGCCTTGTTGAACCAGAGCTTGTCATAGTCGTTCTGAACGGCCTTCAGCGTCTTGTGGGCCGCCTGTGAGATCGCCAGCGCCTCGCCTTCGGTTGCCGGCACGGGTGTCACGGCCGACAAGGCTTCCGCGGCTTCGGAAATCAGCCGCCACAGGCGCTGGGTGAAGCGATGAGCGCCTTCGACGCCGGCTTCCGACCAGATGACGTCGCGCTCCGGCGGAGAGTCGGACAGCACGAAGAAACGGGCGGTATCGGCCCCGTAAGAGGCAATGATATCGTCCGGATCGACAACGTTCTTCTTCGACTTCGACATTTTCTCGATCGAGCCGATGGCGATCTCCTCGCCTGAGGTCAGCAGGAAGGCGCGGCGTTTGCCGTCGAGCTCCTCGATGCGGATATCGGCGGGGGCCACCCACTCGCGGCCGGCGCCGGCGCCACGGCTATAGGTCTCGTGGACCACCATGCCCTGGGTGAAGAGTCCTTTGAAAGGCTCACTCGCCGCGACATGGCCGGTCTCGCGCATGGCGCGGGTGAAGAAGCGGGAATAGAGCAGATGCAGGATCGCATGCTCGATGCCTCCGATATACTGATCGACCGGCAGCCAACGGTTAGCCGCCTCAGGATCTGTGGGCTTGCCTTCCCACGGCGCGGTGAAGCGGGTGAAATACCAGCTCGAATCGACGAAGGTATCCATCGTATCCGTCTCGCGGCGCGCGTCCTTGCCGCAATGCGGGCAGGCGACGTGGCGCCACGTCGGATGACGGTCGAGCGGGTTGCCGGGCTGGTCGAAGGTGACGTCCTCCGGTAGCTTAACCGGCAGGTCCTTCTTCGGCACCGGCACGACGCCGCAGGCATCGCAATGGATGACCGGGATCGGGCAGCCCCAATAGCGCTGACGCGAAATGCCCCAGTCGCGCAGGCGGAAATTGATCTTGCGTTCGCCCTGCGGCGTGTTGCCGAGGGAAGCGGCCGACAGCCGGTCGGCAACGATATTGAAGGCCTCTTCCGTCGTCTTGCCGTCGAGGAAGCGCGAATTGATCATCACGCCATCGCCGTCATAGGCGGTATCGCCGACGGAAAAGCTCGCAGCGTCGCCGTCGCTCGGCATGACGACTGTTACAACCGGCAGGCCGTATTTCCGGGCGAAATCGAGGTCGCGCTGATCGCCGGAGGGGCAGCCGAAGATCGCCCCCGTGCCGTAATCCATCAGCACGAAATTGGCGATATAGACGGGCAGCTCCCAAGAGGGATCGAGCGGATGGCGGACGCGGATGCCGGTGTCGAGGCCCTTCTTTTCGGCGGTCTCGAGCGCAGCGAGCGAGGTGCCGGCGCGGCGGCATTCCTCGCAGAAGGCCTCGATCTCGGCGTTCTTGGCGGCGGCATCCTTGGCCAGCGGATGATCGGCGGCGATCGCCAGGAAGGAAGCGCCGAAGAGCGTGTCCGGACGGGTCGTATAGACGGTAATCTCCGTCTCCCCGGCCGGCGCCGTTTCCGGCACGATCTCCCAGCGGATCGTCAGACCTTCCGAACGGCCGATCCAGTTCTTCTGCATCAGGCGGACTTTTTCCGGCCACTGGTCGAGCGTATCCAGCGCGTCCAGCAGGTCCTGGCTGAAATCGGTGATCTTGAAGAACCACTGCGTCAGCTCACGCTGTTCGACCAGCGCGCCGGACCGCCAGCCGCGGCCGTCGATCACCTGTTCGTTGGCGAGCACGGTATTGTCGACCGGATCCCAGTTCACCTTCGACTGCTTGCGGTAGACCAGACCCTTCTCCAGGAAATCCACGAACAGATGCTGCTGGTGCTGGTAATATTCGACGTCGCAGGTGGCGAATTCGCGGCTCCAGTCCAGCGAAAGTCCCATGGCCTTCAGCTGCGCCTTCATCGAGGCGATGTTCTGGTAGGTCCAGGAGGCCGGATGGACGCCGCGTTCCATGGCGGCGTTTTCGGCCGGCATGCCGAAGGCGTCCCAGCCCATCGGATGCAGGACGTTATAGCCGCGGGCGCGCTTGTAGCGGGCGACGACATCGCCCATGGCGTAATTGCGGACATGGCCCATGTGAATGCGCCCCGAGGGATAGGGGAACATTTCGAGGACGTAATATTTTTCGCGCGGATCTGAATTGTCGGTTTCGAAGACCTTGTCTTCGTTCCATTTCTGCTGCCAGCGGGGCTCGGCATCGCGCGGATTATAACGTTCGGTGGCCATCGTATTCGAAATTCCGGAAAATCAGGGGAGGTTGGTCGAGACCTTCACCATGAAACCACGGTAGCGTCAAGTTTTGCAGGCGCTGCAAGCGTCCGATCTTCATGAGGCGCAAGCGATTTCGCGAAAGCGGGTCTTGGCAAGCACAGAATGGCTGGCTAGTTCATTGCCATTCTTTTCACTGAGATGTGTCGAGGCAGAACGATGGAACTTCAAGAGCGGTTGAACGACGTGCGCTCGCGGATCGCGGCCGGAGAACGCCAGGCAGGCCGCCCCGCTGGTTCCGTTCAGCTCGTCGCCGTGTCGAAGACATTCGAGGCGGAGGCGATCCGCCCGGCGATCGACGCCGGGCAGCGGGTCTTCGGCGAAAACCGGGTGCAGGAAAGCCAGGGCAAGTGGCCAGCGCTGAAGGCCGAGCATCCCGATATCGAACTGCATCTGATCGGGCCGCTGCAATCGAACAAGGCGGCGGATGCCGTGGCGCTTTTCGATGTCATCGAGACCGTCGACCGGGAAAAGATCGCCCGCGCCCTGGCCGAGGAAATGAAGCGCCAAGGCAAGACGCCCCGGCTCTATATTCAGGTCAATACCGGCCTCGAACCGCAGAAGGCGGGCATCGCTCCGGAGGAGACGCCGGCCTTCGTCACGCTCTGCCGCGATGAACTCGGCCTGTCCATCGAGGGGTTGATGTGCATTCCGCCGGCCGAGGAAAATCCGGGGCCGCATTTTGCGCTTCTGGCGAAGCTCGCCCTGAAATGCGGCTTTGAAAAACTCTCCATGGGCATGTCCGGCGACTACGAGACGGCGATCGCCTTCGGCGCCACCAGCGTGCGTGTCGGATCGGCGATTTTCGGCGCGCGCTGATACTCTGCTTTGGTCGGGCTTCCCGTTCCCCTCGCCGCTGCCTAGAACGGGATGATTTTAGGCCGAGTCGGCCTAAAATCTGAATCCCGTTCTAAATTAAAGAGTTAGAGCATGATGTCGTCCGAAAACCGCTCACACTTTTCGGCATCATGCTCTAGATTGATATCGAGGCTTTGCATATCCTGGGGAGGAGCAGATGCAGAACGGCTATCATCAGGTCTATGCGGCCTGGAAACGCGATCCCGAAGCCTTCTGGCGGGAAGCCGCCGCCGATATCGACTGGTTCAAGCCGCCGGAGCGCATATTTTCGCCGGATGACGGCGTCTATGGCCGCTGGTTTTCGGGGGCCGAAACCAATACCTGCCATAATTGTCTGGACCGGCACGTGGCCGCCGGACGCGGCAGCGAGACGGCGATCCTCTTCGACAGCGCGATGACCGGCGAGAAACGCCGTTTCACCTATGACGAGGCGCTTGCCGAGGTGAAGGCGATCGCAGCGACGCTGCTCGAGTTCGGCATCGGCAAGGGCGACCGTGTGATCCTCTATATGCCGATGGTGCCGCAGGCGGTGTTTTCCATGCTCGCCTGCGCCCGCATCGGCGCTGTCCATTCCGTCGTTTTCGGCGGCTTCGCCGCCAGCGAGCTTGCGGCGCGCATCGACGACAGCGGAGCCAAGCTGGTGATCACCGCGAGCTGCGGGCTCGAGCCCGGCCGCATCGTTGCCTACAAGCCCCTGGTCGATCAGGCAATCGAGATCGCGCAAGCGAAGCCCGGGCACTGCCTGGTGCTGCAGCGGCCCGAGCTTCGGGCAGATCTCGTCAGCGGCCGCGATCAGGATTTCGAGGCAGCGGTGGCGCGCCACCGCGGCGCCGAGATTGCCTGCGTTTCCGTCAAGGCGACCGACCCGCTCTACATTCTCTACACGTCGGGTACGACGGGGCAGCCGAAGGGCGTCGTGCGCGACAATGGCGGCCATATGGTCGCACTCAGCTGGTCGATGCGGAATATCTACGGCTTGAGGCCGGGCGAAGTCTTCTGGACGGCTTCCGATATCGGCTGGGTCGTCGGGCATTCCTATATCGTCTATGCCCCGCTGATTGCGGGCGTGACGGCGCTGATCTTCGAGGGAAAGCCTGTGGGGACTCCGGATGCCGGCGCATTCTGGCGGATCGTCTCGGAATACAAGGTGCGCGTTCTCTTTACAGCGCCGACCGCATTCCGGGCCATCCGGCGGGAGGATGGCGCGGGCGAACTGCTGCGGAAATATTCCATGCCGGATTTCCGGGCGCTGTTTCTCGCCGGCGAGAGGGCGGATCCGGAGACGCTGAAATGGGCGGAGCGCATGCTCGGCGTGCCCGTGATCGATCACTGGTGGCAGACGGAGACCGGCTGGCCGATCGCCGCGAACCCGCTCGGTCTCGGCGCCCTCCCCGTCAAACACGGCTCGCCGACGCTGCCGATGCCCGGCTACGACATCGCGGTGCTCGACGATGCCGGCCATCCGGTCGAGGCGGGAACGCTCGGCAACATCGTCATAAAGCTTCCCTTGCCACCGGGCTGCCTGCCGACCCTGTGGAAGGCCGACGACCGTTTTCGGTCGGCCTATCTCGACGAGTTTCCGGGTTCCTACAAGACGGCCGATGCCGGCTATGTCGATGAGGACGGCTATGTCTTCATCATGTCGCGCACCGACGACATCATCAATTGCGCCGGCCATCGGCTCTCGACCGGAGCGATGGAGGAGGTCTGCGCGCGCCATCCCGATGTCGCCGAATGCGCCGTCATCGGCGTGAACGACGTGCTGAAGGGGCAGGCGCCCTGCGGTTTCCTGGTGCTGAAACGAGATGTTTCCCGTGAAACCGCGGTGATCGAATCAGAGGTGGTGGCGATGATTCGCGAATCGATCGGGCCTGTTGCGGCCTTCAAAACGGCCATCACCGTTAACCGATTGCCGAAGACGCGCTCCGGAAAAATTCTGCGTGGCACGATGCAGAAAATCGCCGACGGCATACCGTGGAAAATGCCTGCGACCATTGATGATCCGGCGATTTTGGAGGAGATCGCCGAGGCGTTGCGCAAGCGCGGTTTCGGCTCCCTGCCGATGTGAAATTAAGCATTCCGAAAGTCTAATTGAGAAATTGTTAACCATGTTGCGCAAGGATTTGTTAACGGCAAAGGCTTGCACAGCAGGCTTTGCATGACGCGGTCGCCGTTACCGGCTTAGTCCGGAATGCCCTTTCTCAACGATTGTGGAACGGATCATGACAAGCATCCTCACGAACAACGCTGCCATGGCAGCGCTGCAGACTTTGCGTGGTGTAAACGATAGCCTCAAGGACACCCAGGGTCGCGTTTCCTCGGGTTATCGTGTGGAGAAGGCGGCCGACAATGCCGCCTACTGGTCGATCGCAACGACCATGCGTTCGGACAACAAGGCGCTTTCGGCCGTCTCCGATGCCCTCGGTCTTGGCGCGGCCAAGGTCGATACCGCCTATGCGGCCATGGACAGCGCGCTCGATGTCGTCAGCGAAATCAAGGCGAAGATCGTCGCCGCCACAGAAAAAGGCGTCGACAAGACCAAGATCCAGCAGGAACTCGACCAGCTGCAGGAGCAGCTCCTGAGCATCGCTCAGTCGGCTTCCTTCTCCGGTGAAAACTGGGTCGCCGGTGCTTCCGGCACGAAGAGCGTCGTCTCCTCCTTCGTCCGCGACGGCAGCAATGCGGTTTCGGTGAAGATGACGGATTACGTGCTGAACTCGGGCACTCTCGGAAACGTGCTCTTCGGCATGACCTCCACCGGTGCGATCGAGACCACCAGCGGCATCATCGGAACCGCCTTCAACGGGACCTATGGCGGCACGGTCATCGTCATGCCGTCGATCTATGCGCTCGACATCACCAATTTCACCCAGGGTCAGCTGGATTCGGCTCTGACCGGCATCGAACTGGTGCTCGGCGCCATGACCGCGGCCGGCTCGGCTCTGGGTTCGATCTCGACCCGTATCCAGCTGCAGGAGACTTTCGTCAGCGGTCTTCACGATTCCATCGACTCGGGCATCGGCCGCCTGGTCGATGCCGATATGGAAGAGGAATCGAGCAAGCTCTCTGCATTGCAGACGCAGCAGCAGCTTGGCATCCAGTCGCTTTCGATCGCCAATAGCTCGGCACAGAACATCCTCACCCTGTTCCGCAGCTGATCCGGGACGGGCGATCCCCAATAAAAAACCCCGCCGGGAGGTTGAACTGACCCCGTAAAGTTGGACGGTTTATTGGCTG
>NZ_NWSX01000023.1 GCF_002531825.1 Rhizobium sp. J15 | reverse complement strand
GCATTCTGAAAATTCGGGAAGAGGCGACCAGCCAATAAGCCTGGCCGCAAAATCCCGACTAAAGCGACATTTGTTTTCTCAGCTCCTGCGATGTTCTGTTGCCATGAACGAGTGCTGACCACTGCCCGGGCGTCATCCCATAGGCCTTCTTGAAATGGCGGTTGAGGTGGCTCTGGTCGGCAAAGCCGGTCGCCGCCGCCGCATCCGAAATGCCCTCACCCGCGCCGATCATCGCACGGGCCTGCTGCAACCGCCGCATCAGGAGATAACGGTGCGGGCTGGTGGCGAAGGCGGCCCGGAAATGCCGCGACAGCGCGAAACGGTCGAGCCCCGTCACCGCCTCCAGCTCGCCGGAGCGTACCGCCCGCGTCGCATGCGCTTCGAGATAATCCCGCGCCGCCCGGGCCTGCCGCCAGGCCACGCCGCCGAGCGGCCGGCGCGGAAGACGTGCGTGCCGGGAGAGCCCACCCGTCACCCTTGAGACGAAATCGTCGACGAAAAGCTCGTCCAGCTCGCGGTCGAGTTCGCCAAGGGCGGCCAGCAGCACGCCGGCGAGCGCAGGATCGCCGATAACGGGCTCGCTGACGAAAGGCAGGCCGACACCGTCCGCCTCCAGGCATTCAAGCAGCAGCGCCGGCTCCAGATAGAGCATGCGGTATTGCAGCCCGTCCTCGGTCCCCGCTCCGCCGTCATGCTCCTCGTCGGGATGCAGCACGATCACCTGCCCCGGCAGGCTGAAGCGCCGCTCGCCGCGATAGCGGAAGGTCTGCACCCC
This sequence comes from Rhizobium sp. J15, assembly GCF_002531825.1. Taxonomy (GTDB): domain Bacteria; phylum Pseudomonadota; class Alphaproteobacteria; order Rhizobiales; family Rhizobiaceae; genus Rhizobium. The sequence continues at coordinate 85,627 of NZ_NWSX01000023.1, read as the reverse complement.
CTTCAGCGTCACGCCGAGCGCATAGGTATCGTGCCGGTGCGGCTCGAAGGCATTGCCGGAGAATTGCGCCTCGATGCGCTCGATGCCGGGAAAGGCGGGCGCCGTCAGGATGCCGTTGCCGGATGGTCCCGTGCACAAACGTTCAAGACCTTCGAAGACCTGCGGATGTAGATCCTGGCTCAAGGCGCCCGATACTCCATAACCCTGATATAGGTGAAAGACCGTCCGATGTTTGATACCAAAATTGCCGTCGTCCTGCGAAACAATCTTGCCGGCTGGCAGAAGCTCAACGTCACCGCCTTCCTCATGACGGGCATCGCCGGCGGCCACCCCGAAATCATCGGCGAACCTTATAAGGATCGCGCCGGCAATCTCTACAACCCGCTATCGATCCAGCCGATCATTGTGCTCTCCGCCGACGAGGCGGTGATGTCGGCCATCCATCGCCGATCGCTGGAGCGCGATGTCACCGCTTCGCTCTTCATCGAGGAGATGTTCGCGACCGGCCACGATGCCGCCAACCGCGCCGTCTTCGCCGAATTCGCACCCGACGATGCCAAGGTCGTCGGCATCGCGCTGCGCGCCGAAAAGAAGATCGTCGACAAGATCACCAAGGGCGCGACGATGCAGCATTGACGAAAAAGGCCGGGCATGGCCCGGTCTATCCGCAAACGCTGCGAGACGGGGCTCAGCCCTGCGTGATCGGCGCGATCTGGATTTCGACGCGGCGGTTCTGGGCGCGGCCGGCCTCGCTTGCATTGGAGGCGACCGGCTGGGACGGGCCGAAGCCGACGGCGGAGACGCGGCGCTGGTCGATGCCCTGGCCGCCGAGATAATCGGCAACCGAAAGCGCGCGGCGCTGCGACAGATCCTGGTTATGCTGCAGGCTGCCGGTCGAATCCGTATGGCCGTTGACGTCGATCAGCGTGCGGTTGAACTTGCGCAGCACGATCGCCACCGAATTCAGCGTCGGATAGAAGCCCGGCTTCACCGCATCCTGATCGACGTCGAAGGTGATGTTCGAGGGCATATTGAGAATGATGTTGTCGCCGTTGCGGGTCACCGAAATGCCGGTGCCTTCGAGCTGTGCGCGAAGCTCCGCTTCCTGCTGGTCCATGTAGTTGCCGATCGCACCGCCGGCGAGCGCGCCGATACCGGCGCCGATCAGCGCCGCATTGCGCTTGCCATGCCCGCCGCCGCCGACGGCCACACCGACGAGAGCGCCGCCGAGCGCACCGAGCGCCGCGCCGCCCGCCGTATTGGAAACCTTCTGCTCACCAGTATAGGGGTCGGTCGTCGTGCAGGCGCTGAGATAGCTTGCTGCGACAGCCAGAAGTATGAATTTCTTGATCATGGACAGGACGGTCTCCGTTCGAAGCTGCTGCGAGCAAATGGCAAGGATTGCGGCAAGAAAATGAAAATATTCTCTTGATAGGGGAATTTCAGGCGCCGAAACAACGGTGATGTTGCAGCAATGCGCTGATATCACCAGTTTTAAGCAAAGCGCAGTTAGCTACGCCCTCGTGAGCACAACGAGCAGCCGCATGAGAGCGGGCGGCTGGATGACCGCCGCATTAAAATCCTTTGCAAACGTACCGAGATGCATCATGCCGATCGAGGATCCTCTTCCTCCTCTTCACTGAGCCGACCACGCTTGCGCATGAGATTGAGGGCTTTCGTCGCGACGGGCTGTATGCGACTTGGCCAGCCTGTTGCGATAAGCTCGTAAGCATTGATGTTCCCCGGCGTGGCATCGCAAGCTTCATCAAGAATGCTGCTTACCTCCAGCAGCAGAGTGCGCTCATCACGTGTGATGGCACTGTTAGACTGCATTTCGCCGTGGGCACGGTGAGGAACCCAATCATAGAAGTTTTCGAAGTATTCGACAGGCCATGCGCGGCGCACTCCATCGTCTCCCTCGGCTAATATCTCAACGGCTTCCATAATCCGATTGCGGATACGCTGATCGATGACCCTGCCTGAAGGCTGCTTTTCCATAGAAGAAATCGCGTCCATCGCTTTCTTAACATACAGTTGGGTGGGACAATCGTGCGATCAAGGCTCGTTCGTATCAACGCGCGAGCTTGAACAGGCAATCCTGCACCACTCAACCCATTTCAAACGGTTTCTTAGAAATTCTGAAACAGCTGCCTGACCGTGTCATAAGTCGCATTGGCGATGTTCAGTGATTGCAGGCCGAGCTGTTGCTGCGTCTGCAGCGCCCGGAGCCTGCTCGACTCCTCCTCCATGTCGGCATCGACCAGCCGGCCGATGCCGGCGGTGATGTTGTCGTGGAGCTTGGTGGCGAAATCGTTCTGCAGTTCGATGCGTTTTTCCAGCGCGCCGAAGGCCGAGCCGACTGTCGTCAGCTGCGTCAGCGCCGCATCGACGACGCTGATCATCTCACCGATCTGCCCTTTCGTCGTGGCGGCCGACAGCGAAATGACGACCTGGCCGGTGGTGGTGCCGTTCTTGCTGGTCATCAGCACGTAGTTCTGCGCGGCCCCGAGCTCGGTGGCGAAATAGGACGAGGTCAGCACGCCGTATTCGCCCGAGCCGGTGGCGCGGTCGTCGATCAGGTAGCGCGCATCCTTGGAGGTCGTGGCCCCGACCGGCGTATTGTCGATATGGTAGCTCAGCATGCCGATCGAGACGGTGCCGTCGGCATTGCGGATGAAGGAAGCCGGGATCTGACGCGGCTGCGTCGGCGTCGCGTCATTGTTGAGGATCACCCAGTTGTCGCTGTTGAAGGTCGCCGATTCCGACACGCTGCGCAGCTGCTCCTGCAACTGCTTGAGCTCTTCGTTGATCTTGGTCTTGTCGACCCCCTCCTCGGTGGCGGCGACAAGCTTGGCCTTGATCTCGGAGACGACGTCGATGACGTTCTGGACGCCGGTATAGGCCGTGCCCATCGTCGCAGCCGCCATGCCGAGCGCGTCCTGAATGGCCGAAACGGCCTTGTTGTCGGTGCGGGCGGTGGTGGCGATCGACCAGTAGACGGCGTTGTCGGCCGCTTTGGCGACACGCATGCCCGTCGTGATGTGGTTCTGCGTGACCGTCATGTTGCGATTGATATCGCGCAGCACATAGAGCGCCGCATCCACGGAGACGCGCTGATAAATACTCACGGGAACTAAACTCCAAAAACACAACAGAACGCAACTGAACAGGAATGAACCTTCCGCGCAGACACTCATGTCCGGGGTCGCTGTGTTCCAGCGCATGCAGCCTTCAAAAAAACGAAGAAGACCAGTCGGTTCCTGGTCACGATCATTGCCGCTTATACTTAACAAACGGCTAATCTTCAGACGAAATTTATCTTATTTCCCAAGACTTCATACACCATAAGAAGCGCCGCCGGATGCGAATCCGGCGGCGCGTTCGATGCGGGATGGAGGCCTATTCGGCGGCCTGCAGCTGCTCCTCGTCGGGCGCCGGCCGGGGGCGCGTGGCAACCGACATTTCCTCGTGCAGACGCGCTTCCTCATGGGCGTGCGGCTTGGCGAAGCGGGCAAGCAGGAGATAGGCGACCGGCGTGATGAACAGCGTCACCAGCGTGGCGAAGCCGAGGCCACCGACGATCACCCAGCCGAGCGCCACGCGCGCTTCCGCACCGGCGCCATGGGCAAAGACCAGCGGCACGCCGCCGAGAATGGTGGCGATCATCGTCATCATCACGGGGCGCAGGCGCAGCGCGCAGGCCTTCTCGATCGAGGAGCGCACGTCCTCGCCCCTGTCACGCAGCTGATTGGCGAATTCGACGATCAGGATGCCGTTCTTCGCCATGACGCCGACGAGCAGAACGAGACCGATCTGGCTGTAGATGTTGAGGCTGGAGCCGGTGATGATCAGCGCGAAGACGGCGCAGGCAAGGCCGAGCGGCACCGTCGACATGATGATCAGCGACGACAGCACGCTTTCGAACTGCGCCGCCAGCACCAGGAAGATGATGACGATGGCGAAGCCGAAGGTCAGCGCCATGCCGTTCGAGTTCTCTTCCAGCGTCGCGGCTTCGGCCAGCGGCAGCAGGCGCGCGCCCGGCGGCAGCAGCGGCTCGGCGAGTTCGGTGACCTGCTTGACCGCGTCGCCGAGTGACATGTTGTCCTTGAGCCCGGCGGTGATCGCGACCGAGGCGAGCTGCTGCTCGCGGTTCAGCTGCGGCGCGACCGAGCCCTCCTTCATCGTGGCGATGACCGACATCGGCACGATCTTGCCGTCGCCGGTCTTCAGGAAGACGTTTTCGAGGTCTGTGGGATCATCGATCGGCCGCGTCGTCGAGGTCAGAAGCACGGGATAGGATTCGCCGTCGACGAAGACATCGACCACCGATCGCCCTTCGAGCAGCGACTGGATCGCCGTCGAAAGCCCGGTAATGTCGATGCCGAGGTCGGAGGCGCGCTCGCGGTCGATCGCCACCGACACCTGCGCCTGGCTCGGCTCGTTGGTCAGGCGCGGCGTATCATATTGGCCGGTGGCCTCAAGCGCCTGAACCAGCTTGGCGGCAGCCGCCGTCAGCGCCTCGTGATCGTTACCAACAAGCGCCATCTGCACGCCGCTGCCGGCGCCGCGGATGCGCAGGCTGTTGGAGGAGATGGCGTTGCCGCGCAGCGCCGGCACCCTCGCCGCCGCCTGATTGATGTCGGCGACGATCTCCGCCTGCGTCCGCTGGCGTTCGCCCCAGGGAGCGAGCGTCAGCACCATGAAGCCGCTGTTCAGCGAGCCGCCCTGGCCGGAAATCGAGAAGACGTTGCGGATGTCGCCGCTGTCGACCAGCGGCTGCAGATATTCCTCGACGAGCTGCATCTTGTCGCGCGTATATTCGAGGCTCGATCCCTGCGGCGTCGTCAGCCGCATCATCACCAGCGACCGGTCCTCCTCGGGCGTCAGCTCGCTCTTGACGGTGGAGAAGGCGATGAGCGCGGCGCCGGCGAAGATCACCGAAAACAGGATGACGACGAAAGGCGCGTTCAGGCAGCCGTGCAGCGCCCATTTGTAGAGACGGGCGAGCGCGCCGCCGAAGCGGCCGAGCGCGCCGTGATCCTCGATCATCGGCTTCGTCAGCATGCGCGAGGCAAGCATCGGGCAGAGCGTCAGCGCCACGATCGACGACAGCCCGACCGAGAAGGCGAGCACGAAGCCGAATTCGCGGAAGAGGCCGCCGACCTGCCCCGGCAGGAAGGAGAGCGGGATGAACACCGCCGCCAGCGTCGCGGTCGTCGCGATGACGGCGAAGAACACCTCGCGCGTGCCGAGCACGGCGGCCGCCCGCGGCCCCATGCCCTCGGCGCGCCGGCGCACGATGTTTTCGAGCACCACGATCGCGTCGTCGACGACGAGGCCGGTCGCCAGCACGATGGCAAGCAGCGTCAGGATGTTGATCGAGAAGCCGACCATGTAGATCGCCGCCAAGGTGCCGATCAGCGCCACCGGCATGCTGACCGCCGGGATCAGCGTCGCACGCCAGTCGCGCAGGAAGAGATAGATGACGGCGGTGACGATGACGGCGGCGAGCACCAGCGCCAGCACCACCTCATGGATCGCGCCCTGGATGAACACGGCGTCGTCGCTGGTGATGGCGATCGTCGTTCCCTCGGGCAGCGTCTTCGACAGCTGCTCGACGGCGGCCTTGATGCCGGTCGAGATATTCAGCGTGTTCGACTGCGCCTGGCGGATGATGCCGAGGCCGATGCCGGGCTTGCCGTTGGAGCGCAGCGTCGTGTCGCCGTCGCGCGGCCCAAGCGTCACCGTCGCGACGTCGCCCAGCCGGACCCGGTCCTGCAGCATGACGTTGGAAAAATCGGCCGGCGTCTGCAGGTTGGCGGTGGCGCGCACGACGATATCCTGCGTCGCGCTCTTCAGCGAGCCGGCCGGCACGTCGAGCGCGGCATTGTCCAGCGCCTTCGTCAGGTCGCCGATGGTGAGCCCGCGGCTCGCCAGCGCGCCCTGATCGACATCGACGCGGAAGACCTTCTCCTGGTCGCCATATTCCTCGACATCGGCCACGCCGTCGACGGAGGCCAGCCGGTCGATCACCTCGTTCTCGACGAGCTGCGTCAGGTCGTCCATGTTGAGGTTGGTGGAGGTGACGGCAAGGCGCATGATCGCCGAGGAATCCGAATCCGCCTTGACGATCTGCGGCGCATCCGCCTCGTCGGGCAGGTTCTGGGTGATGCGGCCGATCGCGTCGCGCACGTCGTTGGCGGCGACCGCGAGATCGATCGCATCGGAAAATTCGAGCGTCACCCGGCTCTGGCCGAAGGACGAGGTCGACGAGATCGACTTCAGGCCGCTGACGCGGGCGACCGCGCCCTCGATCACCTTGGTCAATTCCTGGTCGATCGTCTGCGGCGATGCGCCGTCGAAGGTGGTGCGCACGGTGACGACGGGGCGGTCGACATCCGGCAGCTCGCGCACCTCGACGCCGACATAGGCCGCAAGACCGGCGACGACCATCAGCGTGTTGAACACCAGCGCCAGGATCGGCCGGCGAACGAAAAGCGCGGTGAAGCTCTGCTTGCCCGACGATCCGCCCTGATGAATCTCGGTCACGCTCATTGGGTCGCGACCTCCGCATTCGCAGCGACATCGGCGGAAACGCGCACCGCCCCGCCCTCACGCAGGCGCTGCAGGCCCTGCGTGACGATCTTGTCGCCATCCTTGAGGTCGGCCTTGACGAGAATGAAATCGGGGTTGCGCTGCACGACGCTGACCCGCACCTTGTGCGACTTGTCGTCGATCACCTGCCAGACGAAGGAGCCTTGCGAATCCCACTGCACGGACTGCGGATCGACCGCCGGATATTTGTCGCCGGGGAATTTCATGCTGACGCTGAAGGACATGCCGGCGCGCAGCTCGTCCGACGAGTTGTCGATCCGGGCGCGCAGGCGCAGCGTGCGGCTCTCCGCATCGATGCGGTTGTCGACGGCCTCGATCACGCCCGAGAACACCTGCCCCGGCTTTGCCACCGACATGGCCTCGACCGGCTGGCCGACCGCGACCGTATTGGAGAAGCGCTCCGGCACCCAGAAATCGACGAGGATTTCCGAACGGTCGTCGAGGGTAACGATCGGCGTGGTGGTCGTGACGTTGTCGCCGATATTGACCGGCACGATGCCGACGATGCCGTCGATCGGCGCCGTGATGTTGCGCCGGGCGAGATTGAGTTCGGCCGCCTGTAACTGCAGCCGGGCGCCCTGTTCGGCGATCTCGGAATCGAAGACGTCCATGCGCGACACGCTGGACTTGATGTTGTGATAGAGGTTGGATTTCTCGACCGCGGCCCTGACCGCCACATCCGCCTGGCCGCGGGCGATCACCTGCTCCTCGCTGTCGAGCTTGGCGAGCACCTGGCCGGCTTTCACCCTGTCGCCTGACTTGATGAGGATTTCCCGGATCGTGCCCGTTGCCTGCGGCGTCACCGCGACCGAGCGGATCGCATCCCCCGTGCCGATGGCGTTCAGCCTGTCGTTGACGACGCCCTGGACGACGGCTTCGGTGGCGATGAGAACGGCGCCGTTGCGCCCGCCGCCACGGCGGTTCTGCCCCTGCCCCTGGCCTTGCCCGCGCTGCTGCCCTTCCGCCCGGACGGGAGCGTCGGCATCGGCCGTTTCAGCAGTCTTGGGCGCGATCTTGGAAACGAGGCTCTCCGGAATGCCTGCAGCGCGCATCGTATCGCCGGCACCCGGCACAAAGAAAACCCATGCGGCAAAGCCGGCAATGATGACGACGAGCGAAAGTATAAACTGCTTCCAAAAGGCCATTCACGTCTCCGGAGGGACTCGAGGTTGGACCAGGGTCGGTCGAAAGAGGCGCTGCGGGATCGAGGTCCCCCAAGGGTCCGGATCCCCAGGGAAAAAGATTCCCTGCTGATGCGACAATATCGCGCGTTTACAGCTTAACGGCAAGCATAAGCACCCGGCATTACCGATTTGTAATATCAGCAAAGAATGGAAATAACCCGGGCGCTCACTTTTGCTTGAACGAAGCTGGAAAACGTCTTGACGCGGCCGATTTCGAGGCAAGATTGCGCGGCAAAAACCGATGACGGGTCTAGCGGCGCAATGACCACCGCAGGCCGGCGGCCGCCGCCAGCCCCAGCATCGGCCAGACCGCCCAGAAGCGGCCCTCCCAGGTGAACAGGTTGATGCCGACAATGCCGAGCGCCACGATCGCGAAGGCAGCGATCTTGCGGTCGAACCGGCTCTGCTCGCGATTCCAGACGAGCGCCGCGACGACGGCGAGCACCAGCACGGGGAAACGCGCCCAGAAAACGCCCTGCCACGACAGGAGATTGATGCCGATCAGCACGGCGGCGATGACGCCGAGCACGGCAAACAGCCGTCGTTTGCCGGGAACCGGCCTTGCCGCATCCGCCACGGCAGCGGCGGCGACGGGCTGCGGCCGGGCAGCCGGTCTTTCGGCAGGCGCCGCCTCCTCGCCCCCGCCGCCGATCCTGACCGCATAGCTCGGCACGCCCTCTTCGACATTCTTGACGATCAGCGGCCCGAGAAACTCGAAACCGACAGCCACCTTGTTGCGCACCTGGTCGTAGACGGTGCTCGAAATGACGATGCCGCCGGGCGCTGCCGACGTCTGCAGCCGCGCGGCGATGTTGACGCCGTCGCCGTAGATGTCGTCGCCTTCGACGATCACATCGCCGAGATTGATGCCGATGCGGAAGAGCATGCGCCCGTCGCTCGGGCGGCGGGCATTGAAGCCGGCAAGTTCGTTCTGGGTATCGACGGCGGCGCGCACCGCCTCGACCACGCTCGGAAAATCGGCGATCAGCCCGTCGCCCCAGGTGTTGACGACCCGGCCGCCATGGCTTTCGATCAAGTGCCCCATCGCCTCCCGGCAGCGTTTCAGCGTCGCCAGCGTCCCCTCCTCGTCGGCGCCCATCAGCCGTGTATAATCCTGCACGTCAGCACAGAAGATCGTCGTCAGCTTGCGCCGCGTTTCACTCATGGTCCTCGTCTCCGCGCCGTCCGAACCCGGAAGATCGCTGCAAAAGGCTGAAGCTGGTCGAATGGAGGCAATTTGGGCGATTGCAGCGGGCTTACGTTACTAAGCCTTTGTGTTCCTTGCCACCGATAATTGCTGATGGCCGGCGCGTCACACTGCGCGGATGCTCGTTATCTCGGAGCGAGGCCGTCGAGCAGGAAGTCGAGGCCTTTCCGGAAAGCGCCGTCCCAATCGTCATCGAGCAGCAGACGAGAGCGTTCGAGTGCCGGATAGCGTTCGCCGAGGCCTGCAAGGCGCTCTTGCGCCGCCGCCCGGTCCTCCTCCGAAAGATCGAAATTCGCCCGGGTGACGGTAGCGCCGATCACATAGTTCCAGAGCGACCATATCGCCACGTTCAAATCGGCCTCGGCGACACCGGCGCCGGACAGGATCTTGTTCAGCCGCTCCAGGCGAGCGAGGATGTTCGGACCGAGCGCCTGGCGCGGCAGCAGCGATGCCGACCAGGGATGGCGCAGCATGTTGGCGCGCCAGTCCTCAAGCATATGGACGACTTCCCCGCGCCAGTCCCGAGACCCGGCCGGCTCGGGCACTCGATATTCGAGCACCGAGTCGAGCGCCAGGTCGAAGACTTTCTCCTTGTTTTCGACATGCCAATAGAGGCTCATCGCGCCTGAACCCAGACGATCGGCGAGCCGGCGCATCGTCAATCCGTCGACGCCCTCTGCATCCAGCAGTTCGACCGCGGTCGCCACGATCCGTTCCAGAGACAGGGCCGGATCATTGCGGGACGCCTGCGCGGACCGCGATGACGCAGCCTTTCCTCGAGGCCGTCTGCTCTGCGCGCCGCTGCGTTTGGCTGCCATCCGTCTTCCCTGCCGATCACTATGCCGATTTAAGCCGAGACTTGGGGAATGTCGATCCCGAACAGTTGACTCGTACGATGTACGATGCCATCCAGTCGTACATCGTACGAGTCAATTCGATCCTGCAGGGGAAACCATGTCACGCGCAATCAAGCATCTGCTCATTGGAGGCATCATCATCATGACGACAGGAATTCAAAGCATGACGACGGCGAACGCGGATGATCGCAAGCTGACCATCGTCAATCCGCAGACCCTCTACGACCCGACGCCGAACGGCTACAGCACCGCGGTCATCGTGCCTCGCCAGACGCGGCTGGCCTACATCTCCGGACAGGGCGGCCAGGACAGTACCGGAGCCTTGTCGCCCGAATTCGCGGTACAGGTGAAGCAGGCCTACGCAAACCTCAGCGCCGCCCTCGATGCGCTTGGCGCAAGGCCGGATCAGGTCGCCAAACTCACGGTCTTCGTGGTCGATCACGACATGTCCAAGCTCGAGGTGCTGACCAGGAACGTCAAGGAGATGTTCGGCGACGCATTGCCGGCGCAGACGCTGATCCCCGTGCCCAAGCTCGCCATCGACCCCATGCTCTTCGAAGTCGAAGCCGTCGTGATGCTGGAATAGCGGGCGGCATCGGCCGCCCGCGATCACCGCTGCAGGGAGCGTCCTGCCAGCCAGTCGTGAAACGCGGCGACTTCATGCCGCCGCAGAGCCTTCGGCGCGGCCACGATATAATAGGCCCATTTGACCGGCCAGCGAACCTCCGGCAGCAGATGCACCAATCGGCCGCTGTCCAATTCCTGCGCCACGAGCGCCTTGCGCACGAGGGCGACCCCTCTTGCCGCGACCGCCGCGTGGATGACGGCGGCGGTCGAGTTGATCTTCAGGCCGCCGTCGGCGGGCGCCTGATTGGCGCCGGATCGGGCAAGCCACTCGCCCCAGCTCGGAAAGTCGCCGCCGGGATGCGGCGTTCCGTCGTGGATCAGCGTCTGCTCGGCGATCCATCCTGCGGTCGCGTCGCGATCGGCAGGCAGGAGCCGGTTATGGCAGACGGCGATGATCTCCTCGCCCATCAGGAAGGTGGACCGCACGCCCTTCCAGGAACCGAGGCCGCATCTGATACCGATATCCGCCTCGCCCTGGGCGAGATCGATGACCCGGTCCGAAACGTCGAGCCGGACGTCGATGCCGGGATAGGCCGAGGAAAAATCTTCGAGCCGGGAAATGAGCCAGTTGGCGACCAGTGCCTGCGAGGCCGTCACCACCACGACCGAGCGGGCCTTGCGGCCGCGCAGCTTCCGAAGGCCGGATTCGAGAAGGTCGAGCCCCTGGGCGATGTCTTCAAGGGCGTCCTGCGCCTCGTCGACCGGCGTCAGGCGCTCCGCGCCGGAGCGGCTTCTCCGGAACAATGGATATCCGACCCAATCCTCGAGCGAGCGGACAAGCTGACCGACGGCCGGCGGCGTGACGTCGAGTTCGGTGGCCGCCCCGACGAAGCTGCCATGCCGGGCGGAGGCCTCCAGCGCCTGAAGCGAGCGTAGTCTGGTGAGGTTTCTCATGCCCTTCACGACAAAGTTTTTCTTTCTATCCGATATGGCGTCTTTTCCTCGCGAACGCAAATCCCCGCGCTAGACTCGCCGCGAACAAGAGGATTGACGCATGGTTCTGACAGGAAAGACCGCATTGGTGACCGGCGGTTCGAGCGGCATCGGCCTCGCGGCCGCGCGGATGCTGCGCGACAACGGCGCCCGCATCGCGATCACGGGACGGTCTGAGGAAAAGCTCGCCCTTGCGGCCACCGAACTCGGCGGCGATGTCCTCCCGATCCAGGCGGACGTTTCCTCCCGCGAGGATCTGATTCTGGCAAGCGGCAGGATAAAAGAGGCGTTCGGATCGCTGGACATCCTGTTCGCGAATGCGGGCGCCGCCCTCGGCACGCCGCTCGCGACGACGGACGAGGCCACCTATCACAAGATCATGGATGTGAACGTCAAGGGCGTCTTCTTCACGGTGCAGGCAATGCTGCCGCTGATGCGCGAGGGCGGCTCGATCGTCCTCAACACCTCCTGGCTCAACCAGGTCGGAACGCCGGGCCGGGCAATCCTGTCCGCCTCCAAGGCGGCGGTCCGCTCCTTCGCCCGAACGATGTCGGCGGAACTGCTCGACAGGAAGATCAGGGTCAATGCCGTCAGCCCCGGTTCGATCGAGACGCCGATCCATCGGCAAGAACCAGAGCGAGGAAGAGTTCCGCGCCTATGCCGACCGGGTCGGCGCGCAGGTGCCGCTCGGGCGCATGGGCAGGCCGGAGGAGATTGCGGCCGCCGTGCTCTTCCTGGCAAGCGAGGCTTCGAGCTATATGCTCGGAGCGGAGATCGTCGTCGACGGCGGCAGATCGGAGCTTTGACATGCTTTTGAACGAAGATCTCTCCAGGCGCACCCTCATCCATGCCGCAGCGCTCGACTGGGTGCCGAGCCCGATAAAGGGCGTCGATCGCCGCATGCTCTTCAGGATCGGCGGCGAGAAGGCCCGCGCGACATCGATCGTCCGCTACATCAGCGAAAGCCGGTTCTCGCACCATCGCCATCCTGGCGGAGAGGAGTTTTTCGTCCTCGACGGCGTCTTTCAGGACGAGAGCGGCGATTTCCCCGCCGGCAGCTATGTCCGCAACCCGCCCGGGTCAGGCCATGCGCCGCGGAGCGAGCGCGGATGCACGATCCTGGTCAAGCTCTGGCAGTTCAAGGCCACCGATCGCGAACGCATCGTCCGCCTGCCCGGCGAAGGCCGGCCATCCGAGCCGCGGGCCGGCGTCGCCTCGTCGAGGATACTTTTCGACGGGTCGGACGAGCGGGTGATGCTGGAGGATTGGCGCCCGGATGCCGGTGTCGAGGTCGCCAACCCTAGAGGCTTGGAACTGCTGGTGATCGACGGCGGCTTTACCGAAGCGGGCGACGCGCTCGGCCGCTGGAGCTGGCTTCGCCTGCCGGCCGGGCAGCCGCTTCACGCCAGGACAGGAGGGCAAGGCGCCCGCGTCTGGTATAAATCCGCGCCGCTCCTGCATCAGGACGTCTGCCTCTTCGACAATCCCGAACTCCCCAAGGACAAGTGAAATGAAGGCTTGCAAAGTGGCCGTCGTCGGCGGCGGTCTCGCCGGGCTCTATGCGGCGCGCGCGCTCCATGCATCCGGCATCGACACCATGCTGGTAGAAGCGCGTGGCCGGCTCGGCGGCCGCATCCTGACCGCCGATGCTTCAGGCATGCCGGCCGAAGACGGCTTCGATCTCGGCCCTTCATGGTACTGGCCCGAGATGCAGCCGGCCATGGCGGCGCTCGTCGCGGAACTCGGGCTTCGCTCCTTCGGCCAGAACAGCGAGGGAGCGGTCGTCTTCGAACGCATGTCGCGCGAGAAGCCGCAGCGCTATCTGCCGGCGGCGCTGGACCAGCAATCGATGCGGCTCGCAAGCGGAACGGCGGCGGCGATCCGCGCGCTTTCGGGCCAGCTTCCCGCCGAGCGCATCCTTCTCGACACGAAGGTGACGGCGATGGACCTCGCCGAAGACGGCGTCCGGCTCACCGTCCAGACGCGCGAGGGCAGCGCGGAGAGCCTGCATGCGGAAATCGTCGTCGCCGCCCTGCCGCCGCGGCTCCTGGAGGCGGCGGTCACGTTTACGCCCCCGCAGGATCCGGCAACCGCCGCCCGCTGGCGCGACACGCCGACATGGATGGCGCCGCATGCAAAGTTCTTCGCGATCTACGACAAGCCCTTCTGGCGCGTAAACGGCCTCTCCGGCACGGCGCAGAGCATGGTCGGGCCGCTGGTCGAAATCCACGATGCGACAACCGCCTCGGGCAAGGCCGCGCTCTTCGGCTTCCTTGGCGTCGGGGCGGATCAGCGCGCCGCGCTTGGCGAGGAGGTTTTGAAGCAGGCATGCCTCGCACAGCTTGCGAGACTTTTCGGCCCCGATGCGCTTGCCCCGGGCGCAACCCTGCTGAAGGATTGGGCTGCCGATTCGCTGACGTCGACCGCAGCGGACCGTTCCGGCGGCGGACATCCCATACCAGGAAGCCCGCGCTGGGTATCCGGTCCATGGGAAGCCCGCCTTCTGCTGGCCGGAAGCGAGACCAGCGAAACCGAACCCGGCTATCTCGCCGGCGCCGTCATCGCCGCCAAGCGGGCGGTCGCCGAGATCCGGTCCAAGATGGATAGAGAATGAACGTCATCCAGCAAGTTTCGGCAGACCCTGAGATCGCAAGGCGCAACTCATGGATCCTGACGCTCGCCCAGGCCTTCGGCGGCGCGAACGCGCCCGTGGTCGTTTCGCTCGGCGGGCTCGTGGGGCAGCATCTGTCGCCCGATCCCGATCTCATCACCCTGCCTGTCAGCCTGCTCAATCTCGGGCTGGCGCTCGGAACCCTGCCGGCAGCCTATGTAATGCGCCGCTTCGGGCGGCGGGCGGGCTATCTGCTCGGCACGATGATCGGCGCCGTCTCCGGCCTGATCGCCGCGGCCGGCATCGTGCTCGGCAGCTTCATCGTCTTCTGCCTCGGCACCTGCCTTGCCGGCTTCTATTCGTCCTACGTGCAGAGCTACCGTTTCGCCGCGACCGACAATGCCACCGGCGCCGAGAGCCAGAGAGCGATCGCCCGTGTGATGATCGGCGGCCTCGCGGCCGCGATCATCGGGCCGCAGCTCGTCATCTGGACGCGTGATGCGGTTCCGGGAACGCCCTTCGCAGGAAGCTTCGTCAGCCAGGCCGCCCTCGCCGCGCTGGCCTTCCCGATCCTCTTTCTGCTGCGCACATCGTCGCCGCAGAAAAGCGTGGGCCGGGAAAGCCATGCGGAGCGTCCGCTGTTCCAGATCCTCTCATCGCCGCGTTATCTCCTGGCGATCGCGACGGGCGTCGTCTCCTACGGGCTGATGACCTTCGTGATGACCGCCTCCCCGATCGCCATTGTGGGGCACGGCCATTCGATCGACCAGGCCGCGCTCGGCATCCAGTGGCACATCCTGGCCATGTACGGGCCGAGCTTCGTGACCGGGCGGTTGATGGTGCGCTTCGGCAAGGAGCGGGTGGCGGCCGTCGGCCTGCTGCTGATCGGCAGCTCGGCGGCGGTTGCGCTTTCCGGCTTCGACATCGCCCATTTCTGGATTTCGCTCGTCCTGCTCGGGATCGGCTGGAACTTCGGCTTCATCGGCGCCACCGCCATGGTGGCCGACTGCCACACGCCGGCCGAACGCAGCAAGGTTCAGGGCGCAAACGACTTCCTCGTCTTCGGAACGGTCGCCTGCGCCTCCTTCTCATCGGGCTCACTGCTGCACAGCTCCGGCTGGGAAACGATCAACTGGATCGTGCTTCCGGCGGTGGCCCTGGTTCTGGTTCCCCTGGTCTGGCGCGCGGCCCGGCCGGCCTACGCCTCGTGACGGGTCACGCGAGGGCGGCGCTGCCGCTGTCGAACATCGACCGGTCGTCGGGTCCTCGAGCGTTCACGCGCGGTCATTCCTTCCAGCCCTCGAACGGGTCGTGGTCTTGCGTGGATTGGCGGCGGTCGGCCGCTCCGAGGAAATCGTTCTCAACCTGGTTCTTGCCATAGAGTTCGAAGAGACCGTCCCATGAAACGGGCTTGCGCGACAGAATGACGTCGCCGGACTTGGGATCGCGGCGCACGAACACTTCGTTTCCCTCGAAGCGGAACTCACTGGGGAGTCTGACAACCTGGCTGCGGCCGATTGTGAAAATCTTGGCCGTATTCCTCGCCATGAAGCCCCCCGTACCGTGATTGGCTATCACGATATGAACCGGCAGCCGGCAGGTATCAAGAGGTCCCCCGCCGCGCCCGGGCAAATCCGATCACTGAACGATCTTGCGCGGGCTTGCCGTATGCTCCCTCGCCACGACGTTCGAGCCGTCGATTTCCTGAAGCAGGACGTCGTAGCCCCAGAGATCGGCGAGATGCTGCAGCACCTGCTTCATGTCGGTTTCCTGGAGATAGCAGCCGTTCATGACGATGTGCTGCAAGAGCAGGCGGCGGTCGCCGGCGAGGTCGACGTCGACGATGTCGATGGCCGGATCGGTCCAGCCGATATCGTATTCGCGGGAGAGCTGGCGGCGGATGCGGAGATAACCGCGCTCGTTGTGGATCGCCGAAACCAGTATGCCTTCGGTCTGCTCCGGATCGTCATAGAGATGGAACAGCCTGAGCTGCCGCATCAGGTTCGGGCTCAGAAACTGGCTGATGAAGCTCTCGTCCCGGTAATTGGCCCAGATGTCGCGCAGCACGCCCATCGCATCGCCGCGTCCCGCGATATCGGGGAACCACGCGCGGTCCTCGTCCGTCGGCGACGTTACGATCCGCTCGATATCCTGCATCATCGCAAAACCGAGCGCATAGGGATTGAAGCCCGAGAACCGCCGGTCGTCGTAATTCGGCTGGAACACGACATTGGCATGCGATTTCAGGAATTCCAGGAAGTTTCCGTCGCTGATCTGCCCGCGATCGTGAAGCCGGTTCATGATCTGGTAATGGACATAGGTGGCGGTTCCCTCGTTCATCACCTTGGTCTGCCGCTGCGGATGGAAATATTGGGCGACATGGCGGACGATGCGCAGGATCTCGCGCTGCCATGGCTGCAGCCGCGGCGCGGTTTTCTCAAGGAAATACAGGATATTGTCCTGTGGAAGGCCGAGTGCCGCCCGCCGCTTTTCCAGTCCGATGTCCCCCGCCTTCTTCGCCTTGCCGACGGGCACGGTGCGCCAGAGATCGTTGTACATCTGCTCTTCGTGGGCGCGGCGCTCCTGCTGCCGCTTCTCCTCCTGGCGAAGATCGACGGTATTCTTGCCCGCGTAGCGGTGCACCCCGTGCGACATCAGCGCATGGGCCGCGTCGAGCGTGCGCTCGACCGCCACTTCGCCGTAACGTTCCTCGCAGCGGGCGATGTAGCCCTTGGCGAAATCGAGATAGTCGAGGATGCCTTCCGCATCGGTCCAGAGCTTGAAGAGATAGTTGTTTTTGAAGAAGTGGTTATGGCCGAAGGCCGCATGCGCGATGACGAGCGTCTGCATCGTCGCCGTGTTCTCCTCCATCAGATAGGAGATGCAGGGCGAGCTGTTGATGACGATCTCATAGGCAAGATCGCGCATGCCGCGGCGATAGAAGGCTTCGTGATGGGCGAAATGCTTGCCGAAGGACCAGTGGCGATAGAAGAGCGGCATGCCGGTCGAGGAATAGGCGTCGAGCATCTGCTCGGAGGTGATGACCTCGATCTGGTTCGGATAGACATCGAGGCCGAGCTCTCCGAGCGCGATGTCCTCGCAGGCATCGTGAATGCGCTGCAGTGTCGTGAAATCCCAGTCGGCGCCTTCGAACAGCAGCAGCTCTTTCGCCCTCAGCGTCGTGGTCATGGCGTCACCTTCGATTGTGCCTCACGTTTCTGGAAGAGATCGTGGAAAACCGGGAAGATCTCGCTTCGCCGGCAGACCTTACGCATCGAAAGCGGCAGGAGTTCGGATCGGATGCCCTCATAGAGCGTCCAAAGCGGCGAACGGGAGATGGAGGAGTCGCCACCCTCTTCGCCGACTTCGATATAGGCGAAATACTGGCAGAGCGGCAAAATCTCCCGCAACAGCTGGCCGCTCAGGCCTCCGTCCGAATGGGCGTTGTCGCCGTCCGAGGCCTGGGCGCCGTAAATATTCCACTCGGCCGGATCGAACCGCGCCGCGATGATCCCGCGCATCGCCGCCAGCGCGCTGGAGACCAGCGTGCCGCCCGTCGCCGGGCCGTAGAAGAAGGTTTCCTCGTCGACCTCCTCGGCCCTGTCGGTGTGGCGGATGAAGACGATTTCCACCTTCTTGTAGCGCTTCGACAAGAAGAGATAGAGCAGCAGGTAGAACCGCTTCGCCAGGTCCTTCATATGTTCGGACATGGAGCCCGAGACGTCCATGAGGCAGAACATCACGGCCTTCGCCACCGGCTTCGGCTCGTTTTCGAAGCGGCGATACCTCACGTCGAGCGGGTCGATGTAAGGAATGCGCCGGCTTTTTTCCTCCAGGATCTTCAGCTTTGCCTCGAGCCCTAGGCGGGTCTCCTCGTCCTCGCATTCCTCGATCTGCCGCTGCAGGTCTTCGATTTCTTGAGGACGCGGGCGACGGAGCGCGATGCGGCGCATCATCGCCAGCCGCGTCGTGCGGCCGACGGCGATGTTGGACGGCGATCCCGAGACGGAGTAGCCGGCCCGGAAAGGCGTTTCCTCCTCGGTCTCGGCAAGCCGCCGCTTGGCGAGATCGGGCAGTTCCAGATCGTCGAGGAAAACGTCGAGGAATTCCTCGCGCGTCAGCACGAAGCGGAAGCCGTCCTCGCCGTCGCCTTCGCCCGCATCCTTCGGCTTCCCGCCCTTGCCGCCCGGCGGGCGTGGAAGGATATCGCCTTCCACGAAGGCCCTGTTGCCGGGCAGGATATGATCGCTGATGCCGCCGTCGCCCCTTCTCAAGCTCGGTTCGGCCATTCCATCGATCGGCAGGCTGATTTCCCCGCCGTCGAGCACATCTCGAATGTTTCGGTTTTGCAGAGAACGTTTGACCGCCTGCTGCACGGCGCCCTTCATGCGACGAAGGAACCGCTGCCGATTTTCCAGACTTTTACCGCGCGGATTTAGCCGCCGGTCGACAATGTGCATAATGGCTCCGCATTAGCTTGCCTGTTTGACGCGCATGTACCACTCGACAAGGCGCCGAACCTGCCGTTCCGTGTATCCCCGCGCGGCCATGCGCGAGACGAATTCGCTGTGCTTCTTTTCTGTTTCCGAATCCTTCTTCGATCCAAAGGAAATGACCGGTAAAAGGTCCTCGACCTGCGAGAACATTCGCTTTTCGATGACTTCCCGGATTTTCTCGTAGCTCGTCCATGACGGATTCTTTCCGCCGTTGGCTGCCCGCGATCTCAAGCAGAACTTGACGATTTCGTTGCGGAAATCCTTCGGATTGGCGATCCCGGCGGGCTTTTCGATTTTCGTCAGTTCCTGGTTCAGGAGCTCGCGATCGAGAAGCTGGCCGGTATCGGGATCCTTGAAGTCCACATCTTCGATCCAGGCATCGGCATAGTCCACATAGCGGTCGAACAGATTCTGTCCGTAGTCCGCATAGGACTCAAGATAAGCTTTCTGGATTTCATTTCCAATGAACTCTGCGTAACGAGGCGCAAGATCGGCCTTGATGAACTCCAGATAGCGCTTCTCGGTATCGTCGGAAAACTGCTCCCGGCGGATCGCCTGCTCGAGCACATACATCAGATGTACGGGATCGGCGCCGATATCGGTCGTGTCGTGGTTGAAGGTCGAAGCCAGCACCTTGAAGGCGAAGCGGGTCGAGATCCCGTCCATGCCCTCGTCGATGCCGGCGGCATCCCGATATTCCTGCACGCTGCGGGCGCGCGGGTCGGTTTCCTTCAGGCTTTCGCCGTCATAGGTGCGCATCTTCGAGAAGAAGGTCGAGTTCTCGTGCTTGCGCAGGCGCGAAAGCACGGAGAAGCGGGCGAGCATTTCGAGCGTGGCGGGCGCGCACGGCGCATCCGCAAGCTCCGATCCCTCGATCAGCTTCTCGTAGATCTTCTGCTCTTCCGTCACCCGCAGGCAGTAAGGCACCTTGATCACGCAGATACGGTCGATGAAGGCCTCGTTGTTCTTGTTCGCCTTGAACGTCTGCCATTCCGCTTCGTTCGAATGCGCGAGCACGATGCCCGAGAAGGGTATGGCGCCGATATTCTCGGTGCCGATGTAATTGCCTTCCTGCGTCGAGGTCAGCAGCGGATGCAGCATCTTGATCGGCGCCTTGAACATCTCGACGAATTCGAGAATGCCCTGGTTGGCGCGGTTGAGCCCGCCCGAATAGCTGTAGGCGTCGGGATCGTTCTGCGAGTAGGTCTCCAGCTTGCGGATATCGACCTTGCCGACCAGCGAGGAAATGTCCTGGTTGTTCTCGTCGCCGGGCTCGGTCTTGGCGATGGCGATCTGGCGCAGCCGTGACGGCTGGATCCTGACGACGCGGAAGCGGGAGATATCGCCGCCGAAATCGTCGAGCCGCTTCACGCACCACGGGCTCATCAGCCCGCTCAGGCGCCGCTGCGGAATGCCGTATTGTTCCTGAAGCAGCGGTCCCATCGTCTCGGGATCGAAGAGGTTCAGCGGGCTTTCGAAAACCGGGCTGATCTCGTCGCCTGCTTTCAGGACATAGATTGGATGGACCTCCATCAGTTGCTTCAGCCGTTCCGCCAGGGACGACTTGCCGCCGCCGACGGGGCCGAGGAGATAGAGGATCTGCTTGCGTTCCTCGAGCCCCTGCGCGGCATGGCGGAAGAAGGAGACGATGCGCTCGATCGTCTCTTCCATGCCGTGGAAGCCGGCGAAAGCCGGATAGACCCGGATCGTCCTGTTCATGAAGATCCGGCCGAGGCGCGCGTCCCGGGCGGTATCGACCATCTGCGGCTCGCCTATCGCGGCGAGCAGGCGCTCGGTCGCATTGGCATAGGCGATCGGTTCTTTTTTGCAGAGATCGAGATATTCCGCCACCGACATGTCGGTTTCGCGGCGTGCTTCGTAACTGCGGGTGAACGCATCGAATACGGATTCACTCAGCATGGGCCCTCCATCAAGGTTCTGCCACAGGCTCCAGGTGTCCCTATAACCATCGAGATGGCCACGGCGTTCCTGAGAATCAATAGTTTCGTAGGTATATTCCACGCTCACCGGCTGTTTCTGGCAATGCACAAAGATGTGCATGCACCGGATCTTTTTTGAACTCTGCGAAACTGTTTATTATTGTAGTTGAGAACGGGGGTATTGCGGTATCAGCACATTTCGCGACGTGACATGAATGTCAAAAAGGTGTGCAATGTCGCCCGTGATTCGAGTTCCGGCCAAAACGCCGGCCGGCAGCACCGGTCGGGCGAGCGCCTGTCTGGCGGCCAGCGCGCGCCCGGGAATTCAGCGTATTCCTCACCAGACTCAGCGGGCGGAATTACGCCTCAGCCGGCGAACGCCTTCTCCAGCGCTGAGATATCGATCTTGACCATGCCGAGCATCACCTCGGTGACACGCTTGCCCCGCTCGCGATCGCTGTCGGCGACCATCTCGGAAAGCGAGCGCGGCACGATCTGCCAGGAAAGGCCCCAGCGGTCTTTGAGCCAGCCGCAGGCCTCCGGCGTGCCGCCATTGGCGAGAAACGCATCCCAGATCCGATCGATCTCGGCTTGGCTGTCGAGAAGGACGGCAATCGAGAAAGAATGGTTGAAGCTGTCGAACGGCCCGGCTTTCATCGCCACGAAGGCCTGGCCGGCGAGCGTGAATTCGATCAGCTCGACGCTGCCGGGAGGCCCGCTCGGCGTTTCGGCCGGCAATATGGTGGTGCGGCCGATCCGGGAGTCCGGAATGATCGACACGTAGAATTCGACGGCTTTGCGCGCTTCCTCGGCGAACCACAGATTTGAAACGACCTTCGGCATGGCAGTCTCCTTGTTGACGAGCTTTGGTCCGGACTCTGGGCCCGATGCTCCAAGGACGCGCCGCCGGCGCGGATTCCGACAGGCAGCGGCTCAGATTTTCCGCCCTGCCCCGCCCGGTGACCCTGCCGCCCTGGGCAAACCCCTTGGGATAGCGGGCGGCCTGGGAATGAAAGCAGAACATCTTTTCTGGTCTTTCCCTCCCGAATCACTACATTACGCGCCATGAGCAACAGTTTCGACGATATTCCCTTCTTCGACGAAGAGCCGGGCGAGATGCCGCGCAAGCCGCAGGCGCCGTCGGGAAAGGCGCCGGCCTCGGGAAGCATTGCATCTGGCGGCATCGCCGCCCGCGCCATGGCGGCCCGCGACGGCGGCAAGCGGCCGGATTATCTGGCAGGCCTGAACCCCGAGCAGACCGAAGCCGTCGAAACGCTGGAAGGCCCGGTGCTCGTGCTTGCCGGCGCCGGCACCGGCAAGACGCGCGTGCTGACAACCCGCATCGCCCATATCCTGTCGAGCGGCCGCGCCTTTCCCTCGCAGATCCTCGCCGTCACCTTCACCAACAAGGCCGCCCGCGAAATGAAGGAGCGTATCGCGCTCCTCGTCGGCGGCGCCGTCGAAGGCATGCCCTGGCTCGGCACCTTCCACTCGATCGGCGTCAAGCTCCTGCGCCGCCACGGCGAACTCGTCGGCCTGCGCTCCGATTTTACCATTCTCGACACCGACGACGTCGTGCGCCTGATCAAGCAGCTGATCCAGGCCGAAGGCCTCGACGACAAGCGCTGGCCGGCCAAGCAGTTCGCCGGCATGATCGATACCTGGAAGAACAAGGGGCTCGGCCCGGCCGATATTCCCGAGGGCGATGCCCGCGCCTTCGCCAACGGCCGCGGCCGCGATCTCTATTTCGCCTATCAGGCGCGCCTGACGACGCTGAACGCCTGCGATTTCGGCGACCTGCTGATGCATCCGATCGCGATCTTCCGCAAGAACCCGGATCTGCTCAAGGAATATCACGGCCGCTTCCGCTATATCCTCGTCGACGAGTATCAGGACACCAACACCGCGCAATATATGTGGCTGCGGCTTCTCGCCCAGCGCGCCAAGGGCGAGCCGCAGAACGTCTGCTGCGTCGGCGACGACGACCAGTCGATCTATGGCTGGCGCGGCGCGGAGGTCGACAACATCCTGCGCTTCGAGAAGGATTTTCCCGGCGCCAAGGTCATCAAGCTGGAGCGCAACTACCGCTCGACCGAACATATCCTCGGCGCCGCCGCCCATCTGATCGCCCACAATGAAGGCCGCCTGGGCAAGACGCTGTTCACCGACCGCGCCGATCCCGAGGACGTGAAGGTGCAGGTCCACGCCTCCTGGGATTCGGAGGAGGAAGCCCGCGCCATCGGCGAGGAGATCGAGCAGCTTCAGCGCGACAAGCACCTGCTGAACGACATGGCGATCCTCGTGCGCGCCTCCTTCCAGATGCGCGAGTTCGAAGACCGTTTCGTCACGCTGGGCCTCAACTACCGCGTCATCGGCGGCCCGCGCTTCTACGAGCGCCTCGAAATCCGTGACGCCATGGCCTATTTCCGCCTGGTCGCGCAGCCGGCCGACGACCTCGCCTTCGAGCGCGTCATCAACACGCCGAAGCGCGGCCTCGGCGACACGACGGTGCGCGCCCTGCATGACTATGCCCGCGCCCGCGATATCCCGATGCTGGCGGCCGCCGCCGACATCATCGAGACGGATGAACTGAAGCCGAAGGCCCGCAAAGCGCTCTTCGACGTGATTCAATCTTTCCGCCGATGGCAGGAACTGCTTGAAAACACACCGCATACCGAACTTGCCGAGCAGATCCTCGAAGAGTCCGGCTATACCGACATGTGGAAGAACGACAAGAGCGCCGAAGCGCCCGGCCGGCTGGAAAACCTGAAGGAACTCATCCGCTCGATGGAAAGCTTCGAGTCGATGCGCGGCTTCCTCGAACACGTCTCCCTCGTCATGGACGCCGAGACCAACGAGAACCTCGACGCCGTCTCGATCATGACGCTGCACTCGGCCAAGGGCCTCGAGTTCGACACCGTCTTCCTGCCAGGCTGGGAGGAAGGCCTGTTTCCCCACCAGCGTTCGCTGGATGAAAGCGGCCGCGCCGGCCTGGAAGAAGAACGGCGGCTCGCCTATGTCGGCATCACCCGCGCCAAGCGCCGCTGCCATATCTGGTTCGTTTCCAACCGCCGCATCCACGGCCTCTGGCAATCGACCCTGCCCTCACGCTTTCTCGACGAACTGCCGGAAAGCCATGTCGAGGTCGCCGAGATGGAACAGAGCTACGGCGGTTACGGCCGCGGCGGCTACGGCCAGTCCCGCTTCGACAAGGCCGACCCCTTCTCCAACTCCTATTCCACACCCGGCTGGAAACGCGCCCAGGCCAACAAGACCGATGCCACCCGCGACAATTGGGGCACCCGCTCCGGCCACGCCGTCGAACGCATTGGCTATGGCGAAAGCGGCCCGAAGGGGCGCACGATCGAAGGCGAGCTGGTGGCGAAATCCACCTCCTCCGAACCGTCGCGCTTCACGCTCGGCGACCGCGTCTTCCATCTGAAATTCGGCAACGGCAACATCACCGGCATCGAGGGCAACAAGCTGACGATCGATTTCGATCGCGCCGGCCAGAAACGGGTGCTGGACGGCTTCGTCGAGCGGGTCTGACCGCGCGGCGATGTCGCTCGGGGTGAACCGTCACCCGAACATACGCATGCTGCTGAGGCCGAGAATGTCGTTCAGCAGGGCGATGCCCATTCCGATGGCGACGACCGACAGCCCGATCAGGAAGAGCCGACGAGCCCGGTCATATTTGGCGGCGATCAGCGAGTCGCGCGCCAGGAGATCGGCAAACACCTTCACCTGGATAGCGATACCGACCGTCAGGAACGACATCGGCAGCAAATCGACACTGCTCCAGTCATTTGGATTGGACACCCACAGACTGATGAAGTTGAGGGAGAAACCAAGGATGATCCCGGCCGCCGTCAGCGAGCCGTTGCGGAACGTCGCATCGATTTTTTCATCGGGTTGAGGCTCGGACATGGCTTCGGTTCCGGCTTGCATCTCAGGCAAGAAAGGCAGAAATCAGGGCGGCCGGCAAGACCGCCCTCTTTGCACGTCGCTCTCACACAACCGCACCCTATCGCATTGGTTGTATTAGCGTATTCTTTTTCGAACGGCTACTACCACCGGTGACGGAATTAACGCTTGCATGAGGGCCTTCGGGAATTCACTAGTTGATGCATCGAGTGTGCATTTGGCATCTTGCATTGCGATTAAGCGAAGGAATTGGCTTTGATGAAAGCGCTGCTGCTTGTCGATATCCAGAACGGCTTCTGTCCGGGCGGCAACCTGCCGGTGCCGGAGGGCGACAAGGTGGTTCCCGTCGCAAACAGGCTGATCGACAGTGGCAGATACGATCTCATCGTCGCCTCGCAGGACTGGCATCCGCCGGGCCACGGCAGTTTCGCCTCCGCCCATCCGGGCGCCGCCCCTTTCGAGATGGGCGAACTCTCCGGCAAGCCGCAGATGATGTGGCCGGACCACTGCATCCAGGGCACGCTCGATGCCGAACTGCATCCCGCGCTCAAATCCGAAGAGATCGACCTGATCCAGCAGAAGGGCGAGGATCCCAGGATCGACAGCTATTCGGCCTTCCGCGATAATGATCGGGATGCCTCGACCGGCCTTTCCGACTTCCTCGAAGACCAGGGCGTCACCGATCTCGATGTCTGCGGCCTCGCCACCGACTACTGCGTCAAGTTCTCCGCGCTCGACGCACTGGAAATGATGCCTGGCATACGGGTACGCTTCATCGAGGATGCCAGCCGCGGCATCACCCCCGAAGGCGTCGCCGCCGCCATCGACGAGATGCGGGCGCATGGCATTGCGATTATCGACAGCGCCAAGGCTCTGGCCGGCTAACGCCCGCGAAAAACAACGCGGGAATGTCGGATCGGCGCATGCCCATCCGTCCTTGGCTCTGAACACACCAACCATGGGAGCCGAGAGATGAGAAAGCTTGTGACCGCAGCCTTTGTGAGCCTGGATGGCGTAATGCAGGCGCCCGGCGCGCCTGAGGAAGATCCGACCGGCGGCTTCACCCTCGGCGGCTGGACCGTCAATTACTGGGACGAGGCGATGGGCCAGTTCATGGACGGGATCTTCACCGATCCCTTCGCGCTGCTGCTCGGCCGCAAGACCTACGAGATCTTCGCCGCCCATTGGCCCTATGTCGGAAAAGACGACCCCATCGGCAAGGCCTTCAATGCCGCGACCAAATATGTCGCGACCACCTCTAGGGAATCCCTCACCTGGGAAAACTCCGTTGCGCTGCAAGGCGACGCCGCCGCCGAAATCGCCCGGTTGAAACGGGAGGACGGCCCCGACCTCCTCACCCAGGGCAGCAGCGGCCTCCTGCAAACCCTGCTGGCGCACGATCTGATCGACGAACTCCGGCTCCTGACCTTCCCTCTCATCCTCGGCCCCGGCAAGCGCCTGTTCGGCCATGGCGCCAAGCCGGAAGCGCTGAAGCTCACGACTAACTCCGTATCGACGACGGGCGTCATCATGAGCGTCTACGAACGTGCCGGCGAGGTCAAACCCGGCAGCTTCGCGATGTCGGAGCCCTCCCCGGCCGAACTCGAGCGCCGGGAGCGAATGAGACGCGAGGGCTGAAGCCCAGGCGAAAGAGCAGAGGCCAGGCAGGCTGCTGTCCGGTTTCTTATTTCAAGACATAGGCGTCGTAGGTTTCATCGCTTCCGGCAGCCGGGCCGAAGCGTTTGACGAGCTCTGTCGCGCTTTGGAAAGCCGAAATATCCTCAACCGTCAGAGACAGCCGCCAGACATAGCTTTCACGCAAGGAAACTGGAGCGGTGATCTGATCGAGCCGCTGCGAAAGAAGAATGATGACGGGCACCTTCTCACTCTGCTGCAATCGGCGTGCAGATTGGAGGATGTCGGCAAGGCTGAGCGAAAGCCGCGCGTTGCGGGTATATCGCACGATGGCGCCGAACCGCTCCTCCCGCCGAAGATAGGTGCGATTGGAAACATAGTAAGGCAGCGCTTCGACGAGATAATCGGGATCCGCCATGACGATCGCGTCCTTGAGATCGGGGCGCGATTGAATGAACGCACCGAAATCCTTGCTCCGGCTGAAAGGTATTTCGGCCACGAAGGTCCGATTGACCTTTTCGACAGCGGAGACGACCTGTAGCGCCAGCAATAGCATGAAGCACAGGCGGCCGAACTTTACGATGCGGCCGGCAGCCGTCGGGCCGGTAACGCCCGTCCCTTCACGCTGAATGTCCGTGGTCAATGCGGTCATCGCGATCATGAAAACCAGCCAGAGCGCCTGATGTCTGTATCCGCCGGGATAGACCAGGGTAAACAGCAGCGAGAGCCCTAGCAGCACCAGCGCCGCAGCGATCATGGCCGGCCGTCGGTTCGCCAACGCCAACAGGCTGCCGTAGATGAGCACCGACATCAAAGTTGCGAAGACGCGGAAAGCCAACGGATCGGCCACCATCAGTCCGAGGATGCTGTCGGGATAGAAGGACAGAAAATGCGAACTGGCGAGCGTAAGAGCACGAAGTGCAAGCAAAGCGAAATTCTCGCCGCTGAGATCGTTCTGCCCGGTATCGTTGAAGGTCGGATAGACCGTGAGGAAACACAGAACAACTCCAACCGCGGCCAGGGCTGCGGCTGTCGCAAAGCCGCGATAGTCCCGCAAAGGAGGTCTTGGCCGCGCCAGGACCAAATCAAAAAGCCAATAAGCCAGGAAGCCGCCGACAAGGACGACCGAATGCACATTGGTATTCGCCAGCAAGGCAAACAGCAGGCCGCTCAATATGCCGTTGCGCGCTCCCTTCTGCCACGCCAGGACGATCAGGAAGATTATCAGCATGCTGATGCCGTAGTTTCGCGACATCGCGGCGTATTCGAAAACCGAAAAACTGCCGAACAGCGACAGCAGCATTATGGAAAGAGGCAGTTTCAGCCTGAAGACGAGAAGATAGGCCGCCGCCGCCGCAATCGTCAGCGCCACGACCTTCAAAACGACGGGAGAGCCGACCACGACATGGGCGGCGCGCAGCAGGATATACCAGATGGCAGGATGACCCTCGCCATGCATCTGGCGAAGCATATCGGCGAAATTGTCTCCCTGGAGGGCCAGCGACAACGCGCGAACTTCATCACGCCAGACGGTTTCGGACCAGCAAAGCGCAGAGGCCAGCGCAAGCCAGATCAAAAAGATCACCGTCTTGCCGAGCTTCGCCGAACGGGATTCATCAACAACAGAGACAATCGAGGCCAATTGACACGCAACCCGGTGAAAGAAAGCGCGATGACCATATCGGCCTGGACATAATTTGGCGTTAAATGAAGGCTCTGATTTGATTTCCAGGCGCTAGGATTTCTCCTCCCGCTCGAGAAGATGAATATCCTCGGCCATGTCTTCCATTCTCTTCAATAAAGCGGCATGGGCGTCTCTCAGGCCGCGATTGTAGAAGTATGGCCCGATCTCCTCGGCGAAGAAGTCGAGCAGGAATTCGGCCGGCAAGGCGCCGATGGGATCGAGCTCCCGGTCGAAATAGGCGCGGATGCGCGAAACGATTTCGGTCTTTTCTTCCTTCGAAAACTCGATCTTCTTCATGAGGTCCTCTCCGGTCGATGCGATCAGGCCTTTGATGCTTCAGCGAAATCGATCGGTCAATCAACGAAATTCAATTGCCGCGGCAGGTCTTAGACCATAAGTGAAACCTGAATTTCCAACAGGATCACCCATATGAATCGCGCCGACTTTGTTGAAGGTTTGCGAGGCGGCTCCGCCGTTGCGCTGGCGTCGGCGCCCTTTGGCGCGTTGTTCGGAGCGCTCGCGGTCGAAAACGGCATGTCGCTTTCCGAAGCCGCCTTCATGAGCGCCACGGTCTATGCCGGCGCCAGCCAGATGGTCGGCATCGAGCTTTTCGGCCATAACGTCCATGCCTGGCTGATCGTGCTGTCGATCCTCGCCGTCAACTTTCGCCACGTGCTCTATTCGGCGGCCTTGGCGCGTTATATCGGCCATTTCACGCCGGTGCAGAAATTCTTCACCTTCTTCCTGCTCGTCGATCCGCAATTTGCCGAAGCGGTGAAGCGCAGCGAGGCCGGCAAGCCGCTGACCTTCGCCTGGTATTTCGGCTTCGGCATCATCATCTACATTCCCTGGGTGCTGATCAGCGTCGCCGGCGGCATGCTCGGCGGCTTCATCGGCGATCCCAAGGCGATCGGCCTCGACATCCTGCTGCCGGCCTATTTCCTCGGCATCGTCCTCGGCTTCCGCAAGCGCGACAATTTCCTGCCCGTGGCGCTCGTCAGCGCGGTCGCTTCCGTGCTCGCCTATCGCTATGTCGGCTCGCCCTGGCATGTGAGCCTCGGTGCGGCCGCCGGCATCGTGCTCGCCGCCCTGCTGCCATTGCCGCCCGAGGAGCCCGATCTCGAAGCCGACGCCCTACAATCCGAAGTGCACGAGGTCTGAGCCATGGAATTCGATCTTCACATGGCGCTCGTCATCCTCGCCGCCGCGGCCGCGACCTTCGCCACCCGCATCGGCGGCTACATCCTCATCACCCGGATGAAAAGCATCCCGCCGCGCATGGAGGCGGCGCTGAATGCCGTGCCGGCCGCCGTTCTGACGACGCTGGTCGCGCCTGCCTTCTTCATCGGCGGCTGGGATTCGAAGCTGGCGCTCGCCATCGCCCTCTTCGTCGGCCTGCGTTTCAGCCATACATGGATGCTGGTCGCCGCCTGGATCGCCGTGATGCTCTGGCGCCATAGCGCCGGCATCTAACGCCGGCGCTACGGCGCCATTATCCTAATATTCCAGGGGCAGGGTCGCGTTTTCGAGCCATGCCCTGACGTCGCGATCGTGGATCAGCGGCATCAGCGCCTCGCGCGTGCGGCGGTGATAATCGTTGAACCAATGCAGCTGGTCATGGGTCAGAAGCTCGGGGATGACGAGGCTGCGGTCGATCGGGCAGAAGGTCAGCGTCTCGAAGCCGAGCATGGCCATGTCGCCGCCCTCGATCTCCTCGGCGCCGCGCACATAGATCAGGTTTTCGATGCGGATGCCGAAGCTGCCGGGCCGGTAATAACCCGGTTCGTTCGAAAGGATCATGCCGGGCAGCAATTCCTGCGTCGAAAGCCTGGAAATGCGCTGCGGCCCCTCATGCACCGAGAGATAGGAGCCGACGCCATGGCCTGTGCCGTGGGCGAAATCGGCCCCTGCCCGCCACAGTGCGATGCGAGCCAGCGGATCGAGGTCGCAGCCGCGCGTGCCTTTCGGAAAACGCGCCGTGCTGATCTCGATCATGCCCTTCAGCACCAGCGTGAAGAAGCGGCGATGTTCCTCCGAGACCGCGCCGATGCCGACCGTGCGGGTGATGTCGGTGGTGCCGTTTATATATTGCGCGCCGGAATCGATCAGGAAGAGTTCACCGGCCTCTATCATCCGGTTGGTCTCGGTCGTCACGCGGTAATGCATGATCGCCGCATGTTCGCCGGCGCCCGAAATCGTATCGAAGGAAATGTCCTTCAGCGGGTTCTGCATGCTCTGGCCGACGCGGGCGCGCGCCGCTTCGAGCCGCTCGGCGGCGGCGATCTCGCTCACCGTGCCGGGCTTTTCCTGCGACAGCCAGTAGAGGAATTCCACCATCGCCGCCCCGTCCTGCAGATGCGCGGCGGCCGAGCCGTTGATCTCGACGTCGTTCTTCACCGCGCGCGGCAGCTTGGCGGGATCGGCCCCTTCGACCGCCTCGCCGCCCGCCTTGCGGATGATCTCGGCCAGCGCATAGGAAGCGATGTCAGGGTCGATCAGCACGCGGCCGCCATCTTTGGAAACGGCAGCCAGCCTCTCCTCCAGCGCCGAGGGCGGCAGCTGCGCCGCGATCTGCCCGAGATAGGCTTCCGGCTCGATGCCGGTCTTGCGCTTGTCGAGGAAGAGTTCGGCGCGCCCGTCGGCATGAATGATGGCGCGCGCCAGCGGATGCGGCGTGTGCGGCACATCGGCGCCGCGAATGTTGAAGGCCCAGGCGACCGACGAGGGATCGGCAATCAGCACCGCCGCGAGGTTCTTCTTCGAAAGCCCTGCGGCGATCGTCGCGATCTTGTCGCTCGCCAGCACGCCGGCCTGGGCGACATTCTGGATGGTGACGGCGCCGAGCGGCTCGGCCGGCCGGTCACTCCAGAGCCTGTCGAGCGGGTTGTGCGGCAAAAAGATGAGTGTTCCGCCGATCTCCGCAAGCGCCTTTTCCAGACGGCGAACCTCGGCGCCGGAATGCAGCCAGGGATCGATGCCGAGTCTCAGACCCTTGGCGCCGTTCGCGGCAAGCCAGACATGCGGCGGCTCGTTGACGAGATCGCCGCCGGAAAAGACCGAACCGTCGACCTGTTCGGCAAGCTGGGTGACATAGCGCCCGTCGACGAAGACGATCGCCTGCGCGCGCAGGATGAGCGCGACGCCCGCCGAACCGGTGAAGCCGGTCAGCCATGCCAGCCGCTCCGAGCATGCCGGAACATATTCGCCGTTGAATTCATCGGCACGCGGCACGAGGAAGGCGTCGATGCCGAGCGAATCGAAAGTAGCGCGCAGCGCCGATACCCGATCCCTGCCGAAATGCGGCGTGGAGGTGACGTCGAAAGACTGAAACATGCTGAAAACCCGAATGGTTGAGACGAATCCGGTTAATGGGATGGCCGCCATGTTAGCGAAATTTCAATCGATGGGGAGAAAAAGCGACGAAACGAGTCGAAACCGTTGAGCCCGCTCAGCATTTTGACAGAACTGTGACGGCAAAAGTTAATTTGGCACGCTTTATGCATTGGCCGCATGGCTCCCATGAGCGAAACCCTCTGCCTCCGCTTTTCAGAATAGCTATATAGACGCCATCGAACGGTTCGGACGAACCAGCAAAAAAAGGATTTTTTGAAATGACCGCCTCTCTCTCGCGCTTCGCATACAGCAGCCCGGTACAGGCTGGCGAACGCCAGACCGTGCGTCACGTCATCGGCGCCCGCCGCCCGCAGAGCGAAGACAGCCTCAAGCTGCTCGGCGCCGGCCAGCGTGTCACGCGCCACCAGGGCGCCCCCAGCTACGCGTTCTGAGCCTGAAAGCCCGTCCGTCTCCTCCCTCCCGGACCGGCCTATTGGAATGCAGTAGACGCCCGCTCGAGCACTCCTCCTCCTTCGAGCTCGCGGGCATTGACCGGATAGACCGGTCCAAGGCGGTGCCATAGGCACCGCCTTTTTTGTTGCTTCTGGAAGATGCTTAAGTAAGGCGCTGCCACGAGTCCGCTTCTCCCCAGCGGGGAGAAGATGCCGGCAGGCAGATGAGGGGGCGAGCAGTGGAACTGCGAGTGCGCTGAGCGTAAGCGAAGGCAAGCGAGGGCGTGCCGTGTGGCCCCGTCATCCGACCCTTCGGGCCACCTTCTCCCCGCTGGGGAGAAGAGGGAACGTCAAAGCCGATCCAAATGGATCGTCACCCAGCCGTTCCGCCAGATCGTCCTGACATGCCGGAGTTTCGCGCCGCTATAGGCGGCAATCACCTTCCATCGCTGTGCCGCCAGTATCCCCGAAAGGACTACCGAACCGCCGGGCGCGAGATGCGCGGCGAGTTGCGGCGCCATGCGGATCAGCGGCCGGGCGAGGATATTGGCGATGATCAGGTCGAAAGGACCGTGCTCTGAAAAAGCGGTCGAGTGAAAGCCTGGCGCGGTTCTGGTGACGATGCCCGAGGCGATGCCGTTGCGGCGGACGTTTTCGGCGGCAACGCGGGTCGCAACCGGATCGATGTCGGTCGCGAGCACCGGAATGTTCTTCAGCTTGCGCACCGCAATCGCCAGCACGCCGCTGCCGGTGCCGAGATCGAGCGCATTACGGACGCGGCGCGAGCGCACCACGCTGTCGATGACCTCGAGGCAGCCGGCCGTCGTGCCGTGATGGCCGGTGCCGAAGGCCTGGCCGGCATCGATCTCGATAGCGATGTCGCCGGAGCGGACCTTGTCGCGGTCATGCGATCCGTGCACCAGGAAGCGCCCTGCTCGGACGGGCTTCAACCCTTCCAGCGATTTCACCACCCAGTCGACATCCGGGATGACCTCGCGCTGCAGCCGGGCATCGGGAAAGGCGATCTTCAACGCCGCCTCGGTGCGCGAGCGCACATCCGCCTCGTCCTCGGCCATCATATAGACCGAGGCCTCCCAGATATCCTTCTTCTCGTCGATCTCGGTGGTGCCGATGGCGAAATCTTCTTCGCCGAAGACTTCTGTCAAAAGGTCGAGGATCCGTTCGGCCTCGCTCTCGGTCGTGGACACGTAAAGGCGGATTTCACTCACGATTGGCGGTCTTTCCCGTTTCTCTTGCCCGCCGCCGGTCGGGCCAGCGCCCGATCACCCCTTGCGGACGAGATTCTCAAGCTTCTTTATCGCCGTGTCCGGATTTTCGCCATAGGCGATCGTTCCGGAAAAACGCCCGGCCGAATCGAGCAGAAAGACCGAGGCGGTGTGATCCATCGTATAGTCGCCGTTCGGATCCTTCTCGTCGACCGGCACCTTCTTGGCGTAGACGCGATAACCCTTGATGACCTCGGCGATCTTGTCCGGCGGGCCTGAAATGCCGGTGATGCGCTTCGACACGTTGGAGACGTACTCGTTCATGATCTCCGGCGTGTCGCGCTCGGGATCGACCGTGACGAAATAGGCCTGAAGCTTGGTGCCGTCCGGATCGACCGTCTGCATCCAGCCGTCCAGCTCGAAGAGGGTCGTCGGGCAGACTTCGGGGCAATGGGTGAAGCCGAAGAACAGCGCCGTCGGCTTGCCGCGCAGCGCCTGCTCGGTGATCGGCTGACCGCTCTGGGAGACCAGGGTGAATGGCACGCCGAAGGCTGCCTCCGACACGGCGTCCCGCGATTTCATGGGATAAAGCGTCAAAAAGCCGAGAGCCCCGGCGAGGACCACCACGGCGACCCAGATGACGATGCGGAATGTCTTCATTGGCATGAACCTCGATCCGGGCGGATATGCGCCGCCCACCCCCAAGCATGTCGCGCAAAAATGTACAGCGGTTTTGCGATCACGACATGCGTAAAACAAAGCGCGAGGAGCGAATCTGAAAGATCGCGACGCGCTTGCGCGTTTTGCGTGATTATAGTCTCGACCGGATGCACGCAATTCAAGAATGCGTTTTCTGACCCGTGATTAATTGTCTCAGCGCGTGAGACCTTCCCTGCCGGAAAAGCTTCTCACCGCCATTACTCCAGGTCGAAAAGCCTCATGTTTTTAATGGCTTGCCCGAGGACCGAACGAGCAAGCCGAAGATGCATATCGTTAGGAAAGACTTAAGCGGCCATATCTATATTTAGCAGTGCGTCGGCCGCCGTGCCGTTCTGACATGAAGTCTGCCGAGTGGCGAAAACCCCGGACGTCCGCATGAGGGTAAAAGCATAAACCCGCGCGGTTTGTGGAGGGTCTTTTCATGACGAATTCAGCAGTGCGCAAGAGCCTGTCGGTCAGCCAGCGGCTCTGGACGCTCGGCGGCGCCGCCCTTATCGGTTTCGGAACGATGCTCGGCGTCGGCTGGTACGAAAACACGCGCATCGACGCCGGTCTGCGCCGCGCCAGCGAGATCCAGGCGAGCGTCGACCGTATCAACGACATGCGGCTTGCCAACCTGACGATGGTGCTGGCCGCCATGGACATCATCGTCGACAAGGATGACAAAGCGGTCGCGCCGGAGCGCATCAAGCTGATCGCCGATTCTCTGGCTGCACTTTCCAACGGCTCGAAAGACATACGTCTGCTGGCCGACGAGATAAATGCCGGCGCCCTGCTGAAGAACTACGATACCGACGTCGCAGAGATGGGCAAGGCGATCCAGACCGATCTCGTCGTCATGGTCCAGCAGGGAGCGTCCGACGCGGAATTCGACAAGATCGACGACACGATCGACGGCGCCGGCGAGGAACTGACGAAAACGCTCGACAAGCTTGCCGCCGATGGCACCGCATTCGCCCGTCAGCATGTCCAGACCGCCAATGCCATATCGCAACGCGCCCTCTTCCTGCAGATCGGCCTCGGCCTCCTCGCCATCCTCACCATGGGCGCCCTGCAATATATCCATGGCGGATCGATCCGCCGCGGCATCGCGGCCGTGAGCGAAAGCATGCAGCGCATCATGAGCGGCGACCTCACCAGCGCCGTTGCGGAAAAGGCCCGCGGCGACGAGATCGGCGACATGGCCCGCGCCGCCGACGCCTTCCGCCTTGCCGCGATCGAGAAGCGCGACCTCGAAGCGCAGAGCCAGAACGACAGGCAGCGCAGCGACGCCGAGCATCGGGCGCGTGAAGCCGCCAAGCTCGCCGATGCCGAAGCGCTCAACGCCGCCGTCACGGCTCTCGGCGCCGGCCTCACTCGCCTGTCGGCAGGCGACGTGACCGTGACGATCGACCAGCCTTTCCGCGAAGAGCTGGAACGCCTGCGCCTCGACTTCAACCAGACGACCGCGACACTGCGCAAGGCGATGAGCGACATTGCCGTCAACAGCAGCTCGATCGAGGCCAACAGCCGCCAGATGCGCGCCGCCGCCGACGATCTCGCCAAGCGCACCGAGCAGCAGGCCGCCTCGCTCGAAGAAACGTCCGCCGCCCTCGACCAGATCACCGCCACCGTCCGCAACGCCACCAACCGGGCCGAGGAAGTCGGCCACATGGTCAGCCACACCCGCGAGAATACCGCCAAGTCCGACGTCGTCGTCGGCGATGCGATGGCCGCCATGCAGCGAATCGAAGGCGCGTCCCGAGAGATCGGCAAGATCATCAACGTCATCGACGAGATCGCCTTCCAGACGAACCTCCTGGCGCTCAACGCCGGCGTCGAGGCCGCCCGCGCCGGCGAAGCCGGCAAGGGCTTCGCCGTCGTCGCCCAGGAAGTGCGCGAACTCGCCGGCCGCGCCGCCGGTGCTGCCAAGGATATCAAGGCCTTGATCGGAAAATCCGGCGATGAGGTAAAGATCGGCAGCGAATTGGTGACGGCCGCCGGCGAAGCGCTGCGCCAGATCGGCGAAGATGTTCTGCGCATCGACGAACACGTTAAATCAATCGTAACCTCTGCGCGCGAACAATCAGTCGGATTGAACGAAATCAATACATCCATCAGCCAGATGGATCAGGTCACGCAGAAGAACGCGGCCATGGTGGAAGAGACGAACGCCGCAAGCCATACGCTCGCCATCGACGCGGAAAACCTGACGCAGCTGGTGAAGCAATTCAAGACCGGCGAGGGCATGAGCGCCCGGCAAACGCCGCGAGAGGCAACCGCCGCCTCGCATTCGAGACCTTCTCCCGCACGCAGCCTGATCGGCAAAGTCGCGGGCGCATTCAACGGCGGCACCGCCGCCAAAGCCATCGCTTCTCCCGCCGGGGACAACTGGGAAGAATTCTGATCATGAACAACAGTGCTATCAAGCAGTCGGGCGCCTATCTCGAAATCGTCTCGTTCCACCTGGGCGACCAGGAATTCTGCATCGACATCATGGCCATCCGCGAAATCCGCGGCTGGGCGCCGGTGACGCCGATGCCACATACCCCGCCTTACGTGCTGGGCCTCATCAACCTGCGCGGCGCCGTCATCCCGGTCATCGACATGGCCTGCCGCCTCGGCATGAAGATGACCGAGCCCTCCGAGCGCTCGGCGATCATCGTCACCGACATCGCCGGCAAGCTGGTCGGCCTGCTGGTCGAGCAGGTGTCCGACATGATGACCATCAAGAGCGAAGACCTGCAGCCGCCGCCGGAAATCATCCCGGAAGCCCAGCGCGCCTTCTGCCGCGGCAT
Organism: Rhizobium sp. J15; assembly: GCF_002531825.1. Taxonomy (GTDB): domain Bacteria; phylum Pseudomonadota; class Alphaproteobacteria; order Rhizobiales; family Rhizobiaceae; genus Rhizobium. The sequence continues at coordinate 49,406 of NZ_NWSX01000023.1, read as the reverse complement.
CGTGGCGCTGGAAAAGACCATGGTCTGCTTCCTCAACCTCGATACGGTCATTGCCGACGAGCTGTCGCAGGCGGCTTGATCTTTATCGCCGAACGGAATGCGAAGGCCCGGCTCGTCCGGGCCTTTTTGGTTCGGTGTAGGAGCGCGCGACGGTCATTGTTTCCAACTTTACGTAAAACCCCTCCCCACAAGGGGGAGGGACTAACCCCGAGGGCTCCGCCTCGCTCCTTCCGAGACGTCGAATATCTGGAAAGTCGGCGCGGCACGTTAAGCCCCTCCCCCTTGTGGGGAGGGGTTTGGGGCGGGGTCTTCATCAGGAGAAGCCGCGTATCCAGCGTGCCTTGGCCCTACGGCTTCCCATTCTTCCAGATCACGTTCTGCCCATACAAGGGTATCGTCGAAATCGACATCTTCGCCGAGCCATCCGTCAGTTCCCTGGAATGGGCGAGATAGATCAGGGTGTCGTTCGCCTTGTCATAGATGCGGTTGACGACCAGCGTCTTCCAGATCAGCGACATGCCCTGGCGGAACACCTCGCTGCCATCCTTGGAGAGGTCGATATTGCCGACCTCAATCGGTCCCGTCTGCCGGCAGGCGATGGAATTGTTGGAGGGATCCTCGAACCAGTTGCCGTTCTTGAACCGGTCGATCAGGCTGCGGTCGAAATAGGTGACGTGGCAGGTGACGCCCTTGACCTCGGGATCGGAGACCGCCTCGACGATAATGTCGTTGCCGATCCAGTCGACCCCGACCTTGCCGACGACCTCGGCGGAGACGGCGCCCGCTGAAAGCGCGAAAAGAGAGAGGGCAGCAAGGAAAAGATTGCGCGGCTTGGACATGGCGGCTCCCTGGAGCGCCGCGCGTCCGACGGGACGCGCCAAAGGCGCTCTATCGCTTGATCGGCGCTTTCTAGATAAGCACGCGCCCCTGCTTTGCAAGAAACCGCTCAGGCCTTCCGGCAGGTGCAGGGCGCATAGCCGCGCGCCGTCAGCCGCCCCGGCGTCATGCCGATCAGCGCCGGGATCGCTTCCACGGCTTTCGCCTTGACCGCCTTCGCCATCTCGATCGCCGCGGCCGCGCAGACCGCCGCATCCTCCGCGGCATTGTGATGCATGAAGCGCAGGCCGAGATGATCGGCGATCAGGTTCAGCCGGTGCGAGAGGAAATGCGGCCAGATCCGCTGCGCCATCTTCAGGCTGCAGAGATAGATCAGTTCAGGATAGGATTGCCGGTAGAGATCGAGGCTTGCCCGCCAGACGCTGAAATCGAAGGCGGCATTATGCGCGATCATCGTCGCACCCCTGAAATCATCGTAGAACTCGTCCATCACCTCGGGAAACTCCGGCGCATCCTCGACATGCTCCGGGCGGATACCGTGGATCGCGATGTTCATCCCGGAAAAACGCATGTCCCTGGGGCGAATGAGCCGCTCCTCGACGCGCGTCACCCTGCCCTCCTCGATCCATGCGAGTCCGACCGAGCAGGCGCTGCCGCGCTGCTCGTTGGCTGTCTCGAAATCGATGGCGATGGTCTTCAAGGGCAATATCCGAATCGTCTGCCCCTACCGGAATAATCATAGCCGCGTGCGAAGGCAAATTCCGGCCTGTTGACATCTGCACGCAAATGGGGAAACTTCCACGCATGATCAACTCTGTGACATCGACCATGCATCATATCGCCACGACCCTTCCAGGGTACGCGGGAGCGATGGTGCGTCACTAGCCGTTCGATCATCCCGAGAACCCTGCCGAGGCGAGCAGGGTTTTCGAAAAAGCCGGCTCTCCTCCCCTGAAACCCAAGGAGGCCACCCCATGTCTGAAAACGAAGAGAATGAACCCCGCGACCGAGCGCGCCTGCCGAATGGCGTCGTCGTGCGCGCCGTGCGTCTTTCCGACGCCGAGGAGATCACCGATCTCATCAATTTGCCGGGCTATCGCGCCGGCACCCTGCGGCCGCCGTACCAGCGGGTCGAAGAGGTTCGAAAGAACATGGAAAACCCGTCGCCGGGCGCGCTCAACCTCGTCGTCACGCTCGATGGCAGGATCGTCGGCAATTGCGGCCTCAACCGCCTCGGCGGCCGGCGGCAGCACGTCGCCAGCATCGGCATGGGCGTGCACGACGATTTCACCGGCCGCGGCTTCGGCCGCATCCTGCTCGGCGCCATGGTCGAGGCCGCCGACGACTGGCTCGACGTCAAGCGGCTGGAATTGACCGTATACACCGACAACGACGCCGCCATCCGGCTTTACGAGAAGTTCGGTTTCGAGAAAGAGGGGCTGTTGCGGTCATTCGCCTATCGCGCCGGACGATATGTCGACGCATACACGATGGCGCGGTTGAGGGCCTAAGCGACGGCCAGACGATAAGGCTTGACGAGACATTCGGCGGGAACGCCCCATGCCTCGGTAAGCTTGAAAATCATATCGACCGTCAGGGCGCGCTTGCGGTGCAGGATTTCCGAGGCGCGGGAGCGCGAACCCAGGATCTCGCCGAGATCCGTCTGGCTGCGGCCGGTCATTTCCATGAAGGCATGCAGGAAATCGACCGGCTCCAGTTCAACGGCGGGGAAGTGTCGGTTTTCATAGGCTTCTATGAGATCGGAAAGCACATCGAACCTGTCCGCAGCTGCCGAGCCTTGCGGCGGCGGATTGTCGAAATACGACGCAACTTCGCCAAGCGCCCATTGCAGATCGCCATCGCTCCTAATCGGTCTTATGTCCATTACACTGTCTCCGGATCGATCCTGTCGTACTCGGAATGCGTACCAACGAACTTGACCAGCACGCGTCGGTAGGCATAGGCCACGTGAACGATAAGGCGATACTTGTTGCCGCCGATGTCGAAAATCACCCTGTTGTCGCCGACGAAATCAACATTGGCACCGAACGTTCTCTTGATATCCGCCGGTCCCGCCCATTCCGCCTTACTGACAAGAGCATGCCAGACGCCGAGAGGCACTTTGGCCTGCGGGTGCAACTCCCAGAACAAGCGTAATGTCGACTTCGCGATCACTTGCATGGGTGAGAATATTCCCAATATGGGAACAAATCAAGCATCACTCACCCACCGATCAGCGCCAGCCACTCGTCCTCGTCCATCGTCTGAACGCCGAGTTCGCGCGCCTTGTCGAGCTTGGAGCCGGCGCCGGGGCCGGCGACGACAAAGTCAGTCTTCTTGGAGACCGATCCCGCCACCTTCGCGCCGAGGCTTTCGGCCCTCGCCTTCGCCTCATCGCGGGTGAATTTTTCGAGCGAGCCGGTGAAGACCACCGTCTTGCCGGCGACGGGGCTGCCCGATGTGACCAGCTGTTCGGCCTCCGCGGGCGTCACCTCCTCAAGCAGGCGGCCGATCACCTCGATATTGCGCGGCTCCTTGTAGAATTCGACCATGGCGCGCGCCACGACCTCGCCGATGCCCTCGATGGCGTTGAGATCGGTCCAGGCTTCGCCGGAAAGCGGCGCGGCCTCCTTCATCGCGGTCGCAAAGGCCTCATAGGTGCCGTAGGAGCGCGCCAGCAGCTTCGCCGTGGTTTCGCCGACATGGCGGATGCCGAGCGCATAGATGAAACGGTGAAGCGCAATGCTCCGCCTTTCGTTGATCGCCGTATAGAGCTTGCCGACGCTGACCTTGCCGAAGCCGTCGATATTCTCCAGCTTGGTGAGCGACGATTGCTGGCGCTTCTCCAGCGTGAAGATTTCCGGCGCCGTACGGATCTGCAGCGACGGGTCCTCGTTTTCGAAGAAGAAATCGATCTGCTTGGAGCCGAGCCCCTCGATATCGAAGGCGTTGCGCGAGACGAAATGCTTCAGATGCTCCGTTGCCTGCGCCCGGCAGATGAAGCCGCCGGTGCAGCGGCGCACCGAATCCATCTTGCCCGTCTTCTCGTTGACCTCGCGCACGGCATGCGAACCGCAAACCGGGCATGTCTTCGGGAATTCGTAGGGTTTTGCCTCGGCCAGCCGCTTCTCCATCACCACATCGAGGATCTGTGGAATGACGTCGCCGGCGCGCTGGACGATGACCGTATCGCCCTCACGGATATCGTGCTCCTCAGGCCGGATACGCTCGCCGCTATTGCCGATGCCCTTGATGTAATCCTCGTTATGCAGTGTCGCATTGGTGACGACGACGCCGCCGACCGTGATCGGCTTCAGCCGCGCCACCGGCGTCAGCGCCCCCGTGCGGCCGACCTGGATCTCGATCTTCTCGACCTCGGTGAAGGCCTGCTCGGCCGGGAATTTGTGCGCCGTCGCCCAGCGCGGGCTGCGCGAGCGGAAGCCGAGGCGCTGCTGCAATTCGAGGCTGTCGACCTTGTAGACGACGCCGTCGATGTCGTAATCGAGATCCGGACGTTCGAGGCCGATCTCGTCGTAATGCGCCAGGATGTCGGCCACTGAATTCAGCCGCTTCATCAGCGGATTCACGGGGAAGCCCCATTCCTTGAAGGTCTGCACCATGCCGAATTGCGTATCTTCCGGCATTTCCGACATCTCGCCCCAGGCATAGGCGAAGAATTTCAGCTTGCGGCTCGCCGTCACCTTGGCGTCGAGCTGGCGCAGCGATCCGGCGGCCGTATTGCGCGGATTGACATAGGTCTGCTTGCCCTCCGCCTCCATCTGCCGGTTCAGCGCCAGGAAGTCGCTCTTGGCCATATAGACCTCGCCGCGGACCTCGACGACCGCCGGAACGCCCTTCGGCAACTGGTTCGGGATCTCGGCGATGGTCCTGATGTTGGCGGTGACATTCTCCCCCGTCGTGCCATCGCCGCGCGTGGCGGCCGTCACCAGCCTCCCGTTCTCGTAGCGGATCGACATCGACAGGCCGTCGATCTTCGGCTCGGCGGTAAAGGCGATCGACTGGTCCGGCAGCCGGCCGAGGAAGCGATAGACGCTGGCGACGAAATCCTGCACGTCCTCCTGCGAAAACGTATTGTCGAGCGACAGCATCGGCCGCGCATGGACGACGGGCGAGAAGGTGACGGAAGGCGCCGCCCCCACACGCCGCGACGGGCTGTCCTCCCGGATCAGCTCGGGGAAACGCGCTTCCAGCGTATCGTTGCGGCGCTTCAGCGCGTCGTAATCCGCATCCGAAATCTCCGGCCGGTCCTTGCCGTGATAGAGCGCATCATGATGCGCGATCTCCTTCGCCAGCCGCTCGAGCTCGGCGGCAGCCTCTTCGATCGTCAACGTATCGACGGCGGAACCTTCGGTGGACATGGAACCTCGCTCCAGAGAATCTGGCCAGAAATCTGCATTGTTTTTAGAGCAAAATCGCCGGATGAAAAGGGAGGGTGAATATGCCTAATCGAGAAGAATGCATTGCTCGACCTACTGCCAGTCGCGCGCACCGATGCAGCGCATAGCGTGCCGGATGGCCCACCATCGACAAGAGTGCCCACCTCTCCGCCCTCATCCCTGTGCTCGTCACAGGGATGAGGGAGGTTGAGGTGAGCGCTCGCGTGACACTTCGCGTGCAAGGAACGCTACTACCGTCGTTGACCGGGTAATGGCGAATGTTGTCTTCAGTGCCAGCAGAAAGCGCGACAACTCGCCGTCTACCCGCCCTAATCCCACTCCCGCGCATTGCGCAGCCGAATACCGCTGACATGCACGCTCGTATTCCACAGGCTCTTCAGCGGTCGCAGGCTGTCGACCACCCGAAGCTCCACCCCACGCGGCTCGAACTCCTGATCGAGTCTTGAGATAACAGTCCTCTCCATGGGAATGACACGTCCGCGAGAGACCCACATGCCCGCATCACCCAAATCCTCGAAATCTGCGACTGGCAGCTCATAGCGATGGATCGTTTCCGCCACGAGCCTTTCCAGCCAATGGCGCTCAATGAAAGCCGCGGCCCGCCAGTCGCCGAGCCAGTATTGCCGCTCCGCCTCCGTGGTCTCGGGCGTCGCCCAGATCAGGATGCGCGGGCAATCGCGCGGGAAGAGATACATGAAATCGTGATCGCCATCGATCGCCCAGACGAGCGGACCGTTCAGCCATTCCTGACCGGTCGGGCGTTCGGAGGGCACGCGAACCGGGCGCGGTTCGAAGACCACGATATCGGGATCATCGCTGAAATGGAAAAGGCGCATGGCGAGGGATCGCCGTTGATCGGAGTGACCGGCATAATGTGAAGCGGAATGTTTGTCACCGTTGCATTTATAGCATGCCGGAAGTCTCATCGACTCGAGGTGGAGCGCCCATCTCTCCTCCTCATTCCTGTGCCTGTCACAGGAATCCAGCCACCACGCGTCTGCGCGGTGAATAACTCTTATCGGAAACGGGAGTCTTCCGCGCCCAAGGACTTGGGCTTGCTGGATCCCTGACAAGCACAGGGATGAGGGAGATAGAGTTGAACGTTCGCGCCAAACTTGATCGCTGAATTGAAGATGCTGATCGGATTGATGCACATAACGCGAAGCCGAAACACTTGTCGCCGCTGTCGACCCTACAGGTGGTTCAGGCGGATCACCCGTTGCCGGCCAGCAGCCGCTTTGCGGCCGCCCTTGCCTCTTCGGTCACCGAAGCACCGGCGAGCATGCGGGCGATCTCCTCGGTGCGGTCCTTCTGCGCCATGGTCGCGACGCGTGTCGCGATCTTTTCGGAGCCGTCGGCGGCCGGTCCCTTGGAGATCAGCAGATGCGTCGCCGCCCGGGCTGCCACCTGCGGCGCATGCGTGACCGACAGCACCTGCACGCGTTCGGAAAGCCGCTTCAGCCGCTGGCCGATCGCATCGGCGACGGCGCCGCCGACACCGGTGTCGATTTCGTCGAAGACCAGCGTCGGGGCCGATCCGCGATCGGCGAGCGCCACTTTCAGCGCCAGCAGGAAGCGCGAGAGTTCGCCGCCGGAGGCGACCTTCATGATCGAGCCGGGACGCGTGCCCGGGTTGGTCTGGACATGGAACTCGACGACGTCGATGCCTTCGGCAAGCGCCTCGCCCGCGTCCGTGGTGATCTCCACCATGAAGCGGGCGCGTTCGAGCTTGAGGGCCGGCAGCTCGGCCATGACGGCGGCGGCCAATGCGGTGCCGGCGTGATGGCGCTTCTCGGACAATGCGCGCGCCGCCGCATCGTAACTCTCCCGCGCCAGGCCGACCTCGGCTTCGAGCCGGGCGAGCTTCTCCTCGCCCGCATCGAGATCGGCGAGATCGGCGATCATGCGCACGGCAAGCGCCGGCAGCTCGGTTACGGGAACGGAATATTTGCGCGAGGCGGCCCTGAGCGCGAAAAGCCGCTCCTCCACCCGCTCCAGCTCACGCGGATCGTATTCGGTCTTACGCAGCGCCGCCTCGACTTCCATCTGCGCGTTGGAAAGCTGGTCGAGCGCGGCATCGAGCAGCGCTACGGTCTCTTCCAGCAATCCCGGCGCCTCGTGGCTCTTGCGCTCCAGCCGGCGCACCAGCGAGGCAATATGCGGCACGGGCGAAGCATTGCCGTTCAGGAATTCGGACGCCTCGGCGATATCGCCGGCGATCCGCTCAGCCTTCATCATCTTCTGCCGGCGGTCGGCAAGTTCGTCCTCCTCGCCGTCCTGCGGCGAGAGCTTCTCGAGTTCCTCGACCGAAGAGCGGAGGTAATCGGCTTCGCGCGCGGCACTCTCCACCTTCTCGCGATGCTTCTTCAGCGTCCGCTCGCTGTCGCGCCACAGGCGGTAAAGCCGGGCGACCTCGGCAACCTCGTCGGTAAGGCCGGCGAAGGCATCGAGCAAGGTTCGGTGGGCGTTCGTGTCGACAAGGGCGCGGTCGTCGTGCTGACCGTGGATTTCGACCAGCATCTGGCCGGCCTGGCGCATCAGCTGCACGCTGACGGGCTGATCGTTGACATAGGCCTTGGTGCGTCCGTCCGCCGATTGCTGGCGGCGGAAGATCAGGTCGCCCTCGTCGTCAATGCCGTTTTCTCTGAGAAGAGCACGCGCGCCGTGGTCCATGCCGACGTCGAAGACCGCCGTCACCTGGCCCTTGTCCTCGCCATGGCGCACCAGGCCGCCATCGCCGCGCCCGCCGAGCGCCAGCGACAGGCTATCGAGCAGGATGGATTTGCCCGCCCCGGTCTCGCCCGTCAGCACGGACAGGCCGGTCTCGAAGGCAAGATCCAGCCGCTCGATCAGGACGATATCGCGGATCGAAAGCTGGATCAGCATAGGTTTTATGAACCGAGCAGGAGTTTCTTGCCTGCCGCAGCGATCCACGAGCCCTTGTTTTCCCGCGGCTCGGCGCCGCCGGTCTGCAGCAGCTTGTAGGAATCGGCGTACCACTGGCTGTCGGGGTAATTGTGGCCGAGAACGGCAGCCGCCGTCTGGGCCTCGTCGACGATGCCCATGGCGTAATAAGCCTCGACGAGGCGCGCAAGCGCCTCTTCGATCTGGTTGGTGTTCGGATATTTCTCGACGACGATGCGGAAGCGCGAGATCGCGGCGAGATATTCCTTCCGCTCCATATAGTAGCGGCCGATCTGCATTTCCTTGCCGGCGAGCTGGTCGCGCGCAAAGCGGATCTTGGCCTGCGCGTCGTCGACATATTCGGAGTTCGGGTAATTGTCGACGACGGCCTGCATCGCTTCGATCGTCTTGGCGGCGGCGCGCTGGTCCTGCGTCACGTCGACGATCTGCTTGGAATAGGTCAGGCCGATCAGATATTGCACATAGGCGGCATCCTGGGACTTCGGATATTGCGCCATATAGCGGTTGCCGGAGGCAAGCGCATCGTCGAGGCGGCCCTGGCGGTACTTGACGAAGGTGCTCATGACAAGCGCCTTGCGCGCCCATTCGGAGAACGGGTTTTCGCGGTCGATCGCATCGAACTTGCGCGCCGCTTCCGCCATGTTGCCGGCCTTCATATTGGCAAGGCCTTGATTGTAGAGCACATCAGGCGGATCGGTTTCGAGGCCGAGCTTGGTGATATCGATATCGGGGTCCGACTGGCAACCGGATATAGAGGCGCCTGCGCTGAGCACCAGAAGCGATGCGAACAAAGCGCGCGCTGTCTTCATCATACCTTCAGATCCTGCATAAGCCATTCGAAAGAACCCCACTGCCGCCGCTCGCTCCACGGCAGCCACGCCTCGCTGGCGTTTCTAGCCACAAATGTGCATCAAGAGCAACGCAATGATAAGGCATTAACGCATTTTTGTGGCAGCCACGGCCGGAATGACCGGCTTTTCACCTTCTTTCCGACCTGTTGCAGCTAAGCACCTGCCGTAGAATGCCTATCGCCGCAGACTTTGGCGCACATAAAAAAACCGCCCCTGGGAAAGAGGCGGCCTGGTCTTAAGAATATGCTGGAGGTCATGCCGACCAGGGAGCGAATTCCGAAGCACTGACCGCGATCATCTCGCGGGCGGCGACGCGCTGGCGCGGCGTCGACGTCTCCACAACCTCATAGGCGGTGGGATCGGCGAGCAGCGCCTTCAGCGCATTGGCGTTCATCTTGTGACCGCCGCGATAGGAACGGTAGCAACCGATGAACTGGGCGCCGGCAAGCGACAGGTCGCCGACGGCATCGAGCGTCTTGTGGCGGACGAACTCGTCCTTGGCGTAACGCAGCCCTTCGACGTTGATGACGGTGTTGTCGTCGGAGATGACGACGGAATTTTCAAGCGAGGAACCGAGCGCGTGGCCCGATGCCCAGAGACGCTCGACATCGCGCATGAAGCCGAAGGTGCGGGCGCGCGAAAGCTCGGCCTTGAAGACGGAAGCGCTCATGTCGCCGGCCCATTTCTGCCGGCCGATCAGCGGGCATTCGAAATCGATCTCGACTTCGAATCGCGTGCCGTCATAGGGGCGGAATTCGCTCCAGGAGCCGCCGTGCTCGATGCGCACCGGCTTGGTGATGCGGATATAGCGGCGCTTGACGCCGAGAGAGACGAGGCCGGCCTGCTCGATCGCTTCGACGAAGGGCAGCGAGCTGCCGTCCATGATCGGCATTTCGGCGCCCTGCACTTCGATCACCACATTGTCGAGGCCGAGCGCATAGATGGCGGCCATGACATGTTCGATCGTCGCGACCGAATGGGCGGGCGAGAAGCCGAGCACGGTGCAAAGATCGGTATTGCCGACCTGCGAGGAGACGGCCTTGAGTTCGGTGACATCGCCATTGTCATGCAGGCGCTGGAAAACGACGCCGGTGTCCGACTCGGCCGGGTTCAGGGTGATCGAAACATCAGCGCCCGAATGAACCCCGATGCCCGAGAGCGTCACGGGACGCGATACCGTCGTTTGAAAACCCAGCAAGCCAATTGCCATAAAATCTGCCTTTATTCTTCCGCTCCAGTGGTTTGTCTCACGGTGCGGTTATCATTCATTCTGCAGCAGGAGCCTCTTCGAGGAATCTCCTAGCGCAGTTTCCTTGCACCATACTTACGTGCGCTAGCGCTCCAATCCAAATCACTGTTTCTTTCGTTTTGTTACGAAGTCACACGATTGATATCGCTCAGCAATTCCGGGCTGAAAAACGCAAATGCCCGGGACCTGAATCCCGGGCATGAACGGTGTCGAAACGCAGCCTCAGTTCGACTGGCGGCGCAGGAATGCCGGGATTTCCAGCTGGTCGTCTTCCTGCATCATCCGGGCCTGCGGAACCGCGCGGCCCTGGTCGTCGAGATTGCCGCGACGCGGTGCGTAGAGGCTTGCCTCCGGCGACAGCGGGCGGCGCTGCTGCGAAGCGGCGGGCGGTACGGCCGTCATGTCGGCGGCAACGGCGTCGTCGTCACGGCGGCCAAGCGAATTGGTGATTCGCTTGAGCAGGCCCATCGGACCGCGCTCTTCCTGCTGATGCGCCGAAGCCGGCTGCGTGCGGTGGTCGAGTTCGGCCTGGACGACCGGCGGGAAGTCTTCGACCTTCGGCATGCGCATCGGCTCGGGCGTCTGGCGGATGATCGGCTCCTGCCGGACCGGCTGGTGCTGCTGGATCGGCTGCTGCTGAACCGGCTGGCTCATGACCGGAGCCGGCGCCGGCTGAACCGGTGCGGGACGGATAACGGGCGCTTCCTGTGCAGGCGCGAAGATCTTGCTCTGCGGACGGAAGGTTTCCTGCTGAACCGCCGGCTGCTGCACGGGGGCGCTGGCACGCGGGGCCGGGATTTCGAGCTCGCGTTCCATCTCGGCTTCGCGGATGGTCTGCGCGATCGGATCGATGGCCTTCGGTGCCTGCATTACTGGAGCAGGCTGAACTGCGGCCGCTGCCGGAGCAACAGCCGCGGAAGGACGGATAGCGGGCTTTGCAACCGGCTGGAAGCTGCGCTCGGCGGCTTCGCTGATCGCCCGGTCGATGCCGGTGGCGACGACCGAAACGCGGATGATGCCTTCGAGCGATTCGTCGAAGGTGGCACCGAGGATGATGTTGGCGTCGGGATCGACTTCTTCGCGGATGCGGGTCGCAGCTTCGTCGACTTCGAACAGGGTCAGGTCGCGGCCGCCGGTGATGGAGATCAGCAGGCCCTGGGCGCCCTTCATCGAGGTTTCGTCGAGCAGCGGGTTGGCGATTGCCGCTTCGGCTGCCTGCAGCGCGCGGCCGGAGCCGGAAGCTTCGCCGGTGCCCATCATCGCGCGGCCCATCTCACGCATCACCGAGCGGACGTCGGCGAAGTCGAGGTTGATGAGGCCTTCCTTCACCATCAGGTCGGTGATGCAGGCGACGCCCGAATAGAGAACCTGGTCGGCCATGGCGAAAGCGTCGGCGAAGGTCGTCTTGTCGTTGGCGATACGGAAGAGGTTCTGGTTCGGAATGACGATCAGCGTGTCGACAGACTTCTGCAGCTCCTGAATGCCCATCTCGGCCAGACGCATGCGGCGACCGCCTTCGAAATGGAACGGCTTGGTGACGACGCCGACCGTCAGGATGCCCTTGTTGCGGGCGGCCTGTGCGACGACCGGGGCAGCGCCCGTGCCGGTGCCGCCGCCCATGCCGGCGGTGACGAAGCACATATGCGTGCCGTTCAGGTGATCGACGATCTCATCGATGCACTCTTCGGCGGCCGCGCGACCGACTTCCGGCTGCGAGCCGGCGCCGAGGCCTTCTGTGACATTGACGCCGAGCTGGATGATGCGCTCGGCCTTCGTCATCGTCAGCGCCTGCGCATCCGTGTTGGCAACGACGAAGTCGACGCCCTGGAGGCCGGCGGTGATCATGTTGTTGACGGCATTGCCGCCGCCGCCGCCCACGCCGAACACGGTGATGCGCGGCTTCAGCTCTGTGATGTCAGGCTTTTGCAGCTTGATGGTCATGGTACCTGTTCCTTCTCTCTCTGGCCGCATCGCCACGCCGGCCAATTACTCGAATTTCAGAAGCTTTCCTTCAGCCACTGGCCCATCCGGGCTATGCGGCTGTTATTTCCCCCAAGCGACATGAGCAGACCGCTCTGTGACGCATGTGTCTCCATGTCCGCGACCTGCGGATAGATCATCAGGCCGACGGCCGTCGAAAAGGCCGGGCCCTTTGCCGCCGTCGGCAGGCCCGAGACGCCCATCGGGCGGCCGATGCGGACGTTGCGGGCAAGGATGCGCCGCGCCACTTCGGCAAGGCCGGTCAGCTGGCTGGCGCCGCCCGTCAACACGACGCGCTTGCCGACGATCGGGCTGAAGCCGGAGCGCTGGATACGGTCGCGGATCAGTTCCATCGTCTCTTCGATTCGGGCCGATACGATGCGCGAAACCAGCGCCCGCGGCACTTGCGACGGCTGGTCGCGATCATCCTCGCCGATCGGCGGGATCGAGATCAGCTCGCGCTCGTCGGAGGAATTCAGCAGCGCCGAGGCATGTACGACCTTCAGCCGCTCCGCATCCTCGATGCGGGTCGAAAGACCGCGCGCCAGATCGGTGGTGACGTGATGGCCGCCGAGGCCGACGGCATCGGTATGAACGAGCTTGCCTTCGGCAAAGACCGAGATCGTCGTCGTGCCGCCGCCCATGTCGATCGCGGCGCAGCCGAGCTCGACTTCGTCGTCGACAAGAGCGGCAAGGCCGGATGCATAAGGGGTCGCGACGATGCCTTCGACCGACAGATGCGCGCGGTTGACGCTGAGCTCGAGGTTCTTCAGCGCCGAGCGCTCCGCGGTGACGACATGCATGTCGACGCCGAGCGCATCGCCGTACATCGCCAGCGGATCGCGGATGCCGCGCTCGCCGTCGAGCGAGAAACCCGTCGCCAGCGAATGCAGCACCGAGCGGTCCTGGCGTAGCGACTGCTGGCAGGCCGCCGACAGCACCTTCTTCAGATCGTTGAGCTCGACTTCCTGGCCGCCGAGATCGATCGTCGCGGTATAGATGTCGCTGCCGAGGCGGCCGGCCGTCAAGTTGACGATCAGGCTCTCGACGGTCAGCCCCGCCATGCGCTCGGCCGCATCGACGGCAAGGCGGATGACGCCTTCCAGCGCGTCGAGATCGGCGATGACACCGGTCTTGATGCCGCGGGAGCGCTGATGGCCGATGCCGATGATCTCGATATTGTGGGTGCGGCCCGGCAGGATCTGGCTTTCCTCGCGCGGCGTCAGCCGGCCGATCATGCAGACGACCTTGGTCGAGCCGATGTCGAGCACCGAAACGATATGCGACCGCTTCGACGAAAGCGGCTTCAAGCGCGGCAGTCCGAAATGGGATGAACCGAACAAGCTCATATATTCTGCCCCGACTTCTTCAATTCTTTCGTACGCTCCGTCACCGCCGCCTGCCTGCGGACCGCCGCTTCCGGCGTCAGCTGGATTGCGGTCCTGTCAGGCAATCTCAGATCGACCGCAGCGATATCGCGCTCCAGGAGCTGGTGCTGCTTGTCGAACTTCGAAAGTGTGGCCAGCGCCTGGTCGATGCCGTCTTCCGGCAGCTTGACGATGACGCCGTTATCCATGTGCAGATCCCAGCGGCGGCCCGATATCCAGACATAGGCCTTCACACGGGCCTTCACGTCAGGCCATTTCGAGAAGGCCTCGTCGAGCGAAGCAGCCGCCGTTTCGGCATCGCGGCCGACGACGAGCGGCAGCGCGGAGAACTTGTTGTCGCGCAGCGGCGCAATGACGCTGCCGTTCTTCTCGATGAGCGAAAGCTCCTGCCCGTGCTGCCAGATCGCATAGGCCTGGCGCTCCTTGAGCTTCACCTCGATCGTCTTCGGATAGATCTTGCGGACCTCGACATTTTCGACCCAGGGAAGATGCGCGATCTTGCGGCGGGCCGCATCGACATCGAGCGCGACCAGCGAGGTCGTGCCGTCGAGGCCGATCAGCTGCAGGATCTCGATTTCGGAGGTTTCGGAATTGCCGGAGACCTTCACGTCTTCGATTGCAAAGCCCGCGGCCGTCGTCGTCGCCTGCGCGACGGCTTCCGTATGGCCACCGAGCGACATGCCGTAGAGGCCGGTCGCAGCCAGGAAGGCCAGCGCCGAAACCGTGCCCGTATGGGCCGGAATATCGATGCGGCCGCCGCCGAGGCTGATCAGGAAACGGGTGACGCGGCGCAGCGGGCGCGGCAGAACGAACCGTTCTTCGGCTTCCACGATGGGAAGCGCGACATGATGGCTAGGGCGCCCAATCCTCTTGACTGTCAACGCAAACAAGACGCGTCCTCCACCATCCACCGGAGAAACTGACCAAACGAATAGCCGGCATGACCGGCCATTTCGGGCACGAGCGAGGTTGGAGTCATGCCAGGCTGGGTATTGACCTCCAGCCAGATGATTTCGCCGTCTTCGGAGAAACGATCGTCGTAACGAAAGTCGGACCGACTGACGCCGCGGCAACCGATTGCCTGATGCGCCCTTAGGGCCAATGTTTGTATTTTTTGGTAAATATTCGGTGAAATTTTCGCCGGGATGACGTGTTTTGAACCGCCTGCCGCATACTTGGAATCGTAATCATAGAAATTGTGGCCCTGCGGCACCACTTCGGTGACGCCGAGCGCGACGTCGCCCATCACGCCGCAGGTCAGTTCACGGCCATAGACATAGCGCTCGACCAGCACCTCTTCGCCGTAACGCCACTCGGGCGAGCTGACGACCTGCGGCGGATGCGCCTGATCTTCCGTGACGATGACGACGCCGAAGCTCGACCCCTCTCGCACCGGCTTCACCACATAGGGCGGCCTCATCGGATGAACCGAGGGAAAGGCGAAACGATTGATCGTCTGCGATTCGGCCACCGGAACACCGGCAGCAGCGGCAACGCGCTTCGCCTTGTCCTTGTCCATCGCCAAGGCCGAGGCAAGCACGCCCGAATGCGTATAGGGAATCTCCAGATATTCCAGAATGCCCTGGATCGTGCCGTCCTCACCGAAGGGGCCATGGAGGGCATTGAAGGCGACATCCGGCTTCAGCGCGGCAAGCTTTTCGGAAACGTCGCGGGCGACATCGATGCACGTCACCTTGAAGCCTTCCGCTTCGAGGGCCTCTGCGCAAGCCTTTCCCGAGGAAAGGCTGACGGGCCTTTCCGAGGAAAATCCGCCCATCAGGACAGCGACATGCTTGCGACTCATCAACACCCCCAAAAATAACTTCCACTTTTGAAATCGACGCTTGCGCGAAGCTGTCTGCGCCGTTTCAGGCCTTTGTCCGGCTTGCCTGCATTAGAGCATCATTATGGTTAATGAAGTGTTTACTTTCGTTAACTCTTTGCCCGGAAGTTCGCTGCCCTTTACCTTTTGCTCATCTCGCAGCCATTCCCAGACCGTCCGGAAGCAAGGCCGAGCACGATCGAAAAAGCCTATCCGTTCAACGAGATATCGTATGGCGCTCACCCATGATGGAATCAGCCAAGGGTTTGAGACGTCATTCCTCAACCCGATACCGGCAACACTGAGGCGGCGGCCGGCGCCTTGATTGATTAATGCAAAGCGCCGCGACGCTCGGCCATTCCCGCTTTTCTGTTGATGCGGGTCCGACTTCCGGTTAGCGAAGGCCAGGAAACAGCAGGGAGAAGATCATGCGATGCCTCGTCACCGGCGCCGCCGGCTTCGTCGGCAGCCCGCTTGTCAAACGGCTGCACGAGGAGAAGGTTTGCGATCTCGTGGTCACCACCCGATCCGCAACGCCTGCCTTTCCTGATGATGTCAGGCATTTTCCGATCGATATAACCGACAGGACCGACTGGGCGGGAGCGCTCGAAGGCGTCGATGTCATCGTCCACCTTGCTGCCCGCGTGCACATCATGAACGACCGCGCGGCCGATCCGCTGGCGGAATTCCGCCGGACGAACACCGCCGCCACGCTCAATCTCGCCGAACAGGCCGCGCGCACCGGCCTAAAGAGATTCGTCTTCGTCAGCACCATCAAGGTCAATGGCGAAGAGAACGACAGGCCGTTCCGGCACGACGACACGCCGAAGCCGATCGATCCCTACGGTATTTCGAAGCTGGAAAGCGAAACCGGCCTGCGCGAAATCGCCGCCCGCACCGGCATGGACGTCGTCATCATCCGCCCGCCCCTGGTCTATGGTCCCGGCGCAAGGGGCAACTTCGCTCTTCTCACCGGGCTCGTCCGCAAGCGGATACCGCTCCCTTTCGCTTCGCTGAAGAACCGCCGCACCCTGGTCGCGGTGCAAAATCTCGTCGATCTGATCATCACCTGCATGGCGCATCCCGCCGCCGGCGGCGAGATTTTTCTTGCCGGAGATGGTGAGGACCTCTCGACCCCGGCGCTCATCAGCGGAATCGCCGTGGGGCTCGGCGTCAAGCCGATGCTGGTCCCCTTCCCGTCCGCAGTGCTGCACATGGCGGCAAAGGCAGTCGGGAAGGAAGCCGTCTATCAGCGCCTTTGCGGTTCGCTGCAGGTCGACATATCCCAGGCGCGCGACGTTCTCGGCTGGTCGCCCGTCGTCACGCCGCGCGAAGGCCTGAAACTGGCGGTGAAGTAACCGCTACTCGGTGGTCACGCCCTGGAACGGACGCACTTCGCGGCCGGGCATGAAGACGCCGATGCGCTTGATTTCCCATTCGAGCTTGATGCCCTCTTTCTCGAAGACCTCGCGGCGCACCTGCTCGCCGAGATATTCGAGATCGTAGCCGGTCGCCTGCCCCATGTTGATCATGAAGTTGCAGTGAAGCGACGACATCTGCGCGCCGCCGATGACGAGGCCGCGGCAGCCCGCCTCGTCGATCAGCTTCCAGGCCGAATGGCCGGGCGGGTTCTTGAAAGTCGAGCCGCCGGTCTTCTCGCGCACCGGCTGCACCGTCTCGCGGTGATTGCGCACCGCGTCCATCTCGGCGCGGATCTGGGCGCGGTCCTCGGGATAGCCTTCGAACAGCACGGAGGTGAAGATCAGGTCGGCAGGGGCCGCGGAATGCCGGTAGGAATAGCCCATCTCGGCATTGGAGAGCACATGCTTGTTGCCCTTGCGGTCGACCGCGTTGACCTCGACCAGCCGTTCGCGCGTCTCGACGCCGTTGGCGCCGGCATTCATGCGCGCCGCGCCGCCGATGCCGCCCGGGATGCCGTAATAGAAATGGAAGCCGCCGATGCCATTGTCCATCGCCATCGCCGCGAGATGCTTGTCCGGGCAGATGGCGCCGGCGAGGATGCGGTTTTCACCGGCCAGCTCGACGAAGCCGAAGCCCTTGGCCGACAGGCGCAGCACAACGCCTGGGATGCCGCCGTCGCGCACCAGGATGTTGGAGCCGACGCCGACCACCGTCAGCGGCACTTCTTCCGGCAGGATCTTCAGGAAGGCGATGAGGTCGTCGACGTCATGCGGCTGGAACATCAGCTCGGCGAGCCCGCCCGCCCGGAACCAGGTGACGCGGTCCATGGGGGCATCCGGCGTGATGCGGCCGCGGATATCCTTTACACCGTCTCCGAGAGACGCGAGAAGCTTTTCCCCATTCACCTGTTTCATGCGGACTTTCCCGATAGGCCTTCCAGTTGTTTGGGCAGCGCCGCTGCCCAGGATGTGATGCTTCCAGCCCCCAACAGAACCACGAAATCACCAGGCTTTGCAACCTCTGCAACCATCTGCGGCAGAAGCTCCGCCGAAGCGAGGAAGCGGGCGTCGCGATGGCCGCCGGATTTGATGCGCGAGACGAGCGATACCGAATCCATGCCTTCGATCGGATCCTCGCCTGCCGCATAGACGGGCGCCAGGAAAATGCTGTCGGCATCGTTGAAGCAGGCGGCGAATTCTTCGAACAGGCTCGAAAGGCGGCTGTAGCGGTGCGGCTGATGAACGGCGATGATCCGCCCCTTGCAGGCTTCGCGGGCAGCGCGCAGCACGGCCTTGATCTCGACGGGGTGGTGGCCGTAATCGTCGAAGATCTGCACGCCGTTCCATTCGCCGGTCAGCGTAAAGCGGCGCTTGACGCCGCCGAAGGAGGCGAGCCCCTTGGCGATATCTTCCTTGGAAATGCCGAGCCGGTTGGCAACCGCGATCGCCGCGGTGGCGTTGGAAATATTGTGACGGCCGGGCATCGGCATGACCAGTTCCTTGAGCTGGATGACCTGGCCGGTGCGGCGTCGGCGGATCTCAACGTCGAAGATCGAGCGCGTGCCGTCGATGCGCACATTCTTGAAGCGCACGTCGGCCTGCGGGTTTTCGCCATAGGTGATGATCTTGCGGTCCTCGATGCGGCCGACCAGCGCCTGCACTTCGGGGTGGTCCAGGCACATGACGCCGAAGCCGTAGAACGGCACGTTCTCGACGAACTGCCGGAAGGCGGCGCGCACGGCGTCGAAATTGCCGTAATGGTCGAGATGCTCGGGATCGATATTGGTGATGACGGCAACATCGGCCGGAAGCTTCAGGAAGGTGCCGTCGGATTCATCGGCTTCGACCACCATCCACTCGCCCTCGCCCATGCGGGCATTGGTGCCGTAGGCGTTGATGATGCCGCCGTTGATGACGGTCGGGTCGAGCCCGCCGGCTTCGAGCAGGGTCGCGACCAGCGATGTGGTCGTCGTCTTGCCATGGGTGCCGCCGATGGCGATCGCATTGCGGAAGCGCATCAGTTCGGCCAGCATCTCGGCGCGGCGCACCACCGGCAGCAGCTTTTCGCGCGCCGCGATGAGTTCCGGATTGCTCTTCTTAATCGCCGTCGAAACCACGACGACTTCGGCATCGCCGAGGTTTTCGGCCCGGTGGCCGACGGAGACTTCGATGCCCTTGTCACGCAGGCGCTGGACATTGGCGCTGTCGGCCTGGTCGGACCCCTGCACCTTGTGGCCGAGATTGTGCAGCACCTCGGCGATACCGCTCATGCCGATACCGCCAATGCCGATGAAATGGACGAGACCGATCGCCTTCGGCAGTTTCATGCGCGTGTCCTCTTGAATTCCGCTATTGTCCGTCCGGCGGCAATAGCCTCAACCATGTCGGCAAGCAAGTTCGCGGCATCGGGTTTTCCCGCGAGCTTGGCCGCGGCCGCCATGCCGGCAAGCTTTTCCGGGTCGTTCATCACGTGGCTCAGGATGGAGGCGATGCGTTCCGGCGAAAGCTCCGCCTGTGGGATCACCTTGGCTCCGCCGGTCGCGGCGAGCGCGGCGGCATTGGCCGCCTGGTCGTGGTCGAGCGCATGCGGATAAGGCACCAGCACGGCCGGACGGCCGATGACCGAGATTTCCGAAACCGTCGAAGCGCCGGAGCGGCAGATCACAAGATGCGCTTTCGCCAGCCGCTCCGCCATGTCGGTGAAGAAGGGCGCGATATCGGCGCCCATATCCAGCTTGGCGACGCAGCCGCTGACCATCTCCATATCCTCCGGGCGCACCTGCTGGGTGATGCGCAGGCGAAGGCGAAGCGCTTCGTCGAGCAGGCTGATCGCCGTCGGCAGCGCCTTGGAGAAATATTGCGCGCCCTGGCTGCCGCCGAAGACCACGAGATTGAAGGCTTCGCCGGGATGCGACGGCGTATAAGGCACCTCGGCCGCGGCGATGATCGCCGGGCGAACCGGATTGCCCGTCGTCACCGTCTTGTCGGGAAAGGCAGCGCCGCCCTCCGGCAGGAAACCGCCGGCGATCCCCTGCACGCGGGTCGCCAGCGCCTTGTTGGCGCGGCCCATCACGGCATTCTGCTCATGGATCATCGCCGGCACGCCGAGCCTTGTGGCGGCAAGCAGCGGCGGCACGGTGGGATAACCGCCGAAACCGACGACGATGACGGGCTTCAGCCGCTGGATCAGCTTCTTTGCCGCCCGCATGCCGCTCCAGAGCGTCCATAGCGAACGGGCGACGGCCACCGGGTTCTTCGAACCGATCGTTGCCGACGGCACGACATGGATTTCCTCGGCCGGGAACTTGCCGGCATAACGCTCCGCCCGGCTGTCGGTGACGAGATGCACCGAATAGCCGCGTTCCTTCAGCTTGAAGGCCAGCGCCTCCGCCGGGAACACATGGCCGCCGGTCCCCCCGGCGGCAAGCAGAACGATGCCTTTGCTCATAAGCTCCTACTCCGCCGGCATACCGTGCGGGACGCGGAAAAGGCTCCGGTCCTGCGCGCGTTTTTCCGGGCGATGGCGCGTCAGCGCCAGAATGAAACCGGCGGTGACGCAGATCGCCACCATAGACGAGCCGCCGTAGGAAATCAGCGGCAGCGTCATGCCCTTTGCCGGCAGCAGCTCGAGATTGACGCCGATATTGATGATCGACTGGATACCCATCTGCAGCACCAGGCCGGCGACGGCGAAACGGTTGAAGTCGTTGCGCTCGCGATAGGCATGCGACAGGCCGCGCAGCACCAGCACGGTGAACAGCGCGACGAGCGCCATGCAGAAGACGATGCCGAATTCTTCGGCCGCGACCGAGAAGATGAAGTCGGTATGGGCATCCGGAATGATGCGCTTGACGATGCCTTCACCCGGTCCCTGGCCGAACCAGCTGCCGCGGATGATCGCTTCGCGCGCTGTGTCGATCTGGAACGTGTCGCCCTCGCCGGTCATGAACTTGTCTATTCGGCCGGCAACGTGCGGAAAGACGTAATAGGCGCTGAGCAGGCCGCCGGCGCCGCCGATGCCGAGCAGCACGATCCAGATCCACGGCATGCCGGCCATGAAGAACATCCCGCCCCAGACCGCCGTGGTCAGGATGGTCTGGCCGAGGTCCGGCTGCGCGACGAGAAGTGCGGCGACGATGCCGAACAGGATGATGGCGAAGAGATTGCCGGGAATTTCAGGCTGGCGCGCATGTTCGGCAAACAGCCAGGCGCAGACGACGACGAAGGCGGGCTTCATGAATTCCGACGGCTGGACGGAAAGGCCGGCGATCCAGATCCAGCGCCTGCCGCCCTTGACCTCCTGCCCGACGAAAAGAACCAGCACCATCATCGCGAGCGAGATGATCAAAAGCAGGATCGCGGTCCGCCGCACCTGGCGCGGCGTCAGGAACGACAGCCCGAGCATCACGGCGATCGACGGGATCATGAAGGCCGCATGGCGCTTGACGAAGTGGAAAGGTTCGAGCCCGATGCGCTCGGCAACCGCGGGAGAGGCGGCGAAGGAAAGCATGAAGCCGATGCCCATCAGGAAGATGAACATCGCCAGGAAGAAGCGGTCGATGGTCCAGAACCAATCGGCCAGAGGCCCACGTTCCGCGCGGCTTACCATGTCATTTCTCTCCTGTTGCAGGACCGATCAGCATCGTCATTCCGTCAAGTGCCGCCACGTGGCTGACGAAGGCATCGCCCCTGACTTCGAAGTTCTTATACTGGTCGAAGCTTGCGCAAGCCGGGGATAACATCACGACCGAAGAGCCGCTCTCGTCGCGTTCTGCATCGGCCGCCGCATGCGCCACCGCCCGCTCCAGCGTGCCTGATATCTCGTAGGGCACGGCTTCGCCGAGGGTGGCTGCGAATTCCGCCGCCGCCTCGCCGATCAGATAGGTCTTGGCGATGCGCGGAAAATAGGGAGCGAGCGTCGTGATGCCGCCTGATTTCGGCAGGCCGCCGGCGATCCAGTAGATGCGATCATAGCTCGAAAGCGCGGGAGCCGCGGCATCGGCATTGGTCGCCTTGGAATCGTTGACGAAGACGACGCGGCCACGCTGGCCCACCGGCTGCATGCGGTGCTTGAGGCCGGGGAAGGAGATAAGGCCGGCGCGGATATCGTCGGCGGAGACGCCGGCCGCAAGGCAGGCGGCGACGGCGGCGGCGGCGTTCTGCGCATTATGGCTGCCGCGCAGCGTCTGGATGCCGTCGAGATCGACGAAGGGCAGCATGGCGCCGCCGGCGGCCTGAACGAGCTTGGTGCCCTCGGCATAGATGCCATCGGCCACCACGTTGCGGCGGGAGATGCGGACCACCTTGACGCCCGCCCGCTCGACGCGGTCGGCGATCAGCACCGAATGGCTGTCGTCGATGCCGACGATCGCCACATCGCTGCCGGCGACCAGCCGCTCCTTGACGTCGGCATAGTGCTGCATCGTGCCGTGGCGGTCGAGGTGATCGGGCGTCAGGTTGAGAAGGATGCCGGCGGACGGGTTCAGCGTCGGCGCCAGATCGATCTGGTAGGAGGAGCATTCGACGACGAAATAACGGCCCGCCTTCGGCGGATCGAGCGTCAGCACGGCCGTGCCGATATTGCCGCCGAGCTGCGTGTCGTAGCCTGCCGATGTCAGGATATGGGCAATCAGCGCCGTGGTGGTCGATTTGCCGTTGGTGCCGGTGATAGCGATGAAGGGGCAGTCCGGCGCATGGGCGCGGCGCTCGCGCACGAAGAGTTCGACGTCGCCGACGATGTCGACGCCCGCCGCACGCGCCAGATCGACGGTCCAGTGCGGTTTCGGATGGGTGAGCGGCACACCGGGCGACAGCACGAACAGCGCCTGCTGGCTCCAGTCGATCGTGTGCAGGTCCTCCGTCCGGATGCCTTCGGCCGAAGCCTTGGCGACGCTGTCGGGATTGTCGTCCCAGGCGGTCACATCGGCGCCGCCCGCAATCAGCGCGCGGGCAGTGGCAAAACCGGAGCCGCCGAGCCCGAAGAGCGCGACCTTCCTGTCTTTGAGCGTCGTGACCGGGATCATCGCCGCCTCACCGCAGCTTCAGCGTCGAAAGGCCGAGCATGGCAAGACCGACCGCGATGATCCAGAAACGGATGACCACCTGGCTCTCGGTCCAGCCCTTCTTTTCGAAGTGATGGTGGATCGGCGCCATCAGGAAGACGCGCCGGCCGGTCATCTTGAAGAAGCCGACCTGGATGATGACCGAGAGCGTCTCCATGACGAAGAGGCCGCCGATAATCGCCATGACGATCTCGTGCTTGGTGGCGACGGCGACGGTGCCGATCGTGCCGCCGAGCGCCAGCGACCCGGTATCGCCCATGAAGATGGCCGCCGGCGGCGCATTGAACCAGAGGAAGCCGAGGCCGGCGCCGATGACGGCGCCGAGCACGACGGCAAGCTCACCGGTGCCGGGCACGAAATTGATCTGCAGGTAGTTCGCAAAGACGACGTTGCCGGCGAGATAGGCGATGACGCCGAAGGAGGCGGCGGCGATCATCACAGGCACGATGGCAAGCCCGTCGAGCCCGTCCGTCAGATTGACGGCATTGCCGGCGCCGACAATGACGAAGCCGCCGAAGACGACGAACATGATGCCGAGATTGATCAGGAAGTCCTTGAAGAAGGGAAAGGCGATCGAGGAACCGAAGGTCGAGCCGGCCGTCCCTGAAGCAAGGGCGGTGCGCATCATGAAATAGACGGCGATGCCGGCTATGATGAACTCGATGCCGAGGCGCGCCTTGCCGGAGAAGCCCTTATGGCTCTGCTTGGTCACTTTGAGATAGTCATCATAGAAGCCGATGGCGCCGAAACCCAGCGTCACCAGCAGCGTAGCGACGACGTAGACGTTGGAAAGGTCGGCCCAGAGCAGCGAGGCCCCGACGATGCCGGCAAGGATCATCAGCCCGCCCATCGTCGGCGTACCGGCCTTCTTGAAATGCGTCTGCGGCCCGTCGGCGCGGATCGGCTGGCCTTTGCCCTGCCGGATGCGCAGCGAATTGATGATCGTCGGCCCGAACAGGAAGACGATCAGTGCAGAGGTGAAAAGAGCGGCGCCCGTGCGGAAGGTAATATATCTGAACAGGTTCAGAAACTTGAAATATTCCGACAGTTCGACAAGCCAGATCAGCATTCAGGGCCCCTTGTTACCCGATCAAAGTTCGCGTTGCGTGTCGGAAAATGCCGGGAACTTGTCAAGAAGCGCGGCGACGATCTTGCCGAAACCGATGCCCAGAGACGATTTCACCATCAACACGTCGCCCGGGACGACCGAGTTCAACACGTAGTCCGTCAATTCGTCCGTCTTTTCCCGGTATTCGACGTGGACGCTTTCCGGCAGTGATTCCTTCAGCGCGGCCATTTCGGCGCCCGCGAGCCAGACATGTTCGATGCCGGCCGCAAGCAGCGGCCCGGTGAGGTCGGTGTGGACCTTCTCGGCATATTCGCCCATCTCGAGCATGTCGCCGAGCACGGCGATGCGGCGTCCGCGGCCGGTCGGCTCGGCCGCCGCCAGCAGCGCGATCGCCGCGCGCATCGAGGCCGGATTGGCATTGTAGCTCTCGTCGATCAGCGTGAAGCTGCCGTTGCCGCCGCCGATCGAAAGCCGGTGGCGCTTGCCCCTGCCCTTTTCCGGCTTCAGCGTCGCAAGTGCGGCGATCGCCTTTTCGATATCGGCGCCGACGATCCTGACGACGCCGAGTGCGGCCAGCGCATTCTCGGCGATGTGGCGGCCCGGCGCGCCGAGCGCCACCTCCAGCGTCTCGCCGCCGATCGTCAGCCACAGCGTCGAATTCTCGTCCGAGCCGTTGAATTCCGCGAGCCGGTATTCGGCTTTCGCATGCTGCCCGAAGGAATGGATCTGCTCGATGCCGAGCGACTGCGCCGTCCGGTCGAGGAAATTGAACTGGTCGTTGTCGCGGTTGAGCACGACATGGCCACCGGGCTCCAGCCCCTCGAAGATCTCGGCCTTGGCGGCGGCTATCTCCTTGATGCTCTTGAAATTGCCGAGATGCGCCGGCGCGATTGTCGTAATGACGGCGACATGGGGGCGGATCATCGCCACCAGCGGCCGGATCTCGCCCGGATGGTTCATCCCGACTTCGAAGACCCCGTAATCGGTATCGTCAGGCATGCGCGCCAGCGTCAGCGGCACGCCCCAGTGATTGTTGAAGGAGGCGACGGAGGCATGCACCTTGCCGGAGGGCGACAGCACGTGCCGCAGCATTTCCTTGGTGGTGGTCTTGCCGACCGAACCGGTGACGGCGATGATCTTTGCCCGCGACCGCTCGCGCGAAGCCTGCCCGAGACGCACGAGTGCTGCGAGCACGTCGTCGACGACGATCATCGGCACCGTCAGGCGGCCCATGGCCGGAAGCCTCGCTTCGCTGACGACGAGAAGGGCAGCACCGTTCGCCATCGCCATCGACGCATAGTCGTGACCGTCGACGCGGTCGCCCTTGATTGCGAAGAAGGCTTCGCCCGGGCTGATCGAGCGGCTGTCGATGGAAATGCCGGTGATGCCTTCGGGCAGAGTGCCGAAGGGGCGCCCCGCCATCGCAGCGATCATGTCTTCGGTCGTCCAGAGCCAGCTCAAGATTTCAGTTCCTCCAAGGCCTTACGAACCTCCGCATGATCGGAGAACGGCAGTGTGACGCTCCCGATCGTCTGCCCCTCCTCATGCCCCTTGCCGGCGACGATCAGCGTGTCGCCCGATTTCAGCATGCCGACGGCTTCGCGGATCGCCGTGGCGCGGTCGCCGATCTCGGAGGCGCAGCCTGCTGCCGCCATGATCTCCGCCCGGATCGAGGCCGGCTCTTCCGAGCGCGGATTGTCGTCGGTGACGATGACGACATCGGCAAGACGGCAGGCGATTTCGCCCATGATTGGCCGCTTGCCGCGGTCGCGGTCGCCGCCGCAGCCGAAGACGACGACGACGCGGCCGGTCGTGAAGGGCCGGACCGAGCTCAGCACATTTTCCAGCGCATCCGGCTTATGGGCATAATCGACATAGGCAAGCGCGCCGTCCTTGGTATGACCGACGAGTTCGAGACGGCCGGAGGCGCCGACGAGCTTTTCGAGTGCGGCCATCGCCGCCTTTGCCGAAACGCCGGTCGACATGGCAAGCCCTGCCGCGACCAGCGCATTGGCGACCTGGAAATCGCCAGCCAGCGGAATGTCGACCTCGAAGATCTCGTCGCCGATATGGATCTCCGCCGTCTGCTTGTGGCGGAAATGCTCGACGCGTTTCAGCGTGAGGTAATCGCCCTTGCGCCCGACCGTGCGGACATCGTGACCGGCATCGGCCGCAGCCTTGACAGCCTGCGCCGACCAGGGATCGTCGGCAAAGATCACCGCCGGCGCACCCTTCGGCAGCAGCGTATCGAAGAGCCGCATCTTGGCGGCCATATAGTCCTCGATCGTGGGATGATAATCCATGTGGTCGCGGCCGAGATTGGTGAAGGCGGCGGCGGCAAGCCTGACGCCATCGAGCCGGCACTGGTCGAGGCCGTGGCTGGAAGCCTCCATCGACGCATGGGTGACGCCTTCGTCGGAAAGCTCGGCGAGCAGCTTGTGCAGCGAAACCGGATCGGGCGTCGTCAGCGCGCCATATTCGTTGCGCGTCGGGGAGACCACGCCCGTCGTGCCGATCATCGCGGCCGCGTGGCCCGCATGCGCCCAGATCTGCCTGGTGAAAGAGGCGACGGAGGTCTTGCCCGCCGTGCCGGTGACGGCGACCATGGTGCCCGGCTGCCTGCCGTAGAAATGCGAGGCGGCGACGGAAAGGAAGCGGCGCGGCTCCTTGACGGCAAGCACCGGGATGGACGCCTCGACGGTTTGGGAAGCGATCGCGACGGCAGCGCCCCGGCTTGCCGCATCGGCGATGAAGCCCGCCCCGTCCGCCTTGGTGCCGGCGACCGCGACGAAGGCCGTGCCGGGCGTCACCTTGCGGCTGTCCGAAGACAGGCCTGAAATATCAAGCAAGCCTGCCGGGCCTTCGAGCTGTGCTTCAAGTTCCGGAAACTGATCTCCGGCCAGGTCTCGCAATTTCATCGAATGCACTTTTCTCTCTTGAAGCCGGTTCACCCCTCGCGAATCGGCGCCGATATTCATTCACGCTCAATAAGACACCAACAAGGCCGATCCGCCCTCCCCAAATTTCGGCTCGATGCCGAGAATGGGGGCGGCGCGGCGGATGATTTCGCGGGCGATCGGGCCGGCCGTACCGGCGGAGATCGTTCCGCCATACTGCTTTTCGCCGGTTTTCGGCTCGTCGCAGAAGGTGATGACGGCATATCGGGGATTGTCGATCGGGAAGGCGGCGATGAAGGAATTGAAGTTCAGCGTCGAGGAATAACGCCCGTTCACCACCTTGTCGGCGGTGCCGGTCTTGCTGCCGACGCCGAAGCCCGGCACGCGGGCCACGCGCCCGGAGCCCTTGTAACCGTTGAAATCGAGGAGATAGCGGACCGCGTCGCTGGTGGACTTCTTGAGAACCTGCGTGGCGATCTGATCGGCCTGTTCGCGTGTGCGCGGCAGGAATGTCGGCTCGATCAGCTTGCCGCCGTTGACGAGAGCGGCGGCCGCCACGCCGGTCTGCAGCGCCGTCGTCGAAACGCCGTGGCCGAAGGAAATCGTGATCGAATTGATCTTCTTCCAGACGCGCGGCTGGCTCGGCATCTTCACTTCGGGCAGCTCAGTCTGCATTTTCGTGAGAAGGCCGAGCTTGGTCAGATAGTCCTTCTGCGAATCGATGCCGACGAGGTCGATGACGCGCGCCGTGCCGATGTTGGAGGAATACTGGAAGATTTCCGGAACGGTCAGCCAGCGGCGCTGCCCGTGAAAGTCATGGATGGTGAAGCCGCCGATATAGATCGGTTTGCTGGCGTCGAAGGTGTCGGACATCTTCACCTTGCCGCTGTCAAGCGCCATCGCCAGCGAGAAGGTCTTGAACGTCGATCCCATTTCGAAGGTGCCGTTGGTCATCCGGTTGAGCCAGCCTTCCTTGGCGCCCTCCTGCGGATTGTTCGGATCGAAGTCCGGCGCCGATGCCATGCCGAGCACTTCGCCGGTATGCACGTCGATGACGGCAGCGCCCGCGCCCTTGGACTGGAAATTGTTGACGGCGTTGACGACCGCATCGCGGACGATGTTCTGCACGCGCAGATCGATCGACAGCCGCACCGGCTCCAGCGGCTGGTCGCTGGTCATGCCGACCGAGGCGAGATCGGCGAGCCCCTGGTCGTCGATATATTTCTCCATGCCGGCCACACCGCGGTTGTCGATGTTGACGTAGCCGAGAATATGCGCGGCGGTCGCCCCGCCCGGATAGAAGCGGCGCTTCTCCGGCCGGAAGCCGATGCCGGGAATGCCGAGCGCCAGGATCTGGCTCTGTTGCTTCGGCGTCAGCTGCCGGCGCAGCCAGGCGAAATGCGAGGTCTTGACCGAGAGCTTCTTATAGGTGTCCCTGGCGTCGAGCTCGGGCAGCACGGTCGAAAGCTTCTCTACCGCCTCGTCGACGTCGACGATCTTGTTCGGCTCGGCAAACAGCGAGACGGTGCGGATATCGGTCGCCAGCACCTCGCCGTTGCGGTCGAGGATATCGGGGCGCGACGCCATCAGCCGGTCGGGCGGCAGGATGCTGGAGACGACCTCCTGATCCTTCATCGCATATTCGACCAGACGGCCGCCGATGACGGCGTAGACGCCCATGAAACCCATGATCAGCAGACCGACGCGGCTTTTCGCCTGCCCGGACTTTTTCTTGCGCGATCCCTCGATCGCCAGACCGGCGGAAGGGCCGCCAAAGCGGTTATAGACGCCGGCGGAGAAATGCGCCTGGCTCTTCAGGACCATGATGCGGGAAAGAAACGACATTATTCTACCGACCCCGTTTCGATCTCGTCTGCTTCATCTTCCACGACGCCATGCTGCGCTACGCCGCCGCGTGGAGCGGGCGTCGGAACGGGCTGCGCCTTGGCGGCGGCGCCGGCACCTTTGGCGCTCGCCACAGCCGCGCCTTTGGCGCTGGCCTTAGCCTCCGTCACATCGGGCACCGGAACCTCCGATTTCAGCATCGGCAGCTCCTTGGCATGCACGAGCGCCGTCGATTCCGTCGGCTGCAGCTGCAGCTCGGCATTATAGGCATTGACCAGCCGCTCTAGCCGGTTCGGCTGCGATTGCAGCGCCCAGTCGGCCTTGAGAAGGTCGATCGTATCCTTCTCGAGCTTGATCTCGGCTTCGAGGCGACGAACCTCCTCGAGCTTCAATTCGGCGCGATGCTTGATCGTGTAGGTGACGGCGGCAGTTGCCGTCATGACGCCGATGAGTACGAGATCGAACGTCCTCAGCATATCAACCTCCAAGCTTTCCGAGAGTGGCAAGATTGGGAAACCCGAAGAGCGACATATCCGCCGCCTCGGCGGCGGCATCCGTCCTGAGGCCGGCGCGCAGCTTGGCGGAGCGGGCGCGCGGATTAGCCTCGGCCTCCGCCTCGCTTGCCGAAACCATCGGCTTGCCGATTGCGGTGAACGTCGCTGCCCGCTCATGCGCGGCCGGCAGGTGGCGCGAACCCGACGCCTTGCCGGCGCGGTCGGAGAAGAATTTCTTGACGACGCGGTCTTCAAGCGAATGAAAGGTGACGACCACGAGCCGCCCGCCGGGCTTCAGCACTCGCTCCGCCGCAAACAACGCCTGCGCCAGCTCCCCGAGCTCGTCATTGACGAAGATGCGCAGGGCCTGGAAAACGCGCGTCGCCGGATGGATCTTGTCCTTCATCTTGCGCGGCGTGACCAGCTCGATGAGGCCGGCGAGATCACGTGTCGTTTCGAAGGGTTTCTCCTCGCGCCGCTTCTCGATCGCATGGGCGATGCGCGGCGCCTGGTTTTCCTCGCCGAGAAAATGGAAGATGCGGATGAGATCGGCGACCTTGGCGCGATTGACGACATCGGCGGCCGAAACGCCCGCCGCCGACATGCGCATGTCGAGCGGTCCGTTCTTCTGGAAGGAGAAGCCGCGCTCGGCCTCGTCGATCTGCATGGAGGAGACGCCGATATCGAGCACGACGCCGTCGAGCCCGCCCTGCGGCGCATGATCGGCAAGATGCGAGAATTGCGAATGGATGAGCCGAAGACGGCCGCCATAGGCGGCGACCATAGCCTGCCCTGCCGCAATCGCCGTCGGGTCGCGATCGAGCGCAATCACCTCGGCGCCGGTCGCAAGGATGGCCGAGCTATAGCCGCCCGCACCGAATGTACCGTCGAGAATGAGCTTGCCGGGTGCGGGCGCCAGCGCCGCAAGGACTTCATCGAGAAGAACAGGAATGTGACGAACCGGTCCGCCACCGGCATCAGTTGAACCTCCGCCAGGATTCGCCACCATTCCGTTCCCTCGTCCTTTCAGGAACGCTTGCCCGCCAGCTTGCGCTCCCCTCGTGCCTGCGCCTGCGCGGCCTGAAATGCCTGCGGCTGCCAGAGCTGAAAATGATCCGCCCGACCAACGAAGGTCACCTCGTCCGAGATGCCGGTGAAGTCGCGGATGAAATCCGTCACCATCAACCGCCCCTCGGCGTCGAGCTTCATGAAGACACCGCCTCCGTGGATCAGAAGCGACATCGCATTCGCATCCGGCGAAAACGGATCTTCCGCAGCAATCTGCCGTTCGAACCTTTCGAGAAGATCCGGACCGCCGACGCTGATCGCCGGAAACACAAAATCCTGAAAGCAGTAAAGCTCCTGGACGTTGCGCTGCGCCAGCACGAAACGGAATGCCGAAGGCACGGAAACCCTGCCCTTGGCATCGATCCTGTTGGTCGCGTTCGATAGGAAGCGGCTCATGACACGAAACATCCGTTCCCGCAGGGATCCGGACATCATCGAAACGCCCGAAACTCCCGATATCAGGCACAGCTTCGCAAGCCGGATGAGCTAAATCCCACCCGACGCTTCCGGAAAGGAAGGCGCCTTTGCTTTGCGATAAATGGGCAAATGATTGCCCTGGTGCAGTGCGCATTTGGGATAGCATGGGACCATATGGGCGTCAATGGGATACACCCATTTCGCAACGGGCGCATGATCAAACATTTATAAGCTGTTAAGTTTAACAAAGGGTTAGCGTTGCCATTTTACAGATGACACGCATTGGTGGCGTCGCACAAAAATCCATCCGTCGGCTGTATGAATACGAGCTTGAAAACGCCCTGTTTCAGGGGCTTAGAGCCTTGCCGCGGCTCGGATGTTAATCGCCAGTTGGCCTGTAAGCCGGGTTCTGTATGGCTCCGGCGCGAGCCGGAACGTGGCAGCCATTCCTCTGGGACAGCGCTCGCACGCTGCCTCACGCAACCCACCCGGATGACTGGCCTGGAAACCGGCCGGAGGGCCTTTCGGCCCGCCGCGTCATCCCTATTCGGTCTTGCTCCCGGTGGGGTTTACCGTGCCATTTCCGTTGCCGGAGATGCGGTGGGCTCTTACCCCACCCTTTCACCCTTACCTGTCATGACAGGCGGTTTGCTTTCTGTGGCACTTTCCCTGAGGTCGCCCTCGCCGGACGTTATCCGGCACCGTGTTTCCGTGGAGCCCGGACTTTCCTCACCCTACCGCCTTTCGGCATTGGTAAAGCGCGGCTGCCCGGCCAACTGGCAGGGCTCCCATAAACGAGGAAGCCCGCAATTACCACCGAAATATGGGTGGCAGCCTTAACGGAAATAAGGTGTGAAATCCGTGGAATAGCCCTGTTGGCTGATTCTGCCTGACAAAAGCAGCTCGGCCCCGAGCCTGCCGATTTCGTCCGAACTCTTGGCAGAGGTTCCGGCGCAGCCCGTCAGCACCGCGATTCCGGGCGATGCGCCATAGCCGATCATCGGATAGCCGCTTTCGGTGAGCGAGACGACGCAGGCGGCCGTCGAGATCGAAAGCGGCGTCATATCGGGAACGATGCCGGCGACGATGCGCTGCAGATAGGCGCGCACCGTCTCGCGCCCCTCGGTCCTGAACCAGGCGCGCATCTCGACGTCGTCGCTCAAGACCAGATCATCCGGATCGCCGCCGATCTTCAGGTAATATTTGCCGTCGGGATAACGGATCGGTGGCAGCAGATAGATGTGGATGCCGGGCACGTCGAGGATGAGCGACGGCATCGCGGCCAGGCGGAGCGCGTCGGCCTCGCTCACCTCGAAAAGTGTGACCGTCCGGCCATAAACCGTCATGGCAACGGGCTGCGGCAACAGATTCCGGGCAATGGAAAATCCGCCCGCCGCCAGCAGCACTTTCTCGGCGCGATAGGTCACTCCGCCGGCAGTCTCGACGGTCGCGCGCCCGCCCTCCTCGCGGATCGAGACGGCATGATCCCGGATGACCGTGGCGCCCGCCTTTTCCGCCAGCATTGAT
Organism: Rhizobium sp. J15; assembly: GCF_002531825.1. Classification (GTDB taxonomy): domain Bacteria; phylum Pseudomonadota; class Alphaproteobacteria; order Rhizobiales; family Rhizobiaceae; genus Rhizobium. The sequence goes on along the minus strand of NZ_NWSX01000023.1, from coordinate 17,136 downwards.
TGTGCCTTCACCAGTTTGCGCGGGCTGATATATCCAGCTCCCCTCGCCTCGAAGACGCCGGCAGCCGCGTCGGGAAAGGCGAAGAAGGGAAAAACCGCCTTCAATCCGCTTCCGTCCAGATGGCTGGTCTCGACGCCGAGCGAGACCGCCGCCTGCCGGGTCCGCTCCAGATAATCGCTTCCATCAGGGGCAACGACGACGCAGCCGACCTCACAGTAGAAGTCGATGCCGCTCTCGCGTGCGATCTCGCCGTAACGAGCGATCGAACGATTGGCGAGCAGCGCCCAGTTGCGATCGGGATCGATGGTGCGGGTAATGCGGCCCTCGTCGTAATGGCTGGCGAAGACACCGTCATGCGTCTTGCGATCATCGGGCTCGTCCGGGCCGATCACCGCGACGCCTTCCACTTGGCACGCCAGATGCCGCGCGGCGGCGGCTCCCATCAGCCCGCGGCCGACGACGATATATTTGAAATCGACTGCCATGATATTCCTCTGGAGGATGTCGCGCAAAAGTGTGCAGCGGTTTTGCGGCAACGACGTGCGTGAAAAAACAAAAGCTAAAGCGCAACGAACGAATCTGAAAGATCGCGATGCGCTTTAGGCAAAGACTGGAGCCAACTCGCGGCCGAAATCCTCGTCCCCGAGCCGCCCTTCCCTGAGAAGCACGGCGCCCAGACGCCCGAGTTCGTCGGAGGATTTGGCGGCGACGAAATTGCCGCCGGTCAGCACCGAGATGCGCGGCGACTGGGTGAAACCGGCATAGGGATAGCCGGTCGGCGTGAAATTCGCGACGCACGGCCCTGATGTGACCGGGCAGCCGGCAAGCTCCGGCATCAGTTGCAGGGCGATCGCCGAGAGATGATCGCGCTCGGCCGCACTGCCGTCGGAACGGAACCACGCGCCGGCATCCTCCAGCCGGCCGAAGGTAAGCGCTTCGGTATCGCCGCCGAGCTTCAGATAGGTCTTGCCATCGGGATAACGCACCGGCGGCAGGATATAGATGTGGTCCTCCTCCCGGTCGCCGAGCACGATGGTCGACGGCATGTCGCCGAATACAGCCATCTCGCGCTCGCCGATTTCATAGAAGACGACCGTGCGCGCCTTCACGGTGAGATCGAGGGGACGCGGCAGCAGGGCGTTGAAATTGCTGAAACCGCCGGCCGCGACCAGCACGCGTTCGGCCCTGTAGCCTCTCGCACCGGCCGTCACTTCGACATAGGAACCGGCGTCGCGCACCGATGTCACGGTCTCTTTGATCAGGGAAACGCCGCCCCGTTCGGCAAGCCTCACCTGCGCGCGCACCAGCGCCCGCGGGTTGATATGCCCGGCGCGCTTGCGCTCGAAATATCCGCTGAAATCGGAACCGACATTAAGATACGAAAAACGCCGGCCAAGCTCCGCCGGCGCGACGATCTCGATATCGCTGCCGAGCGTCCGGCTGACGGCCTGCGCCCGGAGAAGAAAGTCCTGCTCGTGCTTGGGCGGCGGACCCGCAAAGAGGCAGCCGGCTTCCGAAAAGAAGGAAATGCCGCTCTTCGCCTCGATGTCGCGGTAGCGGTCGAGCGCCCGGGCGGCGAAGGTTCCCCAGGCGAGATTGCCGTCGAAGGTGCGGGTGATGCGCGCTTCGTCATAATGGCTGGCAAAGACGCCGTGATGGGTCTTGCGCTCCTCGGGCTCCGGCGGGCCGATCAGCGCGATGCCATCGGCCATCGTAGAAAGATGCCGGGCGGCCGCGGCACCCATCATGCCGCGTCCGATGATCATGAACCTGAAGTCGACTGCCATATCCCACCTCGCTAAATTCCAGCGATACCATGGCAATCATCTTGAATCATCCAGCTCTTGTCAGGGATAAGCGCTTCAGAGCATTGCGAGAACCTTGCCGCAATAGGACTTGGACACCGGGTTCATGCGCGTGGCGCCATGACCGGCATTGTATTTGAGGATGGTGTTGCAGGTCTCGCCACCACCGAGATCATGGGCGGCAGCCAGATATTTCATGCCGTACTTGATGTTGGTTTCCGGATCGAACAGGCCCTTGGCGCTGCCGGAATAGCCCATCATGCGGGCAGTTGCAGGCTTTATCTGCATCAGGCCGATTTCACCGTGGCTGCCGCGCGCATTCGGATTGAAATTGCTTTCGATACGGATGACAGCGGTCGCAAGCGCAACCGGTACATCATATTGGTTCGCATATTTGCTGATCAGTGCGGAATAGGAATTGCCGGAAACATTGGCGACGGGATAACCGCTCTGGCGCTCGACCGTCTTCAGTGTGCGTTCCGCCGTCTTGAGCGGACGCTTCGCCGGCTTGCCCGAACGCTCCGCTTTCTTCAACGAACGCTCTGTATTCTTCGAAGGACGCTCGATTTTCTTCACCGGCGCATCAGCTCGCACACCCCAATCATTCGCAAAGGCAAAGCTATTTCCGGCCAGCACCATGCCAGCGCATGTTGCAGCAACAACAATCAGTTTTCTCATGTAGTCTTGAACACTCCGACCCAAAGAATTTCCGGACGGCGCGCCTCGCTGTCATAATGAATACCAGATCAATGACCGATCTGGATTCGCGGCAATTCTTATCGTTTCACATAGCGCCCGTGGTTTAACTCGAAAACAGCCCCGAGTACCGCTTGGCGGAGGTTCTTAGACCATCGCAATGAGGAGATAATAGGGAAATGATGTGGCAGGCCGAATTTCGCGCTGCAGTGCGAAATTCGGCGTTTCAGTAATTGTCGAGGAATCAGGAATAACGCGGCAAAGCCGACAGTAGCCGGTGCAGCGTGTCGATCGTCGAGAAATCGGCGATGCCATCTATCCGTTCGGGCCGAAAATGCCGCTGGAAAGCCTCCACGTCGCCTGCCGTTTTTTCTGAAAATTGCCCCGTGATTTCAGTGCCGTAACCATAGAGCGACAGCATCGACTGCAGTGCTTCGACGGGTTGGCCGGCATCGCCGCACTGGAAGAAGCGTCCGCCGGTGATCGTTGCCGGCTCGACCCAGTGCCCCACGCCCGCCCGGTGGAGCTCCGCCCAAGGGAACTTTTCACCCGGATCGACCTTGCGAATCGGGGCGACATCGGAATGCCCGAGCACCCGTTCCGGTGCGATCGACCAACGTTTGACACAGTCGCGACACAATTCGATCACTGCGGCGATCTGCTTTTTCGGAAAGTCGGGAAGGCCGCCGGGATGGCCGGCATTGGCGATTTCGATGCCGATCGACAGCGAATTGATATCGCTCTCGCCGTGCCAGCTGCTCTTGCCCGCATGCCAGGCGCGCCGCGCCTCCGGAACGAGCTGGATGACCTCGCCATTCTCATGCACGAAATAATGGCTGGAAACCTGGCTCTCGTCCCGACAGAGCCAGTCGAGCGCGCCCTCCGGCGTCGGCATGCCGGTATAGTGCAGCAGGATCATGTCGGGATGGCGCCCGTCCGCCCGCTCGCCGTGGTTGGGCGACGGCCGCACGCGGGCATTTCGGTAATCCGCCTCGAAAGAGGTCATGCGGCGCGGCGTTCCTTCTCGATCGCCGCATAGGCGGCGTTCAGCGCCGCCATGCGCTCATTGGCGATCACATGGAACTCCTTCGGCACCCCGCGCGAAACCAGCCGGTCCGGATGATGTTCGCTGACGAGGCCGTAGTAACGGCGGCGGATCGTCGGAAAATCGTCGGAAGGCGACACGCCGAGCACCTTGTACGGATCGCCGCCGGACGAGACATGGCGGGCGGCGATCTGCTCGAAGCGGGTCTCGCTCATCTGGAAGATCTCGGCGATATGGCTGAGGAAATTCAATTCCTTCTCGTGGATCAGCCCATCGGCCTTGGCGATGTGGAACAGGCCGTCGAGCACGTCTTCCAGCACCGGGCAATTGGCCGCGCAGGTGACGCAGAGCGTGGAGAGCCGCTCGGCATAGGCTTCGTAGCCGGCAACGTCCTGACGGGCGAGATTATAGAGCCTGGCGACGTTCTTGGCCTGATCCTCGGGAAATTCGAAGATTTCGCGGAAGGCCTCGACCTCTTTCTCGCTCACGATGCCGTCAGCCTTCGCCATCTTGGCCGAAAGCGCGATGATCGCCACCGAGAAAGCCACCTTGCGGCGCGTTTCCGGATCGCCTTCGAAAACCGTCCGGATAGCCTCGACCACCGCGGAAAGCGCATTGCCCGCGGTATTGCCAATGGCATTCAACAGTTTTTCCCAGAAGGACATCGAAAATCTCTCGCACGATAGTCAAGTATGAGAAATCAGCTTGACCAAAGAATCGTAGCCTTTGCAAGGCGACTATTGGTCGTAGGATCGAAAACAGTTTTCACGATTCGGTAATTATTGCGCCGCAGCAAGCGATCGATCGCTTTCGCCTGATCTGGCGTGAGCGGGACGTCCCTCACCACCCTCGCTCACTGCTTAACCCCCGATTTCCACAAACAGTTCCCGACCGGCAGCACGGGCTTGAAACGATTATATCGGCGCTTCCCGCCAGCTTTGCCGTTTAACTCGGCAAAAAGGCACGTTTTTCGTAAATTCTTTACTTTACAGGGCCCTCTCCCTGCCGCATCCATGCGCTAGCTAACGCTGCCGCACTGAACACCATAGGAGGGAAATCATGGCCAAACAGAAAGTCGCAATGCTGACCGCCGGAGGCCTGGCCCCCTGTCTTTCCTCCGCCGTCGGCGGCCTCATCGAACGTTACAGCGACGTGGCCCCCGAGATCGATATCGTCGCCTACAAGTCCGGCTACCAGGGCGTACTGCTCGGAGACCGCATCGAGATCAGCCGCGACATACGCGAAAAGGCGCCGCTCCTGCACCGCTATGGCGGCTCGCCGATCGGCAACAGCCGCGTCAAGCTCACCAACGCCGCCGACTGCGTCAAGCGCGGCCTCGTCAAGGAAGGCGAGAACCCGCTGCGGGTCGCCGCCGAACGGCTCGCCGATGACGGCATCACCATTCTCCACACGATCGGCGGCGACGACACCAACACCACCGCTGCCGACCTTGCCGCCTATCTCGCCGCCAACGGCTACAACCTCACCGTCGTCGGCCTGCCGAAGACCGTCGACAACGACGTCGTGCCGATCCGCCAGTCGCTCGGCGCCTGGACGGCCGCCGAAGTCGGCGCGCATTTCTTCGACAATGTCAGCAACGAACAGACGGCCGCGCCGCGCACCCTTGTCATCCATGAGGTGATGGGCCGCCATTGCGGCTGGCTGACGGCCGCCACCGCTCGCGCCTATCTCCAGCGCACGAGCCGCAACCAATATGTCGGCGGCCTGATGATGGACGCGCATCTGAAAAGCATCGACGCCGTCTACCTGCCCGAAATGGCCTTCGACCTCGACGCCGAAGCCGCCCGCCTGAAGGACATCATGGACCGCACCGGCCACGCCACCGTCTTCGTCTCGGAAGGCGCCTGCCTCGACGCCATCGTCGCCGAGCGGGAAGCGGCCGGCGAGACCATCAAGCGCGACGCCTTCGGCCATGTGAAGATCGACACGATCAATGTCGGCGCCTGGTTCCAGAAGCAGTTCGCCAATCTCCTGAACGCCGAGCGCTCGCTGGTGCAGAAGTCGGGCTATTTCGCCCGCTCGGCCCCGGCCAACGGCGACGATCTCAGGCTGATCCAGAGCATGGTCGATCTCGCCGTCGAAAGCGCGCTCAATAAAGTCTCCGGCGTCACCGGCCACGATGAAGCGCAGAACGGTAAATTGCGCACTATAGAATTCCCGCGCATCAAGGGTGGCAAGGCTTTTGACCTGTCTACGGCATGGTTTGCCGAAGTCATGGACAATATAGGCCAGAAATACAAAGAAGCGTGATTGACGGATGGTTAATATGATGTCTTTGCTTATTCCTGAGGAATAGGAGGAGACACCATGTCGCTTGAAGCCTGGCTCGCTTTTGCGGCCGCATCCGCCATCATGCTGGCGATACCGGGGCCGACGATACTGCTCGTCGTCTCCTATGCGCTCGGCCATGGCCGCCGCACCGCGCTTGCAACGGTCAGCGGCGTGGCGCTTGGCGACTTCACCGCGATGACGGCCTCCCTCTTCGGCCTCGGCGCGGTGCTGGCGGCTTCCGCCACCCTCTTCACCGTCCTGAAGTGGATTGGCGGCGCCTACCTGATCTGGCTGGGAATCAAGCTCTGGCGGGCTCCGGTGATCGGTGAGCCCGTCGCCGACAACGACAATCTGCCTGAGGAAAAGTCGCTCAGGATCTTCCTCCACGCCTATGTCGTCACCGCCCTCAACCCGAAGAGCATCGTCTTCTTCGTCGCCTTCGTGCCGCAGTTCCTCAATCCGGCCCTGCCCTTCCTCGGACAGATGGCGATCATGGAAGCGACCTTCCTCGTGCTGGCGATCCTCAACGCCGCCACCTACGCGTTTCTCGCCCATTCCGCTCGCGGACTGATTCGCAAGGCGAGCGTCCAGCGCGCCGTAAACCGGACCGGCGGCACGCTGCTGATCGCTGCAGGCGCCGTAACGGCCGGGTATCGCCGTATTGCAGCGTAGAAACATTCCGTGGTTGCCGGAATGCAACGAATAGGTTAATGGGGTCGTCAGGTTTAAGCTTTTTAGTAACTTTTATAACGCTGCCGGGGCGGCGCGATTTCACGAAAGTGACGGAATGGTAGCGATCGGATTGTCCGGCCTGAAACGCAGTCTTGTCGTTTCTACGGTGCTCTGCTGCGGCGTGATGACCGGCTGCACGAGCGTCGAATACACCTCTCAGGCCGAACTGACAGCTCTTCAGACCGTGGTGCCGACACCCAAGCCCGGCGAAGACGCGATGCTTGCCGCGGTTCCGACAGCCGAAGGCGCTGCCGCAGTCGCAGGCGCCGTTCTTCCGACGCAGGCAGGCCCGTCGCTGACCGCAACGGCGATGCCGGCGGTCACCGCTTCTCAAGCCGCCGATCTCACCATCCAGGCAGGCATGCAGCCGACAGCCTATGCGCAGATCCCGCTGACGCCCGAAATGACCGCCATTCAGTCCGTCGTGCCGACGCCGCGCCCGGGCACGCCGGCGCAGCCGGCAACGCAGCTTGCCTTTGCCGCCACCCCGCAGAACAGCGCGCTGGCAGCCCTTGCCGCGGTCGACACCACGCCGCGCTCCATGGATTACGGCTTCGACGAATCCGGGCCGATCGATCCGCCGACGGCGCCGCCGATGTTCAGCGACGACGACAAGGACGATGCGCCGACCGTCGAGAAGAGCTTCGTCTCCAAGCTGATCCAGAAATATTCGAAACTTTACGAAATTCCCGAAACGCTGCTCCACCGCGTCGTCCATCGCGAGAGCCGCTACAATCCGAAGGCCTACAACAAGCGCGGCTATTTCGGCCTCATGCAGATCAAATACAACACCGCCAAGTCGATGGGCTATGACGGTGCGCCGGGCGGCCTCTTCGACGCCGAGACCAACATCAAATATGCCGCGAAATATCTGCGCGGCGCCTGGCTCGTCTCCGACAGCAAGGAAGATGACGCCGTCCGCCTATATGCGCGCGGTTATTACTACGACGCCAAGCGCAAGGGCATGAACGACATCGCCCAGGGCAATTACTGACATCGACGATTGAGACAAGCTCGGCGCACAAGCGCCGGCCCAAAGCACGTCGCGATCTTTCAGATTCGCTCCCGTGCTTTAGGTCTTTATTTTCTCGCGTGTCGTTATCGCAAAACCGCGCACACTTTTGCGCGACACGCTCTATGGCTGCGCCTGCGTGCGTTGCTGTGATCCGGCCTGCTGCTGCGGCGCGCCGGACGGCGGCAAGGCCGCCAGGATCGCCTTGAGAAGCGTCCGCGGCCGGTAATCGAGCCAGGATGGCGTCAGTCCGAGCCGGACGACGACCAGATTGGCGGACGGCACGATCGCCATGCTCTGCCCGTCATGCCCCGACAGCCAGAACGTGTCCTCCGGCAGCCCGAACGCGGCGCTCGAGCCGCCGCCGGGCGCAAGCCAGGCCTGACCCTGCGTGTACTGGCCGTTCGAGGCCGCCGTCGGCGTGCGCATGGCGCCGACGAAACCCTCCGGCAACAGCCGCCGGCCGTTCCATACGCCGTCCTGCAGCAGGAACTGCCCGAAGCGCGCCCAGTCATGCGCCGTCGCATAGAGATAGGAACTGCCGGCGAACGTCCCGCGCGCATCGAGTTCGAAGACGGCGCTCGTCATGCCGAGCGGCGCAAACAGCGCGTCATGCGGATAGGAAAAGGCCGCCTGCGCATTGCCGACCCTGTCCATCCAGATGCGCGACAGGAGCACCGCCGTGCCGCTCGAATAGCGGAACCGCTTGCCGGGCGCGGCCTCCATCGGCGCATTGGCCGGCAGCGATACCATATCGGGGTCGAGATAGAGCATGCGCGTCACATCGGCGACATCGCCATAATTCTCGTTGAAGGCAAGGCCGCTCTCCATGCCGAGCAGGTCGGAAACCTTGATCTTGGCGCGCGCATCGTCCTTCCACTGCGCCAGCAGATGATCGTCGTCGAAGGAGATCTTGCCGTCGAGCATCAGCCGGCCGAGGATCGCCGCATTCACCGTCTTCGTCATCGACCAGCCGATCAGCGGCGTCTTGGCCGAGAAGCCGGAGCCATAGGCTTCCGCGACGATGCGGCCATCGCGCACCACGACGATCGCCCGCATCGACGGGCCGGCAAGCCCGGCATCGGCCAGCACCGCGGCGATCTTGCCGTCGGCATCGCCGACGCCCTCGCCCTGCGGCCACGAGGCGTCACTCGTCTCCATCCTGGCCGGCGGATCGAAGGGCACGGCCTTCTCCGCCGCCTCGAAATCGCCATCCGGCACGCTCGTGCAGCCGAGCCCGCTGCGATAGAGCGCATAACTCGATGCGAACAGCCCCATGAAGCGGGCCGTCACCCGGCCGTTGTCATGATCGACGCTGACGCGCACCAGCCGCAGCAGCGGGTTTCCCGGCGCCTGCACGTCGTCCTCCAGCACATCCTCGGCATTGCGGCCGGCGATGAAGACATTGGAGCAGACGATCTTGGCGGCATAGCCGTCGCCGACGCGCAGAAGCTCCGGCGGCCGGACATACAGCCAGGCGGCGCCGGCAACGACGATGAGAACGAGAAGGAGAGCAAGCGCCTTCAGGACACGCAGCACAAATCGCATGGCATTCCTCCGAATGCCCGGAGAGAAGCAGGAATTCCGCCCGCCGGAAAGGGGGCGGCGCAAAGAAGATCCCTCACCCCGATCACTTTCCGAGGAGGAGGATCCTTTCGAACGGCGCAGGCCCACAGCCCACGTCATCAAACTGTAGCAGTGGCGCGCTACACGCCCTGAACGCTAAAAAGGTGACAGACTCATGTCGGAATTTGCACCGGATGCCGGCTTCCGCAAGAACCGGAAACTCAAGGACGCCCTTCTCCGCCACAAGGCTTTTTCGAAGGATGGTTTTTCCGAGCGTCTCTTCGGTCTGCTCTTCTCCGGCCTCGTCTATCCGCAGATCTGGGAGGATCCGGATCTCGACATGCAGGCTATGGAGCTGAAGCCCAATCATCGCATCGTCACCATCGGTTCCGGCGGCTGCAACATGCTCGCCTATCTCTCCAAGGCGCCGGCCTCGATCGACGTCGTCGATCTCAACCCGCACCACATCGCGCTGAACCGCCTGAAGCTTGCCGCCTTCAAGCATCTGCCCGGCCATTCCGATCTGGTCCGCTTCCTGGCGATGCCGAACGAGAAGTCGAACAGCCGCGCCTTCGACCGGCATCTCGCCGCCAAGCTCGACGAGGCGACCCGCAGCTACTGGAACGGCCGCAAGTTCGGCCGTCGTCGCGTCACCGTCTTCGACCGCAATATCTACGAAACCGGCCTGCTCGGCCGCTTCATCGGCGCGGCCCATCTTCTTGCCCGCCTGCACGGCGTCAAGCTGCGTGAAATGACCAAGACCCGCTCGATCCGCGAGCAGCGCCAGTTCTTCGACGAGCAGATCGCGCCCCTATTCGAAAAGCCGGTCGTGCGCTGGATCACCGGCCGCAAGAGCTCTCTCTTCGGTCTCGGCATTCCGCCGCAGCAATATGACGAGCTCGCAAGCCTTGCCGACGATCATTCGATCGCGCCGGTGCTGAAGCACCGCCTGGAAAAGCTCGCCTGTCACTTCCCGATGCGCGACAATTATTTCGCCTGGCAGGCCTTCGGCCGCCGCTATGCGGCCGCAGAGGAAGGCCCGCTGCCGACCTATCTGAAGCCGGAGCACTACGAAGTGATCCGCGCCAATGTCGACCGCGTCAACGTTCACCATGCAAGCTTTACCGAGCTTCTGGCCCGCGAGCCGGCTTCCTCGCGCGATCGCTACATCCTGCTCGACGCGCAGGACTGGATGACCGACGGGCAGCTGAACGACGTCTGGCGGGAGATCACCCGCACGGCGCGCGAAGGTGCGCGCGTGATCTTCCGCACCGCCGCCGAAAAGAGCATCATCGAAGGCCGCCTGTCTCCGTCGATCCGCGACCAGTGGGACTACTTCGAGGAGAAGTCGCGCGAACTGACCGCACTCGACCGCTCGGCGATCTACGGCGGCTTCCACATCTACGGGAAGAAGGCGTGAGCAAGGTCGGCGCCGAGACGGTGGGAAAGAGCGATCAGCATGCCAGCCTCATGGATGGCATGTACCGCTACCAGCGCCACATCTACGACCTCACCCGCAAATATTATCTTCTCGGCCGCGACAGCACGATCCGCAATCTCGACGTGCCGGAAGGTGGCACCCTGCTCGAGGTCGGCTGCGGCACCGGCCGCAACATGGCTTTGGCCCACAGGCACTTCCCGACCGCCAAGCTGTTCGGCCTCGACATTTCCCAGGAAATGCTGATCTCGGCGCGCAAGACCTTCGCCACCAAAGCGACCATTCCGGAATTCCGCGTCGCCGACGCCACGGCCTTCACACCGCGCGAATTCGGCGTCAGCGGCTTCGACCGCATCCTCATTTCCTATGCCCTGTCGATGATCCCGGATTGGGAGCGCGCCGTCGACGCGTCGATCGCCGCGCTCAATCCCGGCGGCCAGCTCCATATCGTCGATTTCGGCCAGCAGGAGGGCCTGCCGCGCTGGTTCCGCCGCATGCTCCAGTCCTGGCTCGCCAAGTTCCACGTCACCCCGCGCCGCGACCTGCGCGAGGTACTGGAAGCCCAGGCCGAAGAGAACAAGGCGCGATTGGTCTTCGAAACCGTCGGCGGCGGTTATGCCTGGCGGGCGGCAATTATCAGCAAACGCTCATAATTCGCTTGAAACTAACCGATTTTTTACGTTGATATGGTGAAAAGAGGGTTATACCTCTGCTGGGCTCGTCATTTTCGAAGGTCAGGCTGTGGGGCAAAGAGATCATTCGGTTCACGACGGGATACCCATGCGCCGGCTTTTGTTTTGCGTTCTGCCTTTGGCCATCATGCTCGCCGGCTGCTCCTCCTCCGGTTATGATTACCTCGAAACGGCGTCGATCAAGCCGAAAACGCGCTTCAAGGACACCGATCCGCAGAATTTCGGCGCGAAGCACCCGCATCAGAATGATGTGCACGGCATCGACATCTCCAAATGGCAAGGCGATATCGACTGGGCGACGGTGAAGAATTCGGGCGTCGCCTTCGCCTTCATCAAGGCGACGGAAGGCAAGGACAGGCTCGACCCCCGATTCGACGAATATTGGCGCGAGGCCCGCGCCGCCGGCATCCCGCACGCTCCCTATCATTTCTATTATTTCTGCTCCTCGGCCGACCAACAGGCCGACTGGTTCATCAGCAACGTGCCGAAGGACGCCATGCGCCTGCCGCCGGTGCTCGACGTCGAATGGAACGGCGAATCGAAGACCTGCCGCTATCGTCCCGACCCGGCAACGGTGCGCGCCGAAATGCAGCGTTTCATGGACCGGCTGGAGGCCTATTACGGCAAACGGCCGATCATCTATACTTCGGTCGATTTCCACCGCGAGAATCTCGTCGGCTACTTCCCGGACTATCATTTCTGGGTGCGCTCCGTGGCCAAGCACCCGGAAGTGACCTATTCCGACCGCCGCTGGGCCTTCTGGCAGTATACCTCGACCGGCGTTGTTCCCGGCATCAAGGGGCCGACCGATATCAACGTCTTTGCCGGCAGCGCAAAGAACTGGAACAACTGGGTCGCGACCGTTTCCAAGGATAGAAATTCTTAGTAACGTCTTTCAATCTTTCTTGCTTCCGTCACATTCCTCTGTGAAAGCGACGGGCATCCATTTGCTATTTGCTATAAGGACCGCATTCATGCACCGCTCGCTCGCAAGCCGCTCTGCACTCGCCCTCCTGTTTGCCCTGACCTTTGCCGGCGGCGCGGCCGCCCAGCAGGCGCCTGCTGCCTCCGCTCCGGCGGCGGCGCCCTGCGGCGGCGATCTGTCCGCCTTCCTTGAGGGCGTCAAGGCCGATGCAGTTGCCGCCGGCGCCAGTGCCGCGGCCGCCGACGCGGCGCTTGCCGGCGCCGAGATCGATCCCAAGGTGCTCAGCCGGGATCGCGCCCAGGGCGTCTTCAAGCAGACCTTCCTCGAATTCTCCCAGCGCACCGTCAGCCAGGCCCGCCTCGACATCGGCCGCCAGAAGATGAAGCAATATGCCGACGTCTTTGCCCGGGCCGAGCAGGAATTCGGCGTCCCCGCGGGCGTCATCACCGCCTTCTGGGCGATGGAAACCGATTTCGGCGCCGTCCAGGGCGATTTCAACACCCGCAACGCCCTGGTGACGCTGTCGCATGACTGCCGCCGGCCGGAGCTCTTCCGACCGCAGCTGATCGCCCTCATCGAGATGGTCCAGCACGGCGACCTCGACCCCGCCACCAATACCGGCGCCTGGGCCGGCGAGATCGGCCAGGTGCAGATGCTGCCGCGCGATATCATCGCCTATGGCATGGACGGCGATGGCGACGGCCATGTCCGCCTGAAGCAGAGCGGTCCGGACGCCATCCTGACAGCGGCGAAATTCATCCAGCACCTCGGCTTCGAGCGCGGCCAGCCCTGGCTGCAGGAAGTCACCCTGCCCGACAATCTGCCCTTCGAGAAATCCGGCCTCGGCGGCACGATGAAGGCCAGCGAGTGGTTCGCGCTCGGCGTCACGCCCCGCGACGGCAACACCGCCTTCGGCGATCTCGAAGGCGATCTCGTGCTGCCGCAGGGCCGCATGGGACCGGCCTTCATCGCCTACCCGAATTTCAAGATCTATCTCGAATGGAACAAGTCCTTCATCTACACGACGTCGGCCGCCTATTTCGCGACCCGGCTTTCCGGCGCCCCGACCTATCTCAAGGGCACGCCTGAACAGGGGCTCGCCAACGAGCAGATGAAGACGCTACAGACCAAGCTGCAATCGCTCGGCCATGATGTCGGCGAGATCGACGGCATTCTCGGCTCCGGTACGCGCGTTGCGATCCAGAAGGAGCAGCAGCGCCTCGGCATGCCGGCCGACGGCTGGGCGACGCCTGCCCTCCTCAACGCTCTCTGATCCCTGACGATTTACGCCACCCGCTTCGCAAGAAACGGGTGGCGCCGTTTTCGGTCTGCGCTAAGTCTGTCCGAACCTTTTAGCTGGAGGAAGCGGCATGGACAGCAGAATGAATGCCTGGACCTGGGGGCTGCTGGTCCTGCTCGGCCTGATCTGGGGCGGCTCTTTCTTCTTTGCCCGCATCGCCGTCCAGCACGTACCGCCGCTGACCCTCGTCTTCCTCAGGCTGCTGCTCGCAGCGCTCGCGCTGCATATCTATATCGCCGGCCGTTTCGATATCTATCCGATCCTCAAGGCCCGCTGGCGGGAATTCCTCTTTCTCGGCATCATCAACAATGTCCTGCCACATGCGCTGATCTTCTTCGGCCAGACGCGGATCGGCGCCGGCCTTGCGGCGATCCTGAACGCAACGACGCCGATCTGGACCGTGCTCATCGCCAATTACCTCACCTCGGACGAGAAGCTTACCTCGGCAAAGATCGCCGGCTGCCTCGTCGGCCTCGCCGGTACGGTCGTGCTGATCGGCCCCAGCATCTCCACCGGCAGCGAAGCGCCGCTCTGGGCGCTGCTGCTTCCGGTGCTTGCCGCCGTCTCCTACGGCTTCGCCGCCACCTACGGCAAACGTTTCAAGGGCGTTCCCTCCCCCGTTACCGCTGCCGGCCAGTTGACCGCCTCCTCGTTGATCGCGCTGCCGCTGTCGCTGCTCGCCGATCGCCCCTGGGAACTTGCCGCGCCGCCGCTCGACGCACTGCTTGCCATCCTGGCACTGGCGCTGCTGTCGACGGCCTTCGCCTACATTCTCTATTTCAGGATCATGGCAATGGCCGGCGCCACGAACGCCTCGCTCGTCACCCTGCTGGTTCCGCCGGGCGCCATCCTTCTCGGCGTGCTCTTCCTGGGCGAAAGGCTGAGCCTCGCCGAACTCGCCGGCATGGCGCTGATCGGTTTCGGCCTCGTCATCCTCGATGGCCGCGCCTATCGCCTGCTGACGAAACCTGCCTGAGTGACGGTTGTATATTCTCTATGTTTTCAACCGCTTGCGCGGCCGCCATGTTTTCGGCGCATAGGTGAACCCGCAATCGCCTGATTTAACGCCGCGTTAAAATCTGTGAACAAAAATTAGCGATAAATTATCGTTTTATATCAATAACTTGCGAAAACGATCCTCGACTTATCCACCGCCCATTTCGGCGGCGCAGCATAAAATCCGCTTTCCAACCGACATATTTCAGACATAATATCGGCCGGTTAACGCGAGGAGACAGACATGGGACTCACGCAATCCTTGAATGTTCTGTTGGTCAGTGCAGCGTTCGCTTTCGTCCTATCCATGCTCTTCATCTGAGCCAGGATGACAAACGCATAACGCTGATAGTGCCTAAACTCCCCTGATCAATCCGCCAAAGAAAAAGCGCATGTCCCGCCCGACATGCGCTTTTCACTTTTGAGCGGAGACAAAGATCAGGCTGCGGCGCCGGCGCTCTTTGCCGGGCGGCGGGAAAAGCCGAGATTGTCGAGCACGGCGGAAACCAGCGGCGCGCGGTTCATCGTATAGAGATGGAACTCGTCGATGCCGCGCCGCACCAGATCCTCGATCTGTTCGGCCGCCACTTCGGCCGCGACCTTCGCCCGCTCCTCGGGCTTATCGTCGTAGCCGGCGAAACGCTCGTCGAGGAAGGCGGGAATGATCGTGCCGCAGGCGCCGGCGAAGCGCTTCAGCTGCGTCAGGTTCTGGATCGGCATGATGCCGGGCACGATGGGGATCGAGACGCCGGCAGCGCGCACCCGCTCCAGGTAACGCTCGAAATTGTCGTTGTCGAAGAAGAACTGCGTCAGCGCCCGGTTGGCGCCGTTATCGGCCTTGCGCTTCAGCATGTCGATATCGGCGGCCGTATCGCGGCTTTCCGGATGTTTTTCCGGATAGGCGGACACCGAGATCTCGAAATCGCCGATCGCCTTCAGGCCGGCCACCAGCTCGGCCGCATTGGCGTAGCCGCCGGGATGCGGCTGGTAGGGCGCCCCCGCGCCGCCCGGCGCATCGCCGCGCAGCGCCACGAAATGCGTCACGCCGGCCTTGCGGAAGGTATCGATCACCTGATGCGTCTCTTCCTTCGTCGCGCCGACGCAGGTCAGGTGCGAAGCGGTGGCAAGCGGCGTCTGCCCCAGGAAGCGCGTGACGGTCGACAGCGTCGGCGCCTTGGTGGTGCCGCCGGCGCCGTAGGTCACCGAGACGAAATCCGGGTCCCAGTCCTGCAGCTTGCTGACGGTCTCCCAGAGCTGGCCTTCCATCTCTTCCGATTTCGGCGGAAAGAATTCGAAGGAGATCCCGATGTTGCGCCCGCGTGCTTCGTTGTTCAAAGCCATGTCATACTCTCCCGGCAAAT
This sequence comes from Rhizobium sp. J15, assembly GCF_002531825.1. Classification (GTDB taxonomy): domain Bacteria; phylum Pseudomonadota; class Alphaproteobacteria; order Rhizobiales; family Rhizobiaceae; genus Rhizobium. Next base: position 1,276 of record NZ_NWSX01000023.1, on the reverse strand, counting down.
GTAGGTTCGGCGCCTTCGCTCGTCTGCGAAGCCATGAGGCGCCTCGGATCGCGCGCGAGCCAGACGGTGACCGTCAGCCCCTGCCCGCTCTGCTGACCCGGATGAAGATCGACGACCTGCTCGACATCGAGCCCGGTCTTGCGCAGCCAGTCGGACATCGCCTGGTGCGAGAAGCCGAGACGGACATGGGCATGTTCGTCGCGGAGATATTCGAGCGCGTGCGGCGCAAGGTCGATGACCACGAGCCGGCCACCCGGCCGCAACATGCGCGCCGCTTCCGCGATCGCGATTTCCGGCTGGTCAAAGAAATGCAGCACCTGATGGATCGTCACCAGATCGAAATCCTGCCCCTCGAACGGAAGGTTCAGGATATCGGCGTGGCGGACCGTCGCCTTGGTGATGCGTGATTTGTCGAGATTGGCGCGCGCCACGCTCAGCATGTCGCGGCTGGCGTCGACGCCGATGGCCCGGCGGTAAAGCCCCGACAGCAATTCGAGGATACGGCCGGTGCCGGTGCCGAGATCGAGCAGCGAATCGATCGGCTGGTTGCCGAGCAGCCGGATGACGGCGGCATCGACTTCCTCGTCAGCCGCATGCAGCCGGCGAAGCTCGTCCCATTCCGCGGCGTTGCGGCTGAAATAGGCCTGGGCGCGTTCGGCGCGCTGGCGCTTGACCTGCGAAAGCCGCTCGCCGTCGCGAAGGATGGTCGGATCGTTCTCGGAAACATGCTTCAGCAACGCCCGCACAAGCATGGCCGCCTTGCCGTCCTGCTTGAGCCGGAAATAGGCCCAGGCGCCTTCCTGATAGCGTTCGATCAGTTCGGCTTCGCCGAGCAGCTTCAGGTGGCGGGAGATGCGCGGCTGGGACTGGCCGAGAATTTCGGTGAGATCGGTGACCGTCAGATCGCCGCCGTCGAGAAGCGCCAGAAGACGCAGACGCGTAGGCTCGCCGGCCGCCTTCAAGACGTCCACCAACCCATCCAGTCCAAGCTTCAAAGGTTCGCTCATTACCCGCCCAATCAAGATATAAAGATATCTTTATGTGATTTGAAAAGCGGTGGCAAGCGGCAATTCGCACTCTCCGCGAAATTGCCTGCTCAAATTGCGACAGAGCCTGACACGAAAAAGCCCCGGCCGAACCGGGGCTCAATTTGTGGAAAAACGTCATTCCTTCTCGACGTCGTCCTCGGCCTTGTGCCGAGGATCTACTGCCCTATCGACCGACGGCAGATGCTCGGGACAAGCCCACTGCTGTCCGGTTTAACTTTCGGTGATGG
>NZ_NWSX01000022.1 GCF_002531825.1 Rhizobium sp. J15 | reverse complement strand
AATCGAGCAGGATTCAAAAATCGCGCCCGACGCTCTAAAGCGGACACATCCTCTTTCTCAGCGGAGGCCGGAAAAACGGGATCACCAGAACCCAGCATTCGGCCGAACCGGCACCGTCACCGGCCGATCGTCGCGACGGAGCCGCGTATCACTAGGCTCGTTGCGACCTGCAGACGCTCGACGGCAAGAGGGGCTCGCTCGATGCGGGCGACCAGGCGCTCGCCGGCGAGCTTGCCCATCTCGTAGACGCGCTGGTCGACGATGGTGATCGGCGGAACGGTGACGCTGGTCCAGTCGGCATCCAGGAAGGAAATCATCGAGACGTCGTTCGGGATCGAAAGCCCAAGCGACTGCAGCGATTTGAAGATCCTGAGCCCGACGAGGCTGTCCGATGCCAGGAGCGCCGTCGGCGGTGACGCGTCCTGGAGCAGGCGTTCGATCACCGCGTCCGTCTGCCGCTGGTCCGTGGCGCCGAGCCTGACATAGTGAAGCGGGTTCGGCAGGTCCGCCTCAGTCAAAACGCCGACAAAACCCTCGACGCGTTCGCGTACCGCCGAATTCGAGATCCGTCCGATGTCGGTCAGCCCGCCGTCCTCCGCTTCCATGGCCGAGACATAAGCGAGCCGGCGATGTCCCTGCCCGATGAGGTATCGGGTTGCGGCGGTCGCGGCGTCGCGGTCGTCGCCGGTCACGGCGTCGACATCGAGTTCCGGGATGCTGCGGTCGAACAGCACCAGGGGCACGCCGGCGCGGCGGACCTGTTGCAGATGCTCCATGCTGTCGCAGCGGGCGGGTGTGACGATCAGCCCGTCGACGCGTTTGCCGATCAGCAGGTCGACCGCCGATTTTTCCGCTCCGAGTTCTTCGCCGGAATTGGCGATGATGACGTTGAAGCCGGCAAGGCGGGCCGCATCGGTGATGCCGCGCACGGCGAGGCTGAAGAAAGCATTCTCGATATCCCCGACCACCACCCCGATGATGCCGGACCGTCCGGTGCTCATGCTGCGGGCGAGTTCGTTCGGGCGGTATTCGAGCGCGGCGGCTGCCGCCATGACCTCGTCCCTGATCTTGTCGCTGACGACGCCATAGCCGCCGAGCACGCGGGCGGCCGTCGCCTTTGAGACGCGCGCCGCCTTCGCGACGTCGGCGACCGTGACTGAACGTTTCGGAGCAGCGGAATCTTCCATGGGGCAGCACTACAAGAGTTGTTGACGGCCGGTCAATTGACAGATATCAAATATGCTTTGAGACCGGTCTCTTTATAAAGGAGACCGGTATCTTGTCCAGACGCCTCTGCCGAGATCGGCAGGGCGGGGCAAATCCGAATGCCGACAAGAGCATCCTTCAGAGCGGAGAACGACCATGAAGCCTTTTCAATCTTTCGCAGCGATCGCGGCACCCGTGCGGGCCGGCCTTCTGACATGTCTGCTGGCAATGGGAGCCGGTTCCGTGGCCGCGGCGGAAAACCCCTATAATCTCATCGAGCCGGGGACGATCAGCGTCGGCACGATGGGCGACGCCAAGCCCTATACGTTCGCGACGGCGGACGGGCAGTTCACCGGTTTCGATATCGAACTGTTCCTCAACGTCGTCTCCCGTATCGGCTTTCCCAAGGACAAGGTGACGTTCACCGGCCAGGAATTTTCAGCCCTGCTGCCGTCGGTCGCAAACGAACGGTTCGACGTGGCCGTCGCGGCGATCGGAACCACCGAGGCCCGCAAGAAGACGGTGGATTTTTCCGATGGTTATCTCGCCGGCTACCTCTCCGTGCTGACGCCGGATGCGGCGATCAAGGATGCGGGCGGGCTGAAGGGCAAGCGCCTCGGCGTCGTCCAGGGAACCCTGCAGGAAGTCTATGCCGCCAAGAATTTCGGCGAGACCGATCTGGTGAAATTCCCCGACAACAATTCCGCCGTCGCCGCGCTCAACAACGGCACGATCGACGCGCATTTCCTCGACTACGAGGCCGCCAAGCAATATGGCGAGCGCTATCCGGCGCTGAAGGTCGCCGTCAACATCCCCTCCTTCGACGCGCCGGCGGGCTTCGTGATCCACAAGGGCAATGACGCCTTCCGCACGGCGCTGAACGGCGCGCTACACGAGGCGATGCAGGACGGCACCTGGAAGACCCTCTACGAAAAATGGTTCCCGGGCTCGCCGATGCCGGACCAGTATCTTCCCAAGAAGTGAGGCTGCTCGCCGTCCGCTGACGAACGGCTGACCCTTGCCGGCTGCATGTCCGGCAAGGGCTTCGATGGGGATTGCAATGAACTGGCTTGAAAATCTGCGCCGCAGCTTCCTCGACTGGGATGCGATGGCCGAGGTGCTGCCGAGCATGATCAGCGTCGGCCTGAAGAATACGCTGATCCTGGCGGCCGCCTCGACCGTGCTCGGCGTCGTCATCGGCATGGTGCTGGCGGTCATGGGCATCTCCCAATCCCGCTGGCTGCGGCTGCCGGCGCGCATCTATACCGATATCTTCCGCGGGCTGCCGGCGATCGTCACCATCCTGATCATCGGCCAGGGCTTTGCCCGGATCGGACGGGATATTTTCGGCCCGTCGCCGTTCCCGCTCGGCATCCTGGCGCTCAGCCTGATTGCCGGCGCCTATATCGGCGAAATCTTCCGCTCGGGCATCCAGAGCGTCGAGCGCGGCCAGATGGAGGCCTGCCGAGCGCTCAGCATGAGCTACGGGCAGGGCATGCGCCTGATCGTCATCCCGCAAGGCATCCGCCGCGTGCTGCCGGCGCTGGTCAATCAGTTCATCGGCAACGTCAAGGATTCGAGCCTCGTCTATTTCCTGGGTCTGCTCGCCTCCGAGCGGGAGATCTTCCGCGTCGGGCAGGATCAGGCCGTCGTCACCGGCAATCTGTCGCCGCTGCTGCTGGCGGGCGTGTTCTACCTCGTCATCACCGTGCCGCTGACCCACTTCGTCAATTTCATCGATGCGCGGCTGCGGCTGGGAAAACAGGGACATGGCTCTGGGGCTGCGAGCGGATTGGTCGAGGTGAGCGAGTTGCAGGCGGCCGCCGAACCCGCTGCCGCCGACAGGCCGCGCTTCAAGGGTGGGGCGCTCGGCATCCGCGATCTCAGCATGGCTTACGGCGAACTCGACGTGCTCAAGGGCATCGATCTCGACATCGCGCCGGGCAGCGTCACCTGCATCATCGGCCCGTCCGGCTCGGGCAAGTCGACGCTGCTGCGCTGCCTGAACAGGCTGGTCGAACCGAAGGGCGGCGACATCCTGCTCGACGGCGACAGCATCCTCGCCATGAAGCCGGAGAAGCTGCGCCGGCGCGTCGGCATGGTGTTCCAGCATTTCAACCTGTTTCCCGATCACACCGCGCTCGAAAACGTCATGCTGTCGCTGACGAAGATCAAGAAGATACCGAGACAGGAGGCGCGGCGCATCGCCGAGGCGCGCCTAGCCGAGGTCGGGCTCGCCGCGCGCAGGGATCACCGTCCGTCCGGCCTGTCGGGCGGGCAGCAGCAGCGCGTCGCCATCGCCCGCGCGCTCGCCATGGATCCCGAGATCATTCTCTTCGACGAAGTGACGAGCGCGCTCGACCCCGAGCTGGTGAAGGGCGTTCTCGATCTGATGGCGGCGCTCGGCCGCCAGGGCATGACGATGGCGGTCGTGACCCATGAGATGGGATTTGCCCGCCGCGTGGCTGACCAGGTGGTGTTCATGGACGAGGGACGGATCGTCGAGGCAGGTTCGCCACAAGAGATCTTCGACAATCCGAAAAGCGAGCGGCTGCAGCGCTTCCTCGCGGAAGTCCTCTGAGACGGCCCCCAGGCGCCTGATTTCGTTCCAGTGAAGCAAAAGCAGGAAACAAGGTTATCGACATGAATGCTTCCCCCAAACCTTCGAAGGTCGTCATCATCGGCGGCGGCATATTCGGCGTCTCGACAGCGGTCCATCTCGCCCGGCTGGGGATCGCCACCGTGCTCGTCAATGACGGGCCGCTTGCCAATGGCGCTTCCGGCCGCTCGCTCGCCTGGCTCAATTCGGCGCGCAAACGCTCCGATGCCTATCACCGGCTGCGTCTTGCCGGCATCGACCGCTATCGCACGCTCGCCGCCCGATATCCCGATGCGCCCTGGCTGCGCTTCGAAGGCGGCCTGACCTGGGATGCGGATGACGCCAGCAACGAGATCGCCGAAATCGTCGATTATGAGCACGCGCTCGGCTACCACGCGCAATGGCTCTCCCCTGATGAGATCGGCGGGGCCACACCGGGCGTCGACGCGAGCGCCGTGACGCCGCAAGGCGCGATCTTCAACCCGGGGGAGGGCTGGGTCGATCTTCCCTCGCTGATCAGCATTCTCGCAGAGGAATTCCGTGTCCTCGGCGGCGAGATCGTCACGGATGCCGGACGCGCGACGGTCGAAATCGAAGGTGCGCGCGTCTGCGGCGTGACCGCTGCGGATGGCCGGCGCTGGGAAGCTGAGTCCGTCTTGCTTGCTGCGGGCGGCGCCGTTCCCCAGATCGTGGCCGAGGTCGGCGAGACGATCGAGGACGCGACGCCGGTCGCCCTTCTCGTCAGGACCAAGCCGGTCCGCCACCCGCTGAAAGCTGTGCTCAACACGCCCCGCGTTGCCATCCGGCCGACACCCAATGGCGGTTTCGCGCTCGATTCCGCCTGGTCGGAGGAAGAGGTCGGCATCAAGGCGGACGGTAGCTATGAGGTCAGGCAATCGACGCTGGACGGGCTGCTGCGCGAGGCTTCGAAGGTTCTGGAAGGCAACCCCGCGCTCGAAATCGAGGATTACGGCGTCGGCCCGAAGCCGATCCCGGGCGATGGCGAGCCGGTTTTCGGCGAACTGCCGTCGATCTGGGGGTATTTCGTCGCCTTCAGCCATAGCGGCGCGACGCTCGGCCTGATTGCCGGCGAATTGCTCGCCGACGAGATCGCCACCGGACGCCGCCACCCGCTGCTGGCGGATTTCCGGCCGGAACGCTTCAGCCCGCCGGGGCAATGAAATCGTCTTCTGCCGGCGGAAGGGATCAATTTCGGCCATCGGGCGTTCTGCCGTGAGGAAACATGGGAGACGCATCATGTTCAAGAACGAACCCGCCGGCACGAACGACAGGCTCGACGATGCCGGCATTCCGCTGACAGATAGAGGAGAGGCCGAGATCAATCCTGACCTCGTCAGGCGCGAGGGTTTTGCGAGCGAGGCGGAATACCGTGCCTATCTCGCCACGCTCGGCCAGGATGTCCCGTTCGAAGCCTATGTCGTGGAAACCGTCGAGGTCTCCGAAGGGCATGCTCTCGAAGGCCGTCTGCGGGAGTTGCGGGAAGAGCTCGAAAATCTCCGGGCCAGGCTCCATGTGATCAGGGATCAGGCCGCAACCGTCGTGACGGAAAACGTCCGATGGGCCGATGCCAGCGCGCATGCGCAGCTCGGCGACCGGCCATGGCTCAAGCTGGCGGGCGCGATGGCGGCGGCATTCGTCGTCGCGCGCGGCATCCGGCGGCTGCCGCTCGGAACCGTGGCAACCACGGCCCTGCCGCTCGCTGCCGCCGCCCTGAACCGGAAATTGGCGAAAGCCTGATGCCGGGACATATGAGTTTTCGAGCGGGGTCATGTTCTGTTTCCCTTGATTTGAACCGGGATTCCGATTTAAGGCGACCAGGCCTAAAATCTGGGGATCCCGGTGAAAATCGATTAGGCTAGAATGTCGTTTCAAATCGCGGTGGCCGCACCATATCCTTGGTCTGGGTCAACAGCCGAGGATGCCTGATGAGTGCAACAGCCCACGAAGCCAGCAGCCACCATGGTTCGCGACAGTTCGCGGGGCTTCTGATCGGTGCGGTCGGCGTCGTCTATGGCGACATCGGCACCAGCCCGCTTTATGCCTTTCGTGAGGCGCTTCGGCCCTTTGCCCATGATGGCGCGGCTCCGCACGAGGTGATCGGGCTGATCTCGCTGATGATCTGGACGCTGACGATCATCGTCACCTTCAAATACGTGCTCTTCCTTCTCAGGGCCGACAATGACGGCGAGGGCGGCACGCTTTCGCTGCTCGCGCTTCTGATGAAGAAGACGAAAAGGCACGCGACGATCTTCTTCTTCGCGGGCATCATCGGTGCGGCCCTTTTCATCGGCGACGCCATGATCACGCCGGCACTCTCGGTTCTTTCGGCGCTCGAAGGCCTGAAGCTGGTGACGCCTGTTTTCACGCCCTATGTGCTGCCGATCGCAGTGGCGATCATGCTCATGGTCTTTCTGGTGCAATCGGTCGGAACCGCCGCCGTGTCCAAGCTGTTCGGGCCGATCACGCTCGTCTGGTTCGTGGTCATGGGCATTGCTGGCCTGCTTCACATCGCCGACGATACGTCGATTTTCGCCGCACTCAACCCGTTCTACGCCTTCGACTTCATCACCCATGCGGGCTTCGTCGGCCTCGTCATCCTCGGCGCGGTATTCCTGACCGTGACGGGCGCGGAAGCGCTCTATGCCGATCTCGGGCACTTCGGACGCAAGCCGATCCAGGTCGCCTGGTTCGCGGTGGTCTTCCCGTCGCTTGCTCTCAACTACCTCGGACAAGGCGCCCTCGTCCTCAAGAACCCGGCTGCCGCATCCGATCCGTTCTTCCTGCTGTTTCCGGAATGGGCGATGCTGCCCGCCGTACTCCTGGCGACCGCCGCGACGATCATCGCCAGCCAGGCTGTCATAACCGGCGCCTTCTCGCTCGCCCGCCAGGCCATTCACTTGGGCTTCCTGCCGCGTCTGGAAATCTGCTTCACCTCCGCGTCTAACACCGGCCAGATCTATGTGCCCGCGGTCAACATGGTGCTGCTGATCGGCGTGCTCGCCCTGATCTTCTCTTTCGGCAGCTCGGAATCGCTGGCAACGGCCTACGGGATCTCTGTCACGGGCGCCATGGTGGTCACCACCATCCTGTCGTTCCAGTTCCTTCGCGCCGTCTGGGGCTGGACGGTGCTCGCCGCCCTTGCCGTCCTGCTTCCGCTCTTCGTGCTGGAGAGCGTCTTCCTCAGCGCCAACCTCCTGAAGATCCACGACGGCGGCTATGTTCCGGTGCTGATCGCCGCCGTGCTGATCGCGATGATGTGGACTTGGAAGAAGGGAACGCTGCTCGTGCGGGACAAGGCCGCGCGCAACGACATTCCGCTTGCCCAGTTCGTCAGGTCGATCGAGCGCAAGTCGGAACATAGCCCGGTCGATGTCCCGGGAACGGCGATCTTCCTCTCGAGCGTTCCCGACATGGCGCCCAGCGTTCTGCTGCACAACATCAAGCACAACAGGGTCCTTCACGAGCAGAACGTCATCCTGAACATCAGGACGGCGTCGCGGCCCTATGTGCCGGAATCCCAGCGGGTGACGATCGAGCGGATCTCGCCCCGCTTCAGCAAGATCCAGCTGAATTTCGGCTTCATGGAAGATCAGAACGTCTCGGCGGCCATGCCGCTTTGCCGGCAGGCGGGATTCCAGTTCGAGATCATGTCGACCTCCTTCTATGTCGGGCGGCGCAAGCTGGTCGGCGATCCCAATACCGGTCTTCCCCGCTGGCAGGACCGCCTGTTCATCGCCATGGCCGGTTTCGCCATCGATCCCTCCGATTATTTCCAGCTGCCGAGCAACCGCGTCGTCGAGCTCGGCGAGCAGATGGTGATCTGACCGGCCGCCATCTTCTTGCCGAAGTGTGCGTGAAATCTTGCCTTTCCTGACGCGTGTCGCGCAAAAGTGTGGTGCGGTTTTGCGGCAACGACATGCGTGAAAGCAAAAGCCTAAAGCGCAATGAGCGGATCTGAAAGATCCCGACGCGCTTTAGAAGGAGGCAGGCATGGCTGGATATGACGACCGCTACGTCGAGATCACGACGCGCCTTCGCTCGGTGCAGTCGTTCTGCGACTTCCTCTCGCAGGGCGCAACCGTGCGCGTCGCCTTGTCGGAGGGCGCGCCCTACAAGGATGTGACATCGGCTCTCCTGGACCGGAACCGCAGGGAGGCCGAAGCGCTCGCCCGCACGCGCCGGCAGCTCTATCCCGAGCTTGCCGACGAAGACGTGATGCCGCCGCTCTATAGCCGTCACTGACGCGCCGTCGACGGCGCGTCGTGTTCGTCGAGGTTGGCTGAATTGATGAGCCTTCTAATGCTGGCGGTGTGACGGACTTCAATGGTGGGACTGTCCGCCGAAGTCTCTATCTGTGTCGTTAAAGCTCAGCCGAGAGCATGGTCGATACGATCGACGTGATGCTGAGGCACATTGTTGCCCGGCTCTTCGGCCGCGGCAATTTCATCAATTGTCAGTCCGGTCGCGATTGCAAGGTCTTCCAGACTGTAACCCTTTGCAAGCCGCGCCTGTTGAAGGCGCAGCGCAAGCATCGTATTGCTGCTGGCAAATTGATCCATATTCGTCTCCGATTAAATTGCGTCAATGAACTCGCGGGAAGGGCAATCTGTTCCTTGCGAGCCTTCGCTTAAAGAAGCGTATCAGCCTGCCAAAAAGGCAGGCTCGGGGTTTTCCCAAGCCTGCGCCCAGCTGAGCTGGCCGCAGCCGTTTCTATATGGGTCAGATGATGAAGCTTATCAACCTCTTGAGGCGGCCCCATTCATCCATCCTTAAGGGTAGGGCGCTCTCGGCAAAGCGTTCAGGCGCTCCGAGCCTGTTTCGAAACTTGCCGGCACGGTCCGCACCCCGTCCGCCATCGAACGCATCTTTCGGACATTTCGCGCGTTTGCAGCCTACCAACAACAAATCGCAGGCGTCGCGATGAAGGCATTGGCAGCCGGTTTGAACCCCGCATTTGGCGATCTCGCTCCTTCGGAACGGCAGGCGATGCTGGAGAAGCTGGCCGTGACACTGGAGCGGAATGCGAGGTGGGCGGCGCAGGAAGGTGATGACGCGCTTGGGACCGCGATGCTCTCGGTTGGAACGGCGATCCTGTCTGTCGCCGGAGATCTGGCTGCAACTGATGCCGTTCTGGCTGAAGATGTTGCGACACGCGCCCTCGGGCTTATCACCACTTTTCACTGCAGGCATCCGCAATATCCGCTAGGGCCGATGCTGCATTGATGAGATCCGCGCGATTCCGCCCAACGCCCGATGGTCAGGCGAAACCGATTTCCGCAAGCAGCGGGAGATGGTCCGAGGCGACCCTCGTCAGCCGGGTTTCCAGAACTTTTGCCTGTTTGACGACGAGATCGCCGGTCACGAAGATGTGGTCGAGGCGCATCAGCGGATAGCGGGAGGGAAAGGTGGCTTTCGGCGCACCCGGGCCGGCGAGCTGCGCATCCTTCAGCGAGCGGGCGACGAGCCGGTAGGTGGCGGAGGAGGGGATGGCGTTGAAATCGCCGCAGAGGACGGTGGGAAGAGGCGTTTCCGCCGTTCCGTGCAGCCAGCCGGAATTCAACAGCGTCGTCATCTGGCGGATGCGCTCGCGGCCGCGAAGGCCGAGATGGGTGTTGACGACGAGCAGTTTCCTGTCGCCAACCATGATCTCGACGGAAAGCGCGCCCCTGGCTTCGCCGATCGAGGGCAGCGGGCCGGCCTTGACCGCGCCTGTCGGCAGGGCGGTGATAATGGCATCGCCGTATTGTTCTTCGGCGACCGACAGCGCCGGATGGAAATGCGCCTGCATCTTCAGAAGCGAGGCGATCACATGCGCCTGGTCGATGCCGCCGGTCCTGCGCCTGCCGACGTCCACCTCCTGGAGCGCGATGATATCGGCCCCCGTCTCGGCAATGACGGAAGCGATGCGGCCGGGATCGAGCTTCCGGTCGCTGCCGATGCAGCTGTGCACGTTATAGGTCAGGAGTTTGATCGGTTTGTTCGGCATGGCCCACTGAAAGCTTGTTTCCCCGAGGGGGACACAGAACTCGTCCTCCCCGGGGGAACACAGAACTCGTTTGATCGTTCCAGAAGACGAGCCCCGCCGCCCGCACTTCGGAATGGATGATCGATGAGCCTGAAAAGCATAATCTTGAATGGACTGCTCGTTGCCGCGCTTTGTCTTGCGGTCTTTCTTCTCTACCGGATTTTTCAGCAATATAGCCTTGATGAGATCGTCCAGTCGGTTCGCAGCATTCCATTTTCGACCTTCTGCACGGCGCTTCTCTTTGCGGCTGCTTCCTATCTCTGCCTCAGTTGTTTCGATTTCCTGGCGATCCGTTCGCTCGGCAAATCCTTGCCCTATCGGAAGATCGTGCTCGCCTCCTTCATCAGTCTTTCGCTCGGCCACAATATCGGCTTTGCGGGGCTGAGCAGCGGCGCCTTCCGCTATCGCTTCTATTCGCGCTGGGGGCTGACGACGGAGGATGTGGCGAAGATCATCCTGTTTTGCGGCGTCACCGTGGGGCTTGGGCTCGTCACGCTCGGCGGGCTCGCGCTGACCATCAATCCCGATGACGCGGCACGCCTGCTGCGCGCCGATGCGGCAAGCACCCGCATCTTCGGGCTGCTGGCGCTGATCGTGCCGGTCGTCTATGCGGGCCTCGCGTTTTTCATTCGCGGACGGCTCAGGCTGTGGCGCTGGTCGTTTCAGCTGCCGCGCTTCCCGATCGCGGTGGCGCAGGTGGCTGTCGGGACGATCAATTTCATGCTGGTGTCCGCCTGCCTGCACCAGATGCTCTCGACCTCAGGCGACGTGGCCTTCTTCCGGTCGGTCACGGCTTACGTGCTCGCCAATTCGGCGATCCTCGCAACGCATATACCGGGCGGTCTCGGCGTGCTGGAGGCGACCGTTTCCTATGTCGTGCCGCAGGAAGCGTCGATCGGCGCGCTGATCGCGTTCCGTTGCGCCTATTTCTTCATCCCGCTGATGCTCGGCACGACGCTTCTTCTCGTCAGCGAAGTCGTCTTCCGCCGGTCAGGCGGTGGTGCGGGAGAAGAAGCGGAGGAGGGCGCCGAGGCCCAGTCTGTGTAGGAGCAGGAAGGGCCGGCCCGGATCGAAGATCGCAGTGCCTGTGACCGGCGAAACCCTGCCGGACAGCTCGACGGCAAATTCCCTGAGGCCCGGAGGACCATTGTTCAGCGCGTCGATCGCCGCGATCACCGAACCGCTCTGCGCGTAGGCCGCGGCAAAGGTCTCGGGGGCCTTTCCGAGATATTCCGCCAGCAGGCGATTGCGCAGATCCGCGATTGCGCGCCGATGCTCGCCGTTGCTGGCTTCAAGTAAAAGATCACATTCCGAATCAAGACCTTCCGAGCGATTGTTAAGGTTGGAGGAGCCGATGCGCAGAAGCTCGTCGTCGGCGATCATCAGTTTCGAATGGATGAGCACCTCCACCTCGCCCTCTTTCCCCGGCGCAGGCCCCGGTACGACTGGGTAGTAGACGCGCAGTCGGTTTGCGCGATCGGCGCGCTTGAGGCGGCGGATGACGCGGTCGCGATTGCTGCCCATGACGAGTTTTTCGATCAGCCCATGCGAGCTGCGCGTACAGATGACGACCACTTCAGGTCCGTCCTGCTCCTGCAGCCGCGCGGCGATGGCGTCGGCGACACGGAAGGAGGCGAGATATTGCGCCTCGATATAGAGCTGGCGCCGCGCCCGGGCGATGATATCGAGCGTCGAGGCGATGCCGTCGCAGATGCCGCAGCGCAAGGTGGTCGACGGCTCCGTCAGCACGAAGCGGACCGGGATGTCCCGCAGCGAAAAGGCAAGATCCTCAGGCCAGGAGAAGGGCGCGCGCTCGGCAAGCGGCGAGTGCTTTTCGCCGGTGGCGTTTTCCCAGCGCCGCCTGGCGATATCGCCGATCAGCCGGGCGGCGTCGCCGGTGACCATCGCCTGAACGTCATGCAGCGGATCGTAGGAAACGCCTTCGGGATCGCGGCGCAGCTTCTCTCTTGCGCGGTGGCGGCGGGTGTCCCATCGCCGCGACGTCAGGTCGATGCCGCCGATGAAGGAAACCGCATCGTCGATGCAGACGAGTTTCTGATGATGGCAGCCGCGAAAGGCGTCCGGGAGATCGAAGCGCAGGTCGATCCTGGCGTTCCTAGGGAAGTTCTTCTTGCGAAGCACCTGCAGCGATTTTTCCGAATAGATCGGCCCAAGCGCCCAGATGAGGATGCGAATTTCGAGCTCTGGATTTGCTTCCGCCAGCGAATGCAGCAGGTCGGCCAATGTTTCGTCGGATTTTCCCGGTTCCAGCAGGATGTCGGGATTGAAATCCCATCCGATGATCCAGACCCTGCGCCGCGCCTGTCGCAGCGCGCGAGAGACTTCGGCGAAATATTTGTTGCCGTTGATCAGGAAGGCAGCCTTCGCAGCACTGCCGTCGAGGCGCAAGGCGCTGCCCTGCTGTTTTTCGTGATCATCCCCATGCCTTGATTTTACCTGGGGCAAGCTCGGGTCATTGAACATGGTTTCGAATGCGGTCATGATTGCCTCGGCCTCTAACGGGTAGCAAACGCACGGAATTTTCCCGGGTTCCCGATGGCAGGCGAGGCGGCTGCGATCTGCGGCCGCCGGCCAAGCGAAATGCAAGGAAATGAGATGTCACAGCGAGCAGGCAGCGCCGATCTTCCCCTTCACGGGGGACGCGTGCCGCATTGGCTCGGCGACCGGATGACGCGGCTCGGCGCCCTGATCACCGAGGCGATCGTCCATCATTACGGCCGTGACGAATTCCTGCGCAGGCTCGCCCATCCCTTCTGGTTCCAGTCCTTCGGCGCGGTCATGGGCATGGACTGGCATTCCTCCGGCATCACGACCAGCGTTCTCGGCGCGCTGAAGCGCGGGCTGAAGCCCCGCGCCGGCGAACTCGGCCTGCATGTCTGCGGCGGCCGCGGCGCGCATTCGCGCAAGACCCCGCAGGAGCTCGTCTCGATCGGCGAACGTGTCGGTCTCGATGGCGAAGGGCTCGCGACCACGAGCCGTCTCATCGCCAAGGTCGACAGCGCCGCCCTGCAGGACGGCTTCGATCTCTACCTGCATGGCTTCATCGTCGCCGATGACGGCCATTGGGTGGTCGTGCAGCAGGGCATGAACGGCGACAAGCGGCAGGCCCGGCGCTACCACTGGCTCTCCGAAGGGCTCGAAAGCTTCCTCGACTCGCCGCATGCGGCAATCGAGGGACGCAGCCAGGGCGAGATCGTCAATCTTGCCGACAAACGCGCGGAACGCTCGCGGCGCGGCCAGCTCGATCTTCTGGCGACGCTCGGCCCCGACCGGATCGTCCGCGAGGCCGCCGCACTGCTGCGCGCCGAAGAACCGGCGGCCGAGCCCGCCGAGCAGCCGATGCTGCCGCATCTCATCATGCCCGCCCATCACGATGTGCGCGAGAGCGACGTCAACATGCGCCGCCTGCACGGAAATCTGGCCGCCGCGGCCGATCGCGGGCCGGCGGATTTCCAGCAACTGCTGCTCGTCCCCGGCGTCGGCGCACGCACGGTGAAGGCACTGGCGATGGTGGCGGAAGTCGTGCACGGCGCACCCTGCCGCTTTTCCGACCCGGCGCGCTTCTCGATCGCCCACGGCGGCAAGGACCGCCACCCCTTCCCGGTGCCGCTCAAGGTCTATGACGAGACGATCGGCGTGATGAAATCGGCGGTGATGAAGGGCAGGCTCGGACGCGAGGAAGAGCTGCAGGCGCTGAAGCGCCTGGACGAGCAATCCCGCCAGATGGAACGCTACGTCACCGGCCCCGACCTCAAGGAAATCATCGCCGGCGAATTCCGCCAATCCGCCGATTTCGGCGGCCGCAGCGTCTTCGGCTGGGAGCCGCCGGCGGCCGCGGACGATTGATCTCAGTGGCCGTCGGGCGGGACGGCTTCGGCCGGAACCGTCTCCTTCAAATTCTTCCGGTGGAAGATGAAAAGCCCGGCGAAGACGATGATCGCGGCGCCGATGACGATCTGCATGTCGGGAATGTCGTTGAAGAAGATGTAGCCGAGCACGATCGCCCAGAGCAGCAGCGTATATTGCATTGGCGCCAGCAGCGATGCCGGCGCGAGCTTCAGCGAGCGCGTAATCAGCAGATGCGCGCAGGTGGCGACGACACCGAGCAGCAGCATGCCGGACCAGTCGACGAGCGTCGCCGGCTGCCAGTTGCCGATGCTCAAGCCGATGCCGGTGACGAGGGCGGCGACCGTCTGCCATGTCACCAGCGTCGTGTCGCTGGTCGAGCGCAGATAGCGGCTCATGACGAGCGACAGCGCAAAGGAGAAGCTGCCGGCAAGACCGAAGAAGGACGGAAGCGACAGCATCGCGGTCGACGGACGAAGCGCGATGACGACGCCTGCGAAGCCGACGAGAACGGCGAGCCAGCGCCGCCAGCCGATCTTTTCTCCGAGAAAGAAGTGCGAGAGTGCGGCAATGTAGATCGGCCCGGCCATATAGAAGGTCATGACGTCGGCGAGCGGCAGATAGGCGACGGCCGCATAGAACAGGGCGACATCGCCGGTCGCCATGGCGACCCGCATGAACTGGAGGCCCTTCTGTTCGACGCGGAACAGGGCCATCGGCCCCTGCCGCAGGATCATCGGCCCGAGCACGATGAAGGCCCCGACCGAGCGGATCACCAGCACCTGGCCGACGGCAAAGCTCGTCATCAACCATTTGCCCATCGCATCGTTCAGCGCAAAGAGCAGATCGCCGAGCAGCATCAGCACGACGCCCGTCATGATCAGGTTTCCGGCACCGACGACGGCCGTCTTGGTCTTCATTCCTCGAATCCTCGCAAAAACGGCCGCGCATGCACGACCAAGTGCGGCTTCGGCCTTAACGCCGCCGATGTCAACCGTCCGTTTGAAAAGCCGGCATGCTGCGAGACGATGCTGCGTCGATGTACAGGCGTGCGGCGCTGCGGGCTGGTCCCTTTGCGGTAGGTCAATGAGCAATTTCAAGTCTTCTCTACAATGCAATCGGTGCAGAAGAGGGGTGCGATGATCGTTAACATCCTCAAGCGTCGGCAAGTCGTCGAAGCACGCGGTGAAGCTCAAGCGATCTACTATTCGCTTGCAAACTATCGCAGCGAGAAAGCGCTTCACGTCCTCAACAGCGCAGCCATCAGTGCGCGGCTTCAGGAGGATCTCGGTTGCAGCAGCGAGGCAAAGTCCAGATGCTGATGCGAGGCTGGCGTCAGGCCAAGGCGTGGATATTGCCATTGGTCGCACTGGCGCTGGCCACCGGCGGGGGTGCCAGATTGGCAGGGCAGCAGGACCTTGCTGGGCAGTTGTGGGCAGCCGGAACGGTTGTGGTCTTCATCATCCTCATCATCGATATCG
Source organism: Rhizobium sp. J15 (assembly GCF_002531825.1). GTDB lineage: Bacteria > Pseudomonadota > Alphaproteobacteria > Rhizobiales > Rhizobiaceae > Rhizobium. The sequence continues at coordinate 75,421 of NZ_NWSX01000022.1, read as the reverse complement.
GAAAAGGTCTGCTCAAAAAGGAATTCGGCCTGGATCTCATTGCGGCGCTGGCGATGGCGGGAGCCTTGTTCCTCGGGGAATATCTGGCCGGGATCGTGGTTGCACTCATGTTTACCGGCGGGCAGTTTCTGGAGAATTTCGCCCAAAACCGGGCTGGTCGGGAAATGACGGCGCTGCTCGGCCGCATGCCAACCAGCGCAGTCCGCTACGAAGAAGGAGGACTGCGCGAGGTTGCCCTGTCCAATATCGTGCCCGGCGATCGCATTCTGGTGCGCCGCGGCGAGGTTGTTCCTGTTGATGGCATCGTTTCCGGGACGGTCGCTGTTCTCGACGAGTCCGCGCTCACCGGCGAAGCGCTGCCTGTCCGACGAAAGCCCGGGCAGGCAGTGATGAGCGGCTCCACGAATGGTGGAGATGCTTTTGATCTTCAGGCGACCAGCGAGGCCGCCGACAGCACCTATGCCGGGGTCATCCGGCTGGTGGAAGCCGCGCAAAAGTCGAAGGCGCCGATGGTCCGGTTGGCCGCCCGGTTCGGCCTCGGATTCCTGGCCTTCACCTTGGTTATCGCCGGCTGGGCATGGGCGTCGACGGGCGATGCCTTTCGGGCTCTTGCCGTCATTGTCGTTGCGACGCCCTGTCCGCTGATCCTTGCGGTGCCGGTTGCCATCGTCTCCGGCATCTCGCGTTGCGCAAGGAAGGGCATCCTGGTCAAGGACGGAGGCGCTCTCGAAGCGCTCGCGGCCGCAAAGGCATTCCTGCTCGACAAGACCGGAACGTTAACCGATGGTCGCGCCCGGCTGATCGAGATGAAGGTGCGCGGCGATCTCGACCCTGCAGAGGTCCTGAGGCTGGCGGCATCGCTGGACCAGAGTTCTTCTCATGTGATGGCCCGGGCTCTCGTGGCCGCCGCCCGAGAACGAGGGCTGTTGCTCGATATGCCCACCGACGTTCGTGAAGCGCCCGGTTCGGGTTTGGTGGGGCGCATAGGCGGTCGAGAGATTGTCGTTGGAGGGTGGGGCTTTGTGCGCGCGAAAGTCGAAGACTCGGCTTTCACCCGGGAGGTCGAGGCTTGGATACGGCGCGAGGGAACAGTCGCGATCATCGTGGCGGTCGATGGCGCGCTTGCCGGAGCCATCCTGCTGGCGGATCAGATTCGATCCGAGGCAGGTTCCGTGCTGCGACATCTGCGCGAGGCCGGCGTCACGCGCATCGTCCTCGTTACCGGCGATCGTGCAGATCTTGCTGAAGCCGTTGCCGCGTTTGTGGGTGTCGACGACGTCATCAGCGACATGAAACCTGAGGACAAGACAAATGCTGTCGAGGCGGAGAAGGCGAGGGGCCTCCCCGTTGCGATGATCGGGGACGGCGTCAACGACGCGCCTGCGCTGGCGGCGGCCGATGTCGGCATAGCAATGGGCGCGCGCGGCGCTGCCGCCTCATCCGAGGCGGCAGATGTCGTAATCCTGGTCGACCGTCTCGACCGTATCGTCGATGCTCTGCGCATTGCACGCCGCTCGCGCGCGATCGCGCTGCAAAGCGTGTATGCCGGCATCGGCCTTTCGATTGTTGGCATGGTCGCGGCTGCATTTGGCTATCTGGCGCCGGTGGAAGGGGCGCTTCTGCAGGAAGCGATCGATGTCGTGGTCATTCTGAATGCACTTCGCGCACTGGGGCCGCCTCTCTCGTTCGGCGCCTCATCCGCCGGGCTGAGCGGCAAAGATCTCTTCGGACTGGAGGCTGAGCATACGGCGCTGGCGGACGTCATCGACGATATCCGCATCACGGCCGAGCGCATACATCGCCTTCCCAAGCCGCGGGCACGCGACGAGCTTGGACGGCTCGATCGCGAGCTATGCGAACGTCTCCTTCCGCATGAGAAACAGGATGAACAGGTCTACGCGCGTCTTCGGCGGCAAAGCGGGGCGCCCGATATTCTGGCTGGGATGAGCCGAACCCACATGGAGATCCGTCGGCAAGTCCATGAGCTGAGCGCCTTTTGCAAGGCCTTTGAAGGCGGAGTGCCGACGGAGACGCAGCTCTATGAAGTGCAACGGCTGCTGCATGGCCTCGAGGCCATCACGCGCCTGCATTTCGCACAGGAGGAAGAGATCTACCGGTCGCTGGAAGCCGAATGAGCTTCGCTGTTCTGCAACTACTGTGGTGTCGAGCGCAGTAGGGGCGCGTTCTGCTGATTGTGATCGATCATCGGCTTGACCAGCAGGATGCTGAAGATGGCGGCCAGCATCAGGATGACGACGATCAGCAGAAGATGATCGACGATAAGCCAACGCAGCCAGCGTCTGGCGGAAAAATGGTTCATGGCGGTTCCCTGGATATTGCCGACCCCGGAACGTCGTCGACCGCGATGCCTATTCCTGTCGCAGCGCGTGCTGAGTTTCGTGGGTGCGAGAGCTTGCCAATCGTTGATGCCTGCGTTGCAGAGCGTGAGCCCCATCGCAAGTTCAACGGCCCTCACCCGAAGCGTGAACGCTGCGACATCGATCAGAGATAAAACCCGGGAGGCGGCACCGGCATATCTGGGGGTGCGACGACCTGGACCCGGTCATCCACCCGTTTCACCCCGGTCGTGTTTTCCGCCGCAACGTGCAGAGCGGTCTTTTCCCGGGAGTCGAGCACCCGGCCCTCGAGGGTGACGACGCCATCGGCGACGGATAGACTGACGGAGTCTCCCCATTTTTGCTTCGCCAGTTCAGCTTCGAGCGCATTTCGAATGTCGCTGTCGGTTCGCGTCGAACAATGGCTGGTCATCTCGCGCACGAGCGCTGCCATGATGTCGAAGCGGGTGACGATCCCGATGACTTTATCGCCTTCGACGACAGGAAGGCGCTTGACGTTTTTCTCGGCCATGAGCTCGGCGGCGGTTTCGACGGATGCGTCCGGCTGAATGGTCACCGCCGGAGAGGACATCACTTCTGTGACGTCATTCCCGAAGCTTTTCGCATATTCTTCCGCAAGCAGGCCGCGAGACGAGAAAAATGCGCGCCAGAGGCCGTGATGAATCTCGGTGTGGATTTCCCCGCGCCGCAGGAAATCACTTTCGCTGATGATCCCCAGCAGGCGTCCCTCGCCGTCGACAACGGGCAGGCCGCTGATGCGGTGGTCCAGCATCGTGTTGGCGGCCTCCCAGATCTTGGTATTCGGCCCGATCGTCGTCGGACCGGGAGTCATGATCGATCGAACTTTCAGCATTTTTCTGCCTCCTTTATTGAAAGCAGGATACGGCCGCTCGAGCGGCGTTTCGTTGATCGCTGTCAATTGACGTCGCCGCAGTTTACGCAGCGGCATGTCACCTCAACGACCTGCGGAACTCGCGCAGCGAGAATGCGAACAGCAAGGCTGTGATCCCCGCGAAATGCCTGTTCGGTGCGGACTGCATGATCGTCTGTATCGCCTGAGGCATGCTTTCGCGCGGCGCAACGCCATTGATCCCGACCCGATGATCTCGACTGGTCTGTTGGGCCGATGAGGTCGCCTTGGCGGGATGCCCACATTGTCCGGCCGGGCTGGTCTGTTGACCCAGATCAAGGAGGCGTCTGGATCGCGACGATAAGCTTGAGGAGGATCAGAGGAGCTTGCGATGTTCGACGACGCAGTGGAGATGATGAACAGGACAATGCCTGCAGCAACAGGGCACTTTTTCCCGGCGGCCTGCAAATGGAACATCGAGGCATATAAGGCCATTGCGCGCTTCCAGGTCGAGCTGCTCACCTTTTACGGGCGCCGGCTCCAGCTATACCAGGCCTTCCTGGATGATTTGGTTGAGAGCGTCGAACTCCACGATACGTTCGAGGTCGTGGCTGACTTTACGCAGAATGCAATAGCCGAAGGCCCGCGGGAGTCAGCGCGATTGGCCAGGATCATATCAAGAATGGGATCGTCGACGACGAAGGTTATGCGCGAGCTGGCGGACGACACGATTGAAGACATGGGTGCCCAAACCTGCTCGTAGGATGCGCCGAAACCGCATCTTGCGAACCGTTTGATGCGCGTCCAGGGCGGAGCGTGACCCGTCCGGGCAGTCTTGGTTAGACGGCGGCTTGTGCGCTGTCCCTGCAACGGGAGGATACCGATGAAGAACGAAGAGACGGAAGCAAGGCTGAGAGCCTTGAAGGCGGATTTAGAGCGGCGGCTCTCGGCAATCGACGCCGATCTTTCCGCCGCCTTGGACCCGGATAGTGCTGATCGGATCACCCAGCTCGAGAATGATCAGGTGCTGACGGAAATGCGAAGGGAAGGGCGAGAGGAGATCGCATCGATTGATGCGGCGCTTGAGCGCCTGAAGCGCGGAACTTTCGGTCGCTGCGTCAGATGTCTCTCGCCGATCGAAGCCGCGCGGCTGGATGCCATCCCTTACACGCCCTACTGCGTGACCTGCGCGCGAGCGGCGGGCTAGGTGTGAAACGCGCCGGCATCGTCACGATCAAGGGGCATAAAGCGATCGCAGAGAGCGAGGTAGTCCCCACGTTTTTCTTCGCGATCATCTCCGTCGGAGGTCATGATTTGCGCCTCATCAATGCACCAAGCGGGTGTCCGCGTACTGTAACCTTACGAGCGAAGCGAAAGGAGCGGCCCATGTCACTGGGTTTAAGGGAGCTTACGCTGGCTGAATGCCATGCCGTGTTGGAACAGGCGCGATTTGGACATCTGGCGTGCTGCAAGGGTGATCAGCCATATGTCGTGCCAATTTACTTCTCCTATGGGAAGGGCGTCGCCTATTGTTTTTCGATGCCCGGCCGCAAGCTGGAATGGATGCGGGAAAACGACAAGATCTGCCTGCAGGTGGATCAGCGGCTGGGCGCGGGTTGGGCGAGCGTCATCGCTGAGGGAAGGTTCGAGGAATTTCCCGACACCGACCTCTGGCGCGACGAACGCCTTCATGCCTGGGAAATGCTGCAGAAGCACTCGGATTGGTGGGAAGTCGGGTCGCTGAAGCCGAAAGAGCTTCCGGTCCTTGCTGAATCCCCGCACATTTTCTTCGGAGTTTTTATCCGCGCCCTGTCGGGTCGCGCAGCTTTCGCAGCAGACTAGCCCTTTTGTCTCCATACGTCAGACGGGGCCAAATGACTGACGTTTTGCCAGCCTATGGACAATCACGCTCCAGCCGGCACCCTCCGCCAAGAATGAGGCGAAGGCTGATGCGCGTCGCCGAAACTTTAAAGCTCGCCGACACGCATGAACAGGGAAGGCAGCCGTCAGGGCCCGGCGCAGCGTGGTTGCCTCAATGAGCCATGAATATCGGCATCCTGCTTTTTTCGATCATGCTGCGGGTTACGCCGCCGAAAAGCGTTTGCTGCCAGCGCGGATGGTTGTAGGCGCCCATGACGATCAGGTCGGCTGATACATCGACAGCATGCTGCCGCAGGATCTGGTCGGCCGCTTGGCCGCCGCTCGCGATGCGATCGACCTGAACCCGGACGCCATGGCGTGCGAGAAAAGCGGCAATATCGGCGCCGGGTTCCTCGCCGTTCGAGCGCATTTTGGCGACAGGGTCGACCATGGTGACATAAACCGTATCCGCTTGCTTGAGCAGGTCGAGTGCCTGCCGGGCAGCACGGGAGGCTTCATCGCTCGAATCCCATGCCAGAAGCACCGATCTCGATGACGGGTTCATTGCCTTCATTCCGCGGTTTATCAGGATCGGGGTCGGCGATTGGAACAGCGCGCCGTCGATTATGCGTTTGCGGAGCTGGTCGTCTCGGGCGGCCTGCCGGCCAATCAGCACCACGTCGGCGTAAAGCGCCCTTTCGGCAATGTCTTCGTCGGCCCAGGCAAATTCCGTGTAGACGTCCTGGACCTCATGGGAGGTGTCACTCTGTGCGAGGATCTCCTTGATCTCCTCCGTCTTCTGGGAGAGCGCGTCGATTTCGCGCTGACGCTCTTCAATCCACACCGTAGAGACGGCATGGTAATCGCCGATCATCGGAGGCGCTCCCAGAGAGATCAGCATCGCATTGAGATGCGCGCCGTGAGCGCCGCAAAAGTCAATCGCGCTTTTGAGATCTTCCTCGAACTGATTGACACTGAGGATGCTGAGTACAGTCCTGATCGTCATGTCGATATACCTCGCTGGTTGGATACCATGAGGATATCAGGTGAGATGGCATCTTCCTTGACCTTCATCAAAGCGTTTCCGATTTTGACCTTGTAGGTTCCTTGCTGACCGGCAGGAGCGATTATGGACATCTCCATTCTAGAGTTTCACGGAGCTGCGGGCTCGGTCACGAACGGGAGACGGTAATGCTTTCGACGGAACGAGACTTCAGGCGGGGCGGCGAGCGTTTTTCCGTTCCTTCGCAAGGGGAAATCGAAGGCCGGCTTCTCATGTTCGAGGTGGTCGCCGTCACCTGTTTGCAGGAGCTTCTCGCGAAAACGGATTCGCGCATGGTTTCCAGACTGCGCCGAAGGCTGATCCGCAATCTGGAGGAGAAGTGCGCGCCGTTGAAACTGTGCGCCGCCGACGAAACGGCCGCAAAGGAATTCGCGCTTCAACTGCTGAAGGCCGCTTGTGAAGAGGCAGAAAACGAGAGGTAGGCCCGTCAGCCCACTCAACTTCAATGCCGAGTCGTCGCGCCGACGAGGCGCTGGCTGTCGTCAGCGGACACAGGCTCTGACGGTCGGGCCGCTGCGTGTGATGGCGAAGCAGAGCCCGAGCATCCGGATGCATGGACCGCTCTTCTATGGCCTTCGCCGGGCTCACCCGGGCGACGGCGACACCGCCATTGGTCGAGAATTCGAATCCCATCAAGGCGAGCGAATTTGAAACCTACCTTGAGGCGTATGGCTTCATACCGGGATCTGGCTGCCGTCATTGCGATAGACTGGCACAGCGAGGCGAGGTCGGAGGCTGGTATGGCGACCTCATGCTAGTCGTCTTCCAATATTCTCACCGGCCGATCCCATTGGATGAGCACGACGCAGCCGGTGTCGCTCCAGACCGAATGTTCGGTGCCGGGGGCGTTGACGATATAGCTGCCGCTGCGGTAATCGCCGGCCTCGTCGGATTGTACGCCATCGAGAACGAGAATGGTTTCCAGTCCCTCATGCCGGTGGCGAGGAACGCTGGCGCCGGCCTCGTATTTCAGAAGCGCCACGCCGGGCTGGTCACCCTCGAAGGGGCGGATCCAGTGGATCGTTACCTGATCGCGGAAAGGGCCGAATTCCAATTCCTTCCAGCCGCTTGACGTCAGAAGTTTGCGGGTCGTTTCAGGCATGGGCGATGCTTTCCAGGATATCGTCGACATGGGCGGTCCAGCCGACGATCGCGCCCTGGGCGCGGATCATGGCGATGGCGGCGGCCTTGAATTCGGGAAAATAGCTTTCCGTCGCCTCCTCCGCGAGCAGGCACTCATAGCCGCGATCGTTCGCCTCGCGCATGGTCGTCTGCACGCAGACCTCGGTGGTCACGCCGGCAAAGACCAGTTGCCTGATGCCCTTTCGCTGCAGCACGTCCCCGAGGCCGGTGGCATAGAAGGCGCCCTTGCCGGGCTTTTCGATGACCTCTTCGCCGTCGATCGGAGCAAGCTCCGGCAGGATCGCCGTTCCGGGCTCGCCCGCTATGAGGATGCGGCCCATGGGACCGTCGTCACCGATCCTGAGCATGGGATTGCCGCGGTCGCGTTTTGACGGCGGCAGGTCCGAAAGGTCGGCGCGGTGGCATTCCATCGTATGGATGACCGGCAGGCCGGCATTGCGGAAGCCCTGGATGAGACGTTTGACATCGGGCACGATCCTGCCGATGCGGCTGACGTCGTTGCCGAGGCTTGCGCCGAAGCCGCCGGGCTCGGCGAAATCGCGCTGCATATCGATGACGATAAGGGCGAGCTGGTCGTGCCTCACCGGAAAAGCAAAGGGTTCTGCCTTGATCTCGGCCATCAATGATGCCCCGCCATGTGGGCGCCGATGACGGCGATATCGGCCGCACGCGCCGGTGTCTCGTAAACCAGCCTGCCTTCGGAAATAACCATGATGCGGTCGGACATCTCGAGCAGCTCGTCGAGATCTTCGGACAGCAGCAGGACCGCCGTGCCGGAATTGCGGGCCTTCATGATGCGGGCCCGAATTTCGGCGACAGCCGAGAAGTCGAGGCCGAAACAGGGATTCGAGACGATCAGCAGGTCCACCTCGCCGGTCAGTTCGCGGGCGAGTACGGCGCGCTGCACGTTGCCGCCTGAAAGTGCCGCGATCGGCGAGGATGAGGAGGCCGTCTTCACCTTGAAATCCGAAATCAGCGCCGCCGCCCGCTTTTTCATCTTGCCCTTGTTCAGCCAGACCGCATCCTTGCCGTCGGCTTTCAGGTCGAAGGTCCGGAAGGCGAGATTCTCGCTGACCGTCATGCGTGGGGCGCAGGCGTTCTGCAACGGCTCCTCGGGGATGAAGCGGACGTTGTTTCTGCGGGTCTCGGGGCGCGTTGCGCCGTAGGTCTCGCCATTGACGCTCACGCGGCCGCTGTCGGCCGGCCGCTGGCCGGCGAGGATTTCCGTCAGCTCTTTCTGACCGTTGCCCGAAATGCCGGCAATGCCGACGATTTCGCCGGAGTGGACCATGAGATTGTCGATCGCGATGGTCTTGAGGCCAGAGCGGTCCGGCGCCTTGACCTGTTCCACCGCAAGGACGGGCCTGGCGTTTTCGGAGACGGGAACGCGGCTGTCGAGCTCGGCAAGCTTCATGTCGCCGATCATCATGGCTGCCATATCCGATGTCGAGAGGTCGCCGACCTTGCCGGTGCCGACCAGCCTGCCGCGCCGCAGGATCGAGACGGCATCGGCGAATTTCGTCACCTCGTGGAACTTGTGCGAAATCATCAGCACGGTCAGTTCGCCGCGCTCGGTCATTCCCCTGATGAGACCGAGCATCTCATCGGCTTCGGCAGGGGTCAGAACCGAGGTCGGTTCATCGAGGACGAGAAAGGAGCGGCCGAGATAGAGCTGCTTGAGGATCTCCAGCTTCTGCTTCTCGCCGGCGGCAAGCTCGCTCACGGGGCGGTCCAGCGGGATCCTGAAAGGCATGCGGTGCATGAAGGCGGCGAGGTCCTTCCGCTCCTTCGCCCAGTTGATGATGGCGGGCACTTCGGCGCGGCTGATGACGAGGTTTTCGGCGCCGGTCAGCGACGGGACGAGCGTAAAGTGCTGATAGACCATGCCGAGGCCATAGATGGCGGCGTCTTTGGGTGAGGCGATGGCCACTTCGCGGCCGTCGACGGAAAGTGCTCCCGCCGTGGCGTGGTAGAAGCCCATGATGCATTTGACGAGGGTCGATTTGCCGGCGCCGTTTTCGCCGAGCAAAGCATGGAAGCTGCCGGCGGGCACCTTGATCGAGACATGGTCGAGCGCCGTGAAACTGCCGAAGCGCATCGTCATGTCGAGCGTATCGATGCCGACGGCTTTGCCGGCCTGTGGGAGAGGCGTGTCGCGGACCGTGCTCATGGCAGCTGGCTCACAAGCGTTTGCGAATTGGAGACGGAACCGAAGACGCCACCCTGCATCTTCACCATCTTGATGGCGGCGAGATGGTTGCCGTAGTCGGTCGCGCCGCAGCAATCTTCCAGCAGCAGGCATTCGAAACCACGGTCGTTGGCCTCGCGCATCGTGGTGGAGACGCAGACATCGGTGGTGATGCCGGTCAGGATGATGTTTGCGATGCGCTTCTGGTTGAGGATCAGTTCAAGGTCGGTGGCGCAGAAGGAACCCTTGCCCGGCTTGTCGATGATCGTTTCGCCTTCGATCGGATAGAGTTCGGGGATGATGTCCCATCCGGGTTCGCCGCGGGTCAGGATACGCCCGCAAGGACCTGGATCGCCGATCCCTGCGCCGATCCGCTGCGAGCGCCATCGTTTGTTGGCCGGCAGGTCGGCAAGGTCGGGCCGATGGCCTTCGCGTGTGTGGATGATGTGATAGCCCTTGGCGCGCATGGTGGCCAGCACGCGTTTGATCGGCTCGATCGGCGCCTGGACGAGCGACAGGTCATAGCCCATGTGATCGACATAGCCGCCCTTGCCGCAGAAATCCGTCTGCATGTCGATGATGATGAGGGCGGTGTTCTCTGGCCTCAGATCGCCGTTATACGGCCAGGCATAGGGGTCGGCGTCGATATAATGTCCTTTGGTTTCGACCATGGCGTCCATCGTCTTCTTCTCCTATTCGCCTGCGAGTTTGAATGTGCCGCGGAGGTGGTGCGGGCGTTCCGATCCGTTCGATGTGCCGATGCGCCGTTCCTTCCTCATTTCGTCAGCGACAGCGCGCCCGGCGCACCTGATAGCGAGCGGGTGGGCGAGGAGGTGGCGATCATGATGACGAGGGTGAGCACGTAGGGTGTGGCGTAGAAGAGATAATAGCCCTCGGTCACGCCGACCGATTGCAGCGCCGGTCCGAGCGCGCCGGCGCCGCCGAAAAGCAGGGCGGCAAGGAAGCAGCCGATGGGATTCCATCTGGCGAAGATGACGAGGGCCACGGCCATCAGGCCCTGACCGGAGGAGATGCCCTCGTTCCAGGAGCCGGGATAATAGAGCGAGAGATAGGCGCCGCCGATCGCCGCCAGCGAGCCGCCTACGGCGGTGGCGAGCAGTCGCACGCGGTCCGGATCGATACCCATGGCCCGCGCAGCATCGGTACTGTCGCCGACGACGCGCAGGACGAGACCGATGCGGGTATTCTTGAACGCCCACCAGAGAAGGAAGGCGAGGGCGGCTCCGAGGAGGAACAGCACGTTGATGTTCAGCGCCGCCTGGATCTGCGGCAGACTGGACCAGAAGCCGAGCGGAATTGCCGGCAGATGCGGCGCAGCCGGCTGGATGAAAGGCTTGCCGAAGAAGAAGGCGAGACCCAGGCCGAACTGCATCATGGCGATGCCGATCGCGATATCGTTGACCTTCGGCCATTTGCAGATCCAGCCGTGCACGAGGCCGAAGATCGCGCCTGTCGCCATGGCCGCGAGCACGCCTAGCCAGGGGGAATCGCTCATGACGGCGACGGCATAGGCCGTCATCGCGCCGAAGACGAGCGTGCCTTCGAGGCCGAGGTTGATGCGGCCGGAGCGCTCGGTGATCGTCTCTCCCAGGCTGACGAAGATGAAGGGGGTGGACACGCGGATGGCGCCTGCGAGGATGGCGAGGGGCACGCCCCAGATGCCGATGCCGGTCTCTTCCATCAGAGGCTCCTTTTCCAGAGGTCGGGATTGAAGATCTTGAAGCGGCCGTAGAAGGTCTCGCAGAAGAGGATGACGAGGAAGAGCATGCCCTGCAGCACCAGCACGGTGGCATCGGGCAGGCCCATGCGGCGCTGGATCAGGCCGCCCGAGGCGTCGATGCCGCCGAGCAGGATCGCGACCGGAATGATCGCCAGCGGATTGTGGCGGGCCAGGAAGGCGACGAGGATGCCGGTATAGCCGTAGCCGGCGGCAAGAGAGGCATTGGCGCTGCCCTGCACGGCGGCGACCTCGATCATGCCGGCAAGCCCGGCGAAACTGCCGGCGATCGCGGTGAAGCCGGCGATCAGCCGGCCCACGGGCAGTCCTTGAATCTGGGCCGCGCGCACGTTGCCGCCGGCAATACGGGCGGCAAAGCCGTAACTCGTTACTTCGATCAGGATCCAGGAGAGAATGCAGGCGACAATGCCGATGACAAGGCCCCAATGCACATCCATGCCGGGGATGTTTCCGAGCATATAGTCGGCCGGCAGCGGTTTGGTCGAGGGCTTGTTGAGGCTGGCGGGATCTCGCAGCGGCCCTTCGACGAACTGGTTCATCAAGGCGATGGCGATATAGGAGAGCAGCAGCGACGAGATGGTCTCGTTGACGCCGCGATAGTGGCGCAGGAAACCGGCAAGGCCGATCCAGATGCCGCCGACCACCATGGCGGCGATTCCCATGAGAATGAGGGTCAGGAAGACCGGCGCCGAACCGGCGAGAGGCATGGCCATGGCAGCGGCAGCAACGCCGCCCAGCACGACCGCTCCTTCCCCGCCGATGATGACGAGGCCGAGGCGGGCGGGCAGGGCGACGCAGAGTGCCGTCAGGAGAAGGGGTGCGGCACGGCTTAAGCTGTTCTGCACCGAAAACCAGCTGCCGAAGCCGCCGGCATATATGAGCTCAAAAAGCACCGCCGGCGACTTGCCGATCGCCAGGATGAACAGGGAGAAGAGCGCAAGACCGATCAGGATGGCGGCAAGGCCGATGACAAGAGGTTCGGCTTTTCGCGCGATCCATTCGAGGATGGGGCGCAGCGAAACCGGTTTTTCCGCGATGGATATTGCGGGATCATTGGCCTGGACGGTCATGGCGCTTCTCCCTTTTCGGTTTACGCCGTGGACCCGACGACGCCCTCGACCAGATAGTTCATGCTTTCGAGCTCGATCGCGTCTTCGGCGTAGCTCTTGTCGGCGGTCACGACCGTGCTGCCCTTGTTGTCCTTGAGCGGGCCCTTGAAGACCGAGAAGCCGCCTCTCATCATCTCGGCATGGGTGGCCTCGAACACCTTGCGCCCGGCTTCGGAAACGCCGGGGCCGAGTGCGCTCATCTTGACGAAGCCGTCCTTCAAGCCGCCGCGCACGAAGTTCCCGAGCTTTTCGCCGGCCTGGGCCTTTTTGACGAAGTCGCTGTAGACGTTGCCCCAGGCCCATTCGGCGCCGGTCAGGTACTTCTCGGGCGCGAGCGGGCTCTGGTTGGCGTGATAGCCGCAGACGAAGGCGCCGCGGCCGGCCGCCGTTTCGACCACGACCTTCGGGCTGTCGACATGGCAGGTGATGACATCAGCGCCCTGGTCGACCAATGCGTTGGTGGCTTCGGCTTCCTTGACGGCGAGCGACCATTCGCCGGTGAAGATCACCTGGCAGGTAATGGTCGGATCGACGGAGCGTGCGCCGAGCAGGAAGGCATTGATGTTCTGCAGCACCTGCGGGATCGGCTTGGCGGCGACGAAGCCGATCTTCTTGCTTTTCGTCGCATGGCCGGCCGCGATGCCGTTCAGATACTGGCCCTGAAAGATGTAACCGAAATAAGAGCCGGTATTGGCCGGGTGCTTGCTTTCCTGCCAGAGGCCGCCGCAATGGCGGAACTGGGTATCGGGATATTTGGCGGCCATCGCCAGCATGTGCGGATCGAAGTAGCCGAAGGAGGTCGGGAAAAGCAGAGCCGCGCCATCGAGGTTGATCATCGATTCCATCGTCTTCTGGACGTCGACCGTCTCCGGCACGTTCTCTTCCTCGACGACGGTGACGCCGGGCAGCGCCTTGACGGCGGCTGCACCCTCGGCATGCGCCTGGTTGTAGCCATAGTCGTCCTTCGGACCGACATAGATGAATCCGACGGTAAGGGCGCTCTGGGCAAGGGCGCGCGAGGAGAGGAGGCCGGGCGCGGCGCCGGCGAGGGCAGCGGCGGCAGAAGCCTGAAGAAAATTGCGGCGGTTCATGGAAAGGAGTTTGGTCATTGGAATGCTCCCCTTATGGCGGTTCTGCCGGTTCATTGGTTACGGGGAAGTGTATGCAATGGCCGTGCCAGATATTAAGGGTTTGATTTTGCTACGGTAATTTTAAAGCGGTTCGACGGGTGTCATAAGTGTATGCAATTTCACCGGCTTAAAGTATAAAATTTATGCAAAGCCTATAAAATCAGCTGAAATTCAACGTTATAAAGAAAATGAGATTATTTCCCGTTGCGGATTAATTAAGTTTTTCAAATGAAAACAATGTATTGTTTCCATGTTTGACTTTGCTTCGCGGACAATGCATGTGTATGCAACATGACCAAGGATCAGAGTGACTCATTGAAGCAGATCCGGCGCCGGGAGATCATCCGGGCAGGAACGACCGTCGAGCAGATGGTGCGGGCAATCGCCGACATGATCGTGACCGGGCAGATGCTGCCGGGCGACAAGCTCGACGAAATTTCGCTGGCAGCCCGTTTCGAAGTGTCGCGCACCCCGGTGCGCGAGGCGCTCCGGGAACTCGGAGCGATGGGGCTTGTCGAGCGCGAACCGAACCGCAGCGCCGTCGTCACCAATGTGACGGAAACCTATCTGCATTCGATGTTCGAGGCGATGGCGGAGCTCGAGGGCATTTGCGCGCGGCTTTCCGCCGAGCGGATGACGATCGAGGAACGGCGCCTGTTGGAAATCGAGCACCGCGCCTCGGCCCGGCTCGTGCGTCAGGGTGCTGACGAAGAGTATGCTGCCTATAATACCGAATTTCATAGCCGGCTCTATCGCGGCGCGCACAACGAGCACATTTATGAACTGGTAACGCAGAGCAGGGCTCGGCTTGCGCCTTTTCGCCGCGCGCAGTTCCGGCTGTCCGGCCGGCTGGCGAAATCCTATGACGAGCATGACGTGATCGTGACGGCGATCATGCGGGCGGATGGCGCGGCGGCCGCGCGCGCGGCCTATGCCCATGTGGAAATCGTCAGCGATGCCAGCGCCGTCTTTGCGGCCGCTGCCGAGCGGAAAGAGCACGGCGCTTGAAGTCGGGCAGGGTTGCCCAGGAGTTGAGGGAAACCGCGCTATGCATCCTTTCCTATCCTTGTTATTCAACCGGATGGAACGATGCGTCGTGTTCCGCTTCAGCAGGAAGTGCCGATGAAGAAGATTTTCAATCCGCCGTCCGTCCATCGTCCATTTGGAAATTACAATCACGGGCTGCTGGTGCCGCCGGGCGCTGCACTGCTCGTTGTCTCGGGCCAGCTCGGCATCGGTCTCGACGAGGAGGTGCCGGAAGATATCAGCGCGCAGGCCGAGCTTTGTTTCGAAGCGATCAAGGCCATTCTTGCCGATGCGGAGATGAGTTTTGCGGACGTCATCCGCATTTCCGGATTCGTGACGAAGCGTGAGGATTTTCCGGCCTATATGGCGGTGCGCGATCGCTATACGCTCGATCCGAAGCCGGTCTCGACGTTGATCATCGTCGGCGGGTTCACCCGGCCGGAATTTCTCGTCGAAGTCGACGTCACCGCCGCCAAAATATTGTGATGACGCGTTTCAGAACCGTTCCATCGCCGTCTGCACCTTTTCCAGAAACCGCGCCCGCGTTTCAGGCGTGCAATTGTTCATGTCGTAATGAGCAAGGAAGGTGACCGGCCGCAGTGGATTGATCTGCGCTCGCAGCACGCGCTTGACGATCCTCTTCGGCGGATTGCCGGCCACGAAGGCGCGGAATGGGGTTGCTCCGTAGGTCAGTACGGCGGCGAGCTTGGTGATATGGCGTAGCCTAGATTCCACCTTGCCGTCGACGAGTTCGAAAGAGACGCCCGGGAGCCAGACGCGATCGAAATAGCCTTTGAGGATTGCCGGGAACCCAAAATTCCAGACAGGCGTCACCAGCACCAGCCCTTCGGCCTGTTTCAGCCGATCGACATAGGGCTTTACCAGTGCGGTATTGCCGGGATAGTCGTGATAGGCGAGCCGATCGTGGCGTGAGAGAACGGGATCGAATTTCTCGGCATAGAGATCGCAGGCATCCACCTCGTGACCGGCTTTGTGAAGGCTTTCCAGCGTCTGTTTGTAAAGCGCCTTGCCGTAGCTTTCCTCGACCGGATGCGAGTGAAGGACGAGAACTCTCATGAGGCCTCCATGACGCTCGCAAGCCCTGGGAAGAGATAGTTCTTGCCGGCATCGAAATCGAAATCCGGGTTCTCCCAGGCGATCATCTTGCCGGGATTCAGGAGCCCCCTCGGGTCGGTCTCGTGCTTGAAGGCGAGCTGCACCTTGTCGGTGCGTTTCATGCCGCCTTCCTCGAGCGTGTAGCGGTGCGGATTGAAGATCGGGCAGCCGTGGTCCTGGTGGATCCTGATGATCTCCTCGAGGCGTTCCTCCGAGGTATAGCGTACCAGCGGCAGGCCGGAGCACTGGATCTGCCCGTCGAACCTGATGAATTCGAGATGGCCCGGCACTTCGTCCCCGAAGATCTCGACCATCTTGGCGACCTTGGCCACGTGATCCGGCCCCGGATACTGAACCTGCAGATAGGTAAAGTTGGGATCGACCTTCAGGGCGCGCAGCGTCGTGTGATTCCAGGCAAGCTCATAGGCATGCGGAATGCCCTTCATGCTTTCGACCGTATCGGACCGGAAGACGACCTCGCCCTTGTGCGCGGCGGCGAAGGCCAGGAACGCGTCCATTGAATGCGGCGCGATCATCAGCACCACCACCGACTGGCCCTTGCGAATATAGGGTTTGTGGCGCGTGAAATAATCATGCGGAATGGGTGCGGCGATCGGCGCGATCTCCTTGACGAGGATACCGTTGCATTTGGCGAGCGCATCCGAGAAGCGCACGGCCGCCATGAAGTCGTCGTAACCGACGAGCACGTCGACCCAGTCATAGGCGGGCGCCAGCGGCATTTCGATCTCGGTGATGATACCATTGGTGCCATAGGCATGGCTGACCTTCTGCAGGTCCCAGCCGGTGAGGTCGAGCACGCGCGGTTCGGCTTCCATGGTGACGACGCGCAGGCGCAGAATATTGCCGAGATCGCGCAGGCCGCCCCAGGTGATCGAGCCGACGCCGCCGGAGCCGCCGGCAATAAAACCGCCGACGGTCGCCGTCTGCGCCGTCGACGGATGGAAGCGCAGCTCCTGGCCGGAATGGGCCTTGGTCTGCCTGTCAAGCTGGGCAATCACGATGCCCGGTTCGCAGATCACCCGGCCGGGATGGATTTCCTTGACCTTGTCCATGCCGGCAAGGTTCAGGACGATGCCGCCGGAAAGCGGCATGGCCTGGCCGTAATTGCCCGTGCCGGCGCCGCGCGGCGTTACCGGCACGCCATGGGCGAAAGCCACTTTCAGCGTGCGGATGACCTCTTCCTCGGTCTTCGGGGTGACCACGAGGTCGGCCGTCACATTGTCGAGCTGCGCCTTCAGGATCGGCGAATACCAGTAGAAATCCCGGCTCTTCTGGCGCACCAGCGCCGGATTGTCTTCGACGGCGATGCCTTCGAGTTCCTTCTTGATCGTCTGATAATCCGGCATGTCAGGCTCCAACGACGCTGTCGAGTTCACGATAGTCCGGCAGGCTGCGGTCGATCACCTTGCCGCGGCGAAGGACGACGCGGTCTGACTGCGGACGGGAAAGAAATTCGCTCCAGCGCCGGGCGCTGAAGAGTACGAGATCGGCCGGAGCTCCGATGGCGATGCGGCCCATATCGGAACGGCCGAGAATATCGGCGGGCGACGTGGTGACGATGCGCGCGGCCGTGTCCAATGGATGATCGAGATGCAGGATGCGCACCGCCTCGCGGAATACTTCCACCGGGTCCAGATCGCCGTAGGCGTAGAAGGGGTCGCGGGTATTGTCGGAGGCGACCGCCGTTGCCACGCCGGCGGCGGCCAGTTCCTTGAAAAGGGTAATGCCGCGCCAGCGCGGCGTGCGGCCGAGGTAGCGGTCCTGCAGATACATGTTGCACATCGGCAGCGAGACGATGGAAATGCCGGCCTTCGCAACGAGCTCGACCGTGCGCTTTGCGGCCTCCTCGTCCTGGCGGGCGAGCGAGCAGCAATGGCCGGCCGTTACCTGGCCTTCGAACCGGTTGCGCAGCACGGCCTCGGCAATCGCCTTCAAGGTCTCGGCAGCGGGATCGTCGGTCTCGTCGACGTGGAGGTCGACATCGAGGCCGTTGTCGGCGGCAGCCCTGAAAAGCACATCGAGCTGGCTGTCGAGATCGGCGGTCATCCGGGTGACGCCGCCGATCAGGCCGCCTTTCTCGCGCACGACAGCAACCAGGTCGGCGAAAAAGGCCGCATCCGCCATATTTTCCATCGGGAAGAGCGCCACTGCCTGCAGCGCGATCCGGTCCTTCCATGCCTCGCGCATCTCGGCAAAAACCTCGAAGGAAATGCGGTGCTGCGGCGCCAGCGAATCGAGATGCGTGCGGATCAGGCTGGTGCCGTGCGCATAGGCCGAGCGCAGCGAGAAGTCCATGCGTTTCCAGACATCTGCCGCGGACCAATTCGCTTCGCGGTCGGTGCGCACGGCCTCCAGCGCGCCCATGAAAGTGCCGTCCGCATTGGCGTTGCGCGGCCATATATGCCCCTTGTCGAGGTGCGTGTGCATGTCGGCGAAACACGGCCAGACCATGCCTTCCTTCAGGTCGGATCTCGCGAATTCCGCCGGCGTTTCGCCCGCCGGCAGCAGTGCGGAGATGATGCCATTGGTGATGACGATATCGGCCTTGACCAGACCTTCGACGGCAGGCGCGTCAAATCCGACGGTGGCGGCGGCGGGAAGCGTCGCGTTGCACAGTGCGAAGCGGCCGGCATTGGGCGGAGAGATGAAGGGATAGGTCATCAGTTTTCCCGTTTCAGGCTGCTCTCATGCCAGCGATGCAGGGCAAGCCAGGAAATGAACGATGTGACGGCAAAGATCGCGACGCCGAGAAGCGAAAGCATCAGCAGCGCGGCGAAGAGGCGGGGGATGTTGAGCCGGTACTGAGCTTCGAGAAGCCGGAAAGCTAGCCCGGAACCCGCACCCGCCGATCCTGCCGCAAACTCCGCGACGACGGCGGCAATCAGCGCCAGACCGCCGCCGATCCGGAGGCCTGTCATGAAATAGGGCTGGGCGGCGGGCAGCTTAAGATAGAGCAGTGTCTGCCAGCGGGAGGCGCCGTAGAGTTCGAAGAGGTTGATGAGATTGTGGTCGACGCTTTTCAGCCCCTGGACCATGTTCGACAGGATCGGAAAGAAGGCGACGAGGAAGGCGCAGATCAACAGCGCCACCTGCGTCGAGGGCGCATAGATCAGGATCAGCGGCGAGATCGCGACGATCGGCGTCACCTGCAGAATGACCGCGAGCGGATAGAAGGCGAGTTCGATCCAGCGCGATTGAACGAGGAAGATCGCAAAGCCGACGCCGCCGACAAGTGCCAGCATCAGCGATAGGAAGGTGATTTTGGTGGTGACCCAGAAGGCAGGGACAAGCGTGGCCGAGTCGGTCACGAAAGCGTTCGCCACAGCCGCCGGACCCGGCAGGATATAAGGCGGCACCCCTGACAGCTTCACATAGGCGTACCAGATCAGAATGAGGAGCGCGATGACGAGCAGTGGAACGGCGATGCGCAATGCGAGATCGCGGCGCCTGGCGCTCGCGGCATCCGGATGGGGCGATGCGTCGGTCTCGTCGCTCATCAATGATCTCCAGCCGAATTGATTGCGCCGATGAGCGAATGGGAGACCGTCTCGCAGGCCTTCCTGTATTCTTCGGAGCTGCGGTAATAGGCATCGCGCTCCAGGCTCGTGCTCAGCGGCACATCGGCGTGGACCCGGCCGGGCCTTGCCTTCATCACGACGATGCGGTTCGAGAGATAGGCCGACTCGAAGACGGAATGGGTGACGAAGATGACGGTGATGCCGGTCGTCTTCCAGAGCCGCAGCACGTCGTCGTTGAGCTTCTGGCGGGTGATTTCGTCGAGTGCGGCGAAGGGCTCGTCCATCAGCAGAAGTTTCGGTTTCGTCACCAGCGCGCGGCCGATCGAGACCCGCATCTTCATGCCGCCGGAAAGTTCGCGCGGATAGGCTTTGGCGAAATCCTGCAGACCGACCGTGGTCAGTACAGCCATGATGCGCTCGGAGGCTGCGGCTTTCGAAACACCCCTCAGCCTCAGCGGCAGGTGGACATTGTCGAATACGTTCTTCCAGGGCATCAGCGTCGGCTCCTGGAAGACGAAGCCGATGTCGCCCTCCGGCAGGCCTTTCGAATTGATGCGCGAACTCGGCCAGTCGATCTCCCCCGATGTCACGTCGCCGAGGCCGGCGATGATGCGCAGCGCCGTCGACTTGCCGCAGCCGGAAGGGCCGAGGAGGCTGACGAATTCGCCGCTTTCGACGGTGAGCGACATGTCCGAAAGTGCGACGGTTCCGCTGGAAAAGACCTTCGAAACCGAGCGCATGACGACCAATGGCCGCTTGCGCGTCTCTTGCGGGGATACGGCTTGGGCTTCTGCTAGCGGCATTGCCTGTCTCGTTCATGCGGGGAGATGCAATCCGCCGCAGCCGCGGCGGATCATCGGGATTGCGGCCGGCTTACTTCTTCATCGCCATGCCGGTGCTCTTGCAGACGAATTTCGTCGTGAACGCCTTGGTGTAATCCGTCTCCGGCTTGAAGACCTTGATCGCGACCATCTCTTCGAAGAACGCCTTGTAATGTGCATCGGTGATGCAGCCGATGCCCTTGTCCAGGCTGTCGCCGGACTCGATGATGCCGTATTCCTTCATCTTGGCGATCGAATAGGCGATCTGACCATCCGTCATTTCAGGATTGTCCTTCTTGATCAGTTCGTTCGCCTTGCTGTTGTCGCCGTAGAGATAGTTGTACCAGCCTTCGATGGAGGCATCGACGAAGCGCTGAACCACATCCGGCTTGCTGTCGATCATCGTCTGCGTCGTGGTGATCATCGTCGAATAGGGAGAGTAGCCGTTGTCGGCGAGCAGGAAGACCTTCGGTTCGAAGCCGGCCTGCTTCTCAATCTCATAGGGCTCCGAGGTGAGGTAGCCTTGCTGCGCGGACTCCTTGTCCGCGAGGAACGGAGCCGGGCTGAAATTGTAGGGCTTGTATTGCTCGTCCTTGAAGCCTTTGAAATTCGCCTTCATCCATTCGAAATAGGTGAGGTAGCCGTCCTTGCCGAGAAACAGCGTCTTCAGCTTGGCGAGGTCCTCGAATTTCTCGATGCCGGCGTCCGGGTGGGCGATCAGCACCTGCGGATCCTTCTGGAAGATCGCCGCGACATCGACGAGCGGAATGCCCTGTTCGACGGCTGAGATTTCGCCCTGTGGGCCGCCCATGTAGAAGTCGATCTTGCCCGAGATCAAAAGCGCGCTGTTTGCCGCGTTCGGGCCGCCCTGCACGATGGTCACGTCGAGGCCGTGTTTCGCATAGGTGCCATCGGCGACCGCCTGGTAAAATCCGCCGTGTTCGGCCTGGGCCAGCCAGTTCGTGCCGTAACTTACCTTGTCGGCCGCATGGGCGGAGGCCATGGCGGCAAGCGCGCCGCCAAGACCGGCAAGTGCGGAAAGGCCCCAGTTCTTCAGTGCATCGGCCATGATCAGCGTTCCCCTTCTGAGCGCGGAACGCCCATCGCGACGTTCCATTTTCTTCATAGGAGCGGTTGCGTTGCTCTTTGAAAAGCATCAAATTTCGTGCGCAACGATGCCTTTTCGGCATCTCAGGGAAAGCTTGTGCCTAATTTGTGCGTCTGCTTTATTTTTATGCAACGAGGTTGCAATGCTGCATTCCAGAAAGCTTATCTACATCAATGAGATCGCCCGCACGGGCTCGATCCGCAAGGCGGCGGCGCGGTTGAACGTGGCGTCGTCGGCGATCAACCGGCAAATTCTTGCGCTGGAGGAGGAGATGGGCGCGCCACTCTTCGAGCGCCTGCCGCGCGGTCTGCGGCTGACGGCCGCCGGCGAACTCTGCATCGAACATATTCGCGAGGTGCTGAAGAATTACGAGCGGCTGGAGGGGCGCATCCGCAGCCTGAAGATGCAGCAGGCCGGCAAGGTCCGCATCGTCACCACGGTTGGCCTGGCGGCAGGTCCGCTGCCCGACATCATTGCCCGGTTCCAGTCGGAGCATCCGCGTGTCTTCATGCAGTTGCGCAACGACGCCGGTACGATGACGGTCAACCCGGTGATCTCAGGCGAGGTGGATATCGGCCTTGGCTTCAATATTCCGGCAACGCCCGGCATCCGCACGCTCGGCAATTTCGATATCCCGATTGGCGTCGTCCTACCACCCGGCCATCATTTGATCGGGTCCGGCCCGATCAACCTGGCGGATATCGTCCAGGAGCGCCTGGTGCTGGCGCAGCAAGGCACCAGCCTGCGCGATGTGATCAATCTGGCGCTCGCGCGCCTCGACGTGCATGTCGAGCCGGTGCTCGAAACCAATGCCTCGGAGATGCTGAAGAAGCTGGTCAAGTCGGGGGCGGGGCTGACGATCCTCAATCCGCTCGACGTCATCACCGAATGCCGCCAGGGCGAACTGGTCTTCCGGCCAATCGCGGAGCCGCATGCCCGCCACCAGCCGATGAAGCTTTTTGCCCGCGCCCGCGCGCCGCTCGATTCCGCGACCAGCCTCTTCGTCGAATATCTCCTGGCTGAACTCGCCGGCCTGGTGGAGGAATTGCAGGCCAAAGGCCACATCGCGGCGGAAAAAGCCGCAGCGATATGAGCCGCGCCGCGGCGGAGACCTTATCTAGAATAGAGATTGGAAAGCGGGTAGCGCTTCAGGTCATGGAGCAGTTCGATGAACCCGCTGACCTGGTGGCGGCAGATCGCTTCGCCCTTTTCGGCCGTGCCGAGCGACGCGTCGCCGACGACGCCGTTGGGATTGAGGTCGTGGGCGATCCAGGCGAGAGAATGCGGCGGCAGCGGCTGGATGTATTTCGATTGCCCGCGCATCCACTCCGCCTTCGAGGTGAAGTTCTCCGCCTTGTCCATCCGCACCAGGTCAGGCCGGAAATGGAGCATGAGCGAAGTTTCCACCTCGCCGCCGTGGATGCCGTATTTCAGCTCGTGTTCGCCGATCATCCCCTCCGGGTGGCCGAAGCGGCCCCATTGCGTGGAGACGACGGCCATCTGGTGACGCACGCGCAGTTCGCGCGCGACGATGCTCATGATGTCGACGTTGCCGCCATGCGAATTGACGATCACCATCTTGCGGATGCCGGCTTCGGCCACCTTGGCGCCGATCGCCGTCCAGACCGGAATCAAGAGTTCCGCGCTGAGCGACAGCGTTCCCGGCCCATAAACATGTTCATTCGCCTTGCCGATCTCCTGCGTCGGCAGAACAAGGAAATCGAGATCGGCGGGCTTCTGCTTTCGAAGCTCCGCCAGCATGCCGTTGGCAATCGCAACATCGGTCGCGATCGGCAGGTGCGGACCGTGCTGTTCCGTAGAGGCGATCGGAAGGATGGCAATGGTCGTGTCGGGCGAAAGGCCGGCGAAATCGCCGGTATTGAGTTCGTTCCAGTAGAATGGCATCGCCATCGCCGCACCTCTCGTTGCTTTCAAGCAGTGAGTAGGGAAAATTATTGCGCGCGAAAAGCATCAATTTGCGGCCGGACCGATGCCTTTTTGAGGCTTGTTCGCCGAGATCGCGCAGGTTCTGGCGATGAGACCTCTTAGAAGGAGCTGCGCTGCCTTTGACAGAAATCCTTGCATTCTCTCTCCCTTCACGCCGCCGGACTGATTGAGCGAACATAGTTGCGCCAGCCGCCGAATTCGGTGATCTCCCGGCCGCCCGCGACCGCATGCGCCTCACACAAGAATCCCGTGATGCAACTCGCGTCGTCGAGCGTGATCTTGCCGACGCCGAGCGGCGCCGGAATGTTCTGGACAAACTGAGCGAATGCGGCCGGTGGCAGCGCCCAGACCTCGATCTCCACGCCATCGCCGGCAAAGCCCGGATCGCGCACCAGCCCGGGCTTGGGCGGGATCGTGCCGCTGAGGGCGAAGAGGCGGTAGCTGCCATCCGTTCGCCCTGTTCTCAACTTGTATCCACCCGTCCGCGTCAGCTCATGGTTCAGCGGCATGTCAGTCAGATGTGCACCGACGACGACGATCGGGACGAAGTCGTCGGCCGGGGTCGGAACGCGGCTTGATTCCGGCAGCGCGATGTTGCGGTCCTTGCCCATTCCGGCCTCCGCCGCGCGGTGCAGGGCGTCGGCAAAGGGCGCCAGCGCATCGTCGGTGAAGGCGGGTCCGACCAGCATCACGCCTGCGGGCAGATGACCGTCTGCGTCAAAGCCGGCGGGAATGGCGATCGCCGCGCAATCGAGCAGGTTGGCAAAATTGGTATAGCGGCCGAAATGGCTGTTCTTGACGATCGGGTCCGCCTGCATTTCTTCGACGCTGTAGGTCGTCGGGGATGTCGGCAGCATCAGGAAATCCACCTTCTCCCATTCGGCTCTTGTTTTCTGCCGCAATGCTTCCAGCTTGTAGCGGCCCTCGAAGGCGTCGACGGCATCGTAGGCCTTTGCCCCTTCGATGATGGCTCGCACCGTCGGGTCGAAGTCGCCTTCATTCGTTGCCAGGAATTCCTTGACCGCCGCCAGCCGCTCGGCAACCCAGGGGCCGTTGTAGAGCAGTTCGGCCGCCTGCCGGAATGGCGCGTAGTCGAAAGGCACGATCACCGCACCCAGCGACCGCGCCCTTTCGATTGCCGCGTCATAGAGAGCCTCCACGTCCCTGTTGCCGTAAAATTCCCGTTCCGCGCTGTCGAGGACGCCGATGCGCGGGCGCGTCGTGGGCAGGCTTGCGGGTGTGGCTTGCCGTGAAAACGGATCGCGGGCGTCGTAGCCTTCCATGATCTGGCGGATGGCGATGCCGTCGCCGACCGTCGCGGCGAAGACGGTGACGACGTCGACGCTGCGGCAGGCCGGCACCACGCCGACATTGGGCACCAGCCCCGGCGTCGGCTTGATGCCGACGAGATTGTTGAAAGCGGCCGGCACGCGGCCGGAACCGGCCGTGTCGGTTCCGAGCGAGAAGCTTGCCAGACCGGCCGCCACCGCGACGGCCGAACCCGAGCTGGAGCCGCCGGAGACATAGTTGCGGTCGAAAACCGAACGCGGCGCGCCATGCGGCGAGCGCGTGCCGTTCAGCCCCGTTGCGAACTGGTCGAGATTGGTCTTGCCGATTACCATGGCGCCGGCAGCCCGCAAGCGCGCGACCGTTGCCGCGTCCGCCTGCGGGTGATAGGCGAAAGCCGGGCAGGCAGCCGTCGTCGGCAGGCCGGCGACGTCGATATTGTCCTTGACGGCGAAGGGAATGCCCCAGAGCGGCAGGCTGTTCGGTTCGGGCGCGCGGGCCACCAGCTCGCGGGCACCGGCGCGCAATTCCTCTTCGGGCGTCATCGTGATGAAGATGGCCGGATCGTCTGACGCGCTGCATCTCGCGATGATCTCGTCCACCAGCTCGAGCGGGGAAAGGCCCGCCGCATAGGCGGACCGCAGCGAGGCAAGATCGAGAATGGTGGGGAGCATCAGATTTCCTCCAGAATGACCAGCACATCGCCGGCTTTGACATTGCGACCAGGGCCGGCGCGCAGATCGCGGACGCGGCCGCCGGCATGTGCGGTGACGTTTATTTCCATCTTCATGGATTCGATGATGGCCAATGTGTCGCCGGCGGCCACCGGCTGCCCCTCTTCGACGAGGATCTTCCAGACGTTGCCCGGCACGGCGCTTTCGACACCGAAGCAACCCTGCGGTATCTCGCCGGCAAGGCTGGCGCCGGCGCCTTCATCGACGGTGAAGCTGTCGAGGCCGAGTTCCTTCCAGCGTTGCCGCTCCGTTTCGAAGGCAGCCTGCTGCTTCGCTTTGAAGGCGCCTATGGCGGCTGCCTCGCGGGCAAGCCCGGCCTCATAGGCGGCATAGGAGAACTCGCTTTCGTCTATCCTGACCGGATATCCTCCGTGCGGAAAGGCGGCGCGGGCTTCGGTCAGCTCTTCGTGGCTGACGGGGAAGAAGCGGATCTGATCGAAGAAGTCGAGCAGCCACGGCTTGTCCTTGGCAAACACCGGCGTCTGCCTCCATGTGTTCCAGACCTGGATGGTACGCCCGAAAAGCTGATAACCGCCAGGGCCTTCCATGCCGTAGATGCACATGTAGGCCCCGCCGATGCCAACGGCATTTTCCGGCGTCCAGGTGCGGGCCGGATTGTATTTTGTCGTCACCAGCCGATGGCGCGGATCGACCGGTGTCGCGACCGGTGCGCCGAGATAGACATCGCCGAGCCCAAGCACGAGATAGCTGGCGTCGAAGACGATATCGCGCACCGCCTGTTCATCGGGCAGGCCGTTGATGCGGCGGATGAACTCGATGTTATCAGGGCACCAGGGCGCGTTTGGCCGCACCAGTTCCTGATATTTGCGCATGGCGAGCTCGGCATCCGGATCATTCCAGGAAAGCGGCAGATGGACGATGCGGCTCGGCACCTTGACGTCTTGCGCGGCCGGCAGGCCCGCCTCGATCTCCGCCAGGAGGCCGAGCAGGCGCTTGCGGGTCAGCGCCGTGCCGTCATAGTGTATCTGCAGCGAACGGATGCCGGGCGTGAGATCGATGATCCCGGGCAGCCGGGCCTGCGATACGGCTTGCATCAGCAGGTGCACCCTCAGCCGCAGGGCGATGTCGAGCGTCATCGGTCCATACTCAACGAGCAGATTGTCGTCGCCCTGGCGGCGATAGACGACGGAGACCGGGCCGTCGTCGCGCTTGCCGATGATCGGCGAGCCCGCCTCCTCCCTTGCCCGATGCACGACTGGCCCGGCGACAGGATCTTCGGGCCGCACGGCGGGATGAAAGCGGATTCGGTCGCCAGGCTTGAACTGCCCCATCTTCCATTGCTCGTCACGGGCAATCACCGCCGGGCAGACGAAGCCGCCGAGGCTTGGCCCGTCGGGCCCGAGGATGATCGGCATGTCGCCCGTGAAGTCGATTGCGCCGATGGCGTAGGCATTGTCATGCAGGTTGGAGGGATGAAGGCCAGCCTCGCCGCCGTCGCTGCGCGCCCAATTCGGCGCGGGGCCGATAAGGCGCACCCCGGTGCGGGCGCTGTTGAAATGCACCTCATAGCTCGTCGAAAACAGCGTTTCTATGTCGCTGTCCTGAAAGAAATCCGGCGACCCATGCGGACCGTAGACAACACCGACATCCCATTCGCGCGTCAGTTCCGCAGGCTCCGTCGCCGGCATCGGCGGCTCGGCCGCGGTCTTGCGGGCAAGATGCAGAACGTGGCCGGTCTTCAGCGTGCCGGTGGCGTTGCCGCCGAACTGGCCGAGGCCGAAGGTGGCGCGCGAGCCAAGGACGAGCGGGGCGGCGAAACCGCCTGCGACGGCGAGGTATGCGCGCTGCCCCGGTCCATCGATGCTGCCGATCGAGAGGATCTGACCGGCGCGGATCATCACGGCCACGTCATGCGACAGTGTCTCGCCGTCGACGCTCATCGCCATTCTGGCGCCGGCAAGCGCGACCACCATATCGGTGTGGAACTTCAGCACCGGGCCGGACACCGTCAGCTCCAGTGCTGCAAGCGTGTCGCCATTGCCGACGAGGCGATTGGCGTGGCGGAAGGAGCGCTCGTCCATCGGGCCGCTTGGCGGTACGCCGACATGCCAGAGGCCAAGCCGGCCCGGCAGTTCCTGAATGCTCGATTGGGCGCCGGGCGCGATCACCTCGATGACGTCAGGCACGAAGGAAAAATCGCGCAGCGCCGTCGTCGCCACCTTGCCGCCGGCGAGGAGTTCGGAGCCGGCAATGGCGCTAAGATAATCGAGATTGGTCTCGATCCCTGATATCGATGTTTCGGCAAGTGCCTTCTTCAGCTTTTCGATCGCCGTCGGGCGGTCTTCGGCGGAGACGATCACCTTGGCAAGCATCGGGTCGTAGAAGGGCGTCACCTCCGTGCCGGTTTCGATCCAGCCGTCGATGCGCGCGTCCTCGGGAAAGACGACCTCCGTGAGCAGCCCAGCGCTCGGGCGGAAGTCGGCATGCGGCATCTCGGCATAGACGCGCACTTCGATCGCTGCACCTTTCGTCTCTAGTGTTTTGGCGCCGGAGAGCACGTCTTCGCCCGCGGCCTGGCGGATCATCCATTCGACGAGGTCGATGCCGAACACGGCTTCCGTGACGGGATGCTCGACCTGAAGACGCGTGTTGACCTCCAGGAAATAGAATTCCTCGCGCAGCGGATCGTAGATGAATTCTACCGTGCCTGCCGATTCATAGGAAACCGAAGCGCCGAGATCGACGGCTGCCTTGTGCAGGCGGCCACGAGTTGCGGCTGAAAGACCGGGGGCAGGGGTCTCCTCGACCACCTTCTGGTTTCGCCGCTGCAGCGAGCAGTCCCGCTCGCCGAGCGCAATGACGCTGCCTCTGCCGTCGCCGAAGATCTGCACCTCGACATGCCGGGCCTCCGCCACGAAGCGCTCTATGTAGACGCGTGCGTCGCCGAAGCTTGCGCGCGCCGTACGCTGCACGCTCTCGAACGACGCCTTCAGGCTTGCCGGATCGGCGCAGAGCTGCATGCCGATGCCGCCGCCGCCGGCCGTGCTCTTCAGCATCACCGGGTAGCCGATCGCTTCCGCTGCGGAAAGCGCTTCCTCGGCGCTCGACAGCAGGCCCGTACCGGGCAGAAGCGGTACGCCGCTCGCCTTGGCGAGTTCGCGGGCCGTATGTTTCAAGCCGAAGGCCGATAAATGCTCCGGCCGAGGGCCGATGAAGGCGATGCGTTCGGCGGCAAGCCGCTCGGCAAAACCGATATTTTCGGAGAGGAAGCCATAGCCGGGATGGACGGCTTCCGCTCCCGTCGCCCTGCACGCGGCGATGACGGCATCGACATTCAGGTAACTTTCGCCGGCCGGCGGCGGGCCGAGACGGACGGCTTCGTCGGCCATCATCACCGCTTTGGCGAAACGGTCGGCATCGGAATAGACGGCGACCGAGGCAATGCCCATGCGCTGCAGCGTCTTGATGACCCGCACGGCGATTTCGCCGCGGTTCGCGATCAGGATTTTCTTGAACATGATCAGGCCTCGCCATCCCAGATCAGCACCCGGATCGGCGTCGGATCGAAGCCGTTGCACGGGTTGTTGATCTGCGGGCAATTGGAGATGACGCAGAGCACATCCATCTCGGCGACGAGTTCGACGTAATCCCCGGCTTCGGAAATACCGTCGACGATCGTCATCTCGCCGGTCGGCTGGATCGGCACGTTCATGAAGAAGTTGATGTTTGGCACGATATCGCGCTTACCCATGCCGTGCTTCGAAACTTCGAGCAGGAAGTTGTCGCGGCAGGCATGCAGGTATTTCGTGCCGTGGCCGAAGCGCACCGTATTGCTCTCGCAGGAGCAGGCGCCGGCCGAGGTGTCGTGGCGGCCGCAGCTGTCGGCCGTCATGGTCAGCATGACATTGCCTTCACTCGACATGATCTTCGTGCCGATGCCGACATAGGCGGCGCCCTGCATGCGCATCGTGTCCTGGTTGGAATAGCGCTCGGAGAAATTATCGGCGCGATAGAAAAGCGTGTCGATCGCCTGTTGGCCGTAGCTATCCTCGATGCGGATGATCTGGCCCTTGC
Source organism: Rhizobium sp. J15 (assembly GCF_002531825.1). Classification (GTDB taxonomy): domain Bacteria; phylum Pseudomonadota; class Alphaproteobacteria; order Rhizobiales; family Rhizobiaceae; genus Rhizobium. Next base: position 46,349 of record NZ_NWSX01000022.1, on the reverse strand, counting down.
GCACGATGCCGGACCACGGCGCTTCGGCTGCAATGAAGTGATCCTGCGCGGCATTTTCCGCGGCGCGGGCAGGGGAGGTCTGGATGAAATCGGACATCGTCTTCTCCTCAGGCCTGCATCAAGGCGTTGTTTTCGAAACCGCGCACCGCTTCGGCAGTTGCCGTGCGGCAAAGATCGTCCGCAGCCGGGACTGCAGCCTTGTAGCGTGTGATGACAACAGGTTTCGGTTGGTAGGTCGGATTCGGATCGAGCGGATGCGGGCAATTGGAAAAGCCGACCAGCATGTCCATCTCGGCGCGCAGTTCGACATAATCGCCGCTGTTGGAACGCTTGGCCTGCCAGCCGAAGCCGCGGGCCTCGGCAAGGCGCACGGGCGCGAAGAGATTGAGGATGCCGGGAATATCGCGACGGGTAAGACCGAGCTTGCCGGCGACGAGGACCAGGTTGTCGCGGGTGTTGCGCGTCTTCTCGCCCGGATATTTCGCCGCGTTCGAGGCAGCGGTCGAGCCGCCCATCAGGCAGTCATGAGCGCCGGAACTGTCCTCGATCATCGAGAACATGACGCGGCCCATGTCGGAGAAGATCACGCGGCCCTTGCCGAGCGCCGTCGTCCACTGGACCTTTGCGGTATCGACGAGATTGATCCGTTCACTGGTATCGGCGGCGCTCCAGGCGACGAGTGCGACGGTGGAATTGCCCTCCGCCTGATCGATGCGGATCGCCTCGCCGCGCGAGACTTTCGTCGACCAATACCAGCCACCGGGGACGGTTTCCTGGTGGATGACGGCGGCGGCGTCGATGGCCGGCGCCGGCAAGGGGCTGGGGCCGGGCAGCGCCTTGGGGGCGAATTCCAGCCCCTTCTTCTGATGCTCCTCATAGCGCGCGCGGTTGGCGGCGATTTCTTCGGGTGAGCGTCCCACATGCATCATTGCATCTCTCCTGACGGTGCCAGGTCGTCCCGGCTGTGCCCCAGGGAAGCGACCGGGCCGTCCCGGTCGGGGCTGAAGATCGACGGCTGGCCGGCAAGGCGCGGCGGCCAGATGGAAATATCCTTGGTGATGGTGGCGCCGTAGCGTTCCCGTTCCTCCGGCCGGTTGCGGCGGCGTTCGAAAGCCACGACGCGGTTGGCAAGCGTGAAGGCTTCGCGCATGTCATGCGTGACCATGACGACGGTCATCTGCGTTTCGTGCCAGAGCCGCTTCATCAGCGTGTGGATCTCGGCGCGAATGCCCGGATCGAGCGCGCCGAAGGGCTCGTCGAGCAGCAGCACTTTCGGTTTCATGATCAGCGCCTGGGCGAGCGCAAGGCGCTGCTGCATGCCGCCCGACAGCTGGGCCGGATATTTGCCTTCGGAACCGGCAAGGCCGACCTCGGCGATCAGCCGGCGCGCTTCCTCGAGCGCGTTGCGGCGGGCCGCGCCGAAGAGCCTGGCCCTGTAGCGCGCGGCGGAAAATTCCCTGCCGAGCAGCACATTGCCGAGCACGGTCAGATGCGGGAAGACGGAGTAACGCTGGAAGACGACACCGCGATCCGGCCCCGGCTCCGGCGGCAGAGGCGCGCCGTCGAGCAGGATCTTGCCCTTCGTCGGCTGCTCCTGGCCGAGCAGCATGCGCAGAAACGTCGTCTTGCCGCAGCCGGAGGGGCCGACGAGGGCGACGAAGGCGCGCGAAGCGACGGTGAGCGACACGTCTTCCAATACGATCTGGTCGCCATATTCCTTCCAGACCCGTTCGATCTTCAGTTCGCTCATGCCTGCTTCTCCAGCTCCGACCAAGGGAAGACGGCGATCCGCAAGCGGTCGAGCAGGGCGTTCATGACCACGGCAAGCAACGTGATCCAGATGACATAGGGAAAGATGATATCCATCGAGAGATAGCGGCGAACGAGGAAGATACGGTAGCCGAGGCCGGAATCCGACGAGATCGCTTCGGCGGCGATCAGGAACAGCCAGGCGGGGCCGAGCTGCAGCCGGAGGCATGTGATCAGCCGCGGCAGGATCTGCGGCAGCACGATACGCAGGCCGATCTGCCAGGAGGAGCCGCCAAGCGTTTCAGCCTTGACGATCTGTTCGCGGGGCAGCTCCAGCGCCTTCAATGCCAGGTCCCGGATCATCGTCGGCGCAACGCCGATAACGATGAGGGCGATCTTCGAGGTTTCGCCGAGCCCCATGACAATGAAGAGGATCGGCAAAAGCGCGAGTGGCGGCACCATGGAGATCACGGCGATGAAAGGGGCGAGCAGCGCGCGGAGATAAGGGAGCATGCCGATCAGCATGCCGATGAGAAGCGCGATCGCCGTCGAGATGCCGAGGCCGGAGAGCAGCCGGATCAGGCTTGCTCCGGTATCCGACCAGAGCAGATATTCACCCGTGCGCTGGTCGGCAACGAAAGCAAGACGGTTGATCGCATCGGCGAAGCCCGCGAGGCTCGGCAGAAGCTTGTCATTGGCGTTTTCCGCCAGTCGCGCTGCCGAGCCGAAGGCATAGGCAAAAGCGAGCAGCACGAAGGGCAGCAGCGTCAAGGCAAGCTGCGCACCTCGGCTCGGCCTCGTGTTGATCCAACGCATGGGAAAATGCTCCGCTGGGAAAGGGGAGGAGGCGCGGCCGAACCGCGCCCCGTTGTGATCAGAGCGAGGCGTCGGCCGCTGCCTTCATGTAGGTCTCGGTGAAGCGGAGCTTCACATTGGCGGCATCGCCCAGCACCTTGCCGTCCGGCATTTCGATGCCGATGACGTCGGCAGACGGCGCGCCATTGCCGAGCAGGCCCTTCTCGAAGAGGAAGCCGCGGACGAGATCCATGGTCTTCGGCAGGCTGGGCGAGGCGGTAAAGGCAACGGCTTCGGCCGGTTTGTCGAAGAGCTTAGTCGCGGCGAGCTGCGCCTCGAAGCCGGCAAGGTCGGTGCCGGATGCTGCGCCCATGGCTTCGCGGGCGGCTTTACCTTCGGCGGTATCGGCCCGCAGCAGCGCTGATGTCTCGTACCAGATGCCGGCGAGGGCCTTGCCGAAGTTCGGATTGTCCTTCAGCACATCGGTATTGGCGACCATCAGGTCGATGATCTCGCCCGGGACCTGCGAACTGTCGAAAACCTTCTTGGCGCTGGGATCCTCCAGAACGGTGGAGACGAGTGGATTCCAGGTGACGACGGCGCTGACATCGGGCGTCTTGTAGGCGGCGACCATGTCGGCATCTGATGTATTGACCACCTTCACGTCGCGCTCGCTCAGCTTGATGCTTTCAAGCGCACGGGCGAGCAGATAGTGCGAGACGGAAAACTCGACGAGATTGACGTTCTGGCCCTTGATGTCGCCAAGGCTCGCCTTGTCCTTCAGGATGACGGCGTCATTGCCGTTCGAAAAGTCGCCGACGATGACGGCCGTCGTGTCGACCCCGCCGGCGGCCGGGATCGAGAGGCCGTCCATATTGGTGAGCGTCACGGCATCGAAGGCGCCCGCCGTATACTGGTTCATCGACTCGACGTAGTCGTTGAACTGGGTGACTTCGATGTTGATGCCGTATTTATCGGCCCATTTCTTGACGATGCCGTGATCGGCGGCATAGCCCCACGGCATCCAGCCGACATAGATCGACCATGCGACCTTGAAGCTGGTTTTCGGCGCCGCGGCGACGGGAGAGCCGAACCCGAAAGCCAACGATACCGAAAGGGCCGCTACGGAAAGAATCTTCGAAAAAGTCTGCATAGAAATTCCCCTTTTTGCTTTTTCAAAAAGGGATCGGCAAAGACCATCGCGCCGCCAATCCCTTGGCTTACGAGGTCTCCCGGGCTTTTATCCCGCCGTGCATCCGGTGGGATTTCTCCCCCAGCCGGTGGTGGCTCTCGGACCAGCACGCTCCCGAAGAGGAACGCCGGAACCCTAGCCACCAACTCATAAATCACGAAGCAAGCCGTATGCCAGATCGTAAGCTATTGATTTATCTGGTACGATGATTGCCGGCATGCTTTCGAATTCGTTGGCAAATGCATTTGCGCGAAAATTGGGCAGTCTTTGATAAAGGGATCGCCAGGCGCAGCTATCCTTGAGGCGTCGTCCGATGTCTATGATTGGAACGCTCGCAAACCAAAGTAGCCCGGCTGTCAAAGGTCACGCAGATTGGACCAGAACCGCTCCTGAGCCGCCGAGCCGATGCCCTGCCGGCGGATGGCGAGGACGTTCAATCTGATTTGCGCGGGTTGCCTGTCGACGATGCGGAGTTCCTTTCGCTCGATCTTGCGGAGCGCGGTGCTTTCCGGATGCGCCGAACCCAAGAACGATCCGTCATCTCGATCATCATTTTTTTATGGTGGAAGCGGCGCGGGGAGGGCTGGGTGTTGCGCTCGCCCAGCGAGCGATCGTGGAGAGTGACGTGGCAAGCCATCGGCTGCAGGTGCCATTTGCCTTGACGTCGGATGGAACGGACTACGGTCTGATCCATCCGAAAGCATTGCCGCTTTCAAATGATCTTGTGGTATTGCGCGACTGGCTGCTCGCGACTTCGTATTCTGACGGCAGCTAGATCCGCTCTGGCGCGTGCACGGATCAGGTCCCTTTGAGACACCGCGAGCATTGCGAGGATGCGGAACACTGTTCGCCCCAAAGCCGCTACCTCGGGGCTTGCTGCTTTCCTGCCGCACGGCTTTCCGCATAGCTGGCGGCATGCCATCGGCCTATCAATGCGATCGAGGCTTTTTGTTCGCGATGAGCATGACGAGGTCTTCGGAGGCGTCTGCGAGCGCCAGCGCCAGTTCCTCTGCGAGCCAGCCGCGTTTCTGCAAATTCACGAGCATTTCCACCATGGCGATTTCGACTGCGCTTCTGCAGCTCGAAGCCGGGTTCAATTCGATCTGGTTCTCGTTGTTTATGGTGGTCATCTTAGCCTCCGTTCTGCCACATGAAATACGCCGAAGCGTGAAATAGGTAAGGGTTGCGTGCAAGCCGTGGCTCATTACGCATTGACACAGATGGCGCCCCAGCTGCGCGCAACCCCTTGCTCCACCGTCACCCGCCCATCCGGCATCAGGAGCGCCTTTCATAAAATGCGATCGGGCGAAACTCGCATTACTGGTGACAAGAATTCTTCTTCGGGTCTTGTCGAGAAGAATTCAATCGTAGGCCGAAAGTGGCCCGAAGTTCGCAGCAATATCCCTCGGATAGTCACGACTATCCTCTCGTGCTCGCCATGTTTTTTGAATTAGTGTCGCTTCACACTTGAAAGTGCTCTGCAACTACGTTGCGTCGCCACATGAGATATTGCGAAAGCTTCGAACTGCTCTGGCCTCAACCATTGCTTATTTAGATACAGGATCAGCACGCATTTGTCGTTATCCGCGCATCCCGTAAATTATCAATTCGTACATTTCTGCTCGGATTAGAATATGATAGATGATTTATACACGTAGCGTTGCGGCCGATTCAGATGGAACGGCGCGGAGGTTTCAGCCTCGCGAGAACGTTTGTTTTGCTCTCAATTTCAAAAGCCCGGATCGGCATACGCTGGAGGGATTGGATGAGTAAGGAGTCCGGATCTGGGGATGACCTTTCCGCGGGACAGGAATGGTCGGCCCAAAGCGAGCGGCGGCGGTGGCCACGCGAACCTGCCGTACAAAAGGAACAGCGCCTCGATGTTCCGCCTGCGCTGGAGCCCTTGCGTTTCTCGACGCAGGATCTGCCGCTGAAGGAGCAGTTCCAGGCCTGGCGCGCGCATATGGCGCCGCTCGTGGATGTCCGTCTACCGGGCACAAACTCCCCGGATGACGGCTTTCTTGCCGAACAGGTCGGTTGGCGTCTCGGCGACGTCCTCATCATTCAGCAGCGCGCGCCGGCATACAGTTTCATCCGCGATCAAACCATGCTGCGCTCGAGCCCCATCGACCACTGGAACGTCGGCCTGTTTCGCAGCGGCCGGGCCTGGACCGAGGTTAACCGTCGCGTCACGGAGGTCGGTCCCGGCGAGGCGCTTTTCACGTCTCTCGGTCATCCCTACCGCGGACGAATGATTGATTCCGTCGCCGTGCTTGTTTTCTTGCCCTATGAATTGCTGGCTGCGAATGCGAGCCTTCTCCAGGGGGCCAACAACACGGTTCTGTCCGGCAGCCTGGCCGAATTGCTCATAAGCTATATGACTGGCCTGGAGGCGAATCTGAGCAGTCTGACCGCCGGGGAGGTGCCGCGGGTCGTACAAACGATCTCCGATATGGTCGTCGCATGCGTCGCGTCGTCCACAAGGCCGGATACGGGTCAGATCCCGACCGGCATGGGCATGATGGAGCGGGCGCACCGCTACATTCATCTCAACCTCCATTCGGACGATTTGACGCCCGACGCGATGTGCCGTGCGTTGGGCATCTCGCGCACGCGGCTCTATCAATTGTTCGAAGCGAGCGGGGGCGTCTTCAACTACATTCGCAAACGCCGATTGCTGCAGGCATATGCGGATCTCAGCAACCCGGCCGACAACAGGCAAATCTCCGAGATCGCGGAGGCCGCCGGCTTCAACGCCGCTGCCAACTTTACGCGTGCTTTCAGCCACGAATTCGGGCTCAGCCCACGTGACATAAGAAAAACCGTCGCAACTGAGCGCCCGGTCGTCCCGGCTGCGCTTCCCACGCCTCGTCGTGGCACCACGATCGGCGATTGGCTATCGCTTGCGCACTGATCCGGCGTTATGGCCGAGGCCGTTGCTCAGGCGAGTCTCAGATCCACACCCGGATATAGCTTCTTCAAATTCGGCAGGGATTTCGACTGCCAGGGATATTCCGAGCTGCCGCGTACCGTGAATTGGACATTCGGCTTGTTGCGCACTTCGATCGTCAGCTTCGCGAGCAGGTTGATCCCGGAAGAATTGAGAAATTGCAAGCCTGTAAGGTCGACGGTGACGCGATCCGGCGCGGCCTCCAGAATATTCATGACAAGGGAAAAGATCGGCGCATAGGCCTCCGTATTGGGCAGCCGCATGATCCCGTCGAAATAGATTTCCGTACCTTCCGACCAGACCTGATATTCTTCTTCCTTGATTTCCATACCCACCCTCTCTCGTCAATTCGAGGCATCTGGAACTGTGATAGACGCATAGGTTTCGAGCGGAATTCTGCCGTCCGGTTCTTCGGCTCCAAAAACCCATGCAAAGTGGGCGCCGTAGTCACTCATGAGGGTCAGAAGTCCGAGACCTGAGATGGTCGAATCCGCGTCTCTTGCATTCGCCTCTATCTTCTCGATGAGGAGCTCGCCCGGATCGCTGATGGTGATCTGCGACAGCAGATGCTGGAATTTCCGCGAGGCTTCCTCATCGACAAGATTGGAGACCTTCGCGCGAAAGACATTGTTCTCAACCGAAGCCTCCACGACGATCTCGCCGGCTGCGCGGAATTTGACCGCATTCTCGACAAGCTCGTTGGTGAGATAACCGACATTATGCCGGACTTCCCTGTAGAGGCTATGGGATGTGCGGTAGCGCAAGGCGACGAACTCGGCGACGAAATCCGAGGTGATCGCGCAATGCTTCCAACCAAGATCGAGGGGTCCCTCGAAAAGGCGCAGCCTCGTGATGTTTTCACCTGTTCCGATCGCCAGATCTTCCAGTCCATATAGGATCGTCATCCCTTCACCTGTGCCTCATAACCACGAGCGTGATGTCGTCATGGATCTTCTGCGTGCCGATATGCGCCATCAAATCCTCGAGGATCCCGACCTTCATGTCCTCGGCGCTCAAGCCGTAGCGCCGGCCGGCACTTTCGCAAAGCCGCTCGATGCCGAAGAGTTCACCGTTGTGATCCTCGGCCTCGGTGACGCCGTCGGTGTGCAGAATGATGATATCGTCACGGTCGAAGGATACCTCGCGTGTCGCCACGAACGACGAAATATCCGGTTCCAGCCCGATCGGCAGGCCGAGGTCGAGCGTGTCGATCCGCTCGACTTTTCCGAACTTGCGAACGACGATCAGCTCTTCGTGCTGACCCGACAGCGTCAGGCGCCTTCCGTCATAGTCCAGGAAGGCGAGGGAAAGGTGCTTGTTGGTGCTGGTCCGGACGAGGTTTTTATAAATCGCCCGGTTCACGCTGTTCAGAAACTGTGAGGGCTCCATGTCGCCGGCCTCCTGCAATGCCCGCGCGATCGACTGGACCATCAGCATCAGCACGCCGCTTTCCAGGCCGTGTCCCGTGACGTCACCGATGCCGATCTTCAGCCGCTTTCCATCCCTCAGGACATCGTAGTAGTCCCCTCCCACCTCGTCGGCCGGCCGCATGTAAGCAGCGATTTCCAGATCCGGAATTTCTTCCAATTCACCGGTCTTGGGCAGAACCATCATCTGGATTCGGCGCGCAACCGCAAGCTCCGCGCCGAGGCGCAGGTTTTCGCTGCGCAATTGCCTGTTCAAGGTGGAGATCTGCTGGTTCGCTGCCTCGATCTCCTGCGTTCTGTCCTCCACGAGCTGTTCGAGGTTCTCCGTGTGAAAACTGATCTGCTCAGCCATGCGGTTGAAGGCCAATCCAGCTTCTCCGACCTCATCGCGTGTCGGGATGTCCACCCGCACGGAATAGTCCTTCGCCTGGATGCGTTTGGCGGCTTCGGCGAGCGAGCTGATGCCTCGGGTGATGCGCTTCGATATGGCGAAAACGGCTGCGATGACAAAGCACAGCGACACCAGAAGCGCCAGGATCTGGTAGATCAGAATCCGGTTTGTCGCCTGTGAAATTCCGGCTTGGGCGGCAAACAGCGAAGCGTAGATCTCCCGCTCCGGCACGACGATGCCGAGCAGCATGGCTTCGCGTCCGACAGGGCCGGAAACCCAAAGATTGGTCGGCTGCAGCTGTTTCAAGACAACGAGGTAAGGAACCTTTTCGCCATTTTCATCCAGGAGAATATGGCGTAGCAGCCCATCCTCGCCCAGCGGCAGCTGCGCCACTTCCGGCTGCGTACTCCCCTTCAGCGAACGGTTCAGGCCCGTGACGCCTTCGCCGCCCTGATTGTTCGATGTACGCAATCCGATGATTTTCTCGCCGGTCGGATTGATGGCGACCACGTTTCCATCCGACATGGCCAGGAATCCGAAGCCGTTGTCGGCAACTTTAACGTTCTCGACGATTCCGGCCAGCTGGTCGAGCGTGATATCCGTTCCGGCGGCGCCGGCGACTTTCCTGCGGTCGGGAGACCAGAGCGGCTGGAAGAAGCTGACGATGAGCTTGCCGGTGATCGCATCGGTGTAGGGCGCCGTCTGGGTAATCTCGCTGCCGGCCAGGCGTTTTTCCTCGCCTCTGCCCCAACCCTCCCACGACTCGTAAAGTCCGGGAAAGAAAAAGGTCCAGAACTCCGCTCTATTGTGGCCGGGATAGAGCTTGTCGAAAGTCTGGGCCTGCTCCGTGTAGGGCGCCGTCCGGAAGATCGGACGCTCTTTCGGGCCGATATAATACATCTGAAGCTTGGACAGGCCGTCCGACAGCAGGCTCGGCGCGACCAGGTCGAGAACGGCACTGTTATCGATGTCCCTCTGGACTTCAGGCAAGGGGCGGTGATCAGGTCCCAGGAGATAACCCCAGATGCTGACGACGGATGGCGAGCCCGGCAGGTTCTGAGCCCATCCTCCTTTTTCATCGTAGACCACCGTGGCGCTTTCCGGAGAAGCAAGGGCCATGGCCTGGCCGATCTGGGTTTCTCTGGCGGGACGATCGATCTGTTCCTGAAGAACCCCGGCTAATGTGCTGACATCGGAGTGGACCTGGCTGAGCAGCAGGTTGACATGTTCCGCGGTTGTTTCCGCGTAGGAGCGGATATAGCCCTGATTGGCCTCCTCCAGGCCCTGGCCGACCTCGGCGGTGGCATCACGAGAGAGCCTTTGCACGTTCCAAAGCGCGAGGCCCCCGGTCACCAGCAGGTCGAACAGCACGGCGCTGCCGACAACGAGGACGAACTTCGCGCGAAACGAGTTCAAGCCAAAACGTGCAATGTGTCGATCTGCCTTCATGATGGCTTGCGTCCGGACGCCGCCCAGATTGGCCAGCCAGCATAGCCTTTTGGATGAAGGGCCGCAAAAATATGGTCCCGGAAACCCTGGCGGAAACGTTCTATGAAATCGGATGAATCGCCGCGCCTGACAGCCATCTCTCCGGCATAAACATTTTCCCAGGCCGAGATGACGTCGGCAAAATCCTGCGGGTCGCCATCGAGATTGGTGACCATGAAAGACTCGACGAGAATATTGTCAAAGCCGGCGTCGGTGAGATATCGGCGGCTTTTCGGGCCGAGTTCCACGTCCATTTCGAAGTGGCTGAACAGCTTTGCCACCTCATTATAGGTCCATTGGATGCTCTGTGAGCGGGGTTCTCCGAGGCAGTGCGAATTTTTCTCGTTGGTGATGTATACCCGCCCGCCCGGCTTGCAGATCCGGAAGAGCTCTTTGAGAAGCATGTCCGGCCGATTGAATATCTGGAGCGAATGCCGGCAAGTCACCAGGTCGAACTGGTTGCCTTCGAGCAGCATTTCGGAGGCGTCGCCGTAGGTATATTCGATATCGGCCACATCGAAGCTGACGGCCATGTCGCGGGCATAGGCAAGGCTCGCTCTGGAATGGTCGAGGGCGACGATCCGGCTCGGCCGGAACTCCTTTTTGACAAGCATGGCGAAATCACCGATGCCGCAGCAGATATCGGCCATCGCAATCCCCGGCCGCATGCCGTGACGGGGTAGGATGGCGCGCTCGTGGCGCCAGGTCATCTTGGTTTGCGTGCGCAATATCGGGATGAAGCTCGGATCCTCGACGAAGCTCTGTCCGGGGTAAAATTCGGAATCATAGACCTCCACCGTGACCCGCGGCTCGATGCTGCCGAGGTGCTTGAACATGCGTTCGGTCCAGCCGACGACGCTTGACGTCACCACCACGAAACGAAGGTCGGTCCTTGTCCGGCAGGTGTCCAGCACGACGCGGGCAAAGGCCTGAAACGCGGTGTTATTCATCTGAACAAGACGTTTTATATTGATGTAGAGAACGCCCCGGACATCATCGATCGCGTTCCTGAAGATGCAGAGGCTGGAGCCTATCTCATCGACGGAACGCGGGCGGATCACACCCGCCAGGAAGAATTCCTGGCTATTGGAGTCGAATTCCGCAAGGAAGGGTGCCGTGCTCAAAGTGTGCTTCCTTCAAGCGGCAGGTCGACGACCAGGGTTATGGATGCGGGGGCAGGCTCCTCCAGACGCAGGCGCGCATCGAAGTTGATTGCCAGATCGAGAAGAATGACTTCCCTGTTTGGCGCCTGGTCCATTGAAATGGCGCTGAGATAACGCGCGAGCGCATCTTTTTGACGGGTTCGCGATACTGCCTCGCGATAGAATTCCCGCTGTTCGGCAGGGCACGTGAAACTGAGCCTCACGCGTTCCGTCGCGTCGCGCCGATAGACCGCGCAGTCTATCGAACCCTGCGGGGAAGCGCCGCGGAATGATACTTCCAGCAGTTCGTTGAGGGCAAACGAGAAGAAATTCGAATGCCGAATAGGATCGGTGCGATTATGGCTGATCATCCGCGCCACGAAGGTCGACAGCTGATCGCAATGCTGCCAGTCGGAAAGAAATGTCGCCATGTCCATCTCGAACCGCAGGAGAGGCTTGAAGGCCGCTTCCGCTGACATGTCGCTGCCTGCCTGCATACCGTTTCGTCCTTCCTGTACCCGTTCCGAGGGAATTCAAGAACCCGATGCTCAAGCTCGCCGAGGATCCAAAGGCGGCATTGATCTGGAAATCGGGAAGTTTTCGAAGGGGACGGGCTGCATGCGCTTGCCGAGGAAAGCGCCGATCTCTTCGGCGGGCATCGGTTTGCCGAGGAAATATCCCTGCAGCCGGTCACATTTCGCTTTTTTGAGCCAGGCGGCCTGTTCCGAGGTTTCCACACCCTCGGCCGTGACGCTCATGCCGAGCCCGTGGGCGAGCGCAATGACGGAACGAACGATCGCCTGACTTTTGCTGTCGCTCTCCAGATCCTTGATGAAATACTGGTCGATCTTGATCGTATCGAAGGGGAAGTTTTTCAGATAGCTGAGCGAGGAATAATAGGTGCCGAAATCGTCGAGCGAAATCTGCACTCCCAGCACGTTTAACGTATTGAGCGTGTCGAGATTGTTGATCGTGCGCTCCAGCAGCACGGACTCGGTGATCTCGAGTTCAAGGCGGTCGGGGCGGATGCCGACGAGGTCCAGGGTTTGCGCAATGCGGTCGGTAAGGCCTGCGTGCAGAAACTCCGCCGGTGAGAGGTTGACGGCAACCGTAAAATGCGACGGCCACGACATCGCATCGCGGCAAGCCTGTTCAAGCGTCCATTGACCGATTTCGCTCATCAAGCCGTCCGTCTCGGCCATGGGAATGAAGATATTGGGCGGAATGATGCCAACGACGGGATGGCGCCATCGCAACAGCGCTTCAAAGCCGACGATCGAAAAGGGTGGCTGTACGAGCGGCTGGTATTCGATGAAGAACTGACCGTCTTTCAGAGCGGTTCGCAAACTGCGGCGCAACGTTTCCCGCTGTTCCAGGACCATGAGCATGGCGCGGTTGAACTTCCTTGCTCTGTGCCTGCCTTCCTCCTTGGCCGCATAGAGGGCGATGTCCGCCGCCTTCATGAGCTGCTCGAATTCGTTTCCATCCGATGGGGCAACGGCAATCCCGACGCTTGCGCCGACAAAGACATTGATGCCCTCGACCGTGAACGGCGCCCTGAAAGCGCCGACGAGCGCTTCTGCCAGGCGCTCCGCCTCGCGCGGCTGGTCGTTTCTTCGCTGAATGACGGCGAACTCGTCACCGGCCAGTCGATAAGCGAATTCCTGCTCGCCAAGCACGTTCCGGATGCGCTCGGCGGCCATTTTCAGAACGGTGTCGCCGGCGCCGTGGCCCAATGTGTCATTGACCGGTTTGAAATCGTCGAGGTCGATTTGCATGAGGGCAAACCTTACCCCCTTTGACACCGGCAGGGCGCTGCGCAGTTGATCACTGAATTGCCGCCGGTTCGGCAGTCCGGTCAAAACGTCGTGGGTCGCCTGGTGAAAAAGAAGCGCACGGTCGTTTTCAGCCGGATTATAGGTCCCGCGCAAGCTCGGCTTGCCGTCCGCCTCGACAACGCCCAGGCCGCGAGGGCTGCGGAAAACCGTCAGCGTGCGCTGATCTCCCGTCTTTGCATTTGCCACCTCGATGTTTCGCGGCAATCCACTCGAAAGCACGAATTCGACCGCAGATTTCGTCGAAGGGGCCAGGAGTTCGGGATAGACATGCCACAATGTGGCCTCGACCAGAGAATCAACGTCATAAGTTTGCCGATGCTTTGCCGAGCGCTCGGTAAGATGAAAGCTCTCGTCATAAAGGGAAACGAGCTCGTCGGTACCGGCAAGGAGATGAGTTTCGACAGATGCAGACTGTGTCGCGTCGCCGCCCGGCATCCTTTCCTCTCCTTCCAAAGAGTCCCTGTGAGATACCTGCCAATCCATCTGCGCCTGCTTGGTTCCGATCTGATCCAAAGATGGCATCTAATTTAGATAATTCTGAATAATGATCGCACAACGTGTCGTGGTCAATGGCACTCGACCGAGGAGATAGTGGTTTTCCAGATTGCGATGACGTTGTCGTGTATATGTATGGATGTACTGAAGTTTCGGCTTCGTCCCCACGTTGTTACGCGCCGGGCTAAAAGGTGCGCGTTCGCCCGAATGACCGCAACAGCAGATTGAGAGAGACGGCAACCTTGTCGATGTCGCGAATATCCCGCGAATATTGACCGGTGTAGAGCTTTACAATCATGCTGTCGCGAGCAGAGCCGCTGAGTTCGAAATAGAGATGCAGATAATAGGCTTGCTTGTCGGCGCCGCGGCTTATGCTCCTTCTCCGTTGAGTGACCTGTCCGAGCTCGGCTTTGAACGGGGCGAAGCCGGGGAGTTTCAACATGACCGATTTGGACTGAAACCGGGCCATGCTGGGGACTGCAACGACCGCCTTGTCCAGCGCCAGACTGACGATTTGGCCGGAGACATCGTCTACGACAGCCGGTTCATCCAGCTTGAACGCATGAAACAGGCGCCGGGGTTTCTCAAAGCAGATGAGGGACGCAATCAGCAGGACGACGATATTGATACCCGACCACCAGGCCGCGACCGGCGAAAATTGGCCTTGTACATTCGACGTTTCCGGCACGACGTTGACCAGCAGACCAACGACGGTGACCGTGATCATGCTTGCGATCCAGGCGAAGCTGTAGCGGTCGAACTGGTTCGCCTCGTTGCCGCTGCCCTTCGGCGTCACCCTGAACGGCTTGCCAAACGGTTTCACCAGGCTGGAGACCACGGTCGGCAACATGCGGAATGTCGCAAAGGTCCCGACGGCGCTTGATATCACAGGCAGATAGCGCGTCGGCGTGATCCACAGCATCAGCAGAAAATACGCCGCCAGCAGCGGCACCTGATGAGAGACATAATCGGCGATATCGGTGAAATAGAGCGGGAGCAGGCCGAGCCAGAGATAGACGATGGGGACGAGCAATATCGTGAAGCGGACCAGATACTGCACCAGCCAGGATGCCGGCAGGAACATGATCCGTTGAAAGAGCGTCAATCCCGGGCCGCGAAGCGGGCCATTATAGAGGTAAAGGGTCTGAATACCCCCCTGACACCACCGTTCGCGCTGCACGAAATAACCGGTCAGGTTTTCGGCGGCCAGTCCCATCGACAGCCGCTCGTTCAGGTAGCGCGTCTTGTAGCCTTTGTTGAGCATCGAAAGGGTCGTCAGCAGGTCTTCCGTGATCGACTCCGTCGGAAACCCGCCGATTGCGTCGATGGCCTCGCGGCGGGCAATCGAGCATGACCCGCAGCAGAAACTGACGTCCCAGGCATCGCGACTGGGCGCGATCTCGTCGAAGAACAGGCGCTGCTCGTCCGGCCAGATATTCTCCAGGCCCAGGTTCGATTGCACCGGATCGACATTGAAGAAATGTTGCGGTGTCTGGACGATACCGATGCTTTCATCGATGAAGAAGGGCAGCGTCCGGCGAAGGAAATGCCGATAGGGAACAAAATCGGCGTCGAAGATCGCGATAAACTCGCCCGAGCTCACCTTCAGCCCGTTGTTCATATTGCCGGCTTTGGCATGGCTGTTGTCGCCGCGCGTGACGTGGATGGCGTTCTTTTCCTCGCAATAGGCCTTCAGCCAATCGCGGCGCTGATCGTCAAGCACATACACATTCAATTTGTCGGCTGGATAATCCAGCGACAGGGCGCCGATGATGGTTCGCTCGAGCACGTCGAGCGGCTCGTTATAGGTGGGAATGAAAACATCGACGGTCGGCAGTTCACGCTGCTCTCGCGCGAAGAAAACGCGAGCCAGCCTGTCGGCTTCGGCGCTCCGGTCGACGTAGCGGCTCATCAAGACCAGAAAAAGGATGACTTCGACGCAGGCCAGAACCTCGACGATAAAGAGGGTCCAGACCCAATAGAAACTCGGACCGTCGTTGGGATAGGGAAGCACCGTCTCTGTCAAACGCCAGAACATGTATCGCAGTGCGACCGCCGCGACGAACGCGCAGGTCACCGCCCGTGTCCAGGTGTGATGGCGCGACCAATTGAACGGCCCCAGGAAGAAGAAGGCCAGAACGGCAAGGGTCGGAACCAGCGCTACAAGATACTGAACCACAGACTTTTGACCCACTTGATTGCGCCGACGCCGTGCTTGGAAAACCGCACCTGCACTGAGCGCCCCACCTGGCAGAAATTTGCGAAGTCGTCGTTCATGAAGGACGGATCGAGGCGAACCCGGATGCGGGCGTTGCGCTGTGTCGACGGCGGCAAACTGGCAGCAAAGGAATCGGTCTCGACGGAAGCCGAACTGCCTCTGACGGAAATGACCGTACCCTTGAAGACATCGCTGCGGCCGAACAAGCGCACCTGCGCAACAAGCCCTGGATAGATCTCGTCATAATTGACCTCGGGAACGAGGATATCCACGAACAGCTCCCGGCAGTCGAGCAGGCGCACCAGCTCGTTGTTCAGCACGACGTTGGAACCGTCGACGATACTCCTGCTCCAGACAACGCCGTCGAACGGCGCTATTGCGGTTGCGGATTCCAAGCTGCTGACGCGGTTTCTCTCTTCTGCCAGCTGCTTTTGGACTTCGGTGGCCCGTGTCTCATTTTCCGCTATGCGCGAGTTCAGGTCGTTGATGCGAACGACGACTTCGTCCTCGCGCTGTCGCGAGTAAGGCACGTCGTTCTGTCCGTCGCCGAAGACAAAGATGCCCTGGCGGACCGCATTGAGCCTTTGCTGCAATTGATCGACGGTCAGATTGCTGATTTCGACCTCGCCGCCGGTCGCAGCTCCGGCGGCTCGCGCGGCCTCGACCAGCTTCTGCGTCAGGATGCCTTTCGACTCGAGCGCCATCCGGCGGTTCAGGTCGACCTGGGCGACCAGATCCTGAGCCTGCGACACCTCGACCTTCTTCCGCAGGATTTCGACTTCGCGTTCGAGATTGGCAATGGTGGTCTGCCTGTAGACTTCCAACCGGGTAGACAATTCGTCGCGAAGCGCCGAGAGCTCCTCCCGTTCCTTCTTCAGTGCCGCGACGCGGTCGAGCGCCGTGTTGCGATCTGCCTCGAGCGAAGCGAGGATTGCGCGATTGACGCGCGTATTTTTGATTTCCGCGAGGGGTTCTCCCCCTTTGACCGGGCTGCCGACCTTGAGGGGCTCTTCCGCAATCGTGCCGTCGATTGGAGCATTGACGATCGCGAACCGCGCATTGACCGTGCCATCAAGGCTCGTAAAGCCGGTAATCGCCGGCAATGAGACGACAGTCACCAGTGCCAGCAGCAGCAGGCCGACAACGATGCGTGTGATGCGATGATTCCAGATCATGTGGACATCCGAAGGTATCGCGTCAGCAGCCATCTGCCCCTATCGATCCGGCAGAATGGATGCAACTATATCTTGCATAACGTAGCGCACTGAAAGCCAGTCGACAAGTGATGGTCGCAAAATGAGGAATGCAGAACGAAAGACCGGAGTTGAGCGGCTCGGAGTGGAGCCAACGGGGCGAGATCGTCGCAAAGAAGGAAGGATTTGCTCAGCGCGGGTTTGCCCCTGGCGCCGTTGGGCATCTGCTTGACGCCTGATATAGTCGACATGACACTCGTAGTGTCGAAGGCGAGTCGGCCGTACCGCTTCACATCGTTGCTCGCCTCAGGGGAACGTGCCGCATAGGCTGATTGGCCGCGCGCCAGCCGATGCCGCCGGTCGCAAGGCTTGCGAGGTGACGCCGTGGTTAAAATGCTGTCAGCAGTCGGCCCGCCGCGCGGCAATTCACCTTGGAACTGGAAATTCCCGCTGCTGGGCGGCCGCCGCCGGCTCGTTTGGGCAGCGCTTTTGATCGCCGTTTTGCTTCTTGCGGGCATCGGTTTTTTTTACCGCGCGATCTACCATTCCGAGGCCCCGGTTAAGCAGTTTGAACATCTGGCTCTCGATAAGGCTGCCCGGTCGTCAGGCGTAGCCGCCAGCTCCTATCCGGCAACTCCTTCCGCTCTCCCGTCGATTTCCATATCGCGGCATCTGATCGAGTTCCCGAGGCTCGACCTGGCAAGTCAGTTTCTGCGGAGATGGCTGGTTTCGGGCGAGAACCTTTGCGGCGCCCTTCGTGAGGCCGGCATCGAGGTGAGCGAATGGAAAGCCGCATCGATGCGCAACCGCAATTATGAGTGTTATTTTCAGCGCATCCACGAACGGGACGAGGTGCGGCCGCTCAGTTCGACCTTCCTCAGGGTTCGTGGGAATGAGGTCGGCGATATTCTTGAAGTCCGCGCCAAGATCGTTGGGCCGAAGACGGATGCCGAGGGGCGTCTCGCCTCCGCTGCCCTGCGCATTTTCGAGATCATCGTGAAGCAGGCGTGCTGGCGTGATTTCGAGGATACGCTCGTGTCGATCCAAAGCCTGCGCGATGTCGAATACGAACGATTCGGCACCTATCTCAGCTTCACGCGCGACGCCGGCAGCGAAAACAGCTTCAATTTTGCTCTCGGTCTCAGGGCCGCTTCAGATCCGCAGGTAAAGACCAAGACGTATTTTTCGACAGATCGCTGGCTGCCCACGACAAATCCTCCCAGCGACCGCATCGACACGTCGACATCAGCCAATTGCGCCCATCGCGCCGCCGCTCCATAGCGGCCAACTTCATGCGCTCGGATGAGCGACCAAGTCGCGCGCGCGTGCACCGCATCCAATTTCAAGCCGAATATTGTAAATCAACCTCAGGTCGCTATGTTGCGTCGGCATAGTAACAACAATTTCAGGCCTATCGAATGTTGCGCGGCGTCATTTCAATTCTCTCAATTCTTGGACTGTTCACCCTGGTCATTCCCATCGACCTCGCTCTGGCCAACGACAACATTCAGTGGATCAAGTCCGACGATCCGGCCATGGCCAAAGCTCATGAGAAGTCCAAAAGCGAATTGGACGGCTTCCTCGAGAAACTGCGAAATCCACCGCCGGGAACCGAGAACTACAACATCAAGCTTGGTTTCACGGACAAGGCCGAGGGCGTGGCACTGGTCACTGAGCAGATGGCTTCGGATGCGGAGGTGGAATATATGTGGGTCTATCAGATCGAGGCATCGGGTGACCATTTCACCGCTCTTCTCGGCGATACGCCGGAATATCTCCACAACATCAAGCAGGAAGATCGCGTCGAGTTCGAGAAATCGGATATCTTCGACTGGATGTATATCGAGAATGGAAAAGTGAAGGGAAACTATACCGCTTGCCCGCTGCTGCTGGCCGGCCCGAAAGAGCAGTTGGAACAATATCGCGAAGTCTACGGCATCGTCTGCGATTGACCGCGCGGTCGCTTCCCGGTCGCCATCGACATAATCCCGACGATCTTGAGATATCGGCCAGGCTTTTTCGCGCCGCTGCTTTCGGGCGCACCGAGCCATGCTGATCGGATAGCTGCCGCGATCGGAGGAATGTTGCTGCTTGGGGGACGTGCGGCAGATGTTCAAGCTGGACACCTCTGAAGGGTTATGGCAACTTTTCCTAGCAACTCTGGGAGGACGTTGTGACCCAAATCTCGGATTCCGGTGAAGGGTTCAGGCGGAAGCGCAGGCGTGAGCTGTTGACTTTCGCCGTGCTCGCCTTCGGGATTTGGCCGGTGGTCGCTGTCGGGGTCGTCGGCGGCTACGGCTTCCTGGTCTGGATGTACCAGATCGCCTATGGACCGCCGGGACCTCACGATGTCAGGCCCGCGCCTCCAGGTTCGGCAGAGTGAGGATCGCCCATGGTTCTCTCAGCTCGCACCCGCCGCGGTTTTTTGACCGGCAGCTCATTGGAAGATCAGGACAGGATCCTCCCTCCCGGGGCGACTGAGACATCCATTCAAAACTGTTCGGGCTGCGGTGCTTGCGTCGATGCCTGTCCGACGAAGATCATTTCGATCCGTGCGGGCATTCCGCTCGTGAATTTCAGGCACGGAGAATGCACTTTTTGCGGCAAGTGCGCGGAACGATGTCCCGAGAACGTTTTCCCGGCCGGTCTTGCGGGGGGCTTTGCCCATTCTGCAGCAATCGGCGATGGGTGCCTCGCCCTTAACTATGTC
This sequence comes from Rhizobium sp. J15, assembly GCF_002531825.1. Classification (GTDB taxonomy): domain Bacteria; phylum Pseudomonadota; class Alphaproteobacteria; order Rhizobiales; family Rhizobiaceae; genus Rhizobium. Next base: position 26,761 of record NZ_NWSX01000022.1, on the reverse strand, counting down.
GACTGTCAGGCCTGCCGCGACAGCTGTCCTGCCGGCGCCATCCGGTTTCGGCCGCGGCTCGGCGGACCGTTCGTGCCGGAACTCGATGCGCAGGCATGCACGGGATGCGGCGCCTGCATCGCGGTCTGTCCGGCCGATGCGATTGCGATGAAACCCCGCCATCGGGAGGCTGCCCATGTCTGATAGCCGGCATCACGTCTCCAGCGCCGTCGTCATCACCCGCCCGGAACTGACCGAAGATGTCGCGGCGCGGCTGGCTTTGATCGAAGGGGTCGAGGTTCATGCGACGGGACCGGGCAAGATCGTCGTCGTGATCGAAGGGCCAAATTCCGGCGTGCTCGGGGAGACGCTCATCGGCATTTCGGGGATGGACGGCGTGCTGGCCGCCCATATGGTTTTCGAACAGGCGTTGGACAGGGAGGAGACAATCGATGGCGACCGAACTCACGCGGCGTGATCTCCTGAAGGCGCAGGCGGCGGCGATCGCGGCGGCGACCGCCGGCATCGCCGCACCCGCTTCGGCACAGTCCGTACCCGGCGGGGTGGCTGCCCTTGAGATAAAATGGTCCAAGGCGCCTTGCCGTTTCTGCGGCACCGGCTGCGGCGTCATGGTGGGTGTGAAGGAAAACCAGGTCGTCGCGACCCATGGCGACATGGAAGCGGAGGTCAACCGCGGCCTCAACTGCGTCAAGGGCTACTTCCTCTCCAAGATCATGTACGGCAAGGACAGGCTGACGAGCCCGCTGCTGCGCAAGCGCGATGGCGTCTACGCCAAGGACGGCGAGTTCGAGCCCGTCACCTGGGAAGAAGCCTTCGACGTGATGGCGGCGCAGGCCAAGCGTGTGCTGAAGGAAAAGGGGCCGACGGCGCTCGGCATGTTCGGCTCCGGCCAGTGGACCATCTTCGAAGGATACGCCGCGACAAAGCTGATGCGGGCGGGCTTCCGCTCCAACAACCTCGATCCCAATGCGCGCCACTGCATGGCTTCGGCGGCGGTCGCCTTCATGCGCACCTTCGGCATGGACGAGCCGATGGGATGCTACGACGATTTCGAAAACGCGGACGCTTTCGTGCTCTGGGGTTCGAACATGGCCGAGATGCATCCGATCCTCTGGACGCGGGTGGCCGACAGGAGGCTCGGGCACGAGCATGTGAAGGTCGCGGTGCTTTCCACCTTCACGCATCGCAGCATGGACCTTGCCGACATACCGCTGATCTTCAAGCCCGGTTCGGACCTTGCGATCCTCAACTATATTGCCAACCACATCATCCAGACCGGCCGCGTCAACCAGGATTTCGTCGACAAGCATACGAAGTTCATGAAGGGCACGACCGATATCGGCTACGGCCTGCGTCCCGACAATCCGCTCGAATTGAAGGCCAAGGGTGTCGCCGACGCCGCCAAGATGGAGCCGATCGACTTCGAGGCCTTCAAGGCGATGGTCTCCGAATACACGCTCGAAAAGACGGTCGAGCTTTCGGGCGTCGACAGCGCCTTCCTGGAACAGCTCGCGGAACTCTATGCCGATCCCAAGACCAAGGTCATGTCGCTCTGGACCATGGGCTTCAACCAGCATGTACGCGGCGTGTGGGCCAACCAGATGGTCTATAACCTGCATCTGCTTACGGGCAAGATTTCCGAGCCGGGCAACAGCCCGTTTTCGCTGACGGGGCAGCCGTCGGCCTGCGGCACGGCCCGCGAGGTCGGCACCTTCGCCCATCGTCTGCCGGCCGACATGGTCGTCACCAACCCGGAGCATCGCAAGCATGCCGAGGAAATATGGAAGCTGCCGGACGGGCTGCTGCCGGACAAGCCCGGTTATCACGCCGTCGAGCAGGACCGCATGCTGCATGACGGCAAGCTGAACTTCTACTGGGTGCAGGTCAACAACAACGTCCAGGCCGCCCCCAACACCAGCAACGAAACCTATAAGGGATACCGCAATCCGGACAATTTCATCGTCGTCTCGGACGCCTATCCGACAGTCACCGCCATGAGCGCCGATCTGATATTGCCGGCGGCCATGTGGGTAGAGAAGGAGGGCGCTTACGGCAATGCCGAACGGCGCACGCATGTCTGGCATCAGCTGGTCAACGCGCCGGGCGAAGCCCGCTCGGACCTCTGGCAGATGGTGGAATTCTCCAAGCGCTTCACCACCGACGAGGTCTGGCCCGCCGATATTCTCGAAAAGAACCCGGACTACAGGGGAAAGACGCTCTACCAGGTGCTCTTCCAGAACGGGACGGTGGACGAATTCCCGCTGTCGGAGGTCTCGCCCGACTACGAGAATCGCGAGGCCAAAGCCTTCGGCTTCTACATCCAGAAGGGGCTGTTCGAGGAATATGCCCATTTCGGCCGCGGGCACGGGCATGATCTCGCGCCCTATGACACGTATCATCAGGTGCGCGGCCTGCGCTGGCCCGTCGTCGACGGCAAGGAGACGCGGTGGCGATACCGCGAAGGCTACGACCCCTATGTCAAGCCGGGCGAGGGGCTGAAGTTCTACGGGCAGAAGGACGGCCGGGCGGTCATCCTGGCGGTGCCCTATGAGCCGCCCGCCGAGTCGCCCGATGACGAGTTCAATTTCTGGCTGGTGACGGGCCGCGTCCTCGAACATTGGCATTCGGGCTCGATGACGATGCGCGTTCCCGAGCTTTACAGGGCGTTTCCCGGTGCGCGCTGTTTCATGAACGGCGACGACGCCCGGAAAATGGGCATCAATCAGGGGGCCGAGGTGCGCATCCAGTCGCGGCGCGGCGAAATCATCAGCCGCGTGGAAATTCGCGGGCGCAACCGGATGCCGCATGGCGTGATATTCGTCCCGTGGTTCGACGCCAGCCAGCTGATCAACAAGGTCACGCTCGACGCCACCGATCCCATCTCTAAGCAGACGGATTTCAAAAAATGCGCAGTCAAGCTTCTTCCCGTCGCCTGATCCAGAGGCGCGTCTGGGCGACCGCGGCCGTCGCCCTTCTGATGCTCACCGGCACCGTCACGCTGGCGCAGATGGTGCCCCCGCTGTCGGGCAACGAGAACCCGATGGAGAGCAAGGAGGCGAAGCCGGTTCCCAAATGGGTCACGGATGATGTCCGCAAGATGCGGAATTATCCGGACCAGCCTCCGATCATCCCGCATTCGATTGAGGGCTACCAGCTGACGGTGAATGCCAATCGCTGTCTTTCCTGCCATCGGCGCGAGCTGACCGAGGGCTCCGGGGCGCCGATGATCAGCGTTACCCACTACATGACCCGCGAAGGGCAGATGCTGGCCGACGTCTCGCCGCGGCGATATTTCTGCACCGCCTGCCATGTGCCCCAGGTGGATGCGAAGCCCCTGGTGCCGAACAGCTTCAAGGACATGAGCGAGCTGGGCTTCAAGCCTGCGGGAAGCGAGCAATGATCGGCAGGATAAAAGCGATAATCCTGTGGTGCTGGCGCTTGCTGAGCACGCCGGCAGCGACACTCAGCCTGGGTTTCCTGACGCTCGGCGGCTTCGTCGGCGGCGTCATGTTCTGGGGCGCGTTCAACACCGCGTTGGAGGTGACCAATACCGAGGCCTTCTGCACCGGCTGCCATGAAATGAAAACGAATGTCTACGAGGAGCTCAGCCGCACGGTTCATTTCTCCAACCGCTCGGGCGTTCGCGCCACCTGCCCGGATTGCCATGTGCCGCACCAGTGGACCGACAAGATCGCGCGCAAGATGCAGGCATCGAAGGAAGTCTGGGGCAAGATATTCGGCACGATCAACACACGCGAGAAGTTCCTCGACAAGCGGCTGGAACTCGCCCAGCACGAATGGGCGCGGCTGAAGGCCAATGACAGCCTGGAATGCCGCAACTGCCACTCGATGGGCGCCATGGATCTGACGAAACAGACCGTGCGCGCCGCCGATATCCACACGCGATACCTGCTGCCGGGCAAGGCGACCTGCATCGATTGCCATAAGGGCATCGCCCATGAACTGCCTGATATGAAGGGCGTCGATCCGGGCTGGAAAGTGCCGGCGGAGCTGATGGGCAAAACTGCCGATCTTGGATGGCATGACCGGGCCAAGCTCGCAGCCTATCTGAGCAAGGCCGAAACGGTCGCCCTGGATCAATGACGGCTGCCGCCTTCGAAACTCTTCGGCTCGTCCATTGAATTCGCGGGCGTTCAGCTGATCACGTCAGGAGCAGGCCGGCAGCGCCGGCAAGGGCCGCGATAGCGCTGACGAGACCCAGCCGAACTGCATAGCCGATGCTGCCTGCGCTTGCCGCAAGGCCGGCTTTCGCAAGAAGATTGGCGAAGGCGGCGACCGCTATCGCCAGCGCGGCCGCATCCGCAGGCAGGGACGCCGGTGAGAGCTTCGCAATGGAGAGCGTTATCGCATCGAGATCGCCTAATCCGGTGATAAAGGCGACCGCGATGAGCGACTGCGTTCCGAAGACGGCCAAGGTCGCTCGCGTCACGATGGTCACGGCGGCCAGCAGCAGCGCAAAGCGGAAGACGACCATCACTTCCAGCGGGTTGCGCGGTAAAAACTCGGATCCGTCCTCGGAATGCCGCGTCAATCCGGCGAGGCCGCCGCCTACGGCGAGAATTGCGGCAGCCGGGCCGAGCGCTGCCGCAAGTTCCGCCAGCACCGCAGGCGCAATGACGCCGCAGATCAGCAGCACGCGGCTCAAGGACACCGCTCCGGCCAGCATCGCGCCGGCCGAAAGCAATGGCGAGAGGGCAGGCATCTGGGTCGACTGACGGGCAAAGGAAAGCGTCAGCGCCGTGGAGGAGACGATGCCGCCGCAGGCCCCGGTCAGCAATATTCCCGCCCTAGCGTCGCTGAGCCTGATCATCACATAGCCGGCAAACGAAACGGCTCCCACCAGGATGGTCATCATCCAGAGTTCGAAAGGATTGATCGTCTGCCAGGGGTCGATCGCCTCGTTCGGAAGAATGGGAAGAATGATAACGGTCATCGTCAGCAGGATCAGCGCCGCCCGGAATTCGAGCCAGGTCAGCTTGCGGAGAAACCCATGCAGCGGCTCCCGCGCCGCCAGAAGCACCGTTACCGCGACGGCACTGGCAGCAGTCGTCGCCATGTCCGCGACGACAGCGCCGAAGCCGAGCGCGAAGACTGTGATCGCGGCGATGGCGCCGGTCGCGCTGTAATCTTCCTCGCGAACTGCCTGCATGCGGCTGAAGCCGAGGATCGTGATGCAGAAGAACGCGAAAATCGCGGTCGGCAGAACCGGCCCCGTGACCGGCTGCAGGAAACCGCAGAAACCACCGAGGAAACTCGATAGGCCATAGGTGCGAATGCCCGCCACTCTCTTGCCCGGCGCGGCCTCACGCTCGCGCCATCCGCGCTCGATCCCGACGAGAATGCCGATCGCGAGCGCGAGGCTGAGACGCTGGAACGCTTCCGTCATCATCAAGGACGTCATCATCCGATAAGCCAGGCATCGCCAGCCTGCTCACAACTGCGCGCGCACATTATGACACGACGACCGTGCATTTCGATCTCCTTGTTTGCTGGATTCAATCACGGCCAGGCCGTTCGTTCATTGAGACCGATCAACCTCTGCCCGCCATCCCTGTTTCAGGCGGCGGATCCGCTCATTGAGGCATGTCAATGCACGATCCCGGGGTGCGTGCGAGAGTAGGGAATATCAGGTCCCGGCTCCTACCATGGGCAATAAGATGAAACGGCATATCCTTCTTCCGCTCCTCACCTATCCGGATGCGACTTCGGAAACCATGATCGCCAATGCCGTCGCGCTTGCGCACCATATGCGGGCGACGCTGACGGTCTGTGCGGTGGAGATTTCCGTTCCCGATGTCTCCAACGCGCTGTCGTCTCTGATCATCGACGCGGCGAGGATGGCGCGCGAGGCCGAGGCGCTGAGCCGCAAGCGCGCCTCGGTCCTGACCGAGATCGCCGTCGATCAGGCAAAGGCGGCTTCGGTCGATGTGCGCAGCCGCCGGATCAAGATCGAGGAGCCCTTCGTCGTCGAAGCGCTGGCGGAAGCCTCGCGCGCCTATGATTTCGTGCTTCTGGAATCGGCCGACTTTTCCCGTCCGATCGTCGAGGCGGTGCTGTTCGGCTCCGGGCGGCCGCTCATCCTTTATCCTCCGGCGCCTTTCGGCGGCCGGATGGACCATGTCGCCATCGCCTGGGATGGCAGCCGCGCGGCGGCGCGGGCAGCCCATGATGCCTCAGCCTTCCTCGAACAGGCATCGAAGGTCCATCTGCTTTCGGTGATCGACGAGAAGCTGATCAAATTCGAGACAGGGGACTATCTGATCGAGAATCTGCTCAAGAGCGGCGTGATGGCGGAAGCGATGCAGGTGCGTGCGCATGGTGAGCCGGTTGGAGAGGTGCTGCAAAACAAGGCCTTCGAAGTGCGCGCCGATCTTCTCGTCATGGGCGGCTTCGGCCATTCGCGCCTGCGCGAATTCGTGCTCGGCGGCGCCACCCAGGCAGTGCTGACCAGCATCACTCTGCCGGTCCTGCTGTCGCATTGAGGACCGCAGCCGAAAGGGCTCCGCAATCCGCAAATTGCGATCCGGGCCAACAGTTCAATCCTGTTGTTGCTCGGGAGCCGTCGCGGACAAATGCGCGTAGGCCCATTCGAAGGCTTCGTCGATGGCGGCAAACTTCACGGCCTGCCAATGGCGATAATCGCGGATCAGCCCTTCCGCGAGCCAGAAATCACCACCCATGCCGGAGAGATCCCAGCCGCAGATTTCAAGCAGCTGGGCACGCTCGAAAAGGCGCCGCGCATGGGTTCGGGAAATCGCATAGCGCTTGAAGAATTCGGTGATGCGCAAAGGGCCGATGGACATCTGCGCCTCCAGTTCCTTTTCCGGGGGCAGGCGGGACATCAGATCGTGCAGGATGTTGCTGCCGGAAGCCGTTCGAACGAAACTATCCACCGTTGCCGGAGGGTTAGCCCAGTCGGGATCGCGGAAGAGGCGCTCGGACATCCTGGGCTGCGCATACCACAGCAATCGCCGATCGGCGGACGATCGTAGGAGGCGCGTGCCTTGATCGAGCATGTCGAGCGATTTCAAATGCCCGTCGAACCATTCGCGTATCAGGGATTCGGCAGTTTCGGAAATTTTGAGCGGACGAGAGCGCCCGTCGGCCCGTTCATGGGTATCGATCAGGAGGCCGTAATTGCGCATCTCCGCGAGATGCGCGAACGCAGTGTTCCTGGAGACAATGTCGCTGTCGGCGATGAAGGCGTTCAGATTGGCGGCCGTAAGCCTCGGATGCGACGGCGAGGTGACATGCCGAAAATGAAAGGCCAGAATCGACTGCGTCAGCAGCCATCGTTTCATATCCGCGGTGTAGCGGACGATGCGAGGCGCGGCATCGTGCATGGCAATGAGCTTCAGCGCGGCGTCCTTCAAGGCCGGCGCGTAAAGGCGATTTTCTACAATAGCTTCGACTGTCAGAACCTTGGGTGCATTCGTGGCGGGGTGCATTGCGGCGGATCTGAACGTCAACTTATATCTCCGGCAAGGTTGAATCGGGCAAATCACGGCCCGAGCGATTTGTTGTTGCATCGAATATGCCGCTGATGCGCTCGCAGGTTTCCGTGTTCATGCACTTCGCCCGGACGCCGAGCTTTTCGGTATCCTCAACTCTCAGCAGCCGGCATCCGCCTAATCTCCTGCTGCATCAGCTCCCTTAATATAGAATTACGAAATATAGCTTGCGATACTGTTGAGGCTGATTTTTCAGCGAGCGCGACCTGAAACGCCGCAACAGCCCGGAAGACTATGCCCGGCACCGAACGCGCAGAGCTACTGCCATTTATCGATGAGAAACTCCGACGCCCCTTGAACGGGATCGGTATCGGGCAAAGGTACGGACGAGATTTTCGACAGCATTTGGCTTGAAGCGGCCGCAGTCTGGATGTCGGCGTGCTGGCCCTTGGGATAGGCGCCGATCACTTGAAAATCGGCCGTGCAGCCGAGGTTTTGGTGCCCTGTCCCCGCGGGCAGCAACAGGCAATCCCCTGCCGCGACCTCCAGTGCCTGGCCGGCGGGGCCGCCGATCAGCAGGGTGGCGCTGCCGCGTGCAATTCCCAGCACTTCATGAGCGCCGGAATGATAATGCTGATAATCGAACACGCCGTTGGTCCAGATATCAGTCCACCCGTTCGCCGCGAAGCGAGTTTTGAAATCAGACCGTTCGCCCTCGGTGAAAACACCCCTGTAAAGCAGCACAGGAAGGCGCGGATTGTTCGGGACCCAATCGCTCGGCTCGAAAGTTATCGTCTCCAGGTGCATGTTGAATTCCTAAAATTGGCTTCGCCAGGGCGTCGATATTGTTCGCCCAGGTCTTTCGATGCTGGAACTCATCTCCGCTGGCAGGCTTCAAGAAGCTAAACTTTGGCGATCGCCAGCGGTTCCTCAATGCCCGATCCTGATGGGAACGTGCCCATGGCAGGCGGTCGACGCTAAGATCGGGCGTTAGTCCAGCCTAGCCGTGAAGACGTAGCCGACGCCGCGCACGGCCTTGATGAATTGCGGCTTCTTCGGGTCGGTTTCGATCTTGCGGCGCAGCCGGACGATCTGGGCGTCGATCGTCCGGTCGAAGGCCTCGAGGTTTCGGCCCCTGGTCAAGTCCATCAGCACGTCGCGGGTCAGAACCCGGCCGGCATGCCGCACGAAGGTCGTCAGCATATCGAATTCGCCGGTCGTCAGCTCGACCTCCGCGCCGGCCGGATCGAGAAGCTGGCGGCGGCTGAGGTTGAGCTTCCAATCCTCGAAGCCGATGATCTCTTCGCCGGCTGCTTCGGCAGTGCGCGGCGGAGATTGCCGGCGGCGCAGGATCGACTTCAGGCGGGCGTGGACCTCCCGGAGATGGAAGGGCTTGGCGATATAATCGTCGGCGCCGACTTCGAGGCCGACGATCCGGTCGACGACATCGTCGCGGCCCGTCAGCATCATGATCGGTACATCGGATTGGGCGCGGATCTCGCGGGCAAGATCAAGGCCATCGGTGCCGCCGGGAAGGACGAGGTCGAGCAGGATGGCATCGAAATTCTGCTGGCGCAGCCGTACCCGCATCTCGACGCCGTCGGCGGCGGAAGAGACCGAGTAGCCCTCCTCTTCGAAATAGCGGGTCAACATCTGGCGAATGCGCGGATCGTCGTCGACGACGAGAAGATGCGCGTCATGCTGAGCTGTTGCCATCATCCATCCGTCAAGCCGTTGCTCGTTACAGACCGTTTCCAATGACATCGTGTTTAACACGCCCGTCAATCCGGTGTCACCAGCAACCGGACGGTTGTCCTCAGCGAGAAAGATTGGAGAGATGCCGAAGGAGAAAAGTTCTCCGGCTGCATCAGGCGGGTAGGGGTTGGGATGCCGCTTGCAGCTCCGCTGGCCCTTCGGGTGACTGCCATGCGTGGCGCCATTTGCGGACGTCATTGGCAGTGATCAGAAGCGTGCCGTCCATCTCATTGGAACGGAGGCGATCCGCGGCGATTTCGCAGAAGGTGTCGATGTGCTGGAGGAGGCGGATCTCGGTTGCTCTCGGCGGCGAGGCTATCGACAGCAATGCGCGCCGTGAGACGACGACGGTCTTCAATTCGGCGCCGACGCGCATGTCGATACGGCCGGATTTGTCTTTCGCGTCCAAGCTTACTGTGACGACTTCGTACAGCATTCCATCGCTCCTGTCATAGGTTGCCGCCGCGTTCGTCTCCAACGTTACGATACCGGCGCCGGGAAGCTTTTGACCTCGATCAAGCGGCGTTAGCGGCCGCAGCCAAGGTAGTTCAGGCAAAGACAGCGACCGGACCAACTGCCGAGGCGATCGCTGGCGATCAGCAAACGGTCGCCGGGAGCCGGCGCGCGGAGCGGGGGGATGCCGCTCGGCGGGCGGCAGCGGCGGACATCGATACAGCGGACAAATATCCGGATGATTTCCCTGGCTAAGACATCATCATTGATCTGGGACAAGGAAGGCCTCGTGGCCGGCGGTCATAAAGCATCCTGCTTTTGAATGGGGATGTGACAATGTCCGATGATCTGGTCGCCAAATACGGCGATTCGCGGCTTCCGCGTTACACGAGTTACCCGACGGCGCCGGCTTTTTCTGCTGCTGTCGGGCCGGATGACTATGCAAGCGGCTTGGCCGATATCGGAAGGGCCGGGCCGGTTTCCGTCTATCTCCACGTGCCCTTCTGCCGTTCGATGTGCTGGTACTGCGGCTGTCACACGACCATCACCCGGCAGGACGCCCCAGTCGTCGACTATCTTGACGTGATGAAGGAGGAGATCGAGCTCGTCTCCTTCGCCGCCGGCAACGATGTGCCGGTCAGGAACGTGCATTTCGGCGGCGGCACGCCGACGATCATGAAGCCGCAGGAATTTTCCGACCTGATGGCAAAGCTCAGGAGCGCCTTCGCTTTCGAGGCCGATGCTAGCGTCGCAGTCGAGATCGACCCGCGCACATTAGCGGCGCCGATGATCGAGGCGCTCGGCGAAAACGGCGTCGATCGCGCAAGCCTCGGCGTCCAGAGCTTCGATCCGGTCGTGCAGGCGGCCATCAACCGGCTGCAATCCTTCGAGCAGACGGAAAGGGCGGTCGTCGGCCTGCGTTCGGCAGGTGTGACCAGCATCAATTTTGACCTGATTTACGGCCTTCCGAAACAGACCGTGCAATCCTGCGTCGAAACGGTCCGCCTGGCCGCGGAGCTGCGTCCCGAACGGTTCGCCGTTTTCGGATACGCCCACGTGCCCGCCTTCAAGAAGCATCAGCGCCTGATCGACGAAGCCTCGCTGCCGGATGCTAAACAGCGCAACGAACAGGCGGAAGCCATTGCCGAGGAGCTTCTGAAAGCCGGCTATCAGCGCGTCGGGCTCGATCATTTTGCGCTGCCGGAGGATCAGCTGGCGCTCGCCGCGCAGAGCGGCACGCTCAGAAGAAACTTTCAGGGCTATACCACGGATGACTGCGACAGCCTCATCGGCCTCGGCGCATCCGCGATCGGGCGGCTGCCGACCGGCTATATGCAGAACCACGTGCCTCTGGGCCTCTACGCCGAGCGGGTCGCCTCCGGCGTGCTGCCGACGGCCAAGGGGTATCTTTTCAGCGTAGAGGACAAGCTTCGGGCGAAGATCATCGAAAGGCTGATGTGCGATTTCGAAGTCGATCTCGGAAAGGTAAGCCGCGGCTCGGGTTTCGACGCGGGCTTCCTCGTCGAGCGCAACGACCGGCTGGGCGAACTCGTGGCCGACGGCGTCGTGACGGTCAGCGGCGAGCGGATCGTCGTATCCCAGGAGGCGCGCTTCATGGTCCGCGCCGTCGCGGCGGCATTCGACGCCTATTTCGGCTCGCATGGGCGCACGCACAGCAAGGCGGCCTGAAGCAATTCCGCCTCGCCGCCAGCCCGTTCATGCAGAGGTAATGTGATGAAGAAGCCGATCCCGATCGATTTCATCGAACTCGAACGCTGCTACGACCAGCTGATGTCGTGGTGCGACGTGCTCCAGGCAATCGCCGATTTTCTGCCATGTCACATAGACGAGGGCCTTTGCGGCCGTATTTCAAGCGGGCTGGTTCCGCTGCTGCTGACGGCGCATGAGCTGGAAGAACGGCTGATCCCGTCCGGGCTCGGCCTGATCATGGAGGCTGGGGAAAAAGCCGAGGCGGAAGAACGCCGGCGGGCAGGGCGGCTGTTCGATCATGGCGCCGCACGGGACGTGGTCGTCACGGTGGAAAGCCTGGGGGAGGGGCGCTGCCGGCTCTCCTCGGAAGCGGTCGGATACCAGCTGCGCTCGTTCTTCTGCTCGGTGCGCGGCCATGTCAGGTCGGAACGCGAAATCATCAGCCTGGTGCGGCGGACGATGGAGGCCGCAGCGCTTTTGGAGGCGGCGATCGAGCGGACGGAAGCGGCTTGAGAGCGCCGCGCTAGAAATTCGGCCGCAGGCTCGCGGGAAGCGCCCGCCGCTCGACGCGCCGGAAAAGGCTTTTCAATTCCGGCTCGTTCACCAGTGACGCAGCCTCGAGGGGCGGCATCCAGGCGAGCTTGCGCTCTCGGCGCTCCGGGAAATTGGCCTTGGTGCGGCGAACGATCAAGATGTGAACTGTCACGAAGGACGGCACCTGTCTGCCGTCCTGGAGCGTCTTGAGATAGGAGAAACAGCCGAAAGCGCGTTTCTTCGCCCGTCCCTTCACTCCTGCCTCTTCCCAGGCCTCGCGCTCGGCTACCTTACGCGGTGCAAGCCCCTTGATCGGCCAGCCCTTCGGGATGGTCCACCGCCCGGTTTCGCGCGTCGTGATGAGCAGAACCTCGAAACTGCCGCCTGGTCCTTCCCGCAGGCAAAGCGCACCGAATTGCTCCATGGCCTTGCCGAAGAGGATCGTCTCGGCATGGTCGGCAAGCTGGGACAGGAGCGTCGACGCCTTGTTCATAGGCAAGAAGATGTGTCGGTTGTCTCTTCTTGGCAAGGTGACGCTTTGGTTGAACCGGCCCTCGTCGTCATTCCGTCAGGCCGCCTTCCAATCATGCGGGATGGCGCGCAAGCGCGCCCGCCCGCACCGGCCGATCATTATTGGGTGATATGCGCGAGATCGGCATCGAGCCGCTTGCGCACCATGTTCGGCACTTTCGCGGTCTTGATCGCTTCGAGATTGGCCGGGCTGTCGCCGACCTGGATCAGGGCAATCATGCCCATGCCGACATGCGGCGTGCATTTCAGCACATAGGCGCCCGGGGCATCGAATTTCGCCTGATACTGTTCGTTCGGCTTGGATTTGAATTCGGCGACGCCATCCGGAATGAGGCCCTTGAAGGTCTCGACATTGTGGCTCTTGTCGGTGGGAACGAAAGTGACGGTGTCGCCGGGTGCAATCTTGAGGAAGCCGGGCTCGAACACCATCGCGCCGTCGGCACCCTTATTGAGCATCTGAACCTGGTGGTCGGCGGCCATCAGCGGCGCTGCCGAGGCAATCAAGGCTGCCGCTGCAGCGATCAGACCGAATTTCAGCATTTGCAATCTCCTGTTCTGCGAGGCTCGATCAGCCTCATGAACCTCTTTAGGAGATGCCGGATGCGGCTTCTTTGATGCCCGTCAAATTCGAAAGAAAAGCCGGCAATTCGGGTTTCTGCCGCTTGCGTGACGCTGAACGAGATACGCTGCCTCGCATGGGCAGCGTAACTTGGCTGAACGTCAGCGCGAAATACGAGATAGCTGTAAGGCAGGTTACATGGCGTCGAGAAGCTCGCGGATCTTCACTGCCAGGTCCCTTGCCGTATAGGGCTTGCACAGCCACTGTGCGCCGGGGACGATGCCCTTGCCCGCAACGCCCGGCTCGGAATATCCCGAAGTGAACAGGACCGCGATGTCGGGCCGCAAAAGCCGCACCTCGCGCGCGAGTTCGTCGCCGGTGATGCCGCCGGGCATGACGATGTCGGTGAACAGGAGTGCGATGTCGGGATTCTCCTTCAGGAGATCGAGAGCACGATGGCCGTTTTCGGCTTCGCGCACCGTATAGCCCATCGAAGCGAGCCTGGCGACGGCCACGCGGCGGACGCGAGCGTCGTCCTCGACGACGAGCACCGTTTCGTCCCCGCGCGGCAATTGGCTCTCGCCACTACCCTGATCCGGCGCCGACTCCGGAGGCTTCGCCCCATTGACAGCCGGCAGATAGATCCTGACCGTCGTGCCGCGTTCCACCTCGCTGTAAAGCTGGAGATGCCCGCCCGATTGCTTGACGAAACCATAGACCATGCTGAGGCCGAGCCCCGTGCCCGAGCCGACTTCCTTGGTGGTGAAAAACGGTTCGATCGCGCGCTTCTTGACCTCCTCGGTCATGCCCGTGCCGGTATCCGTCATGGTGACGAGCACGAAGTTGCCGCTACGCACCTCCGGGTACATTTTCGCATAATCGGCATCGAGATGGACCCGCGAAATCGTGGTCGTGAGACTGCCGCCCTTCGGCATGGCATCCCTTGCATTCAGGGCGATGTTCAGAATCGCGTTCTGAAGCTGCGAGCTGTCGACGAGGACATCGAGGCCCGATCCGTCGATGACGGTCGACAGCTTGATGTTCTCGCCGAGCGTGCGTCGGAGCAGGTCGGAGAAGCCGCCGAGGAGCTGGCCGAGATCCGCATGCTTCGGATTCAACGGCTGACGCCGGCCGAAGGCGAGCAGCTGGCCCGTCAGCACCGCGCCGTCCTGTGCTGCGGACTGGGCTTCCTTGAGTATGTCGCGGAGGCTGCCGGGCGGCAGCTTGTCCTCGATCATTTCCAGATTGCCGCTGATGACGGTCAGCAGATTGTTGAAGTCATGCGCGAGGCCTCCGGTCAGCTGGCCGATCGCCTCCATCTTCTGCGCCTGGCGAAGATCCTCTTCGATCCTGAAACGGCTCGTCAGATCCCGGACGAAACCGGTGAAGATCCGCTCGCCGTTGGCGGTCGCCTCGCCGACATGCAGTTCCATGGGAAATTGCGAGCCGTCGGCCCGCTGTCCCGTCACAACGCGTCCGTAGCCGATGATGCGTTTCTCGCCCGTGTCGAGATAATGGTCGATATAGCCGTCGTGAGCGTCGCGATAGGGATTCGGCATCAGATTGCTGACGTTGCGGCCGCAGATCTGCTCAGCAGGCATTCCGAAGAGTTTCTCGGCCGCCTTGCTGAATGACAGCACCATTCCCTTATGGTCGATCACCACCATCGCATCAGGGACGGTATCGAGGATCGAACTGAGATGAGCCTCGCGGGATTTGACCGCTTCCTGAGCCCGTCTCAGTGCTGAGACGTCGCTGTTCGTCTGGATGACGGCAAGTTCGCCGTCGGGCAGATTGACCAGCACGCAGCGGGAGGCGACATGAATGTCGTGTCCGCTCTTGTGGCGATGAATGATTTCGCCTTGCCAGAAGCCGCGCGATTTCAGCTGGTCGCGGATGTTTTCCGCCGGTTCGGGAAATTTCGTCGCCAGCAACTCGTAGACCTGCTCGCCGACCGCCTCTTCCCTAGCCCAGCCATACATGTTCTCGCAGCCGATGGACCAGTGCGTGATTGTTCCATCGAAGCGGTGGACGAGAATGTCGGCTCCATCGAGCACATGCACCATTGCATCCAGCTCCTGCTGCGATGCGGTTCTCGGCGAGACGAGGCGATGGGGCATGAACGTCGGTCCTGCGGCTTGTTGCATCAATGCAGGTTGACCCTATGACAGGTTTCCTTCGAAAAATCATCAGCGTCGCCGGACAGCTGCTTGAGGCGGGCGAGATTGACGATGCGCAGGTCGTGCCGGCCTTCCGGGCTGACGATGTTTCGCGATGCGAGCTTGGTGATGGTGCGAGACACGGTTTCGATGGTCAGCCCAAGATGGTCCGCAATGTCCTGCCGGTTCATCGGCACGCGCAGCAGGCCCGGTCGGGGCTGGGGATTGCGGCGAGAGGCAAGCTTGACGATGAAGCTGCACAGGCGCTCCTCGGCATTCTTCTTCGACAGGAGCACCATCTGTTCGTGGGCGGCGGCTGCCTCCTGGCAAAGCAGGGAGATATAGGCCGGCCCGAGAGCATCCGAGCGGGCGACCTCTTCGTGAAAGCTTTTCCGCGAAATGCGGCGGATCTTGCATTCGGTGACGGCTTCCGCGGTGAACAGGAAGTCGTTTTGCAGCGATGCGCCGATGAGATCGCCGGCGAAATGAAACGCCGTGATCACGCGCCGGCCTTCGCCGATGATTCGATGGAGGCGGACGACGCCTTCCTCAACCTGGAAGAGGTGCTGCGCGCTGTCGCCCTCCCAGCAGATCGCTTTTCCGGCGGGAACGATCTCCGTTGCCGACATCAGGAAAAGCGATGACAGGGATGGGCCGGCGTGGATCGCCTGGCTCGTCTTCTCGGCATTTTCGAACGCATGGTTGCTCTGCATCAGCATCGTCTTGTCCCTCGTTGCAGTGACTGCATAAGAAGGCCGCTGCGTCACATGGGAATGAGCGGACGGTGCCAAAGGGTGAAAGTTTGTAACAGTGTGTAACGGCGGCGATCCGCGCCCGCCTTGGAGCTCTCGTTTGATGTAGATCAAGGAGCCGATCCCGGCTTCATGACAGTCCTGCCCCGAAGTACGAAAGCCGGCCGCGAGGCGGTCGTCTGTGCACTGGGGACGACATCATGAATTACACGACGGAAACGATGGTGGTCGCGGTCGCGGCGTTTCTCGCGCTGCTGGGAGCCGCATTCGCGCACGATCATCTCTTTGCGGTCCATATGGGCATACTGAGCTTCTGCCTTTTGGTGGGAACGGTGCTGCTGGTCAGGAACGTCGATTTCGCGCCGGCGGATCGTCAGCGGAACTTGGACACCTCCGGCTATTTCGATGAGGTGATCCGCTACGGCCTGATCGCCACCGTGTTCTGGGGTGTGGTCGGCTTCCTCGTCGGCGTCGTGGTGGCGCTGCAGCTCGCCTTCCCCGACCTCAACATCGCGCCCTATCTCAATTTCGGCAGGCTGCGGCCAGTTCACACCTCCGCGGTCATCTTCGCCTTCGGCGGCAACGCGCTGATCATGACGTCGTTCTACGTGGTGCAGCGCACCTGTCGTGCCCGCCTCTTCGGCGGCAGCCTCGCCTGGTTCGTCTTCTGGGGCTACCAGCTCTTCATCGTCATGGCTGCGACCGGGTATGTCCTCGGCATCACCCAGGCCCGCGAATATGCCGAGCCCGAATGGTATGTCGACCTCTGGCTGACCGTTGTCTGGGTCGCCTATCTCGCCGTCTATCTCGGCACGATCCTGAAGCGCAAAGAACCGCATATCTATGTGGCGAACTGGTTCTATCTCGGCTTCATCGTCACCATCGCGATGCTGCACGTGGTCAACAACCTGGCAGTTCCCGCCTCTTTCCTCGGTTCGAAGAGCTATTCCCTCTTCTCGGGCGTCCAGGATGCGCTGACCCAATGGTGGTACGGCCACAACGCCGTCGGCTTTTTCCTGACCGCCGGCTTCCTGGGCATGATGTACTATTTCGTGCCGAAGCAGGCCAACCGGCCGGTCTATTCCTACCGGCTTTCGATCATCCACTTCTGGGCCCTGATCTTCATGTATATCTGGGCCGGCCCGCATCACCTGCACTATACCGCGCTGCCCGATTGGGCGCAGACGCTCGGCATGGTCTTCTCGGTCATGCTGTGGATGCCTTCCTGGGGCGGCATGATCAACGGCCTCATGACCCTTTCGGGCGCCTGGGACAAGATCCGCACCGATCCCATCATCCGCATGATGATCGTCGCCATCGCCTTCTACGGCATGTCGACCTTCGAAGGCCCGATGATGTCGGTGAAAGCCGTGAACTCGCTCAGCCATTATACCGAATGGACGATCGGCCACGTGCACTCGGGCGCGCTCGGCTGGGTGGGAATGATCACCTTCGGCGCGGTCTATTACCTGACGCCGAAGCTGTGGGGACGCGAGCGTCTCTATAGCCTGCGGATGGTCAACTGGCACTTCTGGCTCGCCACCCTCGGAATCGTCGTCTACGCCGCCGTGCTTTGGGTCGCCGGCATCCAGCAGGGGCTGATGTGGCGCGAATACAATTCCCAGGGCTTCCTCGTCTACTCCTTCGCGGAAACGGTCGCGGCGATGATTCCTTACTACGTGCTGCGCGCCGTCGGCGGAGCGCTCTACCTCGCAGGCGGCCTGGTCATGGCCTGGAACGTGTTCATGACGATCCGCGGCCGGCTGCGTGACGAAGCGGCAATCCCGACAACTTTCGTGCCCCAGGCACAGCCCGCCGAATGAGGTGAGACATGGCATCGATACTTGATAAACATCAGATCCTCGAAAAGAACGCGACGCTTCTGCTCGTCGGCTCGCTGCTCGTCGTCAGCATCGGCGGCATCGTCGAGATCGCCCCGCTGTTCTATCTGCAGAACACGATCGAGAAGGTGGAAGGCATGCGGCCCTATACGCCGCTGGAACTCGCCGGGCGCAACATCTACATCCGCGAAGGCTGCTATGTCTGCCACAGCCAGATGATCCGGCCTTTCCGCGACGAGGTGGAGCGTTACGGCCACTATTCGCTCGCAGCCGAGTCCATGTACGACCATCCGTTCCAGTGGGGATCTAAGCGCACCGGGCCGGACCTTGCCCGCGTCGGCGGCCGCTACTCGAACGAATGGCACGTTCAGCATCTTGCGGAGCCGCGGGCGGTGGTGCCGGAATCGATCATGCCGAGCTACGCCTTCCTCAGGGAGCACGAAGTGACGGTCAAGGATGTCGGCATGGACCTCAGGGCCAATGAGAACGTCGGCGTTCCCTATAACGACGACATGCTGGCCAATGCCGAGGCCGACATGAAGGCGCAGGCCGATCCCAACGCCGACACGACGGCCCTGCTTGCGCGCTATCCGAAGGCGAAGGTCGGCGATTTCGACGGCGATCCCGCCCGGCTGACCGAAATGGACGCTCTGGTGTCCTACCTTCAAATGCTCGGCACGCTGGTCGATTTCTCGACCTACGACGATGCGACCGGCTACCGCTGAGGTGATCCATGGAAACCTACACTGCAATGAGACACTTTGCCGACAGCTGGGGCCTTCTGGCCATGGCGGCCTTTTTCGTCGGCGCGGTGCTGTTCACGCTTCGCCCGGGCAGCAAGCAGACGGCCCAGGAGGCCGCCGATATTCCGTTGAAGGATGATTGAGATGTCGGAAAAACACATCGATGAAGTGAGCGGCGTCGAAACGACAGGACATGAATGGGACGGCATCCGCGAACTCAACAATCCCATGCCCCGCTGGTGGGTGTGGACCTTCTACGCCACCATCCTCTGGGCCGTGGGCTATGCGATCGCCTATCCCGCCATCCCGATGATCACCTCCGCCACGAAAGGCTATCTCGGCTACTCCACGCGCGCCGAATTGCAGCAGGACCTGGATCAGGCCAAGGCCTCCCAGATGAAGCTGCATGATCTGGTCGCGGCGAAGACGGTGCAGGAGATCGCCTCCGACCCCGCCCTTCGTGAATTCGCGATCGCCGGCGGCGCGTCCGCGTTCAAGGTGAACTGCGCCACCTGTCACGGTTCGGGAGCGAGCGGCGGCCCCGGCTTTCCCAATCTCAACGACGACGACTGGCTTTGGGGCGGGGACCTGGACGCGATCCAGACGACGATTGCACACGGTGTCCGCTTCGATTCCGATCCCGAGACGCACGCTTCGGAGATGCCGGCCTTCACCGATGTGCTGGAGCCGATCCAGATGAGGCAGGTCGCCGCCTATGTCTGGGGGCTGACCAACAAACCCTCCGATCCCGCTCTGGCGGAAGCCGGAAAGCAGGTCTTCCTCGACAACTGCGCCGCATGTCACGGCGAGGACGCCAAGGGGAAGATGGACATGGGCGCCCCGGATCTGGTGGATGCGATCTGGCTGAAGTCGCGCGGCGAAGACGCCATCCTGCGCCAGGTGGCCGCTCCCAAGCATGGCGTCATGCCGGCCTGGGCCGGGCGCCTGGGCGACGCGACGGTCAAGGAGCTGACGATCTTCGTCCATTCGCTCGGCGGCGGAACGTAAGGAGGAAGCCATGTCAGATCATGACCACAATCCGATCCTCGGTCTCTACGGCACGCCGCGCGCCATCATCCGATCGCGTATATCGGAGCGCGCAAAGACGATGCCCCCGTCGCCCGAGCAGGACGATCCGGCAAAGATCGGCAATTCGATCGTTAGTTTGACCTGCCTCAAAGATCACAAGCAGACGAGCCGCTAATCCTAGACTCGTCGAGGACGTCCCAGCGGTGTTTCTCCCCCGCAGTTCCTCCAGGCCACGCCCTTCTCTCTCCAGGGCGTGGCCTTTTCCTTCTCGGGAGAGCGCTTTCCGGCGAGATCGCCTTTTGGGCATTTCTTGATCTGCATCAAGGAACTGATGCCTCGCAGATGGGAGAAGGGCAGGGTGAACATCGGACAGAGCCATGAATCTCTATACTGCCCCAGATCCCAATGACATCGAGCGGGTCAGCGTCGAGCCTGTCAACGCCCGCCGCAACCGGCAGCCTCTCTACGCGCCGCGCAAGAAGATTTTTCCCAAACGCGCCGAGGGGCGGTTTCGCCGGTTCAAGTGGATCGTGATGCTGATCACGCTCGGCATCTACTATCTCGCGCCGTGGATTCGCTGGGATCGCGGTCCCTATGCGCCCGACCAGGCAATCCTCGTCGATCTCTCCTCGCGGCGTTTCTTCTTTTTCTTCATCGAAATCTGGCCGCAGGAGTTTTATTACGTCGCCGGTCTGCTCGTCATGGCGGGATTCGGCCTGTTTCTGGTCACCGCGGCGGTGGGCCGCGCATGGTGCGGTTACGCCTGTCCGCAGACCGTCTGGGTCGATCTCTTCCTCGTCGTCGAGCGCGCGATCGAAGGCGACAGGAACGCGCGGATGAAACTGGATGCCGCTCCCTTCGGCTTCGACAAGCTGAGAAAGCGCATTCTCAAACATTCGATCTGGATCCTGATCGGCATCGCGACGGGCGGCGCCTGGATCTTCTATTTCGCCGACGCGCCGAGCCTCGCTATCTCGCTTTTCACCGGCGCTGCTCCGGCCGCCGCTTACGCCACGGTCGCCATCCTGACCGCCACGACCTATCTGCTTGGCGGCCTGATGCGCGAGCAGGTCTGCACCTATATGTGCCCCTGGCCGCGCATTCAGGGCGCCATGCTCGACGAGAATTCCCTCGTCGTGACCTACAATGACTGGCGGGGCGAGCAGCGCTCGCGGCACACGAAGAAGGCGCAGGCCCAGGGCCTGCCGATCGGCGACTGCGTCGATTGCAACGCCTGCGTGGCCGTCTGTCCGATGGGAATCGACATACGCGACGGGCAGCAGATGGAGTGCATCACATGCGCGCTCTGCATCGACGCCTGCGACGGCGTGATGGACAAGCTCGGCAAGCCGCGCGGCCTGATCGCCTACGCCACACTCAGCGAATATTCGAGCAACATGTCGCTCGCGACGGACGGCGGGCGCACGGCCATCCAGCCGTCCAAGGTCCGGAACGAGGATGGAAGCTTCGTCCCGGCGGTCCGGCATTTCGACTGGCGCATCATCTTCCGTCCCAGAATCGTCTTTTACGCCGTTGTCTGGGTTTTGATCGGCGTCGCCATGGTCGTTCATCTTGCCTTCCGGGAGCGGCTGGAACTCAACGTCGTTCACGATCGGAACCCCCAATACGTGCTGGAGAGCGATGGTTCGATCCGCAACGGCTATACGCTCCGCGTCCTGAACATGGTGCCGGCGCCGAGAGAGGTGACGATCACGCTGGTCGGCCTGGACGGCGCGACCATGCGTATTCCCGAGTTCGGCAAGGAAGACGGCCGCAGCTTCACCGTCCATGCCGAACCCGACGCGGCCACGACGCTCAAGGTCTTCGTCACCCACAAGCCTGACGGAGCCGCAATCAATGAATTCCTGTTCGTCGCCGAAGATGCCGATCATGCCGATCGGGCAAGCTATCGTGCGGCGTTCAATGCACCGGGAGAGGTGAAATGAAGGCTTCGGCACGCGGTTTTACGGGCCTGCACATGCTGCTTGCGACCTCGGCATTCTTCGCCGTGGTGATCGCCGTCAACGTCACCATGGCCGTCTATGCCTCTTCCAGCTGGAGCGGCCTGGTCGTGCAAAACACCTATGTCGCCAGCCAGGAATTCAACGGCAAGGCGGCGGCGATGAAGGCGATGGCCGAGTCCGGCATAGGCGGCGCCCTGTCGATCGAGGGACGCGAGATCCGCTACGACCTCCATGACAAAAACGGCGCCCCGGCGGCCGTCGACGATGTCGTCGTGAATTTCAAAAGGCCGGTCGGAGACCACGAAGACTTTCATCTCACGCTGCGGAAGACAGGCGAGGGACGGTTCGAAGCAGAACACGAGATCGCCGCAGGCGACTGGATCGTCGAGATAACCTCGAAAAGAGGCGGCGCCGTCGTCATGCATGAGGCCAAGCGCATCGATACCGCGGAGTTCGGCCGATGACCTGCTGCTCCATGGACACCGAAAGCGTGCTCGCGCTGAGCGCGACATCATCCACCGCCGAGGAGGCCCGCCTCGCCAGCCATCCGCTCGGCGGAGGATTGCGCCAGCTCGACCTCAGCGTTCCCGACATTCACTGCGGCGCCTGCATCTCTGCCATCGAAAAGGCGCTCTCGGCGCTTGCTTTCGTCAGGAAGGCGCGGGTCAATCTGACCGCCAGAAGGGTGAGCTGCATCTATCAGGAGGAGATCGAGGATCGTGCGGCCGATCCATCGGAAATCCTCGCGGCGATCAATTCGGCGGGCTATCGCGCACACCTCTTCACCCCGGCAGCGCCCGAAAACGACAGGACCAGAAACCAGCTGCTGCTGGCGATCGGAGTCTCGGGTTTCGCAGCTGCCAATATCATGCTGCTTTCGGTATCGGTCTGGTCGGGCGCGGATGCCGCAACGCGCGACATGTTTCACTGGATCTCGGCGATGATCGCCGCGCCCGCGCTGATCTATGCCGGGCGCTTCTTCTTCAAGTCGGCCTGGAATGCGCTGAAGCGCGGGCGTACTAACATGGACGTTCCGATCTCGCTCGCCGTGACGCTCTCCTATGCCGTTTCCCTGTGGGAGACCGCATATCACGGTGAACATGCCTGGTTCGACGCTACGGTTTCCCTGCTGTTCTTCCTGCTGATCGGCAGGACGCTGGATCATGTCATGCGGGAAAAGGCGCGCGCGGCGATCAACGGGCTCGCAAGGCTCGCCCCGCGCGGGGCGCTGCTGATGATGCCTGACGGCTCGCGGCGCTATATCGCGGTGGAAGAGATCGCCGTCGGAGACGAACTCGCGATCGCGGCAGGCGAACGCATCCCGGTCGACGGCATCGTCGTCAGCGGCGAAAGCGATGTGGACCTTTCTATCGTCACCGGCGAAAGCAGCCCGGTCGCGATTGCCGCCGGCAGCGAGGTGAATTCCGGCGCGATGAACCTGACCGGCTCGCTGGTTTTCAGAGCGACGAAATCTGCCAGAAATTCGCTTCTCGCGGAAATCATCGGTCTCATGGAAGCCGCCGAAGGCGGAAGAGCGCGATACCGCCGGATCGCCGATCGTGCCGCAGCGCTCTATTCCCCGGTCGTGCATTTGCTGGCGCTGGTCTCCTTCCTGGCCTGGGGCTTTATCGGCGGCGACTGGAAACAGGCCATGCTGGTCGCAGTCGCGGTGCTGATCATCACTTGCCCCTGCGCATTGGGTCTTGCCGTACCGGTCGTCCAGGTGGTCGCGGCAGGCGAGCTTTTCCGCCGGGGCATCATGGTCAAGGACGGTTCGGCGCTCGAAAGACTGGCCGAGATCGACGCCGTCGCCTTTGACAAGACCGGTACGCTGACGATGGGCAGACCGCGCCTCGTCGGGATCGAGGCAGCCGAAGACGGCACCGCCGCCATTGCCCGCGGATTGGCCGCGCATTCGCGCCATCCTCTCTCTCAGGCCCTGGTGCGGGACACCGAACCTGCTTCGATACCATCCTTCGGCAGCGTCTCGGAAATTCCAGGCGGCGGGCTGGAGGCGCGGGACGGGACGGATGTCTATCGGCTGGGCAACGCGACGTTCGCCTGCGGAGCCGGTTCCGCGAATTCTCCAGCGGACAGTCCGTATTCGGAAGTGATCCTGTCCAGGAACGGCATCGATCTCGGCCGTTTCCTGTTCGACGACACGCTCCGCCCCGGTGCTGTCGAGACCATCCGCCAGCTCGATGCGGCCGGTCTTGAGACATCGATGGTCTCGGGCGACAGGCAGACCGTCGTTGACAATACCGCAAAGGCTCTCGGGATCGGCAGGGCTCTGGGTGCGCTGACGCCGAAGCAGAAGGTGGAGGAGTGCCAGCGGCTGAACGGCGAAAATCATCGCGTCCTCATGGTCGGCGACGGTATCAACGATGCTCCGGCGCTTGCCGCCGCGCATGTCTCGATGGCGCCCGCGACCGCGTCCGACATCGGCCGGCAGGCAGCCGACCTCGTCTTCTTCAACGACCGGCTCGACGCCGTTCCGGAGGCGATCGCCGTTGCGCGGCGATCGGCCAGCCTCATCCGCCAGAACTTCGCGCTGGCGATCGGCTACAACGTTCTGGCGGTGCCGATTGCGCTCGCCGGGCTGGCGACGCCTCTCATTGCGGCCGTGGCCATGTCGACCTCTTCGATCATCGTGGTGACGAACGCGCTCAGGCTGAACGCATTCGG
Organism: Rhizobium sp. J15; assembly: GCF_002531825.1. Taxonomy (GTDB): domain Bacteria; phylum Pseudomonadota; class Alphaproteobacteria; order Rhizobiales; family Rhizobiaceae; genus Rhizobium. Next base: position 2,574 of record NZ_NWSX01000022.1, on the reverse strand, counting down.
CAAGCGCCCCGGCGCGCGGATCGAGGGCCGGGCCGGCGGACGCACGGAGGTGAAAGCCGCATGAACATGCTGATCTATCTCATACCGATCGCGCTGCTGATGGGAGGCATGGGTCTGCTGGCGTTCCTCTGGTCGCTGAAGAGCGGCCAGTATGACGACCTTCAGGGAGCCGCCTGGCGAATCCTTCTCGATGACGAAACCGATCGGAAAAAACCTGACCGCACTTGAGCCCTTACGAAAGGAAGGTCGATGCTCGCAAAAAATCCTCCACTTCTAGGGTCTGAACTGTTCGCCGGCCTGGACGAGGCGACCGCGGGGCGGCTCATTGCGACGGCTCAGTTCCGAAGTTTCGCACCCGACGAGCGGATCATTACCGAGGGGCAGCCGGCGTCGTTCGTCTACTGCGTCGTCAGCGGATTCGTTCGGCTCTCGAAATCGGAATCCGCCGGGCGCGAGGCGGATATCTGCGTCTGCGAGCCGGGCGATACTTTCGGCGAGTATCTTCTGTCGGGCGGCGCCGCCTACGCCTATAGCGCCTGGTCCGCCGATGGGGCGGAGGTCGTGTTGTTCGAACTTTCGGCCTTGCGCGCGCTTGCCGACCGGCACCCCGTCATGCACCGCAATGTCATGCGCATCATGGCCCGGCATCTGCTCGGCGCCATGGATTGCATTGCCGGAGACCGGCTGCACACCGCCGCGCAGCGGGTTGCGAATTACCTCGTGAGCCGATGCCCGGCCTCAGCCTCGCAGGTCACGTTTCGCCTGCCGTACCGGAAGAGAATTCTGGCCGGCAAACTGGGGCTTGCCCCCGAAGCCCTTTCGCGGGCCTTCGCCGCTCTCGCTCCTGCGGGGGTCGAAGTCAAAGGCAAGGTCGTCCTAGTCGACAGCGTCGATCTGCTGCGGAAGGCATGCTGACGCCGAGAGCTGCAGGAGATTCAAGATGACCCGCAAGCAGAAGCGCCTTGCCGTGATCGGTGGCGGGGGATGGGTTTCATCATTGCAGCGGTGCTGTTGGTGATGTTCGCCTTCAGCCAGTCTGTGGCCTATTTCTACATGCCGGCGGATCTGGCGAAGACGCCGGTGGCGCCGGAAACCCGCATCCGGCTCGGCGGCCTGGTCGGTGAAGGCAGCGTCGTGCGCGGCGCCGGCTCGACGGTGGAATTTGCTGTCACCGACGGCAGCGCCAATGCGGTGAAGGTCAAATATACCGGCATTCTTCCCGATCTCTTCCGCGAAGGCCAAGGCGTCGTCACCGAAGGCATGTTTTCATCGGGAACGAATGTCTTCGTCGCCGATGCCGTGCTCGCCAAGCATGACGAGACCTATATGCCCAAGGACGTCGCCGATCGGCTGAAGTCCCAGGGGCTGTGGGAGGAAGGCGAGGGCGCAGAACGGCAAGAGGCGAAGGCGGCGCAATGACGGGTCTCATCCGTGCCGGATCGAGATGTGCGGCGGTGCAGAGTTTGACGAAGATCAAAGCGGTATGGCCGGCCGGTCTCTAGCATGTTCCTCACGATAATCATGAACAGTGAGGCAGCGACCATGCAAGCAAGGGATATAATGACCGCGAAAGTGGTCTCGATCAGCCCTGATGTCAGCGTGCGCCATGCGGTCGCGATGATGTTGCAGAACCACGTCAGCGGCCTTCCCGTCGTTGACGATCACGGCCGCATCTGCGGCATGGTCACGGAAGGCGATCTGCTCCTGCGCCGGGAGGTTCGGTTTGCTCCCCGCGCGGCGCGCGCACCGGAACTGATCTCCGAGATCGATCTCGAACGTTATATCGGCAGCAACGGATGGTGCGTCGCGGACGTCATGTCCCAGGACGTCATCGTCGCGCGGCCGGACAGCGAAGTTTCCGATATCGCCGAAAGCCTGCAGGTCCACCGCATCAAACGGCTGCCGATCGTCGAAGACGAGCGCCTGGTCGGGATCGTCAGCCGCAGGGATATCCTGCGTGTCATCGCCGAGGCGCCGGCGACCGTCCTGCCGCGCGGCGACGAGGCGATCCGGCTCGCGGTGCGCACCCGCCTGAGATCCGATCTCGGCCTCACGCCGCAAAAGGTGCAGGTATCGGTCCGGAACGGGCAGGTGACGGTTGACGGCCAGGTGGAGTCGGAACTCAAGCGCAGGGCGATCAAGGTTCTCGTCGAAGGTCTTGGCGGGATTGCCGGCTATAAGGATCGCCTGCTCGTATCGCCTGTTCCTAGCCAGGATTGAAGACGTTGTCGCATTGACGCGCTGTCATCGCGGCGGAATGGCGAGGAGGCTTGCTTGATCCGCCAGGGCCGAGCAAGCCATCTGTCAACTTCCCTGTTTGACACGGAAACCCCGACCCGTCCGAGGAGGTTAGCCTACCCGGCGGCCGGCGATCTTGTTTTTGAGGTGGAGAAGCGTGTCCATGAGGCCGGCTTACCGCAAAACAATCCATCGCGGATTGATCCTTGTCAACGAGTCCGAAGGCACGACTTGCCTCGAACTTGACGAAGATCAAATACCGGCGCGCTGCCCCGATGTATCGCTTGGCCGTGCAACGAGGAGCATATGATGGATTTCGAAGCATTTTTCAAAAAC
>NZ_NWSX01000021.1 GCF_002531825.1 Rhizobium sp. J15 | reverse complement strand
CGACCCTATCCATCAAATGCCGGGACTAAACACTTAGGTCAAGTCGCGGGAACGTCCTCTGCGGTCTTGGTGCCGTCATCTTCGACACCTGCCATCTCGCGCTTGATCTGCTCGGCGATTTCTTTCTCGATCGCAGCGCGCTGATCCGCCGGCATCGCCGCCAGATCGGCTTCGGTCAGGTCGTGCTGCTCGAGATAGCGGGCGCGGATATATTCCGCCGGCGTCATGTTGCCCCACTTGGAGAATTCGTCGACCAATGAGTCGTGAGCAGCCTTCGCTGCTGCTTCTTCTTCCGAAGGTGGATTGATGTAGGGGGCTTCGCTGCTTTGAAGAGCCCAGATGGTATTGGCGATCGACGGCGGCGTGCCGCTCGGTTCGAGCGCCGGTCCGCCATTGCGCGCCGTCGAGGCGAATTCGGTGGTCTGCTGATTCCTGGATTTGGCCTGCTGCTCGAAAAGACCGCCGATCCCATAATAGTTGCGAAGACTGCTGCTGATTTCCATGAAAAATCTCCCCGAAAACGGGGAGATCATGGCGCGGCAACCCTGCCTAGAACTTATGGGAATGCCTTTCAAGGAAGCGTATAGGCGATCACGTAATCGCCGGGCTTCGTGCCGACCGACCCGTGGCCGCCGGCGACCATGACGACATATTGCTTGTTGTCATCGGTCGTATAGGTCATCGGCGTCGCCTGGCCGCCGGCCGGAAGCCGCGCTTCCCAGAGCTGCCGGCCGTTCGTCACATCATAAGCGCGCAGGTAATTGTCGACCGCGGCTCCAAGGAAGGCGACTCCGCCCTTGGTCAGCATCGGCCCGCCGATACCGGGTACGCCGACCTTGAAGGGCAGGGGCAATGGCGTCATGTCGCGCACGGTGCCGTTCTTGTGCATATAGGCGATCTTGCCGGTGCGCAGATCGACGCCGGCGACATAGCCCCATGGCGGCGCCTGGCAGGGGATCTTGAGCAGCCCGAGGAACGGCCCCATGAAGACGCCGTAGGGTGCGCCGTCATTGCGGTTGAGCCCCTGTTCGCTGCCTTTCTCGTCCTGGCCTTTGGGCGGGATCTCGGCGGCGGGCACCAGGCGGGAGGTGAAGGCGAGATAGGTCGGCATGCCGAACATGATCTGCCGCTCCGGATCCACAGCGACGCTGCCCCAGTTGAAGGTGCCGAAATTGCCGGGAAAGACGATGGTCCCTTCAAGCGAAGGCGGCGTGTAGCGGCCTTCGTAGCGATAACGATGGAAGTCGATGCGGCAGGCGAGCTGATCGAACAGCGATACGCCCCACATGTCCTTCTCCTTGAGCGGCTCGGGCGAGAAGGTCAGATCCGAGATCGGCTGCGTCGGCGAAGTATGATCACCGGAGATCGCTCCGCCGGGTGCTGCGATTTCCTTGACGGGAATGATCGGCTCGCCGGTGCGCCGGTCGAGCACATAAATATCGCCCTGCTTGGTCGGGCCGACGAGGGCGGGAACGACGGTGCCGTCCTGCTTCGTCAGGTCGATGAGCGCCGGCTGGGCCGGAACGTCCATGTCCCAGAGATCGTGATGCACCGTCTGACGCACCCAGCGCAGCTGCCCAGTGGCGATATCGAGTGCCACGATCGAGGACGAGAATTTCTCGACATTGTCGCTGCGGTTGATGCCGAGCTGGTCGGGCACCTGGTTGCCGAGCGGGATGTAGACCATGCCGAGACCTTCGTCGACGCTGAGGACCGACCAGCTGTTCGGCGAGTTGGTCGTATAGGTCTGGCCTTCCGCGATCGGTGTCGTCACGTCGGGGTTGCCGGAATCCCAATTCCAGATCAGCGCGCCGCTATTGATGTCGAAGGCGCGGATGACGCCGGACTGCTCCTCAGTCGAATAATTGTCGTTCACCGCCCCGCCGATGATGATCTTGCCCGCCACCGCGACCGGCGGCGAGGTGGAATAATAATAGCCGGCCGGATTGTAGCGCATGCCGGCTTCGAGATGCAGCACGCCCTGATCGGCAAAGCCGGTGCAGACCTTCCCGTCCGCAGCATCGAGCGCAATCAGCCGGGCGTCGGAGGTCGGCAGATAGACGCGCTCGGCGCAGGGCTGGCCCGGGGCGGCCGCGGGATCGGCATAATAGGTGACGCCGCGGCAGGTCTGGTGCTGCCGGTTGGGATTCATCCCGGAATTGGAATCGTATTTCCATTTCTCCTTGCCGGTCTTGGCGTCGAGCGCGATCGCCCAGTTATGCGGCGTGCAGAGATAGAGCGTGTCCTTCACCTTGAGCGGCGTCACCTGATAGGTTGTCTCGCTGATATCCTCCGGCCGCTTAACGTCGCCGGTCTGGTATCGCCACGCCTCCTTGAGGGTGGAGACGTTATCGACGTTGATCTGGTCGAGCGGCGAATAGCGCTGGCCGAAGGGTGTGCGGCCGTATTGATGCCATTCGCCATCAGGAACGCCGCCGCCGAAGGCGGGGTTGGCCGCGACCTGATCCTTCGGCAGATCGCCGGCGAGATCGTGCGGGTCCGTCGTCATCGAATAGAGAGCGACGAGGATGGCGAGGATGACGGGCAGGGCGAGCGGCCAGGGATTGGCGCCATAGGTGATGCCCGTCGGGCTGCGAAAACCGAGGGGCCGGCGGATCCACGGCGTCAGCAGCCAGATACCGAGCAGGATGATGACGCCGCCGCGCGGGCCGAGCTGCCACCAGTCGAAACCGACCTCCCACACCGCCCAGACAAGTGCCGCGACCACAAGCACCGCATAGACCCACAGCGCCACCGCCTTGCGCATCAGCAGCAGCCCGGCGGTGATGAGGAACATCAGGCCTGCGAACAGATAAAAGAAGCTGCCTCCGAGCGTGACGAGCCAGAGCCCGCCGCCACCGAGCGCGAGCCCGATGATGATGAAGAAGATCGAGGTGATGACGATCGCCATAAGGCTGTCTCCCGAAAAGGTTTAGCCGGGGTGGAGGAACGGCGGAAAATCTCCGCCGATCAGGCAGGTAGCGCAAGGGAGACGCCTTTCAACCGCCGCGTTTGCCGCAGGTTGGCGCCAGGTTCGGGTGCATGGAAACGAACTGTCTTGCCGGAGGCAAACAGTTATCGCGGCCAGATGCCCAATGATGCAGGCGAAACCGTCCGTTATGTTCCGCAGAAGGTCGCAAGCACCCGTTCGTGCGGCTGTGGCGGTTCGCCATAGGCGGCGAAATCCGGCTGGTCGTCATAGGGCTTGGCGAGGACCTCTAGCAGCGTCTCGAACAGCGAGAAATCGCCGCTTTCGACCGCAGCCTCGATCGCCTGTTCGACCCGGTGATTGCGCGGGATGAAGGCCGGATTGACGCTGTGCATCGCAGCGGCGCGATCGGTCGCGGCTTGCTGATCGCGTGACAGTCTCTCCCGCCACCGCGCCAGCCACTCGCCTGAAGTCTCCGGCTCCCGGAAGCTTGCCGCGAATGCGGGTTCTGCGGCGTTATCGCCCGCGAGATCCGACAGCCGCCGGAAGGTCAGCGTGAAATCCGCCGTTTGCGCTTGCATCAGCGCCAGCAGCGCCTGAACCAGTTCGAGATCGCCGTCCTCTTCGCCGGCAAGCCCGATCTTTGCGCGCATACCCTTGAGCCAATGCGCCTGGAACCGTTCGCCATAGGCGCGGATCACCACATTCGCCTTGTCGACCGCGCCGTCCTGGTCGGGGTCGATCAGCGGAAGCAGCGTTTCGCCGAGCCTTGCGAGGTTCCATTGGCCGATCGCGGGCTGATTGGCGTAGGCATAGCGCCCATGCTGGTCGATCGACGAGAAGACGGTGGCGGGATTGTAGCTGTCCATGAAGGCGCAGGGGCCGAAATCGATCGTCTCGCCGGAGACGGTCATATTGTCCGTGTTCATGACGCCGTGGATGAAGCCGACATGCAGCCAGCGGGCGATCAGCGCCGCCTGGCGCTCCGACACGGCTTCGAACAGCGCGAGATAGGGATTTTCCGCTTCCTTCAGTTCCGGATAATGCCGGTCGATCACATAGTCGGCCAGCGCGCGCACGCCGTCGGTATCGCCTCGTGCCGCAAAGAACTGGAAGGTGCCGACCCTGATATGGCTTGCCGCCACGCGGGTGAAGACGGCGCCGGGCAGCACCTCCTCGCGATAGACCGGCTCGCCCGTCGTCACGGCCGCCAGAGCCCGCGTTGCCGGGATGCCGAGCGCAAACATTGCCTCGCTGATGATATATTCCCGCAGCACCGGCCCGAGCGCCGCCCGCCCATCGCCGCGGCGCGAAAACGGCGTCTGCCCGGCGCCCTTCAGCTGAATATCGTAGCGTCTGCCGTTGCGGCCGACGACTTCGCCGAGCAGGATCGCCCGCCCGTCGCCGAGCACCGGCGAAAAGCCGCCGAACTGGTGTCCCGCATAAGCCATGGCCAGCGGCGCGGCTCCTTCGGGGAGAAGGTTGCCGGAGAAGATTGCCGCGCCGTCGCGGCGCAATGCCTCGACGTCGAGCCCGAGCTCTTGCGCCAGCGGCTCGTTGAGCTTGATCAGCCAGGGTTCTGTAACCGGCGTCGGCGTTTGCGGCGCAAAGAAACGCTGGGGCAGGCCGGCATAGCTGTTGTCGAACGGAAAGGCCGCGCCGGGCCGGTTTTTCTCAAGGACGGAGGTCATTGTTCATAGGTAGGGCCGGGGCGGCTGCGGTGCAAGCCGGTTCTGCCCGAGGACAAATCTTCACGAAGATCAGGCCGATGCAAGGAATCGTGATCTGCCTTTACCTCTCGTCAAAGCTGCTTTGCCATAAAGGACATAGCGCCGCCACGATCGCAGGCGTATAGCAGATCGTCTCCCCTTGGCCTTGCGCCATATCATCCCCGCGGCCTTGCTGCCTTCTGTGCTCCGCCGCGCCACCGCGAGTGATCCCGGACGATGTCGGATCAGATTTACCAGGCGCCGATGGTTCGGCGCGCCGCGCCCAATTTCCGGGTGATCGCGATGATTATCGCGAGCGCGATGCTGATGGAAAACATCGACGCCACAGTGCTGGCGACCGCGCTGCCGACCATGGCGCGCGATTTCGGCGTCAGCGCCCCGGCCATGTCGATCGCGCTGACCTCCTATCTCCTCAGTCTTGCGATCTTCATTCCGGCAAGCGGCCGGATGGCCGACAGTTTCGGCTCGCGCACCGTCTTCCGCGCGGCCATCGCGGTCTTCGTCGCCGGCTCCGTCCTCTGCGCGCTCGCGCCGACGCTGCCGTTTCTGGTGCTGGCACGGCTGCTTCAGGGCTTGGGCGGCGCGATGATGATGCCGGTCGGGCGCCTCGTGCTGATGCGCAGCGTCGCCCGTAAGGATATGGTCAGCGCCATGTCCTGGCTGCTCGTGCCGGCCTTGATCGGTCCCATCATCGGCCCGCCGCTCGGCGGCTTCATCGTCACCTATCTCGACTGGCGCTGGATCTTCTACATCAACGTGCCGATCGGCATCGTCGGCATGATTTTCGTCTCGATCTATATCGAAGAGGTGAAGGGCAAGGCGAGCGGCCCGTTCGATACGATCGGCTTCATCCTTTCGGGCATCTCGCTCGGATCGCTGCTCTTCGGCTTCGAAATGTCGAGTCATGAAGGCGAGGCTGCCTTCTCGATCTTCCTCATCGCTCTCGGACTGATCTTCGGCATCGGCTACCTCAGGCATGCCCGCAAGCACCCGTCGCCGATCATGGATTTCTCGCTGATGAAGGTGCCGAGCTTCGGCACCTCGGTCATTGCAGGTTCGCTGACGCGCATCACCCAGGGCGCGCAGCCCTTCCTGCTGCCGCTGCTCTTCCAGATCGGCTTCGGCCTGTCTGCGGCCGCGGCCGGTCAGATCGTCATCGCGACCGCGCTTGGCGCTCTCGCCATGAAGCCGATGGCGAAATTCGTGTTCAGCAGATTGGGTTTCCGTCGCAGCCTGGTCCTCAACGGCATTCTCGGCACCGCCGGTTATGGCCTCTGCGCCGCCTTCCGGCCGGACTGGCCGATGCCGCTCATCTTCGTCGTTCTGGTGCTCAGCGCCTTCTTCCTGTCGTTCCAGTTCACGGCCTACAACACCATCGCCTATGACGAGATCGACAAGGAGCGGATGAGCTCGGCGACGAGCTTCTACACCACCTTTCAGCAGCTCATGCTGTCGCTCGGCATCTGCATCGGGGCCTTGGCGCTGCACGGCTCCATGGCCTTGTCAGGTGCGCAAGTGCCCACGCTCGACGATTTCTCCGCCGCCTTTGCCGTCGTCACCATCATCTCGATCACCGCGACCGTCTGGAACCTGCGCTTCTCGCCGACCGCCGGCGAGGAGATCAGCGGCTATAAGGCCAAACGGACGAAAGACGCCGCCGCCGAAGGCTGACGCCGCCCTTCCTCTCGTTAGAAGCCGACAGGCCCCTGGGGCGGCTTGCGTCGCAATCGCCTGCCCTCCTGCCGGTCGGCCTCGAGCCCGTAGGCGGCCGGCCCGCCGAAGGCCGCAAGATCGATATCCCGCAACGCTACCTCCACCATCGCCTCAGGCTCGGCGCGTCCGCGCCGCCCTGTGATCGCGAGCCACAGACCGCGCCAGCCTCGCCGGCGCGACATCGCCCCCACCACCGTCATAGTCCTGTCCTCCCTCTTGGGCTCATGCCGCCTGCGGCAGGCACGCCTCGCAGATCGCGGCGACATGGCGATGATCGGTGCCGCAGCAGCCGCCGAGCACCCGCAGTCCGGGCATGCGATCGAGAAGCTTGCGGTATCGCCGTCCGAGATCTTCGGGATCGCCGGCATCGAGCGTCTCGCTGTTATCAAGCTGCTCGTGACTCATGGTCGAGGCATTGGCGCGGATGCCGGAAATGCGCTTCACCCATGCGCTGCCGTGATCGAGAGCGCTTTCGAAATGCGTCGGATGCGCACAGTTGATCATGTAGTAGACGGGCGTTCCCCCGGTGGCCATGTCGGTCGTCTCGATGGCGTCCTGAATGCTGCGGCCCGTCACCAGCCTGCCGTCCGTCTCCAGCGTGAAGGAGATGGCGCAGGGCATGGCGAACGACTTCGCCGCACGCGCCACGCCGATCGCCTCGTCGATATTCGTCAGCGTGAAGGCGCTCACCATATCCGCTTCGGTGCCGGCGAAGGCCTCGATCTGGAAGGCGTGGTAATCCTCCGCTTCGTTGGCGCTCATCATGCCCGCCTTGTAGCCGTCGCCGCGCGGGCCGATCGCGCCGCTGATGACGATCGGCTGCCCCGGCTGCTCATAGGCGCTGCGCAAGCCGACCAGCAGCTCGACGGCTTCTTCGTTCGCCGCCTTCAGCGCTTCGCTAGTGTAGCCGAGCTTTCGCCCCCAGTCGGGATTGGCCCGCCACGTGGCGGTGTCGAGCACGAAGCCGGTGCCGTGCCGCCGGGCGATGTCGAGGTAGCGGCGATAGTAATTCCGCGTGCGGTTCCGGCCATCTTCGGACGCCAGCAATACGAAAGCGGCGAAATGCGGAAGCGCGATCCCTTCCTGGAAGATCATCGTCGTCTCCATGCCGCCGTCGGTCAGGAAGGTGCCGCCTTTGAGTTGCGGCAAATCATGTCTGTACTTTGCCATTGTTGTGGTCTCTCCCGTCGCGGCGCCTGAAATGGCGGCCGTCGATGAGTAATGTTCTGCCGCTTAATCGGCTGCCAAACTAGGCGACTTGAGGTATACTGGCGGAAGTTTCGATTTTAGCAGATTGAAATCAATCGCTTGGCTCAGCCGATGCTGCCGGGAACGGAAGCGGGCGCGAACCTTCGGCGCTCGAAACTGTACCGCCGGTACAGGAGGGGGAGATGCGAAAGGGAGAGGAAACGCGGACCCGCATTCTCGATGTGGCCGAAGCGGCGGTATTGCAGAAGGGTTTCGGCGGCACCTCCATCGAGGAACTGATCGCCGAGACCGGCATCACCAAGAGCGGCTTCTTCTATCACTTCAAGGATAAGAACGAGCTCGCCAAGGCGCTGCTCAACCGCTACATCGAAAACGACGAGCGCATTTATGACGAGATATTCGGCCGTGCGCGCGACCTCATGGACGATCCGCTGCAAGCCTTCCTGCTCGGCCTGAAGCTGCTTTCCGAACTTCTCTCGGATCTGCCCAACGGCCATCCCGGCTGCCTCGTGGCGACCGTCTGCTATTACGAGCGGCTGTTCGACCGGGAGATACAGGAGACCAACCGGAATGCGGTGCTTGCCTGGCGCCGCCGCTTCGGCCGCATGCTCAGGGAAATCATGGACGTCTATCCGCCGCGCGAACCCGTCGATGTCGATCAGCTTGCCGACATGGTTTCCTCCGTCCTCGAAGGCGGCATCGTGCTGTCGAAGACGCTGAAGGAGCCGAACACGCTGGCCGAGCAGGTGCTGATGCTGCGGACTTTCGTGCGCCTGCTCTTTCTGCCGGCTGTCGAACAGCCGCTTGCCGTCGTCAGGCAAGGCCAGGCCTTTGGCGCCGCCGCCGGCGGCCAGCCTTAGCCGGCCTCGATGTCGGCCGCCATTTCGGCGAGCTTGCGCACGGTGTTGAGGTTGCGGGACGTTCCGGGCTTCAGCGCCGGCAGCTTCAGCTTCGACCGGCCGGAGCCATTGGGATAGTGCACATAGATTTCCCGCCCGACGAGCTTCGCCTGCTCGCCGTCGGGCGCCACCATCTTGTCCAGCGCATCGCCGGGCGCTTTTTCGGGCAGGAAATAGACGAGCAGGAAGTTCGGCTTGGCGTCGGGGAGGGGAGCGTTGGCGACGATGTCGCTGAGTTCCTTGCGGGTCCTCACCATCACGCCAGGCCGCTTGCCCATCTTCTGCCCGAGCGCTTCGTCGAGCTTCTCCTCGACCGCTTTTTCGGATTCATCCGCGCGGAAAAGCACATTGCCGCTCTGGATGTAAGTCTTCACATCCGTAAAGCCGAGGCCTTCGCAGATCGCCTTCAGCTCGGCCATCGGCAGCGAACCGGTGCCGCCGACGTTCACGGCGCGGAGGAGGGCGATGTAGACGGGCATTTCTCTCTTCCTCTTGGGGGTGCCGTGTGGCACCCCCCTAAAGATTTCACATCTTCCCCGCCACCTTGATCGCGAACGCATATTCGAACGCGATTTCCTCCAGTCGCTGGAAGCGGCCGGAGGCGCCGCCGTGGCCGGCGTCCATGTTTGTCTTGAGCAGGATCGGAGCGCTGCCGGTCGTCTTGTCGCGCAGTTTCGCCACCCATTTGGCGGGCTCCCAGTAGGTGACCCGTGGGTCGGTCAAGCCGCCGAGCGCCAGGATCGGCGGGTAGGCCTTGGCGCCGACATTGTCATAGGGCGAGTAGGAGGCGATCTGCTCGTATTCTTCCTTGCTTTCGATCGGGTTGCCCCATTCCGGCCATTCCGGCGGGGTCAGCGGCAGCGTGTCGTCGAGCATGGTGTTCAGCACATCGACGAAGGGAACGGCGGCGATGAGACCGGCGAATTTTTCCGGCGCCATGTTGGCAACGGCGCCCATCAGCATGCCGCCCGCCGATCCACCCTCGGCGATGATCTTCGCGTAAGAAGTGAACTTCTGTTGATTCAGATAGTCGGCCGCGGCGATGAAGTCCTTGAAGGTATTGGTCTTCTTGCCCATCTTGCCGTCTTCGTACCAGGCGAAGCCCTTGTCCTTGCCGCCGCGGATATGGGCGATGGCGTAGACGAAGCCGCGGTCGGCAAGCGACAGGCAGTTGGTGTTGAAGCCGGCCGGAATGGTGATGCCGTAGGCGCCGTAGCCGTAGAGCAGGCAGGGTGCCGAGCCGTCGAGCGGCGTATCCTTGCGGTAGAGCAGTGTGACCGGCACCGTCTCGCCGTCCCAGGCCGGCGCGAAGACGCGGCGGGTGACGTAGTCGTCAGGATTGTGGCCCGACGGCACCTCCTGCGTCTTGAGCAGGGTGCGTTCGCGCGTCACCATGTTGTAGTCATAGAGCTGCGACGGCGTCGTCATCGAGGAATAGGAGAAGCGGATGACATCCGTGTCGTATTCCGCCGCTCCCGAAAGGCCGAGCGAATAGGCTTCCTCGGCAAAGGCGATTGCATGTTCCTCGCCGGTCCTCCGATCGCGGATCATGATCCGCGGCAGCCCGTCCTTGCGCTCCAGCCAGAGGAGATGGCGGGCATAGGCCATGTGGCTGATAACAAGCGTGCCCGGCTTGTGCGGCACGACCTCGCGCCAGTTTTCCTTGCCTGGTCTGTCAACCGGCGTTTCCATGATCTTGAAATCCTTGGCGCCGCCGTCATTCGTCAGGATGTAGAAGACGTCGCCGCCCTCGGTCAGCGAATATTCGATGCCTTCCTCGCGCTGTGCCACCAGCTTCGGCTCGGCGCTGAGGTCCTTGGTCGACAGCAGCCGGTATTCGCTCGTCTCGTGGTCGTGAATGTCGATATAGATGAAATCGTCGAGCAGCGAGCCGCCGACGCCCATGAAGAAGCCGGCATCCTCTTCCTCATAGACCAGCCGGTCTTCGGACTGCGGCTGGCCGAGAATGTGATGAAACACCTTCGAAGGCCGGTGGTTCTCGTCGAGCGCCGAATAGAAGAAGCTCTTGCCGTCGGGCGCCCAGACGCCGCCGCCGCCGGTATTCTCGATCCGGTCCTCGAGGTCTTCGCCGGTCGAGAGGTCGCGCACCTTCAGCGTGAAGAATTCCGATCCCTTGTCGTCGTAGCCCCAGATGCCGCGGCTGTGGTCGGTCGTATGATCGAGGCCGGCGAGACGGAAATAGGCCTTGCCGGATGCTTCCTTGTCGCCGTCGAGCAGCACGCTGCGGATCGTCTCGTCGGCGACGTTGCCGTCGCGCGGAATGCGGAAGTAACGCGGCTGCTCGCCGCCGGTCACGTAGAATGTGCCGTAGGCGTAGGCGCCGTCCTTCATCGGCACGGAACTGTCGTCTTCCTTGATGCGGCCGCGCATCTCGGCAAACAGCACCTTCTGCAGCGGCTTGGTGTCCTCCATCGCCGCGTTCATATAGGCGTTTTCGGCTTCGAGATGCCGGCGGATATCCGGATCGAGGATCGACGGATCCTTGAACATCGCCTGCCAATTGTCGGCGCGCAGCCAGGCATAGTCGTCCGTTCGGGTAATGCCATGGCGCGTATCGGAGATCGGCTTCTTCGGTGCGGCAGGCGGTGTCGGCAGGCTCTTGAAGACGGACAAGGAATGGCTCCGGGTCGATTATGTCGGGATGGGAAGAGATAGAGGCGCGCCGACGCCGGATCAAGCGGCAAGGCTGCGTCAAAGGCCGAGATGACCTTCCACAGACAAGGAGGCGGCGGTGTCCGCACTGCCTTGATGTCACCACAATGTTTAAGAAAGTCCGCTATCTCCGCGAATTTGCACGTTGCCAAGCCTCCGGCAAGCTGCCGGCGGCAGAGTGAAGAATGCATAGCAGTAAGGGATTTTCTTCGACATGCCGAAACATCTGCTCCTGTTCGTATCCCTGGCCGGCCTCGCTGCCCCCGCCTTTGCCGTCGATCCCGCCATCAAGAAGCAGCTGGAAAAACTCGACCCGTCGACCCGCCTGGAGCAGAGCTGCGATACCGAGGCAATGAGCCGCATCAACAGCGACAGCACGGGCTTCAAGCCCGACAAGGTCATCGCCTATACATTCAAGGATCCGATCCCGGGCGACAACTCCCTGAAGGCGCCGGGCGCCGTCTTCCGCAGCAAGGGCGATTGGTATCATCTCTCCTACACCTGCATCACCGGCCCACAGCACATCAACGTTCGTCAGCTCGACTATCAGATCGGAGAGAAGGTGCCGCGCGAAAAGTGGGACAAATATTATCTCTACGATTGATGCCTTCTGTCTGCTCAGTTGCGGTGACATCCGGCCACATGGCGCCGGATGACGGCCGTCGGTAGAATTCACGGATCGAAACATAGAATTCGCGCAATATGAAACGCATCCTGCTCGCTTCGGCGCTCCTTTTGACCGCCACCACCGTATTTGCGACTGAAGCGCCGTCAGAGACAGTGCCGGGCTCGGCTCCGGCCGCTGTCGCTCCGAAGACGCCAAAGCTCGTCGAGCCGCATCTCCACATCGCCCGCTCCAACCTTGCCGGCCATGCGCGTATCGCACTCACCTTCGATGCCTGCATGGGGCAGGCGGACGAGCGCATCCTTTCTACGCTGGTGCGTGAGCGCATTCCGGCAACGATCTTCGTTACTGCCCGCTGGCTAAAGCGCAATCCCGCCGCGGTTGCCGTGTTCTTGCAGCATCCGGATCTCTTCGAACTCGAAAATCACGGTGAGAACCATATCCCGGCCGTCGATACGCCGACGCTGATTTATGGCATCGCGTCGGCCGGTTCGCCGCAGGCGGTCAGGCAGGAGGTCGAAGGCGGCGCTGCTGCCATGGTCGCGGCCGGCATCCCGGCGCCCCATTGGTTCCGCGGCTCGACCGCCAAATATGATCTCTCCGCCATCGGCGAGATCCGCGCCATGGGCTATCGCATCGCCGGTTATTCGGTGAACGGCGACGGCGGCTCGCTGCTGGGTGCCGTTATCACCGAAAAGCGTATCGCCGCCGCCAAGGACGGCGATGTCGTCATCTCCCACATCAACCAGCCGACGCACGCTGCGGGCGAGGGGGTGGCGAAGGCGCTGGTCGATCTGAAGGCGAAGGGTGTTGAATTCGTGCGCCTGGAGGACGTCGAGGATACGGGCGACGAAAAGACGACGGAGTAGTTTGTATGACGTGCCGTTTACGGCACGACAGCCAATGCGACGGCTTACCTCAACTCCTCGCCAGCCCGCAGCACATCCTCTCCAAAGCCCCGCATCCCAGGACCATCACGATCGAGGGCAAAATCCTCGAACCAGTCGCGATGGATCCCGGCGATCATCGCACCGATCATCTGGGCGGCAAGATAAGAGAAGGTGATGCCGTTGCCGCCATAGCCATAGGCCGCGAACACATGCGGCATGCCGGGCACCGGGCCGATCAGCGGCAGGCCGTCGACGGTCTCGCCGAAGGTGCCGCACCAGGCATGGGCAACACGCGTATCCGCCTTCGGCCATAGGCGTTTCATCTTCTCCCGGATCGCGGCGGTTTTCGCCGGCAGCTTCCGGTCACGCGCTTCGGCATCGATCGTCCCATCGTCCTCGCCGCCGACGACAATGCGATTGTCGGGTGTCGTGCGCATGTAGAGATAGGGGTGGCTGGCTTCCCAGATCAGCGCCCTGTCGCGCCAGAACTGCGCCGGATGCTGGATCACGGTTGCGAGCGCCCAGCTCGAAGTCGTCCGGTGCAGTCTCGGCATGTCGATGCCAGGCATTGAATAGCCGGTCGCCAGCACGGCTTGCAGGGCCTCGACAACCCTGCCATTGGCCATCTCCGCCGTCACCTGATTGCCTTCGACGTGAAGCGCGCTCACGGAAGCGCTGACCAGCCGCGCACCGCGCCGGACGGCCATCGCGATCAATGCCCAGGTCAGCAGCAGCGGATCGGCCTCGGCCGAACCGGGAGAGAGGATGGCGCCGTCCCGGTCGAGTTCGAATTGGGTGAAGAGATCGGGATGTTCCAGATAGACGCCGGGCAGGCCTGCCCGGCGACGAAGCTGTCGCTCCTCCATGAGATCGCGTGCGCCTTCGCGATTGGCGGCGAGGTAGAGCGTGTTGCGCGGCCGGAAGCCGCAGGCAATCCCGTTTGCCGCGATCAGCTTGGACAGGCCGGCGACCGAGGCAGCGCTGCGGCGATAGATGCCGGCGGCACGCTCGAAACCGTAATAGGCCTCGAGTTCGCCGAGCGTGCTGTCGATTTCCCATTGCAGCATTGCCGTACTGGCTGCGGTGCTTCCCAAGCCCGGCTCTTCCCTGTCGATGATCGCCACGGAAAAGCCGCGCGCCGTGAGATGTTCCGCGACCAGCGCGCCGGTGATGCCGCCGCCGATGACGACGACATCTATGGAAAAGCTCTGCTCGGTCGGCTGCCACTCGGGTCTTATGCCGCTTTTCCCCCAGAGCGAACGGCCGCTCGTCATCTGGCCGTGCTCGGATTCGCCAAGGTCGAGATCGGATGCCACGAGCGTCTCCCGTTCTGTCTATTTCGGCAATTGCGGCTGCGGTTTTTCCTCGATCAGCAATTCCTCGATAACAGTCATGACGATCAGCGAAAGCGGCAGCGCCAGCATCGCGCCGACCGCGCCCCACATCCACGTCCAGAACAGAATGGCGAGGAAGACGATGAAGGGATTGATTTCCAGCCGCCGTCCCATGACTGCCGGGAAGATCAGGTTCTCCATGACGAGATGCACGGTGAAGAAAGCAACTGCCGGCATCAGACCGACGACGAGGCCGTCATGCGTTATGATGCCGGCGATGGCGACGGAAAGCGTCATCAGCGTGATGCCGAGATAGGGGATGAAGCTCGACACGAAGGCAAAGAAGCCCCAGAGCACCGGTGCGGCCAGCCCGCCCGCATAGGCGATGACCGTCATGACGACGCCGAGCCCGACATAGATCAGCGAGGCTGTGGCGAAATAGAAGCCGAGCACCTGTTCGACCGCATTGATGACGCGGATCGCAGCCAGCCGCTGCGTGCGGGTGCGGAAGGTCATGATGATCGTCTTGCGCAGGTTGACCCGGCTGGCGAGGAAGAGCAGCAGGGCCGCGAAGAAAATCAGCCCCTGGACCAGCGCCGGCGTTAGGCTCGTCGTCACCACATGCAGCACGTTGCCGGTGTTTTCGAGCAACGCGCCGATCGACATCGGCCCACTTTCGAATGTCGCCGGAGTAATATGCAGCCATTCGATGCGTTCGAGATAGGGCATGATGCGGTTGATGCTTCGCTCGATGAAAGCCGGGGCCTCATTGACAAGAACCATCAGCGGGTCGGCGAGCGAGTTGACCAGCAGGAAGATCACCAGCGCCACGGCGCTCGACAGGAGAACAGCATTGGCAAGTCGCGGCACGCCCATTTTGCTCAGGTTTTCCGCGACCATGCCGAGGATCATGCCGACGACGACGGCAAGCGTGATCGGGATGAGGATCAGCGACATCAGATAGACGGCGGCGAGGCCGAGTATGCCGAAGATGCCGATGATCGCCCAGGCCATGCTGACATCAAGCCCGTCCTTCTCCAGCCGATGGAGCGGCGGAGGCGGCAGCTCTTCCGCGGCTTCCCGCAGCGTTTGCGCCCAGGCGCTGGTTCGCCGTTCGCCGATCGCGATCTTCTTTGCTTGTTTGCGGATGCCGTTGGCGATGCCCATGCGGAGGAGGTCCCCGAAGCCCCATTGCTTCGCGACGGAAACGCACCGGCGCGGTTCCGGTTCCCTTGGGACCTGCCGGCTGGGACGAGACCGTCCGGTAAGGTGTTACGAGGACTGTTCGACGCGCATCGCCCGGCGGAACATTACGCCGAAAGGGTCAGGCCGATGCCCCACGGATCCTTCAGGAACACGCCGCCGTTGCGCTTCTCGCTCTTGATCTCCAGCTCATCGAGCTTGGCGACGGCCTTGCTCAGCGTTTCGGCATCGTTGAAACGGATCGTATAGTCGGAGAGCCCGGTCATATTCTCGGCGCGCGCGGCAGCACCCCGGCTGTTCCAGATATTGGCGCCGAGATGGTGATGGTAGCCGCCGCTCGCAAAGAAGCTGGCGCCGGGATAACGCGCCATCAGCTTGAGGCCGAGCACGTCGCGGTAAAAGGCGTCGGCCTGGGGGATGTCGCCGACCTGCAGATGCAGGTGGCCGATCGCCGTCCCGTCAGCCATGCCGCCCCAGCGGTCTTCGGGGGCGCTGTCATAGAGCGCCTGCAGGTCGAGCCGCTGCGTCGCCATCTCCACCATGCCGTCCGGCTGGAACTTCCATTGTTCGTGTGGTCTGTCGGCATAGATCTCGATGCCGTTGCCTTCGGGATCGGAGAGATAGATCGCCTCGCTGACGAGGTGGTCCGAAGCGCCGTCGAGCACGACGTTGTTGTGAGCGGCATGGCGCAGCCAGCGCGCCAGTTCGGTGCGGTCGGGCATCAGGAAGGCGGTGTGGAAAAGGCCGGCGGCATTGCGCGGCGCGATGCGGGCGTCTTTCGCAGTCGTTAGCGTCAGCAACGGCAGATCGCCGGCACCCAGCACTTCACCGCTCGCCGTCTTCTCGATCACCTTCAGGCCGAGCATCGATTGATAGAAGCCGGAAACGAGACCGAGATCGGTGACGATGAGATGCGAGCGATCGATATAGGCGGGCCGCGTCAGCGCATAGGAAGTTTCGGTCGTCACGGATTGTTCTCCTGCCTCTGAATTGGCCCTTGAAAGGGAAGGCGTACCGACGGTGGCGCCAAGAATGCCGCCTGTGGCAAGTCCGAGAAAGTTTCGCCGGTTCATTCGCCTCTGATGTCCTCTCGGCTGCTGTACTTGAACGCTATATGGCGGATTCCGATTGTTCACAGAAGATCTGTTTTTGACGATGAAGCGTTGAGCAGATGTTGACGATCACTTGTGTCCACTTGATCGCGGTCAATGCGCTCATATCTTCTTTTAAGGAACTTACGCATGCATCGTCATGGAGGGCAGCATGTATAGGAAAATCATAGTAGCGATCGCACTCGGCGGCATCGACAAGGGTGAAATAATCCTGCGCAAGGCCGCATCCCTGCTGGACGAGGGCGGTGAGATCGTCGCGCTCAACGTCATCGAGGACGTGCCGACCTATGTCGCGGTCGAACTGCCGGCCAATATCGTCGAGGACGCGATGAAGGAAGGCCGCGACAAGTTGGGAGCCTTGGTCGCCCGAACCGGCATTCCGGCAACGATCGAGATCCGCAACGGTCCACCCGCCAAAGCGATCATCTCGACCGCCGAAAGCCTGGGCGCCGATCTCATTATCGTCGCTTCGCACATCCCGGACTTTTCCAACTACTTCATCGGCGCCACGGCCGACCGCGTCGTGCGCCATGCCAAATGCTCGGTGCTGGTCGACCGGCAGAAGGTTTGATGTCGCGCAGCTGGATTTTTCGGACTGGCGCCGGTTTCATGCCGGCCCGCTGTCGAAGGCGCGCCGGCTTGCGGCCTGTCACGAAGATTTACCGCCCGCGCGGTTCGCCGCAGTTGCGCCTCTCACGGTTCGATGAGACGATCTCCATTGAACTGTGAGACGGATGGGCGTGCATGGGCGAGTTCAACGGCATTCGCTGGGCTTACGACAGATATGAACTGATCGCCGACGGTATCGTGCACGGCGTCGGCCTCGTGCTGGCGCTGATCGGGGCCACCGCGCTGATCTTCTACGCGACTGTCTGGAGTTCCTACGGAGCGCTCGCCGCCGCCTGGATCTACAGCGTCGGGCTGGTGCTGACGCTTGCCATTTCCTTTTCTTACAATGCCTGGCCTGTCTCGCGCACGAAATGGTATCTGCGCCGTCTCGATCATTCGGCCATCTTCATCCTGATCGCCGCCACCTACACGCCGTTCCTCGAACGTGGGGCGGACGATCCGCTGCTGATGTTCATGCTGGTGGCGATCTGGCTCTTCGCCGCCGCCGGCATCTTCGTCAAATGCGTCTTTCCCGGGCGTTACGACCGTCTCGCCATTCTGCTCTATCTCGCCATGGGCTGGAGTGGCGTGCTGGTCGCCGAGCCGGTGGCTTCGCGCATTCCCTTCGCCTCGATGTTGCTGATCATTATCGGCGGCGTCATCTATTCCCTCGGCGTCGTTTTTCATGTCTGGGAGAAGCTGCGCTTCCAGAACGCCATCTGGCATGGTTTTGTGGTGACCGCAGCGGCGGTGCATTATTCGGCGGTCTTCACCTGTTTCAGCTCCCCCGCACCTGGTCTCTGAGCTCGTTTTTCACATCCGGCGTTTACATCTTTCGAGGCGGGGCGTATGCCGCCTTCGCAGACAATACGAGCCGGGCAATCATGACAGACGCCGTCCTCCTCCGCGACGCTACCGAAGCCGACCTATCCGCCATCCGCGATATCTACAATCACGCCGTCGAGCACACGACGGCGATCTGGAACGATACGCTGGTCGATCTCGACAACCGGCTGGAATGGTTCAGGGCGCGTAAGGCGCGCGGCTTTCCCGTCATCGTCGCCGAAATGTCGGGCAAGGTTGCAGGCTACGCCTCCTATGGCGACTGGCGCGCCTTCGACGGCTACCGCCACACGGTCGAGCATTCCGTCTATGTCGACAAGGAGTGCCGGGGTGCCGGCATCGGCGAACTTCTGATGCGGGAGCTGATCGCGCGGGCCGCCGCCGGCAATATCCATGTGATGATCGCCGGCATCGAGGCGGAAAACACGGCCTCGATCAGGCTTCACGAAAAGCTCGGTTTCCGCATTGCCGGCCGATTTTCCGAGGTCGGCACCAAATTCGGCCGCTGGCTGGACCTCACCTGCATGGAGCTTCGTGTGCCGGGCAAGGCGGATTGAATGGCCTGCCCGGGCAAGGCGGATGTACACCGCCTGGCCGAGATGTTGCTCCGGCAAATCCATTCCGAACGGGCGCTCGCCATCTTTTTATTGTAGTCTGAGCTGTGTAGAAAAGTCGAAGGCAGCCTGCTTCGCGGATGCGGCCCGAGAGCGTCATGGAGGTGAATAAATCAATGGCAATGCACAGATCGCCGCTCGGCCTCCTTGCTGTCGCCTTTCTCGCCTTTGCCCCGATCTCCACGCGTGCCGCCGATTGCGGCAGCACGGCCTCGCCGAAGCTCGACTGGCAGGACTGCACCAAGAAGAACCTGATGCTGCAGGGCAGCGACCTTGAAGGCGCCAATCTCATCGGTACCGATTTTTCGCTGACCGATCTCGCCGGCGCCAACGTCAAGTCCGCCAATCTCGAAAAGGCGACGCTGGTGCGCGCCTCGCTCGAGGGTGCCCAGGCCGGGGGCGCCAATTTCGCCAAGATCGAGGCCTATCGCTCCAGCTTCGCCAAGGTCGTTGCCGAGGGCGCGTCCTTTGCCGGGGCCGAGCTGCAGCGCGCCAATTTCGCCGGCGCCAAGCTTACCGGCGCGAGCTTCGAGAAGGCCGAACTCGGCCGCGCCGATTTCGACGAGGCGGTGCTGACCGGAACGAAGTTCTCGTTCGCCAACCTCTCTCGCGCCGATCTCTCCAACGCCACCTTCGACGGCCCGGCGATGTTCGACCGCGCCTTCATGTTCCTCACCCGCATCGAGGGCCTGGACCTTTCGGCCGCGACCGGGCTCGAACAGGCGCAGATCGACCTTGCTTGCGGCGATGCTTCGACCAAACTGCCGTCAGGCCTCGCCCCGCCGGCAACCTGGCCATGCCCAGCCGAGCACGAGTGATCGCACCATCGGCGTATTGTCGAATTGCAGGCGTGGACGGAGAGCTCGCGGCTTTTCCTTCTCCGGGGCCGAAGGACGGGTCGAGATCCGTAGCTCGACCCCGGTGGCGACAGCCGGGCGGGGGCGCTCTCGCCGACTGACCGCTTTTCGATCGCAGCGTCCTTACTTCCCGGGCTCGAACACCATGGCGTGGCCATTGATGCAGTAGCGCAGGCCGGTCGGCGGCGGGCCGTCGGGAAAGACGTGGCCGAGATGGGCTTCACAGGTGCCGCAGCGGATTTCGGTGCGCACCATGCCGTAGGTCGTATCCCGATATTCGGTCACGGCATCGGGCGACACCGCTTCGAAATAGCTCGGCCAGCCGCAGCCGGCGTCGAATTTCGTGTCCGAGCGGAAAAGCGGCGCGTTGCAACCGACGCAGCGGTAAAGCCCCGTCTCGAAAGAATCCCAGTAGGGGCCGGTGAAAGCGCGCTCCGTGCCGTGCTGGCGCGTGATGCGATATTGCTCGGGGGTGAGCTGCTCCTTCCATTCGGCATCGGTCTTGTGGATCTTGGCGGTGGTTGCAGTTTCGGACATGACGTGCTCCTTTTGCTGAGGGGCGGTTCCGTTTCGCAAGAAAATGTGGTGCCTCGTCCTGGCTTCATCAAGTCTGCGGCGCCGCGCCAGGACATTCGCGGCATACCGCAATTGGGGGAAGACGCTTGGTTTTACATCCGTTAAGAATTTTCCGTTAGGGTTAATGTTACGTGCATTGGGGAATCACTGGTGTTTGAAGCCGCAATCTTCCTGCTCTATGGCCTGGTGGCCGCGGCCGCCATGGCGGTCACGATGTTGGAAGGCTGGGCCAACCACGACGGTTTGACGCTGTATCGTCTCGCCGGGCTCCTCGCCTGCCTCGTCTGGCCGCTGACGCTCCTGCTCTTCGTCCTGCACGGCTGTATCGCGCGGCTGCTGACACGCCGTTCCCGATCAATGGCCTGAACGGCCGCGATAGACTGACGCAATTTCACCTTGTGCTCGAAATTGCTTGAGAGGCCCTACCATTTCGCCTAAGTCAGAGGACGGGCCGGTTTCATCGGCCTTCGTCTATTGCCGGTAGAGGAGGAGACATGGCCGATGTCACGGCTCTGACATTTCTGGCCTTGTGTCTGCCGCTCGCCGGCGCTCTTGCTGCTCCCTTCGTCATCCGCATCTTCGGCGCAAACGGTGCCTGGCTGCTGGCGATCGCCCCCTTGCTCGCCTTCCTGCATTTCCTGCGTTTCGTTCCTGTCGTCGCGCGTGGCGAGGTCGTCACCGGCGGCTATTCCTGGGTGCCGAGCTACAATCTCTCCTTCTCCTGGTTTCTCGACGGTCTATCGCTGGCTTTCGCGCTTCTGATCACCGGCATCGGCACCCTGATCGTGCTCTATGCCGGCGGCTACCTGAGAGGCCACAGGGATCAGGGACGCTTCTTCTCCTTCATCTTCCTCTTCATGGGAGCGATGCTCGGCGTCGTCGTCTCCGACAGCTTCCTGATGTTCTTCATCTTCTGGGAGCTGACATCGATCACCTCCTTCCTGCTGATCGGCTTCGACCATGAGCGCGAGGCGGCTCGTCGCGCCGCCCTGCAGGCGCTTGTTGTCACCGGCGGGGGAGGGCTCTGCCTGCTGGCCGGTCTGATGCTTCTCTGGAATATCTCGGGCGTCACGGAGATGTCGCAGCTGATCCGGTTCGGCGATGCCGTGCGCGAAAGCCCGCTCTATCTCGCGGCTCTCATCCTGGTGCTGGGCGGCGCCTTCACCAAGTCCGCGCAGTTTCCCTTTCACTTCTGGCTGCCGAATGCCATGGAGGCGCCGACGCCCGTCTCTGCCTATCTGCATTCGGCCACCATGGTGAAAGCAGGCGTCTATCTGCTGATGCGGCTCAATCCGGTCATGGGGGAAACGCCCGCCTGGGAAATCCTTCTGCCTTTTTTCGGCGGGCTGACGCTGGTCGCCGGCACCGCGCTCGCCATCCGCCAGACCGATCTGAAGCTGAAACTCGCCTATACCACCGTCTCTTCGCTCGGTCTGCTCGTCATGCTGATCGGCTTCGGCGCGGATTATGCGGTGGAGGCGGCGGCGCTGTACCTTGTGGCGCATTCCCTTTTCAAGGGCGCTCTCTTCATGGTCGCCGGCATCATCGATCACGAGACCGGCACGCGCGACATCACCAAGCTTCGCGGCCTGCGGCGGGCGATGCCGCTGACCTGGATCACGGCGCTTGCGGCGGCCTTCTCGATGGCCGGCTTGCCGCCGTTCTTCGGATTTCTCGCCAAGGAGGAGATCTATACAGCACTTGCCGGCGGCGATATCCGCGCGCTCACCCTTGTTTCGATCGCCGTGTTCGGCAACGCGCTGATGTTCGCCATCGCCTTTGCCGTGGCGCTGAAACCCTTCCTCGGCCGGCCGATCGAAACGCCGAAACATCCGCATGAGGCCCCCGCGCTGCTTTGGCTCGGCCCCGCCGTTCTCGCCGGCCTCGGCCTGCTCGCCGCGATCTTTTCGGCCGACACCCACGCCGCCATATCCTCGCCGATATCAGCCGCCATCCGCCAGTCACCTGTCCATATCGATATTTCGCTGACGCCGCATATCGGCGTGCCGTTGGCGCTTTCCATCCTGACCGTGCTGCTCGGCATCGGCGTCTATTGGCAGCTGAATCGCGCCCGCTTCCTGATGGCCGCCTTCCTGCGTGCGGCCGGTCCCGGGCCGGATCATGGCTTCGATGTCGCCATATCGGGCTTGGTCCGCTTCGCCGGCCGCGCGATGCGTATCCTTCAGCCGGGACGGCTCGAGATCTACATCACCTGCACTTTCCTCTGCGTCGCCGCCATCCTCATCGTTCCCCTTGTCCTTTATGATGAACTGCCGCGTCTTCCCGCTTGGCCGGCCGATGTCCGGCTGCATGAATGGGCCGTCTTCCTGATCGCCGCTCTCGGCCTTGCCGCCGTGCTCTTTGCCCGCGACCGGCTGACGGCAGTGGTCTCGCTCGGCATCCAGGGTTTCGCTGTCGCCGTCATCTTCCTGTTGTTCGGCGCGCCGGATCTCTCCTTCACCCAATTCATGGTCGAGACCCTGTCGGTCGTCATCCTCGCGCTCGTCATGACGAGGCTTCGGCTTTCCCCGGCCGATCGGCGCCCGCGCAAAGGCCGGCTGTTCGACGGCGCGCTTGCGCTTGCCTGCGGCCTCGGCTTCACGCTTCTGCTGATGCGGGCGACGCAAGTACCCTTCAACAGCGCATTGACGGATTTCTTCAATGCCTATTCCAAATCGATTGCCCATGGCGCCAACGTCGTCAACGTGATCATCGTCGATTTCCGCGGCACCGACACGCTCGGCGAAATTGCGGTCGTCGCGGTCACCGGCCTTGCCATCCTGGCGCTGATCCGCATTCGCGCCGGCACGGAGCGCAAGCTTGCCGCCAATGATCCCGATGCAATGGAAGCGGAGGGCTGATCGGGTGAACACCCTCATCTTCCGCACCGTTGCTCCGTTCCTCACCGCGCTGATGCTGCTTTTTTCGGTCTTTGTGCTGCTGCGCGGCCACAACGAGCCGGGCGGTGGCTTCATCGGCGGCCTGATCGCCGCCTCGGGATTGGCGATTTATGGCATTGCGCGCGGTGTTGCCGCCGTTCGCCGCGCGCTGTTCTTTCATCCGCTCGCGGTCGCCGGCGCCGGCTTGCTGCTGTCGACGGTGGCGGGCCTTCTTTCCATCCTCTTTGCCGTTCCCTTCATGACCGGCCTCTGGATCTATCCGAGCCTTTTGGGCACAGAGGTGCCGCTCTCGAGCGTGCTGCTCTTTGATATCGGCGTCTATCTCGTCGTGCTCGGAGCCATCACCTCGATCGCGCTGGCCTTGGAAGAAAAGGAGGTGAAATGATGGAGCAGCTTCTGGCGATCCTCGTCGGCCTGTTCTTCGCCGCCGCCATTTATCTGATGCTGTCGAAATTCTCGATCCGCATCATGCTCGGCATCGCCATCCTCGGCAACGCCGTCAACCTGCTGCTCTTTACCGGCGGCCGGCTGACGCGCGAGGTGCCGCCGATCATCCCGGCGGGTCTCGACGCCTTGCCCCCGGGCACGGCGAACCCGTTGCCGCAGGCGCTCATCCTCACGGCGATCGTCATTTCCTTCTCCTTCCTCGCCTTCCTGCTGGTGCTGACCTACCGCGCCTATCAGGACCTCGGCACCGACGACACCAGCGAAATGCGCGCCGCCGAGCCCGACGATCGGCCGCTGCCGCCCTTGGGGTATTGATGCTGATGCCGGTGCGGATGTTCACCCCCCACTGCCCTGCCGGGCATCCCGGAGGCCACCCCTGATGGCCGCCCCATCCGTTGATCTTTCCGCCGCCTTGGTGACCGCGCCG
The DNA here is from genome assembly GCF_002531825.1 of Rhizobium sp. J15. Lineage (GTDB taxonomy): Bacteria > Pseudomonadota > Alphaproteobacteria > Rhizobiales > Rhizobiaceae > Rhizobium. The sequence continues at coordinate 68,868 of NZ_NWSX01000021.1, read as the reverse complement.
GTGCCTGTCGAGAATTGGCTTGTCATCCTGCCGGTCGCCCATTGCATCACGCTCGGCGCTATCCTCCTGATGGTACGGGCACATCTGCGTCTGCAGGCCTGGCTTACCATATCGGGTCTGGTGCTTCTGGCCCTCATGGACGCGGCGCTGCTTGCCAAGGTCGCGACCGAGGGGCCGCTGACCATGGTCATGGGGCGCTGGCTGCCGCCTTTCGGAATCGCCTTCACCGTCGATCTGCTCGGCGCGCTGATGGCGTTCACGGCAGCCCTTGCCGCGCTCGCCGGCGGCATCTATGCGCTGGCCGATATCGGCGAAAGCGGCCGGCGATACGGTTTCTTCCCGCTGCTGATGCTGCTGATGGCGGGTGTCACTGGCGCCTTTCTCACCGGCGACATCTTCAATCTCTACGTCTGGTTCGAGGTGCTGCTGATCTCCTCATTCGGGCTCATCATTCTCGGCTCCGAGCGTGAGCAGATCGACGGGGCGCTGAGATATGCGGTGCTCAATCTCATTGCGACGACGCTGTTCCTGATCGGCGTCGGCATTCTTTATGCCGTCTTCGGCACGCTCAACATGGCCGATATTGCGGCGAATGTCGGGGACTTACGCGGTACGGCGCCGCTGATGACGCTGGCAGGCCTGTTTCTCCTCGCCTTCGGCATGAAGGCGGCAGCCTTTCCGGTCAATTTCTGGCTGCCCGCCGCCTACCATACGCCGCGCATCGTCGTTTCGGCGCTGTTTGCCGGCCTGCTCACCAAGGTCGGCATCTACGCTCTGATCCGGGTGATGATCATGCTGCTGCCGGTGGAGCGCGAGGAACTGAGCCTCTTGATCGCGCTTGCCGCCATCGCAACCATTCTGGTCGGCGCTTTCGGCGCGCTCGCCGAAAACGATATCCGCAGGCTGTTCGGCTATGTCGTCATATCGGGCATCGGCAACATGCTGGCCGGCGTCGCGCTCGGGAGCGCCGGCGGCATCAGCGGCGCGGTCTTCTATGCGCTTCATTCGATCGTCCTGATGACCGCGCTTTACCTTGCCGCCGGCGAGATCGCCCGGCGGGGCGGCGGTTTTTCGCTGTCGGGCCTCGGCGGGCTCTACCGGCAAAGCGGCGGTTTTGCCGCGCTTTCCCTCGTGCTCTTCCTGGCTGCCTGCGGCCTTCCGCCCTTTGCCGGCTTCTGGCCGAAGGTCATGCTCGTCAAGGCCTCGCTCGACGCCGGCGCCTGGTGGCTGGCGGCTTCGATCCTCGCGGGAGGTTTTTTGATGACGATCGCCTTCGGCCGCCTCTTCCTGCTCGCCTATTGGCGTCCCGCGCCGATGGCGCTCCTCCCATCGAAAGCATGCTGGCGCACCAGCCTGTCGCTTGCCGCACTGACCGCGCTCACCATCGGCTTCGGCATCCTGCCGGAACAATTGCTGAAACTGTCGCAATCGGCCGCTGCCGGCATTGCCGATCCGCAGGCCTATCTTCATTCGGTTTTCCCGGAGGCAGGCCCGCCGTGACCGTCTTCCTTTTCAACCTGCTGCTCGCCATTGCCTGGGTTGCCGTCACCGGCAGCGCCTCGCTGCTCAATCTCGTCTTCGGTTTCCTGCTGGGGACCCTGGCGCTCATCATCATCCGCGAACCTTTCGGCAGCACAGGATATCTGCGTCGCGTCCGCCTGGTTTTGTCGCTTGCCGCTTTGTTCCTGAAGGAATTGTCGCTGTCGGCCTGGAAGGTCACGGTCACCGTTCTCTCGCCTGACATGAAGCTCAAGCCCGGCATCTTCGCCTTTCCGCTGACGGTAACCAGCGATTTCGAAATCACCCTGCTGGCAAACCTCATCACCCTGACGCCGGGAACGCTTTCGGTCGATGTCTCGCCCGATCGCCGCACGCTCTATGTCCATGCGCTCGACTGCTCCGATCCGGAAGCGACGAAACGGGGCATTGCCAACGGATTTGAACGCAAGATCATGGAGGCCTTCCGGTGATTACGCCCGCCGCCATCATCGCAGCCGCATCTTCGGCCGCGCTCGTCATCCTCGGCCTGGCGCTGCTTCTGACCGTCTGGCGCGTCGTCGTTGGGCCGACCTTGCCGGACCGTATTCTTGCTCTCGACATGCTGACCGGGATCGCCATCGGCTTCATCGCCGTCATTGCGGTCAAAACGGGCTTTTCGCTCTATATCGATATCGCCATTGCGCTCGGCCTCGTCGGTTTCCTCGCGACGGTCGCCTTCGCCCGCTTCGTGCTGGCGCGCGGCAGCATCAAATCTGCGCCTTCCCCAGTTGCGGCAAAAGCCGGCGCGAAGACCCGCCGGGCAGGGAGGAAGCGCAAATGATCGATTCTATCGTCGCTGCCGTCACCGCTCTGCTGCTGATATCAGGCGCGCTCTTTGCTCTTTCGGCGGCGATCGGCCTGATCAGGCTGCCCGATCTTTATACGCGCATGCACTCCGCCTCGAAGGCGGGCACTGTCGGCTCCGGCCTGCTGCTCTTTGCCGCCGGCCTCTATTCGCAGGATCCGGCGATTCTGCTCCGCGCCATTGCCGGCTTCGTCTTCTTTCTGCTGACGGCGCCTGTTTCCGCCCATCTGCTCGCGCGGGCGGCCCACCGCTCGGGATATGATCTCGGCGGTGTCTCGGTACGGGACGATATGCGCGAGGGCGGCTGAGAATATATCCTGTTCGCCGCCTTGATCAGTTTTACGCGAACTTATGCACAGGATGGAACGAGTAAACCTTGCCGCGGGCCTGCTCAATTCTTCATCTGAGATTTTTTCTCAAGAAAAACGACAAATAATAATTGGCGTTTCGGCCAAACGATGGTATTTGAAAATGTAAGTAGAGTTCTGATTGTGAATGACAATCGTACTGCTTCCAAGTCCCTCAGTTTTGATTTTTAATGTCTAACTGGGGCCATCGCCTGGGGCATGACGTAGTGGTTTTCCATCAGGCAGTATAAGAACAGGTCTCGCTCTTCGGAATCTAGGGGTGGATTTCGCGTTTTTCGGAACAGAAGATCGCTTCCTGTGCTTTTGCTGTTCGCTTCTACGAGGCGGGTCTTTGACGCGTCAGTCATAGACCGTTTGTGCATGCTAACAGGAGAAAGAATATGACGGATATAGCGACCGGCAATGGGCCGGAGCTGCTTGTGGAGCTGACGGCCGACATCGTCGCGGCCTATGTCAGCAACCATGTTGTCCCGGTCAGCGACCTGGCCAACCTGATTTCCGACGTACATTCGGCATTGAGCAACACGTCCGTACCGCAGCCCGCTGCGGCGATCGTCGAAAAGCAGAAGCCTGCAGTTTCTGTCCGCAAGTCCGTGCAGGACGAGCAGATCACGTGCCTGGAATGCGGCGGCAATTTCAAGTCCCTCAAGCGTCACCTGATGACGCACCACAGCCTCTCGCCGGAAGAATACCGCGAGAAGTGGGACCTGCCGACCGATTACCCGATGGTAGCGCCCGCTTATGCCGAAGCGCGTTCGCGCCTCGCAAAGGAGATGGGCCTCGGGCAGCGCCGCAAGCGCGGCCGCGGCTGAGCTTTTTCGAAAGCAACCAACGACAAAAGCCGGGTCCTATGCCCGGCTTTTTTGTATGCATTCAGGACGAGGAAAATAATCTCTCCAGTATTTCGAGCCTTTCGCAGATGATTCGTCCGGACGGCAAGATATTATGAGAGCGCCAGCCTTATGCTTTCGCGAAAGGTGTAGAATGTATTCCCATACTATGAGCAAGTGTTAATATACTGGATTCGCCGCTGCATTTCCGAATCGATCGGTCTGTAAATGCTTGCGAAATCAGTCGCGTTCAGGCCGCAGCCCGAACCCTTGCCTCTTCCCGTATTCTGTTCACCATCGACCGCAGCCCGTTCGAACGCTGCGACGACAGGTTCTCCACCAGGCCGATCCTCGAGAATATCTCGAAGGCATCGAGGCCGGCGATTTCGGATGCCGCCTTGCCGGAATAGGTGGCAAGCACGATGGCGACGAGCCCGCGCACGATATGGGCGTCCGAATCACCCTCGAAAGTCATGACGGGATTGTCGGGATCGCCCGCCGTATGCGTGACCAGCCACACCTGGCTGGCGCAGCCCATCACCTTGTTCTCGGAGGTCCGCTTTTCCTCGGCCAGCTCAGGCAGCGCCTTGCCGAGCTCGATGACATAGCGGTAGCGGTCTTCCCAATCGTCCAGGAAGGTGAAGTCGTCGATGATCTGGTCGAGGGATGCCATGCGTGAGCCTTTCACTATTAAGAGTGCATATAGGTGAAAGACCGGCGGATTTGAACCGTTAAAAAGAAACGCCGTGAGGGATGGGCATCCTCACGGCGCAGCAACATGCTGAATTAAACAGGGCAGGCACGTCAGGCATGGGGCATTTCCGCGTCATGCGGACCACCGATGCAAGTTCGAACAATTCCGGCAATGGCGTGAAGCGGTTTGGGCCTGGAATTGTGTAAAAAGGAAATGCTGTGCGGGAAACCCGCGGAAATTTCGTCAGATCGCCGGCTTCGGCGTCGGCAGCGGGATCGCGCCGGTCACCACCGTTTCGGCCGTCTCGTCATCCTCGACCGGCGGGCGGTAAGGCATCGGCTGGTTGAGCGCGGCCTTCGCCTCGCGCACCTTTTCCTGGATCGACGGCGAGGCGAGGGAGGGCAGGGCCGCCGGGGCCGTCGGTTCGGCAAGCTTTGCGGTCTCCGGCGCCTCGTCCTGGAACTGGCTGTCCAGCAATTCATAGGCAACGCGGGCGCCTTCGCGGGCCCGATAGCCGAGTGCGGTGAAGGTTTCGGCGCCCTTGACGCAGACCTCGGGCTTTTCCGAGCACATGCCGGTCAGATAGTCATAGGCGCCGCTGGCCGCCGTAAACGCGTCGGAAAGCTGCAGTTGCGGGCCGCTGGCGTGCTTGTCGGAATTTTCCGTGCTGAAGACGGAAAGAAGCACGAGCACAAGGCCAAACCAGAAGGATCCTTTGATCAGAAACCACATTGTCGTTGCCCATCCTGTTTGTCCCCGTTCGGTCTTGTTGCCGAATCAGGCCGGTTGTCCGGTGTGTTTTCACCCTACCGGCAAGTTGCGAATGCCGCTTTTCGAAACTCACGCGCATTTGCGGCAAATTTAATTCAAATTTTAGCGAACGATATTTGAGCCGCATTTTAGTCGAATGCGAGCGATCGCCGTTAAACATCAGGGCAGCACCTGCTTGCAATTGCAGGGCTTTTGCGAGCTCGCCTTGCCACAGGAGTTAACGTCATGCTGAAATATGAGTAAAATCCGTCGCTTACCTGCTATTAACCACAAAAGGCAAAGAGCCTGTCAGATGCCTCAAAATGGGAATTTCGGCTCTTTGAAGCTGTGAAGAGGGCTTTTGCCTTATCCTTTCTTTAAGCCGCCAAGGCCTATTGTCCGGATCAACAGACAGCCTTTTCGGCGGGTATTGCGTGCGTGTATTGGGTGACATTGGCGGCTGGATAACGGCACTCGTAGACCGGGCGGCGACAAGCTGGCTTTCCCGGACGGGAGGAGGCGAAGCTGTGCGCCAACGCGAGCTCGCGATCCTGCGCCGCCTCGTCTTGCTCTCCTCGGCTGCCCTCGTCGCCGCTCCGATCGGCCTTTCGACCGTGACCAGCCCGGCCGTCGCCCTGCCGGCGGGCGTCGCCATGGTTTGCGCCGCCTTTCTCTTTTCTGCCGTCGGCAGCATCGCGCTCGCCCGTCAGGGTTCGCCGGCCGGCATTGCCACCCAGTCGGCCGAGGATTTTTTGCTCGCGGTTACACCCGGCCTCGTCTTCTTTCTCGACGCGCACGGCAGCGTGGCGACCGTCGGTGGCCGCGACCGCTGCGATTTCCTCGCCTGGATGCGCGATCCCAAGGGCAGGGGCTTCATCGAACAGGTGCATGTCTCCGACCGCATCCTTTTCCTGCAGGCGCTCGATGAGCTGCGCCGCGGCGAGGAGGCGGCGAGTGTCGATCTGCGGCTTGACCGGCCGCCGGTCGGGCGCGGCCAGCGCCAGTTCGCGCATCTGAGGATGGATATGACCGCCCGGCGCGACGCCGACGGCGAGCTTGCCGCCGTCATCGCCCAATTGCGCGATGTCTCCGTCGAGCAGCAGCTGCGTGACGAAGCCCAGAACCGCGCGGCCGATGCCGAATCCGCAAACGACGCCAAATCGCGCTTCCTTGCCGCGGTCAGCCACGAGCTGCGCACGCCGCTGAACGCCATTCTCGGTTTTTCCGACATTCTGATCGGCGAATATTTCGGCAAGTTCGAAAACGACCGCCAGCGCGAATATGTCGGCCTGGTCCGCGAATCCGGCGCGCACCTGCTGTCCGTCGTCAACACCATGCTCGACATGAGCAAGATCGAAGCCGGCCGCTACGAGCTGATCCTGGAACCTTTCGACATATCGGGCTCCGTCAAATCCTGCGAATCGATGCTGGCATTGCAGGCCAAGACCAAGGGCGTCACCCTGACGAGCCGCATCCAGCGCGGCATCGGCGAGATCGTCGCCGATCAGCGTGCCATTCAGCAGATCCTCATCAACCTCGTCGGCAATGCCGTGAAATTCACCGAAGCCGGCGGCGTCGTCTCCGTCGATGCGGCGGTGCGCGACGGCATCCTGAAGTTGACAGTCAGCGATACCGGCATCGGCATCCCGGCCGACAAGCTCGCAATGCTCGGCCAGCCCTTCGTCCAGATTCAGAACGATTACACCCGCCGGTTCGAAGGCACCGGCCTCGGCCTTTCGCTGGTCAAGGGGCTGGTATCGCTGCATGGCGGGAACTTTGCCATCGCCAGCCAGCCGGGCGAGGGCACGATCATCACCATCGAGATCGCAGCCGACGGCTCGGGCGCCACGTGCGCTGACGATGCCGGCCATGGCGCAACTGTCGAGTTTCCGCCGCGGCTGAAGGGCGCGGTCAATACCGGCGTAGAAGAGGGGCATTTCGATGGCCGCGCGCAAGCGAAAATCGCCTAAGGGAAAGAAGGGACGGCAGCAGCCGGGCCTTTTGATGACAGGCGCGGCTGCCCTCGGCGGCCTCAGCCTGCAAGGCGCATCCGTGCTCGGTGGCGTCATCGGCCGCAATCCGTCCGTGGCCGGCGGCACCATCGCCTTCGTCGTCATCTTCTCCTTTGTCGCCGCCAATGCGCTCTGGTATCAGCCAGGCCTGCATCCGCACCCGATTTTCCGCACCCGCGATCCGCAATCTCCGAACGTGCTCGGCGCCCGCCGTCCGGCCGAGGAGCAGCAGGGCGACGTTACCACCTTCCGGATCGAACGGCCCGAGGATGCCACCGCCACCAGCGCGACGCCGGCTCCGCCCGCAGCCGCTCAGCAGCCGAGCCAGCTCGTCATGGACATCCAGCAGCAGCTGGTGCGCCGGGGCCTCTATAACGGCACGCCGGATGGCATCATCGGACCCCGCACCAGTGCAGCCATCCTCTTCTTCGAAGAAACTGTCGGCATGGCCCAGACCGGCGATCCGACGCCGGAGGTTCTGGCGGCGCTGAAAACCGACGCCGCCGGCCCTTCGACCGTGCCCGCCGAAAAGCCGCTCGAGGATGTGAGCTCGAAAGCCTCGTCGGAAGACCCGGTCGCAGCGGCGATCCGCAGCGCCGAGAAGACGATCAAGACGGCTCCCGCCGCTGCAAAGCAGGTTCCATCGAGCGAAATCTCCACTGTCGATCTGGTGCTGAAGATCCAGAAGGGCCTCTCCAACATGGCCTATGCCAATGTCGGCGTCGACGGCGTTGCCGGCGAGCAGACCCGCGCGGCCATCCGCCATTTCCAGAAGCACTATAATCTGCCTGAGAATGGAGAGCCCAACGAGGCGGTGCTGAAGAAACTCAAGGAAATCGGCGCGATCTAGCCAAGGATGCGCCGCCGCGCCGCGCGCGTCCTACAACCTAAGTCTAAGACGCGGCTGCCGTTTGCAACTTATTAACCATGTTGCCTGAAGCTTTTCTGATTGGGGCGGGGGAGCGTCGGTTATGCATGCGCTGAAGGCGGTAGACGATCTGGCCGGTGACGCGCCGGTCGAAGCGGAGGGCGTCGATCGCGAGGCCTTGCGCCATATCCTGCGGCGCCTTGCCGAAGAAGCCTCCACCCTTGGCATCGATCTCGTCGACATCGCCGGCGCGATCCAGGACATGGCGGCAATGTCGGCCCGGCATGCTTCCGCCTTCGATCATGTCACCCGCACCGCACTTTCGATTGCCGAGACCAACCGGGCCGTCGCCGTCTCGTTGCGGGACACCGACCGCACGGCGACCGAGGCCCGCCACATGCTGAAGGAATCGGCCGACCGCCTGTCCGGTTCGGTCGCCGAGATCGGCCACATGGTCCAGTCCTCCAAGGAGATCGGCACCGAGATCGCCGGTTTCTCGAAATCGCTTGCCGATGTCGACAAGATCGCCGAGGAAATCAGCACCATTGCCCGCCAGACGAACCTGCTGGCGCTGAACGCCGCGATCGAGGCGGCGCGCGCCGGCGATGCCGGCAAGGGTTTTGCGGTGGTCGCCGCCGAAGTGCGGGCTCTCTCGCTGCAGACGTCGAAGGCGACCGGCTCCATCCAGGACACGCTGGACGAATTGCGCGTCAAGATCGACCGGCTATCGGTGGTCGGCAGCGATGCGCGCAAGAGCGCCGCCGGCGTGCGCGACAAGTCGGAGGCGATGCGTGGCGCTTTCGACAGCATGGAAAATGTCATTACCCGCATCCTCGACAGTTCGACGGTGATGGCAAACACCACCGAGGCGGTCGATCAGCAATGCGCCGGCTTCGTCGAAAAACTCAGCGAAATGTCGTCCGAGGTCGCCGGCTCGAATGTCAGGCTGCAGCAGGCTGCCAAACGCGTCGACAGCGTCGTCGGCCTCTCCGAAACCTTGATTCAGCTGACGGCGAGCGCCGGCGTCCAAACCGCTGACAGCCATTGGATTGCGGAAGCGCAATCGGTCGCAAGGCAGATCTCCGGCGCCTTCGAACGCGCGGTCGCCGAGGGACAGATCGGGCTCGACGCCCTCTTCGACCGGCGCTATCGCCCGATTCCAGGCAGCGATCCGGCCCAGGTCATGGCCGCCTTCACCGAACTTACCGACCGCCTGCTGCCGCCGATCCAGGAACCGATCGTCGCGTCGGACGAGCGCATCGCCTTCTGCGCGGCGATCGACGAGAATGGCTATCTCCCGACCCACAATCGGAAATTCTCTCAGCCGCAGCGTCCCGGCGACGCCGTCTGGAACACCGCCAATTGCCGCAACCGCCGCATCTTCGCCGACCGAGTCGGTCTTGCCGCCGGCCGCAGCACCGCGCCCTTTCTCGTCCAGACCTACAGGCGCGACATGGGCGGCGGCAATTTCGTGATGATGAAGGATATCTCGGCTCCGATCACCGTCCGGGGGCGGCATTGGGGAGGGTTGCGGCTGGCGGTCAAGGTCTGAATTCGACAGACGAGATTTCGCCCCGCATTGCCGCCGTCCGCGCGCCGGTCTATATCGCGCCGATGAGATTGCGCGCCGACATTTTCGTTTCCGCCCTCCTGCGCCGTGTCTTTGCCAGCGGCGATTTCGCCGCCGTGGAGAAGAAGGGTGCGGAAGAGGCAGGCGCGATCTTCATCCGCCAGCACTTTCGCGATGGTCTGGAGACGCTTTACGCGCCTGCGCCGCAGACCGCCTTCGATGACGGGCAGGCCGGCGATCGCCTGTTCGAGATCCGCCTGTCGCGCAGCGAGCCGGAAGCGGTGCGCGCGATGCTGGAGCGCGAACGCAGGTTCGACTCCGATCTCTGGATCGTTGAGCTGGAGATGGAGGAACTGGGCGACCTGATCCCGCTCGCGCGGAACGGCGGCTGACCGCCGAAGGCTCGTCAGTTCAGCGAGACCGCCGCCCCATGACGCGCATGTCACGCTGCTGCGGCGCCTGGCGCATGAAGCGGTAGCCGGGTGTTTCCTGAAGCGCCGGGGCAGCGGGCGCCTCGGGCTTGTAGGTGTAGCGATCGGCGCGCCGCCAGGCTTCCACGCGGTCGTGGCATTCCTCCGGGTCGAGCGCATCGAGCACCATCCAGGCGCGGGTGACGCTGTGCTGCTGCTCGGCAAGGTGCGGATAGAGTTTTTCGAGCACGAAGACGGCATCGAGAAAGCCCATGCCGAGGCTCGTCAGCGTCGTGGCGAGCTGCTGGCCGGACAGATCGAGCATGATGCGCTCGGCAAGCCAGCGGCTGGCGGAAAGCGCATCGGCCAGCGCGGTCGCGAACTGCGTCGCTTCGCGCGAGCGGGCGAAGCGCACCAGCAGCGCCTCCTGAATGTCGGTAAGCGTGCGCAGGCCGAGCCTGTCCTCATCGCTGCGGCCGAGATGGCCGGCAAGGCCGAGGATGCGCTCGCGCAGCGCCTCTTCATTGGCGACCCGCTGTTCCTCCAGCGCATCTGCCTCATTGGTCGCCACGGCTATCGGTACAAGCGGCACTGTGGGCGGCTCGATGTGCTGAGCCACCGTGGCCGCCGCCCGCGGACCGGCCTGGCGCAACGCCACCAATGCGTCGATGACCTTGGGCGAGAGACAATCGCGGCTGACGATCGCCTTGACGTGGTCCTTCCCCTGGGTGCGGGCGATGATGATCAGCGTATCGTCGGCGATCGCCTTGGAGGCCGCGATAAAAGGCGCGGCGATATCGATCGGCTGGCTGCCGATGAACAGCGCCACGGCTGCCGGTATGTGATCGCATTGAGACAAGGCGGCGACCGCCTGGCGCTTGGCCTCTTCGGAGGAAGCCTGGAACAGCGGCGTGAAAAGCTCGGCGAACTGGCGCAGCTCGGATCGTGTCGGATGCGACAGATTCTCGAAACTGCTGACGGTCGCCATCAATACCACGTCCTTTTTCCTGACGGCCAACGGGCCTTCTAGGTCTCGAAACCGGTCACGCACACGAACACCCTGAAAACGCACGACAAGGGGAACCGCAGGTCGATATGCGCTGGCGGAACGCATGTCAGGCCATACGGTTATGAACAAATCCTACACCGGTAGGGTTAATGCATGCTGAAGATTTTATTAAAATGCGACACAAATTTACACGCGTAACGTGCTGCGGATGGCTAGTCCGCAGTTGAATGCGTTTGTCCGGAAAGGGGATGATGACGGCTTTCCGCCGGCTGCCTGACGGTGGAAACGGCTAGGCGGCCCTGTGATCACGCAGCGCGTGCAGTAGCTTTTCGCGGCTGTCGCAGCCGGCCTGATAGAGGTCGAGCGCCGTGGACGCCGCAGACTGGGCCTCGACGCTGACGATGTCGATATGCCGTTCGGCGCACCATGCGTCGAGTGCGCTGCACAGCACGTCGAAATCCTGCGATGAGAAAGACGCATTCACGAGCAAAGACACCGTCTGCCCTCCGCTTTCCGGCAGGAGCGTGGATGATCCCCCGATCGATCGGAGCCGGAAACGTTTGATCGACATCGCGAACATACGCTCATCCGGTTCCGCCGCAATGAATATTTTCGTGACGTATATTTGCAACATCCGCCTCTGGCGGAGGCTTCGGTTGCCGCCTTATAGCCAACTATATGAATCTCTTCTAATTTTATGCTTCGCCGCCACGCCGCATTTTTGCGCGGGCGGCGTGAAACCAAAACAACTGTCCGGACGTTACAAGCAAATCACGTGAACTGTGTTTGGCCTCGGCTGAATATTAGGAATCTGTTAACTGTCATGTGTCTCAATTCGGATAGGAACGACGCGATTTGAGTATCTGGATCGTTGAAACTCCGCATCACGGTATTTCAGTCAGGTGCCGTGGGAAAGGCGCGAATGCCCTCGGTCCGGTCATCCCGGCGCCGCAGGACGCGCCGGCCCGCAGATTGGCGGGCAGGGTGAAATCCTTCGCAAGTTCATCCGTCTCGGGCAGTGCATGGAGACGAGAATGGCAATAGTAGTCGCATTGGCGGATCGGCGGCCGCGGGCGCCGCGTCGCCTGGACAAGGAACCCCGCGAAGCCAAGATTCTTTGGTTCACCGGCGTCCGCTATGAGCGGCTGGCCGAGAGCCCGAAACGGCGTCCGGCGCCTGCGCCGCGCGTCAATAAAAAGTAACGTGCTTTCAACTTCAGCGCGTGGCGAACTGTTCGCAGCCGGCTTCAGTCAGGAAGTTGCGCGCAGCTTCATCGAAACTCGCCTGCGGCGCCAGCGTGCGCAGCACGGCATAACCGTCCGGCCGCGCCATCTCCACCAGGATCGTCTGCTGCAGCTCCTGCGGCAAGTTCTTGCGCAGGTCCGTCAGCTGGATCGGCCCGCCCGCCAGCACGTCGAGCGCGCCGCCGACCGATGTCCGGTCGTTCATGCTGAAGACCTCGTTGGAGGCGCTGTCATAGATCGCGATCGACCAGAAGGGCACGTTGCCTCTGGCCGTAAAGTGCACCGGCGCATCCTCGACGTCGAAGGAGCAGACGGCGGTGCGCAGGAAGGGGTCGCCATTGGCAAGGCCTGCCTCGTCATACTGGTCGTTCAGCAGGTAGAAATTGTTGAGGTCGCCTTCGGCCGCGACGCGGGTCGCCGCATCCCGGCCGGTGAAGTGCGGGAGCGACAGGATGATGACGAGATGCAGCAGTGCTGCGCCGAAAAGGCCGGTGAGAACGGCGAATATTATTCTAAGCATTGCCGCATCCGGTCTTGGTGAGCTTCGGCATGGCGAGATCGATCACGCCGGAACTGCCGGCCGTCGGCGTGTCGAACAGCGTCAGTACGAGCCGGAAGGTGCCGGCTTGCGGCAGCGCCAGCCAGTTGCCCGGCTGCGCGACGGCGGAGATCTCGATCGAGAAGCTGCTGTCGGGCTGGCGCAGCACCGTCCAGGAATTCAGCGCCGAGGGAAGCCCGTTTTTCACCGCTGCCGGATTGCCGCCATTGTCGGCGGTGAAGAGGGTCCAGAGGCGGGCAGGCGGCGTCTGCCCGCTGATGCGGTAGCGGCAGCCGGCATTCAGCCGCGCGCCCTCGTCATCGACGCTCGCCGTGAAGGTCAGGCCCTCGGCGCTGCCATAGAGCAGTTTGCCGGCGCGCGCCCGATGCGACTTGGCGTAAGGGTCGGCGTCAACCGTCTGCAATGCCGGAAAGGCTTCCCAGGCGCCGAGCTTGATGGCGCCGAAACCCTGTGTCGCATCCAGCGCATAGAGCGTGATCATGATGCCGCCGCCGAAGGCGACGATCAGCGTGATCAGGATGAAAAGGGGAAACCGAAACACGTCATGACCTTGGAAACCACATTGGATGAAAGGGTTACCACTGATTCTGGCAGGGTGGAATGCCGCGCCGTGACACGAGCGGCGATCTATCCACGGTTCATGCCGCATTCTCGGCGGCAAACCGGCACGGTCGATCCATCGATGTCAGGATCTCGGCATGATTGCGGTCGAGCTATTCGGCGCTCGCCACCTTCTGCGGCGCCAGCGGCGCGGCGTCTTTCAGCTTCTCGCCGAGATCCTTGAGGATGCCGGTCGATTGAACCGAGAGCATGCGCGGCCGGATGAGCTGCGGCAATCCGTCCTGCGGCTTGGCGGCTGCGGTCTTGGCGACGTCCTCTGCCGAGGGCAGGGGGTTTTCGATGCCGGGAATGGCGCGCAGCGTCACACCCTGGTGGGCGTAGTCCATGGCGCGCTTGAAGGTCATCGCCGGCAGCGAGCCGCCGGTCATGTTGTTCGTCGATGTGTAGTCGTCATTGCCGAACCAGACGGCGCAGGTGTAGTTGCCGGTGAAGCCGACGAACCAGGCGTCGCGATAGGCCTGGGTCGTGCCGGTCTTGCCTGCCGTGACGATGCCGTTGTCGAGCGCTGCCTTGCGCGCCGTGCCGACATAGGGGACGCGCGACAGCATCTGGTTCATGTAGGCGTCTGCCTGTTGGGACAGCACGCGTTTGGCCGCCGGCTCGTCGCGGTCGAAATCGTAGAGCACGTCGCCGTCGTAGTCGAGGATCTGGGTAATGCCGTGGCGGCGCGACTGGTAGCCACCGGCCGGGAAGGTGGCATAGGCGGTCGCCTGGTCGAGCACCGTCACCTCCGACGTGCCGATCGGAATGGTGACGTCGTCGCGGATCGGTGTTTCGACACCGAGGTTCTTCGCCATCGCCCGGATCGGCTGGATGCCGAGCTTCTCCTTGGCGAGCCGCACCGGGATCGTATTGATCGACTGGGCGATCGCGGTCTCGAGCGTTATGCGACCGACATAGCGGTTTGCATAATTGTGCGGGCTCCAGTTGCCCCAGTAGATCGGTGCGTCGACGACCGTCGTCTGCGGTGTCATCCCGCTCTCCATCGCCACCGCATAGGTGTAGACCTTGAAGGAGGAGCCCGGCTGGCGCAGCGCCTTGGTGGCGCGGTTGAACTGGCTTTCGCCGTAATCCCGCCCGCCGACCATGGCGCGCACGGCGCCGCCGTTTTCGATCATGACAAGGGCGCCCTGCTTGGCGTGATAGGCCTCGCCATATTCACGCAGCGAGGTCTCGACCGAATCCTCGGCCGCCTTCTGAATCCCCATATCGATCGTCGTGCGCACGATCAGCGAATGCTGGTGGAAGCGCGGCGAAAGCCGCTGCACCTCGTCGAAAGCCCAATCGAGGAAGAAATCAGGCGCTTCCATCTCGTTGCGGTCGACGACTGTCGCCGGGCTGCGCCTGGCGGCGATCACCTGGCCTTCGGTCATCAGCCCGCTCTGCACGAGATTGGTCAGCACCTCGTTGGCGCGCGCACGCGCGGCCGGCAGGTTGACATGCGGCGCATATTTCGCCGGCGCCTTGAAGAGGCCTGCGAGCATGGCGGATTCGGCAAGGTTCACATCGGCGATGTTCTTGCCGAAATAGAACTGTGCGGCTGCCGCAGCGCCAAAGGTGCCGCCGCCCATATAGGCGCGGTCGAGATAGGTGGACAGGATTTCCTTCTTCGAAAGGTTCGCCTCGAGCCACAGGGCCAGGAAGGCTTCTGTGACCTTGCGGTCGATCGACCGCTCGTTGGAAAGGAAGAGGTTCTTGGCGAGCTGCTGGGTCAGCGTCGAGCCGCCCTGGACGACTTCGCCGGCGCGCGCATTTTCGCTTATGGCGCGGAAGAGGCCGATGAAATCGATGCCGAAATGCTCGAAGAAGCGCCGGTCTTCCGTGGCGAGCACCGATTTGATCAGGGAATCGGGCAGCTCGTCGATCGGCACGGAATTCTGGTGGATGACGCCGCGATGGCCGATGACGTTGCCGTAGCGGTCGGTGAAGGTGACGGCGAAATCGCCGCGATTGCGCCAGTCTTCCTTGGTTGCCTCGAAGGCCGGCTGGGCAAGCACGAGCATCAGCACGGATCCGGCCGCGCCGAGCGTCAGCCCTTCGCCGGCAAGTTCGAAGACCATGCGTTTCCAGCCGCGCACGCGGAAGCGGCGGAAGAAGATGGTGGTGTCTTCCCAGATCTCGGCGGCGCGGAAGCCGGCGTTCCAGACGGTCGAATCGATCCATGAATCGATGCGCAGCAGGATGTGACGTCTCTTCGCCGGCCGCTTGTCCGGCGCGTCTGTCGTCTCTTTTCCTGGCCCGTTTTCTGGCTTGTCCGGATCCTGCACGTCCTGTATTCCCGCCTGATCGCGCATCGGTCGTTCCGGCGGCCGGAAGGTGACGAAAGCGCGAGGCCCGCATGGGGCAGAAAAGCTCTCCGGTATCTCCGATACCAGGAGTATGCTGAAGAATTGATTGATTTCTCAGCCGATAACAAGAGAGATACGTCGGCGGTCACGTGAATTTGCGGGCCGCTGTTGCAAGAAACGAACGATGAACGATCTACCCTTCTGGAAGAGCAAGACTCTTGCCGAAATGACGCCCGCCGAGTGGGAAAGCCTTTGCGACGGCTGCGGCCTCTGTTGTCTCAACAAGATCGAGGAATGGGATAGCGGCGATATCTATTTCACCTCGGTCAGCTGCAAGCTGCTCGACGGCGAAAGCTGTCGTTGCTCCAGCTACCAGAACCGCTGGGATTTCGTGCCGGATTGCGTGCAGCTGACGAAGGAGAACGTGCCTGATATCGCCTGGCTGCCGCCCACCTGCGGCTACCGGCTGATCAACGAAGGCCGCGATCTCTACTGGTGGCATCCGCTTGTTTCCGGCGATCCCGAAACCGTCCATGCCGCCGGTATTTCCGCGCGGGGCCGCACGATCAACGAAAACGAGATCGATATCGACGATCTCGAGGATTACGTCGTCGACTGGCCACTGACCGTGGGCGAGGACAAGGACGATCCGCAAGACGGATAGGGCGGCGTCTGCATGCGCCGCAAGCCGGCTTTCCCACGGGGAGCGAGGCGTTCGGGCTAGGACACTCAAAGCCCCGCCACATGCAAAAATTGGTGTCGGCCGCTGCTTGAATCCTGAAAAGCGAGATCCCATCTGGGGTGCGACCCGCTGGTCCGGGCCCCTCTGGCGAGAGCTTCGGCACTCTTGCGATGTCGGACCTTTTTCCGACAACCCGTGCCGATAGGGGACCATCTTTGGATTTCTCTTTTTTGTTCGTCGAGTGGCTGGGAACGCCGCTCTGGATGTGGTCGAGCTTTTTCGTCCTCGTCATCGCCATCCTGTCGTTCGACCTTGGTATTCTTCATAAGCAGAACAAGGAAATCGGCGTCCGGGAAAGCGTCAAGCTTTCCGCTCTCTATATCACGCTCGGCCTCGCCTTCGGCGGCTGGGTATGGTGGTATCTCGGCTCGGAGCCCGGCCTTGCCTATCTGACGGGCTTTGTCGTTGAAAAGACGCTCGCCCTCGACAACGTCTTCGTCATCGCCCTGATCTTCTCCTTCTTTGCCGTGCCGCGCATCTATCAGCACCGCGTGCTCTTCTGGGGCATTCTCGGCGTCATCGTGCTGCGCGCCATCATGATCGGCGTCGGCGCGACGCTGGTCGCCGAATTCGCCTGGGTTCTTTATATCTTCGCCGCCTTCCTGATCGCGACCGGCATCAAGATGCTGGTCGTCAAGGAAGCTGAGCCCGATGTCTCGAAGAACGTGCTCGTTCGCTTCATGCGCAACCGCTTCAACGTCACCGAGGAGCATCACGGCGAGCGGTTCTTCGTCAAAAAGGCGCATCCGGCGACGGGCAAGACGACCTGGTTCATCACGCCGCTCTTCATGGCGCTGGTGATGGTCGAAGTGGCCGATGTCATCTTCGCCGTCGATTCGGTCCCCGCGATCTTCGCGATCACCACCGATCCGTTCATCGTCTACACCTCGAACATCTTCGCGATCCTCGGTCTTCGCGCGCTCTATTTCGCGCTCGCGGCGATGATCCATCGCTTCCGCTACCTGAAGCCCGCACTTGCCATCGTGCTGGTCTTCATCGGCTCGAAGATCTTCCTCGCGGATCTGCTGGGCCTGGAAAAATTCCCGGCTGCTCTCTCGCTTGGGATCACCTTCGCGATCATCGCCTCGGGCGTGGTCTGGAGCCTCATCAAGACGCGCGATCCGCAGCAACCGTCTGAACAGACGCTGTAGAAAAGCGTTAGCCAAGGAGGGAAACAGATATGATCTCGGATTTCATCGGCTGGATTTTTGCCCTGTTCGTCGTCGATCCCTTGCACGCCCAGATACAGGAACAGGTTGAGCGTGCCCGGCTTCCCGCCGAAATTGTCAGCCAGTCCCAGGCCTGCCTGACATCCCAGGGGCCGCAGCTCATCAAGCGCGCCGCGGACGATTACGGCTGGGCTGCGGCCACCGTCGTCAGCATGGCGATCGGCCATACGTCGCCGGCCGAGCTTCTCGATGCGAGGGATCCGCAATGCGCAACCCTGATCGGCGTCCTGAAGGGGGCCGATGGAGATGCGTGACGGATACCAGCTGGAATGGGCTTTTAATGTCTGATCGAAACGGAAGTGCACGGCCATCCCAAGGGATGGCCACCGCGCGGCTCCGGGAGATGCTGGAGCTTGCCCGGGAGAAAGGCGGCCTCTCCATCGGCGAGGCACTGGAAACGATGGGCAGGACCAGCATCGCCTTCACCATCCTCTTCCTGGCAATCCCGGCGCTGACGCCGATTCCCGGTCCGTTCGGAATGGTGTTCGGCACCGCGCTTGCGCTGGTCTCCCTCCAGATCGTCGCGGGTGGCCGGAAGGTGTGGCTGCCCGCCGTCATCAGGAATCGCCAGGTCTCCCTGACAGCGCTCGATCTGGTCGTGCGTCACGCGGTTCCCGTCATTGCCCGGGTGGAGAAGGTGGTCCGCGCCGGCCGGCTGAAGGCGCTCACAGGCCCGATGGTGCAGGTGCTTCTCGGCATTCCCGTCTTCCTGCTCGCGGTGGTGATCGCGCTGCCGATCCCCTTCGGCAATATCCTGCCGGTATTCTCGCTGGTGGTCCTGGCGGTCGCCTTGATGGAGCGCGACGGGCTCGTCACCCTGATTGGGCTGCTGCTGACAACGGTGACGATCGGCGTGACCGCCGCTCTGCTTTATTTTATCCAGGCCATGATCGTCACGGCCTATTAGGCGTAGCACGGCAGTTCAGGGTTTCACCACGGCGAGGAAGCGCCGCAGCTCCGTCTCCACATAGGCGTCCACTGGTCCTTCCGAGCCAAAACCCCACCAGGTGAGCGAGCCCTGCCACTGCGACAGCATCAGCCGGGCGATGGTCTCCGGCGCCTTCGCCGATCCGAAACAGCGGGCAATCGCCGCCGTCAGAGCCGTTCCCCAGGCAGCACCCCGCGTACGCAGCACCGGATCGCGAAAATCCTCACGAAGCACCAGCAAACCTTCGCCATAGGCGGCGGCATTGTCGCCGTAATCCTGCGACAGGCCGACGAGCAGCGCGACGGCGCCCTCCGGGGTCTTCGGAACGGCCTCGGCGAGCCGCGCCGTTTCCGCGTCCAGCCTGTCCCAGGCATGGAGCAATGCCGCGCGCAGCATCGCCGCCTTCGTCGCAAACCGTTGCACCAGCGTCGAGCCGGAAAGGCCGCTGGCTTTCGCCACCGCCGCAAAGGTCGCCGCATCCGGCCCCTCGGCGTGGATCAGCGCCAGCACCATGGCGAGAAGCTGTTCATCGGAAAGCGTGCGGTGGCGCGGCATGAAATTCCTCTTGCATTCGTCATAAATATGAACGAACGTTCGTTTATATTCAATAGGGCGTCAATCATGGTCCGGCCCTTCCAGCCGTTCTAGCGTGGAGGATAAAGGAGTGACAGCAGACTTGCGGGATAAAGTGGCCTTGGTCGCAGGTGCGACGCGCGGCGCAGGCCGCGGCATTGCGGTGGAACTCGGCGCGGCCGGCGCGACCGTTTACGTCACGGGGCGCACGACACGCGCCCGGCAATCCGAATATCAGCGACCGGAGACGATCGAGGAGACCGCCGAACTGGTCACATTGGCGGGCGGCAGGGGCATTGCGGTGCGCGTGGATCACCTCGTCAAGCAGGAGGTCGAAGCGCTGGTTGCTCGCATTCGCCGCGAGGCCGGCCGGCTCGATATCCTCGTCAACGACATCTGGGGCTGCGAGAAACTGTTCGAATGGGACAAGGCTGTCTGGGAGCATTCGCTGGACAAGGGCCTGCGCATGCTGCAACTCGGCATCGAAACGCATCTGATCACCGCCCATTACGCCCTGCCGCTGATGATCGAACGGCCAGGCGGCTTGCTGGTGGAGGTGACCGACGGCACCGCCGAATACAATGCCACCCATTACCGGCTTTCGCCTTTCTACGATCTCGTCAAGACGAGCGTCACCCGCATGGCCTGGGCGCATGCGCAGGATTTGGCGAAACACGGCGCCACTGCCGTTTCGATCACGCCCGGCTGGCTGCGCTCCGAAATGATGCTGGAAGCTTATGGTGTGCGCGAGGACAACTGGCGCGACGCGACCAAGGCACAGCCGCACTTCGCCATTTCCGAAACGCCGCGCTTCCTCGGCCGCGCCGTCGCGGCGATCGCCGCCGATCCCGATCGCGCCCGCTGGAACGGCCAGTCGCTTTCGAGCGGCGCAATGGCCAAGGCCTATGGCTTCGACGATATCGACGGTTCGCGGCCGGATTGCTGGCGCTACCTGACCGAGGTCCAGGAGGCGGGCAAGCCGGCCGATGTGACGGGTTATCGGTGACGCTGCCCGTATTGCGCGTCGCCCCAAAAGCGGGGCGACATGCAAACCGCGGCTCAAACTGCTTCGATGATCAGGTTCGGGGATCGCGTTATTTCTTCGGCGCGCTGCTTCCGTGCGGAGCGGTTTGGGCGGCTGTCTTCATCTGGCTTGCGAATGTCCCTGCCGTCTTCGGCGCCAGCTTGTCTTTCTTCGGTTTCCGAACCTCGCGATTGCTTCTCAGCTGTCCTTTGGCCATGGATCGATCTCCTCTGTTCAGACGAAATTATGAGCTGCGGTCTGCGCCGTGTTCGCTCATTGGTCCGCAGCGCAATTCTTGCTGCCGAACAGTGCGCCGGCTCTTTGTTTTAACGCATGTCGTTGCCGCAAAAGCGCTTTACGCTTTGCCCGGGAAAACCGCTGCACACTTTTGCGCGACATGCTTTAGCTGGCGGCGCGCCTTTCGCGTGGCAATCCCTGTATCGCATATCGGTCGTAGACGGGCGTTATCGGCTTCGGCGGCTTCTTCAGCTTGCCGAAGTGGTGTTCGAGTGCCAGCGAAAGCATCTCTGGAGACGTTACGCCCTCCTGGAAGAGCTTGATCAGGAGCGTCGCCGCCACATTGAAGTTCGCTCCGTCGTCGATCACGATCTTGGCTTGGTAACCGGCGTCATCGAGCACGGACTGGAGCATGTCGAGATCGGATGACGTAAGATATGGCTTTTCGGAGGTGGAAGACATCGGTCCTCCTTTCGTCGGGGCTAGGGTATGAACCCTCGTCGGCAGCGCCCGTGCTATAGCTGCCGAAGGCGGGATCATGCGCCTTTCCTCCCGGCAACACAACGGGATTCTCGCCGCCGATCACGCGTGCAATCATGAAGGCCCGCACCTCTCGGGTGCGGGCCGATGGCGGTCATTCCGCCGGCTGGTAGGCTGCGGGTCTGGCGGTCGATTTGCGGGGACCGGCAGCCGCGAGCAGGGTGATCGCAACCGCAAGCAAGCCTACGAAGGCGATGCCGGCGAAGTAGGGATCCCAGCCGAAATGCGGCGATGCGCCGAAGACGGCGGAGGCGGCCGCAAGCACGATGCCGCCGCCGATCTGGAAGGAGGCGAAGAGCAGCCCGGAGGCGAGCCCCGACTTGTCGTCCTCCACGTCGGAAAGGGCAGCGACCTGCACCGAGGGGTAGGTCATGGCGTAGCCGAGGCCGAGCGGGATCTGCGAGAAGATGACGAGCAGGATCGGGTCCACATGTCCGACCGCGGCGACCCAGAAGATGTAGCTGAACGCTTGCAAGCCGACACCTGCCGCCATCAGTCCGGTGGCGCCGCGGTTCTGCGCGACGCTCGCAAAGCGTGGCGCCAGGAACATCACGAAGACGCCGCCAAGCGCGAAGCAGAAACCGGTCGTGAAGGCCGACCACCCTATGACGTTCTGATAATAGAGCGTCGCCAGGAACTGGAAGCCGACATAAGCGCCCTGGAACAGGGCGGCAATCGCATTGGCATGCCGGAGCTTGGCCCGGCGGAACATGCCGAGCGGCACCATCGGATCGGCATGGCGTGCTTCGACTGCGAGAAACAGCAGGATCAGCACCAGCGACGCCAGCAGCGAAGCCCAGGTCGGGAAAGCCTGCCAGCCGGCGGCTGCGGCATTGGTGATGCCGAAGACGAAGAGCAGCAGCCCTGGCGTGATCGTCAGGGCGCCGGCCCAGTCGAAGGCGGGCCGCGGTCCCGTCCTTTTCGGATCGGCCGGCAGCGCCAGCGGCGCAAGAACGAGCGTCAGGATGGCGACGGGCGCGCCCATGACAAGCGTTGCCCGCCAGCTGAACACCGTCGCCGCACCACCGATCACCATGCCGAGCACGAAGCCGGTGGCGCCGGTGGAGGCGAAGACGCCGAGCGCTTTCGCTCGCGCGGTACCTTCGCCGAACACGGAGAGCAGCAGGGCGAGTGCTGCCGGCGCCGTGAAGGCGGCGGCAATGCCCTTGATCAGGCGGGCTGCGATCAGCGTCGGCCCGCTATCGACGAAGCCGCCGGCGATGCTGGCGGCGGCAAAGATCGCCAGCGACCAGAGGAAGACGCGCCGGTGGCCGAAGACATCGGCGACCCGACCGCCGAGCAGCAGGAAGCCGCCGTAGCCGAGCACATAGGCGCTGACGGTCCATTGCAGCGATGTCGCCTCCATGCCGAGTTCGGCCTGGATGGCCGGGAGCGCGACGCCGATCGTGGAGACGTCCATGGCGTCGAGGAAATTGGCGGTGCAGAGCAGCAGCAATGCCAGCCATGCGCCATTTTGCGATTTGGAAAGAGTCATCGAAATTGTTCCTTGTTGGCTGCCGCCTCATCGGGGGAGGGTGCCGCAGCGGCAGGGAACAAGAAAATGTACAGCTTCCAATCCTATTGCAAATTGATAGTAGCCATGCCAGGTATTACTCATAATGATGAATGACGCCACGCTCCGCAAAATCGACCTGAACCTCCTGCTGGCCTTTTCCGTGCTGATGCAGGAGCGCAATGTCAGCCGCGCCGCCGAGCGCCTGCTGCTGGGGCAGCCGGGCCTGTCGGCGGCTTTGCGGCGCCTGCGCGAGGCGCTGGACGACGAATTGTTCGTGCGTGTCGGACGCGGCCTGCAGCCGACGCCGCGCGCCCTTTCCATCGCTCCGGCGATCGAGGATGCCCTGTCGGGCATCGAGCGCGCCATCCGCCCGCAGGCCGAGTTCGATCCGGCGAGCTGGCAGGGCGAGTTCCGCATCGGCATGTGCGACAATCTCGAATCGGCCTTCTTCGGTCCGCTTGCCGCCCGGCTGCTCCAGCTTTCGCCGGGCGCCCGGCTCATCGGCATTGCCTCGGAAAAGCGCGATGCCTCGCGCCGGCTGGACGAAGGTGTTTTCGACTTCAGCGTCTCCGTGCATGACGAGCCGGCCTCCTGGCATATCCGCGCGCCGCTGTTCAACCAGGCCTCGATCTGCATTTACGACGATGCCCAGCTGCGGCTGACGGCGCCGTTGAGCCTGCAGGATTTTGCCGATGCTGCGCATGTCACCGTCTCGTTCGAAGGCAATGCTTCGACGGGCATCGATATCGCGCTCGGCCGCACCGGCCGCAGCCGCCGGGTGGTGGCGACCGTGCCGCGCTTTTCGGCCCTGCCGACGGCGCTGAGGGCGATGCCGGCAATCGCCACCGTGCCGGAATCGATTGGCCGCTGCATGGCGCAATTGCATGGGCTGACCATTTGCGCGCCGCCGCTTTCGCTGCCGGCCGATCCCGTCACCATGCTCTACCGCCGCGTCGATCAGGCGGACGGCCGGGCGCGCTGGTTCCGCCGTCTGTTTATCGACGTCGCCGGCGAGGCGCTCGAAGCCTCGGGATGCCGCGTCTCGATATCGAGAGCCGCGGCCTGAAGGTCCGTTACAGCTCGCCTTTGTGGAAATAGGCTTCGAGACGGTAGCCATCGGGATCGATGACGAAGGCAGCGTAGTAGAACTGTCCGTAATCCGGCCGGATGCCCGGTTCGCCATTGTCCGTGCCGCCGGATGCGACGGCTGCAGCATGAAAGGCGTCTACGGCGGCTTCGTTCGGGGCGACGAAGCAGAAATGCAGTCCCGACCGCATGTCTGCAACGATCGGATGCTCGACCTGCATCACCCAGAACCCGACGCTTTCCGGGCCATAACCGACCATGCCGTCGGAGTTGGACAAGCGCTCATATCCGAGCGGTGCCAGCGCCGCATCATAGAAGCGGCGGGCTCTTTCGAGGTCTTTTACGCCGATGGAGACATGATCGAACATGGGCTGCGAACTCCTCTTCGTCGGTTCATGCCTGAGATGGATTGCCCACCCCGAAGAGATGGCGCGACGTCATCCTCTTTCAACCGCAGTCTGAGGTCAACGAGATGCGTCCATCATAGGATGGCGAAATGGCGTTCCAGGCCGGCGATTCTATCCATCGCCCTGATGAAGAAATCTGGCGCACCGGCATTGCCACTCTTCAAGGCGAGACCGAGCGGCCCGGCGCGGTCGGCGACGAGAACCGGCAGGCCGGGATCGATTTCCGGCCCGACCGTCATGCTTTTGAGGCCGAGCGCTTCCACCACCGCGATGGAGGTGTCGCTGCCGCCGACGACGATCTGCCGCATGCCGGCGTCGGCGAGCCGCCGTGCCAGCCCGCCGAAGAAGGCCTCGAGCTTTTTGCCAACCTCCGCCTGCCCGAAACGCTGCTGCACGAAGGCCACCACTTCAGGGGCGGCGGTGGAATAGACGATGGGATGTTCGGCGGCATTCTGCTCCACCCAGCGCGCCGCGCGCTCCACCGACATCGAGCCGCGCATCAGCACGGCAGGATCGATCGCAAGGCCGGGATGGTTCTGGAGGTGGCAGGCGACCTGGTTCTGCGACGCCGTGGAGCAGGAGCCGCAGAGCACGACGCCGGGACCGTCCACCAGAGGCACCGCCCCCGCCATGCCGGAGAGCTTGCCCTGCTTGCGGAAATTCCGCGGCAGGGCCTGCGCGATGCCGAGGCTGCCGGTGACGAGCTTGTGGTCGGCGACCGCAGCCGCGATCGTTGCAAGGTCGCTCTCCTCGATGGCGTCGACGACGACGAGGCGATGACCGGCGGTCAACTCGGAGCGCAGGCCGTTGCGCAGGACTTCGATGCCCGCGCGTACGGTATCGAGCGCAAGGCTGCCGATCTCGCCGCGGCTCTGCTGCTGCAGCCAGCGGCGGATATCGGGATCGCTCATCGGCGTCAGCGGATGGTCCTGCATGCCGGATTGGCTGAGCAAACGGTCGCCGACGACGAGATGTCCCATGAAGAGCCGCCGGCCCATCGCCGGAAAGGCCGGGCAGACAACGGCAACGCCGGCATTGGTCAGCCGCAGCAATGCTTCGGCCACCGGCCCGATATTGCCGCCCGGCGCCGAATCGAAGGTCGAGGAATATTGGAAAAGAATCTGCTCGCAGCCCTGGTCGAGCAGCCAGCGGGCCGCCTCCAGCGACTGGCGCACCGCATCGTCGACCGGCGCCCAGCGGGCTTTCAGCGCGACGACGCCGGCCTCGCAATCCGCCCTTCCGCGGCCGGGACCGACGAACTACATGGTCGACATGCCACCCCTTGCAAGAGCGTTGGCAAGTTCGCCGGCGCCGGCTAAATCATCGGCAATGGCTCCAAGCAGCATGTCAGAAAAGCTCCGGCAAGCTGCCAGGTTCGCCGCCTATCCTTCCGGCCGCGCCTGTCGCCAGGATTGTCATGTGAAGCGCCCCCGCTCAAAGACATCGATGCCGGCAGTCCGGCGTTCCGGTGCGAGTCGCCCCGACCGGCACAGCTTTAGCTACGATAAGGCGAGCGACGCTGTCACGTCATTTCCGGGGAGGGTGAATTGATATCCACGCGGTATCCGCCCGCCTGCTCGGCGGGGGAATCGTTGAGGCGGCGGGGCTCTATTGCAGCTGCGGTTTCCGGAGAAAACTGTTGCGATCGGCGGACTTGATGCGCAGCCATGCTTCCCGGCCGTTGCGCAGGATCCGCATGGGAATTTCGGCGCCGGCGGGGCCGCTGCTCCACACTTTGCGATAAAAATCGGCCAGGCCATCGACCTCTTCATCCCGGATTTCGGAGATGATGTCGCCTTGGCGCAGCCCTGCCTGAGCGGCGGGACTGCCTTCGGCGACACTCATGACCACGACGCCGCCATTGCTCTCGGCGGAGAATGCGCCGAGCCAGGGCCGCGGCGGCTTGTTGACCTGGCCGCGATTCAGGAGGTCGTCGAGGATCGGCAGCAGCAGGTCGATCGGCACGGCCATGTTGATATCGGCGGTCTCGCTGCCCTGGCTCATCTGAAGGCGAAGCGAGCCGATGCCGAGGAGCTTGCCGTCCGAGCCGATCAGCGCCGCGCCGCCCCATGCCGGATGGGCCGGTGCGGTGAAAATCGCCTCATCCAGCAGATATTCCCAGTAACCGGCGAATTCCTGCCTGGCGACGATATTCGCCTCGACGAATTCGCCCATCCCGTCGACAAGCACGACCGGATCGCCCGGCTTGGCTCCGGGTGCATCGCCAAAAGGCACCGCCGGAGCGCCGAGCGTGCCGAGCGCCTGTACCAGGCCGAAGCCGCTTTCCTGATCATAGGCAAGGGGATGAGCGGGAACCACGCGCCCGTCACGGGTCGTCAGCCACACCTCGTCGGCCTCGGTGATGAGATAACCGATCGTCAGCACCAGCCCGTTGTCCCGGATGACCACACCGCTGCCCTCCCGGAGGGTGCCCAGCGTCTCAGCGGTGAAGGCATCTTCCGGAATTGAGGAGCGCACGGCCACGACAGACCGCAGGATCGGATCGATATTCATGCTTTCATCCCAATGGAGCGCCGGCGCGGAAGCTGGAAGCCGCGCATCCCGCTTGAATAGGTAAGAAGATGGATGAGCGGAGGCAAGGCTTGGCGAACGGATTTTCCACGCCGCACCCTGACGCCATATTCTTGATGACAGCAGCTTTACACAACAATATACAGTCAATCCTATCAGGAATCAGACTGGTATGGATCCGAAATGAAGGATTGGCATCCCGATCTCAGCCGCAGCAGCAGCCCCCGCTATATGGCGATTGCCGATCTGATCGAAATGGATCTGCGCAGCGGGCATCTGGCGGCGGGGGATAGGCTGCCGCCGCAACGCGAACTCGCCAAGCGGCTGAATGTCGACTTCACCACGGTGGCAAGAGGCTATGTCGAGGCGCAAAAGCGTGGCCTTGTCGATTCCCATGTCGGCCGGGGCACTTTCGTCACCGGTGGCGCCGACAGGGAACGCCGGGCTTTCGCGCCGGAGGCCGCGTCCGATCCCCGCCGCGCATCCATCGTCGATTTTTCGATGAACATGCCGCCGGAACCGGATGATCCGGAACTGATCGCGCGCATGCGTGAGGGCATGTCTGCGGTGGCGGCAAACCTCGTTCCGCTGCTGCGCTACCAGGGTTTCGGCGGCGCCGGCATGGACAAGGAAGCCGCTTCCGCCTGGCTTGGCCGCCGCGGGCTGAAGCCAGCGCAGGAGCGGATCTTCGTCACGCCAGGCGCCCATCCGGCGCTACTTGCGATCTTCGGCCTGCTCGCAAAACCCGGCGAGACCGTGCTTTCGGAAATCATCACCTATCCCGGCATGCGCTCGATCGCCGCCCAGCTGCGGCTCAATCTCGCCGGCCTGCCGATGGATGAGGACGGTATCCTGCCGGACGCCTTTGCCAAGGCCTGCGAGAGCCTGAAGCCGAGGGCGCTCTATGTCAATCCGACGCTGCAGAACCCGATGACGCTGACGATCCCCGCCGGGCGCCGCGAGGAGATCGCAGCCGTTGCCCGCAAATATCAGGTGCCGATCGTCGAGGACGATGCCTATGGCTTCATTCCGTTGGAGGGGGCGTCGCCGCTTGCGGCAATAGCCCCTGATCTGACCTGGCATATCGGCGGGCTGGCAAAATGCATCGGCGCGGGCCTGCGCCTTGCCTATGTCGTGGCGCCGGATACCAAGGCCGTCTGGCCTTTCGTCAGCGCCATGCGCGCCAATAATGTGATGGCCTCGCCGCTGAACGTGGCGCTCGTCACCCGCTGGATCGAGGATGGGACGGCGGATGCGATCCTGCGGTTCATCCGCGCCGAGGCTGCCGCGCGCCAGCAGATGGTGGCTGAAATCCTGCCTGCCGGCAGCTATCGCGCCGATCCGCTGAGTTTCAACATCTGGCTGCCCTTGTCGAACGGCTGGACCCGCTCCACATTCGGCAGCCATATGCGCTCCTCGGGCATCGGTGTGGTGGCAAGTGATGCCTTCACGGTCGAGGGCGCCGCCCCGGAGGCTGTGCGGGTCTGCCTCGGCGGTCCGATCACGCGGGAGAAACTGCAGGGCGCACTGGAATTCATGGCCCATGCGCTCGAAGGCCCGCCGGAGATGGCCGCTTCGTTCTTCTGACGAGCGGCGCTGAAATCACCAATCACCCAGAGCTTTGCCGCTGCCACGCAAGTGCGGTTTCCGTGCCGCGCCCGGGCGCGGCAACCAGCTGCCTTAGCCATCGCGGATCTGCGTCATTCTGACAAATTGATCGGCGAAAGCGGTCTAATGTAATTATATTGAATGCATACATTTATGGCATTGATTGCATCAATGCCTGTGGATCGAAAGCGAGGCACCATGGATACCGAATATCCCCCACTTCCTCCGATGCAGACCGGAATCAGGGGCCGCTGCCCGCGCTGCGGCCAGGGCCATATGTTCAAGGGCTTCCTGACATTACGGCCGGAATGCGAGGTCTGCGGCCTCGATTATTCCTTCGCCGATCCGGCCGACGGTCCGGCCTTCTTCGTCATCTGCTTCGCCTGCATCCCGAGCGTGCTGCTCGGCGTCTGGCTGGAAGTGGCCTTTTCAGCACCGATTTGGGCGCAGTTCCTGTTCACCGGCCCATTCATGCTCGCCACCTGCATTCCTCCCCTCCGGCCTCTCAAGGGCTGGCTGGTCGCCAGCCAGTATTTCTACAAGGCGGAGGAGGGCAGGATCGCCTGACGCTACTTCAGCGTCGCGCGCAGGCGCGGCGTCGCAAAATCGATCAACGCCCGCAGCTTCAAGGGCACCAGACCCTGTGAGGGGTAGACGAGATGCACCGGCGCCGGCGGTGGCTCGAAATCCGCAAGCAGCGGCACCAGCCGGCCGGTCTTCTCGGCGCGCGCGGCCTGATAGGAGAGAACGCGGGTGATGCCGAGACCGGCGACGGCGGCATCGACCGCGGCTTCGGCCGTATTGACGGCAAGCCGGGAGCGGATCGGCACGAGCAGGTCGTGTTTCCCGTCGATGAATGTCCAGCTTCGCGTCGAGGCCATGCCCTCGAAGGTAATGCAGTCATGGGCCGAAAGATCGCGCGGATGTTTGGGCACCATATGCCGCGCCAGGTAATCCGGGCTGGCATAGACCGTGCGGCGGATCGCGCCGAGCCTTGTGGCGATCAGATTGCTGTCCGGCAGGTTGCCGATCCTGAGCGCGAGATCGATGTGGTCCTCGACGAGGTTGGACACCCGGTCTCCCAGCATCAGCCGCAGATTGATCTCGGGGTAGGCCTTCAGGAAATCCACCACGACCGGCAGGACATGCAGCCGCCCGAAAACGATCGGCGCCGTCATCGTCAATTCGCCCTTCGGCGCGCTGTATTCGCCCGCCGCCGCTCGTTCCGCCTCCTCCACCCGACCGAGAATCTCGCGCGCCGCCTCCACATAGGAGCGGCCGGCCTCGGTCAGCGCGACCTTGCGGTTCGTCCTTTGCAGCAGCCGGGCATTGAGATGTGCTTCCAGGTCCGAAACCTTGCGGCTGACGGTGGCAAGCGGCAAACGCAGATGCCGCGAAGCGGCCGACAGGCTCCCCTGTTCGACAACGGCGAGAAGCACGGTCATGGCGTCGAGACGGTCCATTCCAGCCTTCCAAAAAATGATAGAACGGCTTCCAGATTAGCATTCTAGTGGCAGTGGATGGAAGGCAATAGATTTGCCTGCAGATTGCGCAACCAGCCATCTTCGAACGCGCAAGCTTGCCTTCACCAGAAGATCAGAGGACCTCGTCATGAAGCTTTATTATCACCCGCTTTCCGGCCACGCGCACCGGGCTCACCTGTTCCTGTCGCTGCTTGGCGTGCCTTATGAATTGATCGAAGTCGATTTGGCGGCGGGCGCTCACAAGGCGCCGGAGTTTCTCAAGCTCAATTCCTTCGGCCAGGTGCCGGTGCTCGACGACGACGGCACGGTGATTGCCGATTCCTCCGCCATCCTCGTCTATCTCGCGCGCAAATATGGCCGCACCGACTGGCTGCCGGTGGAGGCGGTCGCGGCTGCGCGGGTGCAGAAGTGGCTTTCGGTCGCCGCGGGCGAAATCGCCTATGGGCCATGTGCCGCACGCCTGGTCACCGTTTTCGGCGCCGATTTCCGCACCGAGGAGGTGATCGCCCGGGCGCATCGCATCCTCTCATTGATCGAGGCAGAGCTCGACGGCCGCCGCTTCCTGCTCGGCAGCGATCCTGTGATCGCCGATATCGCGCTCTACAGCTACATCGCCAATGCGCCGGAGGGCAATGTCGATATTTCGGCCTATCCACGTGTCCGCGATTGGCTGGCGCGCATCGAGGCGCTGCCGGGTTTCGTCGGCTTCCGCAAGACAAAGATCGGCCTTGCCGCATAAGAGCCAACGGGGCGGATGGCCGCTCCCGCTTCCGATCACCCCAAAGGAGGTCATGATGGATCAGACAAGACAGGATGCTCCGTCGCCTTGGCACGAAGGCGAGCTCGCCATGCAGCGCAGCGTCGGCGTCGTCGAGCGCATGGACGGGCCCGGACGGAATTTCGTCCGCCGGGCCATGCCGGAACAGCACCGCGCCTTCTTTCCGATGCTGCCCTTCGTCGTGCTCGGCGCGGTCGATGCGAAGGGTGACGTTTGGGCGACGGTGCGGGCCGGACGGCCGGGTTTCATGTCCTCGCCGGACCCGGAGGCTCTTGACGTCCGCCTGCCGCGCGACCCGGCCGATCCTGCCGACAGCGGCATGGAGGATGGCGATGCAATTGCGATGCTCGGAATCCAGCTGGAAACGCGGCGGCGCAATCGGCTGAACGGCGCGATCCACAGGATGGACGCCGAGGCGTTCCGCGTGCGCGTCGGCCAAAGCTTCGGCAATTGTCCGCAATACATCCAGTTCCGCTCCTCTGCCTTCGTCCGCGATCCCGATGTGCCGACAGCTGTGCCGCCGCGCCATTCCGTTCAGCTCGATGATCGGGCGCGGCGGCTCGTCGAGCAGGCCGACACGTTTTTCGTCGCCTCCTATGTCGACCGCGAGAACGGCGAGCGGCAGGTGGATGTGTCCCATCGCGGCGGTTATGCCGGTTTCGTGCGTGTCGGCGCCGACGGCGTACTGACCGTTCCCGATTTTCCCGGCAATCGGTTTTTCAACACGCTCGGCAACTTCCTGGTCAATCCGAAGGCGGGGCTGGTCTTCGTCGATTTTGAAACCGGCGACCTGCTGCAGATGAGGGGAAGGGCAGAGGTGCTGCTCTCTTCGCCTGATATCGCAACCTTCCAGCGGGCGGAACGGCTGTGGCGCTTCACGCCCGAACACATCGTATTTCGCCCGGATGCTCTGCCGCTGCGATGGAACTCGGAGCCCGTCTGAAATCCTGTCCAAAGGCGCCTTGCCAATATTTGTACCGATAGGTACAGTCAAGACTGATAAGTACAGGAGATCCGATGTCCAGCCTCATTCCGCCCTTCACCCTGGAAACCGCCACCCAGAAAGTCCGCCTTGCCGAGGATGGCTGGAACAGCCGCGATCCCGAGCGTGTCTCGCTCGTCTATACCCCCGACAGCCGCTGGCGGAACCGCGCCGAGTTCATCACCGGCCGCGCCGAGATCGTCGCCTTCCTCACCCGCAAATGGGCAAAGGAGTTGGATTACCGGCTGATCAAGGAGATCTGGGCCTTCACCGATAATCGCATCGCGGTGCGCTTCGCTTATGAATGGCGTGATGACAGCGGCAACTGGTTCCGTTCCTACGGCAATGAGAACTGGGAATTCGATGCCGCCGGCCTGATGCAGCGTCGCTTCGCATCGATCAACGACCTGCCGATTCAAGAATCGGATCGTAAATATCACTGGCCGCTCGGCCGGCGACCGGACGATCATCCCGGTCTCACCGAACTCGGCCTCTGAAGGTCGTGCGGGTGAAGACAGTTCATGAACGCGCCGACGTCGTGCCGCTGCTGGCGGAAATCTTCCGCGAGCTCGGCTACGAGGGCACGTCGCTCAGCCGGATCACCGAACGCACCGGCATTGGCAAGGGCAGCCTGTATCACTTCTTTCCCGGCGGCAAGGAGGAGATGGCAAGCGCTGTCATTGCCGAGATCGACGCCTGGTTCGAACACGCGATCTATCGGCCGCTGAGAAACGACGACGTCCGCAAGGCGATCGCCGCCATGTGGACGAATGTGAACGATTATTTTCGCTCCGGCGGCCGCATCTGCCTCGTCGGGGCTTTCGCGCTCGATGACACCAGGGAACGGTTTTCGGCTGCGATCGGCAATTATTTCACCCGCTGGATCGATGCATTGGGTGCGGCGCTGACGCGGGCGGGCTGCACTGGGGAAGAGGCGCAGGCGCTCGCCGAGGAATGCGTCTCCGGCATCCAGGGCGCACTGGTGCTGTCTCGCGCGCTAGGCGACAAAACGGTTTTCACCCGGTCGCTGGAAACGCTGGCGAGACGGCTTGACGCTGCGGTGCAATGAGATCTCAGCCGAAGAGACATCAAAAAACCGGCCATTATCGACTGGCCGGGGCATTGGGCGGGCATTGACGGCGCTTTAGGTGGGGCGTGGCGAAGCGCTGGAAAGAGCGGACGAGCGGCCCGATCAAGCGCTGGCCTTACATCGGCGCCGCTTTGAGTATATGTCTCAGCGCTGCTGTTGAGGCTGCTGGGCCGGACGGGGATTTTCCCGTTCAAGGCGAATCTGGCGCCACTCATTTTCCATCTGGTCGACCACGTGCTGGGGAATGGTGGTTTGTGTATTGGCGGGCGTCTGCATCGGAAGTCTCCTCTTTCGGGGTCAAGGCTTCAGGGCAGGCAGATGCATTGCACAAGATAATTGGCGTGTAAATCAGGGGGTTAAACGCTTTAAACGATTAAGTTGATTTTAATCGATTAAGGTGATGTTAACTTTGATACGACAGGTAAAGCGCGGGATGGTTGTCCACATGGATAGGGTACTCTTTTTTGACGCGGTGCGGGATGCACTCTTCAAAGGGGAAATCACTCAGCTTCAGGTAGTGGGCATCACTGCGATTCTCGACGCTTGGGAACGGCGCTTTGCCGATGCCGACCGTCGGTGGCTCGCTTACATCCTGGCAACCGCCTTTCACGAGACCGCCTATACCATGCAGCCCGTGCGCGAGACGCTGGCGGAAAGCGATGCGCGCGCGATCGAGATCCTGGAAGCGGCCTTTTCAGGAGGCAGGCTGTCCTGGGTGAGGACGCCATACTGGCGGCCGGACGAGGATGGCCGCAGCTGGCTGGGGCGCGGCCTGGTGCAGCTCACCCATAAGCGGAACTATGAGGCGATGAGCGTGCTGACCGGTATCGACCTCGTTGCCGAGCCCGACCGGGCGATGGAAATGGATGTGGCGGTGACGATCCTGATCGAAGGCATGCTGCAGGGCAGTTTCACCGGCCACAAGCTCGAAGATCACCTGAATGAGACGACCGAGGACTGGCTGAATGCCCGCCGCATCGTCAACGGCACCGATCGGGCGGAGAAGCTCGCGGCCTATGCCATGGCCTTCGATGCGGCGATACGTCTCGATGCTGCATCTGACCGCTTACGCGGTTGAAGGCCCGGGGCTTGCGTGTTATCGCGCGGCTGACACTCTGAAATCTGACAGGAGCTTCCGCGTGATCCGCCACATCGTCTTCTTCACCGTGCCGGAGGAACATCTGGAGGAGGTGAGGGCCGGGCTTTCAATCCTGACCGGAATTCCCCATGCGCGGCTGCTCGAGATTGGCACCAATGTGAAGACCGATCAGCTGGGCACCGAGATCGACCTTGTGGTCTATGGCGAATTCGACGACGAGGCGGCTCTTGCCGCCTATAAGGCGCATCCGGATTACCAGCTCTCGATCGAGCGCGTGCGGCCGCTCCGGGAAAAGCGCATCGCCGCCGATTACGACAGCCGCACAGCGGTGAAGCAGGCGCTCTGAATTTCGCAGGCTTTCGCCGCGGCTCTCCATTGAGATTCAAATGGATGAATGATTTTTCGGATTCAGATCGTCCGAAGTTGATTCAACATTTGAGCCACCGGATTCAACGTTCGAAAAAGCAGCGGCAAGCGATTCAAAAGATTCGCGATTGATGCCCCATCAAAGCTCCTGGGGCACGACCGGGCTCGGTTGGGTAGCGCGGGCGCCGCGCACCAGCGCCATGAGCATGAGCACGAAGACCAGCGACAAGGCTGCCAAAACGGCGGCGGTTGCAAGCGCCGGGCCGGTGCCGGCGCGGTCGAGGATGGCGGTGAAGATGACCGGAGCGATGGCGTTGGCGAGGTTTTGCGGCAGCGACAGCCGCGCCGATTGCAGGCCGAATTCGCGCGGTGAAAACAGCGCGAGCGGCAGCAGCGCGCGGGCGACGGTCATGACGCCGGCGCCGAAGCCATAGAGCAGGATGAAAGAGATCAGCAGCGGCGTCGACGGACTGGCGGCCAGCATGATCAGAAAACTGCTCGCCATCATGCCGATGCCCATTGCCGCGCTGAGCATGGGATTGCCGCGTCGGCCGAGCAGCATGTCGAGGAAACGCGCCGAGATGCCGAGAACGCCGCGGGCCGAGCCGAGCTGCAGCGCGAAGGCCGGCGAAGCGCCGGACTGGCGGAAGATTTCGAGCAGCGACGGCGAGATGCCGAAGGTAATGAAGGTCGTGATCGTCGTGGCGGCTGCAATCAGCAGGAAGGCCTTGCGCTGCGCCATCTTCGACAGCGGCACCGGGGCGATTTCCGCCGCGGCGCCTTCGACATGCGTCGCGCTCGGCTTCGGCAGGGCAAAAAGATGCAGCGGCAGGCAGATGAAGAATTGCAGCGCCGCGCAGACGACGAAGGTAAGGCGCCAGCCGACCGCTTCGTTGAGAAGGCTGAGGATCGGCCAAAAGATGGCGCTCGAAAGCCCGGTGAACAGCATCAGAATGGCGATGACACGTTTGCCGTTCAGCCCTTCACGCTCGACGACGGCCGTATAGGCCGGCGCCGATAGGCCGAGCGCGCCGCCAAGGCCGATGACGATCCAGCCGGCGGCATAGAGCATGATGTCGCTTGCGGCGGCAAGCAGAAGCAGGCCGAGCGCGAAGATCAGCGAGGCGGCCGAAAGCACCCGAGCGGCGCCATAGCGGCCGAGCCAGCGTCCGGTCGCGGGACCGGCGATGGCGCTGACCGTCATCATGATCGTCAGGCCGGCAAACGCCGCCTCGTTCGGCAGGCCGAGATCGGGCGCGACGGTGCGGCCCATGACGCCGAGCATGTCGAACGTCGTGCCCCAGCCGATCAGCTGGGTAACGGCGAGGACGATGACCGTCTGCGCCGAGCGGTGGCGGAAGAATTTTGGCATCGGTGCTGAGAAGGCGTGAAATGCGGGAGTTGCGCGACCGTAGCAGTTTCAATCCGCCGGTGAAAGCCGCCCAAACCAGGTCCGGCGCTCTGGCCTGCGCTTTTCCTCGAAAGTAAAATATAAGAGCGATGGCATGATTGACATGAAAGACTGGTACAATTCCTGGACGATTGGGGCGATGAGACGTGTCGGCGCCGCCCGTGACCATGACGTCGGTGCGGCGCAGCCGATTCGGAACGGTTGCCGCGCGTGAGTCTCGCCGGTTGCCCGCTCCTTTGGGGAGGCATGCGAGCCCCTTGGCCATGTCGGCGGAAAGGCATTGTTTCGATGTGCGGAAGTTAGCGCCGAGGCTTGCCGCGGCGGCGATTCGGGCGGCTGAAATCGGCGGCCGCCAAAAGGCGAGAATGGTTCTAAATACCCTGCAATACAGCGCATTCATTTGCCATTCAGGTCGCGTGAGTACATATTCGCAGCAAGTTGGATTACCTTGAAAGCATAGCACATGGCCTTTCCTCTGAGCGTCGCAGCATTGGCCGCCGGACTGGTGGTATCGGCGCCCTCACCGGACGCCGCGGAAACATTTGTCGTGCGGGTGGCGGGCGATTGCAGCGCCGCCGCAGCCCAGGTCGTAGAGCAGACCGGCGGCCAGCTGCTGTCTGTGCAACCGGTGGGCGATACCTGCATCATCACCGTTCTCGTGCAGGGGAACGGCCAGCGTCCACGCAAAGTGACGGTAAAGGTTCCGATGTAAGCGGAATCGGCTTATTCAGGACATGATCGATTTGAAGCGGACGAAGGCGGACCGATGCGCATTCTGGTAGTCGAAGACGACGTTAATCTGAACCGGCAGCTTGCCGACACGCTGAAGGAGGCGGGCTATGTCGTCGACCAGGCGTTCGACGGCGAAGAGGGCCATTACCTCGGCGATACCGAACCCTATGATGCCATCATCCTCGATATCGGCCTGCCCGAGATGGACGGTGTGACGGTGCTTGAAAAATGGCGTGGCGCCGGCCGCGGCATGCCGGTGCTAATCCTGACGGCGCGCGACCGCTGGAGCGACAAGGTCGCCGGCATCGATGCCGGCGCCGACGATTACGTCACCAAGCCGTTCCATGTCGAGGAGGTGCTGGCGCGCATCCGGGCGCTGATCCGGCGTGCGGCCGGGCATGCTTCGTCCGAGATCGTCTGCGGCCCGGTGCGGCTCGACACCAAGTCTTCCAAGGCGACTGTCAACGGCACGGCGCTGAAACTGACCTCGCACGAATATCGCCTGCTTGCCTATCTCATGCATCACATGGGCGAGGTCGTCTCGCGCACGGAATTGGTCGAACACATGTACGACCAGGATTTCGACCGCGATTCCAACACGATCGAGGTCTTCGTCGGCCGCCTGCGCAAGAAGATGGGCGTCGATCTGATCGAAACGGTGCGCGGTCTCGGCTACCGCATCCAAGCGCCGAAACATGCGAATTAAGTCGCTCACCGCACGTGTGCTGCTGCTGACCACGGTCTGGTCGACGGTGGCGCTTGTGGTGATCGGCCTGCTGATCTCCACGCTTTACCGCAAGAGCGCGGAGCGCGGCTTTCAGGACCTGCTGCGGGCGCAGCTCTACAACGTCATCAATTCGGTGACGATCGGCGACCAGGGCGCGCTGAGCGGCAGTCCGCAGCTTGGTGACCTGCGCTTCGCCCAGCCGAAGACCGGCTGGTATTGGGTGGTGGAACCGCTCGGCACCTATACGACCGCGCCGCTGGTATCGCCCTCGCTCGGCTCGGCGCTCATTCCGGTTCCCTCC
The DNA here is from genome assembly GCF_002531825.1 of Rhizobium sp. J15. Lineage (GTDB taxonomy): Bacteria > Pseudomonadota > Alphaproteobacteria > Rhizobiales > Rhizobiaceae > Rhizobium. The sequence continues at coordinate 31,909 of NZ_NWSX01000021.1, read as the reverse complement.
GTCGTCGAGGCGCCCTTCGACAAGAACTACGAGCGCTACTATCAGGTGACCGACGCCTCCGGAAACCGCGTGCAGGTGGCCGAAACCGAAGTGGTGCTCGACACCGACGGCCGCGCGGCGCGCTTCCGCGTCACCGGCAATGTCGATGTCGTCGAAGACGACGTGCGCACCTTTTCCCACAGTCTCTATCTGGCGCTCGCCGGCTTCGGCGTCGGCAGCCTGATCGTCAATGCGCTGGCGATTCTTTATGGCCTCAAGCCGCTCGACAAGGCGCGCGCTGCCTTGGAGCGCATCCGCGCCGGCGAGAGCGAGCAGCTGAAGGGCGATTTTCCGCGGGAGATCCTGCCGCTGGCAAACGAAGTGAATGCGCTGATCGACAGCAACCGCCGCATCGTCGAACGGGCGCGCATGCAGGTCGGCAACCTCGCCCATTCGCTGAAGACGCCGATCGCCGTTCTTCTGAACGAGGCGCGGGTGCTGGAAAAATCCCATGGCGAGCTGGTGCGCAGCCAGGCGGAATCCATGCAGGGCCAAGTGCAGTCCTATCTCAACCGGGCGCGCATCGCCGCGCAACGCGAATCCGTGCTCGCCCGCACCGATGCCGAGCCGGCGCTGGAGCGGCTGGTGCGCGTCATGCGCCGCCTGAACGTCGACACCCAATTCGATCTTACGGTCTCACCGCCGCATCTCGCCGTCGCCATGGAGCAGCAGGATCTGGAGGAGACCGTCGGCAATCTCCTCGAAAATGCGGCGCGTTTCGCCAAGAGCCGCGTGCGGCTTTCCGCCGTCGAGGCCGGCGAGGACGTGAAAGGCACAGAGGCGAGCGCGCGCCGCCACTGGGTGGAGCTCGCCGTCGAAGATGACGGGCCGGGGCTGGAGCCGGATCAGATCCGGGAAGCGCTGAAGCGCGGCCGCAGGCTCGACGAAAGCAAGCCTGGAACCGGTCTCGGCCTGTCGATCGTCACCGAGATTTCCAACGAATATCAGGGGCGGCTCGAGCTATCCCGCGGCGAATGGGGCGGGCTGAAGGCGAAGCTTATCCTCCCCGGTGTCACAAAGGATGTTGCATGAGCAACTGCTTGATGCCACAAAGATAGTGGCAATTGCATAGCATGCTTTGCCTTAATGCTGACACGGGGACGCTGCACTTCGATCGGCTGATTTTGACCTCTGATCGTGGTTCGACGCAATGATTTTACGCTCGCAAGGCATGATCGTTTCGGCCCTTTTCGTCGCCGTTGCGCTATCCGGCTGCACGACGACGAAGGGCGCCGCTTCGCGCGGCATTTTTTCGAGCAAGCCGCCGGCTTCGGCCACCTTCATCACCGCGCTGCAGGGCGGCATCGTCGGCCGCAGCGGCGTGAGCCTGAGCGACAGCGACAAGCAGCGGGCGCTCGAGGCGGAATACCGGGCGCTGGAAGGTGCGGCCGTGGGCCAGCCTGTCCTCTGGACCGGCAAGGGCGTCAGCGGCAAGGTCGTTGCGGCGGCACCCTATCAGGTCGGTTCGCAGAATTGCCGGCAATATACCCACACAGTGACCGCCGACGGCAAGGAAACGGTGGTGCGGGGCGTTGCCTGCCGCAATGAAGACGGCACCTGGTCGCCGCTCGGCTGAGGTGGTTTTCGGTCCCTATTGCGGCGAATAGCCTCAAATCTTCGTCATTCCGGCTTTGGCAGTTGGAATAGCGGCGCGCTTCACGTATTTGGGCCGATATGCTGTTCTGGATTCTCGTTGCCGTTCTGACGGCAGTCGTCGCCGCCGTCCTGCTCTACCCCCTTCTGCGCGGAGCGAAGGTGGCTGAGGATAGCCGCGTGGGCGAGGCGGCGGTCTATCGCGACCAGCTGCGCGAACTCGATCGGGATCTCGATGGTGGGCTGATCAGCCCTGAAGAAGCCGATTATGCCAGGGCGGAAATCGGCCGGCGGCTGATTGCCGTTTCTGTCGATGAGCCTGCCGAGAAGCCGAAGGCTGCACGGCATCACCGTGTCACCGAGGCCTTCGTTCTCTTGCTCCTGCCCGTTTTCGGGCTCTGTCTTTATTTGACGACGGGCAGGCCGGACCTGCCGTCGCAGCCGCTGGAAGCGCGGCTGGAAAATCCCGGCAGCGATGTGGCCATGCTGATCGCCAAGGCGGAGCGGCATCTGGTACAAAATCCCGATGACGGCAAGGGCTGGGACGTGCTGGCGCCGATCTATTTGCGCACGATGCGGGTTGATGACGCGCAGGCTGCCTACCGCAACGCCATCCGCCTTCTTGGCCCGAGCCCCATCCGGCTCGACGGTCTGGCCGAAACGCTGATGGCGGTCTCCGACGGTGTGGTGACCGAGGAGGCGCGCCAGGTTCTCGAACAGTCGCTGACGCTGGAGCCGGACAATCCGCGGGCGCGCTTCTATATTGCGCTGAGTCTGGAGCAGGCGGGACGGCGCGACGAGGCCCGCCAGGCCTTTGAGGCGCTGGCGAAACAATCACCCCCCGATGCGCCCTGGCTGCCGCTCGTCAGCGAACATATTGCGATGAACGGCGGTGCGCCGGCCGCCAATCCGGCTGCTCCCGGCAACCCAACCGAGGAAGATGTGGCGGCGGCGGAGGACATGAGCGCCGGCGACCGGCAGCAGATGATCCGCGGCATGGTCGAAAGCCTCGATGCCAAACTCAGCCAGGATCCGAACAATTTCGAGGGCTGGATGCGGCTGGTGCGCTCTTACGCCGTCTTGAACGACAGGGAGCGCGCAGCCGGCGCGCTGAAGCGCGGGCTTGCGGCCTTTCCGCCCGCCGGTGAACAGGGCAGGCAGTTGCTGGCGCTTGCCAGGGAACTCGGCATAGCCACGGAGGGAATGACGGAATGACCCGCAAGCAGAAGCGCCTAGCCGTGATCGGTGGCGGGATGGGTTTCATCATTGCCGCGGTTCTGTTGGTGATGTTCGCCTTCAGCCAGTCTGTGGCCTATTTCTACATGCCGGCGGATCTGGCGAAGACGCCGGTGGCGCCGGAAACCCGCATCCGGCTTGGCGGCCTGGTCGGTGAAGGCAGCGTCGTACGCGGCGCCGGTTCGACGGTCGAATTTGCCGTCACCGACGGCAGCGCCAATGCGGTGAAGGTGAAATATACCGGCATTCTTCCCGATCTCTTCCGCGAAGGCCAAGGCGTCGTCACCGAGGGCATGTTTTCATCGGGAACGAATGTCTTCATCGCCGACACCGTGCTCGCCAAGCATGACGAGACCTATATGCCGAAGGACGTGGCCGACAGGCTGAAGCAGCAGGGGTTGTGGAAGGAAGGCGAGGGCGCAGAAGGCCAGGGGCAGGAGGCGAAAGCGACGCAATGATCATCGAGATCGGCCATTACGCGCTGGTGCTGGCGCTGGCGACGGCGCTCATTCTTTCGATCGTTCCTGTCATCGGCGCGCGCCGCCATGACCGGGCGATGATGGATGTCGCCGCCGTCGGTTCGCTGGCAATGTTCCTGCTCGTGAGCTTCGCCTTCGCGGTTTTGACCTACGCCCATGTCGTCTCCGACTTCTCGGTCGAGAACGTCTGGGAGAATTCGCACTCGCTGGTGCCGCTGATCTACAAATATTCCGGCGTCTGGGGCAATCACGAGGGATCGATGATGCTCTGGCTTCTGATCCTGACGCTGTTCAGCGCGCTCGTCGCCATCTTCGGCCGCAACCTGCCGGAGACGCTGAAGGCCAATGTGCTTGCCGTTCAGGCCTGGATCTCGGTCGCCTTCACGCTCTTCATCCTGCTGACCTCCAATCCCTTCCTGCGGCTCGATCCGGCGCCGGCCGAGGGCAGGGATCTCAACCCGGTGCTGCAGGATATCGGCCTCGCCATCCATCCGCCGCTGCTCTATCTCGGCTATGTCGGCTTCTCCGTCTGTTTCTCCTTCGCGGTCGCAGCCCTTCTGGAAGGCCGGATCGACGCTGCCTGGGCGCGCTGGGTCAGGCCGTGGACGCTCGCCGCCTGGACCTTCCTGACGCTCGGCATCGCCATGGGCTCCTACTGGGCCTATTACGAGCTCGGCTGGGGCGGCTGGTGGTTCTGGGATCCGGTGGAGAACGCCTCCTTCATGCCGTGGCTCGCCGGCACGGCGCTGCTGCATTCGGCGCTCGTCATGGAAAAGCGCGAGGCGCTGAAGATCTGGACGGTGCTGCTGGCGATCCTGACCTTCTCGCTATCGCTGATGGGCACCTTCCTGGTGCGCTCCGGCGTGCTGACCTCGGTGCATGCCTTCGCCAGCGATCCCTCCCGCGGCGTTTTCATCCTTTGCATCCTCTTGCTCTTCATCGGCGGCGCGCTGTCGCTGTTTGCCCTGCGCGCCCCGAAGCTTTCGTCCGGCGGGCTGTTTGCGCCGATCTCGCGCGAGGGCGCGCTGGTTCTCAACAATCTGATCCTGACGGTTGCCTGCGGCACGGTGCTGACCGGCACGCTCTATCCGCTGCTTCTGGAGACAATCACCGGCGACAAGATCTCCGTCGGTCCGCCCTTCTTCAACATGACCTTCGGCCTGTTGATGGCGCCGCTGATCGTCATCGTGCCCTTCGGGCCGCTGCTTGCCTGGAAGCGCGGCGATCTGCTCGGCGCCCTGCAGCGGCTCTATGCGGTGGCGGGGCTGGCCTTCGCCGCGGCTGTGATCCTCTTTTATATCGAACATGGCGGGCCGGTGCTCTCCGTGCTCGGGCTGGCGGCCGGGCTGTTCCTGATCCTTGGTGCGGCGGCCGATCTCTGGTATCGCGCCGGCATCGGCAAGGTCGCCATCGGTGTTGCCTGGCGCCGCCTTGCCGGCCTGCCGCGCTCGGCCTTCGGCACCGCGCTTGCCCATGCCGGGCTTGGCGTCACCGTGCTCGGCATCGTCGTGGTCACGACCTTCCAGAGCGAACATGTCATCGAGATGAAGCCGGGGCAAACGGCGGAAGCCGGCGGCTACAGCCTGCAGTTCGACGGCATGCAGGCGGGCAGGGGGCCGAACTATAGCGAGGAGCGCGGCCACTTCACCGTCCGGCGCGCCGGTGTCACGGTCGCCGACACCTGGTCGGCCAAACGCCTCTATTCTGCCCGCCAGATGCCGACGACGGAGGCCGGCATCCTGACCTTCGGATTGAGCCAGCTCTACGTCTCGCTCGGCGACGCCACCAAGGACGGCGGCATCGTCGTGCGCATCTGGTGGAAGCCGTTCATCCTCTGCATCTGGGGCGGAACCATTCTCATGGCCCTCGGTGGCTTCGTCTCCCTGTCCGACCGGCGCCTGCGCGTCGGCGCGCCGCGCAGGAAGGCCAAGGCGAAGCCAGCAGCACCCGCGATGGAGCCGGCGGAATGACGCGCTCACGGCTTCCCTCGCGTCTCCTCGTCGCTCTGTTCATCCTCTTCGCGCCAATTTCCGCCTTCGCCGTCAATCCCGACGAGGTGCTGGCCGATCCGGCGCTCGAGGCGCGTGCCCGGACGCTTTCGGCGGAGCTGCGCTGCATGGTCTGCCAGAACCAGTCGATCGATGATTCTAATGCTGATCTCGCCAAGGATCTGCGCCTGCTGGTGCGCGAACGCATCAAAGATGGCGACAGCGACGATCAGGTGCTGAACTATATCGTCTCGCGCTACGGCGAATTCGTGCTGCTGAAGCCGCGCTTCAATATCAAGACGGTGCTGCTCTGGGGCGCGCCGGTGCTGCTGGTCATTGCCGGCGGCTTGTCGCTGCTGGTCTTTGCCCGCAAGAGGGTTGGCAAGCCGACCGGCAGCAAGCTGACGGCGGAAGAACAGGCGCGGCTGAGCGAGCTTCTGGATAAATAACGCCGAAACGGCAATCCTCCGCCGCGATGCTCGGATGCGGGCAAGCAAAGATCCCAAACATTACGAACTTTTCATTGGCCGGACAGTTCGCAGTAAGGTGCGGCGTCCTATATCTTCAGTCATCGACTGATCCGGTTCTGCCGGTCTGAAGATTTAAGAACAAGAGAAGGTGCTCCAATGCTCAAGAATTTCAACGGACGTCCGTCCCTCGCCACCGTGCTCAAGGCGTCTACCGTCGCCGGTATCGCGGCCGCTGTGCTCGCAACTGGCGTTCCGCTCGAAATTACCCGGTCTTATGCTGAGGCCGTCAAGGTCCAGGCGCCCGCGGTTCCGAGCTTCGCCAACGTCGTCGACGCCGTTTCGCCGGCTGTTGTTTCCGTTCGTGTCGAAAACCGCGTCAATCCCGTCGCCGACAACAATGACGGCTTTTCCTTCGATTTCAACGGCCGCGGCTTCGACGATCTTCCTGACGATCACCCGCTGAAGCGGTTCTTCCGGCAGTTCGGTCAGGACCCGAATGATCAGCAGGGTCATTCGCGCCGCTTCGGCCAGGGTCCGAACGGTCCCGGCGGCAAGGGCCGCCTGCGTCCGGTCGCCCAGGGTTCGGGCTTCTTCATCTCCGAAGACGGCTACATCGTCACCAACAACCACGTCGTTTCCGATGGTCAGGCCTTCGTCGCCGTCATGAATGACGGCACCGAACTCGACGCCAAGCTGATCGGCAAGGATCCGCGCACCGACCTCGCCGTGCTGAAGGTCGACGGCAAGGGCAAGAAGTTCACCTACGTCAACTGGGCCGACGACAACAATGTCCGCGTCGGCGACTGGGTCGTCGCCGTCGGCAACCCCTTCGGTCTCGGCGGCACGGTGACGGCCGGCATCGTCTCGGCCCGTGGCCGTGACATCGGCTCCGGTCCCTATGACGATTACCTGCAGGTGGATGCCGCCGTGAACCGCGGCAACTCCGGCGGCCCGACCTTCAACCTCAATGGCGAAGTCGTCGGCATCAATACGGCGATCTTCTCGCCCTCGGGCGGCAGCGTCGGCATCGCCTTCGCCATTCCTGCCTCGACCGCCAAGGACGTCGTCGCCGATCTGATGAAGGACGGCCAGGTCTCGCGCGGTTGGCTGGGTGTCCAGATCCAGCCGGTGACCAAGGACATCGCCGAATCCATCGGTCTTTCCGAGCCGAGCGGCGCGCTGGTTGTCGCCCCGCAGGCAGGATCGCCCGGCGACAAGGCCGGCATGAAGGCCGGCGATGTCGTGACCGCCCTGAACGGTGAAACGGTCAAGGATGCGCGTGATCTCAGCCGCCGCATCGGCGCCATGCAGCCGGGCAGCAAGGTCGAGCTTTCGGTCTGGCGCGGCGGCAAGGCCCAGTCGCTCACCGTTGAGCTCGGCACACTGCCGGCCGACCAGAAGGATGCGAACGCCGATGACGACAACCAGCCGCAGCAGCCGCAGGCGCCGGCCTCCGAACGGGCGCTTGCCGATCTCGGCCTGACGGTCGGTCCTTCCGATGACGGAAAGGGCCTGGCGATCACCGGCATCGATCCGGACTCCGACGCCGCCGACAAGGGCATCAAGGAAGGCGAGAAGATCACCTCGGTCAACAATCAGGAGGTCTCCAGCCCCGACGATGTCGTCAAGGTCCTGAACCAGGCGAAGAAGGACGGCCGCACCCGTGCGCTGTTCCAGATCCAGTCCAGCGAAGGAAGCCGCTTCGTAGCGCTTCCGATCAACGGCCAGGGCTGATCTCCCCCGGGAAACTGCAGCCGTGCGGACGAAAGTCCGCACGGCTTAATTCATCTGACCTTTGAAGGACGATCTCGATGAGCGCCGCCCCGCAGGAACATGCTTTGAGCCTTGCCGAAACGCAGCCGGCGGGTAATGTCGGCCGCATGAAGATTCTCATCATCGAAGATGATCTCGAAGCCGCGGCCTATCTCACGAAAGCCTTTCGCGAGGCGGGCATCGTCGCCGATCATGCCAGCGACGGCGAGAGCGGCCTGTTCATGGGATCGGAAAATACCTACGACGTCATCGTCATCGACCGCATGTTGCCGCGCCGGGACGGGCTCTCCGTCATCAGCGAATTGCGCCGCAAGGGCATTCATACGCCGGTCCTCATCCTCTCCGCTCTCGGCCAGGTCGACGACCGCGTGACCGGCCTTCGCGCCGGCGGCGACGATTACCTGCCGAAGCCTTACGCCTTCAGCGAGCTGCTGGCGCGGGTCGAAGTGCTCGGTCGCCGCAAGGGCACGCCGGAGCAGGATGTCGTCTACCGCGTCGGCGATCTGGAACTCGACCGGCTTTCCCACGAGGTGCGCCGCGGCGGCAAGGAAATCCCGCTGCAGCCGCGCGAATTTCGCCTGCTCGAATATCTGATGAAGAATGCCGGCCAGGTGGTGACCCGCACCATGCTGCTCGAAAACGTCTGGGACTACCACTTCGATCCTCAGACCAACGTGATCGATGTGCATGTCTCGCGCCTGCGCTCGAAGATCGAGAAGGACTTCAGCCAGCCGCTCCTGAAAACCATTCGGGGCGCGGGGTACATGATCAAGGATGAGGGATGAGCCGCTTCAGGGTTCTCTTCAAGTCCACCGCTGTCCGCCTTTCGGCACTCTATATCCTGCTTTTCGCCATCTGCGCCGCAACGCTCGTCTTCTATGTGACGGCGATGTCGGAACGGCTGCTGACGGGCCAGATCCGTGACGCCGTCAAGCAGGAGGTGGAGCAGGTGCAGCGCGCTTATGATGCCGGCGGCATGAACCTTCTCCTGCGCACGATGGAACGGCGCGCCCGCCAGCCCGGTGCCAATCTCTACATCATCGCCGGCCCCTCGGGGGATATCCTTGCGGGCAACGTCGCATCGGTCCAGCCGGGTGTTTTCGAGGAGATCGGCTGGACGTCGGCTCCCTTCGCCTACCAGCGCTATACCGACGGCGGCGGCGTCGAGCGCCGGCATAAGGCCATCGCCAATATTTTCGTGCTCGACAACGGCTTGAGAATCCTGATCGGCCGCGATCTTGGCGATCCGGAACGTTTCCGCCTGCTTGTGCGCCAGGCGCTGATGGTGGCCTTGGCGATCATGGGGCTCGGCGCGATCATCATCTGGTTCGGCATCGGCCGCAACGCCCTGAAACGCATCGACCGCATGTCGGATGCGAGCAAGAAGATCATGGCCGGCGACCTCTCGCAGCGCCTGCCGGTCGGCGGATCCGGCGACGAATTCGACCGGCTGTCGATGTCGCTGAACACCATGCTCGAACGCATCGAGAAGCTGAACGAGGGCCTGCGGCAGGTTTCCGACAACATTGCGCACGATCTCAAGACGCCGCTGACGCGGCTGCGCAACAAGGCGGCCGATGCGCTCGACATGAGCGACGGCGATACCCGGCGCGCAGCGCTGGAAGGCATTATTTCCGAATCGGACCAGCTGATCCGCACTTTCAACGCGCTGTTGATGATCTCCCGGGTCGAGGCCGGATCGGTCGCGGCGGAGATGTCGCCGGTGGAGCTTTCGGCCATCGTCGCCGATAGCGCCGAACTGTACGAGCCGGCGGCGGAGGAGGCTGGGCTTGGCTTGAGATCCAGCATCGAGCCGGATGTCGAGGTGCTGGGCAATCGCGAGCTGATTGGTCAGGCGATCTTCAATCTGCTCGACAATGCGATCAAATATTCCTCCGACACGGAAGGAGCAGGCGAGGTGACGTTGAAGCTCGCCCGCCACCCGGATGGGATCTGCCTTTCGGTGGCCGACCACGGACCGGGCGTCCCGGCCGACAGGCGCGACGACGTGGTGAAGCGCTTCGTTCGCCTCGACGAAAGCCGCACGAAGCCCGGCACCGGGCTTGGGCTTTCGCTTGTCGAAGCCGTGATGGAGCTGCACAACGGCCGGCTGGAACTCTCCGATACCGATCCCGACAAGCCCGAACAGCGCGGCCTGACCGTCAGCATGATCTTCCCCGCCAAGGCTGCCTGATTTTTCCGTCGAAATCCGATCGGCTGAATCGCGTATTGGCGGTTTGCCGCCGGGGCTCTAGTTTATTGGCGATCGAAGGAGGTGCTCCCGCGATTCTGCGTGGACGGCGTCCTTCAGCGGTAAGACAGGGAGAGCGCATGCTGACGAAATCGACGCATGGCCTGAAGGATGTGGCGGAAGGGCTGCTGCGTCCGCTGAGCCAGACGGAGCTGAAGCTGGCGCTGGCCGACCTTCAGGAGGCCGGTAAAAGCGAGCCGTCGGTGGCCGCGATGCTGAAGACGGAGGGGCCGCTGCGTGACTTCATCGCGGCCGTGCTGACCCTGTCGCCCTATCTGCGCGAAATCGTCAATCTCGATCCCGCCGTGCTGGCGGGCGCCGTCAGCGAGCCGCTGGAGCCGCAGATCGAGGCGTTGGTGGCCGAGGCGCGCGGCTGCTGGCAGCCGGACGGCGAGGGAGCCGCACCCACCGAATCCGCGGTGATGAGCAGGCTGCGCATCATCAAGCGCAAGGTGGCCTTCCTCGTGGCGCTCGCAGATCTCTCACGCATCTTCGACGGCCGGGTGACGACTGCCTGGCTGAGCAGGCTTGCCGAGGCTTCGGTCGCTGCCGCGATCGACCATCTGCTGCTCTCCGCGCATGAGGGCGGAAAGCTAAAGCTGCGGGATCCGGTGAAGCCGAGCGAGGGCTCGGGGCTGATCGCGCTCGGCATGGGCAAGCTCGGCGCGTCGGAACTCAATTATTCCTCCGATATCGACCTCGTCGTCTTCTTCGACGAACAGGCCGGCATCGTGCCCGACCCGGATGATGCGATCGAGATCTTTCCCCGGATGATGCGCCGGCTGGTGCGCATCCTGCAGGAGCGGACGGCGGACGGCTACGTCTTCCGCACCGATCTCCGGCTACGTCCCGACCCCGGTTCGACGCCGCTCGCGATCCCCGTCGATGCGGCGATGATCTATTATGAGGGCAGGGGCCAGAATTGGGAGCGGGCAGCCTTCATCAAGGCGCGCGCGGTGGCCGGCGACCTCGCGGCGGGCGGCGAATTTCTGCGCGGGCTCGCCCCCTTCGTCTTCCGCAAATATCTCGACTATGCGGCGATTGCCGATATCCATTCGATCAAGCGGCAGATCCATGCGCATAAGGGCCACGGCGCGATCGCGGTGAAGGGCCATAACGTCAAGCTCGGCCGCGGCGGCATCCGAGAGATCGAATTCTTCGTTCAGACTCAGCAGCTGATCGCCGGTGGCCGCATGCCGGCGCTGCGCGGCAGGGGAACGGAAGAAACGCTCGGCGAACTCACCAAAGCGAAATGGATCGACGCGGAAACCCGTGACGAACTGACGGAGGCCTACTGGTTCCTGCGCGATGTCGAGCACCGCATCCAGATGGTGCGCGACGAGCAGACCCACCTGCTGCCGGAAACGGATGCCGATCTGAAGCGCATCGCCTTCATGATGGGCTTCACCGATACGCCGAGCTTCGCCGAGCGGCTAGTCGGCGTATTGAAGACGGTGGAGCGGCGCTACGCCCAGCTCTTCGAACAGGAGAGCAAGCTTTCCGCCGAGACCGGAAATCTCGTCTTCACCGGCCAGGGCGACGATCCGGATACGCTGGTGACCCTGAAGAAGCTCGGCTTCGACAGGCCCTCCGACATTTCCCGCATCATCCGCACCTGGCATTACGGCCGCTATCGCGCCACGCAATCCGTGGAGGCGCGCGAAAGGCTGACGGAGCTCGCGCCGGAACTCCTGCGCGTCTTCGGCGAAAGCAAGCGCGCCGACGAGGCGCTGTTGCGTTTCGACAGTTTCATCTCAGGCCTGCCCTCCGGCATCCAGCTCTTCTCTCTGCTCGGCAGCAATCCGGCGCTCCTGTCGCTGATCGTCAACATCATGTCCTCGGCGCCGCGGTTGGCCGAGGTAATTGCCGCCAAGCCGCATGTCTTCGACGGCATGCTCGACCCTGGTCTGATGGCCGAACTGCCGACGCGCGATTATCTCGGCGAGCGGCTGAAAGGTTCGCTCGTCCAGGCGCGCCACTATGAGGAAGTGCTCGACCGGCTGCGCATCTTCGCCGCCGAGCAGCGTTTCCTGATCGGCATCCGCCTGCTGACCGGCGCGATCAACGGCGCGATGGCCGCCCGCGCCTTCACCCACCTGGCAGACCTCATCATCGCGGCGGCACTCGATGCCGTGGTCAGCGAAATGCGGACCGCGCACGGCGATTATCCGGGCGGGCGCATCGCCATTGCGGGCATGGGCAAGCTCGGCAGCTTCGAGCTGACGGCGGGTTCCGATATCGATCTGATTCTGCTCTACGATTATGACGGCACCGCCTCGGAATCCGATGGGCCGAAGCCGCTCGATGCGACGCGCTACTTCACTCGCATCACCCAGAGGCTGATCGCCGCCCTGTCGGCGCCGACCGCCGAAGGTGTGCTCTACGAGGTCGACATGCGGCTGCGCCCTTCCGGCAACAAAGGCCCGGTCGCCACCCGCATCAATGCCTTCGGCAAATATCAGCGCGAGGAGGCATGGACCTGGGAGCATATGGCGCTCAGCCGCGCCCGGCTGATCTCAGGCGATGAGAGCCTGATCGCCGAGGCGGAGCATATCGTCCGGGAGGTGCTGACGGCTGATCGCGACATCGCCAAGGTGACGCATGACGTGGCCGAGATGCGCGACTTGATCGACAAGGAAAAACCGCCGGCAGGCCCTTGGGACCTGAAGCTGATGCCCGGAGGCGTCATCGATCTCGAATTCATCGCGCAATATCTGGCGTTGATCGCACCGACGCGGGGCGTCGGCATTGCCGTAAATGGCATGAGCACCGGCGAGGCCCTGAAGGCGCTCGGCGACGGGCTGATGCCGGCGGCCGATCTCGACATCTGCCTCGAGGCCTTCGCGCTCTACACCAGCCTGTCGCAGCTGATCCGCCTCTGCATCGACGGCCTGTTCGACCCGAATGACGCGCCGGCCGGCCTCATCGATCTCGTCTGCCGCGCCGGCGACTGCCCCGACATCAGGACGCTGGAGGGGGAGGTGAAGCGGCTTTCGAAAGCGGTCAGGAAGATATTCTCGACGACGGTGAAAGCTTAAACATCATCGGGAATACGCAGCGAGATCACCGTGCCCACAGCTTCGCGGGAGCGGATCTTCATGCGCCCGCCATGCAGCGAGGTCAGCGAGCGGGAGATGGCGAGCCCGAGGCCGGAGCCGCCTTTGCTCTTGGCGTACTGGCTCTGCACCTGTTCGAAGGGCTGGCCGATCTTGGAGAGCGCCGAGCGCGGAATGCCGATGCCGGTGTCGGCGATGGTGACGAGGACGGCGCCGTCGATGCGGCGCGTGCGCACTGCGATGCGGCCGCCATTGTCGGTGAACTTCACCGCATTGGAAAGCAGGTTGAGAAGCACCTGTTTCATCGCCCGGCGATCGGCCATCAAAGTCAGGCCGGATGAGATGCGCTGGTCGATGACGATGTTCTTTTCGGCGGCCGGAATGGCGGTGAAGCGCAGGCTTTCCTCGATCAGCGGCACGAGATCGATCCGCTCGCGGTGCAGCTTGAGGTGACCGGCTTCGATCTTCGACATGTCGAGAATGTCGCTGATGACGTTGAGCAGATGTTTGCCGCTGTCATGGATATCACGGGCATATTCGTCGTATTTCGCCGAACCGAGCGGCCCGAACATCTGGTTCTGCAGGATTTCGGAGAAGCCGAGGATGGCGTTGAGCGGCGTGCGCAGCTCATGCGACATGTTGGCGAGGAATTCCGATTTCGCCTTGTTGGCCGCCTCGGCGCGTTCCTTCTCCGCCTGGTAATTGGCGTTCGCCGTCGAAAGCTCGGATTTCTGGATCTCCAGCGTCTGGCGCGAGGCGGAAAGATCTCCGATCGTCGCCATCAGCCGGCGTTCGGATTCTCGCAGCCGCTCCTGATGGCGTTTCATCAGCGTGATGTCGGTGCCGACCGAGACCCTGCCGCCGTCGCGGGTGCGCCGTTCGTTGATCTGCAGCCAGCGCTCGTCGGCGAGCTGTACTTCCGTCGTGCGCGAATAGCCGGAACCATCGGCATCGGCGATCCGCCGCTCGATGACGGGGCGGGCGGCGGCGGCATTGACGGTCGAGCGCTCGGTGCCGGGCACCAGCACGCTGTCCGGCAGGCCGTAGGCCTGCTGGAAATGCGTGTTGCACATGACCAGCCGGTCGTTCTTGTCCCAGAGCACGAAGGCCTCAGAGGTGCATTCGATGGCATCGGCGAGCCGCTGGTCGGCTTCCGCATAGCGCTGGGCGAGCCGATGCTGCTCGGTCACGTCCATGGCGATGCCGATCAGGTGCATGCGACCGGAATTGCTGCGGATCACCTGGGCGCGGGCGCGCATCCAGACATAGTGGCCGCCGGCATGGCGCATGCGGAAGATCTGATCGACTTGGCCGGAGTGGCCGTTGGCGATGGCGCGTGCGATCTCGTAGAGCCCGCCGTCATCGGGGTGCATCAGCCTTGCGGCTTCGCCGAAGCCCATCGTCTTGTCAGAGCCCGGCAGGCCGAGCATGTCGTACATCGAGCGAGACCAGAAGAATTCGCGGTTCTCGAAATCGAAATCCCAAAGGCCGCAGCGGCCGCGCGACAGCGCCGTCTCGACGCGCAAGTTCGATTCCAGGAAGATGTCGTCGGCGTCACGGGCGCGCTTCACCTGCGTGTAATAGGCATAGAGGATGACGAGCAGGATCGAGGAAATGCCGGCAAACAGCGTCACATTGAGCGCCAACTCCTCGCGCCAGAGCCGGCCGACCTCCTCGAGCGAGGTGGCGGCGACGATATAGCCGCCGGCATTGCCCACCAGCGTGATCTCTGCATAGTGCGGCACGCCGCCGATCGTCGTTTCGATGACGCCGGCCCGATCGCCGAAACGGCGGATCGCCGAAACCTCCGGGAAGAAATCGCCGACATTGTTGCCGACATGCGGGAGCCCGGCGGTCGTCGCGGCAAAAACCTTGCCGCTTGCCTGCACGAGCAGCACAAAAGCGCCGTTGTCCAGCCGGTCCTGAGGCAGGTATTTGGCGAGGCGGGCCTGCGCCTTGCCGATATCGCCGCTGTCGAAAATCTCGGCCGCATCGTCGAACACGGCAGCGGCGGTCGCCGCCGACAGTGCCGTGGCATGGCGAGCCGAGGATTCCAGGCGCGCATATTCGCTCATCATGCCGAAGAAATGCGAAGCGGCGACGACGGAGAGGAAGGCGACGATCAGAGCCGGAATGGCGCGCTTCAAGGCAAGCTCGGCCTTCGGCAGGTGACGAAGAAGCGGTTCCGATTTTGCCTGACCGGAAAGGCTGTCGCGCCAGGCTTTCAGCCCGCCAAAATCGACACGCAGCCGTCCTCCGGCCACGGTTGCCCGCCGCACGTCCATCATCTCTTCGCCTTGTCCCTCATGTGATTCGCGCGCCGCTCGCTCGAACCTGACCTAGAGAATCATGGGTGATTCGCCTTGTCCAGAGGCAAAGGTAAAAATCCGTTAACTATTTATATTTTCGTGTTTTTCGCGTGATTCGAATCACTGGTCGACCAGCCGCCGCATTTGGGCATTGCGGCTGGCCGAATGAAATTACCCTTTAAGCGTGCGTTCGACGATATCACGCACGTCGGTCGAAAGGGCAGGAGCCCGCTCGATCTCGGCGAGTGCGGCGCGCGCATGATCGGCGCGCACCGGTTCCAGCGCGCGCCAGGAGCGCATCGAGGTGAGAATGCGTGCGGCAAGCTGCGGGTTGCGCCCGTCGATATCGAGAATCTGGCCGGCCAGGAAACGGTAGCCTTCGCCGTCGGCACGGCCGAAACCGGTCGGATTGGCAAAGGCGAAGGTGCCGACCAGCGAACGCATCCGATTTGGGTTGGTCCGCTTGAAAAGCGGATTGTCCATGAGGGCGCGGACCCGCTCCAGGGTTTTCGCACCCGGAATCCCGGCCTGGATCGCAAACCATTTGTCGATGACGAGCGCATTCTCCGCAAAACGCTCACGGAAAGCGGCCAGCGCCTCGTTCGTCTCCGCGCTGTCGGGGAAACGATGGGCGAGGATCGTCAGCGCATGGCTGAGATCGGTCATGTTGTCGGCCGCATCGAAAGCGGCCTTGGCGCGGGCTGGCGTCTGTTCTGCATAGGAGAGGTAGGTCAGCGCGCTGTTGCGAAGGGCGCGCAGGCCGGCGCTCTTGGCGTCCGGGCTGAAGCCGCCGGATGCCGTCGTCGCTGTATGGAGTGCGGCAAAGACGTCCTTTCCGGCATCGGCGATCTGTTTCAGGATCGCCTGCCGGCCGGCATGGATGGCGTCGGGATCGTTGTTGCCGCCGAGTTCGCGGGCGATGTCGGATTCGCTCGGCAGCGCCAGCGCCTGGGCCCGGAAGGCAGGCTCGAGGCTCTCGTCGGCGGCGGCCGCGATCAATGTCTCGACGAAGGTCGCCTCGCAGACGACAGGCTTGCCCTCGCGGGCGTCGCGGGCTGCCTTCAGGAGGTTCGGCAGCGCCAGATCGGTTAGGGCCTGCCAGCGGGCGAAATGATCCGTCTCATGGCGGGCGAGATGCGCCAGATCGGCCGGGCTCTGGTCGAAATGGAGATTGATCGGCGCCGAGAAGCTGCGGTTGATCGAAACGACCGGCCGTGAGCCGATGCCGTGGAACACCACCGTCTGCGTGCGGCCGGTCAGGTGCAGCACGTCCCCGGCATATTCGGCGCCCTCAACGGAAGCCGGCTCGATCTTGCCGCCGTTTTCGCCGAAGAACGCAAGGCTCAGCGGAATATGCATCGGCTCCTTGCTCGCCTGGCCGGGGGTGGCGGGCGTCATCTGCTCGAGCGACAGAGTGAAGCTGCCTGCGGCCGCATCATAGCTGCCCGATGCGGTGACGAGCGGGGTGCCGGCCTGGTGATACCAGAGCGAGAATTGTTTCAGGTCGCGGCCGCTTGAATCCTCGAAGCATTTGACGAAATCCTCGATCGTCACGGCCTGGCCGTCGTGACGGTCGAAATAGAGATCCATGCCCTTCTTGAAGCTATCCTTACCGAGCAGCGTCGCGATCATCCGCGTGACTTCGCTGCCCTTCTCGTAGACGGTCGTCGTGTAGAAATTGTTGATTTCGCGGTACTTCGTCGGCCGCACCGGGTGGGCGAGCGGACCGCTGTCTTCGGGAAACTGCTCCGATTTCAGATGCCGCACCTCGGCGATGCGCTTGACCGGACGCGAGCGCTGGTCGGAGGAGAACTCGTGGTCGCGGTAAACCGTCAGGCCTTCCTTGAGGCACAGCTGGAACCAGTCGCGGCAAGTGATGCGGTTGCCGGTCCAGTTGTGGAAATATTCATGCGCGATGATCGCCTCGATATTGGCATAGTCGGC
Organism: Rhizobium sp. J15; assembly: GCF_002531825.1. Taxonomy (GTDB): domain Bacteria; phylum Pseudomonadota; class Alphaproteobacteria; order Rhizobiales; family Rhizobiaceae; genus Rhizobium. The sequence goes on along the minus strand of NZ_NWSX01000021.1, from coordinate 14,771 downwards.
GTCGGTCGCGGTCTCGGGATCGGCAAGGACGTATTTATCGTTGAAGATATTGAGGCCCTTGTTCTCCATTGCGCCCATGTTGAAGTCGGAGACGGCGACGATCATGAAGATGTCGAGATCGTATTCGCGCCCGAACCGCTCTTCGTCCCACTTCATCGAGCGTTTCAGCGCGTCCATGGCATAGGCCGCGCGCGGCTCCTTACCGTGCTCGACATAGATCTTCAGAACCACCTCGCGGCCGGACATGGTCGTGAACGTGTCTTCGACGACGCCGAGATCGCCGGCGACAAGGGCGAAAAGATAGCTCGGCTTCGGATGCGGATCGAACCAGGCGGCGAAATGCTTGCCGGGGCCGTAGCCGGCGCCGCCGAGGAAGTTGCCGTTCGACAGGAGCAGCGGGTTGGCGTCCTTGTCGGCGATGATGTTGACCGTGAACGGCGCAAGCACATCGGGACGGTCAGGGAAATAGGTAATGCGGCGGAAGCCCTCCGCCTCGCACTGCGTGCAGTAGATGCCGCCGGTGCGGTAGAGGCCCATCAGCTGCGTATTGGCCTCGGGGTTGATGATCGTGGTGATCGTCAGCTCGAAGGGGGCGCTTTCCGGCAGATCGCGCACGGTCAGGCTTTCCGGTGTCGCGTCGTAGCGTGAAGGGTCCAGCTCCACCTGGTCGAACAGCAGCCCCGACAGCGTCAGCTCATCGCCGTCGAGAACGATCGGCGCGGTGGGATCGGCGCCGGGGCGCCGGTGAAAGATGAGACGTGCCTCGACCTTCGTCTCCGTCGGGTCGAGTTCGAAAGTCAGGTCCACGCGTTCCAGCACGAAGTCGGTGGGACGGTAATCTGCCAGATGAATGACCTGGCCGGTATCTGTTCGCATGGTGTTTCCTGAAGACCGTTATTGGACACTGCGGAATACAGAGGCGGGCGCACTCTGCCATAAATTTGCCGGGCATGATTACATTAAAGTCTGAACTAAAGTTAAAGCAAATTGCCCGCGAACACGAAGTTCGCGGGCAAAATATCTTATTTCGAGCTGATGAAGGCAGCGGCCGGAAGAAGGGCCGCTATTTCAGATTGAGCGCCGCCTTGATCTCCGCGTCGCTTTCCGTCCGCTGCACGACCACGCCGTACCAACCGAGCCCGTCGTAATCCTCGTAGCCGAGAGTGCGCGCGAAGGCGACGATGGAGCCGTTATTGTCATAGTAGCTGCCTTTTGCCTGGCCCGAGGGATTGGCGAGCGCAAAATGGGAAAAGAGCAGGGCGGGATTGGTGGTGGCGATCACCCGGCTCTTGCCGTCGAGCAGCATGACGGTGGTCTTTTCCGCCAGCTGCGGCGGCAGATTGGCTTCCTTCTCGACGATCGCCTGGCCCTGATTCTGCCAGTCGAAATAAACGCCGAGCGTGCCGATCAGCTTTCCGTTCAGTTTGCCGCCTTCGCGGATGCCTGTGGCATAGACGAGCGCATGCCTGTTGTTATGCAGCGGGCTGGATTTGACCTCGTCGACGATATAGGCGTCGCCGGAGGCGCAGGCCGATGCGGCGCGGAACCACGGATCGCCGCCAAGGCCCGTCCCGGCGATCTTGCGCTGGAAATCGGGATTTGCCGATGCGATCACCTTGCCCGAGAGGTCGGTCATCACGAGATCGAGATAGACGGTGTAAAAGCGGTTAATGGCGCCGAGACGCTCTGCTGCAAACGCAACTGTGTCTCGGCCGGGCTCCTGCAGCGCCTGCCAGAGCGCCGGGTCCGTCGCCCACCAGCGCACGTCGGCGGTGCGCTCGAAGAGATTGCGGACGATGAGCTGCACCAGCGTCTGGGCGAGATCGGTGAGGCGAACACCCTCCATCTCCTCGACCAGGGAATCGGCCATGGCGCGGCTGAGGCCGATGCGGCCGAGCACGTTGCTCTCGAACCTGCCGGTGATGTCGGTGGCGATCTGCGCCAGCCGCTGCACTTCGTTGGCAACGACCGCAAAGCCCTTTCCGGTCTCGCCGGCTCTTGCCGCTTCGATCAGCGCGTTGATCGCCAGCAGTTTGATCTGCTTGACGATATGGGTGTTGTCGGCGCTGAACCGCTCGAGATCGATGCTGATGCCGTCGGTGACGATGCGCATGGAGCGCGGCGTCGCGTTCTGCGACTGGGCAATGGTTTCTGCGCTGAGCGGCTTCATCAGATGATCCTGGAAGGTCGGGCAATCGATTGGCGGTGAAGAAAATTTCTACATAAGCGTGGAAAAACGATGCTTGGCTATGGTTTTCAATTGGTTAATGAGCAGCGTCGAGTGGTGAACATTTTAGGGCGAATGGCTCAAGGGAAGGAAAATTTTACGCGATACGAGCAGTCGAGCCTGTCACCGGAGGCAATTTTAAGATTCTCCCTCGTGGCCTGCGGTTTTTTCGCCCATTAGGATTTTCTTTCGTTACGATGGAAGGCGTCATCCGCTGCGTTCCCGAGTCGAACGCGTCTCCCCATTCTGTTCCAGTCAGCATCAAGAGCCAGGATCATGCACTCGGTTCTCAGAAACCCGATGAGAGGCATTGCGCTGAAAGTCTCGTCGGTCGTGGTCTTCCTGGCCATGCAGACCTTCATCAAGCTGGCCGGATCGGACATTCCGCCGGGTCAGGTCACCTTCTGCCGGTCCTTTTTCGCGCTCTTTCCGATCATGGCCTATCTTGCCTATATCGGGCAGCTGCGCGCCGCCTTCTATACCGCCAATCCGATCGGCCATCTGAAGCGGGGCACGATAGGCATCCTGTCGATGGCTTTCGGCTTTTACGGTCTCCTGCATCTGCCGCTGCCGGAAGCGATCGCGCTCGGTTACGCCTTGCCGCTCGTCGCCGTCATCTTCGCCGCGGTTTTTCTCGGCGAGACCGTGCGCGTCTATCGCTGGAGCGCCGTCCTGATCGGCATCGTCGGCGTCGCCATCGTCTCCTGGCCGAAACTTACCCTGTTTCGTGACGGCGGCATGGAGGCCGAACAGGCTGTCGGCGCGCTCGCGGTACTGCTCTCGGCCGTTCTCGGCGGCATGGCGATGATCCAGGTGCGCCGCCTCGTCGAAGAGGAAAAGACGGCGACGATTGTGCTTTATTTCTCGCTCACCGCATCGGTTTTTTCGCTCGCCTCCCTGCCTTTCGGCTGGCTCGTCCTGCCTTGGCCGTCGGCGCTTTATCTGATCGTCGCCGGCTTTTGCGGCGGCGTGGCGCAGATCCTGCTGACGGAAAGCTATCGCCATGCCGATGTCTCCACCGTCGCGCCGTTCGAATATACCTCGATCCTGCTCGGCAGCATCGTCGCCTATTTCGTCTTCGGCGACGTGCCGAGCATCACCATGCTGATCGGCACAGCCATCATCATCGCCGCCGGCATCTTCATCATCTACCGCGAGCATCAGCTGGGCATCGAGCAAAGGGAGGCGCACAAGGCCTCGACGCCGCAAGCCTGACCGGCCTGTAAGCTTATGATATGGAAGATTTTCAACGCAGAGATTGCTATGGCTTGAAAGCCGCGCGCAAGGGACGAAAACACTGGTGAATTCTAGTGATACCGCTTGCCCGCAGAATATGATTTTTGAACATGAGCGGATATCATTTATTCGAAGCTGTGCATGTCTGAATGGCCGTTGATGCCGGAGAAGCTTTCGGTACCACTGCTCCGAACGCTGGCCTGCGAGCGGAGGTGGAGAAAAGCATAATGGCGTTCACGGCGGAGCAATTGGTTGGGAACCCTTCCTTTCTGATGAGCATCCGCTTTCTTGCCGGGCAGTTGCGCGGCATGTTCGATGCCGGCCCGCGGCTGGCGCGCTTGCTCGCCTCCCAGCAGCGCTGGCTTCTGACCCAGACCGCCTTTGCCCTCAACCTGGAATATGATCCGAGCGATCCGACATCGGGCTTGACCGCCGTGCGGCTGACGGGGCGCATCACCGCATACAAGGTCGCGAGCCGAAACACCGTGCTCGCCTTCATCGAAGAACTCTATACCTACCGCTTCATCACCCACACGCCTGGCGACGAGCGGCGGCGGCCGCGCCATTTCGAACCGGCCGAAGTCAGCCATCAGGCGATGTTTGCCTGGATTCACGCCAATCTCGCTGCGCTCGACCTGCTCGATGGCGGTGAAAGGGCCGCTATTTTCCAGGCAAATCCGTCCCTGATGCGGCTCATCCAGCCGCGTATCGCCTGCCATTGCCTGGAAGATGCCGCCTGGCGCGAACCGCCGGAGCAGGTGGCGCTGTTCCTCTGGACGGAAGCCGGCGGCCTCGTCGTCGACCACCTCATGTCCCGCATGGATATCGAAAACGCCGAGCCCGACAGGTTCCCCGTCGGCCGCGTCGAAACCCGCGCGCTCGCCGCCGATTTCATGATGTCGCGCACCCATCTGCAGCGCTTGCTGGCAAAGGCGGCGCAGCGCGGCTGCCTCGGCTGGCACGACGAAACGCGCAAGACGCATCTTTGGGTATCGCGGGATTTCGTCGAGCAATATCGCGCCTGGCAGGCGGTCAAATTCGCCTATGTCGACGAAGCCTTCGAGTGGGCTGCCGCATCGCTCGGGAAACCGGAATCGATATCAGGAACGCACGATGCCAGGGCTTAGCGTAAGCCAGATCGATGGGATGGCTGTCTGATCAGAGAACGATGGCCGCGACGCTTGCGCCGGCATCGGCCGGCTTGACCGAAAGCTCGCGCTCATATTCCCGCGCTGCACAAACCGCGACGCGGATATGCTCGAAAGTCTCGATGTTGCGCAGGAGCGATATCAGGATCGTCATCTTGTTACTCTTACCGGTAAAAGGCAGGCGAAAACGCCTGCCGCTCAATATTGCTGGAAGTCGGAGAAAATGGCGGTCGGGCGCGCCGTACGGCTGTTGATGCCGGTGCCGCGAGCAATCATCTGTTCGTTCGTGGCAAAGCCGAGACGGCTGTAGCCCTGACTGGAGCGAACTGGATCGCTGGCTAGGCGAAGGGTTTCAAACCCGCAATGGATAGGACGAAATCTCTTGTTCATGGCCTTGGTTCCTGTGATTCCTCCCAAGACACAGGCCTATATTGCAATGCAGCATAGATTCCGCAATGCGTCATGGCGCGATGCAGCCATGCGAAAAACGCATGGATCGATTCATAAATTATTCAATTTCGGCTAATTTCTAAGCAGGGGGAGGGACTTAAGTTTTGCTTGAAAAGCCAGCAGGTCGTTCCAGGCGAGCCTTTTGTTGACGGGCGCGGTCAACAGATCCTGAGGATGCAGGCTGGCGATCGTGGGAATGACGCGGTCGGCGACCGCAATTTCCTTCCAGCGGCCGCGCAACCCGTGGATAGTATCGTTTTCCCCGAAGAAGAAGCGCGCCGAAAAATTGCCGAGCAGCAGGATGACCTGGGGTTCGGCCAGCGCGATCTGCCGCTCGATGAAGGGGCGGCAAATGTCCATTTCGGCTGCCGAGGCCGCGCGGTTGCCCGGCGGGCGCCAGGGAATGACTTGGGTCAGCAAAACGCTCGAGCGGCTGAGCCCGATCGCCGCCAGCATCTTGTCGAACAATTGGCCGGATTTTCCCGAGAAAGGCGTGCCCTCGCGATCGTCTTCGGCGCTCGGCGCCGAACCGATCACCATGATGCCGCTTTCGGCATCGCCATCGGCAAAGATGGTCGAACGGGCGCTATGTTTGAGATTGCAGCCGTTGAAGCCTTCGAGCGCGGTCTTGAGTTCACTGAGCGAGCGCGCGCTTTCGGCAACGAAACGCGCCTGCTGCACCGCCTCGCCATCCGGGATCGCCGGTTGCGGGCCAGAGACCGGGGCCGGACGGACTGCGGCAGTCGGGCGCGGCGATGTCTGACGTTCTCCGACGTTTGACCGCTCCCCGGCCGCGGGACGCTCCTGCTGCGCCGACGCCGGACGGCGCGCGGCCTTCATCGCCTCGAATTCGGCGAAACGGTCGATCGCCTCTTCCTCCAGCAGCCACTCGACGCCGGCATCCGCATGGAAATGCAGAAGCGCTGCGAGCTCGGCGGGGGAAAGGTCGTTGGCGGAGATCATGCGGCAAGTCTAGCGGAGAGAAATGGGCATTGAAAGGGCGGGCGGCAAATTGCCCGCTCCTGCCTGTTCTATTGCACAGTCCATTGCGCGATGTCGTCGCGTTCGCCGATCAGCGCCAGGCCATGAGCGATCGACAGCAGCTCGCCGCCGCTTTCGATCCGGTCGCGTTCGAAGCGCTCGGTGAAGATGCGGCGCACCGCCGGCACGAAGGAGGTACCGCCGGTCAGGAACACCTTGTCGATCTCCGACGCCTTCGTCTCGGTCTTCTCGAGCACCTCGTCGAGCGCGCCTTCGATGCGGGCAAGATCCTCGGCAATCCAGCCCTCGAAGTCGCTGCGCCGGACGCTGCGGTGCCCGCCGCGCCCGAGCGGCGCGAAATCGAAGGGCGCTTCTTCCGATGCCGAAAGCGCCATCTTCGTCGCCGAAACCGCCTGGTAGAGCGGATAGCCCTCGTCGTGGTCGATGAGGTCGATGAAGATTTCGAGCTTTTCCGGCTCCAGGCTGGTGCGCACCAGCTTCTTCAGATCCTCGAATTCGCGTGTGGTCTTGAAGATCGACAGCTGGTTCCAGCGGCCGAAGCTGGAATAATAATTGGACGGCACTTCGAGGATCTTGTCGAAGCTCTTGAAATGGCTTCCCTTTCCGATCAGCGGCGAGACAATGTTGTCGATCATCCTGTAATCGAAATGATCGCCGGCGACACCGACGCCGGAATGGCCGATCGGTGTTGCCGTCAGCCTGCCGGCGATGGTCTCGAAGCGGATCAGCGAATAGTCGGTCGTGCCGCCGCCGAAATCGGCGACCAGGACCGTCGCGTCCTGCTTCAGGTTCTGCGCAAAATAGAAGGCGGCTGCGACCGGCTCGTAGACATAGTGGATTTCGGGAAAGCCGAAACGCGACAGCGCCTCGTTGTAACGTTCGGTCGCGAGCACCGGATCGGGGTTCGCCCCGGCGAAATGTACCGGCCGGCCGGTGACGATGCGGCTGACGTCCGAGGGCCAGCTGTCGCCGGCATAGTTGCGCAGGCGCCTGATGAAAACCTCCATCAGATCCTCGAAATTATGGCGCTTGGCGAAGATCAGCGTGCCCTGGAAGAGCGCGCTCGCCGCAAAGGTCTTGATCGACTGCAGAAACCGGCACTCGCCGGGATTGTCGATGAACTGGCGGATCGCCGCATGGCCCGCCTCCACCTTCAGCGCCGACGCGCCGAGCTGGGCATCCTTCATGAAGGAAAGCGCCGTGCGCATGCTGTCGGCCGTTCCCGCCGTGCTCGTGAACGCCATCGAGCGCGTTGCTCCGCCATCCGCCATGGCGAGAACCGTATTGGTCGTGCCGAAGTCCAAACCCAGCGCCTGAGCCATGCCCGCACCTCTTTCATGCCGATTGTTATTGGAGACGGAGCGTTGCTCCGCGAAAGGGCGTGTCAGCGCCCGGATCAAGGAGGGCGGGTGATGCCACAGAGGCGTGACACATTCAAGAGGATCGAAAGCGGATGTGGTCGCTGGCGCACTTCTTCTCCCGGGCAGGGAAAAGAAGTGCGCCGCAAGGGCTGATGGGTGATGCCGAACTCAGAGGGCCGTCATCATTCGGCAGCCATTGCCCTTGCTTCCGCCACCTCCGGCTCCTCGACCTTCTTGTTGCCGATCAGGCGGCCGAGGAAGTTTCCGAAGCGGTCCATCTCGACGAAGATGACCGGGGTGATGAACAGCGTCAGCAGCTGCGAGACGACGAGGCCACCGACGACGGCAATGCCGAGCGGCTGGCGCAGCTCCGAGCTCGCGCCGGTGCCGAGCGCGATCGGCAGGGCGCCGAGCAGGGCGCAGAAGGTCGTCATCATGATCGGCCGGAAGCGCCGCACGCAGGCCTCATGGATCGCCGCCGTCGCCTTCTCTCCCGTCGTGCGCATGGTCTCCACCGCCACGTCGATCATCATGATCGCGTTCTTCTTGACGATGCCGATCAGCATCAACAGGCCGATGAGCGCGATGATCGACAGATCGAAGCCCATGATCTTCAAGGCCAGCAGCGCACCGAATGCCGCCGCCGGCAGGCCGGAGAGAATCGTGAGCGGATGGATGAAGCTTTCATAGAGCACGCCGAGCACGACATAGATGGTCAAGACCGCCGCCAGGATCAGATAGGGCGTATTGCCCTGCGACTGCTGGAAGATCTCCGCCGTGCCGCCATAGGAAGTGAAGACGTCGGCCGGCATGCCGATGTCCTTCTTGATCTGGTCGATCGCCGCCGTCGCGTCGCTGAGCGAGACGCCCTCCGGCAGGTTGAAGGAGACGGTCGTCGAGACGAGCTGGCCGGTCTGGTTGATGGTGACGGGACCGGTGGTGCGCTGGACATGCGCGAAGTTCGAAAGCGGCACCAGGCTGCCATTGGATGAGGCGACGCGGATTTCCGACAGCTTCTGGTCGTCCCAGGGCTTGCTCGTGTCATATTCGACGATGACGTCGTAGCTGTCGCCGGTCGACTGGATTTCCGCGGCCGCATATCCGCTGAAGGATTCCTGCAGTGTCGTGCGCAGCGTGTCGTTGTCGATCCCGTAGGCGGCCGCCCGCTCGGTATCGATGACGATATTGGCCTGCAGGGCGTTGTTCTGGGCGTCCGAGGTCACGTCGGTGAACAGCCGCTCCTTGCGCATCGCCGCCTGGATCTTGCCGGCCCAGAGGTTGGTCTGGTCGGCGCTCAGCGCCTGGATGACCAGCTGATACTGGCTGGCGGTCTGGCGGCCGCCGAAGCGCAGGCTCTGGTTCGGCGTCACGAAGGCCTGTATGCCCGGGATCTTGTTGATTGCCGTGCGCAGTTCGCGCAGCGTCTGGTCGAGCGGCGGGCGCTCCTTCTTGTCCTTGAGTTCGACGAACATTGAGCCGTTGTTCTGCGGCTTGTTCGGGTTGCCGCCGATCGTCGACATCACGTGGTTGACGGCCGGGTTTGCCTTGACGGCGGCGGCGGCCTGTTTCTGCAGCGCCTCCATGGCGGAATAGGAAATATCCTGCCGGGCCTGGGTGCTGATCGTCAGGCGGCCGATATCCTCCTGCGGGAAGAAGCTCGTCGGCAGCGTCATGAAGAAATAGACCGTCAGCGCCACCGAGCCGAGGAAGACGCCGAGGATCGTGACTCGATGGCGAAGGCACCAGCCGACCGCCCTGTCATAGCCGTTGAGCGTCCGTTCGAAGCCGGCATCGAAAAGGCGGATGAGAAGCGGCGGGCGGCTGTGATTGTTGGACAGGCGCGAGCCGAGCATCGGCGTCACGGTCAGCGAGACGATCGCCGACGAGATGATGGCGATGGCGACCACCATGCCGAATTCATTGAACACGCGGCCGACGACGCCGCCCATCAGGAGGATCGGGATGAAGACTGCGATCAGCGAAACCGACATGGAAATGATGGTGTAGCTGACCTCGCCGGCACCCTTGATCGCCGCTTCCCGCACCGGCATGCCTTCCTCGACATGGCGCAGGATGTTTTCCAGCATGACGATCGCGTCGTCGACCACCAGCCCCACCGCGAGCGTCAGCCCGAGCAGGGAAATGTTGTCGATACTGTAGCCGAGCACATACATCATGCCGAAGGTCGCGATCAGCGACAGCGGAACGGCAAGCCCCGGAATGATCGTTGCGGTCGCATGGCCGGTGAAGAGGTAGATGACGAGGACGACGAGGCCGATGGTCAGCAGCAGCGTGAACTTCACGTCTGCGATAGCCGCGCGGATCGGCTTTGCGGCATCGTTCATGACGACAGTGGTGACCGAGGAGGGGATTTCGGCGTGAAGCTGCGGCAGCTTGGCATTGATCGCGTCGACGACGTCGACCGTGTTGGCGTCCGGCTGGCGCTGGATGGCGAGGATGATGCCGCGCTGGCCGTCATACCAGCTGCCGGTATACTGGTTCTCGACGCTGTCCTGCACATCGGCGACATCGCCGAGATGGATCGGCGCGCCGTTCGGATTGGCGATGACAAGCGAGCGGAACTGGTCGGCATTGGTGCGCTGGGTGTTCGCGGTGATGGTCATGCTCTGCGAATTGTTCTGCAGCGTTCCCACAGGCTGCTGGCTGTTGGCCGCAGCCAGCGCCTTGTTGACGGTATCGATGCCGATGCCGCGGGTCAAAAGCTTGTTCGGATCGACCTCGACGCGCACGGCATAGGTCTGCGCGCCGTAAACGCTGACCTGGGCAACGCCGGGCAGCGTTGAAAGCGACGGCGAGATGATGTCTTCGGCGATCTCGTCGAGCTTGCTGCGGGGCATGGTGTTGCTTTGCACGGAGAGCAGCATGACAGGCGCATCGGCCGGGTTCGTCTTGCGGTAGCTCGGCGGCGTCGTCAGGTTGTCGGGCAGCTGCCGGGTCGCATGCGAGATCGCGGCCTGCACGTCGGCCGCTGCCGCGTCGATATCGCGGTTGAGGTCGAACTGCAGCACGATGCTGGTGCTGCCGAGCGAGCTTGAGGCGCTGATCTCACTGATCCCGGGAATGGTCTCGAACTGCTTGATCAGCGGCGTGGCGACCGAGGTCGCCATGGTCTGCGGCGAGGCGCCGCTCAGCTGCGCCGAAACGTTGATGGTGGGAAAATCGACCTGCGGCAGGGCTGCGACCGGCACGAGCTGATAACCGGCAAGGCCGGCCAGAATGACGCCGATGGCAAGCAGCGTCGTCGCGACGGGGCGCTGAATGCAGAAATTGGGGATCATTGCTGACCTCCGACCGCGATCGTCTGGGACGGCTGCTGTTGCCTGGGCTCGTCGGCGGATGCGACATCGAGCGTCTTGTCGTCGAACTGCTCCTTGATCGCCTGCTGGTCGCTGAGCTGGCCCTGACCTTCGACGACCACATGGTCGCCTTCCGAAAGGCCCGATTCTATCGCGGTAAAGCCGCCATTGGCCCGGGCGACGGTGACGGGGGTCAGATGCGATTTGCCGTCCTTGGCGACGAAGGCGAAGAAACCGTCCGGGCCGGGGCTGACGGCGACCGTCGGCACGACCACCTGCTGTTCGGCATTGTCGAAATGCACGACGATATTGACCGACTGGCCGGGCCAGAGCGCGCCGGAGGCATTCTCGAATTTCGCCTTGGCGAGGATCGTGCCGGAGGCGGTGTCGACCGTATTGTCGTAGAAGCTGATCTCACCCTTGCGGACCTGCCCCTTGCTGGAGGAGGGAACCGTGCTGACCTCGACCGGGCCGGCTGCGAGCGCGTTCTTCAGCTCACGCAGATAGCGTTCCTGCAGGTGGAATTTCACGTAGATCGGATCGTATTTCGCGATGGTGACGATTGCCGAGCCGGCATTGACGAAAGCACCCTTGCTGATGGCGATGTCGCCGAGCCGGCCGTCGAAGGGCGCGCGAATGTCGGTATTTTCGAGAATGATCTGATCCGAGGCGAGCGTCGCCTTGTCCGCGTCGACCGTGGCGGCGGCGGTGTCGCGGGCGGCTCTCGCCTGATCGAGGCTCTGCTGGGGGCCGGCCTTCTGGTCGAACAGGTCCTGTGCCCGCACCAGCGCCGTCTCGGATTCCGAAAGGGTCGCGGTGTCGCGCACGATCATCGCATTGTCCTTGTCGACGGCGGCCTTGGCCGTCCGGTCGTCCAGCTTGGCGATCAGGTCGCCGGCTTTGACGGTCGCCCCATCCTGGCCGTTGATGCTGACGATCAGGCCCTGCTCCTGCGCCGCGATGGTCGTGTTGTCGTCGGCATCGGCCCATCCGGACGCCGTCACATCGGTCGGCAGTGCCGTTTTCACCGCGGCGACCGTTTTGACGACCGTTGGGCCGCCGCCACCGCGCCGGCGGCCGCCGCCTTGATGTTGCCCGCCATCCGCTCCCTGATCGGCCTGCGCCTGCTCCCCGCCGGTGCCGCCTGCCGGCTGTTTGATCAGCTTCGAGAGGTAAGGCACCTGGGCGGCATAGGGAATAAAATTGCCGAATTGCCAGAGGCCGACGGCGGCAACAGCGATAACGCTGACGGTGATCCAAAATTTCTTCATGGGCGAGACCGGTCTTGGGCAAGGTTGCGAAAATTTATGCCCCGATTGAGCCGCTTCTATTGCGGCGCAAAAAAGACATAATTGCCCGGTCGCGATCACTAAGTGGTTATAAGGGCTTAAATTTTTGTAATGAATATTCCGTAATATTCAAACTATACTAATATAATGCCAGTGTAACCTCACGCGGTTTGACGGGCAAATTCTGACCAGGGATGACGTCGACCTGCAGCTCCGTCCATTGCGCGGCAAGAAGGCGGAAGAAAGAGAAGGTAGGTCGTCATGACCGAGTTGGACGCCAGCGAATTTCGCTCTCTCATCACAAACGTGTTTCCTCATCTCACCGGCGCTGTCTTCAAGCTGGCGGCGAAGGGATGGGATTCGATAGCGGTCGACGTCGATGACACGCTGATCTTCAAATTCCCCCGCGATCTCAGCGCGGAACGGGCGCTTCGCAAGGAAGCTGCCTTGCTCGGCGTCGTGCGGCCGTCGCTGTCGATGGCAGTACCCGACATGCGCATTCACGAAGGGCCGCCGTTCTTCTCCAGCCACACCAAGATCGAAGGCGAACACCTGATCACCGAGGATTACGAAGCGCTCGGGGAGGGCGACCGTCGGCGCCTTGCGGATGATCTCGCGCGGTTTTACGCCGAGCTGCATGTGATCGAGGCCGATCGCATGCATGAGGCCGGTGCCGGGGCGATCCAGCCGTGGCAATCGCCGGAAGCCGTGCGAACCAAGGCCCTGCCGCTGCTGCCGCCTGAGATCAGGCGTTTTGCGCAGAGGGTCGTTTCCGATTTCGAAATCCTGCCGCCCGATCCCTATGGAAATATCTACGGCTTCTTCGACGGCCACGGCTGGAACATGGCCTTCGACCATGGGCAAAAACGGCTCAACGGCATCTACGATTTCGCCGATTCCGGCTTTGGCCCGCTGCACCAGGAGTTCATCTATTCGAACTTCATATCGCCGGATCTGACGGCGCGTATCGTGTCGGCCTATGAAAGCCTGACCGGGCGCAGGCTCGACCGGCGGCGCATTGCCATCCTGACGGGCTTCCATCGCCTGTCCGAGCTCGCCGAGCTTGCCGACGATCCTGCTAACGTCGAACAGATGGTGCGAAGTGCCGCGGCATGGGCCGCCGTCGCGGCCCGCGCGGATTGAGCGTGGCCGTCAGACGGACCGGGCAGCGCCGCCGTCACAGCGGATGAGCGAGCCGGTGATATAGCTCGCCGGCTGGCTGCAAAGGAAGGCGGCGGTTGCGGCGAACTCCTCGACCTTGCCGTAGCGGCCGACCGGGATGCGCGCTTCCTTGTCGGCGCGGATCTCTTCGAGGCTCTTGCCTGTCCGCTTCGCCGCGGCGCCGTCGAGGTCGTCGAGCCTTCCCGTCAGGATGCTGCCCGGCAGGAGCAGGTTTGTGGTGACGCCGAAGCCTGCCACTTCTGATGCAAGCGTCTTGCTCCAGCCGGCAAGGGCCGGGCGCAGCGTATTCGACAGCGCCAGATTGGCGATCGGTTCGATCACGCCCGACGAGGCGACCGTCAGGATGCGGCCCCAGCCCTGCGCCTTCATGCCGGGCAGCAGCGCGTTGGTGAGCGTGATCACGCGGGCGACCATGGAGAGGAAATAGGTCTCGAGCTTTTCGGCCGTCATGTCCTCGGTCGTGCCGGGTGTCGGGCCGCCGGTATTGTTGACGAGGATATCGAGCCCGCCGAATTTTTCCTTCACCGCCGTCGTGACTGTCTCGACGAAGCGCTCGTCGCCGAGATCGGCCCAGATCCAGTCGGCCTTGCCCTTGCCTTCGGCGTTGATCGCCTTGCAATTGGCCTCCAGCTGTTCGCCGCTGCGCCCGCACAGCAGCACGTTTGCGCCCTCCCGCGCCAACGCCGCGGCGATGCCGAGGCCGAGGCCGCGTGAGGAGGCGAGAACGAGCGCGCGTTTGCCTTCGATGCCGAGATCCATGACTTTGTCCTCCGATATCCTAGAGCGATGTATAAGGCGCAAGCGGCGGAAAAGGAAAGGGAGGCTGACGGGCTTGCCGCCGTTTGATAATTGACGTTCACGTAAACGTTATATACTCCTGACGGAGTAGGCCTATCATTGTGCGAATTGGAAGATCGGCTGTCGTATCTCGGCTCGACAATCCGATCTCGTTTTGACAAGAAGTGCTCATGAGGGATGAGGCCGCTTGCGGCCAAGCGGAGACGAATGGATGAGCGAGATGACTGACCTGCCCGAACGCGAGAGCATGGAATTCGACGTCGTGATCGTCGGCGCCGGTCCGGCCGGTCTGGCGGCGGCGATCCGGCTGAAGCAGGTCGATCCGGAACTGTCGGTCGTGGTGCTGGAGAAGGGCGCCGAGGTCGGCGCCCATATCCTCTCAGGCGCCGTCGTCGATCCGATCGGCATCGACCGGCTGCTGCCCGGCTGGCGCGAGGATGTCGATCATCCCTTCAAGACTGAAGTGACGGCCGATCATTTCCTGGTGCTCGGCCCGGCCGGCTCGATCCGCCTGCCGAATGTGCTGATGCCGCCCTTGATGAACAATCACGGCAATTACATCGTCTCGCTCGGAAACGTCTGTCGATGGCTGGCGACCAAAGCGGAGGAACTCGGCGTCGAGATCTATCCGGGCTTTGCCGCCACCGAAGTGCTCTATGACGACAAGGGGGCGGTGATCGGCGTCGCCACCGGCGACATGGGCATCGAGAAGACCGGCGAGCCGGGCCCGAACTACACCCGCGGCATGGAGTTGCGCGGCA
>NZ_NWSX01000001.1 GCF_002531825.1 Rhizobium sp. J15 | reverse complement strand
AAAGCACGGGGAGCGAATCTGAAAGATCGCGACGTGCGTTAGCGGATGCGTCCGATCCGCGACAGCAGAATGGCCGGCAGAATGCCGACTAGCACGATGGCGAGCGCGGCAATCGAGGCTTCCTCGTAAGTGCCTCTCGCAGCCTCTCCATAAAGATGAGTCGCGAAAGTCTCGACATTGAGCGGCCGCAGGAGGAGCGTCGCCGGCAGCTCCTTCACGCAATCGACGAAGACCAGCAGGGCTGCAGCCGAGATTGCCGCCTTCGAGAGCGGCAAATGCACGTATCGCAGAGTGCCTGTGGTGGATTGCCCCAACGAACGCGAAGCATGATCGAGCGACAGGGAAATGCGCGAGAGACCGGCTTCTATGCCGCCGGCGGAGATCGCCAGAAACCGCACGATGAGCGCATATAAGACGGCAGCACCCGATCCCATAAGGAGCAGGCCAGGCGACACACCAAACAAGGAAAGCGCGGCGCGATCGATAAACTGATCGAGCCCGGCAAGGGCGATCAGCACACCGATGGCGACCACGGTCCCGGGAGCAGCATAGCCCATTGTCGAACAGCGCAGGAGCCAGGAGGACGCCTGGCCCGGGCGCAGGCGGGTCGCGTAGGCAGCGAGAAGCCCAAGGATGACGGTCGCCGCCGTCGCCAGGGTGGCGATAACGAGCGTATTCACCGCCTCATCGATGATACGAGGGGATATGCCGGCGAACCGATAGCGTTTTGCCGCTTCGATCAAGAGATAGAGCGCGGGTGCGGCGAAGCCGAGGATGACCGGCAGAAGACCGCCGAAAAACAGCAGCATGCCTTTTCCCAAAGATACCCGCCGCGGTTGGAAACGCCGCATCCGGCGAACGTCGATCGAGTAGCGCTGCTTGCGTCGCGCCCATCGCTCCACCGCAACGATCGCGACGACGATGAGAAGAAGGGCAAGGGCGATCTGCGACGCTCCCGACAAATCCGAGCGGGTGATCCAGGTCGTGTAGATGGAAACGGTGATCGTCCGGACACCGAGGAATTCGGCGGCGCCGATATCGTTCAACGTTTCCATCAGAGCAAGGCTGATCCCCACGGCGACAGCCGGGCGCGCGAGCGGCAGGGCGACCCGCCAGAAGACCGCGCGGCGAGATGTGCCGAGCGTGCGTGCCGCATCGACGAGATTACCGGATTGGGTGAGGAACATCGCGCGGGTCGGAATGTAGACATAGGGGTAGAGCACGATTCCGAGAAGCAGGATGCAGCCTGCCATGGAACGGACGTCCGGAAGGCGAAACTGGCGCGGGCTCTCGTAGCCGAGCAGCCAGCGCACGGCATCCTGCACCGGACCGATCGGATGCAGTATATCCAGATAGGCATAGGCGACGATGTAGGTCGGAACGGCAAGCGGCAGAAGCAACATCCATTCCAGAGCACGCCTGCCGGGAAAATCATAGGCCGTCACCAGCCATGCCGTCGTCGTGCCGACCACAGCAGTGATGACCCCGACCCCCGCAAGGAGGACGACGGTGTCGAGAAGCGCGACCGGAAGGATGGTCGAGAAAAGATGCCCCCAAAGACCGGCCGAGCCCTTCGAGGCTTCGAGAAGCAATCCCCCGATCGGCAGAATGGCAATGAGGGCGATCGTAGCGGCAATTGCCAGCCATGCGCTGCCGGTGCGCTTTGCAGAGCGGGCGGGCGCCTGGCTGGGAAACATCACTCGATCCATTCTCGGGGAGGAAGGCGCCTCTCAGCGGCGCCTTCCCTGTTCTTTAGTTGTCGAAGCCGACCTTGTCCACGAGTTCGCTCGCCTGCTTGCGATGGCTGACGATCTCGGACAAGGGCTTGCTGTCGATCTTTAGTTCGCCAAAGGATGCGATGATCGGATCGGCCGCGACACCCGCCTTCACAGGATATTCGTAATTAGCCTCGGCATAGATCTTCTGCGCTTCGTCGGAGACGAGATATTCGAGAAGTTTGACGGCTTCAGCCTTGTTCGGCGAATGCTTGGCGATTGCCGCGCCGCTGATATTCACTTGCGTCCCGCCGTTCTTGAACGTCGGCAGGACGACCTTGATGGCATCGCCCCATTTGACCTGCTCTTCACCACCCTTGCCGGATCGCATCAGGCCAACATAATAGGAGTTGGCGATACCAATGTCGCAAATGCCGCCGAGGATATCCTTAGCCGCATCGCGATCGCCGCCGGCTGCCTTGCGTGCGAGGTTGTCCTTGACGCCCGTCAGCCATTTCTCGGCTTCTTCCGCGCCGTAGTGGGCGATGTAGTCGGCAAACAGTGCCGTATTATAGGGGTGCTGGCCCGAGCGAATGCAGATCTTGCCCTTCCACTTGGGATCGGCAAGCTCCTCGTAGTTGAATGTGCTGATATCAAGATCCTTGGCCGCGTAGAGCACGCGGGCGCGCATCGAAAGCGCAAACCAATTGCCCTTGGCATCACGCAGTTGTTCCGGGACAGCCGAGTTCAGGACAGATGATTCCACCGGCTGCGTTACGCCTTTATCGACCAGATCGACAAGGTTGCCGGCATCGACGGCCATCAGGATGTCAGCCGGCGAGCTGGCGCCCTCGGAGGCGACGCGCTCTGCCAGGCCGTCCTTCAGGAAAATGGTATTCACCTTCGTACCGGACGATTTGGTGAACGCCTCCAGAAGAGGTGCGATCAGAGCCGGTTCTCTCGTCGTGTAAAGGTTGATTTCTGCGGCGCCAGCCATGCAAGGCGACATCAGCGCCGAAGCAGCAAGCAGCATGGATGTGAGGATAGAGCGCGAATTCATTATGTCCCTCCGCGAATGAATGCGCATTGCTTGCAGCAGTTCCTGACCCTGAAAGTCAAGTTTTCCCTGGAATTTGAAGCCAAATATCACGGAAACTTGATGAGGAGGTCATCAGAATGCGCTCGCAGCTGAGTTGTCAAAAAGCCAGCAGCCGCTCGGGGAGGATTGAGATCTCGATATTCTCCGCATCAACGGGCAGCCGCTCCAGGGCTCTCGCCTTAAGCGGCGCCTCGAGGCCATCGACCTTCAACGTGATCTGCTCGAATTCGCCATGCAAAACACGATTCTCGATACGAGCGGAGATCCCCGAGCCGGGAGACAGCGCAATAGCATGCGGCCTGACATAAACGGTCACCGCGCTTGGCGGCGGACGATCGAGCGTATAGGCGAAGTCGCCTATCGCGGTCTCGATCCATCCGCCACGGTAAACGCCGGGAACTTTGCTGGACGCGCAAAAAAACTCTGCCGCATAGGCATTCGTCGGACGGTCGTGCAGATCATAGGCGGAGCCGGACTGGACGATTTCACCTGCGCGCATCAGGACCACCTGGTCGCCGACGGAAAGTGCTTCCTGCGGATCATGCGTGACGATGATCACGGTCGTGCCAAGCGCCCGCAACAGGTTCAAGGTGTCGCTGCGTACCTTCCCGCGCAGACCCTGATCCAGATTGGAAAAGGGCTCGTCCATCAGAATGATACTCGGCCGGGGCGCCAGGGCGCGGGCGAGTGCGACGCGCTGCTGTTCGCCGCCGGAAAGGGTGTGCGGATAGCGATGAGCCAGATGTTCGATCCCGACCTTGCTGATCATCTCCTCTGCCCGCGCAGCTGCCTCACCCTTCGGAGTTCGCTTGAGACCAAAGAGGATATTGTCCCGTACGGTCAGATGCGGAAAGAGAGCATAGTCCTGGAAGACGAAGCCGACGCCGCGCGCCTCCGGTTCGACGAAAGCGGCCGAACCTGCCACCTCGCGACCTTCGAGGAAGATGCGACCGGATTCCGGCACCTCGACACCGGCAATCATGCGCAGGAGCGTAGACTTGCCGCAACCGGAATGGCCCACGAGCGAAACCGCATCTCCGCGCCGAATATGAAGAGAAAGATCGCGCACGGCTGCAGTGATGCCGAAGCGGCGGGTAACATTTTCCAGTCGTACTGCGATTTCGCTCATTTCATGCTCGCCGACAGTTCCAGTGCAAGTCCTAGAACACACCGAGGCGAATGGGGACAAGCGCAATCTGTCCTTCAGGACGCCAATCTGCGGTCACGTTCGCCTTTAAGGGCCGTGAACGCGATCAACTGTACCGATTTCGATATCGTGCCGGGTATTTGCACAGGGCCAGGCATTGTCCCTTTGACCAGGTCATGACATCGTCCGGAAGTTGCAGCCAAACATGGGCTCGGAAGCATGCGCGACTATGTGAAAAGCAAAGACTTTCACCGCCATATGCGGTCGCTGCTGGCCCCGCGATTTCAGGAATTGGGCTGGGAATCGCAAGCAGCCGGCAAATGCAGCTTTGTCCGTGGCAAAAGGGTTTTCTGGCTACAAGTATCCCAATATTCGAACAGCGTGACCGGCGCCAAATTTACCATCAACATGACCGAGGGCTCCGGCGCCGCCAGCGACACACGCATATTGCGTCAGCTGGACGACGCGGATCGTGCCGCTGGCAAAGCTTTGGAAGAGAGCATTATCGCACGCCTTCCCAGGCCGGATCCTGACCCGGATATCGAAGTTGTCGGGGAAAATGGCGGAACTGTCTTGGTCAAACTAGGGGATCTGGCCAAAGCAAATCCACGGCAATGGGACGGCCCCTCCGACGTCTGGCTGCCTTATTTCGGCAAAAGCGATCTCGACGATTGGGCCGCGTTTCTCCTGCCCCGCCTGGACCGGTTGATCGCGTCATCTTCGCCTGAAATCATCGACCCGCTATCGTGGGCTCAGAAGTTTCGCCATCTCACGGGTCTGTTTCGCTCGAAATGAGCGACACCCTCCCAGTCACGAAGATAAATCCCCATTGACGGCATGTCCGGGAATGTTCCGAACGCGCGGCGGCGCACGAAGCATTAACTGCGGCGGGGATAGTTTGCGCGCGTGATCCGGAGGGAGCAATGAAAGGCAGCTATTCCGCAGCGCAGATAGGGCTTCACTGGCTGATCGCTCTGCTTCTTCCGGTCCAGTACCTGACCGGCGGCAGCATCGAGCGCACGCATCACGCCGCCCATATGGGCGTGACGCCTTCGCCGTTCGACCTCTTTCAGCATCTCATCCACAATTACGCCGGAATGCTGATCGGCCTTCTGATGGGCGTCCGCTTGGTTCTGCGCATGATCGGGCCGTCCACACCACGACAGCCGGCTTCATGGGCCAAGAGAGCTGCGAGCGCACTCCATTACGGCCTTTACGCCGCAATCATTGCCCAGGCATGCCTGGGGTTCATCGCCAGCTATTTCTGGTTCGGGGCCGCGAGCTACCATGTCGCCGGGTCGAGGATCATCCTGGCCATGGTTGCGCTCCATTTCACCGCCGCCGCGTGGCACACGCTTATCCTCAAGGACGAGACGCTTGATGGAATCGTCTTTCCCCGCCGAAAGCCGTCATCGAGAAGACCGTAGCGCAAGGCGGAGCACCGTTGAGGCGCCCGCCTTTCCGTTTCCGATGTGGTCGCGCCACAGAAACGACGTGAAATCCTACGACACCTTCGTAGCAATTGATAATCGGCCGCATTCGCTGTAGTCGATGGAGGATGGGCAGAATGTACCGAATCGCACAGAGCAGATTGCTCTTCTTCGTGCGGCTGGCGATCATCGTGTCGCTGGCGGGGTACAGCGTGTCTAACGTCGACGCCGCCATGCACGGTCCTGCTACTCAAGTCGAGCGGGCCGAGCCGAGCGTCGCAGCACATGCTGACCATGACATGGCCGGCGTCTCGGGCCATCAGCACGCGCATGGCGACAGCACCGACGACGACAATTCGTCGAAGGTCGCAAAGCAGGAATGCTGCAAGGACTTTTGCGGCGGCTTCGTGCTTCTGTGCGCCGGCCCGGTCATAGGCGGGCCGATCATGTCGTCGATCCGGCAGTTCGTCGACGACCAGGACATGCTGGGCGAATTGCCGCCCTTCGATCGTCCCCCGAATATCTGAATTAGGAACCGCCCGTTTTAACGGGTCCGTACGGCGCACGCCCGAACTCTGCATGTGCCGCCCGTAGCCTATTATCGGATTTTCCAAATGAAACCTTCCCTATTGGTGGTGGGGTTGCCGCTGATCGCGGCCGCCTGCGCATCCACTCCTCCCGATGTCGTCGCGTTCGGCGCGGTCCAGCAGGAGCACACAGTCCCTCCCGCTCGATATCGCTCGCCGATTTCGGGCTATGTCGCCCGCGATCCGGTCGATCCAAAGTCATGGCGGCAACAGAACGACCGGCAATCTTCGGCTGATGGAGATGCCTCATGAAGACGGCCAGGAAGCTCGCAATATTGGCCGCATTCCCGATCGTCCTCGGCGGCTGCGTCAGCGGCGGCGAATATGCCAGGAAGGAGGCCGGCTTCGCCATCGTTGCCGACCGGACCGCCTCGGCCACCGCCAAGCAGACGGTCTGGATCCAGAACCGGCAGCAGGCGCAGGCCCTCTCAGCTCAGGTCAAAATCCTTCTTGCCCGTGGAACATCGCTCGACGTCGAAACTGCCGTCCAGATCGCGCTGCTCAACAACAAGGGGCTGCAGGCTGCCTATGCCGATGTCGGAGACCGCGCGGCCGACGCATGGCAGGCGACGATGCTGCTGAACCCGACCGTCTCGATCGGCACAACCGGCATCGGCGCGCCTGGGCTCGAGGCCTTCAGGGCAATCGAGGGAGCGATCACGGCCAATCTTCTGGCACTCCTTACGAAAAATCGCGACGTCGCAATCGCCGATACACGGTTCCGGCAAGCTCAACTGGATGCCGCCGTCACGACGCTGCGCCTGGCGGCCGATACCCGGCGCGCCTGGATCGGCGCGGTGGCGGCGTGGGAGCGGGCCGGCCAGTTGCAGCGCGCGCAGGCAGCCGCCGACGCGGCTTCCGAACTGGCGGAGAAGCTCGGCGAGACCGGGGCGATGACGAAGGGCGCCCAGGCCCGCGAACACGTCTTTGTCGCCGAACTCGCCGGAGAGGCGGCAAAAGCCCGGTTGACGGCAAGGCTCGCCAAGGAAGAGCTGTCCAGGCTGATGGGGCTCTGGGGCTCGGACCTCGAATACCGCGTGCCGAACAGCCTTCCCGCCCTGCCGAAAGCGGCGGCCAGGCGCGACGCGATAGAGGCCGAGGCGCTTCGCAACCGCATCGATCTTCAGGTCGCCAGGCTGGAGCTGGAGGCAACCGCACGCTCCTACGGGCTGACGGATGCCACCCGCTACGTGACGGATCTGGAAATCCTGACCGGCGCGGAAGTCGAACGCGAGATCGAGGACGGCAGGAAAAGGACCGAGACCACTGGTCTCGCAGAGCTGGAATTTACCATCCCGATCTTCGACACCGGCAAAGCCCGCATGCGCAAGGCTGAACTGGCCTACATGCGTGCCGCCAACCAGCTTGCCGAGAAGGCCGTCAACGTGCGCTCCGAGGCGCGGTCCGCTTACGAGGCCTACAGGTCGAGCTACGATATCGCCCGGCATTATCGCGACAGAGTCGTGCCGCTGCGCACCAAGGTCGAGGAGGAGTCCCTGCTCACCTACAACGGTATGATCACCAACACCTTCGAACTGCTCGCCGACAGCCGGGAAAAGATCAACTCCATGCTGCTTTCGGTCGATGCAAAGCGCGACTTCTGGCTCGCTGAAGCCGGCCTCGGGCCCGCGGTCTATGGCGGCGGCTCTGCAGCCACGGCCGCGGAAACCGAGGCGGCAGCAACTTCCGGCAACAGCGGCGGCCATTGAGAAAGGATCCTCACATGTTCAACAGAAGACAATTGTTCGGTGCGGGCGCCACGCTGCTGGCGGCGGGCGCCTGGACGAAGACCTCGGCCATGAGCCTTCCCGAGGCACCGGTCATGGACTCGGCGGACATGCAGCCGCCGCTCCACCCGACGTCGGGACCGGACTATCAGCCGGTCGTGACCTTGAACGGCTGGACGCTTCCGCACCGGATGAACAACGGCGTCAAGGAATTCCATCTGGTCGCCGAACCGGTCGAACGCGAGATTGCCGAAGGCATGACGGCCTATCTCTGGGGCTATAACGGCCAGTCGCCGGGGCCGACAATCGAAGCCGTCGAAGGCGACCGTGTCCGCATCTTCGTGACGAACAAGCTTCCGGAACATACGACGGTCCACTGGCACGGCATGATCCTGCCGTCGGGAATGGACGGCGTCGGCGGCCTGACGCAGCCGCACATCCCCGTCGGCAAGACCTTCGTTTATGAATTCGACCTCGTGAAATCAGGCACGTTCATGTACCACCCGCATTCCGACGAGATGGTGCAGATGGCGATGGGCATGATGGGCTTTTTCGTCGTCCACCCGAAAGACCCGAAGTTCATGCGCGTCGATCGCGATTTCGTCTTCCTGCTCAACGCCTACGACATCGATCCCGGCAGCTACGTGCCCCGGGTGATGGAAATGACAGACTTCAACATGTGGTGCTGGAACAGCCGCGTGTTTCCGGGCATCAGCCCGCTGGTCGTCTCGAAGAACGATAAGGTGCGGGTGCGCGTCGGCAATCTGACGATGACCAACCACCCCATCCATATGCACGGCTACCACTTCGAGGTGACATGCACGGATGGCGGCTGGGTGCGGCCGGAGGCTCGCTGGCCGGAGGTCAGCATCGACATCCCCGTCGGCGCGATGCGGGCCTACGAGTTCGACGCCAAGTATCCCGGCGACTGGGCCATCCACTGCCACAAGTCGCATCACACGATGAACGCGATGGGGCACGACATCCCGACCTTCATCGGCGCGGACAAGTCGAAGGTCGCCGAGAAGATCAGGAAGCTGCAGCCGGAATACATGCCCATGGGCACCAAGGGCATGGCCGATATGGGCGAGATGGAAATGCCCATTCCGGAGAACACTCTCCCGATGATGACCGGATGGGGTCCGCACGGCCCCATCGAGATGGGCGGCATGTTCTCGGTCGTCAAAGTCCGCGAGGGCATCTCGGCGGACGATTACGCCGATCCCGGCTGGTATGAAAACCCGCCGGGAACACAGGCCTGGGAATGGACCGGCGAACTGCCGGACGCAACCAAGGCCAAAGACGCAAAGACGCAATTCACGCCGAAGCCGACAAAGGGCTGAGGCTCAAATCCCCCACGTCCAGAAAGGATATACACATGAAGAATTC
The DNA here is from genome assembly GCF_002531825.1 of Rhizobium sp. J15. Classification (GTDB taxonomy): domain Bacteria; phylum Pseudomonadota; class Alphaproteobacteria; order Rhizobiales; family Rhizobiaceae; genus Rhizobium. The sequence continues at coordinate 423,086 of NZ_NWSX01000001.1, read as the reverse complement.
CCTACTCGCGCTGGCGTTCGTCGCCCTGGCAAGCCCGGCTTTCGCCTCCGGCACTCACGCCGGCGGCCACGGTGAGAAGATGGCTGTCGGCGAACCCGGCGACAAGGCCAAGGCGACGCAGACGATCCGCGTCACGATGACGGAAACCGATGACGGCAAGATGCTCTTCACCCCGGCCGTCTTCTCGGTCCGCAAGGGGCAGACGGTCAAGATCGCGATCAAGAATGCCGGGACGGTCGACCACGAGTTCGTGCTCGATCAGGAAGACAAGATCCTGGAGCACAAGAAGGTCATGGAGAAGTTCCCCGAAATGGAACATGCGGACGCCAATTCCATCCGCCTCCCGGCCGGTCAATCCGGCGAGATCGTCTGGAAATTCACGTCCGACGGCGCCTTCAAGTTCGCCTGCCTGATCCCTGGCCATTACGAAGCCGGCATGCATGGCGACGTCACCGTCGCTGGGAAGTGAACAGCAACACAAGGAGATATGAAGATGAAATCCACAATGATCAAAATCGGCATCGCCGCTTTGCTTTCAGCCTCGGCAGCCTTCGGTGCGTTCGCCCAGGAATTCACCAAGGGCGTCGTCAACAAGGTCGATGCCAAGGCGAAGAAGGTCACCATCAAGCACGAAGACCTGAAGAATCTCGACATGCCCGCCATGACGATGGTCTTCCGAGTGGAAGACCCGGCGCTGATCGAAAAGCTGAAGGAAGGTTCGAACATCGAGTTCGTCGCCGAACGCGTGAATGGCAAGCTGACGGTCACCGAAGTAAAATAACGTGCGGCTACCGCCCGGGTACCAACCGGGACCCGGGCGACACATCGAGGAGTGGATACATGCGCAGGAGAAGCTTCATTGCACTCGTGGCTTCCGCATTGGCGTTTCCTGGCCGAGGGGCTTTCGCCGCCGCGGCCGAGATGACGGTCTACAAGGATCCCGCTTGCGGCTGTTGTCACGAATGGTCGAAGGCGATGGCCGCGGCCGGATTTTCCGTCGATGCCCGCGACACCGACGACCTCGCCGCGGTCAAGGCGCGGTTGGGTGTGCCTGTCGATTTGGAGGGCTGCCACACTGCCGTCGTCGAAGGATACTACCTTGAGGGGCACGTGCCGCTCGCGGCCGTCCAGCAACTTCTGCAGGAGCGGCCGCCGCTCCGCGGGTTGGCCGTGCCGGGCATGCCGCCCGGCTCAATGGGAATGGGCGACGATCCGGCGGCATCCTACGACGTTTACGCGATTCCCTCGGGGACCGGAGCGCCCTATGTGTACATGGAGGTCCGTCCTCCGAAGGGCTGAGGCCTCGAGCGATAATCACGACGGAACGCCGCTCAGGAAACCGGTGCGCTGCAGAGCGCTGCCCAGAGATCGTGCTTCCAGTCGGTCCCCGGCCGCGCCGCCAGGTCGACCGCGTAGTCGGCGGAATTGATCCGCACCAGAGCGGGCGGATTGCAGCGGACACTTGCCTCGTGTTTTCCTCTGTCCCGATAGAGCACTGTCCCACCGCCATCAAATTCCGACAGCATGATGACGACGTCGAAATCGAAGGCCGGATTGCGGGCTGGCCGGCCCTCCGCCAGACTGAGGCTCACCGAGCCGCTACTGCCGAACAAAGCCGTATGGAAGACCGAAAACTCGGACGCGGCCGCCAGCGAGACGGATTGCAGGAAAAGGATCAAAGTCAGAAGGGCCCGGGGCATTTACCCCTCCCGCTGTGAATGCCTCTGCATCGTACCATATCCTTAGAGGCTCCGCGACCTGTCACAGAGCCTCGACTTAGATCCGCCGGGTTCGCTAAGGCCGCCAGAACGCCTGCATTTCCTCGGTCGTGACCTTTCCATCCTTGTTGGCATCGACGCTGACGAATATCCGTTTGTGGATCGCCGTCACCTCCTCGAAGGAAAGCGCACCGTCCCCGTTGGTATCAGCGACCACGAACATGATTTTCATCATCGGTCCACGCGGGCCCATCATCGGCCCCATCATCGGCATGCCATCCATCATGTTGGACCGCATCATGTTCCGGCCGCCCATCATCCCGCCCGGCATCATGTCTGAGCCGGGCATTGCTCCCTGGCCTCCGGCCATTCCCTCCATGTCCGAAGGCGAGGTGGTCTGCGGCGAACCTTCTGGATGGTGTGGATCCGGCCCGTTCGCCTGAGCAAAGGTCAGACCTGCCCCTCCCATGGTGATAACACCGGCAAGCAGCATAGCATTCATAATCGTCACTCTCATAGGCCTTCTCCTTTGGCTGGTCACAGTTCACGCTGCTGCGGAACGACTTTGAATTTGTGTGCTTCGGGTGCACCTCGCCGGATCCGGCCCGATCGACGGCGGCCACACCTGAGCGACATCGAACGGGGCGCTGGCTTTCAGCCAAAACGGCGGCTGATGACGTTGAAGATCGTTGCGAGCAATGCGCCCGTGTAGCCCCCGAAGATGACGCTTTGCGCCGTACCGAGCACCACGCTCCAAAGGTCGAAGCCGGTGAGCCCGAGGTAAAACTGCAGCCACGGCCTATGGAGGCCCCATTCGGGAGCGACAAAGCCAAGAAGCATGCAAAGCAGGAATGATAGGGCTGCAAAAACGGCCCCCGTCGCGCTGAGAACACGAACGGAAATTTGCGCGGGCGTCACCGTCGAGGCGTCGGAACGGGTCTGGAAGATTGTGTTCGCCATTGTGGTTCTCCTTCGGAGTTGTCGATGCCGCAAGACCACAAAGCGACAGTAAGTTCATCCTGTCGTGCCGACCTTGATCCAGATCAAGAACGACGCCCCGCGTGTCGAGGCCGCATGACGGGTTTGCTGAATTCTGCGCGAAATTGCTCGCCGCGGCGGCACCATACTGCTTTCGCCGCCAGACCGAGTGCGCGGTTCAGACCGCAGGCCGTTGAGCGACGTTGCTGGAGCTGATCTATCGGCCCGCTTATTTCAGGTTCACAAGCGCCTTGATCGGCAGGTGGTCCGACGCGACTCGGGCAAGCGGGGTGTCATGCGCTTCCACCTCGGAGATGATCCCCTTGCGGTTGGCGATGATGCGATCGAGTGCCAGAAGCGGCAGACCGGCGGGGAAGCTGGGGACGGCGGGCGGCAGCGGGCCGAACGCGGATTGGAAGGTGTTGAGCGAGGAGCGGTCGCCGAGCCGCCATTCGTTGAGGTCGCCGAGCAGGATGGTCGGCATTTCGTGCCTGTCCCTGATGAGTTCGACCAGTGTGTGCGCCTGCTGGGCTCTGCTATGGCGCAGCAGGCCGAAATGGGCAGCGATGATGCGCAGCACCCCGCCCTGCTCCAGCTCGATCTCGGCGACGAGCGCGCCGCGCGGCTCCAGCCCCGGCAGCTTGACCTGGTGTACATCGTGCACCAGCCCTTTCTTGAAGAGCACGACATTGCCGTGCCAGCCATGCGCCTTGGCCATGCCGGCGATCGGCACCGGGATCAGTCCCGTTTCCCTTTCCAGCCGGCCGAGATCGAGAATGCCCGTGCGTTCGCCGAAGCGCGTATCGGCCTCCTGCAGCGCGATCACGTCGGCGCCGATTTCGTGGATCACCCGGCTGGTGCGCTCCGGATCGAAACGCCGGTCGGTGCCGACGCATTTGTGCACATTATAGGAAGCGATCAGCGTTCCCGCGCTGCGCGGCCTCGATTCGGTATAGGCAGGGTCAAGCCGCTTTTTCCTGTTCCTGATCGAGGCGAGAATGCTGGAGGGAAGACTGTCTTTTCTGGCGTGCATCGGACGGCGCACTTGTTCCGTTGATCAAAAGGCTTCTTGCCGGATTATAGGCACCGCAGCGGAACTTGCCATGTCCGATCACAGAAAAATCGCTCAGAGATAGGGCGAGCCGAGCCACAACACCTTCTCCAGCAGCCGCACCGGGAAGGGCCGCGCGCGCAGTCCGTCGAGCGTCACCGGCGTCGCAGACTTCAGGGTTTCCTCGATATGCTCGTCGATCTCGGCGACGAAGCCCTCGTTCAGCACTTCGAGGTCGACCTCGAAATTCAGCCTCAGCGAACGCGGGTCGAGATTGGAAGAGCCGACATAGGCCCAGGTGCCGTCGATCGTCAGCAGCTTCGAATGGCTGAAACTGCCGGTCGAGCGCCAGATGCGGCAGTAATTCTTGAGGATCTGGTCGAACTGCGCCGTCATCGCCCGGTCGACCAGCAGCAGGTTGTTGACCGCGGGTACGACGATATCGACTTCGACGCCGCGCCGCGCCGCCGTCACCAGAGCGCTGATCAGCTCGCGGTCCGGCAGGAAATAGGGCGACATGATGCGGATCGACTGGCGCGCCACGGAAAAGGCGCCCATCAGCATCTTATGGTTGGTTTCCAGGCTGCGGTCGGGCCCGGAGGCGACGACGCGCATCAGGATGGGATCGCCGGGGCTGCGCTGCGGCGGTTCGATGCGCCAGGCCTCGTCGTTCAACAGCTCGTCGGTGGTGAAGCGCCAGTCTTCGGCGGCAAGATCGAAGAGATCGGCGACGACGGGGCCGGTGACGCTGAAATGCGTGTCATGGGCGAAGCTTTCCCCTATCGCCTCTTCGCTGAAGCCGGCCCTGATGTTCATTCCGCCTGTCAGCGCAATGCGTCCATCGACGATCAGGATCTTGCGGTGGGTGCGAAGATTGGCATAGGGCAGCCGCAGGCCCATGATGACGTTGCCGTTGAAGACGGCGACGGTGACGCCGCCTTCCTTGAGATGGCCGAGAATGCTCGGCACCGAATACCGCGCGCCGACCGCATCGATCAGCACCCGGACCTCCACGCCGCGTTTGACCGCCGCGATCAGCGCATCGGCAATGCGAAGGCCGATGACGTCGCGGTCGAAAATATAGGTTTCGAGCAGGATGCTGCGCTTGGCCTCGTCAATGGCGGTCTTCATCGCCGCATAGGCCTCGTCGCCAGTCTCCAGCACATCGATCGTATTGCCTGAAGTCAGCGGATTGCGCGTCACCCGGTCGCCGAGCGTCTGCAGCGCTGCAAAGCGGCGGCCGAACTGGCTGATCACCGTCTCGGCCTCGGCGTCGAAGGTTTCCAGTTCATCGATTTCGGCTGCGCGCAGCAGCGCGTCGCGGCGAATGCCCAGCGATTTCCGGCGGATGCGGTTGATGCCGGCAATCGCATAGAGCACCGCGCCGATGATAGGAGAAAGGATGATGACGCCGACCCAGCCGATCGCGGCGCGCACCTCTTCCTTGGTCATGGCGGCATGGATCGCCGCCGCGGCCCCCATGGCGATCGAGACGACAAAGAGGATATGCGGCCAGTAGGTCGACAGGAGATAGAACATCGCCGGCAAATATAGCTGGGAAACGGCAGCGTTCAATCACGTCGCCCTTCTCCCATGACGCGAAATTTTTCGCCGTGATCGTTTTGCCGTCCGTTGAGCCGTTTGATTGCGGAACAATCCCGGCGCGGATCGATTGACCCGAAGAGATGAGGATCGCGCCATGAACATCGCTGCCACTGTCGGTCCCGCCCTGGCGCTCGACGTCGCGGATGCGGAAAGCATCGCCGAACTCCGGCACCAGGCCGAAGGCTGCACCCGCTGCGATCTCTACAGAAACGCCACGCAGATCGTCTTCGGCGAAGGCCCTGGGAAGGCCGAGATCGTCCTTGTCGGCGAGCAGCCGGGCGACCAGGAGGATCTCACCGGCAGGCCTTTCGTCGGCCCCGCCGGACGCCTGCTCGACCATTGCCTGGAAGAGGCCGGTCTCGATCGCCAGCGCTGCTACGTCACCAATGCGGTCAAGCACTTCAAGTTCACGCCGCGCGGCAAGCGGCGGCTGCATGCAAAGCCGAATGCCGGCGAAGTCAGGCGTTGCGCCTGGTGGCTCGGCGCCGAGCTCAATATCATCAAGCCGAAACTCGTCGTGGCGCTCGGCGCCACCGCGCTTTACGCCCTGCTCGGACCGAAGGCGAAGCTGACGCCGGAACGCGGGCATATCCTCTATCCCGCGAACCATCCGCCCGTCCTTGTCACCATCCACCCCTCCTACCTCCTGCGCATCCGCGACGAAGCGGACCGGCACCGGCAGCGCCGGGATTTCGTCTCAGATCTGCACAAGGCGGTGGCGTTTCGGCAGCAATGAACGTCGAATCATAACCCTGATATGCTGCAACGCGAAATATTTGCGGTTGCAGCGTGATTTCGCTTGAATCGGCCCCGCTCCTCTGGAACCATCTAAACAGTATCGCGTTCGAACGACGGCATCATGTGACTGGAGATCAGCGATGGCAGAAACTCGGGAAGAGTGGATCAAAAAACGTGCATACGCCCTCTGGGAAGAAGAGGGTTATCCGACAGGGCGAGATCACATCCATTGGGAACAGGCACGCCAGGAGCGCGAAGCGCTCGATGGTTCTGCCGGAGCTTCCGACGGCACGGCAGCCAAGCCCAGGGCAAAACGCACTGTGACCGGCACCAAGACGACGAACGGCGTCGTCACGCCGGCACCGAAACGGACTGCGAGCCGCAAGACGGCATCCTGAGACCGGAATACCAAGCCACATCAATGAAAAAAGGGCGTCGCGGCGGCGCCCTTCGATCCTTTTTGTCATATGCCTGAATTAGTTGCGCTTTATTAAATTGTGGGGTTGGCTTCTACACGGGGGGTAAACAGAGGCCGGATGACGCTGCAAGTTTTGACGCTTCCAAAAAAATTGAGCCGCGCCCCTACCCCTGGAACAAGAACAGGCAATGTCTGTTTATGGGCAAACAGGGGAAGCGCCATGAATGATGCTCGTCTCGACATACTTTCCGTCCCGCGCTTCTCCGTCGGCGGCCGCGTTTTCACCGCGGTCATGTGAGGAATGGAGATGTCGCTCCTCATCGTCGCCGCGCTGCTCTATTTCGGTCTCGCGCTCGGATTCATTCTGGTCGTCGACAATCTCGTCGGGTTTATTTTCCGCGACCCGCGCGCGCCGGTACAACCGCCGCTCTTCAATATTGCCCGCGCTTTTGCTGCATCGCAAAAGCTCTATCGGAAGTAAGAGCTCAAGGCGGCATCTCCGGATCGGTTAAACTGTTGAACGCCCTGAGTTAAGGATATTTCGACCCCGCCCTTTCCCTCTCGGTGCAAGCCACTATGTTGACGCTTGGATGGGCCAAACCCGAAGCCGCCTGCCACACCGGCGCGTCGGACGACACGGAAGCGATTTTGAATGGGAAGCGTCGGAACCGGCTGGCCGAGAGGCGGTGGCGAAATCGGCGAATTGCTGCGGCATCCGGCTTTCCACGCCGTCGGTCTAGGACCGGTCGGAAGCTGGCCCGCTTCGCTCAGGCATATTGCCGAAATGGTGCTGAATTCGCGCCAGCCCAAATTCGTCGCCTGGGGCCCGGATCTCGCTTTCCTCTATAATGAGGCCTACGTGCCGATCTTCCCCGAGCGGCATCCCCATGCGCTGGGCAGACCCTTTCGCGAGATCTGGGCGGATATCTGGGACCAGTTCTCGCCGATCGTCTCCAGCACGCTGGAGGGCAAGCCGCAGCTTTTCAAGGAACTGCGCATTCCGATGCGCCGTGACGGCCGCACCGAAGACACCTGGTTCACCTTTTCATATACGCCCCTGCGCGACGATGACGGCACGGTCGCCGGGATTCTCTGCGCCACCCTCGACGTCACGGACCAGGTGGCGGCCAAGCGCGGCGAACGGATGGCGCTCGAACAGCTGCGCGCCAAATCGGAGGCGCTCGCCGTCGTCAACCGGGCGGGTGCGGCGATCACGGCCGAGCCCGATATCGAACGCCTGACGCAGATCGTCGTCGATGCCGGCGTGACGCTGACCGGCGCTGAATTCGGCGCCTTCTTCTACAATGTCGATGATGACGAGGGCGGCAGCTACATGCTGTATGCCCTTTCCGGCGTCGATCGGAAGAATTTCGAAAAATTCCCGATGCCGCGCAATACCAAGGTCTTCGCGCCCACCTTCAACGGCGAAGGCATCGTGCGCTCCGACGATATCCTGCTCGACCCGCGCTATGGGCAGAACGAACCCTATTCAGGCATGCCGAAGGGGCATCTGCCGGTCCGCAGCTATCTTGCCGTGCCGGTGAAATCGCGTGACGGCAGCGTCATCGGCGGCCTGTTCTTCGGCCATGGCGAGCCGGGCCGCTTTTCCGAGGCGGCCGAAGCGAGCCTTGTCAGCCTGGCCGCCCAATCGGCTGTCGCGATCGACAATATCCGCCTCTTCCGCGCCGCCAAGGTCGAGATCGATCAGCGCCGCGACATGGAAGATCAGCTGCGCAAACTCAACGAAATGCTGGAAGTCCGCGTCGCGGCCGAGATTGCCGAGCGCCAGCAGGCCGAAGCGGCGCTCCAGCAGTCGCAGAAGATGGAATCGATCGGCAAGCTCACCGGCGGCGTCGCCCACGATTTCAACAATCTGCTGCAGGTGATTTCAGGCAACCTGCAGCTTCTCGGCAAGGACGTCGCGGAAAACGGCCGGGCCAAGGAACGCATTTCCAACGCGCTTGCCGCCGTCGAACGCGGATCGCGGCTGGCAAGCCAGCTGCTCGCCTTCGGCCGCCGCCAGCCGCTGGAACCGAAGGTCATCAATATCGGCCGTCTCGTCACCGGCATGGACGACATGCTGCGCCGCGCGCTCGGCGAGGAGATCGAAGTCGAGACGGTGGTCTCCGGAGGCCTCTGGAACACATTCGCCGACCCGATCCAGATCGAGAACGCCCTGCTCAACCTTGCGATCAACTCGCGAGACGCGATGGAGGGCGCCGGCACGCTGACGATCGAGGTCGGCAATGCCTTCCTCGACGAGTCCTACAGCCGCACCCATCCTGAAGTGACGGCCGGCCAATATGTCGTGCTCGCCGTCACCGATACGGGTTCGGGCATGACGCAGGAGGTGATCGAGCAGGCCTTCGAACCTTTCTTCTCGACGAAGCCGGAAGGCAAGGGCACCGGCCTCGGCCTGTCGATGGTCTATGGCTTCGTCAAGCAGTCCGGCGGCCATGTGAAGATCTATAGCGGGCTCGGCGAAGGCACGACGATCAAGCTCTACCTGCCCCGCTCGTTCCGCAACGAGGATCGCATCACCGCCGCGGACAGCATAACTGCGACCGGCGGCACGGAAACCATCCTCGTCGCCGAGGATGACGAGGGCGTTCGCGCCACCGTCGTCGAGATGCTGTCGGATCTCGGCTATCACGTGCTGAAGGCCAAGGATGCGCAAAGCGCGCTCACCGTTATCGACAGCGGCGCTCACATCGACCTGCTCTTTACCGACGTCGTCATGCCCGGCCCGTTGAAGAGCCCCGCGCTTGCCCGCATGGCGCGCGAGCGTCTGCCCGGTATCGCCGTGCTTTACACCTCGGGCTATACTGAAGACTCGATCGTCCATGGCGGCAGGCTGGATCCCGGCCTCGAGCTGCTCTCCAAGCCCTATACGCGTGAAGAGCTTGCCCGCAAGATCCGTCACGTCCTCACCATCAGAACGCAGCGTCAGGCGGCGGCCGATGCCGCAATGCCCGGTTCACAGCATCCCGGTCGCGCCCATGAAAGGCTGAAACTGCTGCTCGTGGAAGACGATGCCTTGATCCGCATGGATACCGCCGAGATGCTGCATGATCTCGGTTATGACGTCATCGAGGCCGATAGCGGCGAACAGGGCGTGGAAATCCTCGCCCATGCCAGCATCGACATCATCGTCGCCGATGTCGGCTTGCCCGGCATGTCGGGAGCGGCTTTCGCCGCCAGGGCGCGCGAAGCCCTTCCATCGGTCGGCCTTGTCTTTGCCACCGGCAACAGCAATCTGCCTGACGTGAACCGTCTTGCCGGTTCGGTGCTTTTGGCCAAACCCTTCAACAGCACGAGCCTCGACCGCGCAGTCAAGTCCGCGGTCCAGCAACGGCCGGCCGGGCACATGGCGGTTTAGCCGGCGCCATCGAATTCGGGATATTTGCGCATCAGATCCACTTCGCTGATGCAGCTGTCGTCGCGTGCTTTCAGTTCGATCGAGATCATATCGGCAGGATCGAGTTGGCGGTCCTGGTGATGACTGTCACCATCGTGATGGTTGTCACCATCGTGATAGACGGGAATGCGCGCTCCGCTCTGGCTGACCAGTATGGCGTCGCGTTCGAAACCCTTCTGCAGCAGCCAGTCGCGCGGCGCCATCAGGCTGATATCGACCTCATAAGAATGCCCCATCCTCTGTTTGAGACTGACCGTATAGGTGACCGGCGATAGCTGGCCGTTCACGTCGATCGCGCCGTTTCCATCGGCTCTGACGAAGTGTTTTTCCATGCTTTCGGCTCCTTTCAGTGTCCGGCTCTTTGCAGGCTCTCCCGTCCGAAACCTGAGAAAATCGGCTTTTGTTCCGAATTTCCTGCCCCTGCGCCCGATAGCCATGCGGCCGGAACTTTTGGGAGGCGTGCCGGTTCGACTCCTTTACACGCAAGAGGAGGCGAAGATGCCGAGAGGTGACAAGTCCGACTACACGGACAAGCAAAAGCGTAAAGCCGAGCACATCGAAGAGAGCTACGAGGACCGCGGCGTTTCCGAGAAGGAGGCCGAAAGGCGTGCCTGGGCCACCGTCAACAAGGAAAGCGGCGGCGGCAACAAATCCGGTTCCGGCCGCGGCAAGAAGGACACCCATGAATCCTCCAGGAAGGGCGGCCGCGCCGGCGGCGCTGCATCCGCCGCCCGCTCGAAGGAAGAGAAGTCGGCCTCCGCGAAGAAGGCTGCCGCGACCCGCAAGCGCCACGAACAGCACAGCCACCACTAAAAACACAGACCCAAAGCACGCGGGCGAATCTGAAAAATCGCGATGTGCTTTAAGAGGAGATCCGGCAAAGGATTTCAGCCATGGCCAAATCGAAGAAGAAATGGTCGCAGGACGTTACCGAAAACAGCGACGCGATGGATCTGAAGGAAGGCGTCTTCAAATCGGATGATCCGAAGAAGATCGCCCGCTCGGTCAAGCACTCGGCCGAGGAGAGTCATCGCCGCAAGTCCAGTCCCTTCCGCGCCGCCATGTCGATGCTGACCTTCTATATCAATCGCGCGGGTGAGCAGTTGACGAAAAAGCGTCGGGGCACACTTGAAAAAGCCAAGGACGAATTGCGAAAAGATTTCGGTCGGAAACCGAAGGGTTAGGCGCGGATGGCATATGAGCTTTATTATTGGGACGGCATCCAGGGCCGCGGCGAATTCGTTCGCCTTGCGCTGGAAGAAGCCGGCGCCGATTACGTCGACGTCACCCGTGATCAGAGACGCGGCACGGGCGCCATGTTCGAGATCATGGAAAGCGAAAGCGAGCCGCATCTCCCCTTTGCGCCGCCCTTCCTCAAGGACGGCGGCCTCATCATCCCGCACGTCGCCAATATCCTGTTCTATCTCGGCCCGAAGCTCGGCCTTGCGCCTGAGGACGATGGCCTTCGCCACGTCGTCAACGGCCTGCAGCTCACCATTACAGATTTCGTTGCCGAAGCGCATGATACGCACCATCCGATCGATCTGTCGCTTTATTACGAAGATCAGAAGGCGGAGGCGAAAGCCCGCTCCGCCGCCTTCATCCGCGACCGCATTCCGAAATTCCTAGATTATTTCGAGCGCGTGCTGCAACAGAACCCGAAAGGTTCAAACCATATGGTCGGCGACGCGCTGACCTATGTCGATCTGTCGATCTTCCAGGTGATCGAGGGTCTGACCTATGCCTTTCCGAAATCCATGGCGAAGTGCAGGGCGAAATATCCCGGGCTGCTCGCTCTGCATGATGCGGTGGCGCAGCGCCCGAACATTGCCCGCTATCTCGCCTCCCCACGCCGCCTCGCCTTCAACGAACAGGGTATCTTTCGGCATTACCCCGAACTCGACAGCGCGGAATGAGGTGAAGCCTCATTCGAGCGGCACCGCGGCCGCGAAGAAATCGCCCCAGGGGTCCTTCGGCCGTGTCTCCAATCGCTGCGGCACGTTGGCGAGCGTGAAAGCAGCCGGACCGCTCACGCCACTCAACTCCTCCCAATCGAGCGGCATCGAAACCGGCGCCCCCGGCCGCGCCCGCGTCGAATAGGCAGCGACGGCGGTGTTGCCGCGGCCGTTGCGGAGATAATCGATATAGATATGCCCGCCGCGTTTTGCTTTGGTCGCGGTGGCCAGATATTTCTCCGGCGCGTCGGCCGACATGCTTTCGGCAAGCGAATGGGCAAAATCCTTCACCGCGGCCCAGCCGGCCCTCGGCGCAAGCGGCGCCACCACGTGCAGGCCCTTGCCGCCTGACGTCTTGACGAAAGCCGCAAGGCCGCGGGCTTCCAGCCGCGCCTTCACGTCAAGCGCCGCAGATATCACCGCGCTCCAGGCGACGTCCTCGCCGGGGTCGAGGTCCATGGTGATCATGTCGGGTCGTTCCCAATTGCCTGTTGTCGTACCCCAGGGATGGATTTCGAGGGCGGCCGATTGCACCAGCGCTACAAGCCCGTCGAAATCGGTAATGCGCAGCAGCTTTTCGCCGTCTGCATCCTGCGGATCGGCGATCTCCTCGATATGCGGGTTCATGCCTTTCCAGGCATGTTTCTGGAAAAACCGCTGGCGGCTCTTTATCCCGTCCGGCAGGCGCAGCAGCGCCAGGGGCCGATTGACCACATAGGGCGCCATGAAGCGCCAGACCGCGGCGTAATAATCCGCCAGCCCCTGCTTGGTCACGCCCTCGTCCGGCCAGTAAAGCCGGTCGGGATGGGTCAGCGATACATCTGATCTGGGCGAATTGCTCGGGCTCATCCTTCGATCTCGCGTGTCAGGAAATCAAGTAGCCTGTTTTCCTCCGCGCGCAAGCCGCGCAATGGCTCGTTGCCGCTCTCGATCAGCGGATGATCGTTTCCGGCAAGCGCGACGATCGACGGGTGGATGTAACTCGAGCGCGAGATCGCCGGCGTGTTGTGCAGCGTTTCGGCCGCCGCCTCCGACATTTCCTTCACCGTCGGCCGGCCGCCGCCGATGATCCTCTCGCGCGCCACGCCGAAGGCCGCAAGCGATCCGGCCCAGGTACGGAAGGTCTTCGCCGAAATGGGAATGCCCGATATTTCGGCGAGATAGGCATTCAACCGACCGGAATCGACCGGCTTCAGCGCGCCGCTTTCATCCTTCCAGACGAAGAGCTGGCGGCCGGGCAGATCCGCTATTTCCTCAAGGATCTTCTGCAGCCTGGGATGCCTGAGGCTGCGCTGGACGCGCTTGCCTCCCTTGGCCCGGAATTTCAGCTCGATCTGCCCGTCGACGATCTTCAGGTGGCGCTTGAGTAGCGTCGTGGCGCCATAGGTGCCGTTTTCCCTGACATAGGCCTGGTTGCCGACGCGTAAGTGCGCTTCGTCAAGCAGCGTCGTCAAAGCCGCGAGCACACCGTTTATGTCCTCCGTGCCGGTATCGAGGTGACGCAACACCGTGCGGCGTATCTTCGGCAGAGCCCGGCCGAACTCGATCAGCTGGTGGAATTTTCCGGCACTGCGGAAGGATTGCCATTCCTTGTGATAGCGATACTGCTTGCGCCCGCGCGAGTCGAAACCCGTCGCCTGCAGATGGCCATTCTCGTCAAGGCAGATCCAGACATTCTCATAGGCCGGCGGCAGGCCGAGCGAGCTGATGCGTGCCCGCTGCAATTCGTCGGTGACCGTGGTGCCGTCAGGCATCACATAGCTGAACCCCTTGCCCTTCCTTCGCCTCCGAATGCCAGGTTCGGTATCGCTGACATAGACAAGGCCAAGTTCGGTAATGGCTTCGGCATTCATGCTCTATGCGACCTGCTATTTGCTGCGGCGCCCGAACTGGAACCAGCGGCGGCGCTGGGCCTTGGTCGCGCCCTCCGGCGGCTGGGTCTGACCTGTCGGCGCAAAGACCGCCGCGCTCTGGGTGTAGACCATCACGGGGTTGGCCTGATCATGCACGTCGAAAGCGCCGGTTTCCGCGCCGGTGTCGAGCACCCGCGACCATTGCGTCAGGCCGTTCACGACAGGCAGGTAGACCTCGCAGTCACCGCCGGCATTGAAGACGAGAAAGAGATCGTCCATCGTCTCGGTATCCGGCGCATGCACGCTCTTCGAGACATAGACGCCGATCACGCGCAATTCGTCGTCGTTCCAGGCGCCGTCATCCATGAAACTGCCGTCCGGCTTGTACCAGGCAATCTCGATGCGGCCGTCATCGCTGGTTTCGCCCGTCAGGAAACGCTCCTGCCGCAGCACGGGGTGAGCCTTGCGGAAAGCAACGGCCTGCCGGCAAAAATCGAGGAAGGGATCATCGAGCCCTTCCCAGCCCGTCCAGCCGATCTCGTTGTCCTGGCAATAGGCATTGTTGTTGCCGCCCTGGCTGTTGCCGAGTTCGTCGCCGGCAAGGATCATCGGCACGCCCTGCGACAGCATCAGCGTCGCCATCATGTTGCGTCGCCGGCGTGCCCGGGCCGCGTTGATATCGGCATTATCCGTCGCGCCTTCGGCGCCCATATTGTCGGAATGATTGTCCGAATGGCCGTCCCTGTTGTCCTCGCCGTTCGCCTCGTTGTGCTTGCCGTCGAAGGAGACCGTGTCCATCAGCGTGAAGCCGTCATGGGCCGAGAGGAGATTGATCGAGGAGGTCGCGCCCCGATCCGAATGGTTGAACTGCAACGCCGAGCCGGTGATGCGCGCAGCCAGCTCCGACACCATGCCGCCATCGCCCTTCCAGAAACGGCGCACGTCGTCCCGGAACTTGTCGTTCCACTCGCGGAAAGGATGCGGGAAACCACCGACCTGATAGCCGCCCTCACCGATATCCCAGGGTTCGGCGATCAGCTTGACCCCGGCAAGGATCGGATCCTGGCGGATGGCGCCGAAGAACAGACCCTGACGGTCGAACTCCAGATCCTGCCGCCCGAGCGTGCTGGCGAGATCGAAGCGGAAACCGTCGATATGCATGACGCCGACCCAGTAACGCAGGCTGTCGAGCACCATGCGCATGACCATCGGATTTGCGACATTCAGCGTATTGCCGGTGCCCGTCGTATCGAAGGTGTGGCGCGGATCGTCGGGAGAAAGGATGTAATAGCTCGCATTGTCGAGCCCGCGGAAGGAGAGCGTCGGCCCTTTCTCGCTGCCTTCGGCGGTGTGGTTGTAGACAACGTCCATGATGACCTCGATGCCGGCGGCATGGAACCGCTTCACCATGGTCTTGATCTCGGTGATCTTGTCGCTGGACATGTAGCGCGATTGCGGCGCGAAGAAGCCGAGCGTCTGATAGCCCCAATAGTTGCTCAGATTCTTTTCCAGGAGATAACGATCGTCGAGGAAATATTGGATCGGCAGAAGCTCGATCGCCGAGATGCCGAGCTTCAGGAGATGATCGATGATCGGGTCGCTGCACATGCCGAGAAAGGTGCCGCGCAGCCGGTCTGGCACTTTCGGATGGGTCATCGTCAGGCCGCGGACATGCGCCTCGTAGATGACGGTGTCGGGCCAGGGGCGGCGGATCGCCTCTTCACCCGCCCAGTCGAAATCCGGATCCTGGACGACGCTCTTGACCATGAAGGGGGCGCTGTCGCGCTCGTCGAAGGAGAGATCGTCTTCGCCGATCCGATAACCGAAAAGCGCGTCGTCCCATTTCAGATCGCCCGTTACCTGTTTGGCATAGGGATCGAGCAGGAGCTTGTTCGCATTGAAGCGATGGCCGGCCGGCGGATCATAGGGGCCATGGGCGCGATAGCCGTAGACCGTGCCGGGACCGACGCCGGCGATATAGCCCGACCAGATGTCGCCCTCGCGCTTCGGCAGCGGCAGCCGGGCGATCTCTTCCCTCCCGTCAGGCGAGAAAAGACAAAGCTCTATCTGTTCCGCATGGGCCGAGAAAACGGCGAAATGGGTACCTGAACCAATATATTCCGCCCCGAGTTCCGGTTTGAGGAAGTCGAGTTCCGAAAATGAGAAGCTCATGGCGCCCCGCTTGAAGATAAGACCAAGCAGGAAACGTGAAGGCGGTTCGAAAGTTCCCTCTTGCGAAGCAGAAGGAAGCAAAGCGTCTCCGGAAAGAACGGCTTACGGCATCAGCTGGCCGCCATTGACCTCGATGATCTGGCCGGTGATGTAGCCAGACAGTGTCGGCGAGGCGAGGAAGAGATAGGCGCCGACGCAATCCTCCGACGTGCCAACGAAACCCATCGGGATCGACTTGCGCTGCAATTCCATCTGCTCGTCATTGGTATAGCGTTCGTGGAAGGGCGTGGCGATGACACCGGGCGCCACCGCATTGACGCGTATCCTGTCGGCGACGAACTCCTTGGCATGGCCGCGCGTGATCGTCGAGACGAAGCCCTTGGAGGCAGCATAGAGGATCGCGCCGTTGCCGCCGCCGTTGCGCGCGGCGATCGAGGTGGTGTTGATGATGAAGCCGCCCTGCTTCTTGAGCCAGGGATGCGCCGCGCGTGTGGCCGCCAGCACCGAGCGGGCGTTGAGGTCCATGACCGCTGCATAATGTTCGTCGGTATATTCCGAGGTCGGCTTGCGCCCGAGCATGCCGCCGGCATTGTTGATGAGCCCGTCGAGATGGCCGAAAGTCTTGGCCGTCTCCTCCACCACCCGCTCGGTCTCGCCTTCCCTCGCCACGTCGCCCTGGATCAGATGCACCGTGCCGCCGGCAGCCCGGATCTCCTCGCCGAGTTTCTCCGCCGGCTCGCGGCTGGCATTGTAATGCACGCCGACCTTGGCGCCCTGCGCCGCAAAGGCACGGGCAAGCGCCGCCCCGATGCCGGTCGAGGCGCCGGTGATCAGCACGGCCTTGCCGGCGAGATCCGGCAGTTTGATGGATGCGAGCAATTGAGCAAGTTCTGCCATGGCTAAGATAGCCTCCCAAAATCACGGACATAGGTGATGAAACAGACCGGGGAAGTCTATCAGGCGAAATCCGAGAAGGGCAATGCACGAAAAGGCGAGAATTGCGTCAGGGGAATGCCATGGCTGGTCATTCGGATCCGTTGAAAACCCCTCCCCAACCCCTCCCCACAAGGGGGAGGGGCTAGGCTGCGGCAACCGACGGTGACCAATAGATAGCTCTTGCCCGCTGTCACCGTTCGACGAATTGACACGACTGAGGGCTACGTCAGGCGGTGCGGCACGTTAGCCCCTCCCCCTTGTGGGGAGGGGTTGGGGAGGGGCAAGCTGCAGAAGCAACCTCGCTGATTTCTGCGTCAGCGTAGGCCCATCACGAAGCCACCCCGAAGGCCGGCTGCGGCTTCCGCGCGGCAAGAGGCGGGAATGCCAGCGCGATCGCCGCCGCACCCAGCCCGACCATGGCGGAGCCGATGAACAGCCAGGAATAATTGGCGAAGGTGTCGAAGATCCAGCCGCCGGCCAGGGGACCAAAGGCCATGCCGAGGCTGGAGAGCATCGTCGCCGCGCCGAGGACCGTGCCGATGATGCGCTGGCCGAAATATTCCCGCGCCAGCACCGCATATAGCGGCATCACGCCGCCATAAGCGCTGCCGAAGACGATGGCGAGCGCATAGAATTCGCCAAGGCGGCTGACGAAGAGATAGGTCGCAAGTGCCGCCGCCTGCACCGTGAGGCCGGCGACCAGCACCGGCTTCACCCCGATCCTGTCGGCAAGGCTGCCGTAAAGCAGCCGGCCGCCCAGCCCCGCCAGGCCCTCGACACTGTAGATGCTGACGGCCGCCATCGGGGCGACGCCGCAGATCGTCGCATAGCTGACCATGTGGAAGATCGGCCCGGAATGCGCCGCGCAGCAGGCAAAGAAGGTCAGGCCGAGCACGATGAATTGCGGCGAGCGGAAGACTTTCGACAGCTGCGGCCGGGCGCCTTCCGCGGCAAATTCGGTGCCGGCGTCGGCGGGCGGACGCCGGACGAGCAGAGCGGCGGGCACGAGCAGCACCCAGGTTGCGATGCCGATGATCAGCATGGCGGGACGCCATTCATAGGCCGAGATCAGCCAGCGCGCGAAAGGCGAGATCGTCATCGGCGCGACGCCCATGCCGGCGGAGACGAGCGACACGGCAAGACCGCGGTTCTCATCGAACCAGGCCGTCGTCGCAGCGATCATCGGCGCGAAGAAAGCGCTGGCGGCCAGACCTACGAGGATGCCGTAGGTGAGCTGAAACTGCATGAGCGTCTCGGCGCGGCTTGCCAGTACCAGCGCCAGGCCGAGCAATACGGAGCCGATCAGCACGACCGGGCGCGGGCCGAAGCGGTCGCTTGCCGCGCCCCAGAGGAAGCCGCCGAAACCCATGACGATGAAATTCAGCGTCATCGCGCTGGCGATGCCGACATGCGACCAGCCGGTGGCCGTCGCAATCGGTTCCTGAAAAATTGCCAGCGAGAACATCGTGCCGATGGCAACGCACGACATCAAAGCGCCCAAGGCGACGATGACCCAACGATAGGGAACACTCATGGCTTCCTAACCTCCATGCTGACAGAGTGATCGCGAAGCCTGCGGCCAAGCTGCCGCATTCTGCGCCTCGCGATCTAAAGACGTTCGAGCCGCTGCGATTTCGACAGCGCCCTCGCATCTTTTTCCTCGCACTCTTTATTAGCATCCCCGCGGGCGCAGTCTCGCGCGCAGCTTTGCTCGATATTAAGTCGATGCTAAAGTAATGCTCAATTATCAGTTGAGACCAATTCGAAGCAACATCAAGCGTTTGATCTCGTGACGACCTTGGGGGAGGTAATCATGATGCGAATGTGCCTGGCATGCCTGGCCTCGATCCTGTTGAGCATGATCGGGACTTCGGACGTGACCGCGGCGGAAGGCGGCCGGCGACTGGCGCTCGTGATCGGCAACTCGGCATACGAAGCCGCCGGCACGCTTCCCAATGCAGCGCGCGACGCGCGAGCGTTCGGGACGTTTCTATCCAATCTGGGATTTGACACGGACATCGTCATCGATGCGAACCGCAGCCAGCTTGCGGAAGCTGTGGCGCGTTTTTCGCGTAAGATCACCGCGGATGACGTAGCGCTCTTCTACTACGCGGGGCACGGCATGCAGCTTCGCGGCGAAAATTATCTGGTCGCCACCAACGCCCGGCTTACCAGCGAATTCGACGTGGCGGCAGAGACGCTCGCTCTGGAAGACATGGTGCGTGCGATGGAAGGGAAAGCGAAGATCGTCCTCGTCTTCCTGGACGCCTGCCGCAACAACCCGTTGGCCAATCGCCTCAACGAAGAGATCGAAGGCACAACCAGAAGCCTTGCGACGCGGGGGCTGGCACCGATAGAAACGCAAAGTGCAGGCACCATGGTTGCTTTTGCAGCTGCGCCAGGGCAGGTCGCAGCCGACGGACGCGGAGAAAGCTCACCTTTCACGACGGCGCTGGTGAACCATCTGGCGAGCCCGGGGATTGAAATCGGCACTGCGTTCAAGCGGGTGATCCGCGATGTCCGAACGGCGACAGACGGCAAGCAATCGCCGCAAATCCTGTCGTCCCTATCGCTCGAATTCTATTTCGCCCCTGCCCTGCAGCAACCCGAGCAGGCGCCGGTCGCCGCACCGGCGATCGATCCAGAGGCAATGGCGGCCGAAGCTGATTTTCAGAAGGCCTTGCGGATCAACACATCGCGCATCTGGACCTCTTTTCTTGCGAAGCACCGCAGCGGCGAAAAGGCCGACGTCGCCCGACAGATGTTATCCGTGATGCAGCCGAACGCTGTTGCCTCGCTGTTGTTTCCGACGCCGGAGCAGCGCGAGAACGAACTTATCTTCGATAGGGCGAAGAGAAGCGAAATCCAGCGCGCACTCGCCGCAAAGGGCTTCGGCACGGGAAATGCCGACGGCGTATTTGGCGCGCAGACACGTAAGGCGATCACCGACTATCAGAAATCCGCCAACCTCACCGATACCGGCTACTTCGATGAACCGACGGCGCAAGCGCTCGGAATCGGCGTCGCCAGCGCGGCGGATGGTCTCTATTCATCGCCTTTGGCGCGGCGATACCTGCCGAAGGATTTCGTCGGCTTGGAAACAGATGAACGCGTCTGGAAGGCAATCAATTGTAATCCATGGCATGAAAAGGTCTACGGCTCGTTCCTAGGGCATATGTACGTGGTGATATATTCGCAAGGAACGACATGGAAATTGGCGGACTTCAATGCCAAACGCTGTGGCGGACATTTAGCGACGATTACCTCGAAAGAGGAAAATGATTTCGTCGCCTCGCTCTTCAGCAAGGACGAGCGCTTGTTCGATTCCGAATATGAAGCATCGTGGAACGGCACATACAAGAATGGGCCATGGATCGGCTTGATCCAGGACGAACACGGCCGAGAACCCAAACAGGGTTGGCGCTGGGTAACCGGCGAAGCAATGACGTTCACGAAATGGCTACAAGATATGCCAAACGAACATAAGCGCGGCGACGATTTCGGCATGTACTACAACCATAGCTCCGGAAAACGCGATCCGAAGGAATTGCGGGTCGAAAGCTGGGACGACATGGGACCGTCGGATTCGTCGCATAGCTTCGTGATCGAATTCGACTAGCTACAGAGTCCGAAACATCACCAGCGCATCGACATAACCTTCGGCCGGATGCAGGAAGACACCGGGAAGCCGGCCGACAATCTCGAAGCCGAGCGATTGCCAGAGCTCAACGGCGCGGCGATTGCTGCTGACGACGAAATTGAACTGCATGGCGCGAAAGCCGCTGGCGCGGGCATGCTCCAGGGAATGCTCATGCATCCGGCGAGCGATCCCGCGGCCGCTCGCGGCTGGATCGGTCATATAGCCGCAATTGCAGACATGGCGTCCGCCGCCGGCCTGATTGGCCTTGATGTAATAGGTGCCGAGGACCGCGCCATCCTCTTCGGCAACGAAGGTCTCGCGGTCCGGCCCCATCCAGTAGGCGAGCGCATCGGCTTCCGAGAGATCGCGGTCGAGCGCATAGGTCTCGCCCGCGCGGATCGTCGGGCCGATGATCCTCCAGATGGCGCTTCGATCGTCGTTTTCTGCGGGCCGGATCAGCATGCCCGATTTCTACAGAAGCCCGACATGGCACGCAACGGGCCGAGCGCTCAAACCCTTTCGAGCGCGATGGCGATCCCCTGCCCGACGCCGATGCACATGGTCGACAGCGAATATTTCCCGCCGGTTTCCTGAAGCTCCAGCGCCGCCGTGCCGGTGATGCGGGCGCCCGACATGCCCAAGGGATGACCGAGCGCGATCGCGCCGCCATTGCGGTTCACCCGCGCGTCGTCGTCGGCAATGCCGAGCGCGCGCAGCACCGCCAGGCCCTGGCTGGCAAAGGCCTCGTTGAGTTCGATGACGTCGAACTGTTCCTGGGTCACGCCGAGCCGGGCCATCAGCTTGCGCGAGGCCGGGATCGGGCCGACGCCCATCACCCGCGGCGGAACGGCGGCAGCCGCGCCGCCGAGGATGCGGGCGATCGGCGTCAGGCCGTATTTCCGCGCCGCCGCTTCGGAGGCGACAATCAGCGCCGCCGCCCCGTCATTAACACCAGAGGCATTGCCTGCGGTCACCGTGCCGCCTTCCTTCTTGAACGGCGTGGCGAGTTTCGCCAAAGCCTCGATCGTCGTCGCGCGCGGATGTTCGTCCCTCTCGACGATGACGGGATCCCCCTTGCGCTGCGGGATGGTGACCGGGACGATCTCCTTCGCCAACCGTCCGCTCGCCTGGGCGGCCGCGGCCTTTGCCTGGCTGCGCACGGCAAAGGCATCCTGATCCTCGCGGCTAATCTTATAATCCTCAGCGACGTTCTCGCCGGTTTCCGGCATGGAATCGACCCCGTACTGCTTCTTCATGAGAGGGTTGACGAAACGCCAGCCGATCGTGGTGTCGTGGATTTCGGCCGTGCGCGAAAAGGCGGTCTCGGCCTTCGGCATGACGAAGGGCGCGCGCGACATGCTTTCGACGCCGCCTGCTATCATCAGCTCGGCCTCGCCGGCGCGGATGGCGCGCGCCGCGATGATCACCGCATCCATGCCGGAGCCGCAGAGCCGGTTGATCGTCGTGCCCGAGACGGCGATCGGCAGGCCGGCCAAGAGCGCGGACATGCGCGCCACGTTGCGGTTGTCCTCGCCCGCCTGGTTGGCGCAGCCGAAGATCACATCGTCGACGGCTTCCCAGTCGACGGCGCCATTGCGCTCCATCAGCGCCTTCAGCGGGATGGCGCCGAGATCGTCGGCGCGCACCTGGGAGAGCGAGCCGGCGAAGCGGCCGATCGGCGTCCTGATATAGTCGCAGATAAAGGCTTCGGTCATGGCTTTTCCTTTAGAGTTTCGGAACGACGAGATCGGCAACCGGCCCGTCGAGATGCAGCGGCGCACCGGTCATCGCCTGCAGTTCCTCCTCGGACATCGCGGCCAGCTTCTCCCGCAGGACGAAGCGCCCATCGACGATGTCGATGACGGCATGGCTGGTGTAGACGCGGGTAATGCAGGCGACGCCGGTCAGCGGGAAGGTACATTTCTCCACCAGCTTCGGCTCGCCCGTCTTGGTGACGTGCTCGGTGATGACGCAGACCTGCTTGGCGCCGTGAACGAGATCCATGGCGCCGCCGACTGCCGGCACGCCCTTGCTGCCCACCCGCCAGTTGGCGAGATCGCCATTCTGCGCCACCTGATAGGCGCCGAGAATGGCGACGTCGAGATGGCCGCCGCGCACCATGGCGAAACTGTCGGCGTGGTGGAAGAAGGCCGCACCCGGCTTCAGCGTCACCGCCTTCTTGCCGGCATTGATCAGATCCCAGTCTTCTTCGCCCTCCGCCGGCGGCTCGCCGAAATTCAGGATGCCGTTTTCGGTGTGGAAGATCGCTTCGCGGCCGGGCGGCTGATAGCGGGCGACCATTTCCGGAAAGCCGATGCCGAGGTTCACATAGGCGCCGTCGGCGATATCCTGCGCGGCGCGCCAGGCGATCTGCGCATTGGTGAGCTTGATGTCCTCACGAGTGTTTATAGGGCGGGTATCGACGGTCATACGTAGGCCACTCCGGCTCGAATGAGCTCTTCTTCCTGCTGGGGATTGGGAACGGCGACGACGCGGTCGACGAAGATGCCGGGGGTCACCGCATGCTCGGGATCGATGCCGCCGGCCGGCACGATCGATGAGACCTGAACGATCGTCTTTGCCGCGGCCATGCACATCAGCGGATTGAAGTTGCGGCCGGCCTTCTTGTAGGTGAGGTTGCCATGGACATCGCCGATCTCCGCCTTGACGATGGCGAAATCGGCCTTCAGCCAGCGTTCCTGCACATAGTGGCGGCCGTCGAATTCGGCGATGACCTTGCCCGCGGCCAGTTCGGTGCCATAGGCCGTCGGCGTGTAGAAGGCCGGAATGCCGGCCCCGCCGGCGCGGATGCGCTCGGCAAGCGTTCCCTGCGGCACCAGTTCGAGCTCGATCTCGCCGGCCAGATATTTGTCCGTGAAAGCGCGCGGATCCGACGAGCGCGGGAATGAGCAGATCATCTTCCTGACCATGCCGGCATCGATCATCGCGGCGATGCCGATGCGGCCGTTGCCGGCATTGTTGTTGATGACGGTGAGGTTCTTGGGCCCCTTGTCGATCAAGGCATGAATGAGTTCGATCGGCGCGCCCGAACCGCCGAAACCACCGATCATGACGGTCGCGCCGTCACCGATCTCAGAGACGGCCTCCGCCGTGCTCCCGACTGTCTTGTCCATGCAGGATATCTCCTTGGCTAAGCGGTCGGAAACTGGTCCTCCCGTCCTCCGGGCTCAGGAATAAGATGCGGCAGACCTCGCGGCAAGATATTTTGTGCGTTATTTGACATTTGTTCATATATCGCACAATGAGGAGTGGTCGGGCGCAGCCCGAGCAATCGATCCAGTGAATCGATTGCGGCGACGAATGCCCGAAGCGCAAGCGAAGGGCGGAGCGGTACAGAATTTGGTTAGACAACCACCGAACCACAGGAACCCACCGATGCACGAAACGGATTTCGTCAGCGGCTTTGCCCGCGGCCTTAAAGTCATCGAAGCCTTCGGCGAGACGCGACAGCGGCTTTCCATCGCCGAAGCCTCGAAGCTGACGGAGCTCGATCGCGCCACCGTGCGCCGCTCGCTGCTGACGCTCGCCGAGCTCGGATATGCCGATTATGACGGCAAGTTCTTCACATTGACGCCGAAGATCCTGCGCCTCGGCCATGCCTATCTCGCGGCGACGCCGCTTCCGGCGCTGCTCCAGCCGCATCTCGATCTTCTCTCGGAACGCGCCGGCCAGAGCGCCTCGGCCTCGGTGCTCGACGGCACGGAAATCGTCTATATCGCCCGGGCCTCGCAGCGCCGTGTCATGTCGATCAATCTCACCCCCGGCAGCCGCCTGCCCGCCTATTGCGCCTCGATGGGCCGGGTGCTGCTCGCGGCCCTCCCCGAGAACGAGACGCGCGCCATCCTTGCCCGCAGCGAGTTGAAGCAAAACACGCCGAATACCAAGATCGACCCTGAGGAGCTCGTCGCCGAGTTCCGGCGCGTGCGCGCAGAGGGTTACGCCATCATCGATCAGGAGCTGGAAATCGGTCTCTGCTCCATCGCCGTCCCCATCGAAAACGACCGCGGCCAAACGGTCGCGGCGATCAATATCGGCGCCCCGGCCGCCCTCGTCCCGGCCGCGGAGATGAAGGAGCGCTATCTGCCATTGCTGAAGGAAACGCAGGCCGCCTTGCGGCCGCTGCTGCGCCGGTGAAGGCAAGCACGAAAAAGGACGGCTCCGGCCAACACCGGAGCCGCTTCAAATCCTTAGTGCGTCAGGTCGAGCGCGGCGGTCAGGTCACCCATCGGCGGGCGGCCGTTATCAGCAAGCGCCTTGTCGCGGGCGACGATGCCCGGCAGCACCGGCAGATCGTAGCGCGCGGTGATCAGGCGGATGATCGACGTCGTGTCGTACTGGGTATGATCGACGGTGCCGCCCTTGGCGAACGGCGAGATGATGAAGGCCGGAATGCGGTTGCCCGGCCCCCAACGGTCGGCCTTCGGTGGCGCGACATGATCCCAGAAGCCGCCGTTTTCGTCATAGGTGACGATCACCAGCATATGGCCCCATTGCGGGCTCTTCTCGAGATGCGAGACGATATCGGCAAGATGCTGGTCGCCGCTTGCGACATCGGCATAACCGCCATGTTCATTGAGGTTGCCCTGCGGCTTGTAGAAGGAAACGGCCGGCAGCTTGCCGTCGTCAATATCCTTCAGGAAGGCGTCGCCCGCCAAGCCGCCGTCTTTCAGATGTTCGGCGCGCGCCGGCGTGCCGGGCGCGAAATTGGCGAAATAGTTGAAAGGCTGGTGGTGGAACTGGAAGTTCGGCACCGGGGTGGCATTCTTGCCGTCGAGTGCCGCCCGCCAAGCGCCGCTGTACCATGCCCAGCTGACGCCCTTCAGCGACAGGAGATCGCCAATCGTCACCGCATGCTGCGGCGGCAGCGTCGTGGCCGCGGTGGGATCGGCATAGGCCGGATCGCCGTCCTTGGCCGGCGGATTAGCGCTCGGCTCGTAGGGTGGCTGCATGGTCTTGACCGCATAGAAATCGGGCGTCAGGTTGCCGTCGGAGACGAATTTCGGCGCGCCTTCCAGGGCCGACTTCGGACCGTTCTCCGCAACCGTCAGAGACGTGCCGTCGGGATCGACCTTGGCGATGGTGGGCTTGGCCGGGCTCTTGTCGGCATCCGGATAATAGGGCGCGCAGGCGCAGACCAGCTCGAAGTGATTGAGGAACGAGCCGCCGAAGGCGCCCTGGAAGAAGTTGTCGGCAAGGACGTATTTCTTCGCGATCTGCCACATCGGCAGGATGGAGCCGTCATAATGGCCCATGACGAGACTGCCGGAATCGGCCCAGGCGACGAACTTGTCGTTCTTGCCGCCGTCGATCTGCATCTGCTCCTGGTAGAAGCGGTGCCAGAGGTCACGGGTGATGACCGAAGGCGCCTGCGCGAAACCCTTGGGATCGTCGATTGCGAAGGCGGCATTGGCAAGATGCGCCGACTGGGCTTCGGTGACGGCGGGCGTGACACCCTTGGCGGTGAGACCGCCCCAGGCCGGCGGCAGTTCGGAAAGCGGCTGGCCGTCGCGGTCGAGCTGGCGTGCCTGATCGGCGCTGACATCAGCAAGTCCGTTGGCGCCGGGAAAGCTGCCGTAGAGATTATCGAAGCTCCGGTTTTCGGCATAGATGACGACGATATTGTCGATCTTGTCGTAACTGGCAGGCGTGGCGTGGACTGCCGTCACTATCGCGAGCGGCATCATCGCCGATCCGGCGAGACAGATTGGTTTGAGGAGGTTCAGTCTATTCACGGGTGTAACCTCATGGCTGGGGGCATTGGCTAGAGGGAGCGGGGATCGCTCGGGGCGCATCGACGCTAGTCCCGCCATCTATCAACTTTGTGACGTCGGGCTTGCCGTAGGGGCGCAGGAGAAGACACGTCATCAAATTGTTGCAGCGAGGTTCGATCATGGTGGAAGCAGGTGCTAAACCATTGGAATTCCTATCATGACGACAAAGACGTTCTGGCTGCTGCGCTCCGGTTTGGCGGTCAGCCTGGGTGCTGCGGCGCTCTGTCTGGCCATTCTGCCGCTGCGGCAAAGCAGCGCGGCGGTTGCTTCTGGCGTGCATCCCGGCCCGATGTCGCGCGCCGAGGCCTTCGCCCGGGCCGAGACGCTGACCGCGCTCGGCCGCAAGATGTTCTTCGATCCCTCGCTGTCAACTTCGGGACTGCAGGCCTGCGCGTCCTGCCATGATCCCGCTCACGCCTTCGGCCCGGCATCGGCGGCACCCGTCGAAATCGGCGGCCGAGATATGGACCAGCCGGGCCTGCGCGCCGTTCCGACGCTGCGTTACCTACAATCGGTGCCTGCTTTCACCGAGCATTATTACGATTCCGAAGACGAGGGTGACGAGAGCGTCGACAACGGCCCGACCGGCGGCCTGACCTGGGACGGCCGGGTCGATCACGGCGCCGACCAGGCGAAAATCCCGCTGCTCTCGCCCTTCGAGATGGGCAACAAGGACGCCGCCGAGGTGGCAGCGAAACTACGCAAGGCGCCCTATGCCGACGAGATCAAGGCCGCCTTCGGCGCGACGATATTCGACAACCCCGCAGATACGTTCGACGCCGCCGCCGAAGCGCTCGCCACCTTCGAGCAAAGCGGCCCGGACTTCTATCCCTACTCCAGCCGCTACGACGCATTTCTCGCCGGCAAGGCGACACTGAGCGCGCAGGAGCTGCACGGCCGCCAGCTGTTCGAGGATGCCGAAAAGGGTAACTGTTCGAGCTGCCACTTAAGCGAACCCGCCAATGATGGCGAGCCGCCGCAATTTTCCGATTTCGGCTTTCTCGGGCTTGCCGCACCGCGCAACATGGCGATCCCGGCCAATACAGACCCTGGATATCACGACCTCGGCCTCTGCGGCCCGCAGCGTACAGATCTTGCCGGACACAGCGAATATTGCGGCCTTTTCCGCACACCGACCCTGCGCAACGTCGCGCTGAAGAAGAGCTTCTTCCACAACGGCTACTTCCACTCGCTGCGCGACGTCGTCTCCTTCTATGCCACCCGCGACAGCGATCCCGGTCGCTGGTACCCGAAAAATGCCGACGGCACGATCCGCAAGTACGACGACCTGCCGCAAGCCTATTGGGCCAACCTCAACCAAGACCCACCTTTCGGCCGGAAGCCCGGCGATGCGCCTGCCCTGACCGATCCGGAGATCGACGATATCGTCGCCTTCCTGGGGACGCTGACGGATGCCGATCTGCTGCCGGAGGTGAGCGTGCACTGACGCAACGACAACTAAGCGCGACAAATGTTTGTCATGCTTTCGGAAGGACTCGAACTAAAAGCCATGCATTATTCAGCCAGATCCACGAGGTGATGAGGCGCGACGCAGTTGCCATCACGTCGGGCTGCTGCCCCTCACCACCGCAACAGTCGCCGGATCACTCGTCGCTTTGAGCTCGCAGCCCCCAACTCGTTAACAAAATGATCTGTATGAGACCAACCAAAATCCCGATCAAGTAGAGCGGATAAAGGCCTTTGATGCGGGCTTTCATGAATGACTGGAACGGTAGACCGTGCGAAAGGCGCCTTCCATAAATGTCGGCGATAGTGAACCCGCTGAGAACGAAGAAAAAGTCCACCGCTAGATAAGCTGATGGGGCGTATCTCTCTTGGAAGTGTGTGGCAACAACGCATATAGCGGCAAACCCACGCATTGCATCGAGAGTGTAAAAGCGGCTGCGCCCCCTGATCGAAGCATCTGCACTGTGGATAGCCGGTGACGAAGAACCGCGCTCAAGATCAGCATCTTGTCGATTGTCCTAACGCTTGCGGCTGAAGGCCGTTTGGGAATCAAATTCGAGCCGCGAAACGATCTCCGCCGCGGAATCGGGAAATCACGTCGGGGTGGCCATTACGCTCGTATTGCCCTTGCGTTGCCGAGCTTGCTTGATGCTGCCGATTAAAACATTCAAACGAGCTCTGCACAGAACGAATATCAAGCTGCAGTAAGTGATGCCACCTGCCAGGACTTCTATGGCCAGACGTGGGTAGGGCGACCAATGAAGCAGCAGTTCATGGAGGAACAAGACGACAGCCACCATCGCTGCACTCGCCATGGTAGGCCGCAGGAACTGCGCCAAATATGCCGGGACACTCAGCTCTATATGTTGCGAAACCTTCCAGCTGGTGATCGGCCAAAACAACAAAACCTCGACCATGATGGCGAAAACGATCGTCGTCACGCCATAAGGATAGAGAACTGCGATGGTCAGGAGCGTGAGGAGATTGCGTGCCAACTGGTAGTAAAACCACCAGTCCATCTCTCCCTGGCTCTTAATCAGGGATGCCTGTACGTAGCCGATCCCAGCCATCAACCCAATCACGCAGTAGAATCGGACCGGCCAAACGGCCTCGATCCAGTGCGCACCGAAAATTGTCGTGATCGCATCATCGGCAACTGCCGCGAGGCCGATGAATACGGGGTACGAAACCAGAGCGCAACCAAACGTCGCCATCAGAAATGCTTCCCGGACTTTCTTCGGATCGGCCCTCAGTGAAGAAAGAAGCACGTGCGTCACCGACGTCAAGCCGCCGGCGATGACGTTGTTGATCATGTCAAACAGACGCTTCGAAAAGTTATAGATCCCTAGCGCTGATGGGCTCAGGAGCACTCCGATGAGCAAGTTATCCAAGCTCATCGTCTGCAAAAAGCGGGTGCCGGATGCAAAGAAGCCATAGTGAAGGAGATCGTTGAGACTTGCTCTCTTTACTTTGAGTCCCGGAAACCAACCCGCACCCCAGAAAGCGGCGCCGCACGATGCGGCGGTGGCGGCGATCTGTGCAATTGCAAGCCCCCATAAGCCGAAACCTGCGAGAACGAGAACAAGGCAAATGCAAGCAGATGTGATGGTAGCTATAACTGTACGTACGGCCACCAAATGGAAAGACATTTTCCTGTTCACAATCGCATTCGGAACGACGGCCGTGAAGTCGAAGAATACCTTCAATCCCATGATGTAAATGAGGTAGGTTACTTCCTTGTGTCCGACGTAAGCCGCGATCGAGGAAGCGGCTATGCATAAAGCGCCGTAGATCAAAAACGAAAAAGCAAGCGAGAGCAGAAATATCGTGTCGAGATGGCTCCGCCTTATCTCGGCTCTCTGGATGATCGCTTCGCCAAAAGCAGTGGGCCCAAAACTGCCTGCAAACGAGACGATGCTGAATGACAGCGCGACAAGACCGAAGTCCTGAGGCTGGAGAACCCGAGACGTGACCACAAAAACAGCGAAGGTGAGGATTGTTGGAATAAGCGTACTTAGTGCCGACCAGAAAGCACCCTTTACGGCTGCGGCGGACCGGTTCTCACTGACATGGCTAAAGAGAATATCGTCTTGCAAAACCGACAAACTGAGCTCCTACCGATAATCAGACTATCGAAGGTTGAGGGACTAGATCGGGGGTGGGAATGCTGTGACCCAGATTCATGGGGCGGCTCGACTTGTACCAGGTTCCGCCGATCACATAGGGCAGCCGAGACATTGCTGCGAAAATTTCGCTGGCGGTGGTCGCCTTCTCCACCAGAGGGCTGTCGCCAGTCCGGCTACTGATGAAAGCGTGAAGGCTGCTTCCGTCCCTCGCGACCGCAACATGCGGCTTATTGAGCAAAAGACAGAGAATATGGCCGTGTAGGTGGTTGGTGATTATCCGCTGGGCGCCGGACAAGAGCTTCACGCCATAGTCGACATATCGAGAAGCAACCTCCTCGCGGTGCTGAGCCACTATTGCTGCGCGGCTGAAGCCATGCCGCATCGTTGAGCTGACGATGCTCGACTTGCGCATACGCGACAAACGGTTTGGACCATTGATCCAATTCGTCAAAGGCCCATCGACGATCGCCCGCGCTGCGGCAATATCGACGTCGGCATCGCCGAGCGGCTGCATCACATACAACACTCTCAGGGGGTCAGCTTCGAAGGGTTTGAGCCTCTCGATACCGAATGCGGTATCGGGGCCCGGCTCAACCTCACAATCAAAGTTGGCTCTCGCCAGCTCAAAGCTCTCGTCATCGCGCGTCATGCAAAAAAAGTTGCGATGCCTTCCAATGGTGCGTTTGGCGTATTCCTTGAGCGCCTCGTTTGCGAAGTGAATCGATTGCGGCATCTGGATGATCGTCCGATCCGGATATTTCCACATCAAACGGCAGCGAATATCATCCCTGCCCGCCCGCAGATCTCCAAAATCGCTCCAGCCACAAATGAATATTGGAGCGTCGCCCGGCGTTGCTTTTATCTCGTCTAGACTTTGGGAAGTGCTACAAGTAAGCACGGGCATCCGCCCCGTTACTTCTTTTAATACTCGCGACAACCCGAGCCAACTTGCATGATGCCCCGGATCTTTATCTGAAGGAAAGTCCACTATAATGTAAGGTTGCCCAGGCTTTACGAACTTCCTTACTATTCCAATCAACTTTTCTTTTTTTCTCTGTATTACAGCGGCGCCTAGATGATGCATAAATTCTACTTGATTCTCAAAATTTTATCCGAATCACTTATATCTCCAAGTTTTATGAGTCAATTGGACTTCTGCGCGACATAGAAGCGCACTGAATTTACCTTACCTTTTAGGGTAAATGGCGAGGGGCCACGCCTAGATGCTGGCCTTCGGGAGGTGAACGCTTTTCCGACGGCGATCGAGCGCCGCCGATAATGCCGCCTCAGTTCATCATTCCTGAATCGCGTTGGAGCTGATTTCGGTGAGCGGATGCGGCGGTGACGAAGGTCAACAATTCCAGCAGTTCTCGGTGGGCCAATCGAGCAACCACGCCCACGGGTCGGCAGGCTAGCCGGAAAGGATATCATCCATCCTTCTTTGTCGCCTTCTACGCGGGAAGCGCGTGAGCCTCTCGGGCTCCGTGATGGAGGAACAAGCTCACGCCCCTGCCGCTCACTTCCACTACTGCGCCAAAGGTCATGCAACCAATATCACCTGCGATTATTTTCGATACCGACCTCATTCAGATCGACCTCTTGCTGTATCATAATTTCTGATATACATCATGACATCGGAAATTATGGGGAAGTGATGGAACGTTCGTTTTTGACGATTGCCGCCGGCGAGAATAGTGATGCGATACGCGCGCTTTCGGCACCGGCGCGCATCGAGATACTCAAGCTGCTCTGCGCCAAAGGGCCGATGAATATCAATGATATCGCCCGCGCGCTTTTCCTCCCCCAATCCACGGTCGCAACCGGCATTCAGATTTTGGAAGATGCGCGGCTTGTCGATTCGCAGCTGGCGAAGGCTCGGAAAGGGAACCAGAAGATCTGCTCGGCGATCTACAGCGAGATCCTGATCAGCTTCGAGGAAAGTGCGGCCCAGCGGGCCAATAATATCATCGAAGTCGAGATGCCGGTGGGCCTGTACACCAGCTGCGACGTGCATGCGCCATGCGGTCTTTGCTCTACCGAGAGCGTCATCGGCCCCCTCGATGTGCCCGACTATTTCCTCGATCCGCAGCGCATGCAGGCCGGGCTCGTCTGGTTCGGGCGGGGCTATGTCGAGTACAAATTTCCTAACAATGCCAAGGTCTTGAACAAGGATATCCGCGCCATCGAATTTTCGCTGGAGCTGTCGTCTGAGGTGCCCGGCACCAATCCGGACTGGCCGTCCGACATCACGCTCTGGGTCAACGGCATGGCGATCGGCACCTGGACGTCGCCCGGCGATTACGGCGACAAGCGCGGCGCCTTCACGCCGGCCTGGTGGAAGCTCGAGGGCTCGCAATATGGGATGATGAAGACCTGGCGGATCTCGACGCGCGGCACCTTCATCGACGGTGTCGCCGCATCGAATGTCACGCTCGCCGATCTCGCGCTCGGTCAGCACTCCTCCATTCGGCTCCGCGTCGGCATCGCGGAAAATGCCGGCCATACCGGCGGCGTCAATATTTTCGGCCGCGGCTTCGGAAATCACGGCCGCGACATCATCATGCGGCTGCATGTGTGATTACATGATATCGGAAATTTTGATTTATAAAAAGCACGTCCGCTTAGCGTCGGGGACTGAAAAATGTCTTCAACTATCTGTTATTAAAAGGCTTTTATCGAAATTGAAATTAGTATGATAAAAAGCGTGACTCGGTTGACAGCACGACATTCCTGATATCAAGTTAGAGGCAAGAAAACAAAAATCTTGATACATAAACGGGAGGATCCGTTGAAGACGAATGTCGTTGCCCACCGCGATTTTCGCATCGCGACCATTGATGCCAGGCTCTACAGTTCATTCCTCGAGCATCTCGGCAGAGCGATCTACGGGGGCATTTACGAGCCCGGACATCCCACAGCCGACGAAGATGGCTTCCGCCGCGACGTGCTCGATCTGGTCCGCGATCTCGACACGTCCTATTGCCGTTATCCCGGCGGCAACTTCGTCTCAGCCTATAATTGGGAGGATGGCGTCGGGCCGCGCTCCGAGCGCCCCGTTCGTCTCGACCTTGCCTGGCGCACCCGCGAAGCCAATCAGATCGGCGTCAACGAATTCGTCGACTGGTGCAAGAAGGCGAATACCAAGCCGATGCTCGCCGTCAATCTCGGCTCACGCGGCCTGGATGCGGCCCGCAATTTCCTGGAATATTGCAACCATCCCGGCGGCACCTATTGGTCGGACCTGCGCCGCAAGCACGGCTGGGCCAATCCGCACGATGTCAAATTGTGGTGCCTCGGCAACGAGATGGACGGCCCCTGGCAGGTCGGCCACAAGTCGGCCTATGAATATGGTCGGCTGGCGGATGAGACGGCCAAGGCCATGCGCGGCTTCGACAAGTCGCTCGAACTCGTGGTCTGCGGCTCGTCCAATTCCGATATGAAGACCTATCCCGATTGGGAGGCCCAGGTTCTCGAGCAGTGCTATGACAGCGCCGATTACATCTCGCTGCATATGTATTTCGCCAATCGCGAGAAGAATACGCTCAACTACCTCGCCCGCGCGACCAAACTCGACCGCTACATCACCACGATCGGCGGCGTGATCGATTACATCAAGGCGAAGAAGCGCTCGAAGAAGACGATCGGCATTTCCTTCGACGAATGGAACGTCTGGTACCACTCCAACCAGCAGGACAAGGAGATCCTAGCGCGCGACGAGTGGCCGGATGCGCCGCACCTTCTGGAAGACGTCTACAATTTCGAGGACGTGCTGCAGGTCGGCGGCATCCTGAACACCTTCATCCGCCGCTCCGACCGGGTGCGCATCGCCTGCATCGCCCAGCTCGTCAACGTCATCGCGCCGATCATGACCGAGGACGGCGGCGCTGCCTGGCGGCAGACCATCTATTACCCGTTCTATTATGCCTCCCGCTATGGCCGCGGCGCGGCGCTGCAGCTGGTCGTCGACGGCCCGACCTATGATGGCGACGAGGAGAACGACGTTCCCTATCTCGACGTATCGGCGGTTCATTCCGAAGACGGCAGGACGCTCACCTTCTTTGCCGTCAACCGCCACCCCCAGACGGCGCTCGATCTCGACGTGCGGCTGGAAGGGTTTGGCGGCGCCCGCCTGATCGAGCAGGTGGAAATGACCCATGGCGATCTCGAAGCCGTCAACACGGCAGCACGGCCGCAGACGGTCGCTCCCGTCAATGTCGAGAGCGCCAAGATCGAGGATGGAAGGTTGCGGACGGCGCTGAAGCCGCTGTCCTACAACGTCATCCGGCTGTCCGTGTGACAGCCGCCGCCGGGTAATCCCGGCTGAGCAAATTCGGCTCACCTGCGAGGAGGCAGGCGGGCCGGAGGGATGGTTCGCTGGAGCGCTGGACTGAGGGTCCCGACGCCACCGCAAACCGACAACCGCGACGTGCCCATGCGTGCCTTTGCGGCCGCCAGATCGTCGCTTTCTAGGGAGGAGTTCATGCAACAGTGGAAGAGGCTCGCATTTGGCGTCGCGCTGGCCGCACTCGGCCTGACGGCGGCGGCCAAGGCCGATGACTACACCTCCTTGCCGCGCAAGGAGACGCTCATCGTCGAAAATCCGGAAGGGACGATCAAGAATCCCGGCTGGTTCAACATCTGGGTCAATGGCGGCGGCGGTGTTTCGACCGGCCTGCAGCAGCTGACCATGGATACGCTCTGGTATATCGACCCCGAACAGGGGCTCGGCGGCGCGGCCTGGGACAATTCGCTCGCCGCCGACAAACCGCAATACAATGCCGACTTCACCGAGATGACCGTGAAACTGCGCAAGGGGCTCTTCTGGAGCGACGGCGTCGAGTTCACGGCCGACGACGTGGTCTATACCGTCAAGACGCAGATGGACCACCCCGGCATGGTCTGGAGCGCGGCCTTCTCCGTGCAGGTGGCAAGCGTCGAGGCGACCGATCCCCAGACGGTCGTGTTCAAGCTGAAGAAGCCGAATTCGCGCTTCCACGCCATTTTCACCGTGCGCTGGAACGGCGCCTGGATCATGCCGAAGCACGTGTTCGAGAAGGTGGAGGATCCGCTTCGTTATGATTTCGCCAACCCGGTCTCGCTCGGCGCCTATAAGCTGAAGGCCTATGACCCTCAGGGCAAATGGTATACTTGGGAGAAGCGCGACGACTGGCAGCGGACCTCTCTTGCCCGCTTCGGCGAGCCGGCCCCGAAATATGTGACCTATACCGATCCAGGCCCGCCGGATAAGCGGACGATCGCCCAGCTCGAGCACAACCTCGATATCATTCACGATAACACGCCGGAGGGCATGTTCACCCTCAAGGAGAAGTCGAAGACCATCGACACGTGGTTCCCGGGCTTCCCCTTCGCCCATCCGGATCCGACGCTGCCGGCCGTCATCTTCAACACCCAGAATCCGCCCTTCGACAATGCCGATGTTCGCTGGGCGCTGGCGCTCCTGATCGACATCAAGGCGGTCGACATGGCGAGCTACCGCGGCGCGGCGACGCTGTCCGCACTCGGCGTGCCGCCGACGGCGGCCACGATGAAAGACTATCAGGCGCCGATGCAGGATTGGCTGAAGGACTTCGAGATCGATACCGGCAAGAGCAAGATCAAGCCCTATGACCCGACCATCGGCCAGCAGATCGCCGATATCCTGCGTAAGCAGCCGAAGTTCAAGGACCAGATCCCGACCGATCCGCAGGCGATCAGCGGTGCCTTCGGCTATGGCTGGTGGAAACCGGATCCGAAAGCGGCCGGCGAACTTCTGGAAAAGGCAGGCTTCAAGAAATCCGGCGGCAAATGGCTGACCCCTGATGGACAGCCCTTCAAGATCCGGATGACGGTCGAAGGCGACACACGGTCGGTCTTCACCCGCGCCGGCACGCTGATTGCCCAGCAATGGGCGGCCTTCGGTATCGACGCGAAAGCCGTGCCCGCCGCGAAACTTTGGCAGACGGCGCTGCAGCCCGGCGATTTCCAGGTGGCAATCGCCTGGAGCGTCGAAACCTGGGGCGGCGATCCCGACCTCTCCTTCTTCCTCGACAGCTGGCACTCGCAGTTCGTGGCGAAGAAGGGTGACGTTCAGCCGCCGCGCAACTGGCAGCGCTGGTCCAATCCGGAACTCGACAAGATCATCGAGAACATCCGCGGCATCAGCGCCGACGATCCCAAGGGCATCGAGCTCGGCAAGGATTATCTGAAGCTGGTCGCCCGCGAAATGCCGACGATCCCGCTCATGTCCTATAACGTCTTCACCTCGATGGATACGACCTATTGGACCGGCTATCCGACGATCAAGGATCCCTATACCGATCCGGTGCCGAATTGGGCGAATTCCAGGCTCATGATGGTCAAGCTGAAGCCGGCACAACCGAAATAATCCTCCCAAAGCCGGCGCGCAGCCATCGCGCCGGCCCCCTTATCGACGGGCAAATGCCCGTCGATCCTTTCCTTGCTTTGAAAGGGAACCTGAGAGGAACCAACGCCTTATGACGCCCTATCTGATCTTTGTGCTGAAGCGGTTCGGTCAGTTTCTGCTCGTCGTATTCCTCGGCGTGACGATCACCTTCTTCGTCACCCACCTGACCCCGATCGATCCGGTCGAAGAAAGCATAGGCGCCATCACGCAAATGGGTCAGTCCGATCCGAATGCGATCGAACTGATGCGCCAGTCGCTGCGCGAGCTATATGGAATGCAGGGCTCGATCTGGGAGCAATATCTGCATTTCTGGCTGCGGCTTGCGACCGGCGATCTCGGCCCCTCGCTCTCGGCCTTTCCGACCCCCGTCTCCACCATCATCCTGCGATCTCTCCCCTGGACGATCGGCTTGATGACGGTGTCGACGCTGATCACCTTCGTGCTCGGCAACGCCATC
The DNA here is from genome assembly GCF_002531825.1 of Rhizobium sp. J15. Taxonomy (GTDB): domain Bacteria; phylum Pseudomonadota; class Alphaproteobacteria; order Rhizobiales; family Rhizobiaceae; genus Rhizobium. The sequence goes on along the minus strand of NZ_NWSX01000001.1, from coordinate 386,338 downwards.
GGCGCGCTCGCCGGCTATTACCGCAAGGACATGGTGCTGAAGGCAGTCAGCCTCGTCTTCATCGCGCTGCTGCCCATCCCCTACTATATCCTCGCCTTCGTGCTTCTCATCGTCTTCGGCTTCATCTGGCCGGTGCTGCCGATCAATGGCGGCTATGAGATGAACGCCAATCTGGACCTCTCCTTCGCGCTCGTCCTCGATATCCTCAAACATTCCATCCTGCCGGCTTTGTCGTTGATCTTGGTCGGCGCCGGCAGCTGGCTGATCGGCATGCGGGCGCTGGTTTCCAACATCATCACCGACGATTACGTCGTCTTTGCCGAGCTCGGCGGCGTGCCGAAGGGGAAGATCCTGCGCTCCTACATCGCCCGCAACGCCATGGTGCCGCAGTTCACCGGGCTTGCCATGTCGCTCGGCGCGATTTTCAACGGCACCGTCATCACCGAAATCGTCTTCGGTTATCCCGGCATCGGCAATCTGCTGATCGAAGCGGTGCATGCCGGCGACTACAGCCTGGTGCTCGGCCTCAGCGCCCTGTCGATCGTCGGCGTCGCCGCCGCCGTCTTCATCATCGACGTGCTCAGCCCGCTGATCGATCCGCGCATCAAGGTGGAATAGAACATGTTTACCATCGTCCGCGACCTCTCGCGCCACAACATGGAATTCCTCTGTGGCCTGCTGCTCTTCGCCGTCATCGTCGGCCTGGTGATCCTGTCTTATTTCTCGCCCTATGGCGCGACCGACATCTATCTGCTGCCGCCCGACATGCCGCCGGACGGCGAATATTGGCTCGGCACGACATCACGCGGCCAGGATGTGTTCTGGCAACTGACGACGGGGCTGCGCAACACGCTCTATTTCGGCATCGGCGTCGCCTTTCTCTCGCGCATCATCTCGCTGGTCGTCGGCCTTGTCGCCGGTTACGCCGGCGGGGCGGTCGACCGGGTGCTGATGGCCATCAACGACAGCGTCATGGTCATCCCGCAATTTCCGCTGCTGATCCTCTTCTATTTCGTGCTGAAGGATAACATGACCTGGGTGACGCTGATCGTCATCATGGCCTCGCTCGGCTGGTCTTATGACGCCCGCCTGATCCGCTCGGTGGCGATCGGCCTGAAGACGAGGCCGTTCACCACCCAGAGCGTCTACTCCGGCATGAGCACGAGCAAGATCCTGGTCGAAGAGCACCTGCCCTATGTGCTGCCGATCGTCTTCGCCACCACCATGAACAACATGATCTGGTCGATCGGCATGGAAATCACGCTCTCGGTGCTCGGCTTCACCGATATCGAGACGCCGACCATGGGCATGATGATCTACTGGGCCAATGCGCATTCGGCGCTGATCTCGGGAATATGGTGGTGGGTGGCCGCCCCCGTCGCCGTCATCGTCATCCTCTTCCTGGCGCTTTTCCTGCTGTCGATGTCGATGAACGAATACAATGATCCGCGCAGCCGGCTGAACCGGATGGGAAGTTAGAATGGATGCTTTGGTCGAAATCCAGAATCTGAAAGCCTATTACCGCGCCTTCCTTTACGGCGTCGATCGCGAGGTGCGCGCCGTCGACGATATCAGCCTGACGATCGGCCGCGGCGAGGTCTACGGCGTCGCCGGAGAATCGAGCAGCGGCAAGACGACACTGATCAAGACGATCGCCGGCGCCATCCGCCCGCCGCTTAGGGTCGTGTCGGGCAACGTGAAATTCCATTTCGCCGGCGGCACCCAGGATATCTACGCGATGAAGCCGGAGGAGCGCATGGCGCTGCGCTGGCGGCATCTGTCCTATATCATGCAGGGCTCGATGAACGTGCTCAATCCGGTGCGCCGGATCCGGCATTCCTTCACCGATTTCGCCTTCCGCCACATGAAGGTGAGCAAGAGCATCTTCTTCGAAAAGGTGGCCGCGCACCTGCAGAGGCTGAAGCTCGATCCGCAGCTGCTCGACGCCTATCCGCACGAACTCTCTGGCGGCATGCGCCAGCGCATGACCATTGCGCTCGCCACGATCCTGACGCCGGAATTCATCATCGCCGACGAGCCGACGACCGCGCTCGACGTCATCGTGCAGCGCGATGTGCTGACGATGATCCGCGACATCCAGCGCGAGATGGGCTCGTCCTTCCTGTTCGTCACCCATGACATGGGGGTTCACGCGACGGTCTCCGACCGCATCGGCATCGTCTATGCCGGGCGTCTCGTCGAGGAGGCGCCGACCGCCAAGCTCTTCAGCATGCCGCTCCACCCCTATACGCAGCATCTGGTCGGCAGCCTGCCGAAGATCGGCGACCCCACGACACGTCCCTCGCTGGAAGGCCGCCCGCCGAACCTCGCCATGCCGCCGGAAGGCTGCCGGTTTCACCCGCGCTGTCCGAAGCGCATGGAGATCTGCTCGCAGAAGGTTCCGCCGCTCGTCACCGTCGGGCCGCAGCGGCGGGTCGCGTGTTTTGCCGTTACGGGAGATCAGGTTTGACCGCTCTGCTCAGCCTCTCGCATGTCACCAAAATCTACCGCCAGGGCGGCATGCTCGGCCGGCGCCTGATCACCGCCGTCAAGGACGTCAGCTTCGAACTCGGCGAGGAACCGGAAATCTTGTCGATCGTCGGCGAATCCGGCTCAGGAAAATCGACCGTCGCGGCGATGATCCTCGGCCAGACCGAGCCGACGGAAGGAGAGCTTCAATTCGCTGGCAGCACCGTCGCCATCCATAACAGAGCCGAACGCAAGGCCTTCATGAAGGAGGTCCAGCCGGTTCTGCAAAACCCCTTCGAAGCCTTCAATCCGCTGAAGCGGGTCGACCGCTACCTCTTCGAAACCGCCCGCAATTTCGCGGCCTCGGGAAAACGGCCGGACAAGCAGGAGGCCGAGCGCATGGCGGACGCCGCCCTCCATCACGTCGGCCTGACGCTTGAAGAGGTGAAAGGCCGCTTCCCCCACGAACTCTCCGGCGGCCAGCTCCAGCGTGTCGCCATCGCCCGCGCCCTCATCCCCCAACCCCGCCTGCTGGTCGCCGACGAACCGGTCTCAATGGTCGACGCATCGCTCCGCATGGCCATCGTCAACCTCTTCGGCCGCCTGAAAAACGAACTCGGCCTTTCGATCATCTACATCACCCATGATCTCGCGACCGCCTATTACGTCAGCGACAATATTATCATCATGCGGAAGGGCGAGATCGTCGAGCGGGGACAGGCGCGGGCGGTGTTGGATAATCCGCAGCATGCGTATTCGCGGGCGCTGAAGGATGCGGTGTTGGCGGCGGATTTTGGTGCGGTGGGGTAGGTGCAAGCGGAGTGGCCGACGGGAAAAGGGTGTTCATTCGTTCAAGTCAGCTAACCACGGCACGACAAATCGGCAGCGCTCGTAATCACCGCGCAAGTGGCTGGAGAATTGGTTGCCTTTGATTGGGAGCGGAGCCCTGTCATTTGATTTCTGGCGCAGATGAACGGATACGAACTGTCAACCCGTTTAGCTTGAAGCGGCGCGGTAGATTAAAGTCTTAATGTTCCAGTGGCTTGGAGATTTTGTTTTCCTCTCCGTACGTAAGATTTTCTACTGAGATGCGGAAAAGCTCGCGGGCTTCTACCTTGATGAGAGTGGCAATAGAGGGAGTCTTTGCAAGGTGGAGAACACTTTCTTCCGACCGGCAGCGCATGTCTTCTTGGTCCGTATCAGCATCAACGACCTCGCGCACTCGGCCGGGAATTTGAGCGACCGAAGTCCTTGAACAAGCTGTAGGGAACGGACTGAAATCGACGTGAAGGAAGGTCAAACGGAAATTATGGCCGGTCCTGCGCGGTTCCTCCAAACGCAAGAATAGACCGTTTTCATCGAACGTTTCGATTTTCATGCGTTAAACCAAGTAGGCCTTGGAAATCGCAACTCGAAATGGTAGCCCTTGGTCAGGGCTTGCAGGCAGACTTGTTGTCCGGATTCGAGACATAAGATTCAACGCTAGGGGGCCTCTTGTGCTTCCCTGGTCCATATTGCGGTTACTGGACCTGCCTATTGGTTCATCGCCGTGCTCGCGTAAGAGTGCCTGCAAGTCCTATTTTGTCCGAGAATTTGATTGAGTTATTTAGCGAAATTGAAAGCAACAAAAGATCGTAAAGATCTTGCGAGGTTGTTAGGTTTCACGCCGAGCGCAATGACATCGATCGTTTATCAGACGATGCCGGCGGCGAAGTATACGGAATTCGAAATCCCAAAAAAATCTGGCGGCAAACGAGTTATTAAAGCCCCGTTCCCAAAACTCAAAAAACTCCAAACTCACCTTGCGCATGTTCTCTACGGATGCCTCGCCGAGATTGAACAAAACTTTGATGCGAAATCCGTGTCTTACGGATTTCGCAAAGGTCGCGGGATTGAGGGCAATGCAAAAATCCACAAACGCAAAAGGTTCGTTCTGAACTTGGATCTCGCCGACTTCTTCCCCACATTCAACTTCGGGCGGGTTCGCGGCTTTTTCCTGAAAGACACGTCCTTTGCACTAACGAACGAGGTGGCGACTACCATTGCCCAGATCGCCTGTGATGGCGTCGCCCTTCCGCAGGGCAGCCCATGTTCTCCGGTAATCTCAGAATTGATCTGCCACATACTAGATGTGCGACTTCTAAGGCTCGCGAGAACGTATGGCTTACGATACTCGCGCTATGCCGACGATATTACTTTTTCTACGAACCGAAGAGAATTTCCAGCCGATATTGCACGAGTGAACCAAACGGACCCGTCCACCTGGGTGATCGGGAAGGAACTAGCAAGCCGGATAGACGATTGTGGTTTCGCCATCAATTTTACGAAGACGCGCATGCATTGTCGGGGTAGCCGTCAGATGGTGACGGGCCTTATAGTAAATGAAAAGGTCAACATTCGCAGCGAGTATTATCGAAACGCCCGCGCGATGTGCGACAGCGTTTTTCGGCAGGGTGCCTATTTTCACTCTCATCAGACGCCCACAGTTGCTGGAGGCACACCAATACCAGAGATGACGGATAATCTTGCTCCATTGGAAGGTATCCTAAATCATATCTATTCAGTGACTCAGACGGAAGAACGGCGGTCCGTACAAGATCAACGTTCGGCGCCACGCGCCATCCGATCGCTCTATCGCCGCTTCCTTTTTTATAAGCGCTTCATTGCGCTAGAGGCTCCCCTGATTGTCACGGAAGGAAAGACAGATCCCGTCTACCTTCGTGAGGCTATTAGACATCTCCCCTCTTGGCAGCCGCGGTTGGGAGAGCCGACAGTGAATGGCTTCAAATTCTCATTGTCATTTTTTAACTACGGCGGAAAATCTCATGAGATCATGGATCTAGGAGGAGGAACGGGGGACCTGAAATCGATCCCCCTCGACTACCTGCGAAACCTAGACTCATCGAAATCTGACAGAAAGCCCATGCAGCATAAGCCGATGAAATTCCCGGTTATCATGGTTCTCGATAACGATGATGGGTTGGGTGACGTCGCGGGGACCATCAAGAAGAACTTCAACGTGGGAATGTCGGTAACGAGTACCCAAGACTTCTATCACGTCTGCGAGAACCTATATGTCGTAAAGACGCCTGAAGCGGGCGGCAAAAGCTCAATGGAAAGTATGTTTCCTAAGAGCTGGACCACGATCGTGCTCAACGGCAAAAAGTTCAATCCGAGCAACAAGATCGACATCACGAAAGAATATGGGAAGGAGGTTTTTGCTACTAGCGTCGTAAAAGCCAACGCTGCCAAAATCGATTTCAGCGGGTTTAACCCTTTGCTCGACCGAATTGTCAAAGTCATCGATCACTACGCGCCACCGGCGTCGTGACTTATTTGGTTCCTAGGGGCTACAGCCGCAGACGTTCGAAACCTCTCCCTTTCGTGTCATCGCGCACTCCCTACGGCGTCGCCCCGAGCGTCGCGAAGATCGTGCACGGAAAATGGACACCCGGGCAAAGGCCGCTCCAAGGTAGCTCGCGAATATCACAGGCACGCATCACCGTAGGCTGCTGCTGGCGCTCATCACTGTCGTCTCATTGCCAGCGATCATCGGCTTCACGAGCCTGACGGTACGGTCAACGCGGTTTCGCTGTCGTCAATGCACCGATCGACGGCACGATTGCAGAAGAGCCCCTCAAGGTGGCAGCCCGGCCAAAGGCGGACGGTCTCTCGCAGAGATCAGAAATCCGCGTGTCAATCGCTCGATCCTCGCTTCGCTCGAGGCAGATCAGCAATACGGCGCTCGACCGAGTCGCTGCGCTGAAAAAAGGAACGAGACAAGCTCTCTCAGCTTCGCGGCGGCGATAAGCAAGCCTACTACCTGAACCTCTATTTCGAACCCAGGGGCTCTGCTCGCGACAGCATGATTGTGAAACTCTACACCGGCCAATATTCGCAGGACATTCGCGACATCGACAAAGTCGCCGTCTCTCTCAATCTTTTGCTGCGGTCGTTCGGCGAACGCGCACGTTGTAGTCGACATTCAAAGCCCGGATCGGGGCAACCGGCTTGGATCATTCCTTGCTAGTGCTTAAAGCAATTTTGGCGATGCCACTGGAGAAAATGAGGATGGGGCCGCTCGAACGGTCTTGAAGGCACGATCGCCCTTCCAGACTTGTTGATCAGTCCTCGGATGCTTTCCGGATCGTTGGCTTGCCGCGAGATCAGAATATCGAGATCGTCCGAGAGGCTGATCAACCCGCGGTCGAACATCCAGTGTGCGGTGCCAGACAGAGCAATGCCGTTGGTGAGGATATCGGGTCCGTTTGTCTCCACGGGGCGGATATGCGCAGCATCAACTTCAGCACGCCCGCCGCCGTTTATCAGCTTCAGACCAGTGATCGCGCACCGCTTGTCATAGGCCTGCAGAACCAGCCGCCGAAATAGTCGATTGCGAACGATCCGTGACGAGAGTTGCGTAACCCGGTCGCGCTCCTGCTCAAATGTGAACGGCGCTTGAGCACCGTCGGCAAATCCGTAGGCAGGAAGCGTTACTCCCGGCAGCCGAGGCAGTTCGGGCTCGTGCTCATCCAGCCCAATCGACACGATACGATTGAAATCCGTCGCGGATATTGGGCGCACCGCAGCTTGAGCCCTACCGGAAATCCGCCCCTCCTCATTCAACACCCCTCGCTCAATGACACCGTCCGGCCCACTGAACGGAACAGCGTTGATGAAATCGAGGTAGCTGCCTGGCTCGATAAGTGCCAGATACATGCCGGGCGCCTTCGGATCCGGAATGACTTGGGCCACCTTGGCGATGGCGAAATAGCCGCGGCTCGCCGCAACCTTGCGCGGCTCGTAGTAAATGATCCATTCTCCGAGGCAGGCTTGCACACGACCGAGATACTGGCGCGGGAACTGATATTGTTCTGCCGGGCTGTCGTCATAGATCGAATCTGAGCGGTGGATGAAAACCCCGAATCCCATGTCCGATGCGTAGCACGGCCAGTTCGGTTCAGATACGCGCTTGCATCCTCCATTTGAAGAGAATTGATCAGCAATGGCTGGGTGAGGAACGATCGGATGCATCACGGCTGAGCATCAACAAGCGACGGGGGTTCGCAAAGTTTCAATTGACCGTTTCCGATAGCGAAGCGACACTTCAACTCGCAGCAAGGCAGGAGGAAGCAATGGATGACCCAGATCGCTGGCGCCAGATGGCAAGCGCACCAAAAGACGGCAGCCGGATTCTGGTGACGATCCGCGCGTCCGAACAGGGGCCGGCGGAAGTTGATCTCGCCTATTGGTCGCATGGCGATCAATTCGCAGGAGAAGGCTGGCGCGCCTCCGATTCCTCGCCCGGGCACATCATCGAATATGCCGAGCCGGAATTGAAGTGTTGGATGCCGATGCCCTCGGCCAATCGCACCTCGATGCCTTCACCCTGGGAAGGCGACGACGCCCAGCAGCTCGATGGCTCCGGAATCTAGAATTTCCTGCAATTGAATGCTGGCATTTGTCCCAAACAAAAGCCCCGCGGTCGTTGCCACACCGCGGGGCTCCTTGATGCCTAACCTGGGAGAAAGAGGTCAGGCGGCCTGAACTTTCTTGGATGTGCGGGCCCATTCCGGCAGCCAGTCGCCGTGGGTGGCGAGCAGGTCGTCGACCAGCGACCAGATCTGGTCGAGATCGAGTTCGGCTGCGGTGTGCGGGTCCATCATCGCGGCGTGGTAGATGTGCTCGCGATTTTCCGTCATCAGCGCCTGCACCGTCAGTTCCTGCACGTTGATATTGGTGCGGATCAGCGCGGTCAGCTGCGGCGGCAGGTCGCCGATGAAGGTCGGCTGGATGCCGGAGGCGTCGACCAGGCAGGGCACTTCGGCGGCGCAATTTTCTGGCAGCGAGGTGATGCAGCCATTGTTGCGGACATTGCCGTAAATGACGGAGGGCTCGCCGGTCCAGACCGAGTTGATGATCGAGGAGGCATATTCCTTCGACGGCTGCACCTCGATCTTGTCGGCGCTGCGATAGGCTTCCGCCTGTCCCTTCCAGCGCTCGATCTGCTCGATGCAGCGCTTGGGATATTCGTCGAGCGGAATGCCGAATTTCTCGATCAGGTCCTCGCGGCCTTCCTTGATGAAATAGGGCGTGTATTCGGCGAAATGCTCGGAGCTTTCGGTGACGAAATAGCCGAGCCGCGTCAGCATCTCGTAGCGCACCTTGTTCGGGCAGCGCGGGTTCCAGCCGGGCTTCGGCGCCCTGCCCTCGCGATAGGCGCGCAGGAGATCGGGATAGAGGTTCCGGTAGGAGCCGTCGGCCTGGCGATGCTCGAATTTGAGATAGAAGGCCATGTGGTTGATGCCGGCCGCGCGGTAGCGGATTTCCTCGTAGGGAATGTCGAGGTCATGGGCCAGCTCCATCGCCGTGCCCTGCACCGAGTGGCAGAGGCCGACCTGGCGGATGGTCGGATATTTCTCCGAGATCGCCCAGGTGTTGATCGCCATCGGGTTGACATATTGCAGCATGATCGCCTCGGGGCAGACGGCGAGCATGTCCTCGCAGACCTTCCAGAGATGCGGCACGGTGCGAAGCCCGCGCATGATGCCGCCGACGCCGAGCGTGTCGGCGATCGTCTGGCGCAGCCCGTATTTCTTCGGCACCTCGAAATCGGTGACGGTGCAGGGTTCATAGCCGCCGATCTGGAAGGCGACGACGACGAAATCGGCGCCGGCCAATGCCTTGCGCTGGTCGGAATAGGTCTCGGCCTTGGCCTTGACGCCGAGCGTCGAGATCAGCTTGTTGACGACGACGGCGCTTTCTTCAAGCCGCTGCGGGTTGAGATCCATCAACGCGATCGTGGCGCCCGAAAGCGCCGGCCGCTGCAGAACGTCGCCGATGATGTTCTTCATGAAGACGGTGGAGCCAGCTCCGATGAAAGTGATTTTGGGATTTGCTGCCATTATAACCTCCGGCATGCGGGTCAATCATGCTACCTCGAAAGCGGCCTTGACGAGCCGTTCGGTGTAGGCGGTCTTGGGATGGGTGAGAACTTCGTTGACGGGACCCTCTTCGACGATCCTGCCATGCTGCATGACGATGACGCGATGGCAGAGCGCCCTCACGACCTTGAGATCGTGAGAAATGAAGAGGTAGCTCAGGCCCCGCTCGTCCTGCAGCTTGCGCAGGAGCTCGATGATCTGGGCCTGGACGGAAAGATCGAGCGCCGATGTCGGCTCGTCGAGCAGGATGAATTCCGGCTCCAGCGCGATGGCGCGGGCGATCGCGATGCGCTGGCGCTGGCCGCCGGAAAATTCATGCGGGAAACGCGAGAGGATATTGCCCGGCATGCCGGCGGCAACCAGCGCCTCGCGCACCCGATCCTGCCGCTCGCCCCTGGTGGCGCCGAGCCGGTTGACGACGAGCCCCTCCTCGATGATCTGGCCGATCGTCATGCGCGGGTTGAGCGATGAGAACGGATCCTGGAACACCACCTGCATGCGGGCGCGCAGCGGCCGCATCTCGGCCCGCGACAGGCCATGGATCGGCTGCCGGTCGAAATGGATTTCGCCGGCCTGGGCATTGTTCAGCCGCAGGATCGCCTGGCCGAAGGTCGTCTTGCCGGAGCCGGATTCGCCGACGAGACCGAGCGTCTCGTGGCGGCGCAGCGTCAGGCCAAGACTGTCGACGGCAACGAGCTCGCGCATCTCGGGCTTGAGGAATGTGCCGTGGCGCATCATGAAGGAGACGCGCACGCCCTTGGCATCGAGGATGATATCCGATCCCTCCGGCAGCGGATTGGCCTCGCCGCGCGGTTCGGAGGCGAGCAGGTGCCTGGTATAGGCGTGCTGCGGATTGGCAAACAGCGCTTCGGTGACGTTGTGCTCGCGCACCTCGCCGTGCTGCATCACGTAGACGTAATCGGAAAACTGCCGCACGACGGTCAGATCGTGCGTGATGAGGATGACGGCCATCCCCAACTCTTTCTGCAGGTTGCGGATCAGGTTGAGGATCTGCGCCTGCACGGTGACGTCGAGCGCCGTCGTCGGCTCGTCGGCAATCAGCACGTCGGGATCGTTGGCGAGCGCCATGGCGATCATCACGCGCTGGCGCTGGCCGCCGGAAAGTTGATGCGGATATTGCTTCAGCCGCGCGGCGGGATCGGGGATCTGCACATGTTCGAGCAGTTCCAGCGCCCGCTTTTCGGCATCCCTGCGGCTCATGCGACGGTGGACGCGGATCGCCTCGACGATCTGGCTGCCGATCGTATAGATCGGGTTCAGCGAGCTCATCGGCTCCTGGAAAATCATCGAGATGCGGTCGCCGCGCAGCTTGCGGCGCGCCCGCTCGGAAAATTTGAGGATATTGCTGCCGTCATAAGAAACCGTCGATTTCTCCGAGACGACGGCGCGCTTCGACAACAGCCCCATCACCGTCCGCGCCGTCACCGATTTGCCGGAGCCGGATTCGCCGACGATCGCGATCGTCTCGCCGCGATAGAGCTGGAAGGAGACGTCCTTGACGGCTTCGACCATGCCATCCTCGACCTTGAAATTCACCGCCACATTGCGGGCGTCGATGATCGGCGTCTCGGAGCGGCCATCATGATCGTGGCGTACGGGCGGGGCGAAGGAATTGACCAGTGCAAGAGCCATATCAATCACCTCAATAAGGATCGACCGCGTCGCGCAGTCCGTCGCCGAGCGCATTGAAGGCGAAGACGGTGACGAGCACGAAGCCGACGGGGGAGAGAATCCAGGGATAGGAGCCGATGACCGAATAGGTCGCCGTATCCTGCAGCATCAGCCCCCAGGAAATCAGCGGCGGCTTGACGGCAAAGCCGAGGAAGCCGAGGAAGGATTCCAAGAGCACGACGCTCGGTATGTGCAGCGTCACCGCGACGATGACGTGGCTCATCACATTCGGCAGGATATGCTGGATGATGATGCGCCGGTCGGTGGCGCCGACGGCCATCGCCGCCCTGACATAATCGATGCGCGCGAGCGCCAGGGTCTTGCCGCGCACCTCGCGCGACATCTGCGCCCAGCCGAGCGCCGACATGACGAAGATGACGAAGGCGAGGAAGACATTGGTCGGCGCCGTCACCGGGATGAGCGAGGTCAGCGCCAGATAGAGCGGCAATTGCGGGAAAGCCAGCACCAGTTCGACGAAGCGCTGCAGCCAGATATCGAAGGTGCCGCCGAAATAGCCCGAGACCATGCCGACGGTCGTGCCGATCAGCGTGACGATGAAGACGACGGTCAGCGCGATCATCAGCGAGATGCGCGAGCCGATGATGGCGCGCGACAGCACGTCGCGGCCGAATTTGTCGGTGCCGAGGAAGTGCACCGGCTGGCCATCGGTCGAACCGAAGAAGTGGCGGTCGGCCGGGATCAGGCCGAACAGCTTGTATTCGGCGCCCTTGACGAAGAAGCCGAGCAGGCGCGGATTGTCGTAATCCATGCCGACGATCGGCTGGAAGGTGACCGGATCGAGCTCCTCGGAATCCGACAGCGCATAGACGCGCGGCTGGAAGACGAAATTGCCGTCCTTGTCGTGGAAGCTCATCACCTGCGGCGGGGCGAAGCCGACATCGGTCGCCTTCGGATCCATCGGCGCGAAGAAATCGGCAAAGACCGCCATGAGCAGCAGCAGCCCGACCAGGATGAGCCCGGCCATGCCGGTCCAGGAGCGCCGCAGCCGGCGCCAGACGAGCGCGAGATAGCTTTCGCTGCCATGCGACGGTTTTTTGATTGCCGGTTCGGTGGTCGGCGGCGTGTCGGACGAGTCGAAAGCAAGCATATCAGGCTCCTCCGAACTGGCGCACGCGCGGATCGAGCAAGGCGAGCAGCATGTCGGCGATGATATTGCCGACGATCAGCGTCGCCGACAGCACCATCATGAAAGTGGCGGTGACATAGACGTCGCCGATCGCCATCGAGCCGACGATCGCCGGGCCGACAGTCGGCAGCGCGAAGATGATGGCGGTTTCGATCTCGCCGGTCAGCATGTAAGGCAGCACGACGCCCTGATACATGACCAGCGGATGCAGCGCATTCGGCACGGCATGGCGCATCACGACAGCGCCGCCGGAAAGCCCCTTGGCCTTGGCCGTCTCGACATATTGGGCATTCAAAGTATCGAGCAGATTGCCGCGCATGACGCGCATGTTGTAGGCGAGCCCGCCGAAGGTGGCGATCGCCACAACAGGCCAGACATGGCTGACGAGATCGACGAATTTCGCCCAGGACCAGGGCGCCCCGCCATATTGCGGCGAGAAGAAGCTGCCGATCTCGGTCACATTGAACTGGAAGACCAGGAGATAGACGATGATCAGCGCCATCAGGAAGCGCGGCACCGTCATGCCGAGAAAGGAAACCGCTGAAAGCGCGCTGTCGATCCAGCTGTATTGGCGCGTTGCCGCCCAGATGCCGAAGCCGATGCCGAGCACCGAGGCGAAGATGTGGCAGACGAGCGCGAGAAGCAAGGTCCGCGGCAGGCGCTCTGCGACGACGTCGGCGACCGGCTTGTTGTAGAACATGCTGTATCCGAAATCGCCGCGCGTCACGATCCCGCCGATCCAGTTGACGTATTGGACGACCAGCGGCTTATCGAGCCCGTGCTCGATCCTGTAGGCCTGCGCCTGGGCTTCGGCCTGGGCGTAAGATGCGCCGCCCTGGTTGATCAGCTGCGATCTAATATAATCGGCGTAGTCGCCGGGCGGGGCCTGGATGATCGCGAAGGTCACCACGCTCAGGATGAAGAGAACGGGGATCGCGGAGGCTATGCGCACGAGCAGGAATCGTAACATTGAACGGTTCGCTTCTCCTTGCCGCCAGTCGCTCCTTGTCAGCGCGGCCGGCTCGTTGGTCTTGTCCGGCCGCGCGCCACGCGCGGCCGGAAGCTCACTTCAGCTGGGAGGGAGCTCTCCAGAGCGTCGCACAACATGCGACGCTTTTGCTCTTTATTTCCTGATGCGATGCATCAGTTTATCGGGCCTTTGTCGCCGGGTTTGCCGGGCAGCTGCTCGGGGAACAGCTCGTATTTGCCCTGCTTGTCGGCAGCCACCCACAGGCGTTCGCGGATGACCGAGTCTTCAGCCCAGTTGAACATCATGATCGGCGTTCCCTGCGGCACATTCGAGAAGCGCTTGTTGATGATCAGCGCGCCCGGATATTCCGTCAGGCCCACGGTATTGACGTGTTCCGTCGAGATCTTCTGATACTGCTTCATCAGATTGACGCGCTCGTCATTGTCCTGGCTCGTCCTGAACTTGTTGACGACATCGACAAGCTCATTTTCGAAGGGCATCAGATCGAGCTGATCATCCTTGCCGGCGCGATGCTGCCAGCTGGTACGCGGGCCGACCGGGGCAAGCTGCTCGGTATTCTGCACCACCGACGACAGTTCCGTGGTGTTGCGCTGGATCAGCCAGTCGAAGCGGCCGGCATAATGGGCGTCGTCACGCTTGGCGCCGTCGAGCGCGTTGATGACGATCTTCAGCCCGAGCTTCTCCATCTGAGCCACGACACCTTCGGCAAGGCTCTTGTCGGTCGTGTACTGATTGTTGATCAGCATGACGATTTCGACATCCTTGCCGCCCGCCGTGCCGGCCGGGAAGTTTACGATGCCGTTGCCATCCGTATCCTTGAGGCCAGCCTTGGCGAGCTCCGCCTTGGCGCCCTCGAGATCGAAGGGATAGTAGACGGTGGATGTGCGGTCGTAAAAGCTGGTGCCGGAGGAGAGCCCGCCCGGATAGATCGCCGTGAACGGCCCCTTGACCAGCGAGTCGCCGATCGCCTTGCGGTCGAGCGCCATGGTGACGGCCTTGCGGAAGTCCTCGTTGCGGTTCAACTCGCGGATCGCCTGGCCGCGCTCATCCGGGTTGCCCCAGCCATTGGCGGAGAAGTTCATGCGCAGGTTATAGCCGATCAGGCGCGGGCCGAAAGCCAGGCGGGCGGGCGCGGTCTTCTCAGCGGCGCGCTTCAGCGAGGCGACGAAGTTTTCCGGCTGTTCGAGGTTCGAGAAGTCGGCGGAGCCCGCCACCGCCTGCACGTCGCGGTCGGCCCAGGTCGAGAGCTTGTAGTGCAGTTCGTTGAGATAAGGCAGCTGATTGCCCTTCTCGTCGACCTTCCAGTAATAGGGGTTGCGGCGGAGCACGATGATGTCGTCGGAGCGATATTCCACCGGCACCCAGGCGCCCATGACCGGCATGTTCATGTATTCCGGCGGGAAGGCATTCTTGAACTGGTCGTAGGTGTTCTTCGAATATTTCGGATGCTGGGGTTTCAGGATATGCGACGGACCCGGGCAGAAGTTCGGGTAGGCCATCGTATAGAGATATTGCTTCGGGAAGGCCTCCTTGAAGGTCCATTCGACGGTGTAGTCGTCGATCTTCTTCAGCGTCGTGCCGACACCGAAAGCCTCAGGCGAAGCGCCGCCGCCGAGCGGCGAGACGTTGGGATCGATGACTTCGTCGTCCCAATAAAACATGATGTCGTCGGCATTGAACGGAGCGCCGTCAGACCACTTGGCGCCTTCGATCAGATGCATGGTCAGCTTGTGGCCGTCCTCGGACCAATCCCAGCTCTTGGCAAGGTTCGGCAGCGGCTCGGTATCCTTGGCTTCCACCTGGAAGAGCGGGGCGGTGCGCGTCAGGCATTCGGAAAGCCCGATATCGATGCCGCCCCAGCCCTGGGTCTGGCCGGCGCCATAGTTCCAGCCTTCCGGCCGGCCACCGATGACGTGGCGCATCGTATCGCCGTAGACCCCGATGCCGTCAGGCATATTGCCCGTCTTGAAGACCAGCGGCTCCTTCGGCAGGCGATCTTTCACCGGCGGCAGCTTGCCGGTGGCAACGAAATTCTTCGTGACCCAGTCGGGCTCGTGATATTCGGGCAGCGCCTTGAACTCCAGGATGGAGTCGCGCGCGACATAATTGATCTTGCCTTCGGCCGGGAATTCCGGCGGCACCGGCGGAACGGTTGCCTCGGCGGCATAGGCGTTCAGCGCCAAGACCGAGACGCCGAGCGCCAGTCCGGCGAGAATGCCTGCTTTGCGGAAATTCATCATCGTTTCTCCCTCTTGTTCCGGAGCGCGGGCGCAGCCGGCTCCTTTCTCCTCGAACGGCGTGACGGCGGGCTGATGTCATGGATTTCCCTCCCGGAAATCCATGACGCCCATCCTCCACGAAAATCAGACGGCCTGCTTCAGCGCCGCCTTTTCCGCGCGCAGCTCTTCGATCGAGCGGACGTTGCGGCGTGCGGCCCCCGCCCAGTCGCGGGTCTGCACCTTCGATTTCGACAGCCGCTCCTTGGCGGCCGGCACGGCATCGGCATATTGCGGCAGCCAGCGCGCCTGGGCAACGACCATCTCGTCGACCATCTGCCAGACCTCCTCCGGCGTCGAGACGGCCCCGACCAGCGGATCGTGCAGCACGGCGAGCTTCAACAGGTCGATGTCGCCCGAGATGGCGGCATGCACCGACATGCGCTGGACGTTGATCGAGGCAATGCAGGTGGCCGCGCAGGCTTCCGGCAAGGTGACGCCGGAGACCATATTGATGCCGAAGCGGTCGACGAAACCGGGCGATTCGATGATCGCATCGGCCGGCAGGTTGGTGATGACGCCGTTGTTCTTGACGTTGAAATGGCCGCGATAGACCCGGTTGGTTTCCAAGGCCTCGAGAATATGGCTCGCATGTTCGTTCGAGCGCTTGGCGGGATCGATCGGCTTGCCGGCGGATTCCAGGAATTGCGGAAATTCCGTCTCGAACCAGTTGCGCGTTTCGGTGGAATAGCGGAGGTAGCCGCCGGTCTCGCCGTGGATCCAGTCGGACATGTCGATCCAGCGGGTGATTTCCTCCGGCCGCTTGCGGTACCAGGGCAGGTATTCGGAGAGGTGACCGTTGCTCTCGGTGGAATAGACGCCGAAACGCTTCAGCACGTCGATGCGCAGTTTCTCCTGCTGCGAATAAACAGGATGCGCCTCGAAGGCGGCCACCAGCTCGTCCTTGCCGATCTTGCGGCCGTTGAGGCGCAGGTCGATGAACCAGGTCTGGTGGTTAATGCCGGAGCAGACATAGTCGAGCTCGCGCACCGACTTGGCGCCGAGCACCTCGGCGATCTGTTCGGCACCGTGCTGGACGCCGTGGCAAAGGCCGACCGTATCGACCTTGCCGTATTCGATCGCCGCCCAGGTGTTCATCGCCATCGGGTTGGCATAGTTCAGGAATTTCGCGCCCGGCTCGGCGACTTCCCTTATGTCCTTGCAGAAATCGAGGATGACGGGAATGTTGCGCTGGCCGTAGAGGATGCCGCCGGCGCAGATCGTATCACCGACGCACTGGTCGATGCCGTATTTCAGCGGAATTCTGATATCGTCGGCATAGGCCTCGAGCCCGCCGACGCGCACGCAGCTGATAATGTAGCGCGCGCCTGCCAGCGCCTGGCGCCGGTCGGTCGTCGCCGTCACCTTGGTCGGCAGCCCGTTCGCCTCGACGATGCGATCGAGGATCGCCTTGATCATTTCGAGATTGTGTTCGCTGAGATCCGTCAGCGCGAATTCAATGTCGCGGAACTCCGGAACGCACAATATGTCGGTGAACAGCTTCTTGGTGAAACCGACGCTGCCCGCACCGATGATAGCGATTTTGAAACTCATGATCTTCACCTCGACCCAATCGAATGCTAGAGAAAATATGGCTATGGAGGATCAGGCCGCATGCCGGCGCATGTGGTTGAAAAAGCCGAAAAACCTGCCTGTTTTCCTCCCGGCCGCTAATTCCGGCCGTCGTCCCTTCTTCTTGTCGACCGGGATTATGCCCGAATTCGGCAGGCCGACCAGAGAAGGATTATGCTTTCAGGGGTAATTTTGTGCTGCAGGATTTGATCGCCAACGGACAGTCGATGAGGACGGTTTCCCTGCCCCGCGGCCGCCAGCGATTGCACGCCATGCCGACCAGCGCCGGCTATGAGGTGCGCGAAAACGAAACCTATGACTGGGACGGCCGAAAGCGCGGCCAAACCCCCTTCACCGTGCTGCAGCACACGATCAGCGGCACCGGCCGGCTGCGCTACCAGAACCGCAATTATCGCCTCCAGGGCGGCGACACGCTGCTGGTGCTCGTGCCCCACAATCATCGCTACTGGCTGGAGAAGGGCGAACGCTGGGAGTATTTCTGGATCTCGATGAACGGCGAGGAAACCCTGCGCATCCATCAGCTGGTGCTTTCGACAGCCGGCCCGGTCTTGAAACTGCAGCCTTCGACCGTCGATCACCTGGCCGATTGCAGCCTGCGTCTCGTCAAGGGCGCAACCTCGCCGGGGGCTGCCTCGGCGATCGCCTATGAAGCGGCGATGGCGCTCTATGACGACGTCTTCGGCTCGCCGGCCTTTGCCGCCGAGCTCAGTCCGATGCAGCCGGTGATCGACCATATCAACGCCAATCTCGACAAGCCGCTGCCGGTCAATGAACTCGCCGCCATCGTCGGCCTCAGCCGGGCGCATTTCTCCCGCAGCTTCGCCGAGAGTGAGGGCGTGCCGCCGGCCGAATTCGTGCTGCAGCAGCGGCTGCAGCGCGCCGTCAAGCTGCTGACCAAGGCGGACTTCCTGCCGGTCAAGGAGGTCGCCATCATGTGCGGCTTCGAGGACGCCAATTATTTCTCGAAAGTCTTCCGCCGCGTCTACGGCACCAACCCGACGGAATTCCGCACGACCGGCATGTATGCCAGCATCGGCAAGCCGAAATAATCAGGCCCGCACCTCGAACACCATGTTGAACGGCGTCTCCGTCGCCCGGCGGAAATGCTTGAAGCCGGCGTCGAGCGCCACCTTGCGCAGCTTCATTTCCCCCGCCTGCGCGCCGAGCCCGAGCCCCACCTCCTGGGAAAGCGATGCCGGCGTGCAGATCATCGTCGACGCGCCGTAATAGACGCGGCCCACCGGGTTGAGATTGTCCTTGAGATGGTCATGGGCAAAGGGCTCGACGATCAGCCACGTGCCGTCCGGCGCAAGCGTTTCCCTGACATGCCGGCCGGCGCCGACCGGGTCGCCCATATCGTGGAGGCAATCGAACATGGCGACCATGTCATAGCCGCGCCCCGGAAATTCGGCGGCCTTGCCCTGTTCGAAGGTCACACGATCCGCAACGCCCGCCTCTTGCGCGGCGGCCTTGGCTTTCTCGATCGATGGCCCGTGATAATCGAAGCCGGTAAAGCGGGAGGCGGGATAGGCCTGCGCCATCAGGATGGTCGATGCACCGTGACCGCAGCCGACATCGGCGACGCTGGCGCCGGCTTTCAGTTTTTCATCCATGCCGGCAAGCGCCGGGATCCATTCATTGACGAGATGGCTGTTGTAGCCCGGGCGGAAGAAGCGCTCGGTGCCGCGGAAGAGACAGGTGCTGTGCTCATGCCAACCAAGACCCTGGCCGGTGCGGAAGGCTTCGGCCACTTTCGGCTCGTCCATCCACATGGATTGCACCACCTCGAAGGCGCCGACGAAGAAGGCCGGGCTGTTTTCTTCGGCGAACACCATCGCCTGCTCCGCCGTCAGGCTGAAACGATCGGTCTTTGCATCGTAAGTGACATAATCGGCCGCCGCCTGGGCGCTCAGCCATTCCCTGAGGTAACGTTCCTTCACCCCGGTTTTGGCGGCAAGCTGCTCAACGCTCATCGGCTTTCCGTCAGCCATCGCCTTGTAGAGTCCCACCTTGTCGCCGAGCACGACCAAGGCGCCCGACATGGCGGCGCCGACGTCGCCGACAAGACGACCGACAAGCGCATCGAGTTTCTGCATATCCGGCTCACGCATCGTAGCCTCCCCTCGCGTGACAAAGAGACCTTAAATTAGGCCTTCATGATATTCAGTCAATCAACCCTGCCCATCGCCCAAAGAGGGTAGATATAAAGGCCGCAGGAATTTCGTGCCTGTTCAGCGCCCGGCCTGACGGGGTGAGGAACGGGTAAGCAAGCGCGATTCCGGAGCGCACAGGACATGTGCTTGCCTTCTTCGCCTCGGGGCACATCTTCATAGCGCTGACCCCAGCAAGGATCGAAGTTTCAATGCCAGGTGGTTATTTTGTCTCTACTTCCAGCTCAGTGCCGCGCCGCGCGTGCTCTCATCGGATGGTCTCGGGATGAGCTGTCCTCCGCCTCGAAAATCGCTACAGAGACGATTGCCGATTTCGAGGCCGGGATACTTTCCCCGCCCGACCGAATCCTGCAGGATATGACGCGTAGCTTGGAGACGGCAGGCGTGCTTTTCATACCGGAGAATGGCGGCGGGGCCGGCGTTCGCCTGGCGAAACGCGCGAATGCCTCGATCGACACGAACGAAACCGAGACGGTTCAATACGAAGAACATCTCAAAAACGACGCCCCGCCCGGGGCTGGCGGATGAATGGCAAAGAAGCAGAAATTTGAGCACTCCGAACTGGCGGGGGAATTCACAGAGGACGGGGTTACGGTGCTCGTCGATATCTTTCGAACCTCCGGCAGCAACGAGGACTGGACGATGGAAGTCGTCACCCAGGCGGAGGACCTGATCCGCTGGGACGAGCCGTTTGCGACGGACCGGGAGGCCTTCGACGAATTCCTGGCTGTGGTGGCGCGCGACGGCATCCGGTCCTTTCTCGAAGATGAAGAGCCTTCCGTGCATTGAGGGTAGCCCCGTGAAAAGCATCAATGATCTCGTCGCCTCGGCGAAAACCGTCTGCGACCGATACCGGGCCGGGCGGATGGAGCGCGAGACCGTGCGCGAATGGGTTCTCGGTCTGGGCGCCTATCCATCGCCGCATGGAGAGCGCGTGCGGGAGGCGATGGAATGGTTCCGCCTACACAATCGCGAACCGGTTTCGGAAGAGATCGTGCTGGTGGATATCGACCGGCTCAAGGCGATTTCTGCGCCGTGACGATGAAGCTCTTTGCTTCAGCGGCGATCCGGACTGGCGTAATTGCGCCGTTACTCGGCGGCGTAGGACCAATGACGATCATGAGCCTTAGGCATAATGCCCTCATCGCAGCTTCCATGCGAAGAGGCCTTAGGGGGTTTGCAGCTTCGGTAAACGTGACACGGTTACGAGGCTGACTGGCTCCTGGATCTCATGCGTGAAGCGCAAACCCAGCGCGGCTAGGTTATTTTAATTCGTGCCATAAGTAGAAGGAACAGCACGTGGCAGCATTTCCGGAAAAGGCAAAGGTCGTCATCATCGGGCTCGGCGGCATCGTCGGAGCCTCCATCGCTCACCATCTGGTCGAGCGTGGATGGGACGATATCGTCGGCATCGACAAGTCGGGCATCCCGACCGATATCGGCTCGACCGCCCATGCCTCGGACTTCTGTTACACCACGAGCCACGACTATCTGTCGGTCTGGACGACGCAATATTCGATCGATTTCTACGAGAAGATGGGCCACTACGCCCGCATCGGCGGCCTTGAAGTGGCCCGCACCGGCGACGACGCCTGGATGGAGGAAATCAAGCGCAAGCTGTCCTCGGCCCGCGCTTTCGGCACGCGCGCCCATTATGTCAGCCCCTCCGAGATCAAGGAGAAATTCCCGCTGATCGAGGAAGATCAGGTGATGGGCGGTCTCTTCGATCCGGATGCCGGCCTTGTCATCCCGCGCTCGCAGACCGTTGCCGGCAAGCTGGTCGATGCCGCCGAAAAGGCCGGCAAGCTCAAGGTCTTCGGCAACACGCCGGCGAAGTCGCTGATCGTCGAAGGCGGCCGCATCAAGGGCGTCGTCACCCATCGCGGCACGATCATGGCCGACCACGTCATCGTCTGCGCCGGCCTCTGGGGACGCCTGATCGCCGAAATGGTCGGCGAAGACCTGCCGGTCATGCCGGTCGATCACCCGCTCACCTTCTTCGGTCCCTATAACGAGTTCGAAGGCACCGGCAAGGAAATCGGCTTCCCGCTGCTGCGCGACCAGGGCAACTCCGCCTATATGCGCGATACCGGCGACCCGGCGACGACCGAGGGCGGCCAGATCGAGTGGGGCTATTACGAAGCCAACAATCCGCGCATGTGCCATCCGCGCGATATTCTCGAAAAGCACGAAGCGCGCCTTTCGCCGTCGCAGCGCGACCTCGAGATGGAACAGATCATCGAGCCGCTCGAGCGCGCCATGGAACTGACGCCGATCCTCGGCGAGCTCGGTTATAACGAAGGCCACTCCTTCAACGGCCTGCTGCAGGTTTCCGCCAGCGGCGGCGCATCCTGCGGCGAGAGCCAAAAGGTCAGGGGTCTCTGGTATTGCGTTGCCATCTGGGTCAAGGACGGCCCGGGCTACGGCAAGCTGATCGCCGACTGGATGACCGATGGCCGCACCGAAATCGATCACAACAGCATCGACTACGCCCGCTTCTATCCGCATCAGCTGACGGAAGAGTTCATCGAGGGCCGCTGCTACGAAGCCGCCCAGAAGATCTATTTCCCGGCTGTTCACACCCGCGAACCCTATGTATCCGGCCGCAACGCCAAGCGCTCGCCCTTCTATGAGCGCGAAAAGGAACTCGGCGGCTACTTCATGGAGCTGGGCGGCTGGGAGCGTGCGCACGGCTACGCCGCCAACGAGCACCTTCTGGAGAAATACGGCGACCGCGTGCCGGTCCGTGAGAACGAATGGGACAGCCGCCATTTCTGGCGCGTATCGAATGCCGAGCATCTGGCGATGAGCGAGGATTGCGGCATCGTCAATCTCAGCCACTTCCACATGGTCGATATCGAGGGGCCTGACCATATCGAGCTGATGGAGTGGCTGTGCGCCGCCAAGGTCGGCGGCGATGCCAACATCGGCAAGGGCGTTTACACCCACTTCCTCGACGACGAAGGCATGGTCCGCGCCGACTTCACCGTCTTCCGCATGGCCGACCGCTGCCGCCTCGTCAACGGCGCCGATGCCGGCCCGCGCGACCTGTACTATATGAAGCGCGTCGCCGAAGACCGCGGCCTCGACGTGACCATCACCGACGTCTCGGAGAAATTCGTGACGATCGGTATCTGGGGTCCGAACGCCCGCGACACGCTGAAAAAGGCCGTGGCCGATCCGGCCGGCCTCGATCAGGAAAACTTCGCCTTCGCAGCGATCAAACCGATCGAAATCGCCGGCAAGTCCGTCACCGCTTTCCGCATCTCCTATGTCGGCGAGCAGGGCTGGGAACTGCACATGAAGTACGAAGACGGCCTCGCCGTCTGGGATGCGCTGCGCGCGACCGGCGTTATGGCCTTCGGCGTCGAGACCTATGCCAACTCGCGCCGCATGGAAAAGAGCCTGCGCCTGCAGAACGCCGACCTCTTGACCCAGTACAACCTGATCGAAGCCGATCTCGCCCGTCCGAAGGTCAAGGAAGCCGATTTCCGCGGCAAGGCAAAACATCTGGAATACAAGGCGCGTGAGCACCAGCCGGCCATGCTCTGCACACTCGTGATGACGGAGAATACCGACAAAGCGGGCGTGAAGCGTTATCCGCTCGGCAACCTGCCGGTCGTCGATCCCGCCACCGGAGAGGTGCTGGTCGACGAGCTCGGCCGCCGCTCCTACACGACCTCGATCGCCTACGGCCCGACGGTCGGCAAGAACATTGCTCTGGCCTACCTGCCCTGGTCGCATTGCCAGGTCGGACGCAAGCTGAATGTCGAGTATTTCGACGAGACCTATCCGGTGGAGGTCGTCGGCGTCGGCTACAAGCCGATCTACGACCCGGAAAATCTGAAGCCGCGCACCTGATACGGCGCGAGGATTGAAAGTTTTGCAGCGCCGCGTGTCTGAAAGGATGCGCGGCGCTGCAAGTGTTACCCGTTGTCGCCGTTTCCGGTTTCGGCGGCATCGTTGGAGGCGCGGCTTGGAATGAACCGTTTCGAGATCAGCCAGCAGCCGAGCGCCCAGAGCGCGCCGGCGCACCATCCGGCGAAAACATCCGTCGGGTAGTGGACGCCGAGATAGACCCGGCTGAGACCGACGATCACGGCCAGGAAGACGCCGGCGCCCATGACGAAGATCCGGGTAGAGCGGTAACGCTGCGTGCGCGCCACCAGCGCCCCCAGCGTCAGATAGGTCACCGCTGAGACCATGGCGTGTCCGGAGGGGAAGCTCAGATCGCTCACTTCGACGAGATGCGGCACGACATCCGGGCGCGGCCGCGCCACCAGGATTTTCAGGAGCGTGCTTGCCAGCCAGCCAGTCAGCACCGAAGAAAAGACGAAGAGCGCGATCTGCCAGCGCCGGTCGAGCAGAAGATAGACGGTAATGAGGACGGTCAGCAGCGTCAGCACGGTGACGCCGCCGAGGCTGGTGATATCGTCGACGGCATGCGTCAGCCAGGCGGGACCGATCGGCACGGCAAGATTGCCCGGCTGGCGCAGCGCCAGCAGGATCGCCTCATCGAAACGAAAGGTCTCGCCCTCGAGAACCTCGCTCGTCAGCCGCTGCAGCACGAACAGCCCGCCTGCGACCAATGCCAGCGTGATCAGCGTCAGCGGCTCATATGCGGTGAGCCTTGCCAAAAATCCGCGTCGTTGAATCTCGCTCATGCCGCCGTCGAACTCCTTTCACATCATGTCGATCCTCGCCACATCGGCAAGGTCGGCCGCAAATTCAAGACCTTGCGGCGTTCAAAGGGAGTTGCGGCCACCTTCGACCGGTGTCGGAAACGACCGGTAGCAAAGGCTCAACCTTCTTTTGCTATGGCTGGAGCCGATTGTCCTGGAGATGGTTCGGCGATGAAAATTCTGACCGCGATGGTTCTGATGGCGGCGGCCCTGCAGCCGGCTTCGGCTTTGGGCGAGACGGAATGGATGGGCGGCGCGAGACAATGGTCGGTCGGTTTTGAGAACCAGGGCCCGCAGTCCTATTGCCGCCTGCGCTGGGATAGCGAGATCGGCAAGACCATGGAGTTCCGCCAGAGCGCCAGCGAGACCTTCTGGCTGGTCGCCAAGAACAGCTGGGACATTCCGGCCGGCACCAAGACCGAGGTGACGCTGACCGATCGCGACGTGACGAAAGCGGTCGCCGCCGAATTCTTCGACAAGAACACGCTGCGCCTCTGGCCCATTGGCAGCAAGGGAAGCGCCGGCCTGAAAAAGATCATCAAGAATTCCTTTGCCGGAACCCCCGACGTGCAACTGACCTTTGCCGGCGACGAAGGCGACTGGACCCTGCCGATCTCGCGGGTAGACCAGCTCTATCCGACCTTCGCGCAATGCCTCAAGCGGCTGGAAGCCGGGGAACCGGCCAAGCAGGATTCAGCGACCAGCAAACCGTTCTGAGGAGATGCTCAGCCGGCCGGCGGTGCGGCGTCGCGGATCAGATTGCGCACCGCCTCAATATCGCCATTGAGCGGCCGCTCGTCGCCGTAATGAGAGACATGGGCCCGCACAGTCTTGTAGATAAGGTCGGTGCCTGCCGCCCGCGGCGCCGTCGCCGCCAGGAAATCATGGGCCTGCGCGGCGGACATCAGTTCGATCGCCAGGATATATTCGGCATTGTCGATGATCGCGAGCAGCTTGCCGGCGGCCGCCGTCGGATGGGCGAGGAAATCCTCCTGCAGGCCGGAGGTCAGGCCGCCATCCATGGCCGCTGGCGCGGCAAGCCGGCGGTTCTCGTTGCTGAGCGCGGCCGCAGTATATTGGGCGATCATGAAACCGGAATGGCTGCCGGCATCGCTCGCCAGGAAGGGCGGCAGGCCGCTCACCAGCGGATTGACCAGCCGGTCCATGCGCCGTTCGCTGATCGCGCCGATCTGCGCCAGAGCAATCGCGAGGCTGTCGGCCGCCTGCCCGAGCGCCGGCGCCACGGCATGGGCCTCGGAGGAAACGATCGGTTGCTCCGGCGTGCCTGACACAGCGGGATTGTCCGTCACCGAGGCAAGCTCCTGATCGGCGATGCGGGCGGAATTGTCGAAGACATCGCGTGCGGCGCCATGCGCATGAGGCACCGATCGGAGGCTGAGCGCATCCTGGGTGCGCCGGCCGAGGGCGGCAGCGACCAAGCCGCTACCGTGCAGCCGGGCGCGCAGTGAGGCCCCGACCCTCTCGATCCCGGCAGACGGGCGCAGCGCCAGCACCGCCTGATCGAAGGCAGCGATCTGGCAGCCTGCCGCTTCCAGCGTCAGCGCCGCGGCGGCATCGGCCCAGTCGAGCAGCCGTTCGGCGCGAGAGAGCGCCACGGCGGTCAGGCCGGTGGCGCAGGCCGTGCCGTTGACGAGGCTCAGGCCTTCCTTGGCGCCGAGCACCAGCGGCTCGAGGCCGATCGCCGCCAGCGCCTCTCGGCCGCTCATGCGCCGGCCGGCAAGCGTCGCGCTGCCTTCGCCGATCACAACGAGTGCCGTATGGGCATTGTGGGTGAGATAACCGGCCGAGCCTTTCGACGGCACGTCAGGAATGCAGTCATGCTCCAGCAAGGCCGCGAGATGCTGGACGATCTCGCGGCGCACGCCGGAATGGCCGTGGGCAAAATTGGCGATCTGAGCGGCGATGATGGCGCGGACTTCGCGGGCGGCGAGCAGTGGTCCCACACCGCAGGCATGGCTGAGCACGATACTGCGTGACAACAGGCTCTGCGAGGGACGGTCGACCACCGTATCGGCCAGCGCCCCGACACCGGTGTTGACGCCATAGGCGCGCACGCCCGTCTCGACGATGCGCTCGACGATGCGGCTTGCCTGCTCGACGCGGGCCCAGGCGGCCGGCGACAGCGCAAGCGCCTCCCCTGCCCCGACGCGTGCGACATCGCGCCAGGTCAGCACTCTATCGATGGTGATCGTCATTGCCCCGTTCCGAAATGGCCGATGAACTGGCGGAAGGCCGGCGACGCGCCGCCGCCGAACATATCGTCCGGCTTGCCGCTGCTTTCGACCAGCCCTTCGCGCATGAAGACGACGCGGTTCGAGACGTTGCGGGCAAAGCTCATCTCGTGGGTGACGACCAGCATGGTCATGCCCTCTTCGGCGAGCGCGCGCATGACTCGCAGCACCTCGCCGACCAGTTCCGGATCGAGTGCGGATGTCGGCTCGTCGAAGAGCATGACCTTCGGTTTCATCGCCAGCGCCCGGGCGATTGCCGCGCGCTGCTGCTGGCCGCCGGAAAGATGGGCGGGATAGGCATGGCGCTTGTCCGCGATGCCGACCTTTTCGAGCAGCGCTTCGGCCTCGGCGACGCACTCGGCGCGCGGCCGCTTCAGCACATGGATAGGCCCCTCGATGACGTTCTGCAGGATCGTCATGTGGGACCAGAGATTGAAGGACTGGAACACCATACCGAGTTCGGATCTTATATGGTCGACCTGCTTCTGGCTCGCCGGCCTTGTCTTGCCGTTCTTGTGCAGCATCTCGATGTGTTCGCCATCGACCCAGATCTCACCATCGCTTGCGGTTTCCAGCAGGTTGATGCAGCGCAGAAAGGTGGATTTGCCGGAGCCGGAGGCACCGAGCAGCGAAATCACATCGCCGTCTTCCGCATCGAGGGAAATGCCGCGCAGCACCTCGTGCGTGCCGAAGCTCTTGCGGATGTTGCGGACCGAAAGTCGGGTAACGCCTGGCATGGTTGCTCCAATCTTCAAAAACCGCTTACGCCTTCAGCGGCTGCGGGGCCGCGCGGCGGTGTCGGGACAGCGAATATTCGAGCAGGGCCATGCCCTGCAGGATGATGAAGTTCAGGACGAGATAGATGATCGCCGCGCAGAGGAAGACCTCCATCGTGCGGTAGGTCTGCGAGATCAGTCGCTGGGCGACGCCGGTGACCTCCCAGACGGTGACGAGGCTGGCGAGCGCCGTCGACTTCATCATCAGCACGATCTCGGTGGAATAGGCCGGCAGCGCGTGACGGAAGGCGATCGGCGCCAGGATACGGCGCACCATCAGGAAACCGGACATGCCGATCGAGCGGGCCGCCTCGATCTCCTTCGGCGAAACGGCGCGAATGCCGCCGCGGAAAATCTCCGCCGTATAGCCGGCGGTGCAGAGCGCCAGCGACAGCACGGCGCAGACCATCGGCTCGCGCAGGAAGGGCCAGAGGAAGGAATAACGGATGACGCCGAACTGGCCGAGGCCGTAGAACACCAGGAACATCTGGATCAAGAGCGGCGAGCCGCGGAAGACGAAGATATAGCCCTTGGCGAAGCCCGACAGCACAGGGTCGCCGCTGACCCGCATCGAGACGATGACGAGCGCCAGCAGGCCGCCGAAGAAGATCGACAGCGAAAACAGGATCAGCGTCGTCGGCACGGCCTTCAGCAGCGTCACCATGGTCGATGCGAGAAAGGTGAAATCCATCGTCGCCTCCTTACGCCTGGCCCATGGCGGATGCCGGCATGCTGCGGTTGGCGCGTCGTTCCGCACCGTTGAAGATGCGGTCCGAAAGGCTGGTCAGGATCAGATAGAGGCAGCCGCCGGCGATGAAGAACAGGAAATATTGCCGCGTCGAACCCGCCGCCACTTGGCTGGTGCGCATCAGTTCGGCAAGGCCGGTGACGGAGATCAGCGCCGAATCCTTGAGGCTGAGCTGCCAGACATTGCCGAGGCCGGGAATGGCCAGCCGCAGCACCTGCGGCATGATGATGCGGCGAAAGCGCATGGCACGATGCATGCCGATCGCCGAGGCCGCTTCGAGCTCACCCTTGGAAATGGCCAGGAACGCACCGCGGAACACTTCTGCCTGATAGGCGCCGGAGATGATGCCGACGGCAAGCGCGCCGGCGGCAAAGGACGGCAGGCCGAGGAACCCTTCGTAACCCATCGCCTTGCCGATCGAGGTCACGGCCGAAGAACCGCCGAAATAGATGAGATAGATGATCAGCAATTCCGGCACGCCGCGGAACACTGTCGTATAGACATTGCCGAGCGCCACGAAGATGGGATTGCCGGAGAGTTTCGCACCCGCCACGATCGCGCCCAGCACCGCGCCGATCGCAAGCGCCGTCGCGGTGACGGCCAGCGTCATCAAGGCGGCGAAAATGAGCAGCGCGCCCCATCCCGTCGAGCCGAAGCCAAGCAGTTCCAAACTTGCCATATCGTCCGTTCCCCGTCCGCGGCAGTGTTTTGTGGATTGACAATAACACGCAGTCTCCGGCGATAAAGCCGGAGACCCGTGTCTGCGGCCGAAAGGCCGAAACGCTTACTGCTGCGGGCTGACGTCCATCTTGAACCACTTCATCGAGAGGTCCTTGACCGTGCCGTCGGCAAGCGCCGACTTGATCGCCACGTTGAACTTGTCGCGCAGGTCCGTATCGGCCTTGCGCAGTCCAAGGCCTTCGCCCTCGCCCCAGATCGGGCCGACGATCTCCGGACCGGTGAAGGCAAGCGCGCCGTTGGCGGTCTGGAAGGCATTGGCGAAATAGACGGCGTCATCGAAGCCGAGGTCGATACGGCCGTTCTGCAGGTCGAGGTCACGGTCGGCGCCGGTCTTGTATTCGCGGATCTCGGCAATGTCGCCGAAGTTGTCATAGACGAACTTGGCGTAGACGGTGGCCGCCTGGATGCCGATCGTCTTGCCCTTGAAGAGTTCCTTCAGCGCGTCGATCTCCTTCACGCCGGTCTGGCCGGGCGTCATCTTGATCGTGGCGCCGGTGCCGGCGGCGTTGGCCACCGGGCTGTCCTTGGCCGTGGCGAAGGCAGCGGGCGTGGCGGCATAGGGAATGGTGAAGTCGATGATCTGCTTGCGCTCTTCGGTGATCGACAGCGCATCCATGATGACATCGAACTTGCCGGCGTTGAGCGCCGGGATCATGCCGTCCCAGTCGGAAGCGACGAGCGTGCATTCGATTTTGGCGCGCTCGCAGAGCACCTTGGCAAGCTCCGGCTCGAAGCCGCCGAGCGTGCCGTCGGCATTGGTGAGGTTCCACGGCGCATAGGCGCCTTCGAGCGTGATGGTGGCCTTCGTCCAGTCCTTGGCGAAGGCGGGCGCTGCAAAGGTAGAAAGGGCGGCGACGCCGCAAAACAGAATGGCGCTGAATTTCATCGATGAATTCTCCTCTGATGTTGAAACTGACCGTGCGGCACCATCGCCGATCTTCGCCGGCTTGCCCTCTCAGCCCTATTTATCTCTCAAGGACCGATTGGTAGGTTGTATATGGTACCATATGAGATATTTTGTGATATGCAAGAGGAAAGTCGGTTTATGTGGCGAATTCCATTCGTGCAAAAGGAATAGGCAATGAAGCGTTCCGGGGAGATGAAGCGCGAGCTGGCGGGAAATGACAGCACGCCCCTTTATGCCGGCGTCAAACAGGTGATCCTCGACCGCATCCATAGCGGCGAATGGCCGCCGAAATATCGGGTGCCGTCGGAAAACGAGCTGGTGGTCGAGCTCGGCGTCAGCAAGATGACCGCCAACCGGGCGCTGCGCGAACTCGCCAATGAAGGCGAGCTCGTCCGCATCCAGGGCGTCGGTTCGTTCGTTGCCGAGCGCAAGGGCTATTCGGCGCTGTTCGAGGTGCGCAACATTGCCGAGGAAATCGCCGAGCGCGGCCATGAGCACCAGGCGTCGGTCGTCGTTCTGGCCCGGGAAACGGCGTCTCCGGAGGTGGCGGACGCGCTGGAGCTTCCCATCGGCGCGGCGGTTTTTCACTCGCTGATCGTGCACAGCGAGAACGGCGTCCCGGTGCAGATCGAGGACCGCTTCGTTCATCCCGAGGCCGCTCCCGAATATCTCGAGCAGGATTTCACGACGCTGACGCCGAACGCCTATCTGACGGCGGCGGCGCCACTCAGCGGCTCCGAGCACGTGGTCGAGGCGGCGATGCCGCAGGCCTGGGAATGCAAACTGCTGACCATCCTGAAGACCGAGCCGTGCCTGACGATCCGGCGGCGCACATGGTCGGCAAAACAGGTGGTCTCGACCGCCCGCCTCGTCTATCCCGGCTATCGCTATCGGCTGGAAGCGCGCAGCGGCAAGATGTTCGAAGAGTAAAACACCGGATATCTTGTATATGGAACCTACTGCGACGCCGGCGTAAAACGCGCCACCAGCGCATGACGATCGCCGGGATAGGTGAAGCGAACATGCGTGACCGGCCCGGCGCCGCTCCAGGTGCGGCGTTCGACGACGAGGCAGGCGGTGTTTCGCGCAATGTCGAGGGCAGCCGCCACTTCGGCAGTCGCCGAAATGGCATGGATCCGGTGCTCGGCGGCACTCCACGGCACCTGATTGAGCAGCCAGGGTCCCGGCGCCACCGCCAGGAAGTCGGCATCGGCAGCCTCCGGCACGGTCTCGAGGCTGATCAGCCGCTCCTCCAGGCAGAAGGGCCGCATGCCGGCATTATGGATGCAGACCACCTCGACGACCGAGGAGGCGGCCGGCAGTTCCAGCCGGCGGCTGTCTTCCGCCTTGGCCTTGCGGCTCACTTTCTTCGAAACCGCATAGGAATAAGGCAGGTTCAGCGACTGCACCTCGGCCTTGATGTCGTGGATTTCGAGAATGGCCGATTGCGCCTGCGGCTGGGTGACGAAACTGCCGGATTTCTTGCGGCGCTCGATGAGGCCGGCCTTTGCGAGTTGGGTCAACACCTTGTTCACCGTCATGCGGGAACAGTCATACTGGGTGGCGAGATCGACCTCGAAGGGAATGCGATGCCCCGGCGGCCATTCGCCCGAGACGATACGGCCCTCGATCTCGCCCAGGATGCGCTGGTGCAAGGTGGGATCCCTGCTTTGGTTCATCGCCACGTTCCGATTGGTCCCCCGATCTAAATCCAATACCCGGCTGTGAAAAGCTCTTTTTCAGGCAGCCAGCAATTCGCCCATCGCGGCAAGGAAACGGCGGTCGATCGCCTCGCGCTTGAGATGACGGCCGCCTTCCACCTGCTTGCGGCCGCGCGCCCAGACGCAATCGACGGAAACGCCGCCGGCAAACAGCCAGTGATCGAGGATCTGATCGCCGGAGAGATAGGGAACGGCCGAAATATCGAGCGAAACGAGATCGGCGTGATGGCCTTCGGCGAGACCGGCCGGGGCCTTGAGCGCCGCGCCGCCGCCGGCAAGCGCCTCTGTGAACAGACGAAGCGCCGTCGAGCCGCCGGGGGCTGCGACGACGTTGCGGGCGCGCAGCGCCAGGCGCTGCGAATATTCGAGCTGGCGCAGTTCCTCCGGCACCGAGATCAGCACGTTGGAATCCGAACCGATTCCGTAACGTCCGCCTTCTTCGAGGAAAAGCGGCGCGGCAAAGGCCCCGTCGCCGAGATTGGCTTCGGTGATCGGGCAGAGGCCGGCTATCGCTCCGCTCTTCGCCATCCGCCGCGTCTCGTCCTCGGTCATATGCGTCGCATGGATCAGGCACCAGCGCTCATCCACAGACATATGATCGAGCAGCCATTCGACCGGCCGTGCGCCTGACCAGGCAACGCAGTCCTCGACCTCCTTCACCTGCTCGGCGACATGGATGTGGATCGGCCCGTCGCCCGCCATCGGCACGAGCTTCGCCAATTCCTCAGGCGTTGCGGCGCGCAGGCTGTGCGGCGCGAGCCCGAGTTCGGCGCCGTCGAGCCGGCCGGTCACCGCCCGGCATCCGTCCATCAGCTTCTCGAAGCTATCGAGTGAATTGATGAAGCGCCGCTGGCCGTCGATCGGCGCTGCACCGCCGAAGCCGGAATGGGCATAGAAGACCGGCAGCAGGGTCAGGCCGATGCCGGTCTCTTCGCTTGCCGCGCCGATGCGCTCGGCAAGCTCGGCAATATTGGCGTAGGCCGCACCGTCCTTGTCATGATGGAGATAGTGGAACTCGCCGACGCGCGAAAAGCCCGCCTCGAGCATCTCCGTATAGAGCTTGGCCGCGACCGCCTCGACATGCTCCGGCATCATCGCCAGGGCGAACTTGTACATGACGGTGCGCCAGCTCCAGAAGCTGTCGTTTGCCGGGCCGCGCACTTCGGCAAGACCTGCCATCGCCCGCTGGAAGGCGTGGCTGTGCAGATTGCCCATGGCAGGAACGATCAGAGCATGGCGCTCATCGCCGGCCTCCGGAGAAACGCCCGCTGCCAGCCGCGTGATGCGTCCGGCTTCGAGCGTCAGCCGCACATTCTTCTGCCAGCCTTGCGGCGTCAGCGCCATGCCTGCGTGAAGTGTGGTCATGAACTTTCCCTTCCTCCTGCCGCGCCGCCGATCTTTCTTTTCCAGAAAAGCGCGCAAAATTTCTCTTGTCACCTGTCGATTATGTATATACATGTTTTGGCATAAGGAAAGGCGCAAAGCTGATGACCGGGAACAATTTTTCTGAACGTACCCCATCCGCCGAGGCAAGGCCGGTGCTCTGGCGCAAGGCGCGGCTGGCGACCCTCAGGCCTGACAAAGCAGGGCTCGGCATCATCGAAAAGGGCGCCTTGCTCACTGAAAGCGGCCGCATCGCCTTTGCCGGTGCCGAAAGCGAGCTGCCGGCATCGGCCATCGAACGATCCGAGATCGTCGATCTCGAAGGCCGCTGGGTGACGCCCGGCCTCGTCGACTGCCACACCCATATCGTTCACGGCGGCAATCGCGCCCGCGAGTTCGAGATGCGCCTGGAGGGCGCGACCTATGAGGAGATCGCACGCGCCGGCGGCGGCATCGTCTCCTCGGTCAAGGCGACCAATGCGCTGTCGGTCGAAGAACTCGTCGCCGAGGCCCTGCCGCGGCTCGACACTTTGCTTGCCGAAGGCGTGACCACGATCGAGATCAAATCCGGCTATGGGCTGAGCAGGCTCGGCGAAGTGAAGATGCTGCAGGGCGCCCGCCTTCTCGGCCACATCAGGCCGATCCGGGTCGCCACCAGCTATCTCGGCGCCCATGCGACGCCGGTGGAGTACAAGGGCCGCAACGGCGACTATCTCGACGATGTCGTGCTGCCCGGCCTTGATGACGTGCATAATCTCGGCCTGGCCGATGCCGTCGACGGCTTCTGTGAAGGCATCGCCTTTTCCACGACCGAGATCGCCCTCGTCTTCGACAAGGCGAAGGCGCTCGGCCTGCCGGTCAAGCTGCATGCCGAGCAGCTCTCCAATCTCGGCGGCGCCAAGCTGGCGGCCGCCTATGGCGCGCTTTCCGCCGATCATCTCGAATATCTCGACGCGGACGGCGTTGCCGCGATGGCTGCCGCCGGCACTGTCGCCGTGCTGCTGCCCGGCGCCTTCTACGCCATCCATGAGAAGCAGAAGCCGCCGGTAGACGCGCTGCGCCGGGCCGGCGTGCCGATCGCGATCGCCACCGATTGCAATCCTGGCACCTCGCCGCTCACCTCGATGCTGCTGACCATGAACATGTCGGCGACGCTTTTCGGCCTCACCGTCGAGGAATGCATCGCCGGCGCCACCCGCGAGGGCGCCCGCGCGCTCGGCCTCATCGGCGAGACCGGAACGCTCGAAGCCGGCAAGTCGGCCGACCTTGCCGTCTGGGATGTCGAGAGCCTCGCCGAGCTCGTCTACCGCATCGGCTTCAACCCACTTCATGCACGCGTCTTCAAGGGCGAAAGGAACGGCCGATGACCATTACGCTCCACCCGGGCTCCGTCTCGCTTAAGGATCTCGAGATCATTTACTGGACGGGTGAGCCGGCAAGGCTCGATCCCGCCTTCGATGCCGGCATCGCCAAGGCCGCCGCCCGCATCGCCGAGATCGCCGCCGGCAATGCGCCGGTCTATGGCATCAACACCGGCTTCGGCAAACTGGCTTCGATCAAGATCGACAGCGCCGATGTCGCCACGCTGCAGCGCAATCTCATCCTGTCGCATTGCTGCGGCGTCGGTGCGCCGCTGCCGGAAAATATCGTCCGGCTGATCATGGCGCTGAAGCTGGTCTCGCTCGGCCGCGGCGCCTCCGGCGTGCGGCTGGAGCTGGTGCGCCTGATCGAAGGCATGCTCGACAAGGGCGTCATCCCGCTGATTCCGGAAAAGGGCTCGGTCGGCGCCTCCGGCGATCTCGCCCCGCTCGCCCATTTCGCGGCGGTGATGATGGGCGAAGCCGAAGCCTTCTTCGCCGGAGAACGTCTGTCAGGCGCCGAAGCCCTTGCAAGGGCCGGGCTGAAGCCGGTCGTGCTCGCCGCCAAGGAGGGCCTGGCGCTGATCAACGGCACGCAGACCTCGACGGCGCTGGCGCTCGCCGGCCTTTTCCGCGCGCATCGTGCCGCGCAGTCGGCGCTCATCACCGGCGCCATGTCGACCGATGCGGCGATGGGCTCTTCGGCGCCCTTCCACGCCGATATCCATACACTGCGCGGCCATAAGGGACAGATCGATACCGCAGCCGCGCTTCGCGCCCTGCTCGAAAGCTCCGTCATCCGCCAGAGCCATATCGAGGGCGACGAGCGCGTGCAGGATCCCTATTGCATCCGCTGCCAGCCGCAGGTCGACGGGGCCTGCCTTGATCTCCTGCGCTCGGTCGCCCGCACGCTCGAAATCGAGGCTAATGCCGTCACCGACAATCCGCTGGTTCTGTCGGACAACTCAGTCGTCTCGGGCGGCAATTTCCACGCCGAACCGGTCGCCTTCGCCGCCGACCAGATCGCGCTCGCCATCTGCGAGATCGGCGCCATCTCGCAGCGCCGCATCGCGCTGCTGGTCGATCCGACGCTGTCCTATGGCCTGCCGGCCTTCCTCGCCAAGAGGCCCGGCCTGAATTCCGGCCTGATGATCGCCGAAGTCACCTCGGCGGCGCTGATGTCTGAGAATAAGCAGATGTCGCACCCCGCCTCGGTCGATTCGACGCCGACCTCGGCCAACCAGGAAGACCATGTCTCGATGGCCTGCCACGGCGCCCGCCGCCTTCTGCAGATGACCGAAAACCTGTTTTCCATCATCGGCATCGAGGCGCTGACCGCCGCCCAAGGCGTCGAACTGCGCGCGCCGCTGTCGACGAGCCCGGAGCTTTTGAAGGCAATCGCCGCGATCCGCGGCAAGGTGCCGAGCCTCGACGTCGACCGCTACATGGCAAACGACCTCGCCGCCGCCGCCGAACTGGTGGCGACGGGGGCGCTGAATGCTGCTGTTTCATCGGGCATCCTGCCGGTTTTGGAGGGTTGAGATGACAGGCAAAGAAAAAGTCCCCTCCCCAACCCCTCCCCACAAGGGGGAGGGGCTTAACCTGCGGCCCTCGCCGTATTCACTCTTGAGCGCAGCATATGCAGCCGGCTTGTTGTTTTGCGAGCCGGTGCCACAGCTTAGTCCCTCCCCCTTGTGGGGAGGGGTTGGGGAGGGGTTTTTGCCATGACCACACCATACGAAATCCACCAGGGCACCTCCCCCGTCATCCTCGCTTTCCCCCACACCGGCACCGAGGTCCCGCCCGCGATCTACGACCGCCTCAACGACAACGGCCGGATCCTCGCCGATACCGACTGGCACATCCACGAGCTCTATGCCGGGCTGCTCGATGACGCCACGACCGTGCGCGCCACCTTCCACCGCTACGTGATCGACGCCAACCGCGATCCGGCCGGTGTCAGCCTCTATCCCGGCCAGAACACCACTGGCCTCGTTCCGGAAACGGATTTCGACGGCAAGGCGATCTGGAAGGATGGGCAGGCGCCCGATGCGGCCGATATCGCAGCGCGGCTCCGGGACTTTCATGCGCCCTATCATGCGGCGCTTGCCGCCGAGATCGAGCGCGTCAGAGCGATCCACGGTGTCGCGATCCTCTATGATTGCCACTCGATCCGCTCGCACATTCCCTTCCTCTTCGAAGGCAAGCTGCCGGATTTCAACATCGGCACCGACATGGGCAAGACCTGCGACGGCGCCATCGAGCAGGCGACGCTGACCGTCGTCGAAGCCGCAGAAGGCTATGACAGCGTGCTCAACGGCCGCTTCAAAGGCGGCTGGACGACCCGCCATTACGGCAAGCCGGAGACCGGCGTGCATGCGATCCAGATGGAGCTCGCGCAATCGACCCATCTGCAGACGGAAGCGCCGCCCTTTGCCTACGACACCGCTAGAGCGGACCGGCTTCGCAGCCATCTCAAAGACATTCTGGTGCGCATCGAGCAGATCGCACCCGGCCTGAAACGATAACGATCACTCGACAGGGGAACCGCCATGAGCAATCCACGCCATAACATCCGCGAAATCCGCGCACCCCGCGGCAACGAGCTCAATGCCAAGAGCTGGATGACCGAAGCGCCGCTGCGCATGCTGATGAACAATCTCGATCCCGATGTCGCGGAAAATCCGAACGAGCTCGTCGTCTATGGCGGCATCGGCCGCGCCGCCCGCACCTGGGAGGATTTCGACCGCATCGTCGCGACGCTGAAGACGCTGACGGAAGAAGAAACCCTGCTGGTGCAATCCGGCAAGCCGGTCGGCGTCTTCCGTACCCACAAGGATGCGCCGCGCGTGCTGATCGCCAATTCCAACCTCGTGCCGCATTGGGCGACCTGGGATCATTTCAACGAGCTGGATAAGAAGGGCCTTGCCATGTACGGCCAGATGACGGCCGGCTCGTGGATCTATATCGGCACGCAGGGCATCGTGCAGGGCACCTACGAGACCTTCGTCGAGGCCGGCCGTCAGCATTACGGCGGCAATCTCAAGGGCAAATGGATCCTGACCGGCGGCCTTGGCGGCATGGGCGGCGCCCAGCCGCTCGCCGCCGTCATGGCCGGCGCCTGCTGCCTTGCCGTCGAATGCAATCCTGACTCGATCGATTTCCGCCTGCGCACCCGCTATCTCGACGCCAAGGCCGAGACGCTCGACGAAGCGCTCGAGATGATCGACCGCTGGACCAAGGCCGGCGAAGCCAAGTCCGTCGGCCTGCTCGGCAATGCCGCCGAAATCCTGCCGGAAATGGTCCGCCGCGGCATCCGCCCCGATATCGTCACCGACCAGACCTCGGCGCATGACCCGATCAACGGCTACCTGCCGAAGGGCTGGACGATGGCCGAATGGAAGGCCAAGCGCGAAAGCGATCCGAAGGCGGTGGAAAAGGCGGCGCGCGCCTCGATGCGCGAACATGTCGAAGCGATGATCGCCTTCTGGGACGCCGGCATTCCGACCCTCGACTACGGCAACAATATCCGTCAGGTCGCCAAGGACGAAGGCCTCGAAAACGCCTTCGCCTTCCCGGGCTTCGTGCCGGCCTATATAAGACCGCTGTTCTGCCGCGGCGTCGGCCCCTTCCGCTGGGCCGCCCTGTCGGGCAATCCGGAGGATATCTACAAGACCGACGCCAAGGTGAAGGAACTGCTGCCCGACAACAAGCATCTGCACAATTGGCTCGATATGGCCAGGGAGCGCATTTCCTTCCAGGGCCTGCCGGCGCGCATCTGCTGGGTCGGTCTCGGCGATCGCCACCGCCTGGCTCTGGCCTTCAATGAAATGGTCAAAAACGGCGAGCTTTCGGCTCCGATCGTCATCGGCCGCGACCATCTCGACTCGGGCTCCGTCGCCTCGCCGAACCGCGAAACGGAAGCGATGAAGGACGGCTCCGACGCCGTCTCCGACTGGCCGCTGCTGAACGCCCTGCTCAACACCGCCTCGGGCGCCACCTGGGTATCGCTGCATCACGGCGGCGGCGTCGGCATGGGCTTCTCCCAGCATTCGGGCGTCGTCATCTGTGCCGATGGTACCGACGATGCGGCCAAGCGCCTCGAGCGGGTACTCTGGAACGACCCGGCGACCGGCGTCATGCGCCACGCCGATGCCGGCTACGACATCGCCCTCGACTGCGCCCGGGACAAGGGCCTGCGCCTGCCCGGCATTCTCGGGAACTGAGGCCGCATGCGGATCCTGCGCGCCAGCGATCATAAGCGCATGCCGTGGAAAAACGGCGGCGGCGAAACGGTGGAGATCGCCGTTTCGCCCGAAGAGGCCGGCCTTGCCGGCTTCGACTGGCGCGTCAGCATGGCGACCGTCGCAACGGACGGACCGTTTTCGATCTTTCCCGGCATCGACCGCACGCTTGTGATTCTCGACGGCAACGGCATGGTGCTCGACATCGAAGGCAGCGCACCGGTACTGCTGACGGTGGCGAGCGATCCGCTCGCCTTCCCGGCCGATATCCCGGTCGGAGCCAGGCTTCAGGACGGCGCGATCACCGATCTCAACGTCATGACGCGCCGCGGAGGGCTCGCCCATACGCTCAGCCGGATCGAACTCGACGGCAGCAGCAGCATGGGGCTTCCAGCACCGACATGCCTGTTGCTCTGCCACAGCGGCGCATTGTCATTCCGGCGGGGCGATGAGACCGGCGCGCTGGCAGCCGGCGATGCGTTGCTGATCGAAAATGCGGCCGGAGCCGAACTTGAAATCGACGGCAACGCGAAATGTTATCTCGCCTCGATCACCGCCGGCTGATATTCCTGTAACATATTGGAAAACTACAGCAATATCCGGGTTTTGCAGGTGCCCACACCGTTCGATCTCATCTCGGGCCATGGACGTCATTCCCGCTTTCGGTCTAAACTTTGCCTTTGTGATGCAAAAGAAGACCTAGACTGCCCGCAGCTCCAGGGGCAGCAAGGGAGAAGGCGTGACGGATCCATACGAAATTCTCGGCGTTGACCGCGATGCGGACGAGGCAAAGCTGAAGGCCGCCTACCGGCGCCTCGCCAAGGTCGCCCACCCCGATTCAGGCGGCGATACGGACGCCTTCGCCAATTTGCAGAAGGCCTATGCGCTGCTTCTCGATCCCGTCCGCCGCAAGGTTTACGACGATACCGGCTACGACGTCGAATTCGCCGATGCGGCCGAGCTGCAGGCGCTTGTCATGATCGAGAAGCTCGTCACCGATGCGGTGCTCGACGAGCGGGCGCCGGGAAGTTTTGATCCCGTCGCGGTCATGCAGGACAGCCTCTCGGAGGAATTGCGCAAGGCGCGTTTCAGCAAGAGCGAACTGGAGCGTCACGCCGCGCGAATCGGGCTGCATCTGGAACGGCTCGAAAAACAGTCCGGCCGAGATGTGCTCGCTCACATGTTCCGCGCCCGCATCGAAGCGATCGGCAAGGC
Source organism: Rhizobium sp. J15 (assembly GCF_002531825.1). Taxonomy (GTDB): domain Bacteria; phylum Pseudomonadota; class Alphaproteobacteria; order Rhizobiales; family Rhizobiaceae; genus Rhizobium. Next base: position 347,028 of record NZ_NWSX01000001.1, on the reverse strand, counting down.
GGTCGCGGAAACCGAGGCGAAGATCAAGGCAGCGGAACGCGCCGCCGATATGCTCGCCGGTTATGTCTACGACGTCGATCCGTCACCGCTGCCGGAGGCCGCGGTCGCCAATCTCGAATGGATCGAGACCTCCAGAAACCGCTCCACCGGCTGACGGCCCACGGCCTCAATAAGACAGCTTCGGATACCAGTCCGGCGCCCGGCCTTCCGGCGTCGCGTCGAGCACGGTCCAGAGCGGCATCAGATCAGGCGCGCCGCGCGGATCCTCGCCGGGATCGGCCGTCGCCTCGCCCATCTCCTCGCTCCAGAAATGACGGATGGTGCCGTCGCGCCGCGTGAAGATGTTGAAGGCGGCGCCATCGCTGCCGTCCCTGCCGATCGCGTGATAATCGCGGCTGTATTCATCGGTCATATCCGAATAGAGCGGCAGGTGATGCCATCCGCGCTCCTTCTTGAAGGCGAGCAGCCTCTCGATCGGCGAGCGGGCGACGATGGCAAGCGCCACGCGCTGCTGCATATCGGGCACTTCACCGTCCCAGGCCGACAGCAGCGAGGTGCACATCGGGCATGGGCGCTCGCGTTCACGTCCGTACATGTAACTGTAGACGACGAGCGTGTCCTTGTCGGCGAAGAGCTCGCTGAAGGAGACTGGCCCATTGCTGCCTTCGAAACGATAATCTTTCTTCACCTCGCCGCCCGGCGGCAGTGCCCGGCGCTGTCTCGCCACGCGCTCGATGTGCCGGCGCAATTCGATCTCTTCGGCGAGCAGCGCATCGCGGGCGCTGCGATAGGCCTCGCTCTCATTGGGGAACCGAACGCCGTTCTTCGCCGCGAGCACGGCGGCGGGTACCAGATGCTGATTATCCATGACGATATCCTCCTTCTGTTGGCAGACGTGCTGAAATCGCAAAGGAATTTCGGCACATCATTGGAATGACGAACGACAGATGCGAAAATCGACAACAAGGCGCGAAAAATCCGCCTAGAACAGGATGATTTTAGACCCGGTCGGCCTAAAATCTGAATCCTGTTCTAAATTATAGAGTTAGAGCATGATGCCGAAAACCGCTCACACTTTTCGGCATCATGCTCTAGGCGGAGCCAAAAGCAAAAAGGGCGCTCGACCCTTTCGGGGAGCGCCCTTATCCTGTCGGACGGCGAACGGCTCGACGACGTCGATACCCCACGCATCCGTTTTTCAGGCAGGGCCGCTATATGTACCTTTTACGACCGGGTTTCAAGGGGCGTTCTGCACCCTAGAACAGGATGATTTTAGGCCCGGTTGGCCTGAAATCTGAATCCTGTTCTAAATTAAAGAGTTAGAGCATGATGTCGTCCGAAAACCGCCTACACTTTTCGGCATCATGCTCTAGTTTACGACCGGCCGCTAAAAGGCAACGCCGGTGACGGGATTGACCACCGGCCGCTCGCTTTTGTCCTTGACGCCGCCCGGCTGGACGACCGGCGTTGCCATGGATTCCGCGTCGGCAGGCTCCGGCTTTTCAGGAATGGGCCTGACATCGCGGGGGCGGCGCTGTTCGGGCTTTACGTTTGCATCATTCGTCGGCATGGTCCGTCTCCTTTCAAGGAAGAAGTCACGACCACCGACATGGTTCCGGTGACGGGATAGAGGATGCCGATGATGGACAGGTTTCTGCTGCAGGGGCCTTCGGATGCGCGCTTCACGATCCTTCTCGCGCATGGCGCCGGCGCGCCGATGGATTCTGCGTCGATGACATCCACGGCGGAGGCGCTTGCCGGCGCCGGCTTTCGTGTCGCCCGCTTCGAATTCGCCTATATGGCCGCCCGCCGCACCTCGGATGGCCGCAAGCCGCCGCCGCGCGCCGAAACGCTCAATCCAGAATATGAAGCAGCCATTGCCGAGCTCGGCGCCGGCGGCCCTCTGATCATCGGCGGCAAGTCGATGGGCGGCAGGGTTGCCAGCATGATCGCCGACGATCTGTATGACAGGGGAAAGATTGCCGGCCTGCTCTGCCTCGGCTATCCCTTTCATCCGCCCGGCCAGCCGGAGAAGCTGCGCACCGCCCATCTCGAGGGGCTGGCGACGCCCGCGCTGATCTGCCAGGGAACACGCGACGAATTCGGCACGCGGGACGAGGTGCCGGGCTACGATCTTTCCGACAGGATCGAGATACTCTGGCTCGAGGACGGCGACCATGACCTCAAGCCGCGCAAGAAGATCTCCGGTTTCTCCAGCGCCGATCACCTCGCCACGATGGCGAAGGCGGTAAGGGCGTGGGCCGACCGCCTGCCGGTTTGAAAACCGGATTGCGTCGTCAGGCCGCGAGTTTCCTGACGTCGATGCGGCGGTCGGTGGCCGAAACGGCAATTTCGAAATGATCGGCCTGCACGACGTCCCGAATGTTGCGCGGCCGGTGCGCGACGATATTCACCCCGCCTCTGAGCCGGACGCTGTCATAGAGGATGCCGGCGCCGCCTTTCGAACGCACCTGCTCGCCGAACACCTGCGACGCGGCGTAGCTGGTGCCGTCATAGATCTCGGGCCGCAGCGCCTGTTCTCTGCGAATATCGAGGTAGTCGCCAAGCAGAGTGGCCGCATAGCATCTGTAGGTGCGCGCCATCGCGGAGACCCCGCGCGCAACGGCCTCGCGCCGGAGATGATGGCCAACCTCGGCGGCGGCCGTCTTGAGATTGTCGGCCGCATACCAGGCGCCGAGATCGGGACCGTTGAACCGCATCCCACCGGGCGCGACATGCAGGAACGACGCCATCACGATACTGGCGTTCGGCATGCCATAGACCCACTCGTGTTGCGGAAGCCGCTGGATGCGATCGGCGACGAGGCGGTCGTTGGTCCAGCCGACAAGATCCATCACGGCATCGAGATCGGCCGCCCGCGTCACCGTGTCGAAAAGACCGATCGGCGGAAATTGCGACGGGATCAGCCGGTAGGACGGACGCGGCGCCTGGGCAAAACGGTCACTCACCGGAACACGATGTCCGCAGCTTCGTAGGGCGTGAATGCTTCGTCCAGCACATTCGGCTGCATATAGACACCGCCGCGGGCGCCATCGAGAAATCGCCGCACGGTCATCAGTCCGTCCTGGGTGCCGTTCGTCACCACGTCAAGCGGCGGCTGCCCGCCGAAAACCGGCGCCTTATGCGGCATGCGCAGCCAGGCGACGCCGGCGCGTTCGTCGGCAAAAAGCACACCGAGCGCCTGGTGGATGCCAAGCACGGCCGAGATCCGGGTCAGCGTATCGACATCCAGCGTGAAAGCGCCGTGCTCGCGCGCCTGCTTGGCCCAATTATGGTAGGTCGAGCGGGATGGATAACCGAGCACGAGCAGGCGCTGCTCTTCGGTGAGGCCCCAAAGATCGGCGATCGCCAGGAAGGTCCGCAATGCCGGCGCGCTCAGCCTCCTGCGGTTTGCCGGGGCGAAGCGCCCAGTATCCAGCCGCTGCGGCCCTTGGCCGTCCGCTTGCTCAGACTGTCTGGCATGCTGCATGAAGGCCTCCTGTCTTGAAATAGACTTAGTCCAAATCTGGGCATTCATCAAGCAAATTTAAAGGGTCGCCCGCCGAGAAAATATCCTGCGGACAGTAGGCCGCACAACCGCATCGTCCCGATCACGGTTTACCGGAAATTTCGCCCGCCGCTTCCCGGATCGTCTGCATCAGGATCGATTGCGGCAGCGACGGCGCCGCATCGGCTCGCATCGTCAATCCGACAGGTCCTTTGGTCTCGCCGGTATCGACCGGCAGAAGCGCCAGCAGCCCGTCGGCGACATCGTCGGCCACCACGCCGTTGGAAATGATCCAGATTGCGTCGCTTGCCCTCAGAAACGCGCGACCGAAGGAATCCGAAACCGTCTCGATCTGGTTCGGCAGGCTGGAAACGCCGTTGGCGATGAGGAAGTTCTCGACCACGGGCCGAATGATCGAACCTCGCGTCGGCATCAGCACGGTGTAATTGGCAAAACCGGCGAATGGCGATTGCCTGCCGTCGAGCAGCGGGTGGCCGGCGCGCACGGCAAACACCACCTGCTCGGAATAGAGATGCTCGAAGGAAAAGCCGGCCATCTTCTCGGCGCTTGCCAGACGGCCGACGACGATGTCGAGATCTCCGACGCGAAGCTGCTCCAAAAGAACGGCATTCTCGCCGGTGACGATCTTCACCCGGCTCAAGGTCTTTTCCTTGAGAAAAAGCTCCATCGCCCGCGGCATGATGCGCGACGACACTGTCGGCAGAGCGCCGATGCGGATCGGCGGAGCATCGGCGAACTGCTCCTGCGACACGGAATCGAGACCCTGGCGCAGCGCCGTCAGCGCCGCCCCGGCGTGGCGCAGGAAGACCTCGCCGTAGCGGGTGATCTTGATGCCCCGGCCGTCGCGCTCGAACACACCGACGCCAAGCACCTGCTCCAGTTCGCGGATGGTCTTCGTCACCGCCGGCTGGCTGACATGCAGCAGTTCGGCCGCCTTCATCACGCTCTTCTGCCGCGCCACCTCGACAAAGGTCTGCAGATGGCGAAACTTGACGCGGCTATCGATCATTGCTCGCATAACTCCAGGGTTATCGAAAACCCATTAAATATCATTTTACTTAACCGGATCAACCATTCAATTTCACCAGACAGGAGGAAGCGACGTGCAATTCGCCCGTATCAACGATGTGACGATCCACTATCAGGTCATCGGCGCGCCCGCTGACAGGCCGGTGATCGTCTTTATCAATTCGCTCGGAACGGATTTCCGCATCTGGCGCGATGTCGTGGTGCGGCTTGCCGGCGATTTCGCCATCGTGCTCTACGACAAGCGCGGCCACGGTCTTTCCGATGTCGGCCAGGTTCCCGCATCGATCGAGGACCACGCGACCGACCTTGCCGGCCTGCTCGATCTGCTGTCGGTGAAGGATGCCGTCATCTGTGGCCTCTCCGTCGGCGGCCTCATCGCCCAATCGCTCTACCAGCGCCGGCCGGATCTCGTCCGCGCGCTGATCCTCAGCGACACCGCCCATAAGATCGGCACGGCAGAAAGCTGGAATGCCCGCATTATGGCGGTCGAGAAGAACGGCATCGGCAGCATCGTCGACGCTGTCATGGAGCGCTGGTTCACGCCCGCCTTCCGCCGGCCGGAGAACACCGCTTATGCCGGTTACTGCAACATGCTGACGCGCCAGCCGGTCGAGGGCTACGTCGCCGCCTGTGCTGCGATCCGCGATGCCGATTTCACCGAAGCGGCCAAGACGATCTCTGTCCCGACGATCTGCATCGTCGGCGATCAGGACGGCTCCACCCCGCCCGACTTGGTGCTTTCGACCGCAAGACTCATTTCCGGCGCCCGTTACGAAGTCATCCCAGATTGTGCGCACATTCCCTGCGTCGAGCAGCCGGAGGCGCTGACGGCGATCATCCGCGCCTTCCTCACATCCCTTCCGCCTGGAGAAACCAACCGATGAACGAGACCGCGTCCTCCTCCGAGCGCTATCGGCAGGGCATGGCGACCCGCCGCGCCGTGCTCGGCGACGCCCATGTCGACCGCTCCTCAGCCGCCGCGACCGAATTCGACCGCCCCTTCCAGGAACTGATCACCGAAGCCGCCTGGGGCCATGTCTGGTCGCGCCCTGCCCTGACGAAGCGCGAGCGCTCGATCGTCACGATCGCCCTGCTTGCCGCTCTCGGCCAGGACGACGAGGTCGCCATGCATGTGCGCGCCACCGCCAACACCGGCGCATCGCGGGAAGACATCTGCGAGGCGCTGCTGCATGTCGCGATCTATGCCGGGGTTCCCGCCGCCAACCACGCGATCAAGATCGCCAAGCAGGCCTTTGAACAAATGGACGCCGAAAAGGCGGCCTGAGGGGGGAAAAATGTCCGAACTATTCAACCGCAAGCCCGAGACCGGCGCCTTCTTTGCCCGGGACCGCGCCTGGCATCCCCCGGCGTTCACCCCCGGCTACAAGACCTCGGTGCTGCGCTCGCCGCAGCGCGCGCTGCTCTCGCTCGACGGCACGATCTCCGAAATCACCGGCCCGGTCTTCGGCCATTCGATGATCGGCGAGCTCGACAACGACCTGATCCTGAATTACGCGCGCCCCGGCGAAAGCGCCATCGGCGAGCGCATCATCGTCCATGGCCGCGTGCTCGATGAGCGCGCCAAGCCGGTGGCCGGCGCGCTGGTCGAATTCTGGCAGGCCAATGCCGGCGGGCGCTATCGCCACAAGAAGGAAACCTATCTCGCGGCGATCGACCCGAATTTCGGCGGCTGCGGCCGCGCCATCACCGATGAGGAAGGCCGCTATCATTTCCGCACCATCCGCCCCGGCGCCTATCCCTGGCCGAACGGCGTCAACGACTGGCGCCCTGCCCATATCCATTTCTCGATCTTCGGCCATGGCTTTGCCCAGCGGCTGATCACCCAGATGTATTTCGAAGGCGATCCGATGATCTGGAAATGTCCGATCGTCGGCACGATCCCCGACAAGGCGGCGATCGAGCAGCTGATCGCGCCGCTCGACTGGGGCAACACGATCCCGATGGATTCGCGTGCCTATAAATTCGATATCGTGCTGCGCGGCCGCCGCTCGACGATGTTCGAAAACAGACTGGAGGGCAATTGACCATGCAAGAGCTCGGCTACCTCAAGGAAACCCCGTCGCAGACGGCAGGCCCTTACGTCCATATCGGCCTGACGCCGAATTTCTGCGACATAACAGGCGTCTACGACAGCGATCTCGGCACGGCGATGCTCAACGACAAGACGCTCGGCGAACGCATCACCGTCACCGGACGGATCTTCGACGGCGCCGGCGCACCGGTGCGCGACGCCGTCGTCGAGATCTGGCAGGCCGACAGCGCCGGTCTCTACAACAGCCCGTCGGAAATGCGTGGCGCCGCCGACCCGAATTTTTCAGGCTGGGGCCGCTGCCCGACCCGCGCCGAGGACGGCGTCTATAGCTTCGAGACCATCAAGCCAGGCCGGGTCCCTTTCAAGGACGGCCGCAGACAAGCCCCGCACATCAGCGTCTGGATCGTCGCCCGCGGCATCAATATCGGCCTGCACACGCGCATGTATTTCCCGGAGGAAGCGGAAGCCAATGCCGCCGATCCGCTACTGTCGCGCATCGAACATCGCGAGCGCGTCTCAACCATGATCGCCACCCGCGACGGCGCGACCTGCCATTTCGATGTCCATCTGCAGGGGCCGAAAGAGAGTGTGTTTCTGGATATCTGAGGGGCGCAACCAGCTTGTTCCCAAGGCTCTTGCGCAAATAGCCCCCTCACCCTACCCTCTCCCCGAGGGGAGAGGGGAACAGTGCCATACGAGATCGCCAGCTCATAAAGCGTCGAGGGCCGCCCCAAGTCCCTTCTCCCCTCGGGGAGAAGGTGGCGGCGGCCGGATGAGGGGGCGCAGTCACAAAGAGCAGACCATGACCGCATCGCCCTTCGACCACCCTTTCCTCTCCGGCCTTCTCGGCGACGATGAAATCGCGCCCTACTTCTCGGCCGAAGCCGATATTCGCGCCATGCTCTCCTTCGAAGCCGCGCTCGCCCGCGCCGAAGCCGCACACGGCCTCATTGCCGGCGAAGCCGCAAGGAAGATTGCCGAAGTCTGCGCCGGTTTTTCTCCGGATCTCGTCAGCCTTCGCTCGGCAACGGCGAAAGACGGTGTCGTCGTGCCCGACCTGGTCAAACAGCTCCGCGCTGAAGTCGGAGAGGAAGCGGCCAAAAGCCTTCATCTCGGCGCCACCAGCCAGGATGTCATCGACACCAGCCTGATGATCCGCTTGAAGGCCGTCACCTTCCAGTTTGCCGGCCGGATTTCCGCCATCCTCACTGGGCTCGACGCGCTCGAGCGCCGGTTCGGCGGCAACCGGCTGATGGGCCATACCCGCATGCAGGCGGCCATTCCGATCACTGTCTCCGACCGTCTCCATGCCTGGCGCGCGCCGCTCGCGACCTATCGCGACCGGCTGACTGAGCAGAGTTTTCCCGTCCAGTTCGGCGGCGCCGCCGGCACCCTCGATAAGTTCGGGCCGCAGGCCGCCGCCGTCCGCGCCTCGCTCGCCCAGGAACTCGGCCTTACCGATCAGCCGCATTGGCAGAGCGGGCGTCTGCCGATCGCCGACATCGCTGGCCTGTTCTCCTCGATCTCGGGCAGCCTCGGCAAGATGGGGCAGGATATCGCTCTGCTCGCCCAGGCCGGTGGCGAGATCGAACTCTCAGGCGGCGGCGCCTCCTCGGCCATGGCCCACAAGCAGAACCCAGTTTCCGCCGAAGTCCTGGTCTCGCTCGCCCGCTTCAACGCCACGGCGCTGTCCGGCATCCACCAGTCCCTCGTCCACGAACAGGAGCGCTCGGGCGCCGCTTGGACGCTCGAATGGCTGCTCCTGCCACAAATGGCGATGGCAACCGGCGCGAGCCTGCGGCTGGCAAAGGAGCTGACGACGAATATCAAGCGGCTTGGAACCGCCTAGCTCAGGACCTGGAGCCCGTGCTTCTGCACGATCGAGAGCAATTTCAGCGCAATTCCGCTGGGCCGCTTGGCGCCGCTTTCCCACTTCTGCACGGTGGATTCGCTGGTATTGAGATAGCGGGCGAAAACGGGTTGGCTGACATGATTGCTTTCCCGCAACGCCTTGATTTCTGCGGGATCGAGAGCGCCCGGCGAAGCGAGGCAGCTTTCATCGAAGGAGCGCATCGTTTCCTTGTCGATCGCTCCTATTTTATGGAGAGCCTCCGCGGACATGTGAATCGCTTCGAACGCATCGCTCTTGTACTTAAGGCTTTTTGCCATGTTCGATCTCCACAAAATGACCGATATCGATCAACTCCTGAAGCTGGTTATCGGAAAGACCAGCATATGATTTGGTAAGTCTGCGAAACTTCACAAGTTCGTCGTCTTCAATGTTGGCCCTATCCTTTTTGGCGAATAAATACTCGTAAACCCAAAATCGGCCAGCTTTCGCCAAGATGATCGACCGATGCTGGTTGTCGTTCAATCGCTTCTTGAATACGCCCCCGCCTAGATCATCGGCCTTGCCTTCCGCAACCTGCCTGATAGCTTTCAATAATTCGGAATCGGATATCCGCGCTTTGCGAGCCGCCTTGGTAAACCAACCGGTTTTAAATATCCGCTCCGCCATGACTCTAAGTAGCACCAGGTGCTATGTTTTTCAAGCTGATGTCCCAAGATGAGAACAGTCCCTTGACCTTTCCCCTTTTCGATCTTTCCGGCCGTCGCGCTCTCGTCACCGGCTCCAGCCAGGGTATCGGCCATGCGCTAGCGCTCGGGCTTGCCGAGCACGGCGCCTCCGTCATCATCAACGGACGCAATGCGCAGAAGGCGGAAGCCGCCGCCGAGAATATTCGCAGCCATAACCGCCATGCCGTCAGCGCCGCCTTCGACGTCACCGATGCCGAGGCGAGCCGCAGCGCCATCGCTTATATCGAGGCGGAAATCGGCCCGATCGACATCCTCGTCAACAATGCCGGCATGCAGTTCCGGACACCGCTGGAATCCTTCCCCGTCAACAAATGGGACGAAATCTTCAAGACCAACGTCTCCAGCCTGTTCTATGTCAGCCAGCCGGTCGCCCAGGCGATGATAGCGCGCGGCCGCGGCAAGATCATCAATATCGCCTCCGTTCAGGCCGAGCTCGCCCGTCCCGGCATCGCGCCCTATACCGCCACCAAAGGCGCGGTGAAGAACCTGACGCGCGGCATGGCGACCGACTGGGCGAAATACGGCCTGCAGGTCAATGCCATCGCGCCCGGCTATTTCAGGACGCCGCTCAACCAGGCGCTGGTCGACGATCCGAAATTCTCCGCCTGGCTGGAAACCCGCACGCCCGCCGGCCGCTGGGGCGAAGTGAAGGAGCTTGTCGGCGCGGCCGTCTTCCTCGCCTCAGACGCCTCTTCCTTCGTCAACGGCCATATGCTGATGATCGACGGCGGGATTACCGCTTCGCTTTAGGCGCTCGTCGGCAAGGATATGGCGGTGCGGCAGGGGGCGATTTGCTTTTTCAATCGCGCACAACCATCTAATAGGCATGATAACGGGAAAATGTCCCCGCCTACAGAAGCCCATTTACCGAAAACCAACCATACTGGGTTGCTTTCCGAGGCGAAAGCCGATTGCTTAGGAAAATGTACTTCTTCTTCCGCTAGCGGTTAGGAGAACGAAAGGGGACGCAGGCAAACCCGTGGAATTCTGCTGCTTCGCATCGGGAAGAACTATGGTTACGATGGCGATGCGGGAAGGCCGGTTTGAAGAACGATGACGACAGAACTGTTTCAAGTTAAATTTTGGGGCGTGCGCGGCAGTATTCCCGTGTCAGGTCCCGAGTTCGACCGCTACGGCGGTAACACATCCTGCATTGAGGTCCGCTGCGGAAAGCACCGGATGATCTTCGACGCCGGCTCCGGCCTGCGCGAGGCGGGCCTGTCGTTGCTCGCCGATGGCGTCAGCGATGTCGATCTCTTCTTCAGCCATTGCCATTACGACCACATTATCGGCCTGCCCTTCTTCAAGGCGATCTACTATCCCTCGATCAACGTCAACATCTGGTCCGGCCATCTCGACGGCAAGATGAGCACGCGGGAAATGGTCGAGCAGTTCATCAGCCCGCCGTGGTTTCCCGTCAAGACCGACATCTGTCAGGCGACGATGAACTTCCGCGACTTCCATCCCGGCCAGTCCCTGGCGCCGCATGAGGGCATCGAGATCAAGACTTTCATGCTCAACCATCCGGGCGGAGCCATCGGCTACCGCATCGAGTGGCAGGGCCGGTCGATCGCTCTCGTCTATGACATCGAACATATCCCGGGCAGCTACGATCCCGTTTCGCTGGAAATGATGCAGGGCGCCGATCTCGTCGTCTACGACTGCACCTACAATGAAGACGAGATGCAGCGCTTCAAGGGCTTCGGCCATTCGACCTGGCAGCACGGGACCGAGCTCGCCAAGATGGCGGGCGCCAAGCGCTTCGCCCTGTTCCACCACGCCCCTTCCCGCACGGATGAACAACTGGCCCAGATGGAAGCACAGGCGCAGGCCGCCTTCCCCGAAGCTTTTGCCGCGCGCGACAATCAGACCGTGGTGATCTAGCAGGCGGCCGCCGGCCGCCTTCACCTTGTTGATGCCGTGAAGCTCACGTGTGCCGTCGTGACGGAACCGATGCCGGGCCAGACCGTTCTCCTGTCAGCGCGAAATCAACAAAACAGGGATCGGTTATGGCCGTGCTTTCCGGAAAGTGCCTTTGCGGGCAGGTGCACGTTTCTGTTCGGGGCGAACCGCTACGCGTCGGAATCTGCCATTGCATGGATTGCAGGAAGGAAAGCGGCTCGGCCTTTACCTTCTATGGCGTCTGGCCCGCCGGCCAATTTGAGCATGCCGGGGAAACCGGCGAATTCCAGGGAAGGCGTTTCTGCCCCCGCTGCGGTTCGCGCCTGTTTTCCGCGGATGACAAGGAAGCGGAAATCAAGCTTGGCATGCTTTCGCAGGCTCCGACGCCTCTTGTTCCCAGCTACGAACTCTGGATCAAACGCCGCGAACCATGGCTGCGGCCGGTGGAAGGCGCCGCGCAATTTGAAGAGGACCGGAGGTAGGCTCACACCTCAAAGGCCTGCCCGAGGAAACCGAAGAACCGCTGAAGAGGAGATTCCCGATGGACACTCTCGTCCAGCATCGCCGGATCACCGTCGCAGGCATCGAGACCTTCTATCGCGAGGCCGGGCGGCAAGATGCCCCAGTCTTGCTGCTGCCGCACGGCTACCCCTGCTCGTCCTACGAATTCCGCAACCTCATGCCGCGTCTGGCCGACCGCTGGCGTCTGATTGCACCGGATTTCCCGGGCGCAGGCTATAGCGGTACGCCTGATGACTTCGACTACAGTTTCGATGGTTATGCCGCCTGGCTGGAGGCCTTTGTCGATGCAGTAAAAGTCGATCGTTTCGCGCTCTATCTCCACGATTTCGGATCGCCTATCGGCGCCCGGCTGGCAATCAGGACGCCTCGGCGCATCGTCGCACTCATCATCCAGAACGGCGATATTCCCTATGAGGATGCGCTTGGACCGAAATATGCGGATATCGAAACGACATGGACGCTTCCGCGGCCGGACATGAGGAAGGCGCTGGCAGAAGCCGTCAGCGAAGAGGCCTTCAAGGAGGAGTTTCTCAACGACCTGCCGCCCGCGCTTGCCGATACCATCCCGCCCGACCTCTGGAAGCTGCATTGGCCGCTGGTTACGCCGCGGCGCAAGGAAATTGCCGTGGACCTGATCGCCGGGTTGAAGGAGAACCGGGCCTGGTTCCCGGAACACCGGAAATACCTCAGGGAATACCGGCCTCCCACCCTGATCGTTTGGGGTCCCAACGACCACTACATGCCGGAAAAGTCGGCGCGGGCCTATCTGCGCGATCTCCCGGATGCCGAGCTCCATCTGCTCGGCGGCGGGCACTGGCTGCTCGAAACCCATCTCGATGAAGTCGTGGCGCTCATGCGGGAGTTCCTCGGGCGCGTTCACTCCGCCTAATCGCTACATCTCGAGCGGCCTTAGAAGTTCGCTTGCCGATGACCACAGGACGGCCGGATGGTGGCCCGTCGTCGCGAACAAGGCCGACAGGAAATTCCACGCCGCAGCATCATGCACCAGATGATGGGCGAGCACGCCGACAGGTTCGTCATTGCCAGAAAATCGGTCGCGAAGCTCCGCCACCAGCTCGGCCACCAGTTCCTCTTCGCTCCGTCCGCCGCGGGTGCCGTGCCAGTCGATGATATCGACATGGGTGTTGAGGAGCGGCATCAGGCTATCCCGCCTCGCCCGGCCATAGACGGAAAGCGCTGCAAATCCGAGCCCCGGCAGCGCCGGGACGAGTGCGGCGTCGATCCGGTTCCACGGCGGCACCAGCATCGCCAGGAAGCGGGCCGGATGCAGCCGCTCCAAGAGATGAAGCCCATCACGCAACTCGCCAAGCACAGTTTCGGCCGGCCGGTCGCCTCCGAGTTCCTGCTTTTTCCGTTCCGGCCCGGCATGATTCGCATGAGACCAACCATGGACCGCAACGGTGACGGCGGTCTCCTCCGCCAGGCGCGTGGCCAGGGCCTCGCCGGTCAGTCCGGGGATGACGGCGAGCGTCAGCGGAACTTGGCTCTCGCCGGTCACGGCCATCAGCGTCTCCAGCGCCTGCGTCGGCGCGACAGCATCGTCGTCCCGCAGCCAGAACCGCGCCACCCGGCCGGCGGCCTGCCAGCGATCAAGCTCGCGGTGCAGCGGGTCCCAAACCCTGTCGGTCATCACATCGCTCCTAATCCCACTTGATCCCGCAAAATCCCGTCCAATAGGCGCGCCGCCATCGCAAGCGAGCGCTCCTCAAGCACGAAACGCCGAGCAGCCTGCCCCATGGCGTCACGCCTTTCCCTGTCGTCGAGCAGGGCCGTCACGGCACCAGCATAGGCGGCGACATCGCCGTCAGGCGTCAGCAGCCCCGTCACACCGTCCTCGACCACGGCCGGCACTCCCGCCGTTTTCTGCGCCACAACGGGCAGCCCAACGGCCTGGGCCTCGAGATAGGCAAGCCCATAGGCCTCGCCGCAGCCGGGCCAGACATAGATGCCGCCCTGCCCGAGCAGCGCAGCGATTTCGGCGGCATTCCGCTCGCCGAGCCATTCGATCCGGCCGGAAAGGCCGGCAAACAGCGCCTGCACCTGCGGCCGCATCGGCCCATCGCCGATGACGGCAAGCGTCCAGGGCCGGTCTTCGACCAGCCGGAGCGCCTTTGCAAGCATCGCGTAGCTATCCAGCTTGTCACCGGCCCGCATCATCGCCACCGTCATCAGCCGGCGCGGATCGGGCTTCGGCGATACCATGTCGAAGAGCGCGGTATCGATGAACGGTTTCAGCTCAGCGAGCTTCGCCCCAGGAAAGGCCGCTTCAAGCCCGGCCCGGTCGCGCTCCGTGAAGCTGATATTGACCGCCGCCTGCATGATCGCCTCCCCGACAGGCTTCTGCCGGGCAGCCCAGCCCGTCCGGTCGCGTTTTGCCGCGTAGGAGGCCTCGGCCGTGACATAGGGAATGGCGAATTCGGCGGAAATTGCAGGCCCGATAGGGTCGGGCGATTTGTAATAGGGATGATAGCAGAACCACAGTTCGGGTCGCGGCTCGGACTTCCATTTCAGCCGCAGCCGCTCGCGTTCGCCATCGATGGCGGGTTCGAGTTCCGCCGCCGCCTCCGGTGTCGCGGCATAGGTGCGGAATTCGGAAACGACCTCGACCTCATGGCCGGCAAGCTCCAGCGCCCGGATCAACAGCCGGGCCATCAGCCGGTCGCCCGACGGCACCGGATGGTTCGGCGATTTCATCGGCGCATAGAAAGCCACCCGCATTCGTACCCCTCACAGAAGACACACTGTTTCCAAATCGCATCGACACCCGTTGGCGGATGATCTCGGACCTTCCCACTCTGCGATCACATGTAATGAAATCAAAGCGATGGAGGTTGAGGCCGTGCGCACGCCAGCATAGTTGCAAACCACAGGCTTGCGGCCGAAAAATTCCGTTATTGCCGCCTTCTCTAAAAGTTGCGCATAAACATATGAAATGTGATCGCGACCGAAGCAATTCCGCCTCGTTCCCAATCTCTATGGCCCCTCAACTGACACGACAAGAATGGGAATGAATGACAACGGTCTCGGCCACAGGGATTTTTTCGGAACGCGCGATCAGAAGGGCAAGGCTCGGTTCCGGCCTCGTCATCTTCATCTTCGTCCTGTTGCATTTGTCGAACCATGCGCTGGGGCTGATTTCGCTTGACGCCGCCGACAAGGCCCGTGGCCTTTTTCTCGCCATATGGCGCAATCCCGTCGGCACGGCGGTATTCTATTCCTCGGTCCTGATCCACATGACCCTGGTGCTGCGCGCCATCTACATGCGCCGCAGCCTCGTCATGCCGAAGGGGGAAACAGCCCAGATCGCACTCGGCCTGCTGATCCCGCTGCTTCTCATCGACCATGTCATCGGCACACGCGTCGCCCACGAACTCTATGGTTACATCGACGACTACGAGACGATCGTCACCATGCAGTGGATCAGGTCGCCGTCGACAGGCATGCGACAGGCTCTCGCCGTGCTTGCGGTATGGATCCATGGCTGCATCGGCATCCATTTCTGGCTCCGCTACCGGCCATGGTATATCGACCTGACGCCGCTGCTGCTGGCGCTGGCAATCCTCGTACCCGTGCTTTCGCTTCTCGGCTTCGTGCAGATGGGCCGTACGCTCGCCGACCCTTCTTATCAGCTGACGATCAATCCCTATGAGCAGAGCGTCAACGCCCATTATGTCTCCGATCCCGAGGTTCGCGGCCAGATCGCCACGGTCCGCGCCGGGCTCTACGGCGCCTTCTCGGCCTCGCTGCTCCTCGTCGTCGCCGCCCGTGCCCGGCGCAGGATGAAGGAGCGGCTCGACCAGGTGGCCGTGCATTATCCGGGTGGCGAGGTTATTCGTGTGCCGCGCGGCTTCACGGTGCTGGAAGCCAGCCGCCTCGGCGGCCTGCCGCATTATTCCGTCTGTGGCGGGAAGGGCCAATGCTCCACCTGCCGGGTGCAGATCCTCGGCGACTACGAAAATCTGCCGCCTCCCGATAAGATGGAGCAGACGACGCTGAAGCGCATCAAGGCCGGCCCGGATGTCCGGCTCGCCTGCCAACTTCGCCCGAATGCCGACATTACGGTGGCGCCGCTTCTCGTGCCGGCGGTCGAACCGACGCTTCCTCCCAACAGCCAGGAAACCAGCCCGGGCCGCGAGCGCGACATCGCTGTGCTTTTCGTCGATATTCGTCATTTCACCACACTGACGGAAACGCGCCTGCCTTTCGATGTCGTCTTCCTGCTCAACCGCTATTTCGCCATTATCGGCAAGGCGGTGGAACAGGCGGGCGGGCGGCTCGACAAGTTCATCGGCGATGGCGCTATGGCGCTCTTCGGCCTCAACACTGCACCGGACGAAGCCTGCCGCCAGGCGCTGAGCGCAGCGGCGGCGATCGTCGCGGGGATCGATAAGCTCGCCGCAGAACTTGCCGACGAACTGACGCTGCCGCTGCGCATCGCCATCGGCATCCACACCGGCCCCGCCGTGGTCGGCACGATGGGCTACGGCCGGGTGCGCAGCATGACGGCGATCGGCGATACCGTGAACGTCGCGAGCCGGCTCGAGACCGCCGCCAAGGAGTTCGAAGCGGCGGTCGTCATCTCCGAGCCGGTGGCAAACCTTTCCGGCGCGGATCTCGCCGGCATCGAAAGCCGTGAAATCAGCGTGCGCGGCCGTGCCTTGCCCTTGAAAGTCTATGTCATTCCGAGAGAGAAAGCGGCAGAACCGCTCGAAGGAAAAGACTAATGCCCGGCAAGCCGTGGCTCACCGCCAAATATTGGAGCCGCCGCCTGCGCAAAGCGCGCAACGCCGCGGCTTCGCGCTTCTTCGACACCCGCTTCGGCCGCCGCCTGCTGATCGAGAATATCGGCCCGCGCGTCGTCTCGATGACGGTCGATGCCGGCGACCATATGATGACCTTCTCGCCCTCGGATTACATCGGCCGCAAGGTGTTCCGGAAGGGCCATTTCGAGCGCGACGCCGTCGACCGGCTGATCGTCATCCTGCGTGAGCGCGGCCTGCTTCGTAAGGAGGCGACGCTGCTCGAGATCGGCGGCAATATCGGGACGCAAACCGTCTATTTCGCGCTGAGCGGCGCCTATGCCCAGATCGTCAGCATCGAACCCGACCCGCGCAATTTCCCGCTGCTCGTCCTCAACATCCGCCAGAACCGACTGGAAGAGAAGGTCCGTCTCGTCAATTGCGCCGCCGGCGAGAGCGAAGGCGAGATCGACTTTTTCTTGAACCTCAACAATCACGGCAAGAGCAGCGCCATCCGCCAGAGCCCGACGGACAAAAAGATCAGCGTGCCGGTAAAGCCGGTGTCCGAGATCCTGTCCGGCCTTTCGATCGATCCGGCCGCGATCGGCCTTGTCTGGATGGACATCGAAGGCTACGAGCCGATGGCCTGCCGGTCGATGCAGCCGCTGCTTGCCCGCCGGGTGCCGCTCTATATGGAATTCACGCCGCTCTTCTATGGTCCCGAGGGCACGAAAGCTTTCATCTCGATGCTGTCCGGCTTCTACGAAGATTGCCTCGTCCTCTTCGAGGATCGCGAAGTGGAAATGAAGGTTCGCGATCTGCCAGGCGAATTCGATCAGTATAACGTGCTGTTTTTGCCGTAAATATTCGCGAATGCTCGCGATATTGCTTTCACGCGACGTTCTCCAGCCACGCTGTTTCGAGGCGACCTACCCGTCCCTAAGCGGCCTCCGGGGAAACCCAATTATAGCTCCCGTTCGCAGCGTTCTGCACCAAAGCGATGGCGACCGGCGGGAAGAGGAAGCTCCAGAGCGCGAGCCAAGCAATCGAAATCAGGCGCCCTTGACCGCTCTCGCGGCCGCGATCGTTGAGGAGATCGCCGAGCGTCATCAGCAGAATCGGTAGACCAAGCGGCACGAGGATCGCGATCAGCATGGCGGTAAGCGGTGTCAGCAGGCGCTGCGAGGGTGCGAAGCCCGCAAGCTCGCCATGGATGCGATAGCACCAGTAGGCAAGGTAGATGAAGGCGGCGATCGCAATGACGAGCACCAGCAGGGCGAAAATCAGCGTGATCTCGAAATAGCCGCTCGCCTGGATATCATCGCCCTGAAAACCGTAGATGAGGCTGAGAAGAATGATCAGCGCCAGCGGCGTGGTCAGGATCGCGGCAACCATGAGCGGCGATCGCTTTTGCGGCGTGAGCGGCCTGTGGCGCTGGCGCGGCATATCATCGAAAGACAGGCGCCGCGCCGGCAGCAGCAGGATGACGGCAATCACCAGGCAGGCGAGGAAACCGAGGATCACAGGCAGCCCGCCTTGATCGCCTTGATAGAGCCAGGAGGTGCCGATGGGCGCCAAGGCCGCGGCCAGGATTGTTGCGGACATCAGCGTCAGCGCGCAGCCGAAGTCGATCTTGCCGGGCCGCCCGCCGACCAGGAATATGGCAATCGCAAGCGGAAACACGGCCCGGACCGTGCCGAATGACAATCCGAACAGAAACAGAAAGACCGGCGAGGCCCAGAGCGACGGCGCTGCCACGACACTGACGGCGACAAGGGCGCAGACGACAAGCGGCACGATCAGCGCCGGCCGGCCCTGGCGGCTGGCAACGACGAAGGCGAGGAAGGCGCCGATGATCCAGCCTGCATTGGAGCCGAGATAGAAGATCGCAATAGTCTGATGGCTGCTCCCGGTCTCCCGCGAGATCAGCGGAAGGACCGTGTTGAGCCCCTCTCCGCCGAGCCCTACAAGCAGCGAGGCAAGAAACAGGGCCCAATAACGATAAGTGTCGAGAAAATCGGCCAGCGTCCAGCCCGCCTTGGGCTGAGAAGTATTTTGCATCAATAAAATGGCTCCATCCAAAATCATCCCTCGCCGCCTCAACGGCGAACCGATGAAATACCGGCTATGGCGCAAATAGAAAGGCTCCGGGAATTTTCGAGAGGCTTGGAGGCTATTCAATCGCGGGCCCTTCGTTCGCGGCCCAACAACCGGCCTGAAGAAGTGGAGGCCTGCGAGGAGATGGAGCCACTGACGGGCAATTTTCGCAGCTACCATCAAGCTATCCGCGACGGCCGGAGTGCTGACATCAACGCCTTGTGCAAGCCTCAAAAAAGCAGTTAGCTGATATCGTTGGGGACGTTTATTTCGCACGGCTGGACGAGCATTGGGACGATAGGTGCGCCGGGACGTGTCCGCATTTCGAGGGGGATCTCGTGCGCTGGTCCAAACCGCTCAGAGTGCATCTCGGCGTCCTGGTCGTCGCGTCGCTGATTTGCACGTCGATGCCGATCATCTGGATGGCATTCCAGCAGGGAAGCACCGCTGCGGTCAACGCCGGCGCCCAGCAGATGCGCGAGATGAGCCTGCGGCTGGTCGAGGGGTACCGCAATACGCTGCGGGGCGGCACCGAGGCGATGTCGCTGGCATCGACCCTGCCGCAGCTGATCTCCCCGCCGTCTCAGGATATCAAGGCAAAACAGGAACTCTTTCTGGAGGTTCTGCGAAACGTTCCCGAGGCGACGAGCGTCTATACCGGCTATCCCGATGGCTCCTATCTGCAGGTCATCAACACCGCGAGGAAGGATGTCCGGCAGGCATTGGCGGCGCCTGATGGCGCGGCCTTCGCGGTCAGAACGATCGCGGAGAGACAAAGCACAGATGTCCTATCGACACTTCGTTTTCTCGACAGCCGGGCAAGACCGATCGGCGAGCGCGACATCGATTATGCATCCTTCGATCCGCGCCAGCGTCCCTGGTACCAATCCGTCGTCCAGGACGGCGTGCCGGTTTCCGTCGGGCCCTATGTAACGGGAACGCTCAATGTTCCCACGCTGACGATCGCGGCGCCGATGAAGGATGACGGCCGGGTGGTCATCGGTATCAACATTCATCTGCAGACGATCGGCCGCCTGCTGAATGCGCAGGCGATTTCTCCTCATGCCCGAGCCTACATCATCGATGGCGGCGGCCATCTCGTTGCTCATTCCGACGCTCGGATCATGAGCAGGATCATCGGATTATGGGCCAGAACATCAGGCGCCTTCGCCGCGACGGCAAACAGTTTCGACAGGAGCCTCGAAGCCGTGGCCAGGCTGAGGAGAGATCCCGCCTTCGCAAGCGGCGGTCTGGCGCGGTTCGATCTCGATGGCGAAAGCCATCTGGTGCAAATCGCCCCCGTCAGTGTCTCCGGCCTGTTTCAGGGAAGTACGGCCGCAATCGTCGTGCCGCTCGAGGACCTGGTGGAGGAGGCCAATCGGCTGCTCGTGCGCAATCTCTTGATTGCCGGCGCCCTGTTGATCGCGGGGGTCGGCGCATCGGTGGTGCTGTCCCGCATGGTCAGCCGCTCTCTCTACCGGCTTGCCGACGAGGCGCGCCGGATCGGCGATCTCGATCTCGGCGAGAAGGCCTTGTCGCATTCCTGGATAACGGAGATCAACACGCTGGCCACCGCGCTCTCGGCGAGCCGCCATGCCATCGGCCAGTTCGCCCTCTACGTTCCGCGTGAAGTGGTGCGGCGCATCGTCAGCCCTGAAGGTCGAGCGGTCGTCAAAGCCAAGCGGCAGGATGTGACGGTGCTCTTCACCGACATCCGGGACTTCACCACCATATCCGAGCAGAATTCGCCCGAAGACGTGGTCGATACGCTGTCGGCCTATTTCGAACTGCTGAACACCATCGCCGAGCGCAATGGCGGGACGGTCGTGCAATATCTCGGCGATTCCATTTTCGTCATGTGGAACGCCCCCGTTCCCGATGCCAGACATGCCGAAAACGGCTGTCGCTGCGCGCTCGCCATGAAAGCGGCCGTCGACAGTCTGAACGAGGAGAACAAAAAGAACAGCCGTCCCGCGCTCATCACACGCTTCGGCCTGCACACCGGTCCAGCCGTCGTCGGCAGTTTCGGCGCGATTTCACGCCAGCAGTACACCGCCATGGGCGATACGATCAATGTCGCCTCCCGCTTGGAAGGATTGAACAAGGAATTCGGTACGTCGATCCTGGTCAGCGCCGCCATCCACGACGCCGTCGGGAACCGTTTCGCGTTTCGGCCGCTCGGCCTCGCGCAGGTGAAGGGGCGGGCTGAGAAGGTGGATATATGGGAGTTGGTTGGGGAGAATGGCTAGCCGTCTACGCGCTGACGAGTCCGCGCCTCCCCTCATCTCTGTGCTTGTCACAGAGATCCAGCCTGCCCAAGTCCTTGGGCAGTAGAAACTCTTTTCTTTTCTGTTACGAGAGGTGAGTCATTCACCGCGCCGACGCGCGGCGGCTGGATTCCTGTGACGGGCATAGGAATGAGGAAGTTTGCTTGGCGGGCAATTCACCCCACCTCAAACAAGCTTCTTCGCCTCTGTCCGAGTATGCTCGTGATACTTGTTCTCGCGCAGCGTCCCGAACAGCTTCAGGCTTTCCAGATGCTCGCGCTGGGCGCGGTAGAACTCTTTGAGGAAAGTGAGTTCCTGGCCGGGCTTCACGGCCTCCTCGTAGCGGATCCTGCGGGTGATGGTTCGGACGATCTGGACGATCTCCTTGGTGTTGGACGTCTTGGTGGCGTCGCGGAGGACATCCTCCAGGGTCTGGAGTTCATATTTGCCGTAGATATCGAGATGTTCCGGCAGGAATTCGAAGGCTGCTTGCGACGACGCAGCGGCAGGGGCGGACAAAGCGAGGTCGGAGAGGAGCACCGAGCGCGGATTGTCGACGACTAGGGTGCCGGCGATGATGTCGCCGAGCCTTTGCCGGCGGCGATTGGTAAAGGGCACGACCACGACCACCAGAAGCCAGAGGCTGGTCAGACCGTTTTCCCAGGCCGACTGGGTGCCGACCGAGGCCAGCAGTCCCATGGGGGCAAAGATCTCCACCTCCTTCATGAGGTTGCGTGCGGTCACCTGATGCGGCGTGAGCCGCCGTCCGTCCATGTTGATGACGCGGATGCCGGTTATTCTTTTGCCGAGCGTGCGTCCGTTCCAGATCAGTTCCGAAAGGACGTAATAAGGGACCCCCACCAGATAGCCCAGCAGCACCGTCAGCATCGCTTCCGCGCTTGCCGGCAGCAGGCCGGTGTACAGGATCAAAAAAGCAATGATGCCGACGATGAGAACGGTGAAGATCATGTCGAGGATTTGCGCGCCGAAACGGGTTCCGAGCGAGGCAATGGCGAAATCGATCGGCACGCCCTCCGGCGGAATGAACTGCTCGACGCGCTTGCCGCCCTTGTCTGTCCGGTTCATCGCGCCACCTCACGCGAAGCCTTGCCCTGGCGGCCTCCAAGCAGCAGCCAGCCGACCCAGAAGAGGCCCATCCCCCAGCCGATGGCAAGGCGCCAGGCCGGATCCTGTATCAGCTGGCGCAGAAACCCTTCGATGAAGGCTGCAACGACGAGCATCAATGCCGCAAGCAGCGCGAGTTTCACGGCATCATGCGCCTGGTGGCGCAAGGCCTCCTTACGCGTTCGCGCGCCGGGCAAGAGGACGGCAAGGCCAAGTCTCGCGCCGCCCGAGCAGGCAATGGCGATGGCAGCAAGCTCGGTCACGCCGTGGATCGAGAGCCAGGCGAAGACGTCATAGCCAAGTCCCTTGCGCGCAAACATCGCGAAAAACGCGCCGAGGATCAGACCATTGTAGAAGGTCAGCATGAAGCTCGGCACCGACACGAAGATGCCGAGCGTGAAGATCAGGATGACGATGGTGGTGTTGTGGGAAAACAGAAAGGCGGAAAATGCGGCGAGCCTGTCGCTGTCATGCCCTTCATCGCCGTAGATCGTGGAACGCAGATAATCGGCCGATGCATCGGGCGTGCGCTGGTCGGCAAGCTCCGGCGGCACGAAAGTATAGAACCAGCTCGGATCGTTTTGGCAGAGCTTATAGCCGGCGAGGGCGCCCAGGATAAGCGCCAGGAACCCGATGAACAGAGGCAGGGCCGAGCGGCGCACCGCTTGCGGAATACCCCGCAGCAGCAGCCGGGCGGCCAGGCCGCCGAGGCTTTCCTGCGGCGCATAGACGACGAGATAGGCCCGGGCGCAGAGGCTTTCCAGATAGGCGATGAGGGCGCGATCGAGAGAAATGTCGCGCGCCACGCTCAGCGAGTTCATCGCCTGCCTGTAGCCGGCCGCGAGGTTGCGAACCTCGTCATAACCGAGCGCGGCCGCGCCGCCCTTCTCGGCGCGCGTCACGAGCTGGTCCAACTGACGCCAGTGCGCCTCGCGCTCCAGCCGGAAACGGGCCGAGCGGAGCGTATCGTTCTGGACGGCGCCGACATTCACCGTCGCGCCCGCATCTATTCTGCCGTCGATACCGATATCCATCATATCATCTCACGGGACTTGATTTCGATGTAGCGCGCAATGAGATCCGACGTCAGCGCCTCCGGCGTGCTGTCGAGGCAGAGTACGCCCATGCGCGCCAGCTTTTCCATTACCGCGCGCCTCTCGTTCAGAACCTGGCGCGCCGCAACCGAGCGGGCGACGGCATCGAGCGTCGTCTCCTCCGGTTCGATGAACTTCGTCAGCATCGGATCACGCAGGGCAACATAGACGACGAAATGATGCCGGGCGAGCACCTGTATGTTCTCGATCATCAGCTCCGCCGTGATGGTGTCGACGAAATCGGAGAATATCACAATAAGCGAACGTCGCTTCAGGCGTCCGGACAGATGGGTCAGCCCCAGCGTGTGGTTGGTTTCCTGGGTTTCGTAGCGTAGCTTGGCGCACACCGTCTGCAACCGCGGAAAGGCCGCGCGCCCAGGCAGGGCCGGCACGAAAAGACGGGGGCGGCTATCGAAGCTGTAGAAGCCGACGAGATCTCCGGCAAGGCCCGCGCCCCAGCACATGGCGAGCGCGGCGTTGATGGCGCGATCGAGCTTGGTGAAACCGGCAAGCTGCTCGGCCATCAGCCGCCCGGAATCGACGCATAGAATGATCTGGTGGTTTCGCTCGGCCCTCATTTCGCGCACGACGAGGCTGCGCATGCGCGCCGACCGCTTCCAATCGATGCTGCGCGGGTCCATGCCGCTGGCAAATTCCCGCAGCTGATGGAACTCCGATCCCTCGCCACGCAGGCGCAGATCCTTCTGGCCGGCTTCCAGCGGCAGGATCTGGGTCTTGATCGCTCCTGAAAGCACGGGCGATATGTCAGGCTGGACGGCGATTTCCTTGCCGACCGGCATGCGGGCGATCAATTCGAGCAGCTTCAATCGCGACGGCCATTTCAGCCACAGCTCGTTGACCGGAAACTGTCCCCGCCGCTTCAGATGCAGCTCCAGAGAGGCCTTGAGAGGTTTTTCTCCCGCCTCCGGTGCCGGCTTCAGCCATCTGGTTTCGCCGATGACCAGCTCGGGCGCGAGATCGAGCCGGATCTCGATTTTCTCAGGCAGCGCGCCCTTCTGCGGTCGGATGTCGACAGTGAACGCGGTGATGTGCCCGACGAAGCCTTGCGGCGGCAGATCGACATCGACAATCATCCGGCCGGACAGGTTCGATATGAGCAGATCGGCGACCGTCAGGGCGGCAAGAGCAAGCCACATGAGAAGCAGCGGATAGGTCATGTCGCGCCACCACACGCTGGCGAAGACCGTCACCGCGGCACAAATCAGAACGAGCGCGATCAGATATGGGGATGGCCGCATTTAACGGGGCGCATCCACGCGGTTCTTGATGTTGCGCAGCACCTCGTCCGGCGTGCGGCCATCGATTTCCGCCGAAGGCGAAAGCACGATGCGATGGCGCAATGCCGGGACCAGCAGAGCCTGAACATCATCCGGCAAGCCGTAATCCCGGCCCTCGAACGCCGCGCGCACGCGCACGGCCGAGGCAAGGGCGTCGGCCGCGCGGGTGGATGCGCCGTAGAGAATATCGGGATCCGAGCGCGTGGCGCGCACGAGATCGACGACATAGGTCAGGATCGTCTTGTCGAGGTGGATGGAATCGATCAGTGCTCGCCCGGCGGCGAGCGCCGCGCTCGTGACGAGCGGACGGATGCCGGCATTACGCACATCCGATTTCAGCGCCTGGTCCGCATGTCGGGAAAGGATCGCGATTTCCGTGTCCCGGTCAGGAAAATCGACGATAAGCTTGAAGAGAAAGCGGTCGAGCTGCGCTTCGGGCAGAGGGTACGTGCCCTGCTGCTCGATCGGGTTCTGCGTGGCGAGCACGAAGAAATCCGGCCCGAGCGAATAATCGGTTCCGTCGATCGTGATCATCCGCTCGTTCATCGCCTGCAGAAGAGCGGATTGCGTTTTCGGCGGCGCGCGATTGATCTCGTCGGCCAGAAGAATGTCGGTAAAGACCGGTCCCTTGGTCAGATGGAACTGATTGGTTTGGAAATTGAAGAGATTGACGCCCAGGACATCGCCGGGCATCAGGTCGGGCGTGAACTGGATACGCCGGTATTGCAGCGCCATGGCGGCGGAAACGGAGCGGGCGAGCAAGGTCTTGGCCGTGCCGGGAGGGCCTTCGACGAGGCAGTGCCCGCCGGCAAAGATCGAGATCAGGACGAGATCGATGATCGCATCCTGCCCCTGCACCGCTTTGCCGATTTCACCGCGAACAGCAGCGATAAGATTGCGAAATTCACCTAGATCCAAGGTCCATGCTCCCCAGCGATTTTCTGAATGTCTCGAGATTGCGATGCAGGTTTGCCCGCGTCATCAGATGTCCGCGTTCGATCAGCGCCTGCGCCGACGTATGCAATGCCCGCGCCGCCGCCTGATCGCGGCGCGCCAGGCGCTGAAACAGCCGATCTATGCCCGCCTGATTTCCGGCCCCCGGGCCAAAGAGCAGTTGCGCCTTGTCGGCCAGCAGATGGAGAACGAACTGCTCGGTCATCCGCCCGTCATTGCCGGACAGGCGCAACAGACGCGCCGTGGCTTCGATCGCCGTCGTTTTCGACATTTCGGTGTTTGCGGCCGCCTCCGGAAAGGCCGGCCCGAAGCGATAGGCGCCGCGCCAGAAGCAGATCGCCGCCACGGCGAGCAGCGTTCCCCAGATCAGCGATAGGGGATAAGCGAAAAATCGCTTGAGATCGGAGGCGGAGCGCTCATAGGTGCGGCCCTCGTCAATCCGCTCCTCGTCATCCAGGGGCCGGCCGGCCGTATCCAGATAGACCGGCCGTGTCTCGGCCGCTCCGCGCAGCAGCGTGACGAGCGACACGGCGAAGGAGGCATTGTCGGCCAGGGCCAGGCCGTGATTGTTCAAGAGATCCGGATCAGACAGCAGGTAGACGTTGGGCTTGTCCTCGCAACGCGCGAGCAGCGCACCCAGCGGCATGCCGACGATCTCTTCGCAGCCCTCAGGCATGCTCGAGCGCTCGAAGGCCTGGGCGTGATAGAGGGCGATCTTGATCGGCTGGCCCGGTTTCAGGTCCAGCTGCGCCTCTTCGAAACCCGTCTCGCTGCGGGCGAAGCCGAAATCCGAATAACCGATCTTTTCCAGTTCGCGGCCGAGATCGACGAGATCGACCAGTCCCGATTTGCTGGCGACACCATCCGTCGACACGTTGCCGCGCCATTTCGGCAAAATCATCAGCGTCGGCAGATCATATTCATTTGCCTCCCGGACGAGGTTTTCCGGGCCTACATTACCCAGTTCCTCGTCCGTCTGCGGCGCGGCAACTTCGCCCTGGCGTATCGACAGGGGAAGGATGCGCAGCGAGACTTCCGAATGCGCCTGGCTGACATGAGGGTCGGATCGGAGGACTGGTATGCCCTTGGCTTGCAGCCACAATTCCAATCCCTTGTTGCCGAGGGGAGAGCGGTCGTAATCGCTGCCCCTGGACAGCGCAAAGATTGCCAGTGCCGCCAGCGCAAGCAGCAGTCCCAGAAACAGAAGCGGGGTAGAATTACGCATGGGCCAGTCTGCCTGTCGAGAGCAAGCCGCGCGCGGTCGTGAGAAGGACGCCGAAATGGTTGTCCGCAAAGCTGCGGCCGCCATAATGCACGAGTTCTACCGCTGTCAGCAGGTTTTCCAGGCGATCGCGGTCCGGCATGTTTGCCGGCAGGCGGGCGAAAACGGCGCGTTCCGTATCAGAGCGGAAAAGGCGCGTTCCCGTGATATCCGCCGCGTGAAGCAGGCAATGCCTGAGCAGCAGCACAAGCGCCTGCTTTCGATCCGCCATGGCGGCAATGCGTTCCAGGAAATCGCTCGTCCCTTCCGCAGCCTCGGCTGCCGACGTGCGCCAGCTTTCCGGCGCTTCTCCCCGCCGTTTGATCTCGCGCGGGGCCGATGACAGCAGCACGCCGCCATTACCGAAACGCAGCCACAGGACGATGGCCACGATGAGACCAAAAAATACGACGACCACGGCCAAAGGACCGCTGATGACCGGCTCCCGCGGGATCGTCAGCGGCCTGCGCTGTGGTGGTGACGACGTCGTATTCGATGCCGGCTCGGCCTTTTCAGAAGCGTCGCCATAGACGAGTCTGCAGCGCAGGCCATTCTGCAAGCACTGTGAGGCATATTCGGCCCCGGCCGCGCTCCTTTGACGATCGCCGCCCTCGACCTGCTGACTGCTGACCTGCGCTTGCACAGGCGAAAATTGCGCCAAGGCGGCCAGAAATAGCGCCGCCAGCAGGCCGACGTTGCGAATGGTCATGCTCTAGGCAAAGACCTCTGCTCTGACTTCCGGACGCAGCGGATCCCCGCCGAACTTGTTCGGACCCCGCGTGCCCGGAAGTACATCGATCACGAAAATCGCAATAAGCGAAATGAAAATAGCAAAAGGAATGATCCACGCGACGATAAGTCCGAGATACCACCAACCGGAAATGTTGCGATCATGAAAGCGGCGAACCTGAAGGGCTATCTGTGGCAGAATGAATGCGAGTGAAATCAATCCTCCGATTATCGAGAAAGGGTTGGACATTGACGAAGCGCTGTTCGGCGTCAGCAACAAGCTCAAAATCCAAAGTGCGACCCCTATCCCCCAACTGAACAACTGAAACCACCAATATTCCGAGCGAGATGCCCTGCCGGAGAAGGTGACGTATTTCTGCGTTAGAACCGTCCGAACAGCTTCAGTAAACCCCATACCCATGCCCCATTTATGCTTGCTGCAAGCGCGCCGACGACTCACCATCGTCTTGCCACGACAGTCGTGCCGGATAGAAAACAGCTACAATTTAAGCGCAAAAATTGCAATAAGCGGTTATCGAAGCTCAGAATTTAGAGCTGCTTATTAGTTAAGGCGTTTCGTCATTACGCCCTTACGTCCATTCGAGGTTATAGTGCGTCCGGACGGCCAAAACGACCGACGTGGAAACGCCTGGAGTATTGCTCATTTTCTCCGATAGAGGAAATACCGCCCTTCCTTGATCCCTTCAGGCAGCGGCAATGCCACAAGCTCGGCATGCTCAAGCGGCAGGCCGCTGACGGCGATGCCGTTGCGGGCGAGCACGCCGGCCATCAGTTGCGGCAGCCAGGTCAGCGTCACCGCGTCGATTTCGTCATGCCCGGTGCCGATATCGGCATGGGCGAGTGCTGCGCCGATGCCGAGGAAGGCCTGGCCGGATTCGCGGATATTGCCGGTGACCATGTCTTCCGGCGCCGGTGTCGAGGCCGAATAGGAGCGGACTTCCCAGTCGAAGGCGACGATGCGGCGCTCGGGAAATTTCTCGCGCAGGTGGTCGTAGGTGCGGCCGTTGCCGAGGCCGAACTCCAAAACCGGGCCTTCGATGTCTTCTACCAGATCGATAATCGCGTTCAGAATATCGCGTTGAGCCGTCAACCGGCGAATGAAGCTGTCGAGGCGGCTCATCTATTCCGTATCCGTCATGAAAATACTCTGTGGTGCTTACACATGAAACCTTGCCAAGTCGATTGCCGTAAATGGGAATTGGCGTTGCAGTGGCAACATGGGTCTGTGCTAAGCTGAACGACATGACAACTATGACCGACGAAGATTTCTTTGCCGCCATGCCGCTCTTCAGCGCGTTCGAGGGCGTGACCGATGCCGCCAACTACAGGCCGCTTCCGGATGGGTGGGTGCTGGCGCTCGCCGACATCGTCGGTTCGACGCAGGCGATCGCCGGCGGCCGCTACAAGGACGTCAACATGGCGGGCGCCAGCGTCATCTCGGCGGTATTGAATTCCGTCGGCAAGGGCGACTATCCCTTCGTCTTCGGCGGCGACGGCGCGCTGATCGCGCTTCCCGGTTCGCTGGAGAAGACGGCGCGCGATGCGCTCGCCGCCGTGCAGGTCTGGGTCGAGGAGGATCTGGGGCTGACGCTACGCATCGCCATCGTTCCCGTGGCCGATACCCGTACACAGGGTCTCGACGTTCGCGTCGCGCGTTATTCCGCAAGCCCTCATGTCACCTATGCGATGTTCTGGGGCGGCGGCACGAGCTGGGCCGAAAGACAGATGAAGCTCGGCCACTACGGCGTCGAGCGCGCGGCCCCCGGAACGCGGCCCGATCTGACCGGGCTTTCCTGCCGCTGGAGTCCGATCGATGCGCGCAACGGCGAGATCGTCTCGATCATCGCCGTGCCCGGTGAAGGCCGGCCGGGACAGGAGTTCCGCGATCTCGTCAACGGCATCGTCGCCATCACGACCGAGCAGAACCGCGACAGCCATCCGGTGCCGGCGGACGGGCCGGATCTTGCCTTCTCGCTGCACGGCATCAATCGTGAGGCCAAGGCCACCGCGCCGGCCGGCCGGCGGCTGCGGCAGAAGTTCATCATCTTGCTGCAGCTCGCCATCACCGTGGTGTGCTTCCGGCTCGGCATCCCGCTCGGCCGCTTCGACGCCCGCCGCTACAAGCGCGACGTGGCCGGCAATTCCGATTTCCGCAAATTCGACGACGGGCTGAAAATGACCGTCGACGTCGACACCGCACACCTGAAGCGGATCGAGACGCTGCTGGAAGAGGCGCGGGCGAAGGGCATCGCCCGCTACGGCCTGCACCGGCAGTCCTCGGCGCTGATGACCTGCTTCGTGCCGACGCCGATTTCACGCGACCACATGCATTTCATCGACGGTGCGGCCGGCGGCTATGCCGTGGCCGCCAGCCGGATGACCGGCAAGTCGCTTTCCGCCGTATCGGTCACGCCTTGATGATATGATCGGCCGAGAGGCCGAGCCGGTTGAAAACGTTGCGTGTATCGATGATGAGCGAAGCACTTTTCGAAAGCGCCGCATAATCGACCTTATCATGGTCGGTTGCGACCAGCACCGCATCATAGCCGCCTATAACCTCCGGCGTCAGCGCCACCGATCTGCGGCCCTTCAGGGCCTGGTATTCGCGCGTCGGCGGGATCTCGGCGACGAAGGGATCGTGATAATCCGCCCGGCCGCCGCGTTCCTCGATGATCTCGATCAGCCGCAGCGACGGGCTTTCTCTTATATCGGCGACGTTCTTCTTGTAGGCGAGCCCGAGCACCAGCACCTTGCTGCGGCTCAGCGCCTTGCCGGCGCGGATGTCGAGCGCTTCGGCGAGCTTGCCGACGACATAACGCGGCATCGCCGAATTGATCTCGCCGGCGAGCTCGATAAAGCGGGTCGGCAGCTCGTATTCGCGCGATTTCCAGGTGAGGTAGAAGGGATCGATCGGGATGCAGTGGCCGCCGAGGCCGGGGCCGGGATAGAAGGGCATGTAGCCGAAGGGCTTGGTCTTGGCCGCATCGATCACTTCCCAGACATCGATGCCCATGGCCGCATAAACGGTCTTCAGCTCGTTGACGAGGGCGATGTTGACCGAACGGAAGATGTTTTCGGTGAGCTTCACCGCCTCGGCCGTCGCATTCGAGGAGACCGGAACGACGGTCGAGACCGCAGCACCGTAAAAAGCCTTCATCAGCGCCAGCGCCTCTGCACCGTCGCCGGCGACGACCTTCGGGATCGTGGCCGTATGATAGTGTTGATTACCTGGGTCCTCGCGCTCCGGCGAGAAGCCGACGAAGAAGTCGGAGCCGGATTTCAGCCCGGTGCCTTCGAGAATGACCTTGACGATATCGTCGGTCGTGCCGGGATAGGTGGTCGATTCCAGCGCGATGAGCTGACCGGGGCGCAGATGCGCGGCGATCGAGCGCGACGTCGCCTCGACGAAGGAGAGATCGGGATCGCGATGTTTGGTGAGCGGCGTCGGCACGCAGATGATGATGACGTCGCAGGCGGCAAGACCGGCGAAATCGGTGGTCGCCTGGAAGCGGCCCGCATCGATCTCGACGGCAAGCGCCTCGTTGCTGACAGCATCGATATAGGAACGGCGGGCCTCGAGAGCCACCATCTTTCCGGGGTCGATGTCGAAGCCGGTCACCGCAAAGCCGCTGCGCGCCAGGGCAATCGCCAGCGGCAGACCGACATAGCCGAGCCCGATGATGCCGGCGCGCGCCGCGCGGGTTTCGATCTTCTGCAAAAGCGTATCGAAGGTGGAGGTGGCCAAGGCGGGATCTTTCAAATGGGACATTCAGGAAGCTGATCTAATGCATGATCGCGGTGAATTAAACCCGGGGTCCTCCTCTCCCCTGCGGCAACAGCGTCGGTTGCCTCCCAAGACCCTTAGGCGGGTGTGGCCGAAATGCCCCGGTACAATCCTTTGTTGCAACTAGAGCGCACAAAAAATTCCGTCTCCCATTGTTTCGCACTTGCAGCATCCCTATTTTGACTTTTGATAATAAACCGCCATGAAAGGACTGCCCGTCCGATCTCCGACCGGGGAGCTGAGGGGTGCTGCTGCCGGGCTCCCGGCAGATCGTTGACACAATAATACCGCTCGTACATCCTGATTTCCTTGTGTCCTGCGCATGAAAATGTGCCGGCAGAGGAATTTTTGGTTCTTGGGGATGGCGTGCTTTATGAGGATCATACCGAGAATGAGCACGATCGAATCCAGCGTGTCCTCCATCCTGTTGGACCGGGTCGCCGAATGGCTGACGAACTCTTCGCTGGCAGGTGACGATCTCGAAAACATCGTGCGCGGTTTCTGCGAGAGGATTGCTGCGGCGGGGCTGCCGATCGCGCGCGTCCATCTCAGTTTTTCGATGCTGCACCCGCTCTACGATGCCTTGAGCTTCACCTGGCGGCGCGCCAGCGGCGTCACCATCGAAGGCTTCCGCATGCCCGCCGGCCAGAAGCCGGATCGTTTCCTACAAAGCCCCTACTATTATCTGCTCGACAACAACCTGCAGCACATTCGCCGCCGGCTGATGCAGGAGGGGCCGAATGAATTCCCGATCTTCGAGGATCTGCGCAAGGACGCCATCACCGACTACCTCGCCTTCGTGCAGCCTTTCGGCGACGGTTCGGTGCAGGGCATGATGGGCTCATGGTCGACGGACCACCACAACGGCTTTTCCGACGACATGATCGACGCATTGCTGCGGATGCAGGACCATCTGGCGGTCGCGGCCAAAATGGCCGTGCTCGGCAAGCTCGCCAACAACATGCTGACCACCTATCTCGGCGGCGACGCCGGTAAGCGGGTGCTGAACGGCCAGATCCGCCGCGGCGACGGTGAGACGATCCGCGCGGCCCTCGTCATGGGCGACATGCGCGAATCCACCATGTATGCCGAAAAGGAAGGCCGGCAGGCCTATATCGACACGCTGAACCAGTTCTTCGACGCGATTGCCGCCCCCTTCAACCGCAATGGCGGTGAGATCCTGAGCTTCCTCGGCGACGGCTTCCTCGCCGTCTATCCATGCGGACGCCATAAGGACCCTTCGAAGATCGCCTGCGAAGCGGCGCTTTCGGCCGTCCATCAGGCGCAGGCGCGGGTCGCCGAGCTCAACAGGGACCGCGAGCAGAAAGGCCTCTCCAGGATCGGCTACGGCATCGGCCTGCATGTCGGCAACGTCATGTTCGGCAATGTCGGGCTCAAGGACCGCCTGACCTTCTCCGCCTTCGGCTCGGCGGTCAACGAGGTCCAGCGCCTGCAGATCCTGACCAAGAAATACGGCCGCGAGGTCGTCGCCAGCCAGGCCTTCGCCGGCTATTGCGGCGGCGAATGGACGACGCTCGGCGAGGAAAAGCTGCGCGGCATCCGCCAGAAGGTGACGGTGCTGCAGCCGCGCGCGCCGGCTCCCGAGATCAGCGCCGGCGAGAGTTTCCGCGAGGCCGGACAGAATGGGCTTTCCGAAGCGGAGCAGGTCATTCTCCTGCATCGCGACGCCAAGAAACAGGTCAGCCGTACAACCATGGAGAAGTTCATCCAGTAAGAGCTGCAACCCCTGCCAATGAGCGCGCTCCGCCCCGGGAACTTCGGCGGAACGCGGTGGTTTCCCCTGCGATTGTCATCAACTAGACACCCCGTTTGCGGTACGATAGTGTGCCTTAACGGGAACATAGAAGACTGGGGAATTTCATTGGTATGGCGTCTGCTGCCGATCTGTTGCGTATTGAGAACCTCGACGTCTCCTTCTCGGTTTTCGGCGACCGTCTCCGTGTCGTAAAGGAAGCCAATCTCCGCATCCTTCCGGGCAAGGTTACCGCTCTCGTCGGTGAATCCGGCTCCGGCAAATCGGTGATCAGCCAGGCCGTCATGGGCATCCTGCCCAATCCGGCCAAGGCCTCCGGCCGTATCCTCTTCACCGACCCGCTCGACGGCAGCGCGACCGATATCCTGTCGCTGCCGCGCGACAGCGAAGAGATGCGCGATCTGCGCGGCCGGCGCATGGCGACGATCTTCCAGGAGCCGATGACCTCGCTCTCGCCGCTGCATACGGTCGGCAACCAGATCAGCGAAGCGCTGCTGATTCATACGGAGGTCGACAAGGAGGAAGCGCGCAACAGGACCGAGGAGATGCTCGGCCTCGTCGGCTTCTCCAATCCGCACCGCACCTACGACATGTATCCGTTCGAACTGTCCGGCGGCATGCGCCAGCGCGCGATGATCGCCATGGCGCTGATCTGCAAGCCGGCGCTGCTGATCGCGGACGAGCCGACGACGGCGCTCGACGTGACGATCCAGGCACAGATCCTGGAATTGCTGCGCGACCTGCAGGCCAAGCTCGGCATGGCGATGCTGCTCATCACCCACGATCTCGGCATCGTCGCCAACATGGCCGACGAAGTGGTCGTCATCTATCACGGCGAGATCATGGAGGCTGGGCCGGTCGACGCCATCTTCCGCAATCCGCAGCATCCCTATCTCAAGGCGCTGATGGCCGCCGTTCCACATTTCGACATGAAGCCCGGCGAGCGCCTGAAGGCGCTGCGCGACGTGCCGGTCAATCTCGAAACCCTCGTCGGCAAGAAGAAACCTGTCCAGGCCGAAGCGCCCGGCGTGCTGCTTTCGGTCGCCAATCTTTCCAAGACCTACAAGACGCGCAAGCGTAGTTTCCTCGGCAGGCAGGAAGCCACCGTCGTGCACGCGGTCGACGATGTCAGCTTCGACATCCGCCGCGGCGAATGTCTCGGGCTGGTCGGCGAATCCGGCTGCGGCAAGACGACGCTCAGCAAGATCCTGATGCGCGCCGTCACGCCGGATACCGGCGCGGTGGTGTTCAACGACGGCAAGGATGTGATCGACGTCCTCTCCGTCAAGGGCGCCGAACTCCAGGACATGCGCACCAAGATCCAGATGGTCTTCCAGGATCCGGTCTCCTCGCTTTCGCCGCGCATGACGGTGCGCAACATCCTGAGCGAACCTCTCGAAATCCACGACCGCGGCGACAGCGACGAGCGCAAGCGCAAGGTCGAGGGACTGATGGGCGCGATCGGCCTCGACAAGCGTTATCTCAGCCGTTACCCGCACAGTTTCTCCGGTGGCCAGCGCCAGCGCATCGGCATCGCGCGCGCTCTGGCGCTGGGTCCGAAGCTCGTGATCCTCGACGAGCCGGTCTCGGCCCTCGACGTCTCGGTGCAGGCGCAGATCCTCAACCTGTTGAAGGACCTGCAGAAGGAGCTGGGGCTGACCTATCTCTTCATCTCGCATAATCTCGCGGTCGTCGATTACATGGCCGACCGCATCGCTGTCATGTGCAAGGGCCGCATCGTCGAGATCGCGCCGCGCGAAATCATCCTGCGCGATCCGGTGCATCCCTATACGAAATCGCTGCTCGCCGCCGTCCCCTTTCCCGATCTCGACCGGCCGCTCGATTTCAAGGCGCTCCGGGAAAACGGCGCCGCCGACAAGCAGAACTGGGGCAAGACCTTCACCGCAGAGCATGACGACGCGGCCGAACTCGCCTATGCCGACCTCGGCGACGGCCATCTGGTGCGCGCCCGCAAGGGCGCCGATATCAAGGAGTTGCGCTGATGGTGACGCGTCGCACCTTCCTCGGCGGCCTCGTCGGCGCGGCAATCGCACCCGCTGTGCTTCGGGCCGAGCAGATCGGCGAGCCGGAATTCCTGAAGGAGCGGCTCGCCGCCGGCGGCCTGCCTGGTATGGCCGAGCGCCTTCCGCTGCGCCCGCGTGTGGTCAACCTGACGGAGATGGGACTTGCCCCCGGCGCCTATGGCGGCACGGTGCGCACCATCATCGGCAGCCAGCGCGACATCCGCTTCATGACGATCTACGGCTATTCCCGCCTGATCGGCTATGACAAGCATCTGCAATTCCAGCCTGATATCCTCGCCGATTTCCGTTCCGAGAACGACACGGTCTTCACCTTCACGCTGCGCGAGGGCCATAAATGGTCCGACGGAGAACCGTTCACGGCCAACGATTTCCGTTACTGGTGGGAAGACGTCATCCTCAACGACAAGCTGACGCCGGGCGGCGGCGCGCTGGAGCTGCGCCCGCACGGCAACCTGCCGCGCTTCGAGATGCTCGATCCGCTGACCGTGCGCTATAGCTGGGAAAAGCCCAACCCGATGTTCCTGCCGAGCCTGGCGGGCCCGCAGCCGCTCGTCATCTTCGGCCCGGGACATTACCTCAAGCAGTTTCACAAGAAGTTCCAGCCGGACGAGGCGAAGATGGAACAGATGATGAAGACCTACCGCGTCAAGAAGTGGCAGGATCTGCACATCAAGATGGCACGCTCCTACCGCCCCGAAAATCCGAACCTGCCGACACTGGATCCCTGGCGCAATACGACGGCGCTGCCGGCCGAACAATTCGTCTTCGAGCGCAATCCCTTCTTCCACCGCGTCGACGAGAACGGCAGGCAGCTTCCCTATCTCGACCGTTTCGTTCTCAACGTTTCCTCCTCGTCGATCATCGCCGCCAAGGCCGGTGCGGGAGAAGCCGACCTGCAGGCAACAGGCATCGATTTCAACGATTACACCTTCCTGAAGGAGGCGGAGAAGCGCTTCCCCGTCAAGGTCGATCTCTGGAAACTCGCGCGCGGTTCGCGCATCACCCTGCTGCCGAACCTCAACTGCGCCGACGAGGCGTGGCGCGGCCTGTTCCGCGACGTGCGCATGCGCCGCGCTTTGTCTCTGGCGATCGATCGGCACGAGATCAACATGGTCGCGTTCTATGGTCTCGGCACGCCGAGCGCCGATACGGTCCTGCCCGACAGCCCGCTCTTCAAGCAGGAATATGCCGACGCCTATGTGAAGTTCGATCAGGACGAGGCGAACCGACTGCTCGACGAACTCGGCCTGACCAAGCGCGGCGATGACGGCATCCGGCTGCTGCCCGACGGGCGGCGCGCCGAGATCACTGTCGAAACGGCCGGCGAGAGCAATCTCGATACCGACGTGCTGGAGCTGGTGCACGATCACTGGGCCAATGTCGGCCTGGCGCTCTATACCCGCACCTCGCAGCGCGACGTCTTCCGCAACCGCGCCATGAGCGGCACGATCATGATGTCGATCTGGTACGGCCTCGACAACGGCGTGCCGACCGCCGACATGTCGCCCTCCGGGCTTGCGCCGACGCTCGACGATCAGCTGCAATGGCCGCTCTGGGGCATGCATTACCTCTCCGCGGGCCAAGAAGGCGTGGCACCCGATCTGCCGGAGGCGGCCGAACTGGTCGATCTTCTCAAGCAATGGGGCTCGACGGCGAAATTCGAGGAGCGTCAGGTGATCTGGCACAAGATGCTGGCGCTCTATACGCAGCAGGTCTTCTCGATCGGCCTGATCAACAGCACGCTGCAGCCGATCCTTCGCGCCGCCAAGCTGCAGAACCTGCCGGCGAAAGCCCTCTACGGCTTCGATCCCACCTCCTATCTCGGCGTCTACATGCCGGATGCATTCTGGTACAAGGAGGCCTGAGGCGTGCTCAGATACATTCTCTGGCGCATCGCCGCCATGGTGCCGACGCTCTTCGTCATTTCGGCGCTCGTTTTCACCATCATCGAACTGCCGCCCGGCGATTTCTTCGAGAGCCAGATCGCCGAGCTGCGCGCCTCCGGCGAGACCGCCAACCTCCAGGAAATCGAGGAGATGCGCCAGCAATACGGCTTCGACAAGCCGGAGATCGTGCGCTATTTCTACTGGGTCGGCGGCATGCTGCACGGCGATTTCGGCTATTCCTTCGAATATCAGCTGCCGGTTTCCGACGTGGTCGGCGACCGCCTGTGGCTGACGATCCTCGTCTCTTTCACGACGATCCTGCTCACCTGGCTGATCGCCTTTCCGATCGGCATCTATTCGGCCACGCATCAGTATAGCTGGGGCGATTACGGACTGACTTTCCTCGGGCTGCTCGGCATCGCCATCCCGAACTTCATGCTGGCGCTGATCCTGATGTATTTCGCCAATGTCTGGTTCGGGCTCTCGATCGGCCACCTGATGGACCAGCAATATCTCAACGCGCCGATGAGCTGGGAAAAGGCGAAGTCGATCCTCGCCCATCTCTGGATTCCCGTCATCATCGTCGGCACCGCCGGAACGGCCGGCATGATCCGGCGGCTGCGCGCCAACCTGCTCGACGAGATGCAGAAGCAGTATGTGACGACCGCCCGCGCCAAGGGCCTGCATCCGATGCGGGCGCTGGTCAAATATCCGCTGCGCATGGCGCTCAACTTCTTCGTCGCCGATATCGGCTCGATCCTGCCTTCGATCATTTCGGGCGCCGAGATCGTCGCCATCGTGCTGTCGCTGGAGACGACGGGACCGATGCTCATCAAGGCGCTGCAGAGCCAGGATATGTATCTCGCCGGCTCTTTCCTGATGTTCCTCGCCTTCCTCAACGTCATCGGCGTGCTGATCTCGGACATCGCGCTCGGCTTCCTCGATCCCCGCATCCGCCTGCAAGGCAGGAGCACCAAATAATGTCGCCCCTTCCCGCACCCGGCGCGCCGCTTCCGCATTACGTCTCGACCGCGCCTTTCGATCCGCACGCCACCGAAACCATGACGGCGGCGCAGTCGCGCATCCATCTCGCTTCGCAGAAGCGGCTGATGTGGTGGAAGTTCAAGCAGCACAAGCTGGCCTTGATCTCCGGCATCTTTCTCGCCGTCATCTATCTGATGATCCTGATCGTCGAGTTCCTGGCGCCCTACGGCCTGCATACCCGCAACGTCGACTTCATCCATGCGCCGCCGCAGCGCGTCCATTTCTTCGACAAGGGCAGCTTCGTCGGCCCCTTCGTCTATGGCCGCAGCATGACGCTCGATCTCGATACGCTGCATCGCGTCTATACCGACAGGCCGAACGACGTGCAGCCGATCCGTTTCTTCTGCCGCGGCGATTCCTACAAGTTCTGGGGTCTCGCCGCTTCGAACTATCATCTGGTCTGCCCGTCGATCGGCGGCCAGATGTTCTTGCTCGGCACCGACCGGCTCGGCCGTGACGTCCTTTCGCGGATCCTCTACGGCGCGCGGATCTCGCTGACGATCGGCCTCATCGGCATTGCGATCAGCTTCGTCCTCGGCATCGTCATCGGCGGCCTTGCCGGCTATTGGGGCGGAGTTTTCGATCTCATCGTCCAGCGCCTGATCGAGGTGCTGCAGTCCCTGCCGAGCCTGCCGCTGTGGATGGCGCTGGCCGCCATCATGCCGGTGACATGGAGCCCAATCGTCATCTATTTCGGCATAACGGTCATCCTCGGCATCATCGACTGGACGGGTCTTGCCCGCGCCGTGCGCTCCAAGCTGCTGGCGCTGCGCGAGGAGGATTACGTGCAGGCCGCACAGCTGATGGGCGCCAGCACGCCGCGCATCATCGGCCGGCATCTGGTACCTGGCTTCATGTCGCATCTCATTGCCTCGGCGACGATTTCGATCCCCGGCATGATTCTCGGCGAGACTGCCCTCTCCTTCCTCGGCCTCGGCCTTCGCCCGCCGATCACCAGCTGGGGCATCCTGCTGACCGAAGCAAAAAGCGTCAGTGTCATCGCCTTCTATCCTTGGCTGCTCTTTCCGATCATTCCTGTTGTTCTTGTCATTTTGGCATTCAACTTTCTGGGAGACGGCTTGCGTGATGCGGCAGATCCCTACAAATAGCAGAAAGCTCGGCGGCGCCTTCCGGCACCGCCCCCGCCTCGTGGCCTCCGGACGGTGGGGGTGCTAACAATGTTGTTCACCCCGGAGGGAACGCCTATGGCCAGACGTCTCGAAGATGCACGCATCCTCATGTACAGCCACGACACCTTCGGGCTCGGCCACCTGCGCCGCTGTCGCACCATCGCCCACGCGCTGGTGGAAGATTATCGCGGCCTCAATATCCTGATCATTTCGGGCGCCACGATCGCCGGCGCCTTCGACTACCGCGCCCGCGTCGACTTCGTGAAGATCCCGAGCGTCATCAAGCTGCGCAACGGCGAATATACGTCGCTCGCCAGCCACATCGACCTGCACGAAACGCTGAAGATGCGCGAATCCAGCATTCGCCACACGGCCGAGACCTTCCAGCCCGATATCTTCATCGTCGACAAGGAGCCGATGGGGCTGAAGGGAGAGGTCGAGGATACGCTTGCCTATCTGAAGGCCCGCGGCACGGTGCTGGTGCTCGGCCTGCGCGAGATCATGGATGCGCCGCATCTGCTCGAGGCCGAGTGGAAAAAGAACAGCATCATGCAGAAGATCGACCAGTATTACGACAGCGTCTGGGTCTACGGTCCGCCCGACTTCTACGACCCGCTGATCGGTCTCGACGTGCCGGCCAGCCTGCGCCGGAAGATGGATTTCGTCGGCTTCCTGCAGCGCAGCGTCTCCAAGGGCAAGAGCTCGATCAACGCCCGCAAGGACAACTACCTGCTCGTCACGACTGGCGGCGGCGGCGACGGTTCCGACCTCGTCCATGACGTCATGAACGCCTACGAGGCCGATCCGACGCTGACGCAGAAGGCGCTCGTCGTGCTCGGCCCCTATATGCCGGCGGCCGAGCGTGCCAAGCTGGTGCAGAAGGGCGAAGCCATTCCCTATATCGAGGTGATCGAGTTCGACAATCACATGGAGGAGCTGATCGCCAGCGCGACCGGCGTCGTCGCCATGGGCGGCTACAACACCTATTGCGAGATCCTCTCCTTCGACAAGCCGGCCCTCATCGTACCGCGCGTCAAGCCGCGCGAGGAGCAGCTGCTGCGCGCCATACGCGCCAGCGAGCTCGGCCTCATCGATATGCTGCTGCCGGAACAATCTGCCGATCCGGCTGTCATGGCCGAGGCGCTGAAGCGTCTGCCCTCCCGCCTGCCGCCGTCGAAGAGCGGCAGCAATATGCATCTCGAAGGGCTGGATCACATTTCGCAGACCGTCGGCCGGTGGCTCGACGGGCGCGGCAGCCACCTTGCCCTCGTCGGCGCAGAATAGGGCACAGCCTTGCCGCCACGCCGCAAGATTCTCGTCGTGCTGAAAGGCTATCCCCGCCTTTCGGAAACCTTCATCGCTCAGGAACTGCTCGGCCTCGAAAAGGCCGGCTTTGACCTGACCCTGATTTCGATGCGCCGGCCGACCGACAAGAAGCGCCATCCCGTACATGACGAGATCAAGGCGCGAGTCGTCTATCTGCCGGAATATCTGCACGAGGAGCCGATCCGCGTGCTGAAAGGCCTGATCGCCGGCTTTTCAAAGCCGGGCTTCAACGCCCTGATGAAGCGCTTTCTCGCCGACCTCAAGCGCGATCTCTCCCGCAACCGCTTCCGCCGGCTCGGACAGGCGCTGGTGCTGGCGCGCGAATGGCCGGATGGAGGCGAGTGGCTGCATGCCCACTTCATCCATACGCCGGCTTCGGTGACGGAATATGCGAGCATGCTGACGGGAACACCCTGGAGTTGCTCGGCGCATGCCAAGGACATATGGACGTCGCCCGACTGGGAGCTCACTGAAAAGCTGAAAAGCGCCCGCTGGACCGTCACTTGCACCCGGACGGGTTATGAGCACATGCGCCTGCTGACATCGCGCAAGGATGCGGTGCATTTGAGTTACCACGGTCTCGATCTCGCCCGTTTCGGCCACTTTGCCGGCGAGCGTTCGCAGCGCACCGGCAATGACCCGGACGATCCCGCCCTCATCCTGAGCGTCGGCCGCGCCGTCGAGAAAAAGGGTTACGACGTGCTGCTGCGCGCGCTCGCCCTCCTGCCCGCCGACCTCCATTGGCGCATGGATCATATCGGCGGCGGCGAGGCGCTGGCGAAGCTGAAGGCGCTGGCCGGCGAACTCGGCCTCTCCGGCCGCATCGCCTGGAAGGGCGCTCTGGCGCAGGAAGACGTGCTCGATCACTACCGCCGCGCCGACCTCTTCGCGCTCGCCTGCCGGATCGCCGCCAACGGCGATCGCGACGGCCTGCCGAACGTGCTGGTGGAAGCCTCGAGCCAGCGGCTCGTCTGTGTTTCGACCGAAGTATCCGGCGTGCCGGAACTGCTGAGGGACGGCGAAAACGGCCTCGTGGTGGCGCCAGAGGATCCAGCGCTGCTGGCGAAAGCCCTGGAAGCGGCGATCCGCGATCCGGCGTTGCGCAAGCGTCTCGGCGATGCGGCCGAAAGACGGGTGCGCGAAGAGTTCGACTATCACTCCAGCATCAGACAGCTCACCGGCCTGTTCGAGGCCGAATGGCAGAAGGCGTCATGACGGCACCGCGTATCTTCTTTTATGTCCAGCACCTGCTCGGCATCGGCCACATCGCCCGTGCCAGCCGCATCGCCAATGCGCTTGTCAGCGACGGTTTCGACGTCACGGTCGTGACCGGCGGCCTGCCGGTGCCGGGCTTTCCGGGCGAAGGCGTGAAGACCGTGGCGCTCCCGGCCGTCGTTGCCAGCAATGCCGGTTTCTCCGGCCTTGCCGATGCCGACGGCTGGCCGGCCGGCGAGGATTTCCTTGCGGCCCGCCGCGATCTGCTGCTCGACGCCTTTCATGCCGTAAGGCCCGATGTCGTGATCATCGAAGCCTTTCCCTTCGGCCGACGGCAGATGCGCTTCGAACTGCTGCCGCTGCTTGCGGCGATCGACAAGGCCGAACCGCGGCCGAAACTCTTGAGCTCGGTGCGCGACATCCTGCAGGAAAACCGCAAGGCCGGCCGCGACGCCGAGACGGTCGCGCTGGTCAGGGACCATTTCGACGCCGTGCTGGTCCACGGCGACCCGGACTTTGTCAGGCTCGAGGACACCTTCCCGCTGACGGCCGAGATCGCCGACAGGCTGCGTTATACCGGCCTCGTCGCGCCGCCGCCGGCGCCGGAGCCGAGCGAGACATTCGATATCATCGCCTCGGCGGGCGGCGGCGCGGTCGGCGCCGAGCTGATCGGCGCGGCGAAACAGGCGGCAGCGATGCTGCCGGATCATCTTCGCTGGCTGCTGATATCAGGCCCCAACCTGCCGGAGGCCGATTTCGCCGCATTGTCGCAGGACGCGGCCCCAAATGTGAGGCTGGTGCGCTTCCGCAAGGACTTTCCCTCGCTGCTGCGCGGCGCCAGGGTCTCGATCTCGCAGGCGGGCTACAACACGGTCGGCGACCTCTTGCGCACCGAATGCCGGGCAATCCTCATTCCCTTCGTCGCCGGCGGCGAGACCGAGCAGACGGTGCGCGCCGAACGGCTCCAGGCACTCGATCTCGCCGACATCCTGCCGGAAACGGGACTGACGTCCGGCCATGTCAAGGAAGCCGTCGAAAAGGCGCTCACAGCGCCAGGGCGCGGCACGGTATCGCTCGATCTCGACGGGGCCGAGAAAACCGCCGGCATCATTCGCTCCATGCTGGCCGGCAATTCGAAGGTTTGGGAATCTCAATGAGCGCAGGCGGCTAAAGAAGTGGGCGCAAGGTTTCGGCAAAGCCGGGCAAGTCTCATCCTGCCAGTATCTGGCAGCAGCAAGCCTGTATAAGCTTACCCCATGTCCCGCTCCGAACGCCTTCTCGACCTTCTCCAGGTATTGCGCCGCCACCGCCGGCCGGTCAGCGGCGGGGTGCTGGCCGACGAGATCGGCGTCAGCATCCGCACCCTCTATCGGGATATCGCCAGCCTTCAGGCCCAGGGCGCGGCAATCGAGGGCGAACCGGGCGTCGGTTATGTCCTGAAACCTGGATTTCTCCTGCCGCCGCTGATGTTTCCGCCGGAAGAGATAGAAGCTCTCGTGCTCGGTTCCCGGTGGGTAGCGGACAGAGGCGACGATCATCTGCGCGATGCAGCGCGAAATGCGCTGGCGCGGATCGCTGCCGTGCTGCCGCCCGAACTGCGCGAGGCACTGGATGCATCCGCCCTTCTGGTAGGGCCCGGCGCCAAAATCCCCATCGATTCGGTCGATCCGGCGCTTCTGCGCAAGGCGATCCGCACCGAACGCAAGCTCTCCCTGTCCTATAACGACGGCGCCGGCGTGGCGTCGGAGCGCGTGGTGTGGCCGTTCGCGCTCGCCTTTTTCGACCAGGTGCGCGTCCTCCTCGGCTGGTGCGAACTCCGTCAGGATTTCCGCTCGTTTCGCACGGATCGAATCGTTCATGCGCAACCGCTCGATGCGCGCTATCCGAAGCGCCGGCAGACGCTGCTAAAACAATGGCGCGAGAGCCAGGGAATATCGCATCGAGACGTATGATACTGCCAGAATTTGGCAGTGTCAGGTCATAAGGTTCGGCTGTCCAACGAACAACGGGAGACCCTTATGACCGCCAGCAACAGCATTCTTCTCTACGTGAACGACGCGCCGGCGAGCGCCCGCTTCTACGCCAAGCTGCTCGGGAAGGAGCCCGTGGAAGCAAGCGAGACCTTCGCCATGTTCATCCTGCCCTCCGGCCTGGGGCTCGGTCTCTGGGGCAAGGCG
Organism: Rhizobium sp. J15; assembly: GCF_002531825.1. Lineage (GTDB taxonomy): Bacteria > Pseudomonadota > Alphaproteobacteria > Rhizobiales > Rhizobiaceae > Rhizobium. The sequence continues at coordinate 303,408 of NZ_NWSX01000001.1, read as the reverse complement.
GGCGTCGAGCCCGCGCCGGCAGCGGCGGGCGGGGGCTCCGAAATTGGGTTCAAGGTCGCCGCGACCGACAAGGTCGATGCGACTCACGCCGACTGGCAGGCCAAGGGCGCGAATATTGTCATGGCGCCGACCGATCTCGATTTCGGCCGAAGCTTCGTCGCCGCCGATCCCGATGGGCATCGCCTGCGCGTCTACACCATGGCCGAGGAGGTTTGAGCCATGGCCAAAGCCTGGGTTGCCGTCGCCTCCGCAGAGCATGTCCGCATCGGCCGTCAAGCCGGCTTCATGCAGGTTTGTCACGGCAAGGCATCACCCCTCAGGCGGATCACGCCTGGGGATCGCGTGATCTATTATTCGCCCACCGCCGTCTTTGGCGGCAAGGACCGCCTTCAGGCTTTTACCGCGATCGGCACGGCCCGCGACGGGGTGCCTTACCAGGTGGAGATGGAAAGCGGTTTCAGGCCCTGGCGGCGGGATGTCGATTGGCAGCCTGCGGAGGAAACCCCGATCCGGTCGCTGCTCGGCCGGCTCGCCTTCACGAGGGTCGGCCCCAATTGGGGCTATCAGCTCCGCTTCGGTTTGTTCGGCATCGGCGATGAGGATGCCGATATGATCGCGGAAGCAATGAGCCATGCCGATCCTAATACCGTGCTTCGCGACGTCGCGGCTTGAACCTGACCGCCCGAACCAATAACCGGCCCCCGGATTATTTTCCGGGGTTTCTTTCTCGCAGCGTTGTTCCCGGCATGATTGCAGACCGACTCGGGGATAAAATTATCCAGCAATTGCAAGCCTTGCCGCCTCTTTTGCGCGTCTTTTCCGACGCGCGGCGCTGCAATCCAAAAATCCTGTGATATAAGCAATGTTCCGGCGAGAATCGGCACGTCTGCAGCCGGTCGCTTTGCCTTGTATTCATTGCGATATCGGCGGTCCGGCTGCATGGTACTGTTCTCAGAATTCCTCCTCATCCCGGCCCCCGGAATTTCCCAGCAAGCTGACGGTTAGCCATGGAAAAAAGCCTCGCCCGCTACATCTGGAAGAACACGCGGCTGCAGCAGCTGTGGATCCTGGCTGTCGTCGCCGCCTCGATGATTCCCTATTTCCTGTCCTTCGATCTGCCCAAGCAGATCGTCAACGGACCGATCCAGGGCGATGGATTCGAGGGACCGGGCGCCACGCAGAAGTTCATGCACATCGCCTACGACATTCCGCTGATCGGCCATGTCGAATTCTTTCAAGGCCTGGAGCTCAACCGCTTCCAGATGCTGATGGCGCTCAGCCTGGTGTTCCTGGCGCTCGTGGTGCTGAACGGCCTCTTCAAATTCTATATCAACACCTATAAGGGCCGGCTCGGCGAACGCATGCTGCGGCGCATCCGCTTCGAGCTGATCGACCGGGTGCTGCGTTTTCCGCCCGCTCATTTCAAGCGGGTGAAATCAGCCGAGATCGCCACCATGATCAAGGACGAGGTGGAGCCGATGGGCGGCTTCACCGGCGATGCCTTCGTCTCGCCCGCCCTCCTCGGCGGCCAGGCGATCACCGCGCTTGCCTTCATCATCGTGCAGAATTTCTGGCTCGGCATGATCGCCGCCGGCATCGTCGGCGTCCAGGCGGTCGTCATTCCGCGCATGCGGAAACGCCTGCTGGACCTCGGCCGCCAGCGGCAGCTGACGGCGCGAGAGCTTTCCGGCCGCGTCGGCGAGATCGTCGATGGCATCGGCACGATTCACGGCAACGACACGTCCAACCTCGAACGTGCCGACATCGCCTGGCGGCTCGGCCGCATCTTCTCGATCCGCTACGACCTGTACCAGTGGAAATTCCTGGTGAAGTTCATCAACAACTTCCTCGCCCAGGTCACGCCTTTCCTGTTTTACGCGATCGGCGGCTATCTGGCGCTGCAGGGCCGCCTCGACATCGGCCAGCTCGTCGCCGTCATATCAGCCTACAAGGACCTGCCCGGGCCGCTGAAGGAACTGATCGACTGGGACCAGATGCGCCAGGACGTGCAGGTGAAGTACCAGCAGGTCTATGAGCAATTCAACGTCGAGCCGCTGATCGACAGCCAGATCCAAGAACTCGAGACGGCTCCGGTCGGGGCGCTGACGAGCGCGCTTGTGGTCACCAACCTCTCGGTCTCCGACGACAGCGGCGCCCGCCTCGTCGATCATGTTTCCGCCGAGATCAAGCCGAACGAAACGGTTGCGATCGTCGGCCCGAACGGCAGCGGCGCGGAAGCTTTCGCCGAAGCCCTCGGCCGCATGGTCTGGCCGGATTCCGGCCGCATCACCATCGATGGGCGCGATCTCCTCGATATGCCGGAATCGATCACCGGACGGCGCATCTCCTATGCTTCGGCCGACACTTTCTTCTTCCACGGCTCGCTCGCCAGCAACCTGCTCTACGGCCTCAAGCACGCGCCGATGACCGACCCCGTCTATGACGAGAAGGAAGCGCAGGAATATAAATGGCATTCCGCCGAGGCGGTGAAGGCAGGCAATCCGACGCTCGACCTCAACAGCGACTGGGTGGACTACAAGGCGGCCGGCGCCAGCGGGCCGGAAGACCTGTTGAAAGCGATCCGGCCGGTGCTCGACGCCGTTCTGATCTCGCAGGACATCCTCGACCTGGCGCTGCGCTCGAACGTCAATACCGACGTGCATGTGGCCGTCAGCGACCATGTCGTGGCCTTGCGCGCCTCGCTCAGGGACCGGCTGCGCGACGAGGGGCTCGACGGGATCGTTGTGCCTTTCGATTTCGACGCCTACAACGCCCAGGCGACGGTTGGCGAGAACCTGCTCTTCGGCACGATGAAGCGGCCCCTGATGACCAATCGCAGGCTGGCCGCGCATCCCTATTTCCAGCAGCTGTTCCGTGAGACGGGCTTGAGCACCGATCTCTACGCCATGGGCCTCGAGATCGCCGAGAACGCGGTGGAACTCTTCCACGACCTGCCGCCGGACCATCCTTTCTTCCAGCAGCTGACCTTCATGACGGCGGACGATATTCCGACCTATCAGGCGCTGCTGCAGAAGCTGCAGAGCCGCCGCTTCGAGGACGCCACGCCGGAGGAACGCTCCGCCATCATCCGGCTGAGCTTTGCCTATATCGAACCGCGCCACCGCTTCGGCTTGCTGACGAACGAGCTGACGGACAAGATCGTCAGCGCCCGCAAGCAGTTCCACGAGCATATTCCGGCCGACCTCGCCGAGCTGATCGAGCGCTACGACGCGGAACGTTTCACGCCCTCGGCGAGCCTGATGGACAATGTGCTCTTCGGCCGTATCGCCTATCAGCAGGCCGATGCCTCCGACCGCATCCGCGCCATCATGGGCGAACTCTTCGACGCGCTCGACCTTTATGACGATGTCCTGTCGATCGGCCTCGAATTCGACGTCGGCTCCGGCGGCAAGCGGCTGACCATGGTGCAGCGACAGAAGCTCAATCTCGCCCGCGCGCTTTTGAAGCGCTCGGACTATTTCATCTTCAACCGGCCGCTTTCGGCGCTCGACCAGCGCGTCCAGGATCAGATCACCCGCAACATCATCGAAGACCTGCATGAGGAAGGCCAACGGCCGGCGATCATCTGGGTGCTCACCAATGCGCGGCTCGCCGAGATGTTCGACCGGATCCTGCTGTTCGACCGCGGCGGTCTGGCGGAAGCCGGCAACTATCCGGAACTTTCCGAGAAAAACGGTATGTTCAAGGAACTGTTATCGTAATATTCTATTGGGGCGGCGATGGTAGGTGTTCCCGGGGGAATGCCGGAGTTTGAAGGCGTCTGGTCTCGCGGCCCGATGTCAGGGGATTGAAACGCTCATGCTGTTGAGAGACGAAGTCGAAATGCTGCGGCGGGTGCCGATCTTTTCAAGGATTGCACCGGCCAAGCTCAAGCTTTTGGCCTTCACCTCCGATCGCATGACCTACAAGGCCGGTCAGGATCTCTTTCACCAGGGCGACGTCGGCGACGCCGCCTATGTCATCCTCTCCGGCAGCGCCGACATCATCGTCTCCTCGCCTGCTGGCGAGATCAAGGTCGCCGATGTCGAGCTCAATTCCATCGTCGGCGAAATCGCCATTCTCTGCGACGTCTCGCGCACGGCCACGGTGCGCGCCACCTCGCCGCTCGAAGTGCTGCGCATCAGCAAGGAGCACTTCCTGAAGCTGCTCAGCGATTTCCCCGAAATGGCGGTCGAAATCATGCGCGTGCTCGCCGACCGTCTGAACCACACCACAGCGGAACTGACCGCAGCCCGGGCGGCAAAGCAGCCGCAGATGGCCCAGTAAAACGCCTTTCAGGGTTTCGGCGGCCATTGCTGGGCGCCGTGAAGAAGGCGCAGTATTTCCACTCTCCGCGCATGTCTGTCGAGGCGATAGATCAGCAGAAATGCGGTACGTGGAATGACCAGTTCCCGCGTTCCCTCGAGACGGCCGGCGCGTCCTGCTTCGGGGTGATCGACGAGCATTTTTGCCTGATGACGGATGATATCATCCAGTGCGATTGCAGCCTTTGGATTCTGGGTAAAGATGTGCCGGATCTGCCTTTCCCGATCCACAAGAGCCTGCGCCAGCCATCTGACAATCAAGCTTTATCTCCGGATTGCAGCTGCGCGAGCAGTTCGGCCCGAAGCTTATCCATGTGCTCTTCGGCATCCTCCGCACTGATCCAGACCGCATTCGGATCATCGGCTTCCCGGATCGCTTCCTCGACCTGTTCCCGAAACCACTTGTCGTATTCCGCCGCCTCATGGGTCCGACGCAACGCGGCGGCCCGATCCGGCCGCGAAGCTGTCTCGGGAGCGTAATCGGCGGCATTGACATCGAAGTGCGAAATGCCGACATCCTTGAGATAGGAAACCAAGGTATCCATGCGCTTGAACAGACGCACCTGCCGGCTGCGCTGGGCGGCGAGCGGGCGCTCGGCCTTGCCGTAACGGATGACGACGGACCAGCCGCCGGTTTTGCCGACGACATGCGCGGCATCGACCGCTCCTGCTTCGACGAGGCGGGAAAGGGTCGAATGATCGATGGTTTCCGGGGTCATGGGCATATCCTCGCTGATGGCGATCATATGCAATTAATTATAGATTGCAATGCATCCAATAATTGAGATGCAGCCAACAAGCTGAAGCTTGCATGGTTTCCCATGCAAGCTTCGCATTCAAGCCGGCCTATTCGCGCTGTTCCAGCGCCTTACTGAAGGCGAGTGCCGCCAGTGTGCAGATGGCGCCGGAGAGCAGGTAGTAGCCGACGAAGGTCAGGCCGAAGCGGCTGGAGAGGCTGAGCGCCACCAGCGGTGCGAAACCGGCGCCGATCAGCCAGGCGAGGTCCGAGGTGAAGGCTGCACCGGTATAACGATAGCCGCGGCCGAAGCGGGACGAGATCGAGCCCGTCGCCTGGCCGAAGGAAAGGCCGAGCACGCCGAAGCCGATGATGACGAAGGCGTCATGGCCGCTGTTGCCGGAGGCGATCAGGACCGGCCCGATAAAGCTGAAGATGGCGATGATGACAGCGCAGACGGCAAGCTGGGCACGCCGGCCGATGCGATCGGCGATCAGGCCCGATGTGATGATGGCGACGACGCCGACCATGGCGCCGATCACCTGCACCACCATGAAGGCGCCGATCGGCTGGTTGCCGTAGAGGCTCATCCAGCCGAGCGGGAAGATGGTGACGAGGTGGAACATGGCAAAGCTCGCGAGCGGCACGAAGGCGCCGATCAGGATGTCGCGGCCGTGAATGCGCAGCACGTCCAGGATCGGGGCCGCTTCGAGCTCGTGCTGCTCCAGCAGCGTGCCGAATTCCTTAGTCATGACGAGACGCAAACGCGCAAACAACGCCACGACATTGATCGCGAAGGCGACGAAGAACGGATAGCGCCAGCCCCAGGAGAGGAAATCCTCACTGGAAAGATTGGCGACGAAATAGCCGAACAGGATGCTCGCCAGCGCAAAGCCGATCGGCGCGCCGAGCTGCGGGATCATCGCATACCAGCCGCGGTGATTGGCCGGCGCATTGAGGGCGAGCAGCGAGGCAAGACCGTCCCAGGCGCCGCCGAGCGCGAAGCCCTGGCCGAGACGGAAGAGCGCCAGAAGCGCGATCGACCAGACGCCGATCTCGTTATAACCCGGCAGGAAGGCGATCGAGGCCGTGGAACCGCCGAGCAGGAAGAGCGCGATCGTCAGCTTCGTGCCGCGTCCGTACATCCGGTCGATGGTCATGAAGACGACGGAGCCGACAGGGCGGGCCAGGAAGGCGAGCGAGAAGACGGCGAAGGAATAGAGCGTGGCCGTCAGCCTGTCCGGCGCGAAGGGGAAAACCAGCTGTGGAAAAACCAGGACGGAGGCGAGGCCGTAGACGAAGAAATCGAAGAATTCCGACATGCGCCCGATCACCACGCCGATGGCGATGCTGCCCGGGGAAACCGGCTTGTCGTCGTGAATGCGCCGCGCATCGCGTTCCAGCGACGACGACGACGGTCCGTAATGTGATGCTGTTGCCATGAAACGCCTCCTCGTTAAGGCGCTTCCGGCAAGGCGCCTCAGCCTGATCTTGATCAAACCCGCAGGCTTATCAAGCCCGTCAGATGTAAATAGTTCATCATCACGGCTGAAAATCAGGCTGAGGGGAAAAATAGCGCCGCCGGCCGGCTATTTTTCCCGGGAAAGCTGGCCTGTCCTGTGCTTGCGGGTATATTGATCGCAACGACCGTGCGCCCCTGAAAATCCTTTCTGTTTTCATCAGGATTTCAAGGCGGTAGCCTCATATGATTTCTGCCGCAGTGCGGCATGCATGCTGCACTGCGACCTTCCGCCTCATGTCGCTATCGGGTTCAGTGCTTTAGTCGCGGAACAAACGAAACAACAAGAGCTTAGAGACGTGCCAAAACTCGCGAAGTTTTCCCGCCTTCTATCCGTCTTGCCGCTGCTTTTCCTGGCAGGATGCAACATGGTGGTCATGGCGCCTTCCGGCGACATCGCCGCGCAGCAGCGCGATCTCATCGTCATCTCGACGGTGCTGATGCTGCTGATCATTGTCCCGGTGATTTTCCTCACGCTGTTTTTCGCCTGGCGCTATCGGCGCTCGAATACGGCGGCGACCTATGCGCCGGAATGGCATCACTCCACACGCCTCGAAATCGTGATCTGGTCCGCACCGCTCGCCATCATCATTGCGCTCGGCGCGGTCACCTGGATTTCCACGCATAAGCTCGATCCCTATCGTCCGCTCGACCGTCTCGACGCCGAGCGCGCCATTCCGGCAGACGCCAAGCCGCTGATCGTCGAGGTCGTGGCGCTCGACTGGAAGTGGCTGTTCTTCTATCCCGAGCTCGGCATTGCGACCGTCAACGAACTCGCGGCCCCGGTCGACGTGCCGATCAATTTCAAGATCACCGCCTCCTCGGTGATGAACTCCTTCTACATCCCTGCCCTTGCCGGCCAGATCTATGCCATGCCCGGCATGGAGACGAAGCTGCATGCCGTCATCAACAAGGAAGGCGAATATGAGGGCTTCTCCGCCAATTACAGCGGCGCAGGCTTCTCCCATATGCGCTTCAAGTTCCATGGCCTCAACCGCGAAGGCTTCGACGCCTGGGTGGCGCAGGTTAAGCAGCAGGGCACGATGCTCAACCGCGACGCCTATCTGAAGCTGGAGAAGCCGAGCGAGAAGGAACCGGTGCGCTATTACGCCGGCGCCGATGCCGACCTTTACAACGCCATTCTCAACATGTGCGCCACGCCGGGCAAGATGTGCATGAACGAGATGATGCATATCGACATGATGGGCGGCGCCGGCAAGGAAAGCGCGGAGAACCGCGAGAAGCTGCAATATGATAACCGCCATGCCGACGAAGGCGTCGTGGCGCCTGCGGCCACCGTGCCGGCGACCGGTGCTCCGGCAAGAGCCGAGCCGCCTCGCAATTCCGATGGCAGCAGCATGCAGCACGACATGCCCGGCATGCAAAGCACGCCAGGGATGCAGGACATGCAGCATGAGGGTCATTCCATGCCCGGCATGAGCAATGGCGCCGATCCGGCGCCGGCGCAGCTCAACAACAACAATTAACCTGGCGCTTTGCGTCGCAAGACATAATGAACGGGTTGTTCCATGTTTTCCAATCCTGACCTCCTGAAGTTCATCTTCGGCCGGTTGACCCTCGATGCCATCCCCTATCACGAGCCGATCCTGGTCGTGACCTTCATCGGCGTCGTTATCGGCGGTCTCGCCGTGCTCGGCGCCATCACCTATTTCAAATTCTGGGGTCCGCTCTGGCGCGACTGGATCTGCAGCGTCGATCACAAGAAGATCGGCATCATGTATGTGATCCTGGCGGTCATCATGCTGTTGCGCGGCTTTTCCGACGCGATCCTGATGCGCATCCAGCAGGCGATCGCCTTCAACGGGTCGGAGGGTTACCTGCCGCCGCACCACTACGACCAGGTCTTCACGGCCCACGGCGTCATCATGATCTTCTTCGTGGCGATGCCGTTCGTCACCGGCCTGATGAACTTCGTGGTACCGCTGCAGATCGGCGCGCGCGACGTCTCCTTCCCCTTCCTGAACAACTTCTCCTTCTGGATGACGACGGCCGGCGCGATCATCATCATGCTGTCGCTGTTCATCGGCGAATTCGCCCAGACCGGCTGGCTCGCCTACCCGCCGCTGTCGGGGGCCGCCTATAGTCCCGGGGTCGGCGTCGACTATTATATCTGGGGTCTGCAGGTGGCCGGCGTCGGCACGACGCTTTCGGGCATCAACCTGATCGCCACCATCGTCAAGATGCGCGCGCCGGGCATGACCTTCATGAAGATGCCGGTCTTCACCTGGACCGCGCTCTGCACCAACGTACTGATCGTCGCCTCCTTCCCGATCCTGACGGCAACGCTCGTGCTGTTGTCGCTCGACCGCTATGCCGGGACGAACTTCTTTACCAACGACCTCGGCGGCAATCCGATGATGTACATCAATCTCATCTGGATCTGGGGCCATCCGGAGGTCTACATCCTCGTCCTGCCGGCCTTCGGCATCTTCTCGGAAGTCGTCGCCACCTTCTCCGGCAAGCGCCTCTTCGGCTACGCCTCCATGGTCTACGCCACCTGCGTGATCATGATCCTGTCCTACATCGTCTGGCTGCACCACTTCTTCACGATGGGCTCGGGCGCTTCCGTCAACTCGTTCTTCGGCATCACCACGATGATTATCTCCATCCCGACGGGAGCGAAGATATTCAACTGGCTCTTCACCATGTATCGCGGCCGCATCCGCTACGAGGTGCCGATGCTGTGGACGGTCGGCTTCATGGTGACCTTCGTCATCGGCGGCATGACCGGCGTCATGCTGGCCGTTCCTCCCGCCGATTTCGTGCTGCACAATTCGCTGTTCCTCATCGCCCACTTCCACAACGTCATCATCGGCGGCGTGCTCTTCGGCATGTTCGCCGGCGTGAACTACTGGTTCCCCAAGGCCTTCGGCTTCAAGCTCGATCCGTTCTGGGGCAAGATGAGCTTCTGGTTCTGGCAGATCGGCTTCTGGTTCGCCTTCATGCCGCTCTATGTGCTCGGCCTGATGGGCGTCACCCGCCGCATGAGCCAGTTCGAAGATCCGTCGCTGCAGATCTGGTTCATCATCGCCGCCTTCGGCGTCGCCCTGATCGCGCTCGGCCTTGCCGCGTTCCTGATCCAGCTCGTCGTCAGCTTCATGAAGCGCGAGGAATTGCGTGATGACAGCGGCGACCCCTGGGACGGCCGCACGCTGGAATGGTCGACCTCTTCGCCCCCGCCGGATTACAACTTCGCCTTCACGCCCGTCGTGCACGATCACGACAGCTGGTACGACATGAAGAGGCGCGGCTACGAGCGTCCGCTCGGTGGCTTCAAGCCGATCCACATGCCGAAGAATACCGGCACCGGTGCGATCCTGTCGGCCATCAGCGTCGCACTCGCCTTCGGCCTGATCTGGTACATGTGGTGGCTGGTCGTCGTCTCCTTCGTCGCCCTGATCGTCGTGGCGATCGGCCATACCTTCAACTACAAGCGCGACTTCTACATCCCCGCCGACGAAGTCACCGAAACGGAAGGCAAGCGCACGACGCTGCTTGCCGAGCAGGTGTAAGACCATGAGCGATCATACTGTCGACACGGCCGAAAAGCCTGAATTCTACCTGACGGAAGATCATCATCCGGAGAACAGCACCAATCTCGGCTTCTGGCTCTACCTGATGAGCGACTGCCTGATCTTCGCGGTGCTGTTTGCGACGCACGGCGTGCTCGGGCGCAATTATGCCGCCGGGCCGTCGCCCGCCGATCTCTTCGATCTGCCGATCGTGGCGCTGAACACGTCGATGCTGCTTTTCTCCTCCATCACCTATGGCTTCGCCATGCTGCAGATGGAGCGGAACGCCAAGGCGGAAACGCTGTTCTGGCTCGCCGTGACCGGCCTGTTCGGCGCCGCCTTCATCGGGCTCGAACTCTATGAGTTCATCCACCTGATCCATGAAGGCGCCGGACCGACGCGCAGCGCCTTCCTCTCCTCCTTCTTCACGCTGGTCGGAACGCACGGGCTGCACGTCACCTTCGGCATCATCTGGCTGGTCACGCTCATGGTGCAGGTGTCGATGCACGGGCTGATCGAAGCCAACCGCCGCCGCCTGATGTGCCTTTCGATGTTCTGGCACTTCCTCGACGTCGTCTGGATCGGCGTCTTTTCCTTCGTCTATCTCTTGGGAGTTCTCGGATGAGTTCGCAAGCACCCGCGCATGAGGATGCCCACGAGGCCCATCACGGCCACAGCCACGGCCATCAGGCCGGCCACGGCACCTTCCGCAGCTATATGACGGGCTTCGTGCTCTCCGTCATCCTGACCGCCATTCCCTTCTGGCTCGTCATGTCGGGCGTGTTCGAAAGCCCGGCGGTGACGGCGGTGCTGGTCATGGGCCTCGGCGCCATCCAGATCGTCGTCCACATGGTCTTCTTCCTGCATATGAACCCGAGGAGCGAGGGCGGCTGGACGATGATGGCGCTGATCTTCACCATCATCATCGTTGCCATCGCGCTGTCGGGCTCCCTCTGGGTCATGCATCATCTCAACACGAACATGATGCCGATGAGCCCCGAGATGATGAAAAACATGCCGTGATCGTAGCAAAAGGGCGGCGGCAACGCCGCCCTTGGCGGTTCTGCACATGAGCAAGGCTCTCCAGGAAAAATCGGAAAGACAGCGTTCGCCGGCGAAAGTCGCGATCTTCTGCCTTTGCCTGGCGCTGCTGGCCGCGGCGCTCGCAGCCCTCGGCACCTGGCAGGTGCAGCGGCTCACCTGGAAGCGCGACCTCATCGCCCGCGTCGACGAGCGGGTGCATGCGGTGCCCGTGCCCGTGCCCGCCCCGCCGGCCGCCGACTGGGGCAAAATCAATGCCGCCGGCGACGAATACCGGCGGGTGACGGCAACCGGGACGCTGGCGAACGACAAGGAAACGCTGGTCTATGCCTCGACCGCGCTCGGCCCGGGCTACTGGGTGATGACGCCGCTGATGCTTGCCGACGGAGCAACCATTCTCATCAATCGCGGTTTCGTGCCGACCGACAGGCGCGATACGGCCTCGCGCCGCGAAGGCGAATTGCCGGGCCAGGTCGAGATCACCGGGCTTATCAGGATGACCGAGCCGAAGGGGTCGCTGCTGCAAGCCAACGATATCGCCGCCGACCGCTGGTATTCGCGCGATGTCGCGGCAATCGCGCAGAAACGCGGCGTCAACGCGGTCGCACCCTATTTCATCGACGCGGACGCCACACCCAATCCGGGCGGCCTGCCCGTCGGCGGCCTCACGGTCATCCATTTTCCGAATAACCACCTCGTCTATGCGGTCACCTGGTATGGGCTGGCGGCGATGGTGCTGGCATTGCTGGTGTTCATCCTTCGCGGCGAGATCGGAAGAGGCCGGCGCGAATAAGGCAAGCTGTGGCGGCCGTCGCGCCGCGATGGCTTGGACCCCGCGGATTAATCTCTTGTAAAGCGATGTCCGCTACTGCTTGCCTGACCAGAATATACAAAAGCTGCACATGAGCCGGCCGGATTACATCCCCAGTCTTGATGGCCTGCGCGGTGTCGCCGCGCTTCTGGTCGTTCAAGCCCATATCGGCCTTGTCTTTCCGAGCACAGCCCAGCATTTGATGACGATGGGCAGTGAGGCTGTTGGGTTGTTCTTTGCCCTCAGCGGCTTTCTGATGGCCCATCTCTACGGTTCACGCCCGGTGACCCGGGAAAGCGTCCTGGATTTCCTTGTGAGCCGCTTTGCCCGCATCTATCCGGTCTATCTGGCTGCCGTCCTGCTCGTGGCGATGCTGTCCGCCATACAGGGTCTGAATTTCGTCCAGCCGATCACCGGCGGCATGGACTTTATGCGCCATGTCTTTCTTCTGGGCTCGAGCGGCGTTTTCTGGTCGATTCCGCCCGAAATTCAATTCTATCTGCTCTTCCCGGTCCTATGGCTCTGCCTGGCTCGCCCCGACCGCTATGGCGGCCTGATCGCAGGCTTCGCGGTGGCTGTCGTCGTGGATGGTCTGCTTGGATTGCCGGGGCCTGGAATCCTGCTCGTTTCCAAGCTCCCTTACTTTCTTTTCGGCGCGCTTGCCGGGAAGATGCATTCCTATTGGGACAGATGGACGCCATCCGCCCTGACGGGAATTTTCACTCTCGTCCTTCTGGCGGTGTTCTTCACCTACAGACATGTCCTGGCGAATTTTTCCCCCGAATTCTGGGGCCTGCAGAGCGCGCTCGCCGCAGCCGTCATTGTGGCGCTGGTCGCGCGGCAAGCTCCTATCGCATCCCATATCCTGGCGGCCGCACCCGTCAGGTTTCTGGGGGCGATCAGCTTCTCCCTCTATCTTTTCCACGTCCCGATCATGTTCCTCGTCCACCGGGCTTTTGAAACCCTGATGCCCGAACCGGCGCTCATCGCGGCAGCGCTTTTCGTTGCAGTGGGAGGAGCATGGTTCCTCCATGAGACGGTAGAAGTCCCGAGCCGGCGCCTGCTCGTCACCTTCTGGCAGCATCATCGGTGGCGCCTGGTCTCCCTGGAAGCTCCGGCCGCGAGGATCGAACAGGCGATCCTCGACCTGCAGGAGACCGAAAAGCGCCTTCTCAGCGGCGCACCTTCTGCCACGATAGAGGAAGCCGGCCGCAAGGTCATTCGGGATGACGGCGACGGGAAGCTTCGCGCATAGCGCAGAGGCTCTCCAGCGTTCCCGAGCGTTCGAACGCTTCCGACAATCGAGCGCCGGCAGTCGCTCACCTCATTCACGTTCCTTAAGAAGCGACCCGATTGATCGCCTCGGCGAGTTGAGCCTGCGAGAAAGGCTTGCCGAGGCGCGGCAGGTTTATCATGCCGGCGCCTTCCGGAAGCTCGGCGTAACCGGTCGCAAGGATGATCGGCATTTCCGGCCACTCCTCTCGGATCGCCAGGGCAAGCTGGGCACCCGTCATGCGCGGCATGGCGTGGTCGCAGATCACCAGATCGACCTGCTCCTTGCGCAGGATGTCGAGCGCCTCCGCCCCCGCCATTGCTTCGAGGACGGTATGGCCGAGATCTTCCAGCATAAGCGTCGTATTCATCAGCACCAGACCGTCGTCATCGACGGCGAGAACGCGCAGCCGGTCGGTCACGTCTTGCTGACGCTGCTGCAGTTCGGCGTTGACGTCCATCGCCTGCTCGGCCGCCACGACCGGAAACCATAATTCCGCCGTCGTGCCTTCGCCGGGCGTGCTCTTCAGGAAGAGGCAGCCGCCGGACTGGGTCGCGAGGCCCTGCACCATGGAAAGGCCGAGGCCGGTGCCCTTGCCGACGCCCTTGGTGGTGAAGAAGGGTGTCACCGCCTGTTCCAGCGTCTTGGCATCCATGCCCTCGCCTTCGTCGATCACGGCGATCCTGATATAGCGGCCGGGCGACAGAGGCCTCTTGCCCGACGCCACCGCTTCCTCGGAAGCGCGCAGTACGATCCTGCCGCCCGCCGGCATGGCGTCGCGAGCGTTGACGACGAGGTTCAGGATCGCCATCTCCAGCTGGTTCGGATCTGTCTGGATCGTCGGCAGCCTGACGGGGAAAGAGGTCTCGATCATGGTGAGGGGGCCGAGCGAACGGCTCAGCATATCCATCATGCCACGGACCAGGCCGGAAACGTCGATCAGCTCCACATGCAGTTCCTGCCGGCGGGAAAAGGCAAGCATGCGCTGCGTCAAGGCCGCTCCGCGCTGAGCGCCCTGCATGGCGTTGTCGACCAGCGAGGTCAGCGCAAGATCCTGCGGCATGCGTTTCCTCAGGATTTCGAGACTGCCTGATATAGCCATCAGCAGATTGTTGAAATCATGGGCTATGCCGCCGGTCAGTTGACCGATCGCCTCCATTTTCTGCGACTGGAACAGCTCTTCGCGAGCCTGCTCCAACGCCTTCTGGGTTTCCATTTTTTCGGTGATGTCGCGGGTGATCTTCGCAAAACCGACCACATGGCCGTCATCGTCCCTGATAACGTCGATCACGACGCTGGCCCAGAAGCGGGTTCCATCCTTGCGGACGCGCCAGCCTTCCCTTTCGAACCGGCCTTCGGCACGCGCGACGCTCAGCGCAGTTTCCGGCACACCGGCTGCCTTGTCCTCCTCGGTATAGAAGGTCGAGAAGTGCCGGCCGATGATTTCTTCCGGCCGATAACCCTTGATGCGCTCGGCGCCGAAATTCCAGCTGCTGACATTGCCCTTTGGGTCGAGCATGTAGATCGCGTAATCCGAAACGCCCTGGATCAGGCGGCGGAACTGTTCCTCGCTCTGGCGAATGGCGTTTTCGGCCGCCCTGCGTTCGGTCAGGTCGCGGGTGATCTTGGCAAAGCCGATGAGCTCGCCGGAGGGGTGGCGGATCGGGTCGATGATCACATGAGCCCAGAAGCGGCTGCCATCCTTGCGCTCGCGCCAGCCCTCCCCTTCGAACCGGCCGGTCTCCGCCGCCGTCGCGAGAGCCCGCTCCGGAACGCCTGCGGCGCGGTCTTCTTTCGGATAGAAACGGGAAAAATGATCACCCAGTATTTCGGAAGGCTTGTAGCCTTTGAAGCGCTGCGCTCCGGTATTCCAGCTGGTTATGATGCCTTCGGGGCTGAGCATATAGATGGCGTAGTCGGTGATGGCATCGACCAAAAGGCGAAAACGTCCCTCTTCGGTAAGAGACGTGTCATGTCGCTCCAGCACTTCCATCTGCCCCTCTGCGTTACCAGCGCACATAACGCGGCTGCAGGCGGATGGTTCCGGAAAAATCGGACTTTTTCAGACGGCCTTGACCTGAGGGTAAAACCGCTCGCCCACACGCTCTGCGGCGGCATAGGCCTGCGAGACGATTTCGGGCACGAGATCGATATCGGGCAGGCTGCCAAGGCCGAGCGGGCCGACGGCAAAGAGACCGGCGACCGTCGAACCATCCTCGAGGAAGGGCTCGCCATGCGCATTGACCGCAAGCCCGAGGGAGAGCTCATCCGGCACGGCGAGGCCGGCGGAAAGCAGGCTCTGCATCAGCGGCGCGGAAAGATCGGGCGCCCGGCAGCGGCAATCGATGATGCGCTCGGCATGAATGATCTCTTCGACGGAAGAGCCGGCCGGCGTGAAGAACAGGCCGCTCAGCCCCCGGCGGCCAGCCCGGCCGCGTCGCAGCAGCGTGCGGCCTTCGGCAAGTTCGCGTTCCAGCCGCAGGTGCATAGCTTCCGGCAGCCGGTTGCGATGGCTGTCGTAGATTGCCCGCAGATGCCGGTTGAATTGGTGCTTCTCGCGTGCCGGCAATGAGCGCCAGAGCGAGCGGGCATGTTTCCTCAAGCCATTCATCACCGATTGCCAGCTCCGGCCCTCTTCCTCCGCCTCGCGGCAAGCCTGGCGGATGAAGCGCACGATGTCGGGCAAGCCCTCGGGCAGCGCTTCGGCCGGAAAGACCGGATCGGCGGAATTCGGCGTATGGCTCTGCGGCAGGAAGCCACGCCGGGAAATGATCGTCACCTGGCCGGCATAGCCGGAATCGCGCAGCTGCAGCAGCTGGTCGACGACGCGGATGCCGCTGCCGAGCAGCACGGTGTGCGGCCGCGCGACGAGGCGCTGGGCGCGGATCGGCGAAGGCTCCTGTTCGCCGGCATCCTGATCGCTCATACCGTAGCCGGTCGCGAGGATCACGGTATCGAACAGCGGATTGGCGGGATTGGCGCTTTCGAGCAGGAAGCGGTTGCCGTGGCTCCTGCGGATCGCCACGACGGGATCGTTGCAGACCTGGACGGTAATATCCCTGCGGGCCGCAAGCGCCTCCGAAAATCGCTGGTAGACATAGTCGCTGAAGATCTCCTTCGGCACGAAGATCTGCCGGAAGCCGGGAATGGCGGCCGGCACGGCGGCACGGAAGGCGGCGTTGCTACAGAGCCAGTCGTTGAAATCGTCGTTGTCGCCGAGCGAGACCGAAAGATCGCGCACGCGGGTGTTGAGGATCGTGGAGGAACGGGCCGAAGACAGGGCCTGGCCGCCGCTGACCGACGAATTCGGGTCGAACAGCTGCAGGTGGAAGGGCGTGCGCACCGCCTTCATCAGCGCAATCGCCATCATCATTCCGGAAAAGCCGCGCCCGACGATGGCAATGCGCGGCACGGCGGATATCTGCGCCGCCGCATTGGCTCTCGCGGAAAAAAGTCCCTGAACCGTCATCGCAACTCCTTTGCGGTTTCATCCGCACCGTGTGTCGATCGAGGTTTCAACGCATAGATACCGGTCACGCGTTGATGAGGTTCATGCGGCCATTCGCAAACATCTGCCGCAGGATCGGGGTCCGCTCAGCGGCCCGCAAAGGAAATAAAAGGAGCGATTTCGCCCGTTCATAGTCTATCAAACTAGTCGTGTATCAAAGCCCTAAAAGCCGAACGTGGCAAGGGGGTTTGTGGCGTCGTCTCGTAAGCTATTGGAATAGCGGAATATTTAGTGCCGTCAGCCAGCTTCGCCGGGATACTGCTTCGCCTTCAGAAGGCCCGCCAGATGCGCCGTGTTGCGCGCCAGCATGTCCACGGCTTTCGTCACGACCTCCGGCACCTTGTCGAGATCGACGAAATTGGTGGACCCCATCGCCTCGCCGACCCAATAGGCGACGGCGTTCGCCGGGATGGTGAAGCCGACATCGTTCAGCGCCTGGTAGAGCTCGGCAGACACATGGTGGGCGCCATCCTCGTTGCCGACGACGGCGACGGCGGCGACCCTGCCGTAGGAGACCATGCGGCCCTGATCGTCGGTCTCGTCGAGGAAGGCGTCCATGCGCTCCTGCGTCCGCTTGCAGACGCTGGAGGGCTGGCCGAGCCAGATCGGCGTTGCCATCAGCAGGATATCGGCGTCCAGCAGCTTCGCGCGAATTTGAGGCCAGTCGTCACCCTCGCCTTCGTCCGAGGTGACCCCCGGCTTGATGTTGAAATCGGCAAGCCGGATCACTTCGGTCACGACGCCGTGCTTCGACATCGCCTTGTCGATGAGGCCGATCATCCGCTCGGTCGACGAGGCCTCCTTGGCGTCGCCGGCCTTCAGTGTGGAATTGAGAGCGAGGGCTTTCAGCGGCATGAGTTTCTCCCGGTAACGGCTGCCTGACAGGGTCTGCCTGCTGCAACCCGCCCGCGTAGCGATTGTTCCCGCCGGCATGCGAGGAGGCCTCACGTAAAAATAACCAGATGGTGAATTCTTTACTTGAACCCCCAATTGGAATCGGCAAAAGTGACGGTGCTATCAATCCCTTCATGGATTTGCCGTCTTTTCGGGCCAGCGTCCGAACACACATCTATTGGAAAAATACCGTGAGCAGCGATGCGTTCTTACGCGCGGCGAAGCCTTCGGCTTCGATGGCGCTTGCAACTGCGGCAGGCTGGGGCCGAGGCCTCTATACATTGGTGCGCATCACCGTGATGGCCTTCCGTCACCCTTGGCAAGCCGGCCTTGCCATCGGCGCCACCCTGATCGCCTCCACCTTCCAGCTTCTGATCCCGCGCCTTCTCGGCCAGGCCGTCGATCATACGCAGGTGGCGCTTCACGGCGGCACGGTCGGGCAGCAGGCGCAGGATGCGCTGCTGACGACGGCGCTGCTTCTGCTCGGCGCCAGCGTGCTGCGCGGCATTTTCACCATGGTGCAGAACTATTTCAGTGAATCCGTCGGCCATCACATGGGCTACGAGCTGCGTCTGGCCTGCTACGAAAAGATCCAGCGCCTCTCCTTCAGTTTTCATGACACCGTGCACTCCGGCGACCTGATCACCATCGGCCTGCTCGATCTGGAAGGCGTGCGCATGTACTTCTCGACGGCGCTCGTGCGTGTCTTCCTGCTTTCGATGCTGATCGGCATCGGGGCTTACATGCTGCTGTCGACCGACGTGGTGCTCGGCCTGCTGGCCCTCTCCTTCGTCCCCTTCGTCGGCTGGCGCTCGTCGGTCACCCAGCTTCGGCTGCGCGCCACCTGGCTCGACCTGCAGCAGCGGCTTTCGGTGCTGACCCGCATCATGGAAGAAAATCTCGGCGGCATCCGCGTCGTGCGCGCCTTTGCGGCGCAGGAGCACGAGCTCTCGAAATTCGAGAAAGCGTCGAAGAATGCGCTGGAGCTTGCCCATCAGCGCGTCGGAATCCGCGTCACCAATACCAGCGCCATGACCTTCTCCTTCTTTGCGGCCATGGGTCTGGTGCTGTGGGTCGGCGGCGGCAAGGTGCTCGCCGGCGAGATTACCGTCGGCACACTTGCTTCCTTCCTGACCTTCATGACCATCCTGCAGATGCCGGTGCGCCAGCTCGGCCTGATGGTCAACGCCTTTGCCCGCGCCTCGACCTGCGGTACGCGCCTCTTCGATCTTCTGGATCTGGAGATCGCCGTGCGCGATGCGCCGGATGCCAAGGAACTTGATGTAACGGACGGCACGCTACGCTTCGAGAATGTCAGTTTCGCCTATCCGAGCGCGCCGACGCGTGAGGTGCTGCACGATGTCAGCTTCGAGGCGAAGCGCGGCGAAACGATCGGCATCGTCGGCCCGCCCGGCAGCGGCAAGTCGACGCTCGCGCATCTCATCCCGCGCTTCTACGACGCCACCGCAGGCAAGATCACCATCGACGGGCAGAATATCCGCAAGGCAACGCTGCAGTCGCTGCGCCGCTCCGTCGCCGTCGTGCAGCAGGATTCCTTCCTCTTCACCACGACGATTGAAAACAACATCGCCTATGGCGACCCCTGGGCCAAGGAAAGCCGCATCGAACGCGCCAGCGAAAGCGCGCAGCTCCACAATTATGTGCTCGGCCTTCCCACCGGCTACGGCACGGTCGTCGGCGAACGCGGCGTCTCGCTTTCCGGCGGCCAGCGCCAGAGGCTTTCGATCGCCCGCGCGCTGATGCTCAAACCCGCCGTGATGGTGTTCGACGATTCGACGGCGGCGATCGACGCAGCCACCGAACAGCGCATCCGCAGCGCCATGCGCCGCTACGCCGCCGACCGCGTGACGATCATCGTCGCCCATCGCCTGAGCTCGCTGATGCATGCCGACAGGATCTTCTTCATCGAGGACGGCCGCATCGTCGAACAGGGCACGCATGACGAGCTTCTGTCGCTCGGCGGGCGGTACAAGGCGCTTTACGATTTGCAGGTGCGACCGGGCGACGACGCTTTGAGCGCGTAAGAAGCCGGCGCTGGAGGAAATTGATGGCCGAGGAACTGGAAACCGAACGCTCCGACGTTCGCGAGGATGGCAGGCGGCCGCCGAGGGCGGTGGTTGGCTCGCATCGCATCGAAGAGGAAATCTTCGGCAAGGTCTTCGATTCCAACATCGTCAAGCGCATCTGGGCCTTCGTGCACCCCTACCGGCGCGATGTCGTGCTGTCGGTCGTTTCGGTGCTTGTTTTCACCGCCATGCAGCTGATGATCCCGCTGATCATCCGCTATGCCATCGACCACGGCATGCAGCCCGGCGGCAGCCATTCGGCGCTGACCTGGGCGATCGTCGCCTTCCTGATTGCCATCCTCATCAACTACGGCGCCAGCTACTGGCAGGAAATGCTGGTCGGCGGCGTCGCCGAAAACGTGCTCTTCGATATCCGCAGGGCGATGTTTTCGCATCTCCAGCGCGTTTCGCTCTCTTTCATGGACAAGACGGAGGTCGGCCGGCTGATGTCGCGCCTGCAGGGCGACGTCAATTCGATGCAGGAGTTTCTCGAAACCTGTGTGCTTTCCGTCGGCGACATTTTCCTGCTCTTCGGCATCGTCTTCGTGATGCTCTATCTCGACTTCAAGCTCGGGCTGCTGACGCTGTCCGCACTGCCGGTGCTCTTCGTCGTGCGTCTGTTCTGGCTGCCGCTGGCGCGCAAGTCCTTCATGGCCGCGCATGAGACGAACTCGGTGGCGAACGGTGCACTCGCCGAGGCGATCCATGGCGTGCGCGCCGTCCAGAGCATGGATAGGCAGGAGGTCAACTTTCAACTCTATGACGATAAGGCGCATGCCAATCTCAAGACGCATCTGACGGCGGCGCGTTATGCCCAGATCATGGTGCCGATCGTCGATTCGCTGACCGGCATCGCCATGGCCCTCGTCATCGTCGTCGGCGGAGCGCGCGTCCTGAACCAGGCGCTCGATGTCGGCGTGCTCGTCGCCTTCCTCTTCTATATCCAGCGCTTCTTCGACCCGATTCGCTCGCTGACGCTGCAATATTCCGTCATGCAGCGCGCCATGGCCTCGGGCCAGCGTTTGACCGACGTGCTCGACGTGCCGATCGAGATCCAGGACGCGCCCGACGCCAAGGTGCTGTCGGCCGACATGGACGGCTCGGTGGAGTTCCGCGATGTGGTTTTCGGTTACAATCCCAAACATCCCGTGCTGAAGCATGTCAGTTTCAAGGTCAATCCGGGCGAGACGGTCGCCCTCGTCGGCCCGACCGGATCGGGCAAATCGAGCTGCATGTCGCTGATCCACCGCTTCTACGAAGTGCAGCGGGGGCAGGTGCTGGTCGGCGGGCATGACGTGCGTGCGCTGACGCAGGATTCGCTCGGGGCGCAGATCGCCATGGTGCTGCAGGAACCTTTCCTCTTCACCGGCACCGTCTTCGAGAACATCCGCTACCACAAGACGGAAGCGACGCGCGAGCAGGTGATCGAAGCCGCCAAGGCCGTCGGCGCGCATGACTTCATCATGCGCATGCCGGAAGGCTACGACAGCATGCTCGGCGAGCGGGGCGGCAATCTTTCGCTCGGGCAGCGCCAGCTCCTCTCCTTCGCCCGGGCGCTGGTGGCGGATGCGAAGATCCTCGTGCTCGACGAGGCGACGGCCAATATCGACAGCTATACGGAGATGCTGATCCAGAAGGCTCTGGTGAAGCTGCTCGAAAACCGCACCGGTCTCGTCATCGCCCACCGCCTGGCGACGATCCGCGAGGCCGACCGCATAATCGTGCTGCAGAACGGCGAAATCATCGAAAGCGGCAACCACCGCCAGTTGATGAAGAACGGCAAGCTTTATTCCAGGCTCTATAACCTCAATTACGCGTCTTTCGACGATATTCCCGAGGAGGTTCTGGAAGAGACGACGACGGAATCGGCGACCTAGATGTAGATGGCATGCGTTAACGCGTGTTGCAAAGTTTGAACGAACAAACGACTTGCTGCCGCATTTCTCTCCTATCGGGAGGCGATTGCCACTGAGGAGAAAATGTTATGAAGAGAATTATGAGCAGCCTGTTGATCGCAATGGCCCTTGTTGGATCGGCTATTCAGCCCGCTGCCGCGCGTGACCGTCATCACCATGATGACACCGGCCGCATTATCGCCGGCGGCGTTGCCGCAGGTGTCGTCGGCGGTCTGATCGGAGGCGCGATCGCCAATGGCGGCCCGCGCTATGTCGATGGCCCTCGCTATGTCGAACCCGCACCGAGATGCTGGTATGAGGACCGCGATGTCCGCAATCGCTATGACGGCGGCTATCACACCGAAACCGTCCGCGTCTGCGAATAGACTGAAGTTTTTTGAAGCGGCGTTGATCTTATCGCCGCTTTACCTGTGATTTGCCCCTCACCCTCACCCTCTCCCCGTAAAGACGGGGCGAGGGGACGTGCCCTGCGAGAGGTCTGTGGAACCGAAGAGCTCGCAACTTGCCCCCTTCGCCCCGCGAGCGGGGAGAAGGTGCCGGCAGGCGGATGAGGGGCGAGCCGCCGATCTGCCAAAAGTCCCGCAGCCTCGGTTTTTCTCAGCAAAAATTTCCGCCTGCCTCGCCATCTGTCATCCGGCTGTCAGAGTCGATCAATAGCTGGAGGGCCATGAATGATGGTCCGGTGAACGGCTCCAAGACGCCGAAGAAAGAGCGCATGCGCTTCGTCAGCGCCGAGCAGGTCGCGCAATTGGCGGGCGTGTCCCGCTCCGCCGTCTCGCGCACCTTCACGCCGGGCGCAAGCGTCGCTCCGGCAACGCGGGAGAAGGTGCTGCGGGCAGCTGACGAACTCGGCTACCACGTCAACGACCTGGCTCGCGGCGTGCTTGCCAATCAGAGCCGCCTCGTCGGTATCGTCGCGACACGGCCGGAAGTCGGGTTTCGCGCGCATCTGGCAGCAGCTCTTGCCAAATCCCTGATCCGGCGCGGCAGCATCCCAATCCTCATCAACACCGGGCAAACGGAAGACGAGTTGCTCGCCGCCCAAAAAATGCTGATCGGCCATCGCGCCGAGGCGATCATCATCCTGTCCGGTTCGCCGCCGGCGAGTTTCCTCGAACTCGCCCAGCGAAATGGCCAGCCGCTCGTCGTCATCGGCCGTTCGGAGCCGGACGCCGATCATGTGCGCGCCGGCAACTCCGAGGCCTCGCGCAAGGCGGCGACGGCCTTTTACGAAAGCGGCAGGCGACGGCTTGCGGTCATCGGCTCCCATTCGAAAACGCCTGCTATCGTCGAGCGCGAGAGCGCCTTCCTTTCGACGGCCGAGTCGCTCGGCGCATCCGTCACCGTCGCCCGCGGCGCAGATTCCGATTATGAGGGCGGCGTCACCGCCGGTCGCGCGCTGTTTTCGGAAAGAACGAAGCCCGACGCCATCTTCTGCGCCAATGACCTGATCGCCTTCGGACTGATGGATGTCGCGCGCCTGGAAGCGGGGCTGCGCGTTCCGGAGGATCTTGCCGTCATCGGCTTCGACGACGTTCCGGAATCCTCCTGGCTGAGCTACCAGCTGACCACCTTCCGCCAGGACCCCCTGACCATGGCGCAGCGCGCCGTCGAGCTGATGGAGCGGCGGCTTGAGAACCCGGACTCGCCGCCCGGTTACGAACGCGTCATTCCGGAACTCGTCATCCGCCGGAGCTTCAAGCCCTAACCCCTCCCCCGCTTTTCGCAGGCGCAATCCTGTGGCAAGAAGAGCGTGACGCTGAGATCGAAGTGTTACGGCGTCTTTGGCGCGCCTGAAAAGACGCGCCGCGCGGCAAGGAGGAAGATCGCTGCAGATGAAGGGAATCCGTCAGCTCGCCGAGCACCTCGACATTTCGATCGGGACCGTATCCCGCGCGCTGAACGGCAAGCCCGACGTCAACGACGAAACGCGCCGGCGCGTGCTCGCCGCCGCCGAAGAACTCGGCTATGTCGCCAACCAGTCGGGCCGCAGCCTTCGCCAGGGCATGACGAACGTCATCGGCCTGATGCTCGAGGTGAGCCGCGAGACGGTCGAAAACAGCGACGACTTCTTCCTTGGCGTTACCGACGGGCTGCAAAGCGTCTTTTCCCGCCACAAGCTCGATCTGGTCATGCTGCCCTGCCCCGATGACGAGGATCCGCACGAATATCTGAAGCGCATGGTGGCGCGCCGGCTGGTCGATGCGATGATCATTTCGGCGACCCGGCGCACCGACCGGCGCATCGAACTTCTGGAAAAGGCCCGCATCCCCTTCGTGGCGCTCGGCCGCAGCGCATCCGGCGGCAGCTATACCTGGATGGATCTCGACTTCGAAGGGGTGGCGGCGCGCGGTGTCGACCGGCTGGTCGCAAAAGGCCATCGGCGGATCGCGGTGGCCGCCCCCTCCTCCGACATCAACCTCGGCTATATTTTCCTCGACAGCTATCGCGAAGCGCTGAAACGGCACGATATTCCCTTCGATCCGGCCCTCGTCATCCGCGTCAAATCGAGCGAACAGGGCGGCTATCAGGCCGGCCACGAACTGCTGATGATCGAAGACCGGCCGACCGCGATCATCCTGATCCACGAATTGATGGCGATCGGACTTTACCGGCGACTCGCAGAAGCCGGTATCGTACCGGGGCGCGACCTTGCCGTCCTGGGTTTCCGCGAAGAGCCGCGCACGCATTTCCTGCAGCCGACGCTGACGTCCTTCCGCATGTCGCTGCGCGATCTCGGCGTGCAGCTCGGCGAAACCCTGCTCGCCACCATGCCGGCCTATGCCGAGCACTATCCGCAGGGCGCCCGCAACAGGATCTGGCCGCTGGAACTCATTCCCGGCGAAAGCGACGCTTTCACCCTGACGCGCTGACGCCTTCAGACCCGGCTCGGCGCTGCCTGCTCTGGCATGATCCGGACAGCGGGGGCCGCAACCGACAATCGGGTGCGGCCGATCACGATCATTCGGCGGCAGCGACGGCGGCGCGGCGGCCGATCGTTGCCTGCGTCAGCACGAAAGCGCAGAAGGCGCAAAGCGCGATGCCGGCGGCCATCGGGACGGCCGTGCCGTCGAAGAACAGGCTCGATATCACCATGGCGACGGCGGCGATGACGAAGTGCAGCGTGCCCATCAGCGACGAGGCCGTGCCGGCGATCTCGCCGTGATCCTCCAGCGCCAGCACCGCGCTCGTCGGGATGACGAGGCCGAGGAAGCCATAGCCGAGGAAGAGGAAGCTTGCCATGACCGGCAGCTGGTTGAAGCCTGCGGCCATCATCACCGCCATGGCGACCATGGCCAGCGCAAAGGCGCTGACGGCAATCCGCATGACGCGCACCAGGCCGAAACGCTCGCCGAGCCAGCCCGTCGCCTGCGACACCGCGAAGAAAGACACGGCGTTGATCGAGAAGGCGAAACTGTACTGGGTCGGCGTCAGGCCGTAATGCTGGATCAGCACGAAGGGCGAGTTGGCGAGATAGACGAGAAAGCTCGAAATGCCGAGGCCGCCGATGAAGGTCAGCGTCAGGAAATTGCGGTCGCCAAGCAGCCGCCGATAGGCGGACATGGCGCTTCCAAGACCGCTGCCGCTGCGCTCACTGGCGGGCCGCGTTTCCTCGAGCTGTGTGGACAAGAGGACGAGACCGACCAAGGCGGCGATCGTCACGGCCCAGAACACGCCGCGCCAGCCGTAAAACTCGATGACGGCGCTGCCCGTCAGCGGTGCCAGGATCGGCGAGATCGAGAAGACCAGCATCAAGAGCGACATCAGGCGCGCGGCCTGGACGCCGGTGTGCATATCACGGACGATGGCGCGCGGAATGACCATGCCGGCTGCCCCGCCGATACCCTGGACGAAACGGAAAGCGATCAGCGTTTCGATATCGGTCGCCAGCGCACAGCCGACCGAAGCGACCGCGAAGAGGCCGATCCCGATATAGAGCGGCAGCTTGCGGCCCCACATATCCGACAACGGGCCATAGAGGAGCTGGGCGAGCGCAAAGGAAATGAAGAAGGCAAGAAGGGTCAGCTGCGTGACGCTGTTATCGGCGTGCAGATCCTGGCCGATGGACGGCAGCGCAGGCAGATACATGTCGATGGCGAAGGGGCCGATGGCCGAGAGAAGGCCGAGAATGAGAGCGATGCGAAAGAATGAAGCCGTCATAAGGATGATCTTTCATAAAAGCGCAGCGAAAGCGCCGGATCGTCGCTCCGCCGCCTTGCTCTTAAGGGTTCAATGATGATCGTTCGCGCGAAGACGAAGTTGGGAGCTCATATCTCCAGCGGCGGAACTAAGAGTGTCTATAAATTTGGACACTGATGTAAAATTAGACGCCATTGTCTAAAACGTCAAGACGGCTTATCTTCGTGCCATGAAAGATCGCATGACACCCGCAGCCAGGATGACGGGGCATACGCAGCGCGGACAATGCGCCAAGCGCCTGTCAATTCTCGAGGCCGCCGCAGAGGTATTCTGCAACCAGGGTTTTGCCGGCGCCAGCATTGATGAGATCGCCGCAGCAGCCTGCGTGTCGCGCCAGACGATCTACAATCACTACCGCGAGAAAGAGACGCTGTTCGTCGCTGTCGTCGAGGACGTGATGAACCGCGCCAACGCCATGCTCTTCTCCATGCTGTCGACCTTTCCCGACAATGCCGACAATCTGGAGGACGACCTGACGGCCTTCGTCGTGCGCCTCAACAGGAACTGCATCTGCAATCACGACGGAAAATTCCTGCGCAAGCTGGTGCAGATGGAGGGCGAACGATATCCGCATCTCTTCGAAAGCTGGCGCCAGCACGGGCCGGGGAAGCTGACCACGGCGCTGTCGGCGCTTTTCGCGCGGCTTGCTCACAAAGGGGCGCTCGTCATCGACGATTTCGACGTCGCTGCCCGCCAGTTCGTGGCACTCGGCAATGCCGACCTGCAGATGACCGTGCTGTTCGGCGGGATGCCGACCGACGGCGAGTTGGAAAAGGCGGCGCGCAACGCCGTCCGTACCTTTCTCAAGGCCTATGGCAGACCGGGGCCGGAAAAGGCCAGCCCTCAGCCGCAACTTGCGACCGTTTCCGGCTGAACCGGCCAATCAGGCAAAGACCGTCATCTGTTTGGGCACCACGGCAAACATGCCGATGCGGCGCGCGGCCAGATATTTGACCAGCTGTTCGACGACCGAAGGCATGACCGGCTTCTGAACCACGCCGACCGCACCCTTGACGCCATCGGCAACCATCTCGGGATTGCCGGTCATGAAGACGACCGCGATGCCGTGCTCCTCCGCCAGTTGCCGGCCGATGTCGGGCCCGGTCGGCCCGTCGGCGAGATTGATATCGACGAAGGCGATGTCGGCAAGCGGCGCCAGCCTCAGGGCTTGCTCGCGATCATGCGCGAGGCCCGCGACCTGCATGCCCATGTTCTCCACTGTCGCCCCGAGATCCAGGGCGATCAGGAATTCATCTTCGACGATCAATATTCTCTGCTTCATGAGATCATCTCGTTGCCAGCGCCGCACAACATTGGTGGCCATGATACGTCCCTTTGTTACGCACATACTTCGAAAGAGGGATCCGCTCCGGCAGCTGTCCCTGCTCGAAACTCATGCCAGTAACGGGCAACTCGGCGTTATGTTCCGCCGTGAAACGCGAATCTCGTGACTTAACCTATTGTTAACGTTGTTAATTTTTTAACGATGCCGATGTGAAACAAAAAAACGACTGCCTGACCGTCGCTGAAAAGCTGGGGCCGATGGCTAATCCGGCCTCTCGCCTTCTCGATTTACCGGCATGCCGTTGCAGACGTGAACCTCGGCGGCGCCGGCTGCACCCACAGCGAGTAACGGGCCATTGGCTGCACTGAGCATGGCAAGGCCGCCATGGCGGAAAGATCTGGACATTGCGATGTCTCCGGCGTTCGCCCAAATCCTTGCTCACCCTTGCAAAAGCTGCAAATCACGCCACCGATATGACGGTTGAACGAAAGCGCCTGTGCGAAGGTGAAACATCGTTCAAGTTGAGTTGACAATCTCGTGAGGAGTGAGGAGAGTGCCGCCGATCAGAGCCAGCATCGCCTGTATCCTTGGGGGGAATCTATGTCCGTGCGCTCGTTTTTCGCTTTCGCTGCTATCGCCTTTTCCACGATTGCCATCAGCTTTCCCGCGGCCGCGGCGGAAACCAAGCGCGACATTCAGACGATCAAGGATGCCGATTTCTTCGGCTTCGATCTGCGCACCGAGCAGAATGTTTCGCTCGACCAGTGCAAGACCTCCTGCATCGGCGACAAGAGCTGCAAGGCCTTCACCTACAATCCCAAGGTGAAGTGGTGCTTCCTGAAGTCCGATTTCAAGACGATGAACGCCTTCCCCGGCGCCATCGCCGGCAAGATCGTCGAAACGGCGGCACAGAAGGAGCCGGATATCGGGGCTGCGCCGCGCCTGACCTTCCTGACGAGCGAGCTCATCCAGCAGGCCCACGACTTCAAGGACAATCTTGCCCTGACCGACGGCCAGCAGGGCCAGGGGGTGGACAGCCTGACGGCCAATGCCCGCCTCGACATGACCGCCAACAACCTGACCGACGCGCTGATCGCCTTCCATGGCGCACTGTCGATCACGCCCGATGACGCCGATCTCTGGCTCGAGACCGCCCGCGCCGCAATTTCCTTCGGAAGCACGGAGAGCAGCATCACGGGCCAGGCCGTGCTCGACGCACTGAACGGCTACGAGCTGACGCGCACGACGGCCAAGCGGGCCGAGGCGCTCGCCGTGCTTGCCAATGCGCTGGAACGCAACGGCAATTATCGCCCGGCGCTCGACGCCTACAAGGCAAGCTTGGCGCTGGTCGGCGCCAAGGACGTGCAGGCGGCCTATCTGCAGCTGAAATCGACGCAGGGATTCCGCATCACCGAACATACGGTCGACGCCGACAGCGCCACGCCGCGCGCCTGCGTCACCTTCTCCGAAGCGCTCGTCAAGACCACCGACTACACGCCCTTCGTGACGCTGAACGGCGCCGCGCCGAAGGCGGTCGAAACCAAGGGCAAGCAGATCTGCGTCGAAGGCCTGACGCATGGCGAGACCTACAAGATCGCCTTCCGTACCGGCCTGCCGTCTTCAGTCGACGAGGTTCTCGACGCGCCCGTCAGCATCGACGTCTACATCAAGGACCGCACCCAGATGGTGCGCTTCACCGGTGACAGCTTCGTGCTGCCCTCGACGGCGCGCCGCGGCATCCCGATCGTCTCGGTCAACCTGGCGTCGGCCAATCTCAAGCTCTACCGCATCGGCGATCGCGGCATCGCGCCGCTGCTGACAAACTCCCAGTTCCTGAGCCAGCTCGACGGCTACAGCGCCCAGAACATCCAGGACCAGAGCGGCGAGCTTGTCTGGCAGGGATCGATCGAGATCGCCAATGAGCTCAACAAGGACGTCGTCACCAGTTTCCCGGTCGACGAGGCGCTGCCGGAGCGCAAGCCCGGCATCTACGTAATGACCGCCACAGCAGGAACCGGCCCGTCCCAGGAGTGGGATTCGCAGGCGACGCAATGGTTCCTCGTCTCCGATATCGGCATCACCACCTATGCCGGCACGGATGGGCTCAACGTCTTCACCCGCTCGCTCGCCTCGGCAAAGCCGATCGCGGGCGTCGAGCTGCAGCTGCTCGCCAAGAACAATGAGGTGCTCGGCACCGCGACGACAGACGAAAACGGCCGCGCCACCTTCACCGCCGGCCTGATCCGCGGCACGGCGGCGCTCACGCCGGCCGTCATCGCCGCCAAGAACGGCACATCCGACTATGTCTTCCTCGACATGACGCGCGCCGGCTTCGACCTCTCCGACCGCGGCGTGACGGGCCGTGCCGCCCCCGGCGCGATCGACGTGCTGACCTTTACCGAACGCGGCATCTACCGCGCCGGCGAGACCGTGCATGCGCAGGCGCTTGCCCGCGATACCGACGGCAACGCTATCGAGAACCTGCCGCTCACCTTCATCTTCAGCCGTCCCGATGGCGTCGAAGACCGGCGGATCGTCAGCCAGACCAGCAATCTCGGCGGTTATTCCATCGATTTTCCGACCCAGGAAAACGCCATGCGCGGCACCTGGACGATGAATGTCTATACCGACCCCAAGGGTACGGCTATCGCCACCAAGAGCTTCCTGGTCGACGATTTCGTGCCGGATCGCACCGAGATGGAAATCAAGACCGAAGCCAAGGAAATCGGTCCGGATACGCCGGCGACGATCACCATCTCGGGCAAGTATCTCTACGGCGCTCCGGCCGCGGGACTGACGCTCGAGGGCGACGTCGTCGTCAAGCCGACGCGTGAGAGCGCTGCCTATAAGGGCTTCCTCTTCGGGCTTGCCGACGAGGAGGCAAGCGAAGATTCGCGCCTGCCGATCGACGGACTGCCTGAACTCGACGAGAACGGCGAAGCCTCGACCGACCTCACCATCAGCGACCTGCCGGCGACGACGCAGCTGCTCAACGCCACGGTCTATATGCGCATGCAGGAAGCGGGCGGGCGCGCAATCGAGCGCTCTCTCGTCATCCCGGTGAAGAACCAGGGCGCATCGATCGGCATCAAGCCGGAATTTTCCGACGATCTGCCGGAGAATTCGATCGCCAATTTCACGGTGATCGGCGTCGATGCCGACGGTGGGAAGCAGGAGACGAAGGGCCTGCGCTGGAAGTTCTACAGCCTCAACCGCGAATACCAGTGGTATCGCGAGGGCACGGCATGGAAATACGAGCCGGTCTACACCGCCGAGCAGATCTCCAACGGCAGCGTCGACGCGACGATGGACGGCGGCAAGATCTCCGTGCCGGTGACCTGGGGCCGCTACCGCCTCGAAGTCGAAAGCCCGGATGCCGACGGCCCCACCTCCAGCGTCGAATTCGAGGCCGGCTGGTTCGTGGCCTCGACTTCCACCGAAACACCCGACGGGCTGGAAATCGCCCTCGATAAGGACAGCTATAAGGTCGGCGAGACGGCCAAACTGAAAGTTACCTCGCGCTATGGCGGCGAGCTGATGGTGACGGCCGGAACCGAAAAGCTGGTCGCCGTGCAGAGCGCCACGATCGGCGAGACCGGCGGCGAGGTCGATATCCCCGTCACGGCTGATTGGGGTGCCGGCGCCTATGTGACCGCGACACTCTTCCGCCCCGGCGATGCGCAGGACAGCCATATGCCGATGCGCTCGATCGGCATCAAATGGCTGAAGGTCGATCCCGAGCAGCGGGCGCTGCAGGTGGCGCTCGACACGCCGGAAAAGATGCTGCCGCGCGGCCCGTTGAATATCGGCTTGCAAGTGACGGGGGCCGGTGC
The DNA here is from genome assembly GCF_002531825.1 of Rhizobium sp. J15. GTDB lineage: Bacteria > Pseudomonadota > Alphaproteobacteria > Rhizobiales > Rhizobiaceae > Rhizobium. The sequence continues at coordinate 272,447 of NZ_NWSX01000001.1, read as the reverse complement.
CAACGAGGATGCCTATGTGACGGTTGCCGCCGTCGATGTCGGCATTCTCAACCTGACGCGCTACGAGCCGCCGAACCCTGAGGACTGGTATTTCGGCCAGCGGCAGCTCGGCCTTGAAATCCGTGACCTCTACGGCCGCCTGATCGACGGCTCGCTTGGTGTAACCGGCAAGCTCAGGACCGGTGGCGACGGCGGCGCCGTGGCGCTGCAGTCAAGCCCGCCGACACAGAAGCTCGTCGCGTTCTTCTCCGGTCCGGTAAAGCTCGACGCCGAAGGCAAGGCCAATGTCTCCTTCGACATTCCGCAATTCAACGGCACGGCGCGCGTCATGGCGGTCGCCTGGTCGAAGAGCGGCGTCGGCCACGGCGTCAAGGATGTCATTATCCGCGATCCGGTCGTGGTCACCGCGAGCCTGCCGAAATTTCTCACCCCCGGCGACAAGGCCAATCTGCGTCTCGACATCGCCAACACCGATGCCCCGGCCGGCGACTACACGCTGCAGCTGACCGGCAACGACGCGGTCGGCATCGAACAGGCTTCCGCCTCGCAGACGATCCGCCTCGAGGCCGGCGCCAAATCCGAGCTGACGCTGTCGCTTGTCGGCAAGCAGCCGGGCGCCGGCAGCGTCTCGATCAACCTTTCCGACGCTTCCGGCCTTTCGCTCGACCAGACGGTCGATGTGCCGGTGCGCCCGGCCTCCTTGCCGATCACCCAGCGCAGGGTGCTGGCGCTCAAGCCCGGGGCGAAGCTCACTGTCGACAAGAACCTCTTGGCCGACAGCGTGCTGCCCGGCGCCTCGATCAGCGTCAACGTCACGCGTTCGGCCGCTTTCGATATCCCCGCACTGCTGATGACGCTCGACCGCTATCCCTTCGGCTGCGCCGAGCAGACCACCAGCCGCGCGCTGCCGCTGCTCTACCTTGCCGAAGTGGCGAAGCAGGCCGGCATCGAAAACGATGACGACGTGCGCCAGCGCGTGCAGGATGCGATCTACCGCGTGCTTTCCTATCAGGCATCCGCCGGCAGCTTCGGCCTCTGGGGTCCTGACTCGGGCGATGTCTGGCTCGATTCCTACGTTACCGATTTCCTGACGCGGGCCCGCGAGCAGAAATACGACGTGCCGGAAAGAGCTTTCGTGCAGGCGCTGGAAAACCTGCAGAACGTGCTGTCCTACACCACCGACATCAAGGGACAGGGCGATCAGATCGCCTATGCCGTCTACGTCCTGGCCCGCAACAAGAAGGCCGCGATCAGCGATCTGCGCTACTATGCCGATACGATGATCAACGACTTCCCGACGCCGCTCGCCAAGGCGCATATCGCCGCCGCACTGGCGCTTTACGGCGATGCGCAGCGTTCGAAGAACATCTTCCTCGATGCGCTGCAGATGTCGGAGCAATCGATGGTGTCGCGCGTCAACCTCTCGCGCACCGACTACGGCACGATCCTGCGCGACGGCGCCGCGATCCTGGCGCTGGCGGCCGAAAGCCGGCCGGTACCGCCGGTCATCCCGGAGCTCTCCAAGGCCGTGGCCAAGGAATGGGGGCGCAGCAAATATAAGAGCACCCAGGAAGAGACCTGGATGCTGCTTGCCGCGCGCGCCATCCAGGGCGGCGATGACGGGCTGAAAATCGACGTCAACGGCGCGGCACACACCGGCGCCTACATGGCGCGCATGACCGGCGATGCACTGGCCGGCCATCCGCTGACGCTGACCAACCAGACCAACGACGCGGTTTCGGCTGTCGTCACCACCGTTGCCGCCCCGACCGTGCCGCTGCCGGCCGGCGGCGACGGCTTCACCATCGAGCGCAGCTACTACACGCTCGACGGCGAACAGGCGAATGTCAGCGAAGCGAAGCAGAACGAGCGCTATGTCGTCGTCATCCATGTGCGGGAGACCAACGACTGGCCCTCGCGCATCGTCATCACCGATCTTCTGCCCGCCGGCTTCGAGATCGACAATCCGAACCTCGTCGACAGCGCCCAGATGACGAATTTCGACTGGATCGGCGAGATCTCCGCCGCCCATACCGAATTCCGCTATGATCGCTTCGTCGCCGCCTTCAACCGCGCCTCGGGCGACGATCGCGAGTTCAATGTCGCCTATGTCGTGCGCGCCGTCACACCCGGCACCTACGATCATCCGGCGGCAACCGTCGAGGACATGTACAGGCCCGAGCTTTCGGCCCGCACGGCGACCGGCAAGATGGAGGTCATGGCAGCACAATAATGGGGCTGTGGCGCAAGTTTGCGATCGGATCCGCCGCCGGCGTCGTTCTCGCCGGCGCGGGTCTGCTTGCGCTCGACGCCGCCGACCGGGCCTTTCCGCCGCCGCTGGAGAAGGCGGATGTGGTCTCAGCCGAGGTGCTGGATGCCGACGGCCAGTTGCTGCGCGCCTTTGCGACGTCGGAGGGCCGCTGGCGGCTGAAGACGTCGGCATCTGACGTCGATCCGCAATTCCTGCGCATGCTGATCGCCTATGAAGACCAGCGCTTCTACAGCCACGGCGGCGTCGACCCTTGGGCGCTCGGGCGCGCGAGCCTGCAATTCGTCAGCAATGGCCGCATCGTCTCCGGCGCCTCGACGCTTTCGATGCAGGTGGCGCGGCTGATCGAGCCGCGCCCGGAACGGACGCTCTCGGCAAAGCTGCTGCAGCTTGCGCGGGCGGTGCAGATCGAGCGGCGGCTGACCAAGGAACAGATCCTCGACCTCTATCTCACCCACGCACCCTATGGCGGCAATCTCGAAGGCGTGCGCGCCGCAAGCCTTGCCTATTTCGGCAAGGAGCCGCGCCGCCTGACGGTCGCCGAGGCAGCGCTGCTCGTCGCCCTGCCGCAATTGCCGGAACGGCGCCGGCCGGACCGCAATCTCAAGGCGGCGGAGGAAGCGCGCCGGCGGGTGCTCGACCGCGTTGCGGTGGCCGAGGCCGTCGGCGATGGCGAGGCGGAGCGGGCCGAGGGGGTCGCCATTCCGTCGCGGCGCATGCAATTGCCGGCGCTCGCCGCCCACCTCGCCGAGACGGCCGTTCGCAAGCAGCCTGCGGTCCTCAAACACCAGACGACATTGAAGAAACAGGTGCAGCAGGGCCTGGAGTCGGTCGCGCGGGCAGCGGCCATGAAGCTCGGGCCGAAGCTGTCGCTTGCCATGGTGATGGCGGATGCTCAGACGGGTGAGATCGTCGGCGAGGTCGGCTCGGCCGATTATTTCGACACCAGCCGCTCCGGCTGGATCGACATGACGCGCGTCAACCGTTCGCCGGGCTCGACACTGAAGCCCTTCATCTACGGCCTCGCTTTCGAGCAGGGTCTCGTCTCCCAGGAGACGATCATCGAGGACCGGCCCGCCGATTTCTTCGGCTATCGGCCGCGCAATTTCGATATGAGCTATCAGGGCGACGTCACGGTGCGCGAGGCACTGCAGCTTTCGCTGAACGTGCCGGCCGTCAAGCTGCTCGACGCCGTCGGGCCATCGCGGCTGCTGGTACGTTTCCGTCGCGCCGAGGTGCGCCCGGCTTTGCCGCCGAATGAGACGCCGGGGCTTGCGATCGGCCTCGGCGGCGTCGGCATCACGCTGAAGGATCTGGTGCAGCTCTACACGGCTCTCGCCAATCGCGGCCAGCCGGCAAGGCTCGGGGACGGGATCACCGGCGTACCCGGCAAGATCGACGGCGAGCCGATGCTGGAGCCGGTTGCAGTATGGAACGTCGCCGATATCCTCTCCGGCGTCATTCCTCCCGCCGGCGCGGCCCAGCGCGGCGTCGCCTACAAGACCGGCACGAGCTACGGCTACCGCGACGCCTGGTCGGTCGGCTATGACGGGCGCTATGTGCTCGGCGTCTGGGTCGGACGGCCCGATAACGGCGCCGTGCCGGGCCTGACCGGCTATGGCACCGCAGCGCCGATTCTCTTCGAGGGCTTCGCCAAGTCAGACATCGCGACGACGCCGCTGCCGCGTCCGCCCGCCGGTGCCGTGCGCATCGCCCAATCCGAGCTGCCGATCAGCCAGCGGCGTTTCGCGCTCAACGCCAGCGGCCTGCTCGTCGCCTCCGGCCGCGAGGCCGCGCCTCAGATCGTCTATCCGCCCGAGGGCGCGCATATCGATCTCGGCGCGAAAGGCGGCGACCTGTCGCCGCTTCAGCTGAAGCTGCAGGGCGGCCGCGCGCCCTTCCGCTGGCTTGCCAATGGCAAGCCGCTGCCGGATCTCTCGCGCCGGCGCACACAGCAATGGCTGCCGGACGGCGGCGGCTATTCGAAACTCACCGTCATCGATTCGGCCGGCCGCGCCGCAAGTGTCGGCGTTTTCATCGACTAACCCATCAAAGTGTTACGTCCTTTGCGCGTCTGATGAGACGCGCGGCGCTGTAATGGAACCAAAGCCCGGACACAACCGTTGGAGAGGGTCTCCCTCCAACGTCAGACGGCCTCATGACACTTCCGACAGCGACCTACCGGATACAATTCCGCAACGGCATGACCTTCGATCGCGCCTGCGGCCTCGTTCCCTATCTGAAGACGCTCGGCATCAGCCATCTCTACGCCTCACCGATCTTTACCGCCGTCACCGGCTCTCCCCACGGCTATGACGTTACCGACACCAACGAGATCGACCCGTCTCTCGGCGGCCGCGCAGGATTCGACCGGCTGACGGAAAGCCTGGCTTCGGCAGGCATGGGGCTGATCCTCGACATCGTCCCGAACCATATGGCCGCCTCGCCGGAAAATGCCTGGTGGCGCGACGTCCTGGCATTCGGCCGGCAGAGCGCCTATGCCGGTCACTTCGACATCGACTGGAGCGAGCCGCTGACCCTGCCGCAGCTCGGCCAGGATTTCGATCGCGCGCTCGACGCCGGCGAACTGCGCGTGGCGCTCGATGAAACCCACGGCAGTTTCGCCTTTGCCTATTTCGAAACACTCCTGCCGCTGAACCCCGGCAGCTACGGGGCGCTTGCCAACCGGCTCGACGATCCGGTTGCGACGAGAATGGCGGAGGCCGCCGCCGTCACGTCAGGCGAGGATTTCCACCGCGCGATGCGCGACATCCTGTTCGAAGGCGGCGACCGGGCGGTCCTGCGGCAGAAGCTCGACGACATCTCCGCCGATCGCGATTTTCTCAGAAGCCTGCATGAAGCGCAGCGTTGGCGGCTGACCTACTGGAAAGAGGCGGCCCGGCATCTGAGCTATCGCCGTTTTTTCGAGGTGACCGGGCTGGTCGGCACGCGCGTCGAAAATCCGCCGGTGTTCGAGGACATGCATCGGCTGGTGCTCGAACTGGTGCGCCAGGGCAAGGTGCAGGGTCTGCGCATCGACCATGTCGATGGGCTGGCAGGGCCGAAAGCCTATCTCGACCGGCTGCGGACGGCGGCTGGGCCGGACATTTATATCGTGGTGGAAAAGATCCTCGGGGCAAGTGAGATTCTGCCGGAGAGCTGGCCGGTCGCCGGCACCACGGGATATGAGTTCATTGCCGCGATCAGTGACCTCTTCATCGATGGCGGCGGACTGTGCATATTGGACGATGCCTATCGCAGCATCGCCGGCGAAGCCGGCGATCTCGAAGGGAGCCGGCGGATCGCCAAGCGGCTAATGGTGGAACGCAATTTCGTAGGCGAGACCGACAGACTGGTGTCGATTGCCGCCGGCATCTTTCCCGAGGAAAAAAGAGACGAGATCGCCGGCGCATTGCGGGAACTGCTGATCGCCTTTCCGGTCTACCGCACCTATGGCGACGGCGGCCCGCTCTCCTGGCAGGATTCCGCAGTGCTGGCCGCGACCGCATCGCAGGCCACCGCACAGCTCGATGATCGACGGGCGCTCGACCAAGTGCTGATGCTTCTCGAAGGCAAGGTTGAAGGCGATGCGGCCCACGAGTTCCGCATCCGTTTCCAGCAGCTGAGCGGGCCTGTCATGGCAAAGGCGACGGAAGATACGCTCTTTTATCGCTACAACAGGCTGCTTGGCGCCAACGAGGTGGGCGGCGAACCGGGCAGGACGCCTGAAGGTCCCGAGGGTTTCCATCGCCGGATGGCCGAACGCGCGCGGCTGCAGCCGCTTGGCCTCTCGGCAAGCGCCACCCATGACACCAAACGCGGCGAGGATGGGCGTGCAAGGCTCTACACGCTGAGCGAAGGTGCGGATGTTTTCGTGCAGGCAGTAGCACGCTGGCGTGAATTGAACCGGTCCTGGCTCAAGGATCTGCCGGACGGCGCGGCTCCGGAGCCGAATGTCGAATGGATGCTCTATCAGGCGCTGGCCGGCGTCTGGCCGGAGGATTTCGACAGAGGGCAGACGGAAGAGCTTCGCGAGCGCTTTACCGATTATGCGAGAAAGGCGGTGCGCGAAGCGAAACTGCGCAGTGGCTGGCTGGAACAGGATAACGTTTATGAGGAAGCCGTCACCAGTTATGCGGCGGCGTTGGTGTCGCCCGAAAATGACGCCTTTCTCGAGGATTTCGAAAGAGTGCTGCAGCCCTTCATCGCCGCAGGTTATCTCAACAGCCTGTCGCAGACACTCCTCAAGCTGACCGCTCCCGGCATTCCCGATATCTACCAGGGCGCGGAGGGTTTCGATTTCAGCCTCGTCGATCCCGACAACCGCCGGCCGGCCGAGCATGAACGGCTGATGGCCTGGCTTGACGAAGCGGGACCGATCGCCAAGCTGCAGGCGGCGGCATTGAAGCAGCGCCTCGTCAGCATCGGCCTGCAGCTGCGCCAGCGCCATCCCGCGCTTTTCGCAAAAGGCGATTACCTGCCGCTGAAAGCGACCGGCAGCCGGCGCGACCATCTCCTCGCTTTCGCCCGGGTACACAACAGCGAGTTCGCAATCACCGTGGCGCCGCGGCTGATGTTCGGCTGGCTCGATCCCGGCGTGCTCTTCGCCGGTCCGGAATTCTGGGAGGATACGGCGATCGCCATCCCCTCCCCTCTTCACGGATTGAAGGCGGATCTGGTAACGGGAAAGACGAGCGAACCGGGAGGCAGCATCTCGGTTGCCGCCTTGCTCGGAAGCCAGCCGGTCGGGCTGATCAGCCCGATCTGAGCGTCGGACCTCCCCATACGATTAAAAAATTCGACTCTCCAAATTAGTGCTTGACCTTCCAGTTGCTGGAAGGTGGATAAGCCTATCCAGCTGCCCCTGGGGCACAGGAGATAGTCATGGATACCAAGCACGAACACGATCACCATCACAACCACGCGCACGGTGGCGATCACTGCCATTGCGGCCATGATCCACGGGAGAGCGCGGCCAACGCGGTGACCCGCGATCCCGTCTGCGGCATGACGGTCGATCCGAAGGCCGGCAAGCCATCGTTCGACCATGCGGGCCGCACCTATCATTTCTGCTCTGAGAGCTGCCGGACGAAGTTTGCGGCCATGCCGCAGGATTACTTGACCGCGAAAGATCCCGTCTGCGGCATGAACGTCGACCGCTCGACGGCGAAACATTTCCTGAAATTCGAAGGCGAGAAGTTCTACTTCTGCTCGGCCGGCTGCCAGGCGAAGTTCGAGGCCGCCCCCTCGGCCTATCGCGACGGCAAGCGCCCTACGGCAAAGCCGGCGCCGGAGGGCACGCTCTATACTTGCCCGATGCATCCCGAGGTCGTCAGCGACCGTCCCGGCGACTGCCCGAAATGCGGCATGGCGCTGGAACCGATGGGCGTTCCCCCCGCCGACGAAGGCCCTAACCCGGAGCTTGTCGATTTCAGCCGGCGGCTGTGGGTGAGCGCAGTCCTCGCCGTGCCGTTGCTCGCGCTCGGCATGGGGCCGATGCTCGGCCTGCCGCTTCGCGACGCGATCGGCGAGCCGCTTGCGACCTATATCGAGCTCCTGCTGGCGAGCCCCGTGGTGCTCTGGGCGGCCCTGCCCTTCTTCCGCCGCGCCTGGGCATCTCTCGTCAATCGCAGCCCCAATATGTGGACGCTGATCGGTCTCGGCGTCGGCACCGCCTATGTCTATAGCGTCGTCGCAGCACTTGCCCCCGATATCTTCCCCATGAGCTTCCGTGGCCATGGCGCCGCCGTCCCGGTTTACTTCGAAGCGGCAGCCGTCATCGTCGCGCTCGTCTTCGTCGGCCAGGTGCTGGAATTGAAGGCGCGCGAGCGCACCGGCTCGGCAATCCGCGCCCTGCTCGATCTTGCGCCGAAGACGGCGCGGCGCATCTATGCCGACGGCAGCGAAAACGACGTGCCGGTGGACGAGATCCAGACCGGCGACCGGCTGCGCGTGCGCCCCGGCGAACGGGTGCCGGTGGACGGCTCCGTTCTGGAGGGCCAGTCGACTGTCGATGAATCGATGATATCTGGCGAACCCCTGCCGGTCGAAAAATCGAAGGGCGATGCGCTGACCGGCGGCACGATCAACAAGAACGGCGCCCTTATCATGACGGCCGAGAAGGTCGGCGCAGACACGATGCTGTCGCGCATCGTCGACATGGTCGCCAAGGCGCAGCGCTCGCGTGCGCCGATCCAGGGTGCGGTCGACCGCGTATCCGCCTTCTTCGTGCCGGCGGTGGTCGCCGTCGCCATCCTTGCCTTCCTTGCCTGGGCCGCGATCGGCCCGGAGCCGAGCCTGGCAAATGCGCTGCTTGCCGCTGTCGCGGTTCTGATCATTGCCTGCCCCTGCGCGCTCGGCCTTGCGACGCCGATGTCTATCATGATCGCCACCGGACGCGGCGCTGGGGAAGGCGTACTGATCAAGGACGCCGAAGCGCTGGAGCGCTTCTCCAAGGTCGACACGCTGATCGTCGACAAGACCGGCACCCTGACCGAGGGCAAGCCGAGATTGACCGATGTGGTCGCCTCTAGCGGCATCGAGGAAAGCCGGCTGCTGTCGCTTGCGGCGAGCCTGGAGCGCGGCTCCGAACATCCGCTCGCCGAAGCGATCGTTTCCGGCGCGGGGGAACGCGGTGTCGCCTTCGTCGAGGTGAGCGGCTTCGAAGCCAAGACCGGCAAAGGTGTCCAAGGTCTTGCCGGCGGCGCGACGGTGGTGCTCGGCAATGCGGCGATGCTTGCCGATCTCGGCATCGATCCGGTGCCGCTTTCCGAGAAGACCGAAGCCCTGCGCGGTGACGGCAAGACCGTCATGTTCGTGGCGATCGACGGCGCGCTTGCCGGTCTCGTCGCCGTTGCCGACCGGATCAAGCCGACGACTTCAGCTGCCATCAAGGCGCTGCACGAAAGCGGGCTGAAGATCATCATGGCAACGGGCGATAACGAGCGCACCGCACGCGCGGTGGCGGTAAGCCTCGGCATCGACGAGGTGCGAGCCGACGTGCTGCCGGAAGGCAAGAAGGCTCTGATCGACGAGTTGCGCGCCAAAGGCGCCGTCATCGCCATGGCCGGCGACGGCATCAATGATGCGCCCGCACTTGCCGCAGCCGATGTCGGCATCGCCATGGGCACCGGCGCCGATGTTGCGATGGAAAGTGCAGGCATTACATTGGTGAAAGGCGATCTGACCGGCATCGTCAGGGCACGACGGCTGGCGGAGGCGACGATGCGCAACATCCGCCAGAATCTGGGGTTTGCCTTCGGCTATAACGCGCTCGGCGTGCCGGTCGCAGCCGGCGTGCTTTACCCGGTCTTCGGTCTGCTGCTTTCGCCGATGATCGCGGCGGCGGCGATGAGCCTCTCGTCCGTCTCGGTGATATCGAATGCCCTGAGGCTGCGCTTTGCAAAACTATAGGAGACGGCGATGAATATCGGCGAAGCATCGGAACGCTCGGGCCTGCCTTCGAAGACCATCCGCTACTACGAGGATATCGGCCTCATCCGCCCCGAAAGGGGCGGAAACGGCTACCGCGACTATGACGCGGCCGACGTCCACAAGCTGCGCTTCCTCCAGCGCTCGCGCGGCCTCGGCTTTTCCGTCGAGGAATGCCGGCAATTGCTGGCGCTTTACGAAGACAGGGGTCGGGCGAGCGCCGATGTCAAGGAGATCGCCGAGATCAAGCTTGCCGAGATCGACCGGAAGATCCGGGAGCTGACGGAGCTGCGGCATACGCTGGAGCACCTCGTGCATGCCTGCCATGGCAATGACCGGCCGGACTGCCCGATCCTCGAAGAGCTTTCGGACGGCGGCTGATCTTTTAGAGCATGTCGCGCAAAAGTGTGCTGCGGTTCTGCGATAACGACATGCGCAAAAACAAAAACCTAAAGCGCAAGGAGCGAATCTGAAAGATCGCGACGCGCTTTAGGACAGCTGGCGCGTGTTCTGATTGGCCGCCCGGTAAGAGCGCACCGGCTCTTCGGCCTCCTCGTCTTCGCCGTCATCCAGCACGCCTTCATCCAGCCGATGCTTGATCGCGAGCGCATAGATCACGTCGAGAATATTGCGGTCCTTGAGATGAGGATCTGTCAAGGCGAGAAGCGAAGCCCGGACGATCTTCTTGCTGGAGGCCTTCGGGCAACGCGCCTTGACGAAATCATAGAGCGCCTGATCCGTCAGCCCTTCCATCGCGCCGTCCACGAGAGCCTCGTAGACCCGCTTCTTTTCCTTCATTTATTGTTTTCCCCTTCAAATCAGCGTGCTGATGATCTGTCATGTATTTGTCATAAACAATCGCCGATTACGGTGCGCGTCCGAGGGACAGGGAATATTTGAAGAGTTTGCGCGCGACCCGCATGATTTTTTTGGCCCGCTGGGAATAAAATCCCCCGCACTTGCGTATACTCAATCATGGAACGGAAAGAACGCCCCTTCGACGTCATCGGACAGCTTGCAGCGCTCAGGCGCTATGCTCGCTCGCTGGTGCGCAGCTCGGACGAGGCGGAGGATCTGGTGCACGATGCGCTGGTGCGCGCCTACGAGAAGCGCAAGAGTTTCCGCAGCGGCGGCAACCTGCGCACCTGGCTCCTTTCCATCCTGCATAACGCCCATATCGACCGTCTTCGCCGGAACCGGTCGCTAACGCGCCGCCATGACGAGGCGGCTGCCGAAGCTGAGCAGTCTCTGCCGGCGGGGCAGGAACATGCCGTGCGCCTGCAACAGGTGCGCGAGGCGTTTTTCGACCTGCCGGAGGAACAGCGCGAGGCCCTGCACCTCGTGGCGATCGAGGATCTCTCCTATCAGGAAGCCGCCGCTGCGCTCGGCATTCCGGTCGGCACCCTGATGTCCCGGATCTCCCGCGCCCGCGCGCAGCTGCGCGAATTCGAGGAGAAGACGCCCCGCGTTTCGCATCTGAGATTAATCGGAGGGAACGGCAATGAAGACAGTTGATCCGATCATCGACGCCGATTTCGACGCCTATGTGGACGGCGAGCTCGATGTCGCCCGCCGCATTCAGGTGGAATCCTATCTTTCGGAGCATCCGGAGATTGCCGCCAAGGTCATGGCCGACCTCAGCATGAAGGGCGAGCTGCGTCTGGCTCTGGCCGGCGAAAGCGCCTTTGGCCGCGCCGAAACCCGCGACGCCGCTCGCCGGCTGGAACGTGGCCTTTCCTATGGCCGCATCTTCCATACCATGCAGCGCATCGCCGCCGTCGGTGTGTTGATCGCCGCCGGCTGGGTGGCACACAATTCCTTCGGCGCCTTCTCGGCGACCGAGGTTGCGGCTTCCGTTCCCGCACCTGCCTATGTCGAGGATGCCGTTCGCGCCTATCAGACCGCGGCCCTGCGCGAGAAGATCCCGTCGCAGGCGCCGACCACCTACAATGCCGATGACATTCGCGCCGCCACGGCGATCATCATGCCGGAATTGCCGAAGGACTGGAAGGTCGCCGATGTGCAGATCTTCCCCTCGGCATTCGGTCCAAGTGTCGAAATGTCGATCGAGGAAACGAATGGAAAGCGGCTTTCGCTTTTCGCCGTTCGGCCGGGCGCTTTCGAGGTCCAGCCGGTCAGCCATGTGGCACTCGAAAAAACGGAAGCCGCCTATTGGCAGATCGGCGAGGTCGCCTATGCGCTCATCGCCGACGATGGCGGCGTCAATCTCGATCAGGCAGCCGAACGGCTCGCCCGCTCGCTCTATTAGTTCAAACCGAGGAGATCAGTATGGACCCGATCAATTCCCGCTACGGCTACGGCGCTGGTGCCGGCTCGCAGGCCATCTTCGACGAAGGCCTGCGCCAGCATATGCTGCGCGTCTACAACTATATGGGCCTCGGCCTCGTCATCACGGGTATCGTCGCCTTCATCGTCGGCTCGACCCCGGCGCTCTATGTGCCACTCTTTGGCTCGCAGCTGAAGTGGGTGGTGATGCTGGCGCCGCTCGCCTTCGTCTTCTTCTTCTCGTTCCGCATCCAGACGATGTCAGCCAGCACAGCGCAGCTCACCTTCTGGGCCTTCTGCGCCGTGATGGGCCTGTCGCTTGCCTCCGTCTTCCTGGTCTTCACCAAGACGAGCATCGCGCAGACCTTCTTCATCACCGCTGCGATGTTCGGCTCCATCAGCCTCTACGGCTACACGACGAAGCGTGATCTCTCGAAGATGGGCTCGTTCCTGATGATGGGCCTCTTCGGCATCATCATCGCCGCCATCGTCAACATCTTCCTGGGGTCGAGCGCGCTGCAGTTCGCAATCTCGGTGATCGGCATCGTCGTCTTCGTCGGTCTCACCGCCTACGACACCCAGAACATCAAGGAACAGTATTCGGAAAACTACGATCAGGAATCGAACCAGAAGCTCGCCGTCTTCGGCGCGCTCTCGCTCTACCTGAACTTCGTCAATATCTTCCAGCTTCTGCTCAACTTCACGGGCGAGCGGGAATAGGACCGCGCTTCTGGGGGCAATGGAAGCGCAAGAGCGCCCGGTCTGCGGTCTGTGACAGGATGGTAGATCGGGTGCTCACCCTAAAAGGAGACGGCCGGGTTTACGCCCGGCCGTTTTCATTTCAGATGATGCCCCAGGCGCGATAACGGCCCCGGCCGGTGATTTCACGGATGCCGATCTCGTTGACGAGGTTCAGCGCGCCGCGCGGCGTGATGCGCAGCTGGCGGGCGATCATTGCCGCCGAAACCATCGGCCGCGACAGGATGAAATCGGCAAGCTCCGGCAGGCTGCTATTCGAACGGCGGCCGCGAAACCGCAGCTCCATCTGCGTGCGCGCCAACGACAAGCGGTCGATTTCCTTGAGGCCAGCCGTAGCACCCAGATGCATCGCCTCCAGAAAAGCCTGCAGCCGCGTTCCCCGGTCGCGCGCCCGGCGACGCTCATGGCGCACGAGCTTCAGCCCTCCGAAGAAGGAAAAGAGATGTGAGGTGACCTTACCGCGGGCACGCAGGTGGCTTGCGACCAGAAGGCCGCCGAGCCAATGCTGCCGCCGCAGCGGCTCGATCCTCTCCCATGCTTCGAAAAGAATGACGGCGCCTAGAACCGGGGGCAAAGCTTCGGCAAGCGGCAGCACGCTGCGCCACTCCGCAAGCCGCTGCTCCTCGTCCCACTCATCGTCACCGAGCAAACCGAGCGGATCTTCGTTTCGCTTCGTCGCGGGAACCGCAGCCTGCTCGCTCGGCGGCGCCTTGCCTGTATGGATATCGATGAGCTTCTGCGAGCGCGCGAGAAGCGCGTCGATCTCCGCCAGTTCGGCAGCAAGCGGTCCGTCCTCATCCTCGCCCTCTTCGCCGGTCTCGGCGACAGCTTCGGAACGCTTCGTCTCTTGTGCGCTCCCCTCCCCTTCCCCGAGCGTTGCGGTCAGCGTCGCAAGGCCTGAGGCGCCGAGCGCCCAGGAGGGTTCGCCGGTCCAGATGCGGCGACGCGTCCGCAGTACGGAATGAGCGATCGTCAGCTCGTGGCTCGGAGCGCGGCTATCCATATGCGCATCGTGCAGAACGAGATCCTCGACATGCACGAGTTCTCCGGCGACCCAGAGCGCGCCCGCTGCATCAAAAAAGTGGCTGCGCTCGGCAAATCCCTCGCCCACTGGGGAACGCAGCACTCGTTCGTCGAGCCGCGCCATCGCATCCTCGGCAGCGGCGATGGCTGGAAGCAGGGTTTGCAGCATTGCTCCATCGATGTCGTAGCGCATTGTTAACCTTTACGGTTTTTCACAAATGGAAGCAAAACAGACGTTTTGTTCCGTCATCTATGACATGAGTGATGGTGTTTTTCAACCGAAGTGCAGAGGGAAGGAAACCCTCGAGATGGCTGGTCGGCGGGCCGTCCTCGTTTAACAGCCGCGGCTGGTGCGAAGCTTTTTCATGCCCGCTCATCCGGTTTTCCTCGTCGCCGGCCCATTTGCCCGCATCAGCGCCATCAGCATCGGCCCGAGCGAGAATTCGCCGCGCTCCGCCCGCCGCGTGAGGTCTCGCAAGTAACCGCCGGCCGAATTGATATGTCCGCCCCTTTCCAGGATGCAGGCGATCACCGTGGCGGCATTTTCCGGCCCCATGACATCACAGGCCTGCTGATAGGCGCTGGGGCTGACGCCGAGGGTGGAACGGACGATGACGGCCGAGGCCATGAGGTCCCGCCAGCTGCCGATTCCACCGCCCGGGCCATACGCGATGATTTCGGGGCAGGCCTGTAGCACCATGGCAAGAGGGAAAGATTTCGGCGGTTCGCGCCACGGCCGCGGTTCTTCCTCCGGCTTTGCTCCCTGCTTCGTTTCGAAGCTTGGTTCAAGTTCAGATATGGGGTGTGGGTTTGAATTATGTATGTGCCGACCATTTTGGCTATCATTGGCGTCTGTTTTTTCTGTTTTCGTCTTCGATTCCAGCGTCTTGATGATCATCTCGCGGAATGCTTCGAGATCTGCCAGGAGGCTTTTCATCTCCGCAGCCGACGGGCGGCGCGGCAGGCTGGCCGAAAGCAGATTGAAATGCTCCTGCATCTCGATCCATTCGCCCGCGATTTGCTCTTCCAGTGCGATCTCGATGAGTTTGGCTATGTCACGCCGGCAGAGCGTCAGACGCTCCCTCAGGCGCTTCCATTCGAGCCTGTCGGCCATCACCTGAGCCGCCTGCGCTTCGATCTCGCCGGCGCGTGCAAGAAGCGGCGCCAGGCTGAAGCCGAAGGCCTCTCCAAGCCCGCCCTCGCCGTTGCGACGGGCAAAACGTTTACCGTTCGGGCTATCGCGCCGGATGATCAGGCCGGCCTCTACCAGCAGCGCCAGGTTCCGCCGCAGCGTCGTGCCGGCCATGCCGTGCGTGCGCAGCGAAAGCTGCTCGTTCGACGGAAAGACGACGAAGCCGTTGGCCTCGGCAATCTCGTTCTTCGGATAGAAGGTCAACAGCGCGTTGAGAACGGCAAGCGCACGATCGGATACGCCGACCATGTCCTTCGCTTCGCAGAGCGCGCGAAAAATCTTCCACTTGTCGACCGATGCATCCGGATCGACCTTGCTGGCGCTTTCCTGGCTTGCCAGCATGCCAAGCGTCATCGATCGCCGCCCAAAGGGCGTCGATACATATTGAGGCTCCATGTCCCTCACCTTTTTTCAAGGCAAAAGAAATCTTACCACCCAAAAGGATGCCGAAGATGCTTGACAGTGATTCGAGGAAGTGCGATTCTCAGATTGTCCAGATATGAGAAAGGCTTCCGCGACGGCAACGTTCGGAGGCTTTTTTCTTTTGCGGCCTACTCTCCTGCTTGCAACTTGCCGGCCCGATAGGCTTCGTAAAGCTCATCGAGACGGCGTGAAATGTAAGCGCCGAAATCCGGCGCATCGCCGGTCTTCAACGCAATCGTGAAGGAATTGCCGGCGCTCTTGATCCGGCCGGCAATCTTGCCACCGCTCTTCGGCTTCCAGTCATATTCTTTGGCTTCCGGCTTTGATTCCTTCTTGGCGAGTTCGGCGACCAAAAGCTCGAAACGGCGATCGCTGTCTTCCGCAATGAAGCGTTCCGAAGCGATGAGTTTCGCAAGCCGCGCTGCCGTTCCGCCGTTCCAGTCCTGGGCCAGCGCCATCCATTTGCGGCGCCCTATGCTAGGCGCCGCTCCAACCGACCTGACGATGTCGGCCGGGATGGCTTTTGCGACCGATATCAGCTTCGAAAGCTCCGTCTTATCGGTCGACAGCGCCTTCATGATGACGGGACGCTCGAAACCCTTGAGTTCGAGATTGAGGGCAAAGACCGCGCGCTCGATATAGGAAAGGTTCCGGCGCGCCGAATTCTCGATACCCTGGGCGATGACGACATCGGTATCGTCGAGCTTGCGGACGATCGCCTGCACCCTGCGCCCGAGCAGCTTGACGGCCTGCAGGCGGCGATGGCCGTAGGCAATTTGGTAGCGGCTCTCATCATCGGGATGGCGGCGAACGAGAACCGGCACTTCCTGTCCGTTCTCGGCAATCGACTGCACCAGCTCGTCCTCGATATCGAGCGGCTGATCGGCAAGGCGGTCGCGGACGAAGGAGGAATCGATCAGATCGGGATCCAGTTCGACGATGCGCTCGCCGGAAAGCAAGGCTTCCTGCATCGCCCTGCTCTCTTCTTCCATACGGCCAAGCGTCAGCGCCATCGTCCGAACCGGGCCGGCGGATCCGCGCGCGGAAGGCTCCTCATAGTTGGCCGCGGCCAACTCCTGCGCCGTATCGTCGAAAAGACCTTTCAGGCGATCGCGTCTGCTCATGTGCGGCCCCAGGCTTTGTGAATGCCGGCGAGAACCTCGCCGTTGGCGGCGTTGACCGATTCCAGCGCCCGGTCATATGTCGAGCGCCGTACCTGCCCCTTCTCGATTTCGTAAAGCGTCTGTTTCGTCAGGCCGGCATCGGCGATCGCCGTGGATTTGAGGATCGTCGCCGTCAAAACGTCGTCGCCGAAGAGACTGCGAAGAAGCGCAACGATCTGCGACTGCGGCGCGTCGAAGGGCTCGTGCCGGGTGACGATATATTTGATGAAATCATGCTGCAAATCGCCGCCGGCCCTGCGCACGACCGACAGCAGATCCGAGGTCATCAGCAGGAATTGCGACATGGAGGCGACATCAACCATCTGCGGATGGATGGTGATGAGCAGCGATGTTGCCGCACAGACGGCGCCAAGGGTGAGGTAGCCGAGCTGCGGCGGGCAATCGATCACTACCACATCATAATCGGCCTCGACCTCGGCAATAGCGACGCCAACGCGGCGGAAAAACAGCTCGGCCGGCTTCTGGCGGTCATTCAGGGCCCGCGGCGTCTCGTGTTCGAACTCCATCAGTTCGAGATTGCCCGGCACCAGATCGAGCCCGTCGAAATAGGTCTTGCGAACGATGTCCTTCAGCGGCTTGCGCGCCTCATCGTAGCGAATGGCGCCATAGAGCGTATCGCCGTCGGAGAGATCGAATTCAGGCTGCACGCCCAGCATCGAGGAGAGCGAAGCCTGCGGATCGAGGTCGATCGCCAGCACCCGATATCCTTCCAGCGCCAAATATTGCGCCAGATAGAGCGTGCTCGTCGTCTTGGCCGACCCGCCCTTGAAATTGGTGACGGCCACGGTCTGCAGCTTCTCACCGGGGCGCCGCCATGGAAGGTAGGACAGCGCATCCTTCGGCTTCAGTTTTGCCATATAATGGCGCAACTCATTGATCTGGCCGAGCGTATAGGAGCGTCGACCGTTCGACGACAGTTCCGGCTGCGGCCCCTTGCCATCCAGCGAGAGCTGACGAAGGTAGCCGTCGGACACGCCGATCATCTGAGCAGCCTCGCCGGAAGAGAAAGTGCGCAGCGTCTTCTGCGAAAGCGGCGGAAACAGCTTGTCGCGGAGGAGCTTCAATTGCCGCGAAAGCTGCTTCGCATGCCGCTCGATCCGCACATCCGTCGTCGATACGCTAATGTTGTCCAAAACACCCAATCCTTTTCGATGCGCTTTTCTGTCAACTTAGCGTCAAAAAGCGTATCGAAAATGACACGATTCGGGATTTGCGGCAACAATAGGGGCCGAGGAGGCGGCATGGCCTGGTTGGCCGCGGCCAACTCCCTGCCCTGCCCTTGCGGCGGGCCGGGTTTTTCGGCAAGACCGCCGGAACTCACGGGGAGAATATCCGCTTGAAGCATATCATTATCATCGGAATCGGCACGGGCAATCCGGAGCACGTCACTATACAGGCAATAAATGCGATGAACGCCGCCGACGTGATCTTCCTGCCGCTCAAAGGCCCCGGCAAGGAGGATCTCGCAGAGATAAGGCGGGAGATCTGCGAACGCTATATCACTCGGCCAGATGTCCGGATCGCGGAATTTGACGTGCCGCAAAGGCAGACAGCGGACAGGACCTATACACAGAGCGTCGATGCCTGGCACGGTGATATCGCCAATATCTATGGAGACCTGATTTCAAGCCTCCCCGACGATGGCACGGGCGCCTTTCTCGTCTGGGGCGATCCCAGCCTTTACGACAGCACCATCCGCATCATCGAACGCGTGCGGCAAACAAACAGCGTCGATTTCGATTACAGCGTCGTCCCCGGCATCACCAGCATCCAGGCCTTGGCGGCCAGCCACAAAATCCCGGTCAATCTCGTCGGCAAGCCGGTCGAAGTGACCACAGGGCGACGGCTGGTCCGGGACGGGCTTCAGACCGACAGCACGATCGTCATGCTCGACGGCGAACAGGCTTTTGCAAAGATCGACGACCCCGATGCCGAGATCTTATGGGGCGCTTATCTCGGCACCAAGGATGAGATCATCAGAGCGGGACGGCTCGGAGATATCGCCGCAGAAATTCTGACGCTCCGGGCCGAAGCCAGACAGCGGCACGGCTGGATCATGGACATCTATCTTCTCCGCAAGGGACGCGACTTCGAGGAGTAGCCGTTTCCGTCAAGCTTTGCCGCGTCGGCCGCGATCATGTAAGAGATGATCAGAGGACTAAGAATGGGCACCAAGGCCGCCAAGGCGATCGACAGGACAGGAGAGGCGGAACCGTATGATCGACCGCCGGCGAAGATGCGCCCGCGTGGCGCCTGTCCGGCTCTTGCCGCGCCCATGCCCACGGGCGATGGCTTGCTCGTGCGGCTGCGTCCGGCCGGCGGCGCCTTGACGCTATCGCAATTCGCCGCCCTCGCCGGCGCCGCCAGCGCGCATGGAAACGGCATTCTGGAAATCACCGCGCGTGGCAATCTGCAGATCCGCGGGCTGAAGACCGACACTGCAGAACGGCTTGCTGCCGATATAGATGCCGCCGGGATTGCAGTGCCGGACGGACCGGCGATCGAGATATCACCGCTGCACGGCATCGACCCTGAGGAAGTAGGTGATCCGGCCGCGCTGGAAAAGTCATTGCGTGAGGAGCTCAGCGAACTGCTCGTCTCGCCGCGGCTTGCGCCGAAACTCTCGATCATCATCGACGGCGGTGGAGCATTCGGTTTGTCGGCGCTTTTCGCCGATATCCGTGTCGTCGCACAGCCGGACGCGCACTGGCTCGTTGCGATCAACGGCGACGGCGAAACGGCAACGCCAGTCGCAAACGGTCCTGCAGAGGCGGCAATATCAGCCGTCGGCGAAATTCTGAATCTGCTGGCGGTGCTCGGGCAGAGCAAGCGGGCGCGGGATATCGATCCAGCGCTTCTGCGGACGCGCTTTCCCGCGATGGATCCGATCCGAGTTCTTCCGTCACACACGGCAAAGGCGCCGCTTTCCGGCTTGCACCGTCTCAAGGATGGTACGAGCGTGCTCGGCGTCCGGCCGGAATTCGGGCAGATGAAAGCGTCCGATCTGGCCTCCCTGCTCGATTGCGCGAAAGCCTACGGCGCGACCGTCGTCAGACTCGGGCCTAGCCGCGGCTTTTTCTTCACTGGGCTTCCGGCCGATGCCGCACCGGCCCTGCAGATTGCCGCGCGCAACCATGGTTTCAGCACGCAACCCGGCGAGAAGAGCGAATATGTCGCGGCCTGCGCCGGTGCGGGCGCCTGCGGTTCAGCCTTCTATGAAACGAGAACTTTGGCGCACCGCCTAATCGCTGCGGCACCTGTTCTCTTTGACGGGTCACTGACGCTCCATCTCTCCGGCTGCCCCAAGGGCTGCGCCCATGCCAGGCCCGCGCTCACCCTGACAGGCTCGGCGGAGGGTTACGACCTCGTCCTCAACGGTCTTGCGGCGGATCAGCCGGATGAACGGATCGCTGGCGGTCGGATCGATTTCGCTATAGAGAGGCTCGCCCGGTCCATAGAAGACAACAGAGGCGCTGGCGAATCGGCTGCCGCCTGCCTTACACGGCTTGGCACAACCGGCGTTTCGAAAGCGCTGCGACAGGAATAGGAATGCCAGACTACGATTATATCCGCAGCGGCGACGCGATCTACGAGCGTTCCTTTGCGATCATCCGCGCCGAGGCCGATCTTTCGCGCTTCACCGAAGATCAGGCCGAAATCGCCGTGCGCATGATCCATGCCTGCGGGCTTGTGGAAGCGGCGGAGCATTTCGTCTTTTCCACCGATTTCGTCAGTGCGGCGCGTGACGCGCTGAAGGGCGGCGCGCCGATCTTCTGCGATGCCGAGATGGTATCCCATGGCGTCACCCGCGCACGGCTGCCGGCGCTGAACGAGGTGGTGTGCACGCTACGCGATCCCGAAACACCGGAGCTCGCGCGTGAGATCGGCAATACACGCTCGGCGGCCGCCATGCATCTCTGGCTCGATCGGCTCGGCGGAAGCATTGTCGCAATCGGCAATGCGCCGACCGCGCTCTTCCATCTCCTCGAACTCCTGCGCGACGGCGCGCCGAAGCCCGCGGCGATCCTCGGCATGCCCGTTGGTTTTGTCGGCGCAGCGGAATCGAAGGATGCACTTGCGGAAAATTCTTACGGCGTCCCCTTCGCCATCGTGCGCGGCCGGCTCGGCGGCAGCGCCATGACGGCCGCCGCCATCAATGCGCTGGCGAGGCCTGGCCTATGACCGCAAACGGCCGTCTCATCGGCGTCGGCACAGGCCCCGGCGATCCCGAACTCCTGACTCTCAAAGCCGTGCGCGCCATCGAAGGCGCCGATGTGATCGCCTATTTCGCCAAACAGGGCAGGGGCGGAAACGGCAAGGCGATCGTCGAACCGCTGCTGAAACCAGGCGTGATGCTGGTTCCGCTCTATTATCCCGTCACCACCGAGATCGACAAGAACGACGAGCGCTATCAAAGCCAGATCACGGAGTTCTACGATCAGTCAGCGCGATATATCGCCAGCCATCTCGATGCCGGACTGACCGTCGCCGTGCTCAGCGAAGGCGATCCGCTGTTCTACGGCTCCTATATGCACCTGCATATCAGGCTGTCGACGCGTTATCCGACGGAAGTGATCCCCGGCATCAGCGCCATGTCGGGCTGCTGGTCCCTGGCAGGCATGCCGATCGTCCAGGGTGACGACGTGCTTTCCGTACTGCCCGGTACGATGGCCGAGACCGAATTGACCCGCCGTCTCGCCGATACGCAAGCGGCCGTCATCATGAAGGTCGGCCGAAATCTGCCTAAGATCCGCCGGGCGCTGGCTGCTGCCGGCCGGCTGGCGGAAGCCGTCTATGTCGAGCGCGGCACCATGTCGAATGCGGCGATGGAAAAGCTTGCCGACAGGGGCGAGGGCGATGCGCCCTATTTCTCGCTCGTGCTGGTCCCGGGCTGGGAGGGCAGCCGATGAAGGGCGGACTTTTCGTGATCGGCACCGGTCCCGGCAATCCCGAGCAGATGACGCCGGAAGCGCTGGCCGCTGTCGATGCGGCGACGGACTTTTTCGGCTACGGGCCTTATCTCGACAGGCTGCAGCTCCGCCCCGACCAGTTGCGGCACGCCTCGGACAATCGCGAGGAGCTCGATAGGGCAGGGGCAGCTCTCGCCATGGCGGCGGACGGCGCGAAGGTCTGTGTCGTCTCCGGCGGCGATCCCGGTATCTTCGCCATGGCCGCCGCCGTCTGCGAGGCGATCGAAAATGGACCGGCGGCCTGGCGTGCGGTCGATCTCACCGTCCTGCCCGGCGTCACGGCAATGCTGGCGGTGGCGGCGAGGGCCGGGGCGCCGCTCGGCCACGATTTCTGCGCCATATCGCTTTCAGACAACCTAAAGCCTTGGAATATCATAGAGAACCGCCTTGAGCTGGCGGCGAAGGCAGGCTTCGTCATCGCCCTCTATAATCCGATCAGCCGGGCGCGGCCGTGGCAACTCGGCGAGGCTTTCAAATTGTTGCGGCAGCATCTGCCGGCAACGACGCCGGTGATTTTCGGCCGTGCGGCCGGAAGGGCAGATGAGCGCATCGCGGTGCAACCGCTGTCTGAGGCGGATGCATCGGTTGCCGATATGGCGACCTGCGTCATCATCGGCTCGGCCGAAACGCGTGTCGTTGCGCGCCCCGGCAAGCTGGACCTCGTCTATACTCCGCGCTTCATGGCAGGAGAGAAGAGGTGATCGATCGCCGCAAGCGCTGCCTCGACAGTCTCGACCACGGCGACCTCAGGGGCGGTCTCGCGCGCCACCATCATCACCTCGATGCCGAGCAGGCGGGCCGCCTCGATCTTGGCATAGGTCGCGGCTCCGCCGCTGTTCTTGGCAATGATGACGTCGATCCCATGCTTCCTCAGCAAAACGCATTCGTCTTCCAGCGTGAACGGACCTCGATCGAGGATGTATTCGACCCCCGCGAGCGCGAGCGGCGGTTCGACGCGATCGACGCTGCGGATGAGGTAGAAATGTTGCGGCGCCGCTTCCGCGTGATGCGCGCCCTGCCGGCCCGTCGCCAGGAACACACGGCGGGGCGAGGGCCCGAGCGCTTCAATAGCCGCCGGAATGCTCCGCACGCCCTGCCAGCGGTCGCCTGGCTGACGTTGCCATGCAGGGCGGCGCAAAGCGATGGCAGCAATGCCCGTCGTCTCGGCCGCGAAAGCGGCGTTGGCGGAGATGCGCTCGGCGAAGGGATGCGTCGCGTCGATCAGCAGGTCATATTCGCCGGCTTTCAGAAAATCGGCCAGCGCCGCAGCCCCGCCGAAACCGCCGATGCGAACCGGAACCGGCTGCGCGGCCGGTTTTTCGGTGCGGCCAGCCAGCGACAGAAGAACATCGCAGTCGTCACGCGTCGCGAGCGCTCCGGCGAGCAGGCGCGCCTCGCCGGTGCCGCCGAGGATCAGGATGCGGGATCTTCCCATGGCTGATGTTTCTTCCCCTTCCGGCCAGCGCTGGCTGACTATTATCGGCATCGGCGAAGATGGTCCAGCAGGGCTGGGCGAAGAGGCGAAAAGGCTGATTGCGAGCGCGCCGGCCGTTTTCGGCGGGGCGCGGCATCATGCGCTTGCTGCATCGCTGATCACAGGTGAAAAGCTCTCCTGGCAGAGCCCGTTCGAGCGCTCGATCGACGCCATTGTTGAAAGGCGTGGCTCGCCTGTCGTCGTGCTCGCCTCCGGCGATCCTTTTCTCTACGGCGTCGGAGCGACGCTTTCCCGCCACGTGGCCGCAGAAGAAATGCACGTCATTCCCGCGCCATCCGCCTTCAGCCTTGCCGCGTCCCGCCTCGGCTGGCCGCTGCAGGACGTCGCTACGGTCTCGCTGCATGGACGGCCGCTCGACCTGATCCGGCCGCATCTACACCCCGGACGGCGCATCATCGCGCTGACCTCGGACGAGAAGGGGCCTGGCGAACTCGCCGCCTTGCTTGCCGCCGCCGGTTTCGGTCAATCGCGGCTTACCGTGCTCGAGGCGCTTGGCGGCAGCCGGGAACGGCAGAGGCGTACGACGGCTGCGGATTTCGATCTCGCGGAGATCGATCCCCTGAATGTCTGTGCACTCGATCTCGCGGCAGGGGAGGGGGCTCGCATCCTGCCCTTTTCCGCTGGCCTCGAGGACGCGCTGTTCGAGCATGACGGCCAGATCACCAAACGCGAAATTCGGGCGGTAACGCTGTCGGCGCTTGCGCCGCGTCACGGCGAACTGCTCTGGGATATCGGCGCGGGCGCGGGATCGATCGGCATCGAATGGATGCTGGCCGACCCGTCGCTGAAGGCAATCGCCATCGAGCAGTCGCCGGAGCGGGCAGCGCGCATTGCCCGCAACGCGTCCGCCTTCGGCGTTCCGCATCTCGCTGTCGTCGAAGGTTCGGCACCCGATGCACTGCGGGGATTGCCGGAGCCGGATGCGATCTTCCTCGGCGGTGGCGGCAGCGAACCGGATGTGATGGACGGCGCCATTGCCGCGCTGAAGCGGGGAGGGCGGCTCGTCGCCAATGCCGTGACGCTGGAGATGGAAGCCGTGCTGCTCTCAGAATATACAAAACGCGGCGGTTCGCTTACGCGGATCGACATATCGCGCACCGAGCCCCTCGGCGGCATGCGCGGCTGGCGGCCGGCAATGCCGGTCACCCAGTGGCGCTGGACGAAAGGATAATTCGATGACGGTGCATTTCATCGGCGCTGGGCCTGGCGCGGCGGATCTGATCACGGTGCGCGGCCGCAACCTCATCGGCGCATGTCCGGTCTGCCTCTATGCCGGATCGATCGTCTCGCCGGAACTGCTGCAATATTGCCCTCCGGATGCGCGCATCGTCGATACCGCGCCGATGTCGCTCGATGAAATCGAGGCCGAATATCTCAGCGCCGCTGCCGCCGGCCAGGATATCGCCCGGCTGCATTCCGGCGATCTCTCGGTCTGGAGTGCGGTCGCCGAGCAGGTGCGCCGGCTGCAAAAACACGGTATCGCCTATACGATGACGCCGGGCGTGCCGGCCTTTGCCGCCGCCGCCTCGGCGCTCGGGCGCGAGCTGACAATTCCCTCGGTAGCCCAGAGCCTAGTGCTCACCCGCGTTTCCGGCCGTGCATCACCGATGCCGAACGATGAGACGCTCGCCAGATTCGGCGCGACGGGCGCCACGCTGGCGATACATCTGGCAATCCATGCGCTGAAGCAGGTGGTGGTGGAACTGACACCGCTTTACGGCGCCGGCTGCCCGGTCGCGATCGTCGTCAAGGCCTCATGGCCGGACGAGCGCATCGTGCGCGGCACGCTGTCCGATATCGAAGCAAAGGTTGCGGCCGAACCGATCGAACGCACGGCGATCATCTTCGTCGGCCCCTCGCTTTCGGCCGAGGATTTTCGCGAGAGCTCGCTCTACGACCCGGCCTATCAGCGCCGTTTCAGAGGCCGGGAATAGCTTCGAATGATCGGCCGCGCTCATGGCGCGGCCTCTCGGATAGCGATAACAGCGAGCTTGCCCGGCTTTTAAACCCGGGCTGCGAGATAATCCACGCTGGCGCGGAGCGCGCCGGCCGGATCCTTGACCGCATGGACTTCCGCCGCAAAAGGCTCGAAGGAGAACGGGCCGGCATAACCGGCCTGCAGCAGCGCCTTGATCTGCCCGGCATTGTCGAGCCGGTCGTCGCCGCCCACGAGCACCCGATGAGAATCGCGCATATCGGCAACGGAGACGGCAGGATCGCTGACGCCCGAGATATGCACGAGGCCGGAAAGTTCCGGGAAGGTCGCGGCTTCGCCGGCAAGGTGATGGTGGAAGGTGTCGTGGACAAGCTTGAAGGTCGATTGCGCGCCGAGTTCCTTGATTGCCTCGGCGGCTTCCGTCTTCGAGCGCAGCGAGCAGATCTCGAAACCGAGCGGCTCGACGAGACCGATGATGCCGGCTTCATCGAGCATCGGCTTCAGCGCCGTCAGAGACTGGCGCAGATTGGCCTGGCGTTCACCGTCGGCGCAGCCGGTGCCGTCGTTCTTCGGAACGAGAACGAGCGCCTTCGCGCCGGATGCGCGGGCATAATCGATCAATTCCCGCGCTTCCCTGGCGCGTGTTTCATTCCACTCGTTGAAACGCTGCAGAGCATTGATCGAAATGATCGTCAGGCCATGTTGAGCCGCCGCCTGCTTGATCGCTTCGGGCTTGGTGCCGTCGAGAATTGCGTTGCCGGAAAGGTCGTTGCGGATTTCGACCTCTCCGATGCCGAGCGACTTTGCCAGCGCGAAGAAATTATCGATGGCGAGCGACGGCGCGGCCATGTGGTTGAGCGCAAAGCGGATCGAAGTCATGACGGATATATCCTCCTCGGCTCCGCAGCAGGCGGAGCGGTTCCTCGTGAATGAGTGAGCGAATCTCTATCCGAATTCGCCCGCCAATCCATCCGTCATCGCCGGCAGCCGCCCTCATTGGTGAGAGAATTTCAGCCGGCATGATAGAATTCCATCATTCCTCAGATGTTTTCGGAGATATGGATATCGAATGGCAGAAAGGATTGGCCGGGAACGGCAGCCTCGCCACGTTCGATGGCACCCGTCATCAGCCCTAGAAGCTCCTTGCAAAGAGCCGGCAGCGGCGTGGAGACCACCATGGTGACGATATCGTCGGCAAGGCCGGCCTTGCTCTCCGGGGTCAGCTCGTTGACGACAAGCACGACCCGGCCGCCGACACTCTCCTCGCGAAACGCCGAAATCGCTCCCTCCATGCCGCCACCGCAGACATAGAGGCCGACGAGATCGGGGTGTTTCTGCAGAAGCGTCAGCGTCGCCTCGTGGGTGATCTCGGCGGTTTCCAGATTGATCAGCGTTTCCACGACATCGAATTCCGGGGCATTTTCCCGGAAATAGGAGCGGAAACCGATTTCCCGCAGCTCATGGCCGTGGAAACGGTGGCTGCCGACGAAACAGGCGACCTTGCCGGGCCTATGCGCCGTCCGGGCGATCATCCAGGCGGCGGTGCGCCCGACCTTGCGGTTGTTGACGCCGACATAGGCGTCGCGCACGCCCGTGGCGAGATCGGAGAGCAGCGAGAAAACGGGAATACCGCGCTCCTTCAGTTCTTCGACCGCGGTCGTCACCGCCGGATAATCCGGGCCGACGACGGCAACCGCCTGGTTGCGGGCGCCGAGTGCCTTGATCTTCTCGATGATCGCGGCAGGGGTCGTCGCGGAGGGGTATTCGATCTGGATCTGGAGACGGGCGGTGGTGACGGCGCGCGCCGCCGCTTCGATTTCGCGGGCGAAGGTCTGGTAGAAGGATTGCGTCGGCTTCTGCAGCAGGAAAGCCAGCCTGTATTGCGGCAAATCCTCAAAGACGCGCTGCCTGATAAGGCCGACGGCATGATAGCCGATCGACTGCGCCGCGTCATAAACCCGCCGCGCCGTCTCCTCCCGCACGGGATGGCGGGCGTTGAGAACGCGATCGACGGTGGCGACGCTGACGCCGGAGGCACGGGCGAGATCGGATATGGTGGGGCGGCGCATGGACGTTCCTGATAGATTCGATCATGAATGCAAGCCATTTCTGATGGCTTTTGATAGAATATATCAAGCCTGCATTGAGCACCCGTCAAAGTCAACCTATTCTCCCCGCCAACAGCATAGCGGGAGGCGGACGATGGCGACCCAGACAAAGAAACGTGACTACGACCTGCTCGGCGAAAGCGGCCGCACCGCCGTCGAGACGGGGCTGGCGGCAGCGCAATGGTACCACACCGACATTCCGCGCAAGGAGATGAAGGCGCTGATGCAGCGTTCGGACGCGCCGGCAATCCGTGACACGGTCATCTGGCTCGGCAGCATGCTGGTCCTTGCCGGGCTTGGCATCTATTTCTGGGGTTCGTGGATCGCCGTGCCCTTCTTCCTCGCCTATGGCGTGCTCTACGGCTCGGCTTCCGACAGCCGCTGGCACGAATGCGGCCACGGCACCGCCTTCAAAACGCGCTGGATGAACGATGTGGTCTATCAGATCGCCTGCTTCATGATCATGCGCAATCCGGTGACCTGGCGCTGGAGCCACACGCGCCATCACACCGATACCGTCATCGTCGGCCGCGATCCCGAGATCGCCGTGATGCGGCCGCCGGATCTCCTCCGGCTGATCCTCAATTTCTTCGGTATACTCGACGTCTGGCATGCCGTCGTCGACATGCTGCGCAATGCCTTCGGCGTCATCAGCGCCGCCGAAAAGACTTTCATTCCCGAGATGGAGCAGCCGAAGGCGATCCGCATCGCCCGTATCTGGCTCGCCATCTATATCGCTACGATCGCAGCCGCGATCGCCATGGGTTCGATCCTGCCGCTGATGCTGATCGGCCTGCCGCGCCTCTACGGCGCCTGGCACCATGTGCTGACCGGGCTGCTGCAGCATGGCGGCCTTGCCGACAATGTGATCGACCACCGGCTGAACAGCCGCACGGTCTACATGAACCCGATCAGCCGCTTCATCTACTGGAACATGAACTACCACGTCGAACATCACATGTTTCCGATGGTGCCATACCACGCGTTGCCCAGGCTGCATGCGATGATCAAGCACGACCTGCCGGCGCCGAATGCCTCGATCTGGTCCGGCTATCGCGAGATGATCCCGGCCTTCCTGCGCCAGCTGCGCAACGAGGATTATTTCCTGCGGCGCGAACTGCCGGCCACCGCGCGGCCCTATCGCGAGGAATTCCACAACGAACTGGCCCCGGCGGCCCAATAATCACGATCGAGGGAGGATAAGATGAGCGGAAACTGGATCGAAGTCTGCGGCAAGGACGAGATCGACGAAGAGGATGTCATCCGCTTCGATCATGGCGGGCGCACCTTCGCGGTCTACCGCAGCCCCGACGACGAATTCTTCGCGACCGACGGGCTTTGCACGCACGAACATATCCATCTCGCCGACGGGCTTGTGATGGATGAGATCATCGAATGTCCGAAGCATAACGGCCGCTTCAACTACAAGACGGGCGAAGCCAAGGGCGCGCCGGTCTGCATCAATCTCAAGACCTATCCCGTGAAGGTCGAAGGCGACACCGTCTTCATCTCGGTCTGAGGGAGGCGGACGTGGCTCATTTCGTGATCCTGGGTGCCGGCGAATGCGGTGCGCGCGCCGCCTTCGCCTTGCGGGAGAAGGGCTTTGCCGGCGAGATAACGCTTGTCGGCGCCGAAGCCCTCCATCCCTATGAGCGGCCGCCGCTTTCCAAGGCCGGTATCGCCGATGCCAGCGATCCAAAATTCATCGCTGCGGCGGAAAAATATACCGAAAGCGGCATCCGGCTGCTGACCGGCCTGGCGGCCAGGGATGTCGACACGGCATCCAGGACCGTCACGCTTTCCGACGGGACGACACTCTCCTACGACAAGCTGCTGCTGGCGACCGGTGCGAGCGCGCGGTCGTTTCCAGGCGCGCCGGAGGGCAGCGCGCATATTCGTTCGCTGCGGACCCATCATGATGCGGCGGCTTTGCGCGATGTGATGAAGCCGGGCCGTCATATCGCCATTATCGGCGGCGGCTTCATCGGCCTGGAGCTGGCTGCGACAGCGCGCCTCCTCGGCGCCGAGGTCACCGTCATCGAGGGACTGGAGCGCGTGCTGAAGCGCGGCGTGCCGGAGGAAATCGCCCATCTCCTCACCGAGCGCCATCGCGCCGAAGGCGTTGATATCCGCTGCGGCGTCTCGATCGAGGCACTGACCGAGGAAGGCGGGAAGGCCGTGATCAGGCTGTCCACCGGCGAGGTGATCGAAGCCGATCTTGCTCTTGTCGGCATCGGCGCGCGGCCGAATGTCGAGATCGCCGAAAAAGCGGGCCTCGCAATCGAGAACGGTATTGCCGTCGATACCTATCTCCAGACCTCGGCACCTGACGTTTTTGCCGCCGGCGACTGCTGCTCTTTTCCGCTGCCGATCTATGGCGGCCGGCGGGTGCGGCTGGAATCCTGGCGCAACGCCCAGGAGCAGGGCACATTGGCCGCGGCCAACATGCTCGACCTCGATGAAGCCGTTTCCGCAGTGCCGTGGTTCTGGTCGGACCAATATGACATGACGCTACAGATCTCAGGGCTTGCCGAAGGCGCCGTGACGCATTTGCGCCGCGACCTCGGCGCCGGCGCCTTCATTCTCTTCCATCTCGACGGCGATGGCCGGCTGATCGCCGCGAGCGGGATCGGAACCGGCAATGCGGTGGCGCGCGACATCCGCCTCGCCGAAATGCTGATTGCAGCAGGCGCCCGCCCCGACCCGGCCGCGCTGACATCAAGCAACGTCAAACTGAAATCCCTGTTGGCCGCCTGAGCGGCCGCTATTCTTTAAAGGAATTGATGATGAAGAAACACAAGCGCGCGACGGTCGCCGACCTGCTTGCGGAAAAAGGCAAGCGCCAGCTCACCATGCTGCGCGTCACCTCGCTGGAGGAGGCAGAGGCCGCCGAAAAGGCCGGGATCGATATCGTTTCCGTGCCGCCCTCGCTGCTCGGCCCGGTCTTCCGCGAAATCGCCCCCACGCCTTTTGCCATTCCCGGGCTCGAATATGGCGACCATGTTTCGGCCGAGGATTATCTGCGCGCCGCCTTCGCGGCGCTGAAGGCCGGCGGCGATGCGGTCTATTGCGCCGCAAGCCTGCAGACGATCCGGCGCATGCGCGATGAAGGCATTCCCGTCTGCGGCCATCTCGGGCTGATCCCTTCGAAAGCAACCTGGACCGGCGGCTTCCGTGCCGTCGGCAAGACGGCGGCGAGCGCCGCAGAGATCTGGCGGCAGACCAAGGCGCTGGAAGAGGCCGGCGCGTTTGCCGCCGAAATCGAGGTCGTGCCGGGAGAGGTCGCCGCCGCCATCAGCAGCAACACCTCGATGCTGATGATCTCCATGGGCGCCGGCAGCGGCTGTGATGCCCAATATCTCTTCGCCGACGACGTGCTCGGCGCCAATCGCGGCCATTATCCGCGCCATGCCAAGGTCTATCGCAACTTCGCCGCCGAAAACGACCGGCTGCAGCGCGAGCGCATCGCCGCCTTTACCGAGTTCGCCGACGATGTCCGATCCGGCGCCTATCCGGAAAAGCGCCATCTCGTCGGCATCGACGAAGCGGAATTGAAGATGTTCCTGGATCGGTTGGCGAGCGAGACGGGCAATCGTTGAAGTAGTCCCACCTATTCCTTGCCTTCGCTTACGCTCCGCGCGTTCGCTCCTATCGTCGCTCACCCCCTCATCTGCCTGCCGGCATCTTCTCCCCGCTGGGGAGAAGGGGGGTGTGGCGGCGCCTCGCGCCTCTTGAGACCTTTGCTGTAGGAATGGCACCGTGCAGCTTGCTCCCCCTTCTCCCCAGCGGGGAGAAGATGCCCGTCAGGGCAGATGAGGGGGGTGAGGAGCGTCAGCGACGAACGCCTTGAGCGGCAAGCGAAAGGCAAACACGGCGTGCCCAGCCGCCCGCTCATCCACCCGACAGCACCTTCTAACCCGCTGGGGAGAAGGGGAAACCCGCCATTGGCTTCCGTCCCCGCCTGTGTCAGGAATGACCCATTCGGAACGGAGTATTCGGTCCCCTGTGACGATAGGCTTTGCGCATGCGGAATTGATTGCGGTGCTCGTCGCGGTGACGGGGGACGAGCCGCGCGTCATGACCATCCGTTCCGGCAATGCGCTGCCGTCAGGCCCCTTCGAAATGGGCCATCGCACGCTGCAATCGGGCCTGCGCGAATGGGTGCAGGAGCAGACGGAGCACCCGGTCGGCTATCTCGAGCAACTCTACACCTTCGCCGATCGCGACCGGAACAACGAGATCCTCGGCGGCCGGACGATCTCGATCAGCTATCTCGGCCTCGTCAACGAGCAGTCGGGCGCCGGCCGGCCGGGATGGCACGGCTGGTATGAATATTTCCCTTGGGAAGACCATCGGCAGGGCCGGCCGGCCGTGCTCGACGAGATCATGACACGCCTGAGGGACTGGGCCGATGCCGATCCCGCGCGGCGCGACCATCGTCATCGCCGCGCCGATTTCACCTTCGGCCTCGACGGCGGCGGCTGGAACGAGGATCTGGCGCTGCAGCGCTATGAACTGCTCTATGAAGCCGGGCTGGTCGCCGAAGCCGGATGCGCCGCCGAAGCCAATCTCGGCCGGGCGATGTTTGCTGATCACCGCCGCATTCTGGCGACCGGCATCGCAAGGCTGCGCGCCAAAATCAAATACCGCCCCGTCGTCTTCGAGCTGATGCCTGACAGTTTCACGCTGCTCAGGCTGCAGCGCACCATCGAAGCGCTGGCCGGGCTGACGCTGCACAAGCAGAATTTCCGCCGCCTGATCGAACAGCAGGAACTGGTCGAGGAAACCGGCGGGACGGAAAGCGAAACCGGCGGCCGGCCGGCCAAGCTCTTCCGCTTCCGCCATACGGTGCTTGAAGAACGCGCGCTCGCCGGAACGAAATTACCGCTCTCCCGCAATTGACATATGCTCAGCATGAGAATATGTCTTTGCCCATGATATGCTCAATTCGAGCATAATTAGGAGCCGGTCATGAATCACGCTGTTTCCGCATCCTCGCTCTACGAACGCGTCAGCCGCGTCATCCCCAAAGCCGAATGGATGATGTTCGAAAATGACGTCGAGGCGATCCTCGAGCTCAAGCGCCGCCGCAACGCCGTCATTCTCGCCCATAATTACCAGACGCCGGAGATCTTCCACGGAGTGGCCGATATCGTCGGCGACAGCCTGGCGCTCGCTCGCAAGGCCATCGAGGTCGATGCCGATGTCATCGTGCTTGCCGGCGTGCATTTCATGGCGGAGACGGCCAAGCTTCTGAACCCCGAGAAAACGGTGCTGATCCCGGATCTCGGCGCCGGCTGTTCGCTGGCGGATTCGATCACGCCCGAGGACATCGCGCTGCTGCGCCAGGCCCATCCCGGCGTCCCGGTCATCACCTATGTCAACACCTCGGCCGCGGTGAAGGCCGCCTCCGATATCTGCTGCACCTCAGGCAATGCCAAGCAGGTGGTTGAATCGCTCGGCGTGCCGAAGGTGCTGATGATCCCGGATGAATATCTGGCGCGCAATGTCGCGCGCGAGACGGATGTCGAGATTATCGCCTGGCATGGCCATTGCGAAGTGCATGAACTTTTCACCGCCGAAGACGTCCGCCAGCTGCGTGAAAATCATCCCGGCGTGACGGTGCTGGCCCACCCGGAGTGCCCGCCTGACGTGGTGGCGGAAGCCGATTTTGCCGGCTCGACCGCCGTGATGTCGGATTATGTCGGCACGCAGAAGCCGGCGCGGGTCGTGCTCCTCACCGAATGCTCGATGAGCGACAATGTCGCCGTTCACCATCCGGACGTCGAGTTCATCCGCCCCTGCAATCTCTGCCCGCATATGAAGCGGATCACGCTTGCCAATATCCGTGCGGCGCTCGAAGAGAACCGTCATGAGGTGACCGTCGACCCGGCGATTGCTGTGGCCGCGCGCCGCGCCGTCGAGAGGATGCTGGCGATATGACCGAGCTTCTCGACCATCTTGCCGGGCGCACGGTGATCGTCGGCAGCGGCCTTGCCGGGCTGATGACCGCGCTGACGCTGGCGCCGGAACCCTGCGTGATCGTGACCCGCGCAGCTCTTGGCGCGGAAACGTCGAGCGCCTGGGCGCAGGGCGGCATCGCCGCCGCCATGGGCCCCGACGATAGCGCCGAACTGCACCTTGCCGATACGCTTGCCGCAGGCGACGGCCTCTCTGATCCAGCGGTCGCCGCCGGCATTATCGCCGAGGCGCCGGCCGCAATTGCGGCGCTCGAACGGGTCGGTGTGCGTTTCGACAGGAATGCCGCGGGCGAGCTTTTGCTCGGGCTCGAAGCCGCACATTGCCGCCGCCGCATCGTCCATGCCGAAGGCGACGGCTCGGGCGCGGCCATCACCGCCGCGCTGGTGCGGGCCGTGATGCAGACGCCTTCGATCACCGTGCTCGAAGGCTTCGAGGCGCGGCGGATCCTGATGGACAGCGAGCATGTGGCAGGCCTGCACTGCGCAACCGCCAATGGCGCCGTCATCCTTCCGACGTCCAAGGTGGTGCTCGCCACCGGCGGCATCGGCGGGCTCTATGATGCGACCACCAATCCGATGGGCAATTTCGGCCAGGGGATCGCGCTCGCGGCAAGGGCGGGCGCTGTTCTCGCCGACATGGAATTCGTGCAGTTCCATCCGACGGCGCTCGATTCACGCCGCAGGCCGTTGGCACTCGTCAGCGAGGCGGTGCGCGGGGAGGGGGCTTTGCTCCTCAACGAGAAGGGCGAACGTTTCATGGCCCGCATCCCAGGCGCCGAGCTTGCTCCGCGCGACGTGGTGGCGCGCGCCATCAGCGCCGAAATCGCCCGGGGCGGCAGGGTCTTCCTCGATGCCCGCGACGCACTCGGCCACCGGTTCGCGGCACGCTTTCCTGTGATCGCAGCCCTCTGTGGCGAGGCCGGCATCGACCCGGCGACAGACCTCATTCCGGTGCGGCCGGCGGTTCACTATCACATGGGCGGCGTCGCGACGGATGCAAATGGGCGCAGCTCGGTGCCCGGTCTCTGGGTGGCAGGCGAAGCGGCCGCGACAGGGCTGCACGGCGCCAACCGGCTCGCCAGCAACTCGCTGCTGGAGGCAGCGGTGATGGGCATGCGGGCGGCACGCGATCTGTCCGGCGCGCCGGCAAATCGTGCCGGCTCCATCATCGCCGGAAACCTGCCGGCGCCGGCCGATGCCTCGCTCGTCCGACCGATCGTCTCGCGCCATCTCGGCGTGTTGCGCAACGCCGGCGCGGTGGATGGAGCGATCGCCGCATTGCTGCCATTTGCCGAAAGCACCGGCTCTGCCGCCGATCCTGCGATCGTGGCGTTGCTGATCGCCGTTTTTGCCAGCCTGCGCATGGAATCGCGCGGTGCCCACGCCCGTACCGATTTTCCGCTGAAGCACGCCGATGCAAGGCGGCAGCAGATGCGCCTGTCGGACGCGCTGGAGATCGCCCACGCGACACCGCCCTATTCGATTGCAAGGAGTGCCTGAGATGAGCCTCGTTCCCCTTCCGCGCCTGATCGTCGAACCATTGGTCCGTGCAGCGCTGCTCGAAGATCTCGGCCTTGCCGGCGACATCACCTCGGCATCGGTCATTCCGGCGGATCATCGCTCGACCGTGGTGATGGCCGCCCGCCAGCCGGGGGTGATCGCCGGCCTCGATGCGGCCGAACTCGCCTTTTCCCTGGTCGATCCCGAGATCACCGTGCGCCGCCATCTCGAAGACGGCGACACTGTCAAACCGGGCGACGTGATCGCCACGATCGAAGGTCCGTCGCGCGGCTTGCTCACTGCCGAGCGTACCGCTCTGAATTTCCTCGGCCATCTCTCGGGCATCGCTACCGTCACGGCTGAGATTGCCGCCGCCATCGGCGGCACCAAGGCTTCCGTCGCCTGCACGCGCAAGACGACGCCGGGGCTAAGGGCGCTGGAGAAATATGCGGTGCGGGCCGGCGGCGGCATGAACCACCGTTTCGCGCTCTACGACGCGGTGCTGATCAAGGATAACCACGTCGCCATCGCCGGCGGCATTGCCGAGGCGATCCGCCGGGCCCGGGCCGGCGTCGGCCATATGGTGAAGATCGAGGTCGAAGTGGATACGCTTGCTCAATTGCGTGAAGCGATGGAGATCGGCGTCGACGCCGTTCTGCTCGACAATATGACGCCGGACCAGTTGCGCGAAGCCGTCGCCATCGTCGCCGGCCGGGTAATCACCGAAGCATCCGGCCGTGTCACGCCGGCAACGGCAGCCGCAATCGCGGCATCCGGCGTCGACCTCATTTCCGTCGGCTGGCTGACGCACAGCGCGCCGGTGCTCGATATCGGGCTCGATTTCGTCGAGACTGCAACCGCGGTGGAAGCAGGCGCAAAACGGATCGCCCGGGGACCATAATTCCTGGGCGTGCCGCTTGATCTTCAATCCGCGCCAACGGCAATAGCCGGCTGTGAAAAAAGGCGACAACTCAAATAATGTGCCAAAATGAGGCACCGAGGCGATCTCGCATCAAGTGTTCGTAAGCATTTTCCTCCACAGACGGTGCGAGAAGATGCAATTATTCGACGAAAATTCTTCTTTTTATAGCAAAGCCGCTATGCGCGGCGCCCTTATAGCTCTAACATGCTATCCACTGGCCGGCGCTTCTGCGCGCCTTGGGCTTCAGGGGTGAGAACCGAAATGCAAGAGACATCCGCAGAGGTGTCGACGAACAGGCTCTGCCTGCTCGGAAGACCGCGATTGATGGCGGCGGGGAGAGAGCTCCCCTTGCCGGAGAAATCCTATTTTCTCCTCGCCATGCTCGCCGCCGAATCCAATCTCGAACTCGACCGCGAAACGATCA
Organism: Rhizobium sp. J15; assembly: GCF_002531825.1. Classification (GTDB taxonomy): domain Bacteria; phylum Pseudomonadota; class Alphaproteobacteria; order Rhizobiales; family Rhizobiaceae; genus Rhizobium. Next base: position 236,544 of record NZ_NWSX01000001.1, on the reverse strand, counting down.
GGCGGCAGCTCTGGCAATCCGAACTGCCGGAAAAGCGGGCGGGCAGCCTGCGCCAGCTGCTGGCGCGCATCGAGCAGAGCATTCCCGCCGACCTTCCCCCGCTGCTCGCCGCGACAAGGACCCATATCGGCCTTGCCGACGGCTGGGAGATCGACGTTCGCATCCTGAAGCAGAAAGGGCCGCTTGCCCCCGAAGACAGCAGTATCCTCAACGGCGAATTGCTGGAAGGCGCGAAATCGCCGACGCAAGGCGCCGAGGACTGGCTGACCTTCGAGCGCCAGCGTATCGACGAATTGCGTTCGACCCATCTCACCCGGCTGGTCGAAACTGCCGAAGACAGGTCGGATGAGGAGCAGGTCGCACTTGCCAGGCGCCTGCTGGAACTCGACCCGGCCAGCGAAACGGCCTATCGCGCCTTGATGCGCCTGCATGTCGGGATGAACGATCCGGCCGCGGCGCGTCAGGCCTATCTTAAGTGCAAGAGCCAGCTGAAGGACGAGTTCGACACCGAGCCGGAGGAAAGCACCACGGCGCTCGCCCGCGAACTCGGCCTGATCCCGCCAGCACAAGCCGCAGCGCCGGAGCGTCCGTCCGCGCCAGGCATGTTCGCCGATATGCTCGGCCAGCCGCGCATCATCATCCTGCCGCCGGAAAGCATCTTTACCGATCCGCTGATGGAGCGCGTCGGCAGGGCGCTTCTCGAAGACGTCACCATCGGCCTCAGCCAGCAGCGCGGCTTCAAGGTCATCGCGGCGCATACCAGCCTCGAGATCCTCAGCCGCTCGGTCGATCCGGCGCGCGCCATGCCCGGCCCGCTCGACCTCAGCTTCGACTATGCGGTCTACGTCACCATCCAGGGCCGCGACGAGGATGTCTATGCGACCTGCCGCCTGACGCGGACGACCACGTCGGAAGTGATCTGGGCGCTGGAACTGCCGCTGGTGATGCAGAAGATCAGCGAATCCTTCGCGCATCTGACGCGACGGATCGTCTCCTCGCTCGCCGATACCATCGAGCGCCACGAACTGGCGATGCCGATCGGCGATGCGCCGGCCTCCGCCTACCGTCTCTACCTGGAAGGCAAGCGGCTGATCGCGAAGACCGACCTGCAACACCTGCGCCAGGCCCGCAAATGGTTCAAATCCTCGCTCAACCGTTATGAACACTTCTCGGCCGCCCATGCCGGCGTGTCACGCGCGCTCGGCATGGAATGGCTGATCCGCGGCATGCAGGATACCGAACTGCTCGACGAGGCGAACGGGGCTGCCCGGCTGGCGCAGCAGTCCGACCCGAACAGCGGCCGGGCTTATCGCGAACTCGGCTTCGTGGCGCTTTACCGCCGCCGTTTCGACGAGAGTCTGGAATATTTCCAGCAGGCCCAGGATCTCAATCCGAACGATGCCGATATCCTTGCGGACTATGCCGATGCCCTGTGCCACAATGGTGATTTCGACAAGGCACTGGAGCTGAACCAAGCCGCCTTCAGACTGAATCCCCTGCCGCCGGACTATTATTACTGGAATCTCGGCGGCATTCATTTCGACCGTGAAGATTACAAGAAGACGATCGAGGCGCTAGAGCCGGTAAACTCCAAACAGGCGACCGCTCGCCTGCTCGCCGCCGCCCATGCGATGGCGGGCGATATGAAGAAAGCTGGACATTACGCCAGGGTCGTCCTCGAGAATTTCCCGGATTTCCGCAGCGAGGATATCCGCCACTTCGTCCCGGATCGCGATCCCCGTTACACGGAAGCGCTGATTCATGGCCTGCAGCTTGCCGGTCTACCCTGATTGCATCGCCTTTTAACGAAGCCTGTAACGCTTAAATGACGCGGGCAATGTTTCCCTCCGACCGCTAACGACAGCAACAAGCTGTCCGAACAATCGGAGATCGAACATGAAGACGAATGCTGAAACCATCCAAGTTCAGGCTCAGTCGCTGCGCTTCTCTGCAGCTGCCAGGGCAGCCATGAAACAGGACGAGCTCAACGTTTCCGCCAATGCCCTCGAAAACCTGACGCATGCTCTGAAATTCCGCTAAGGACGATATTGTATGTCCGCTTTCGCCGATCTTGAGACGCTTGCCGGTGACCTCAAACGATCATCGGCCGGCGTCAGCGAATATCATGACCGCGCAGTCACGCCGGCCCAGACGCTGGCTGCGATCAGGCCGTATCTGCGTGAATTCGGCATCACGCGGGTCGGCCTTCTGACCGCGCTCGATGTCCTGAACATTCCGGTCGCCTTCGCGACCCGGCCGAACAGCCATACGCTCTCGGTCTTTCAGGGCAAGGGCATCGACAACGAGGCCGCCATGACCTCGGCTGCCATGGAGGCGATCGAGACGCGGATCGCGGAAATTCCGCCCGCCGATCTGACGCAGGCGACGGTCGAGAGCATGAGGGCCGAGCGCGCCGCCATGATCGATCTCGACAATGTCGCACGCTGCGCCCCCGACGAGATCGGCAAAAGCCCCATTCCCTGGTGCTCCGGCCTCGATATCCTTTCCGGCAGCACCGTTTTCGTGCCCTGGTGGCTCGTCGGCCTCGACCATCGCGGCGAGAGGCCGCCGGGCTTCGAGCAGTCGAGCGACGGTCTTGCCTCCGGCAATACGCCATCCGAAGCGGTCCTGCATGGGCTTTGCGAACTGGTCGAGCGCGATGCCTGGGCCCTGACCCAGCTGAAATCGCCGGAACGCCTGAAGGAAAGCCGCATCGACCCCGCCTCCTTCGGCGACACCGTCATCGACATCATGACCGACCGGATCGCCCGCGCCGGCATGCGGCTGCTGCTGCTCGACATGACCACCGACATCGGCGTTCCCGCATTTCTCGCCGTCATCATGCCCGGCAATCTTTCCGATCGTGTCGATGCGCGCTGGTCGCATGTCTGCGGCGGCTGCGGCTGCCATCCCGATCCCGTGCGCGCCGCGCTGCGCGCCATCACCGAGGCGGCGCAGAGCCGGCTGACCGCGATCGCCGGCAGCCGCGACGATTTCTCGCCGCGCATCTATCAGCGACTCGATCAAAGTGCGGCGATGCAGCAGGTGGTCGAGCTTTGCGAAGGCGGCGGCCGGATGCGCGCATTCCAGCCCCGTCATCGCCGCCCGGCGACGATCCAGGAAACCAACGCGCATATTGCCGGCCGGCTGGCGGCCACCGGCATCGAGCAGATCGTCGTCGTGCCGTTTGCCCACCAGGCCCTGCCGGTCTCCGTCGTCAGGGTGATCGTACCGGGTCTGGAGGTCGATATATCGGGCCAGTACATCCAGCTCGGCATGCGCGCGGTCAACACCATGAGGGGAGCTCAATCATGAAGGTGCTGTTCGTCGGCCCGAGCCTGGGAAGCGATCTCGCCGCGGCAAGGGCGGGATCTTCCTGCATCGACTTCCGGCCGCCGGCCGCCTGCGGCGACATCCTGAAAGCCGTCGAGGACGGCGCCACCGCGATCGGCCTCGTTGACGGCTATTTCGGTGATCTGCCGTCGGTCTGGCACAAGGAAATCCTCTACGCACTCGAACAGAATGTCGCCGTCGCCGGCGGCGCCAGCATGGGTGCGTTGCGGGCAGCCGAATGCGCTCCCTTCGGCATGGTCGGGATCGGCTCGATCTTCGAGGATTACGAGACCGGACGGCTGCTCGACGACGAGGCCGTCGCCCTGGTGCACGCGCCGCAGGAACTCGGCTGGCTGCCGCTTTCCGTGCCCTGGGTCGATTTCGAGCCGACGATCGACGCGCTCTACGCCAACGGCGATATCTCACCCGGCGAGCGCAAGAAACTGCTGCTTGCCGGCCGCTTCCTGCATTTTTCCGAGCGCACCTATGCGAAGGCGGTCGATGAATGCCATTTCGGCCGCAAGCCGCGCCGCGATCACATCCTCGCCGCTATCCGCAACAACCGCGTCGAACGCAAACGCAACGATGCCCGGCTGGTGCTGGAATGGCTGCGCCGGGACGAATTCCTTCCCGTCGACCGTGACTGGCGCTTTGCCGCGACTTCCCACTGGGAACTCTTGCATGCCGAAATCACGCGGAATGTGACTCCTGTAACGCTAGAATAACGGTCGCGGCAGAAAGATGTACTGGCGATGGAATCGTAGGGTTTCACGACCAACGAGGCGGGAACGATGTTTGAACAACATACCGAGGGTACAGGCAGCGAATACGCAAGGATCTTCCGGCTGCTGTCGGCAGCCAAGGAGGAGGCTGAAAAACTTCAGCTGCGTAATCTGATGCACCTGACGAACATGGCACTGCTGCAGGTCGTCATCGATTGGGACGGCATAGATCCCGACAGGGAGCTTGACGTCAATCTCGAGAAGCTGCTCGGCAGCAAGGCCAAGATCGCAATGAAGGATGCCAGCGAGAATCTGATCCTGATCGATCGCCATTAAACCCGATCAACGGACATTGATCCGATCGATGGCAATTGACCCCGATTGATTCTCATGCGGTCCGTGAGGTCGCGTGAAAGGCAGTTTATTCGGCCGCGTCGCCTTCCAACTGTTCGGTGTGGGCGATCGCCTGGACGAGCTTCAGGATCTTCTTGCGAAGAGCTTCGTTCTTGATCGAGAAAAACGCAGCGTTGAGAAGCACGCCCTCGCGCGAGATAATGAATTCCTCGCTGGGAGCCGGATTATCGTTGGCTGTATCAGGAGCGGACAGATCGTCAAAGAACGTTCTGACATCGACCTTCAGAGCACCGGCGATTTCAACCAGCATGCTGGCGGAAACGCGGTTGGAGCCCTTTTCGTATTTCTGGATCTGTTGGAACGTGACGCCCACACGTTCGCCCAGTTCCGTCTGAGAAACCTTCCTCAGCAGACGCTGTATACGGATCGTCTTTCCGACGTGAACATCCACTGCATGCGGTTCTTCTTTCATTTCTTTTCCCTCCTGAGGACAGTGGACATGAGGTTATTCGCCATATCCCTGCCTGACAACTTCTACCCGAGATGAATAAAGCTAGCAATTGCTTGGTTGTAGGTCGTCCCAAACCGAAACAACGGCACGCTTCATTCTATCATCAGCAAAAAACATGCCAAAGTAGCACTTTTGTGGGATACGTCGTTCTGCGGATCTAGGTAAAAGTGTGTAGGGGTTCTGCGCGAAAACCAAGCGATAGAGCACTTCCGTGATTCGAAGACAAAGCGGAACGCTTTGATTCCTCAGGCCTGGAAGCCACAGACATACGCAGCGATTTCTCCAGCAACGCGCGAAGCATTGCCGGAAACTGCGTAAATGGAAGATTAAAGCGTGTCGCGCAAAAGTGTAGGCGGTTTTGCGATAACGACACGCGTAAGAACAAAGACCTGAAGCACGGCGAGCTCGTCTGAAAGATCGCGACGTGCTTCAAAGCGCCCAGACGCGCTGGGCGTTGGCGAAAAGCAGCTTGGAACGCTCCGCCTCGCTGCTGAGGGAAAGTATAGCATGGGTCGCAGCCACCCATGTGGAAAGCCCGCCGCCGAGCGTGCAGACCGGCCAGTCGCTGCCCCAGACGACACGATCCCAGCCGAAGCTTGCGATGACATGTTCGATATAGGGCTTCAGCGTCTGCGCCGCCCATGTTTCGGCGTCGGCATAGGCGACGACGCCGGACACTTTGCAGACGACGTTCGGCCGACGCGCAATCTCGGATATGCCGGCCTTCCAGGGTTCAAAGGCATCCGAGCGAATATCGGGCACGCCGCAATGGTCGAGCACGAACTGCACATCCGGCGCAAGATCGATAAGCGCGGTCACGCGGCCCGCCTGATGCGGCAGCGTGCAGAGATCGAAGGTCAGGCCGCTGCCGCCTATGCGCCGGATGTTTTCACGGAAGAGGGCGCCTTCGGACACATCGTCGGGGACGACATGCAGCACGCGGCGAAACCCCTTGACGAAGGGATCGGCCTTTTGCCGTTCGAGATAGGCGGCAAAGTCCTTCTCTTCCGGCCGGCAGGAGACGATGGCGCCGGCAATCAGGCTCCCCTCGCGCGCCGCAATGCTCCTGACATGATCGGTCTCGGCCTGCATGGCGGCAGGATCGACATCGACCTCCATGTGCAGGACTTTGGTGATGCCGCAGCGCCGGGCCTCGGTCGCGTAGGTCTCATAGAGGAAATCGTGATCGAGAGCGGGCACGCTTGAAAGCCACGGATAGGGCAGCGCCGACCGGTCGATAATGTGCAGATGGGTATCGATGAGCACGCTCTTCTCCTCCAGGAGTGTGGTTGCGGCAACCTATCCCCGGTGAATGGATTGTTCAAATAGAAATTCCCGGCCCTCAGGCGGGGTTGGCGACGTCGGCGCCGGCGAGCAGAGAAAGCTGGGCGGCAGTCTTCTGCACCAGCGCGATCGTCTGGCTGATATCGGGTGCCGAAGGCGCATTCACGAGCGCGATGAAAGGGCAGGTGAGGGCGGCGATGCAGCGCCGGTCCGGCCCGAGAACCGGCGCGGAGAGATTATAGACGCCGGCGGTCTGGGCACTCGCCATCATCTCGTAGCCGCGCTCGCGGATCTGGTCGAGACGGTCGTAGAATTCGGCGCCAAGCTCGATGTCTGCACGGCTGCGCACATGTTCCGAAATCATCATCTCCCGCTCCTCTGCACTGCGGAAGGCGAGCAGCACATGGCCCGAGCCGGTGTCGAACAGGCTGATATGCGCACCGATGCGGATCGAGAACCCCCAATAGTCAGGCGCCTCCTGTTGGGCAATGACGACGGCCGCGCCGCGATCGAAGACGGCGAGATGATTGGCCTGGCGGGTGCGCTGGGCAAGCTCGCGCATCAGCGGCGTGGCGTAGGAGGCGAGGCGGCGCACCGGCGCGTGCAGTTGGGCGAGGCCGAAGAGCTTCAGCGTCAGCGAGTAGCGATCGCCGTCCAGCCGGGTGACGTAACCGCGGCGCACGAGGCGGTCGAGCATGCGGTAGAATTCATTCGGGCTGCGATCGAGCCGCTTGGCGATCTCCGCCTGGGTGAGGCCGCTGTCGACGCCGGCGAGCAGCTCCAATATATCGAGGCCCTTGTCGAGGGCAGGAGCGCGGTAGCGGTCGGACTCGTCGGTCTCCATTCCTTCCTCCTGTGAATATTGCTCTGCATATACGCAGAACAGCGGTCGGAAAAGGAAAACTTCGCACTTGACCCAGGAGCAATCGTCTGTTTGTCTATAAACAGACAAATCATGGCTGAAGACAAGCCGCCCGAACGCAAGATGGCATACCGCGCGCACCTTGCCAGAGCCCGGTCGAAGCGCGCAAAGAAAGCGAACGATAGACGGTGACCGCGAGCTGTTCCATCATGGCCGAGCCTTCACCGGAGACACAGCCGCATTCCATCGTCCAGCGTAGACACATTAAGAAAAGGCCCGTGACATGACAGACAGACTTTCCGGCAAGACCGTTCTCATCACCGCCGCCGGCCAGGGCATCGGCCGGGCAACGGCGGCAGCCTTTGCCGCGGCCGGCGCCAAGGTCCACGCGACTGACATCAATACCGATGCGCTTGCCACCCTTGCCGCGGAAACCGGCGTTTCCACGCATAAGCTGAACGTGCTTGACGGGGATGCGGTCAAAGCCCTGGTCGCCGAAATCGGCGCCGTCGACGTGCTGTTCAACTGCGCCGGCTTCGTCCATGCCGGCTCGATCCTCGAAATGCAGGATTCCGATCTCGAATTCGCCTTCGATCTCAACGTCAAGGCCATGATCCGCACCATCCGCGCCGTGCTGCCGGGCATGCTGGAGCGCAAGGACGGGGCGATCATCAACATGGCCTCCGTCGCCTCCAGCATCAAGGGCGTGCCGAACCGCTTCGCCTATGGCGTCACCAAGGCGGCGGTCATCGGGCTCACCAAGGCTGTGGCCGCCGATTACGTCGCGGAAGGAATCCGCTGCAACGCCATCTGCCCCGGCACGGTGGAAAGCCCGTCGCTGCAGGATCGCATGCGCGCACAAGGCGATTACGACACAGCGCGCGCCGCCTTCATCGCGCGCCAGCCGATGGGTCGGCTCGGCTCGCCGGAGGAGATCGCCGATCTCGCCGTCTATCTCGCCGGCGCGACCTACACCTCGGGCCAGGCGATCGCCATCGACGGCGGCTGGACGATCTGACCCCATGCGACGGTGCGGCCGGAACACCGCCGGCCGCACTCGCTGCTCATGCAATCGGGCCCATCACGGAGGAATACCATGACCCGCATCACCAATCTCCGCGTCTTCGACCTCCGTTTTCCCACGTCGCAAAGCCTCGACGGCTCGGATGCGATGAATCCCGATCCCGATTATTCGGCCGCCTATGTCATTCTCGATACGGATGCGCCCGATCTTGCCGGCCATGGCCTGACCTTCACCATCGGCCGCGGCAACGACATCTGCTGCATGGCGATCGAAGCGATGCGCCATCTCGTCGTCGGCATGGATCTGGCCGAGGTTCTCGCCCATCCCGGCAAATTCTGGCGGCATCTGACGAGTGACAGCCAATTGCGCTGGATCGGCCCGGAAAAGGGCGCCATTCATCTCGCGACCGGCGCGGTCGTCAATGCCGTCTGGGATCTGCTCGCCAAGCAGGCCGGCAAGCCCGTCTGGCGTCTCGTCGCCGAAATGTCGCCGGAAGAGATCGCCGATATCGTCGACTACCGCTATCTCACCGATGTGCTGACGCGCGACGAAGCGATCGCCATTCTGAAGAAAGCGGAAGCCGGCAAGGCGGAGCGCATCGCCGTCCTGGAGAAGGAAGGTTACGCCTGCTACACGACCTCGGCCGGCTGGCTGGGTTATGAAGACGAGAAGCTGCGCCGCCTTTGCCGGGAGGCGATCGATGCCGGCTTCAATCATATCAAGATGAAGGTCGGCCGCGACCTCGACGACGATATCCGCCGCCTCAGGCTCGCCCGCGAGGTGATCGGTCCCGATCGTTACCTGATGATCGACGCCAACCAGGTCTGGGATGTCGGCCAGGCGATCGACTGGGTCAAGGCGCTTTCATCAGCCAAGCCGTTCTTCATCGAAGAGCCAACCAGCCCTGACGATGTCGCCGGCCATCGCAAGATCCGCCAGGCGATCGCGCCGGTGAAGGTCGCGACCGGCGAAATGTGCCAGAACCGCATCATGTTCAAGCAGTTCATCGCCGAGGGCGCGATCGACATCGTGCAGATCGATTCCTGCCGCATGGGCGGACTGAACGAGGTTCTCGCCGTGCTGCTGATCGCCGCGAAGTTCGGCCTGCCGGTCTGGCCGCACGCCGGCGGCGTGGGCCTCTGTGAATATGTTCAGCACCTGTCGATGATCGATTACATCGCCGTATCCGGCACCAAGGACGGCCGCGTCATCGAATATGTCGATCATCTCCACGAACATTTCGTCGATCCCTGCCGCATCGAAAACGCCGCCTATATGCCGCCCACGCTGCCGGGCTTCTCCATCGAGATGAAACCGGCCTCGATCAGCAACTATACGTTTCGCGGATAGGAACTTCATCGAAACTAACGTATCCGCCGCCGGCGGTATGTTCATTTTCCAAGTTTCTATAGTCTTTCCCGCCGGTGACAGGCTTCCAAATTGATGGCTCTGCTCCAATTCTCTTGGAGGCAGCGAAGCTTGCTTTTTTTAGCAGTCAGGAATATTTTCAAACTGTGAATGCGCAGGGGGCCAGCATCAGCAGGCCAGCAAATTTTATTGAGCAGAAACAATAGAATGTTTGCAATCGCGCCATGCCGAAGTTTCACAACGTCAAGAGACTGTGCGCCTATCTGCTGACCGCTGCGGCAATACTGCTGTCTGTCGGCATCGCGCATGCGGCCGTCACCGAAGAGAGCGGCCGGCGCGTCGCCCTCGTCATCGGCAACTCGGTCTATAAGACGCTGCCCTCGCTTCCCAATCCCGCCAATGATGTCGAAGAGGTCGCCAATACGCTGCGCGCGGCCGGCTTCGACGTGACGATCGGTGTCAATGTCGACCGTATCGGGCTTGAAGATACGGTGCGCCGCTTCCTGCGCTCGACCGGCAATGCCGAGGCCGGGCTCATCTACTATTCGGGCCACGGCATCCAGGTGGGCGGCCAGAATTTCATCGTGCCGGTCGATGCCACTCTGGAGACGCCCTATGACGTCGAAACGCAGACCATGCCGCTCGACCTCATTCTGAACCATCTCAAGCAGAATTCGCGGGTGCAGCTGATCTTCCTCGATGCCTGCCGCAACAATCCCTTCAATGCGCAGAAATTCTGGATGGCCGAAAAGCTGGAGCCGGTCGGCGCCACGCGCGGTCTTGCCCGCATCGACAGCGATCTCGGCAGCCTCATCGCCTTTTCGACCGAACCAGGCCAGGTGGCGCTCGACGGCGAGGGGGCACTCAGCCCCTATTCCGAATCTTTCATCAAGCGCGCCAGCGAGCCCAACAAGGAAATCCGCCAGGTCCTGACCGATGTGCGCCGCGATGTCATCGCCATGACCAACGGCAAGCAAGTGCCCTGGGAAAACTCCTCCTTGATGGACAGCTTCTATTTCATTCCGGCGCCGCCGCCGCCGAGCGTCGAGCCGATGCAGCAGGCGAGCGTGCCGGAGGGCGCCGCCGCCACACCGCTGATGATCGCGCCGCCGCATGACAAGACCGGCTCGACGCTGCTCGTCACGATCAACCAGCTTCCCCAGACCGGCAAGCTCAGCTTCGACGGCAAGCCGGTCGAGCAGGGCGCAAAGCTTCCCGCCGCGGCGCTGACGGCACTGACCTATGATTCATCAGGCGTTGCCGCCGGCACCGTCGGCCTGATCGGTTATACCGTCAGCGACCCTTACGGCCAGGCGACGCAGGGCGTGGTCGCGATCACCGTCTCGGCCGATGCCGGCGCCAAGCTTGCCCAACTGGAACAGGAAAAGCAGACACGGCTTGCCGATGCCGGCGCCTATCTGAAGGAGTTGCCGCGCGACATCGACACGACGATCGGCGTCGGCCCCGTCAAGGCGAACCTGCCTGAAGTACCGGCCTCGGCCGCGGAAATGACCTTCAAGGTCGCAGCCCTCCCCGACAAGGGCACGCTACGCGCCGGAGACCGGGTGATCGGCCTCGGCCATGTGCTTGAGGCGGCGGATGTCCCGGCACTTTCCTACGAGCCGCAGATCGGCACGGAAAACCAGAGCTTCACTGTCACGCTGCAGGCCGCCAACGACAACCTGCCGCCCGCGACCGTCACCTTCAAGCCGGCACTCGACGCCTGCGACAGCGCAGCCGCAGCACCGCTCGACCTGCAAGGCGTCACCGCGGGCAAGCTGCCGAACGAGATCGATCCCAGCGTGGCCGTATCTGCCTGCACGGAGGCGATGAAGGCCTATCCCGAAGTCGCGCGCTTCGTCTATCAACTCGGCCGCGCCCAGCTCGCCAACCGCGAGACGAAAACGGCCTTCGCGACGATCAAGAAGGCGATGGATGCCGGGCATGTCAGGGCGATTTCGGAACTCTCTGCGCTTTATCTGGTCGGCGGATCCGTTCAGGCGAGCCTCGACAAATCGAGCCAGATGGCGGCCATGGGCGCAAAGAAGGGGGATCCTTACGCGCTCTATGCCTATGGCAAAAATCTCTTTTATGGCCGTGGTGTGAAAGCCAACACCCAGGAAGGCCTGAAGCTTATGCTCCAGGCAGCCGATCTCGGCCATACCTATGCAATGAACGAACTTGGCTACATCTTCTCGAACGGCGTCAACGTCCCATCGGACATGGAACGCGGCATCCGCTTTTATGAGTCAGGTCTCAAGAGAGACGACATCTATTCGATGAACAGCCTCGGGATGATTTATCGCGCCGGCAAAGGCGTGCCGCAGGACCTTGAGAAAGCGTTGGAGCTTTTCAAAAAGGCAGCGGACGGCGGCCAGCCTTATGCCCCGCGGAACATCGGCCTTATGTACAGAGACGGGTTAGGAGTGCCTAAAGACGAGGCTGCAGCCCTCTCCTGGCTGGAAATGGGCGCCGAGCGCGGCGATTATTGGAGCGCATTCGAGCGGGCCAAGATAGCCAAAGCCAACGGTTCGGATGCGGAAAGCTTAGCGACCGCCGCCCACTATTTCGCTCTTGCAAGCGCACTCAACAGGCCCGGAACCGGCGACCCCAAAAAGCAGGCTGAGAAAGAGCTCGCATCCTTGGCGGACTCTGCCAAGAAGAAGGCCGCAGAGGCGTTTTCGGCGGAATTGACTGCACAGGAACTGAAGGCTCTGCCGAAGACGAAGTCACTCAACGAGAGGCTGACGCTTCTTGCGAAGGCGACGTGGGCAAAGCGAAATCCGCGATATGATCTTTTCTAAACGGTGATCCCGGGGGCGCCTAACATGACCAGCAAAGTCTTCATACGTGTACTGCTCTGCTCGACCTTCATCGCCGGCTCCGGCATCATACTGCAGGGCTGCGTCTTTGACCCCGGCGGCAAGACCCTCTTCGCCAATCAGGAGCCGGCGCAGCCCGCACGCAACAAGGCCCCGACCGCGAAAAAGGTCGCCGTAAAAAGTGACGAACGGGAGTCGACTTTTGCTCGTTCGGACAGGAGTTCCGGCGGCTCAAGCAGTTCCTCCGGGATGGGCGGCGGCTCCAGCAGCGGCAGTTCCGGCGGCAATGACGGCGGCGATACCGGTGGCGGCGATCCTGGTTGGTCGGATCGGCGTCTGAAGATGGATATTCGTCGCGTCGGCACTTCTCCTGCCGGCATTCCGATCTATGCATTCCGCTACATCTGGGGCGGCCCACTCTTTGTCGGCACAATGGCGCAGGATCTTTTACTGATCAGGCCGGATGTCGTGTCTCGGGGTGCAACCGGATATTACGCAGTGGACTACGCCAAGCTCGATATCAAAATGATTTCGATACCGGATGAGCTTTCGCTAGCTTCACCAGGGGCAGGCGCTGCAGTCGCGGCGCTTTCGCTCAACGCTGCAAAGACGCAGCCTTCGATCGGACTTCCGGATTTCGTCCCGCAAGATGTTCAGCTGGCAATCTGATCGAGAGATCCCGTGCTGGGCGCAGCGCTTACTGCGCGTGACCTCAAGATCAGCGCTCCGAAGCCGCTCCCCCGGTCAGCCGTCCAGCCCCCTGAAGCGAACCGGCTGGTAGCCGCGCATCAGAAGATTGCCGAGCGAATAGGTGTTGCGGCAGACGCGGCCCTTGCAGGTGTTCGGCGAGGCCTCCATGACCTCCACCTTCTTGTCGTCCGTGAAGCGCATGAACAACAGCACATGCGAGCCCGGCTTGTTCAGCGCGTCGCCCGGCCGCAGAGACCAGGGGTCGGAGAGGCGCTTGGTAATCCCCGGAATGGCGCGCGTCGACACATGCATCTTCAGCCCCCAGGCGTCGCTGACGAAGCCGGAGCAGTCGACGCCGAGAATGTTGGATTGCGGCGCGCTCTTGGTGCAGACATTGCCGGCGGTCTGGCCGTTTTCCACGCCGCTCACAAAAGCCTCGAGCGGCGTCTTGCAGCCCCAGCAATAGGGGACGCCCTTCACCGTCTGGCCGCGTTTGCCGATCAGGTAGATCGGCCGGCGCAGCCGGTTCATGTTGGCGCAGCCCGGCCCGGGGTCCCGGCCGTAGGCCGCCGGCGTCACCAGCCAGTTCAGGGTTTCGAAGCCGATGGCGCGCTCGATGACGTCGCCCCGCGATTTCGGCACGATCGCCACTTTCGGCGTCTTGCCGGGCTTGCCCGTATTCAGCGGTTTGGCGGGCTTGGCGACGGCGAGCCTGCGCCCGGGATCGCGGCCGTCGAGCCTCAGCACCTGCGCCCGGCTTTCCTGCGAGCGCAGAAAGAGCACGTCCCCGCGCGGGCCGATCGCGACGAACCGTCTTGAAAACACCGTGCCGGATTCGATCGGCAGATCGTAGACGCGGTCCGTCATCCCGTTCGGCGTGAAGCGCACCACCAGCATGCCGGTACGCTCCGGCCGGTCGGCGGGCACGAGTTCGATCAGCGCATAGGGCCTGCCCGTCGTATCGATGTCGAGAAGCTCGACCGTGCCGATCCGCCCTTCGGAGGCGAGCTGCAGCGAGAGGAAATTCTCTTCCGAGCTGCTGCGCCGAAGCAGGATTTCCGCCTTGTCGTTTGCAGCCGAGACCTCCGCGACGATATCGCCGAGCCCGCGGCTCGGAACATATTGAATGACCGGCGGCCGGGCCTCCGGCCGGCTGGTGCTGCGGCCGATCTCGTCGATGATGCTGTTCAGCGGGCCTGGCGGCACCGAGCCCATGGAGGCGAAGACCGAGCGCGTATAGTCGTCGGCATCGCCGCCATCGACGGCGCGCAGCGTCTGCGACCGGCCGTCGGCAGCGGTGGAGCGCTGAAGCGGCACGACGCCATCCGACCAGAGGTAGAGTTCGTTATGGACGACGGCGAGATCCTCCGGCGCGGCATTCTCCGGCAGTGGCAGAATCTCGGGATCGGCCTGCGAGCGCTCGGCATCGATGGCGAGCACGCGGCCATTGTTCTGATCGAGGATGTAGATCGTGCCGTCGTCGCCGACGGTGATCGCCGCCGGCCCGGATGCCTCCACTTCCTCGCTGGCGGAAATGATGCCGACCGAGCGGGCGCCGTCGCCGCTGCGAAGCTCGATTATCACAGTGTCTTTGGCGAGGACAGGCCAGGCGATCGCAATCGCCGCGGCCATCAGAATATGCGACCCGAAACTGCGCATTGTCTTCAACCCCAGTGACCGTAAAGTCTTTAAAATGTTAGGATAGATGCGCCTCCTCAGCAAGCCGTTGCTTTCCAAACGATTTGGAGATCTGCGCCTGCAATAGTACAAGATCAGGGTCTTGAAGATTTGCTGTCAGGGAATGCTCATGCTGGACTGGAACGGTGATGAACTCGCGCTCGATGTCAGCCTGCTGGAGCAAGTGCGCGCCGCGAGGATAGGTTTCTCCGACCGCGTCTGTGCGGCCTCGGCCAGCAAGGACGAAAAGCATCTGGCCCAGCTGCGCTCGGAGCCGACCTACCTGATGGCAGAGTTCCTCTATTCGATGAAGGTCTTCGGCATCAACACGGCGGAAGATATCGAGCGCTTCGCCGATCTGCACAATGACTATGTGGTTTCACTCACCCGCGATCCGGCCAAGCTGCAGCGCCTGGGCCTTTCGCAGGATCGCGCGCTCGCTTCGATGTTCACCGCCGACACCAAGCCGCGGCTGATCCAGAACTGGGCGGAAAAGGCAGGCGCGATCGACCAGTCCAACCTTGCCCGTTTCCTCGTCGCGGTGATGTCGAGCGAGACCTGCCGCAAGACGCTGATCGATTTCGAGACGGCGGGCTTCATGCAGCGCAGGCGCTCGCCCTACGGCACCATGGTCGTCTGGTCGACCGGCAAGATCGAGGAGATCTTCGGCGAGATGCTGCGCAATCTTCGCCTCGGCCTGCAGCAAAGGAAGATCCTCTAAGCCCCGCGGCCAGTCGATTTCCACCCTCCCAATCGTTTGGCGGCGATCGCCGTTGCCTTCCTTCCGGCCTCTCCCTATTGTCGTGCTGCCTGCGCTATCGTGACACGTTGATGATGGATTTGACGACGATGACGAAATCCCGGCTCATAACCCTGTCGATCGGCCTTCTGCTGGCGCTGCAGATTCCTGGGCTCGGCTTTGCCGGGCCGGTCGAGGATGCGCTGGCGGCGCGGAATCCCTCGCTTGCCGCACTGCGCCAGCATGACGAAAAAGCCTTTACCGCCGCCGTCGCGATCATCGCCGAACACGAGCGCGCCCAGGGGCTGACGCCGGGCGAAGGCAAGCTGCCCGATGCGACGTCGCCAGGACGCGACATGGGCTCGGGCCCCGGCAAGGAATTCACGGCCGACAATCCGGATATTCTTTGGCTCTATAATTCCTCGCCCGAGGGTATGAGCGACCTGATCTCGATTTTGAAATCGGCCGGGCAGAAACCCAAGAACTAACCTTCGCCCGGCAGCCGAACGGACTATATCCGGCATCGGATATAGCCGATGCCGAGTCTTGCTCACGTCTTTGCCGCGACGGTTTCTTCGCGCCTCCAAATAATTTGTAACCCTCCCTCAAGCAAGACGGGCTAAGCCATCCCAATTTCGCAGGTCAGTGCTATTCTCATCTTCAACACAGTGTGAGATTGTTCGAAGGGGGAGGTTCCGATGCTGAGCCGCAAAGCCATCCTAGCCGCAGCCACATGTCTTTCGCTCTTTTCGATGGTTCCCACCGTCGAGGCGCAGAACGAACGCACACTCAGCGAAGCGCCGGCCCAGAGCGGACCTGTCAGCATCACCTTCGATCGCGCGGAGGCCAAATACGCCATCGGCGAAGTCGTCGGCCTCTTCATCCAATCGAGCGAAAACGCCTATGTCACGGTGCTGAACGTCTCGCCGAACGGCGCCGTCGTGAAGCTGTTCCCGAACAAATACCAGACCGATGCGCTCGTCGCCGCCGGCAAGCGCGTGCAGGTGCCGGATCCCGCAAGCGGCGCCAGGCTGCAGGTGTCCGGCCCGGTCGGGCAAGAGCAGATCAAGGTCTTCTATTCCTCAAAGCCTCTGACCATCTTCGCCGATCTCGGCGGCAGCGGCAGCGGCATGTTCCGTTCGATCGACGGCGGCATGGAGGCGGTTTCCCGCAGCCTGGAAGAAGCCCGCAGCCTCGGCACGAAGATCAGCAGCAAGACGCTGACACTGACGACGGTCGACAGCATGGGCGCCATTCCGCCCGTCGCCGCCGCGCCGGCAAAGCCGGCTCCCGAAGCCAAACCCGCACCGGTCGAACAGGCTGCAAAGCCGCCCGCTGCACCGACGAAACCCAAGGCTGCCCCCAAGCCGAAACCTGTCGTGAAGCAGGACGTCGCCAAGAAGCCGGAGCCTGTGATCGAAAAGCCGAAGAAGCCGGCCCCGAAACCTGTCGAGCAGGCGACCTCGCAGCCACCGAAGAAATACAAGATCGTCACCAATCTGGCGCCCGGCCAGGAGCTTGCAGCCGACGAGCTGGAGCTGATCGGCCCCGCCACCGGCAGCACGTCCAACAGGCCTAAGCAATCATCGCAATCCTACCAATCGTCCCAGTCATCCCAGACGAAGATGCCGAAGCTGCCGATGCCGCAGATCAAGATGCCGCAATTCAAGCTTCCCGGTGGTTTCGGCATCAAGATGCCGCAGATAAACCTCGGCCGCTCGGCTGAGCCGCAGGCCGCCAGCGAAGGCGAAGAGATCGAGGTGGCCAATGCCGATACGCCCGTTTGCAACGCGCTTCTCGACAAGCTGAACGCCGCCGTCGCCGACAAGGATATCAATGCCGCCGCGACCGAAGCCGATGCGATCGCGGTCAGCGCCGATTGCGGCCAGTTCCAGATTAACGCCCAGCGCCGCGTCGCCGCGCTTCGTCTTGCCGCAGCACAGGAAATGATGGCCGCCGACAAGCCGGTCGCCGATTACGAGCCGCTGCTGGTGGCCGCCGACAGCCCGCAGGTGCTGTGGCAGGCTTCCGCCACGCTCGGCGAGATCTATTTCTCTGCACGGCGCTTTGCCGATGCCGCCGCCGATTACCAGCAGGCGATCGAGATCATCAAGAACGAGACCCGCACGCCGAAGGCGCCGCCGGCAGAGACGATCTCCGATCTCATCCAGCGCGCCGCCCAGGCCCGCATCCTTGCCGCCAATCCGACGAGCGACAATCCTGAGGGCAGCTTCGTGCCGGCCGAGAAGGATCACCGCAGCGGCGTGCTCGGCGGCATCTATTCCGAGAACGTGCGCGGCATCGTGCCGGTATCCATACCGGTTCCGATCACCTTCGATTTCGACAAGTCGACCTTCACCTCGATCGGCACGGAGGCTGCCCAGGAATTGCTGGAAGCGCTGAAGGAGCAGAATCCCGGCCGCATCATCTTGATCGGCCATACCGACCGGCGCGGCGGCGACGAGTATAACCAGAAACTCTCCGAGCGCCGCGCCCAGGCCGTCGCCGATTTCCTGAAGAAAAACGGCATCGACGCGACGATCGACGCCGAAGGCCGCGGCTCCTCCGAGCCGGTGGACGTGACGGCGACCGCCAACCTTACCGAAGACGATATCGACGCGCTGAACCGCCGCGTCGAATGGCGCCGCGAGTAGCCGGGCGAGGGGAGGTTTGGCCATGTCCGCATCCCGTTCCATGGCCGCAGCACTTGCCCTCCTTGCCATGACGGCGACCGGGAGCCTGGCGAGGACGATCGAAGCTCCTTCACGCGGCGCCGTCAGGGCTGTGCTGATCGGCATCGACCTCTACCGCAATGTCCCGCCGCTGCATGGCGCGGTGGCCGATGCCGAGGATCTGTCGCTGTCGCTGCGCTCGGTCGGCGTCGAGGACATGACGGTCCTGAAGAATGGCGCGGCCGATCGCGAGGGCATTTTCCAGGCGATCGCATCCGTCACCGAAAGAGCCAGGGAGGGCGATCTCGTCGTGCTTGGCATTGCCGGCCACGGCTCGAGCGAACCGGAGAGGGTCAAGGGCTCGAAGCCGAGCGGCCGCGACGAGGTCTATGTGCTCGCCGGTTTCGACACACGCCTGCCGGGATCGCGCGAACGCATCTTCGGCGACGAATTCAAGGTGCTGATCCACAAGCTGGAAGCCAAGGGCGCCGATGTCCTCTTCATCGCCGATACCTGCCATGCCGGTGGCATGACCCGCGACGTCGATCCGCGCGGCGCCGAGATCACCTGGCGGCAGGCGCCGTCCTACACGATCGAGGAAGACGATCTTGCGCCGATTTCGACGACGGCGGACGCGCTTTCCACCGGCTTCGACTACCAGCGGCTGACTTTTCTCGGTGCCGTCGACGACAACACCAAATCGCCGGAGATCACCATTCCCGGCATTCCGGTCAAACGCGGCGCGCTGAGCTATGCGACCGCCCGCGCCTTCGAAGGCGCCGCCGACCGGAACGGCGACGCCGCCGTCAGCCGCCGCGAACTCTTCGAATATGTCCGCCAGTCGGTCTATCAGTTCACCGACCAGCGGCAGAACGTCTTTACCGAAAGCCCGCCGGGAAGCGATCTCGACCGCGCCGTCGTCTATAGCTACGAAGGGGCGGGGGCGCAGGCGGCGGCGGAAAAATCAAGCGTTCCGCCGCCGGCCGTGCCCGCACCGATCAGCCTCGCCGTCCTCGGCGCCGAGCCGGTGCTCCAGGGGATCGAGCCTGCCATCACGCCGTTCAAGCTGGCGGATGGCGCGGAAGCGGAACTCGTCTTCGATCCGCAAAAGCGCGAGGCGATCGCCGGCGGCGATGTCGTCGCCTCCGGCGTCGGCGCCGGCGACATGCCTTTCATCGTCGACCGGATGGCCGCGCTCGACACGCTGAAGCGGCTGTCCGAGACAAATCCGCAGACCGTGCGCGTGATGCCCTCCGACACGGTTCACCGCGAAGGCGAGCGCGTCGGCGTCACGGTTTCTGAACTGACAGGCCGCAAGCTCGTGCTGTTCGATATTACCGGCGATGGAACGGTGCAATTCCTCTATCCCGGCGAAAGGGACACCGATGCCGAGATGTCTGCGACCTTCGATCTCGATCTTTCCGTCGTCGCTCCCTTCGGCACGGACCTGCTTGTCGCCGTCACCGCTGAAACGCCGATGCCCGAACTCGTGGAATTCCTGAAGCAGAACGACAGGCGCCGTACCGCCGGCAATATCGCCAAACGCCTCGGCGAGTTGCTGCCCGAGGGCGCACGCGTCGGATTTACCGTCCTCTATACCTCCGCCGGAGCCAAGCTATGAGCACGTCGATCAGCAGCATCCTCAACGTTGCGGCCGCACTTCTGCTTCTGGCCTCTCCTGTCCTTGCGCAGCAGGATACGGATTTCGCCGGCGAGGATGGCGGGCGCGTCATCGGCGGCCAGGCGGCAAAGAAGGGCGAATGGCCCTGGCAGGTGAAGATCCTGGCCCCCGATCCCGAACAGCGCGGTCGCTTCGGCGGCCATTGCGGCGGCTCGCTGATCGCGCCGCGCTGGATATTGACGGCTGCCCATTGCGTCACCAGCGGCCGTTCCGGCAAGCAGGATCTCTTCGCCCGCGATCTGCTGATCGTCGAGGGCAAGTCGAAGATCGACAAGGTGATATCAGTCGACGGGCCCGACAAGCCGGGCCTTGCCGTGGAAAACGTCATCATCCACGAGGATTTCGACCGCAAGGTCTTCGCCAACGACATCGCCCTCATCAAGCTTGCCCAGCCCGCCGTTTCGAAGCCTGCGCTCCTCGCCTCCGCCTCGGACGAGGCCGTGGAAACCGCCGGCCACACGGCCGTCGTCACCGGCTGGGGTTACACCAAGGCCGATCACGGCTGGGACGACAAATACCTGCCGACCGAGCTGCAGGAAGTCGAGTTGCCGATCGTCTCGCGCGAGGACTGCCGCGCCGCCTATCGCGAGAGCTCGATGCGCATGAACCCGATCGACGAGCGCAATGTCTGCGCCGGTTACGCCGAAGGCGGCAAGGATGCCTGCCAGGGCGATAGCGGCGGTCCGCTAGTCGCCCAGCGCCCCGACAAGAAATGGATCCAGCTCGGCGTCGTCAGTTGGGGTGCGGGCTGCGCCGAGGCCGAACATTACGGCGTCTATACCCGCGTCGCCGCCTTCCGCGGCTGGATCGCCGCGAAGACCGATGGCGACGTGCCTGATGTCGAAGGACCAGTTGCCGACGAGCAGGTCGCATCGACCACCGGCAGTGCGGCAACCAATAAAAAGCAGTCCGGAGACAAACTGGCCAACCTTGCCATCACCGCTCCGCCCGCCGGCGATAAGGCGCCTGCCGGAACGACGGAAACGCCCGCCGCCGATGAGCCTGCGACCAGTGAACCAGCCGTCCAGCCTCCTGCCGTCGAGACGTCTGGGATCCAAAGCTCGCCCGGCGACCGCGCCCTGCTGATCGGCATCGACGATTACGAGATGCGTGAGGCGAAGCTGACGGGCTCCGCCAGCGACGTGAAGGCGATGCAGCTCTTTCTCGTCAAGACGCTCGGTTACCGTCCGGAACAGGTCCACGTCCTGACCAACCGCAAGGCGACCCGCGAGGCGATCCTTGCCGAAATCGACGACTGGCTGGTGCGCCAATCGCAATCCGGCAGCCGCGTCTTTCTCTATTTCAGCGGCCAGGGCTCGGAGGAAATGGGCGCGGAAGCAACGACGAGCCCGACGCTCGTCGCGGCCGATGCCAAGCTGGTGCGCGAGGGCGGCAAGGTGACCGTAACCAACCAGATCCGGGAAACGGAAATCGCCGCGCGGCTGAACAGCCTCAAGGACCGCCGCGTCACGCTGCTGATCGACGCCTGCCATGTCGGGCCCGGCAGCCGCAGTGCGGTGGCCGCGCCGAGCAACGGCACCGTGCGGTGCCTTGGCCCGGCGCTGGCCGGGCTCGAACCGCCGAACAAATCAGGCAAGGAAGCGAAATTCTCCTTCGGCGGCGAAACCGCGATGGTCTGGTCGGCCGTCAATTCAGGCCAGTGGGCGCTCGTCGATCAGGAAGCCAAGCCGCCGCTCGGCGTCTTCACCCGCCGCTTCATCGAAGGCGTGCAGGAAGGTGTGGCGCGTGCGGCCGACAAGCCGAATGTCAGCAATGCGGCCCTTCTCGATTACGTCCGGCGCAAATCGGACGAATATTGCCGGGCGCATGCGGAGGACTGCCGCTTCACGCCGGTGCCGCAATTCTACGGCCTGCCGGATGCGCTCGGGCGCGACGTCGTCACCGGCGAGGAGGCGAAGACGCCGGTCGCCGCCGTCGAGAATACGCTGAAGAGCGATAACGAGGCGGGCGTCGCCGTCGACGTGCTGCCCGGCACCTCCGTCAGCATCGGCGACAAGGTGGCGATGCGCGTCTCCACCAAGAAACCCGGCTATCTCATCCTGGTCGATATCGACGCGGCGGGAAAACTCACGCAGCTTTACCCGAACAAGCGCTCCATGGGCCTGAAACCGAACGCCAAGGGCGGCGACAACCGGCTCGATCCGGCAAGGCCGGTCGTCGTGCCGGATGCGCGCAATCCCTATATCGGCTTCGAATATCAGGTGGAGGGACCGGCCGGCGTCGGCATGGTCGTCGCCATTCTCAGCGACAAGCCGATCGAAGTGCTCGACCTGCCGGATGTGCCGACACCGCTCGTCGGCCAGCGCGCTGCCTTCAACTATGTTTACGACCTTGCCCGGAGCCTCAGGATCGTCGGCGACGACGAGACCGGCGCCCAGGGCAAATGGTCGTTCGATTCCAAATTCTATCGCATCCGCTGAAGAGGAGGGAGCCATGCCGAAATCCATCCTTCTAGCGGGCCTTGCCGCTTCGCTGATGGCGCTTGCCCCGACCGCCCATGCAGGCGAGGCCGCCGACAGCAAGGCGATCCTTGCCGCGCAGGCCGGGCTTGCCGTCGACCTCATCGACCGCACGCTGGCGAAAGAGGGGGCGGCAAACATCGTGGTATCGCCGGCAAGCCTGACCGCCGCCCTTGGCCTAGCGGCTCTCGGTGCCTCCGGGGAGGGCAAGGCGGCGATTGCCAAGAGCCTCGGCTTCGGAGCCGAGGTGAGGGGACCGGAGAAGGTGCTCGACGCGATGAACCCTGAGAAGCCGGCAGCCGATGCGCCGCTGGCGACGGGAGCCGCAATCGTCTTCGACGACAAGCTGGTGCTCGTGCCCGATGCCCTTTCCATGCTTGCCGGCCACCGGATCAAGCCCTCGATCGAGGATCTGGACGGACCGAAATCCGTCGAGCATATCAATGCCTGGGTCAGCCAGACGACGCGCGGCGCCATTCCGGCCATCCTGGAATCGCCGCCCGGCGGCGGCTTCGTCAGCCTCGGCGCTCTCTCCTTCAAGGCGCGCTGGAAAACCGCCTTCGAAAAGGAAAGCCCGGCGATGCCCTTCCGGCGTCCCGACGGTTCGACGATCCAGGTGCCGATGATGCATCTTGCCGGCGACGGACAGAAATTCCGCGTCGACAACAATTTCACCGCCGTCGATCTCGCCTATGCGGGCGAAACCTACCGCATGGTCGTCATTTCAGCGCGCGCCGGCAAGGGCGTCGATGCCTCCGAGCTGAAGGCGCTCTCCTCCTGGCTTCAGGGCGAAAAATTCGAGGCCGCCAAGGGCGAAATCTTCCTCCCCCGCTTTTCGCTGAATGACGGCCGTGATTTGATGCCTATACTCAATGCGATGGGACTGGCGCCCGAAAAGGCCAAGGACGCGGCTTTTCCTGGGTTCACCAAGGAAAACATCAGCTTGTCGCGCGTCCTGCAGAAGACGATGATCAAGGTCGACGAAAACGGCACGGAAGCGGCGGCGGCAACGGCTGTCGTCACCGAGCGGAGCATAGATCCGAAGCTGGTGCGCGTAACGGCCGATGCCCGCTTCGCCTTCGCGCTCCGGGATACGAGGAGCGGCCTGCTCTTGGCCGCGGGCCTAATCGGCGATCCGCTACTGGCAGGTGAATAGAATTCGGTTTCATGATGATTGCAGGGGGACACGTGCATGAGAAGTGATCTGATCGCCCGCTACACGATCGGCGAGCCGGTCTATGAGAACGAGTTCATCGTCTATCCCGCCGAGGACAAGCGGATGGACCGTTCGGTCTACATCGTCGCGCCCGATGTGGCGCTGAAACTCGACAAAGCCCGTTTCGAGCGGGTGTGGACCTCGGTCAACGAGGCGAAATCGCTCACCGCCCGGCGTTTCGTCGAAATCGAGGACCTCATCCCCCCATCCCCGGAAGACGATAATTTCTACATCGTCGAAAAGCGGCCGTCGAAGACGCTGCACCAGTATCTCGACGAAGTGGAGATGGTGGCTCACGATCGCGCGGTCGAAATTGGCCGCCATATCCTGGAAGGGCTGGCGACGCTGCATGGCGCCGGTTACGCCCATAATGCGCTGACCGACCAGTGCATCTACGTGTCGGAGGATTATTCCGGCCTCTCGGTCCGGATCGGCAATCTGCACCTGATCTCGAAGATCGGCGAGCACATCATCCCGCCTTACGTGCCGGAATTCGGTGCGCCGGAGATTTATGCGAGCGGCACCTTCTCCGCCTCCGCCGCGCTCGACATCTATGCGATGGGCATGATCGCCTACAAGCTCTTCCTGCCGCGGCAGACCTATGCCAGCGTCTTCGACAGCGTCATGGTCTGGGAGGACGAACATCAGCGCGAGCAGAGCTGGAAGAACATCCATCTCGATCCTTCCAATGTCTTCCCGCGCCTCGACGTGCTGATCCCCGGCTTTCCCGAAGGGCTTGCCAGCCTGGTCGAAAGGATGCTGAGCCGCGATCCGGCGCAGCGGCCGCGCATGGGCGCCGATGCGCTCGGCGAATATACCCGCGTGACGACGGGCATCCAGCCGATGAACTGGGACCCGCGCGGCGGCATGACCCAACAGCCGGAGACGCCGAAGCCGAAGAAGTGGACGCCTGCCAAGATTTCCATGATCGCCGCGCTGCTTCTGATCTGCATCGGCGTGGGCATCGTCACCGTTCCGAAGCTGCTGGCGCCGGACCCGAAGCTTGTCGCCGATGTCGGCGTCTGGAAAAAGGAGGCCGAGAGCCGCCGGGAAAAGGCGATCGCCGCCAAGGCCCCGGAGCGTCCCTCCGGGGACGAGGCCAAGCTTTCCTATGACGCCGGCGCCTCGGCGCTGACCTCGGCCGATGCCCTGCTGAAGGACGAAGACTATGAACAGGCGCTGCCGGGCTACCAGAAGGCCGCCATCAGCCTCGGCAAGGCGCTGATCGCCATTTCGAAGGAAAATGCCGAGAAATCGAAAGCCGCAGCCTCCGCCGCAGGCGGCGAAAAGGCCCCCGCTTTTGCCGAGGCCGACAAGAAGATGCAGGCTGCCGCCGAGAGCGCCAGCGCCCAGCAGATGCACGGGGCGGTCGGCGGCTACGACACGGCAAAGACATCCTTCGACGATCTCGCCAAGGCGCTGACAGCCCTGGCCTCGGCGGAAAAAGACGCTGCGGCGAAGCGCGAAACGGCCACTCGCATCGGCGCCGGCGAAGGCCCGGATTTCACCAAGGCCAGCGCGCTGATGACCGACGCCAAGGCGAAGGCCGAGCAATGGCAGATGCCGGCGGCCACCGCAGGCTATGGCGACGCCGGCAAGCTGTTCGACGCCCTGATTGCCGATGTCATGGCGGCGAAGGACGAGGCGACGGCGCTGAAGCAGAAGGTCGACGATCTCTATACCTCGATTTCAACCCGCGCCGGCGCCGCCGATCCGACGCTTGCCGCACTCCAACCGAAACTCGGCGAGGCCGACGGCCGCTATACCGCAGAGGCCTACAAGCTGGCGATCGCAGCCTATCAGCCGATCCTTGCCGATCTCGAAGCGCTGTCGGCGAAGGGCTTCTGCCCGGTTTCGCCGAAACTTGCCTTCGAAACCGTTCCGGCCGGTAGTTATTCGCTGGAGAATGTCCGGCTGATGACCTCCTCGCTGAAGGAGCTTGGCGGCATGCTCGGCGTCGCCGATGGCGCCGTGAAGGTCGAAAAATCCTTCTGCATGCAGACGCGGGCCGTCACCCGCGCGGAAATGGCCGAGTATTACACCGCCAACTCCGATCCCGCCGCCGCCCAGGCCTATGCCGACAATCCGCAGCAGCCGGCCGACGACGTGCCGCTTGCCGTGGCGCAGAACTATACCGCCTGGCTGTCGAAGCAGTTGAACGCCCCCGTCCACCTGCCGTCGGCGACGGAATGGATGGCGAGTGCCGTCAATATCCCGACGGAAAAGCTGCCCGACAACGGCGATATCATCCTGCAATGGAGCGCCACCCCCTGCGAAGCCGGCGGCAACGTCGCCTTCATGGCACAGGAAGGCTCGACCTTCGTCGTCTGCTCGGACGCGTCCGCGGGCGGGATTTTCCGGGTGACGGCTGAGCTGCGGTGACGGTTTGCAAATGCACACTTTGGCCTCAAGCAGATGACGAACGCTCCATAAGCAGACCTGTCGCCAAGGCTTGAAAAGCCTCGACCGCCTTCGGCAGCACGCTTTGCGGGTTTTCGCTCGCGGCGATCCAGAGAGCGGCATTGAGGGCTGCGCCGCTGAGCAATCGGGCCGCCGCCTCTGCGTCGACGGGCTTCAAGATGCCCTGCGCGACAAGGCGCTCCACAGCATCTTTAGTCACCTGCAGACAACTGTTCTGGCTGGGCCATAGTGAGGGATCACCCAAGACCGCAGGTCCGTCGAGCAGAACGATGCGCTGGACCTCCGGATTGAGCGCCATTTCGATATAGGCTGCTCCCTCGGCGAGCAGGCCCTGCCAAACATTGTCAGTCCGAGCGCCGATCTCCTTGGCGCGCGCCGCCATTTCGGTGTCGATCTGATCGACCACCGCCGCCAACAGCCCGCGCTTGTCTCCGAAGTTGTGGTAGAGCGCTCCGCGTGTCAGGCCGGCGTCAGCCGTCAGCTCATCCATGGATGCCGAGGCGTAACCTTTCTCGGCAAAAGCCTTCCGCGCAGCCGCGATCAGCTTGGCGCGGTTTTCCTGCATCGTCTCGCTGCGTGTTTTCGCCATTCGAAGCTCCAATTCACATACGGTACGTATCTGGACTTGACATACGGTGCGTATGTCAATATTTCACATACGTACCGTATATCAAATGAAGGGCGGGTTTGTGAAGCACGGCACCGTCCTCATCCGCCATCGCCAACAACAAAGAGAGATCGTAATGCCCCAACGCCAAGCAATCTTTCCCGCCAATAGACATGCCCTTTACGAGGAGCATGGCTATTCCGCCGCCATCCGGTCCGGTGACCTGCTGTTTGTATCGGGACAGGTCGGGAGCCGGCCCGATGGAACACCCGAGCCCGACTTCGAACGCCAGGTGCGGCTGGCCTTTGAAAATCTGAAGGCGACGCTGAGCGCAGCCGGCTGCACGCTGGATGATATCGTTGATGTCACAAGCTTCCACACCGACCCTGAAAACCAGTTCGGAACGATCATGGCGGTCAAGCAGGAGGTTTTCGGCAAGCCGCCCTATCCGAATTGGACTGCCCTCGGCGTAACCTGGCTCTCCGGCTTCGACTTCGAGATCAAGGTGATCGCCCGTATTCCGGCAGGCGCCTGACATCCCTGCGGCTCGCAGAGAGCGATGATGAGCAGACGGCGGCCTTTTAAGGCCGGCGATCAACGGCGGGCGGGTGGCTTCACTGCCGCCCGCCGCTGTAGCGCGAAGCGCGCAGCCGAGCAGTTGACGTCGGGCACGAGATCGTAGGTCTGCTGGTAGAGCGTCTGCGCCAGCGTGTTGTTGCCGCGGTTTTCCGATGCCAGCGCCGCCAGCGCCGTGCGTTTGTAAGCCTCGACGATCGGTTCGGCGGCTTTTGCCAGCGCCGCGTCGTCGGAGGGTTCGGACGCCAGGGAAAGGGCGGCATAGGTGGCGTCGCCATCCCGGCCGACGCGGCCGCCGACGGCGCCGTTGAAGCTTGCTTCGGAGACCTGACGCATGCGGCGGGCGTTCTTGATGCATGTCGGGATGCGGGCGGCTTCCGCGTGGATGCGCTCGGCCGTCGGGCCGCCCTCCGTGCTGCCGCTGTCGGACAGGATCACGTAGCCGACGATGCCGACGATCGCGAGATAGGCGACGCCGATACCGGCGAGGAAGGCCGGCTGCTTGAAGAGCGGCTTTTTCGGCTTGCCGTCGCTCGCCTTGGCGGCCTCCTTCTTCGGCGCATCCTTGGCGGGCGCCTTCTCCAGAAACTGGAATTCGACATCCTTGCCGAGGCGGAAGCTGTCGCCGGCTTTCAGCGAGGCCGTCTGCAGCAGCGCCTCGCCGCGCAGCATGATCGGGTTCAGCCCCATGCGGCGGATGATGAAGGTGCCGTCGCTCTGTTTTTCGATGCGGGCATGAATCGGCGCCAGGAACGGATCGTCGACGACGATATCGGCATTGCCCGCCCGGCCGATCGACATTTCCGGCCGGTCGAGCACATGGCTGCGGCTCTGGCCGCCGGGGCCGGTCTGCAGAAGGCTTGGTTTGTTTCCGCGAAAGAAGGAAAAGACCATGATCAGAACATCCCACTCGACATCATCTCGACAATTGCCGGCGCCAGCACCAGAAGGAGGATCGCGACGACGATCATCATCGCCGGCATGACGATCTTGGCTTTCAGCTTTTCACTGGCCCTGTCCGCCTTCTCCCAGCGGCGGAAGCGCAGGTCGCGCGCATGTTCGCGCAACAGCTCGACGCGGTTGCTGCCCTCGACTTCGCCCTGGATGACGGCGCGGATGACGCGCACCACTTCCTCCGCGGTCATGCGGGCCTCCAGGCGCTGCAGCGCCTCGATCATGCCGGTGCCGAGCGCCACGTCCTTCAGTGTCTGTTCGATCTCCTCACTCATCACGGTGCCGGGCGCGGCCTCGGCATAGAGCCTCAGGCTTTCCGGCAGGGTCGCCTGCGCCTGCTGCGTCATGACGACGAGATCGAGGAAATAGGGAAACTCGCGCGAAATGCGTTCCTTGCGGTCCTGCATCTTGTCGTCGGCGACGACCCAGAAATAGATGGCGGGGATGAAGCCGAGGATCAGGCCCGCCGCAAGCCCACCAATGACGCTGCCGCTCGCAATGCCGAACAGCAGGCCGAGCAGGACGAAGCCGAATATGCTCATGACGACGAGAAGCGCGATATATTCCCGCCCCGTCACGCCGCCGAAGGGCCGGCCGCCGTAAATCAGTTTCTGCTCGAGTTGCGCGCCGAAATCGGCGAGAAGCGGCTCGAAATGCCGCAGTACGAATTCGACCGGCGTGCGCATGCCGATGCTGTCGACGATATTCGGCGGCGGGCCGTCGCCGCCGGCGCTGCGCCGCACGACCTGGATACTGCCGAGCAGATCGCCGATCCACCAGACGAAGAGCGCGGCAGCGATGCCGGCAAAGACGATGGCGATCGGGGCGAGAGGTATCTGGGACATCATACCGACACCTTCATCATCGAGCGCATCCAGAAGAAGCCGGTTGCGTAGAGAATGGCGCCGACGATCGCGATGACGATGCCGATGGCGTTGCCGAACACCTTGTCGATCAGTTCCGGCTGGCCGAAAAAGATCATCAGGATCATGAACAGCGCGCCGCCATTGACGACACGGAAGTTCATGCGCGCCTGTGACGAGGAGGTCGTGATCTTCTGGTCGAGCTTCCAGATTTCCTTGAAGGATTTCGACATTTCCGTCAGCGGCTCGGAAATATCGCCGCCCTGGCGGGCAAAAAGGCCAAGCGCGGCGTCGACCATCTTGAAGTGCAGGCTTGGCACATTGCGGCCGTGGCGGTCCAGCGCCTCGACCAGGCCGATGCCGAGCTTCTGTTCGCGGGCGATGCGCTCGAACTCGCGCGAGGCCGGCATCTGGCCGGTGTCGGCCACCGCATTGACGGCGACGGCGAGCGGCTTTCCTGTTCGCACCGCCGAGACGATCTGGTCGACGGCATAGGGAAGCTGGGATTCGATCTGCAGCCAGCGGCGTTGCAGGAAATAGCGGATCATCGCCTTGGGCAGGAAGAAGGCGACGGGGATCGCGATGACGATGCCGAAGATCGGCCCGAAGATCAGCGAGATCACGAGGAAGACGACGACCGCCGTGATGAGATAGGCAAGGATCATCGTATAGGGCGGCACGGCATCGCGACCGAAGACCTGCGCGGCCTCGCTGGCGAGCGCAATATCGCGCTCGGTCGCGCGGAGCAGCGGCGCCGGCCAGCGCACCGGCGCGCCCCAGACGAGCAGTCCCGCCGTCACCGCCCCGAGGGCCACCGTAAAGATCTGCAGAATGCTGATATTCATGGCTTCCCCCTCAGACGAACATATCGAGTTTCTTGATTTCGCCGTCTTCCCCGAACTCGACGAGCTCGGCGACGAAGGTCGGCAGATAGCCGGTGAAGGCATGCACCGCCTGTCCGCCGGCGCGGCCGACGAGATTGAAGATCGGCTCGACGATGACGAGGCCGGTATCGGGATCTATGCCGATCACTTCCGATATCTCGGTCACGGCGCGCCGGCCGCTTTCCAGGCGGTTGAGCTGCACGACGAGTTCGACGGCGGCGACGATCTGCTGGCGGATCGCCATGACAGGCAGAGAGCTCTGGCCCTGCAGCACCATCACCTCCAGGCGGGTCATCATGTCCTGCGGCGTGTTGGCATGGGCCGTCGTCATCGAGCCGGCATGGCCGGTGTTCATCGCCTGCAGCATGTCGATCGCCTCCGCACCGCGGCACTCGCCGACGATGATGCGGTCAGGCCGCATGCGCAGCGCGTTGCGCACGAGATCGCGGATGGTGACGCTGGTCTCGGATTCCGCCGTCTTCGGCCGCGATTGCAGATAGACGACATGGATGCCGTCGAGCTGCAGTTCGGATGTGTCTTCGACGGCGACGACACGCTCGCCGACCGGAATGAACTGCGACAGGCTGTTCAGGAGCGTCGTCTTGCCGGAGCCGGTGCCGCCTGAGACGACGATGTTCTTGCGGGCGCGCACGGCGGCTTCCAGGAAGGCGCGCATCGGCTCGCTCAGCGCGCCAGCCGCAACCAGCTTGCTGATGTCGAGCCGCGACTTGCCGCCGAATTTGCGGATGGTCAGGCAGGCGCCCCTGACCGCCAGCGGCGGAATGACGGCGTTGACGCGCGAACCGTCCGGCATGCGGAAGTCGGCCATCGCTTCGCTCTCGTTGATCGAGCGGTTGGAATCGACGGCGATGCGCTCGATCACCTTCATCAACTGCCGCTCATTGGCGAAGGCGAAGGGATAGCGCTCCAACAGGCCGAATTTCTCGACATAGATCTCGTCGTAGCGCGTCACCATGATTTCCGAGATGACGTCGAGATCCATGAGCTCGGAGATCGTGCCCCAGCGGTACATCAGCTCTTCGATATTGGAGCGCAGGTGCGTATGGGCGATCTCGTAGCGGTCGCCGGCATTGAAGAGAGCTTGCCGGGCCTGGAATGCGGCGCTGAAACGCGTGTCGAGCTGGGCGAAATCCGAGCGGGTGGATTCGAAATTGAGCTTGAGCTGCAGGGCAGAGATCAGCGCCTTGCCGACATCGAAGAGGCGGCGGTTTTCCTGCTCCTCGCGTATCAGGGCTGCCGCATTCGACGAGGCGTCGCGCCGCGTCGTGCGGGCGATGCGTTTTGCCAGCCATCGATAGACGGCGTTTCGGATGACGAGGACGACGAGGTCCTGCGGCGCAGCGTCGAGCGCTTCCTTGATGAACATGTCGAGGCGTTCGCGAATGCGGCTTCGCGTCTCCTCGCGGCCGAAATCGGAGGATTTCACCAGCCGGTCGTATTGTGTGTCCTTCAGCAGGCGCTCGTGGATTTCCATCTGCAGCGCGAGCACGCGTTCCTGATCGGGAAACTGCGTGACGGCCTCGGGAGCGGCGGCCGGCTCCACCAGTTCGATGGTGACATTCGGCACCCAGATCGACATGCCGGCCGAGACCGCGACCGGCGTGCCCGCCCGCAGCGGCTGATCGTCGACACGCGTCGGGTTGCGGCCGTGATGCTGAACCGACCAGCCCTGACCGGACTTGCGCAGCACGAATTGCGGCGAGGAGACATGGCTGCCGCGCAGGCGCACGACGCCGGCGCCTGCCGGCAGGGAAAGCGTGCTGCTTTCGCCGACGAAATAGGTCTCGTTCGCCGAGAGCGGGATCACCTCCCGTCCGCTGCCGTCCTCATAGGAAATCTTCAACAGCATGGCTCACTCCCTTGCGGCGGTCACATGCGCGTCCAGTTGATGCTCGGCAGGTCCTCGACACTGTTGTCGGCCGGATTGCGCAACACGAGGTTCAAGCTGCCATTCGACTGGCCCAGCGCAAAAATCAGCATTTCCGCTTCCGACGGCGTCACCTCGACAGTCACGTTGTTGTAGGTGCTGTTGGCCTTGGTGATGGCACCCTCGGCAGTCGTCGCCGCGCCGACGGCCAGCACCTTGACGTTTTGCAGGAAGGTGCGGGTGACGACGCGGGTGCGCGAGCTGATGCCGAGCTTATAGTCCTGCGCCTGCTTGCGGTAGGCGTTGACATCGTTCTCGTCGGCGCCGGGATATTGGGTGAGATAGTTCTTCAGCATCTGCTCGACCGGCGAGACCGGCTGGGCCGGAGCCTGCGGCTGTCCGGCCGCAGCAGGCGCTTGTCCGGGCGCGGCAGGCGCCTGGCCGGGGGCTCCCGTCTGGGCTGCGGCAGGGGGCGCCACAGGCTCGACCGGTTCGTCGACCGTGCCGATGATATCGACATAGCTGCCGGGCTCGACGAAGTGGCCGACGGCCGCGGCCGCATTGACCGGAAGCGTAAGCGCGCGCTTGCCGGGCGCGATCATCGTCGTCAGGCGACCGCCGTCGGCATCGTCGAAATATTGGAAGAGCAGCACGGAACCGGCCGGAATGTCGGCAGCGGCGGTCCTATCCTTCAGCCATTCCTGATAGGCGCTCGCCGCAGGCACGGCGAGTTTGGCGAGCGCCCCGAAGCTTTCCGGCAGCATCACCGGTTCGGCGAGCATATCAGGCGTGATCGCCTGTCCTCTCGTCACCTTCCTGTCGGGCTGGAGGCGCATGAAGGCATAGGCGGTCTGCTCGTTCTTGACGCTCTCGGTCCAGAAATAAAGCAGAACGCCCGTGATGAGACCGACGATGACAGCCGCAATGAGCTTCCAGTTCATGGTGTTATTCCCTCTACGAAGGGTTGCCTGATTTGAATGACCTCGACGGTCCTGCCGTCGCTTTTGCTGCGGGTGTAGAGAACATTCGCCTCGACGCTGCCGCGCCGGCCATAAAGCGCCGTCACCCTGCCGCGCTGGGCCGGCGGCGTCTCGATGGTGAAACCGTCGCGGGCAAGAAGATCGGCGCGGGCATCGGACCAGCGCGCGGCCGACAGCGTGCCTTTCGAGACGACCGTGCGCGACATGTGGCCATTGTCGCGGTCGCCGATATCGCTCAGCACCTCGACGCCGGGCGGCGGGCGCAGCGACGGCGGCAGCTTGCCGGTATCGGCGGGAGCGGCAAAGGCCGGCAGCGTTGCGGCGACATCGTCGAAGCGGCTCATCAGCACCTCGGTCGCCGGCGCATCGGCGGGACGGCGGATCATGATCGAAACGCCTGGTATCGGTCCCCGTGCCGACGGATTTTCAGGATCCTGCCGGCGCAGATAATCAAGCGCGGCTTCGCCGTCGCCATCGAAGAAGCGCACGACCACGGCGAGATCGTCGCGGATACGGCTCGTCCTCGGGACGATCAGCATGTTGGCGGCGATGACGGCCGTCAGCTCTTCCTTATCGCTGCTTTTCGGCAAGGCGGGCCGGGTATTGGCAGCCAGAACCCGCAGCCATTCGTCGGTGATATCGGAAATGCTGCGATCGCTCTGATAGGGCGTGAACTGCAGCGGCTGGCCGTTGATGACGAGATCCCGCGGCGAGCGCTCCGGCGCGCCGAGAATGCCGGCCAACATCGAATTCAGCGTCGCCCTGAAATCCTTGTAGACCTCGGCGCGGCCCGGCGTGGCCGCGGCCAAGGCGGCGAGCCCGATGAGGAGAGCCATGAGCGGGAGACGAAGGGAGATGCGCGCGCCCTGTTTCATCTTATTTTGCTCCCGGGAAGACGCCGTCGAAGAGATCGCCGGAATCGCTGGCGACATCGCGGATTTCCCGGCGCAGGGTCGGGTCATAGCCTCGGCTCGTGGTGTCGTTGTTGTGGGAGGCAAAGAGCGTCGAGTCGTCCACCGTGAAGGCATCCTTCCAGCGGAGGCTGCGGATCGTATCGAGATCGTCGGAGTCCCGGAACTTGTAGACGCGGTCTGCCGTCGCCGTGACGAGCTGCGGCTTTTCATTGGCGAGGTCGCCGACCATATCGCCGAAATCGCGGCCGCTCTTCAGGGTGTTCTGCACGTCGTCCCAGACGAAGGTGCGCTGCGGATCGCCGTCGCCTTCATGGGAGGGCGTGCGCGAGCAGTTCATGGCATCGCGTCCCGGCAGCGCCGGCAGGGCCGGGATCGGGAAGACATTCGAAAAGTCGGAGGTGCAGTTCAGCCCATTGGCTTCTGCGAAGGCAGCGTTGCGCATGGCGAGCATGGTTCCGACCTTCTTGGTCGAAATCCTGTTCGCATGGATGACGAAAATCACGATTAACAGAATGACCGGCGCGGCGAGCACGAATTCGATGGAGGCAAGGCCGCGCCTGTCGCGGTGCAGCCGCATCAAGATGCCGCCGGCCGGAGCGCCGCCGGCATGCTCAGTGTGTGTTGACGGCAGCCCAGGCATTGGCCCCTCCCTGGTCGAAGACCCGCGTCAAGCCGGTGAAACTGTCGGCAGCTTCGCTCTGTTTGATGGTGTTGGAGACCGCGCCGATATCGTCGGCGAACGTCGCGGGCGCAAGCGATGCAAGCCAGTCCTGCGTGTAGAGATCGAAGGCCGTGTAATTGTGCACCCAGCTTTGCGCAAAGGCATAGGCGGAAGGCGTCTTGTCCTTGAACAGACGGACCTGGAGCCTCGCCCGCGGTGCACGCGAAACGACCGCCAGAGTCTGGTAATCGGTGAGCTGGTCGCCGCCGAAGGGCGTGAAGTTGAAGGGGATGCGGCCCTTCAGCCAATAAGGCTTCGGGAAGGAGAGCACGGGCAGGCTGACACCCGCCACCGAGATCGCGCCGCCCGCCGGGCCGCAGACCTGGTTCCAGATCATGTCGAACTTGCGGGTGAAATCGTTCTCGTCTTTGGTCTGCGCGTCGGAATAGCGCGGCGGCACGTCGATCGGCAGCTGGAAGGGATTGGTGATGCCGAAGCCGACACCGAAGACCTTGTCGGCGAGCCAGAAGCTGACATCGAGCGCCAGTTCTTCCCAGAAGCCGAGATCGCCGGCCCATTGTTCGACAATCGCCTTGAAGGGAACTTTGCTGAGATAGGCCGGGCCGAAGGCTTCATAAAAGATGTAGAATTCCACCAGCTGATCGTCGATGCCGCTCTCATGATTGACCCAATCACGGATATGGCTGCCGTCGACGCCGCCTGCCGTCAACGGACCCTTGCCGTTGGGGAAGCCGCGGTTGGCGAATTCGCCGCGCATGAGGAGCGGATCCTGTCCCTGGGTGCCATTCGACATGGCAAGGCACATTTCGGTATAGGCGGCGATGGGATTGGCGCCGTCGCGGTCGACCGGCAGGTTGCCGCCTGCGCCTTCTCCGGCGTCGTTGCAGGATTCGCACGGCGGATGAAACACGACATGGTCCGACTTGTTCAGGCGCACCAGATGCAGGGCCTCGTTGCCGACGCGCTGCGGGAAGCTTTCCACGAGGTAATCGTTCAGGTCGTTCATCGCATCGATGATGTCGCTGGACTTGTTGATGAGACCCCAGGGATCGTATTTGACTTGCGCGGCCACCGTATAGGCAAGCGCTTTGGTGGCTTCGGTCGCCCGGAAGCCCTGAAACGCCAGGCAAGCACCATAGATGATGCCGCCGACGATGGGCACCTTCTGCCAGCCGGGGCAGTAGGGCATCGGCGGAAGCGGCGGCAGCAGGGATGCCGGGCCGAAGCCTTCCGTGAAGGAATATTCGGCAAGTTTCGCCAGAATGACGCCCGAGCGCAGGGCCAGTTCCGCCGTCGTGAGCTGGTAGGCGACCGACGTCGCCATGACCACGGTTGCCTGCGAGGAGGCGACATTGTTCATCGCCATGATATTGAGATAGCGTGCTTCCCAGTCGGCATGGACGAGAGCAGCCGCGTCGGCGGTATCCTGCGTGCGCTGCTTGTCGTAAATCATTTGCCCGGTGTTGAGGATCCAGACGATCATCAGCGCGAGCGCGATCGTCATGTAGAGGATGATCGGCGACAGGAATCCGCGGTCGTCGCGGTGCAGGCGTTTGAAGAACGTCGGTGTCATAGCAGGTTCACCTCCGCGGTCGAGATCGTGTAGTAGCGGCCGTCCTTCCTCTGGCCGCGGGCGAAGACCCAGCCGGCATATTCGAGCAGCAGGAAGCGGGCTTCGACCCTGGCGGTGACGGGCACGTGCGGCGAACGGTTGATGGCGGCATAGAGCGCCATCGGCGCCCGGTCGACGGTCACGGTGACGTTCTGCGGGTCGAACATGTAGCGGGCCTGGTTGCGCATGGCGCGCCAGTTCTTCGAAAGGCCCGAGGCATCGGCGAGGTTCTTCAGCGCTTCTTCCGGCGGTTGGCAGGCGCCGACGCATTTGAGCTGGTCGTAGGGTGCGGCCGGGATCAGCGCGAGGCGAGCGGCAAGATCGGCCTTGCCGGCGGCGGCATCGTCATCGCAAGTCTTGGCGTCGATCAGGCTCCGGATGGTGATCGGCAGGGCTGGGCAGAAATAGACGCGGGCGCTGCGCGCTGCCGCATAGGCGGCATAATGGGTGAAGAGGTGGTTCTTTGCCAGAATGGTGAACTGGAACACCACGAACATGAAGAAGACGAAGACCGGCGTGACAAGCACGAAGTCCATCATCGTGGTGCTGCCCGAAGCATCCCCATGGAGCTCCGATATCCGGCGCCGGCGGGCGGAAAGCCGCGGCAGCAGCAGCATCGAGGCGAGGAGCACGACGGCGATCGCAAAGGTACCGAAGAGGGCGCCATGATCCTCAGGGATCCAGAAGGTCCGCGAGTGCAGGATCGAACTCCAGAAGGCACCGTCGAAAATGGGGCGTTCGAGTTCAGGGCGCATTGCCGTTACCTCACAAAGGCAAGAGGAGTGAAATCGGGTATGAACAGGCACCAGATGAGTCCGAGAGCGGCGGCGACGCCGAAGCGGATGGTATGATGTGTTTCGCGCGGCTTCAGCACTGCAGCAGCGCCGCGGATACCGGCAGGCAGGAGCAAGGCGAACAGTCCGACCGCCCGCAACAAGCCGCTCCATTGAATCCGCCGCGCCATGGAGAAGACGGCGATTACGCCGCCGACGGTGAGCGATGCGAGCATCACGTCGATGGCGGGCCAGAGGCCGAGAATGGCGCCGAGCGCCGCCATCAGCTTGACATCGCCGCCGCCGCAGCTTCCGGCCGCGAAGGCGATGATGAAGATCATGCCGGCCGCGATGAGGCCGGCAAGAGCGAGACCGATCCCTGCCAGACCGCCGCTGATTGCCGCCAGCACGAAGCCGGCGAGCAAGCAGGGATAGGTCACGGCGTTCGGGATGTGACCATGGCGGTGATCGAGCACCGCCGCGGTCGTGGCGCAGGCGACGGCAAGAGCCGTCGCCGCAGGCATCTGGGTCAGATCGTAGGTCATGTCCATGACACGGATCCGTTTATTGACCCGGCTCAGGAATTCTCTCGGCGTCGGAGAGAGCCGTGTTCTTTTCGTTGAACCATTCGCCGATCTGTTTGCCGAATGCGAGCAGGAGCAGCATCAGCGGAATGACGATCAGCGCGACGGCGAGCACGATCTGGGCCATGTCGCCGCGCTCGTCCTTGTGAAGTGCAATTGCGAGAGTCTTGAGGTTTTCAAACATCTGCGTATTCCTCGTTCCTAGGTTTGTTTCGGATCGAAGACCTTGGCGAAGATGAAGCAAGAATACGCTATCGTTTCGAAACAGCACGTTGCTCGTTCCAATGATATTTTCTGCTTCGTTTTATCTTCCCCGGCGGCCAACGCTTGTTGAGCAACACCATTAAGACCCAAGAGTGCGCCCAAGGCCAGCCCTCCGTCAAGCAAACGAAACGAAGGGTTCCAACTGACTTGGAGGCGTCTCTTGATGAAACGGAATTGACGGAGGCCATTTTCAATTAACCTGCTGAATTAGCTATCTTTTCACCTCAAAGTGCCGGTCCCGCCGCAGTTTGGCCGACGATCGTCCACTGACCCATAATCGGCCAATGCTTTCAAGGCGATAGAATATCCGGATCGGATCGGCCGTTTCGCCCGTCCGCGCGGCACGCGCCCATGGCGTTGCTTAGCGATCTGGATTAAGCTTATCCGACATATTGGGTATGACCCTTCAATCGTTCCGGAGAAAGAACCATGGAAACGATGAGCAGCGTCTTGATACTTGCATTGGTCCTCATTCCACTGATGATGTTCTTCCCGACCGCTGTTCAGATGATGGTTACGCTGTTCGGCATGAGCACTGTTCTTGTCGGGATGCCGCTCTGATGAAGGCCGTTTCCGACGATGCCGCCGAGCAGGCGACCTTCCAGGTCCTGACCCGGGCGCTGGACAAGCTGCTCGGGCCGATCCGCTTCCTTCTCGAGGACCCGAGCGTTTCCGAAATCCTGATCAACGGGACTTCCGACATCTTCGTCGAACGGCGGGGAAAGCTCGAACGCGCCGATACGCGTTTTGCCAGCCGCGAGGATCTGGAATCGGCCGCGCGCAGCATCGCGCAGTTCTCGGGCAAACGCTTGACGCCGGAGGAGCCGAGCGTGGAAGCTCGCCTGCCGGACGGCTCGCGCGTGCAGATGATCCAGCCGCCCGCCGCCCGCACCGGGCTCTGCATCTCCATCCGCCGCTTTCTGAAAGAACATCGCAGCATTCGCGATCTCGTCACTCAGGGCAGCCTGACCGAGGAGTCGCTGTCGCTGCTACAGGCGGCCGTCGGGCTGCAGAAGAACGTCATCATCTCCGGCGGCACCGGCACCGGCAAGACGACGATGCTGAACGCGCTATCGGAAGCCTTCGCCGATCACGAGCGCATCATCGTCATCGAAGACACCTCTGAACTGCAGATCCGCAAGGAGCACGTGGTCTATCTCGAAGTGACCAAACCCGACCGCTTCGGCCGCGGCGGCGCCAGCATCCGCGATCTGTTCCGCTCGTCGCTGCGCATGCGGCCCGACCGCATCATCGTCGGCGAATGCCGCGGCGGCGAGGCGCTCGATATGATCCAGGCGATGACCTCCGGTCACAGCGGCAGCCTTTCGACGGTACACGCCAACACGCCTTACGACGCTCTGCACCGGCTGGAGACGCTGGCGCTGATGTCCGATATCGACATGCCGCTCCGGCCGCTACGCGCCCAGATCGCCTCCGCCGTCGACGTCGTCGTACAGATCGCCCGCTTCAAGCGTACCGGCAGACGCCGGGTGATCGAGATTTCCGAAATCAAGGGCCTCAACGACGACGGCCAGTATATCGTCGAGAGCATCTACAAGCTGGAAGGCGACGGCCATTCCAATTCCGATGGCGCACTGCTGTGGACCGGCGTGGTGCCGAGCTTTGCTGCCGATGCGATGGAA
This sequence comes from Rhizobium sp. J15, assembly GCF_002531825.1. GTDB lineage: Bacteria > Pseudomonadota > Alphaproteobacteria > Rhizobiales > Rhizobiaceae > Rhizobium. The sequence continues at coordinate 197,464 of NZ_NWSX01000001.1, read as the reverse complement.
GAGATAGCGGACGGTGAACACCCCGAATGGGTGAAGGCTGAAGCCGAAGCGCGGGCAACGGCTTGAAGCCTGTTGGCGAACGCGACCCGGGAACTGTCTGTCCGGCATGGTGCGTCGGGGGAAGGCAAGCCTGGTTGCCTTCCCCCATGCTTCACTGACGCTTTTTGCGCCAGGGCGCGTTCTTCTGCCAGTCGCCGGCCATGATGCTCCCGTAGGGGATCACCTCGTCGACCACTTCGGCCAAGCCGTAGTGCTCGATCTGCGCCCGTACGTTCGCAGCGCTCTTGTAGGCGCTCGGCAGTTCCGACACATCGGCGAAACCAGAGAAGAACCGCGCGTCCAGACCGCTCGTTTCCTTCTCCAGAATAGCCGCGATGTTGTTCGGGCTGAGCCCCCGCGAATCCGCTCCATACTCCGCAGACAACTGCCTCATATGCGCGCTGCGCGAAAAGTTGCGGCCAGCGCCATGCGGCGAGAAGCCGAGGCTATGGGCAGCGTTCGAGCCGCGAACGATCAGGATCGGTTCCCCCATATTGAGCGGAATGATGGTCAGATCGGTCGCGTCATGCGCCCAGTTGTCAAAGGCAGGGGTGGCACCCTTTCCGTGGTAGAACAGCCCGTCCGACTTCCGGAAGACGAAATTATGCTCGTTCCAGAAGCGGTCCGCGACCTTGGCCGAGAGTTTTTCCGTCGCCATGTCGTGAAGGACATAGTGGTTCTCTTTCGTCCACTGGCGGATCGTCTGCAGCGCCGACCAGTAGAAGTCACCTTCCTCGGTATCCGCCGGAATCCAGGCATTTTCCCGATGCGTCTCGGGCGAAATGCGCTCCCGAAACTGGTTGGCGACCTTCATGCCCCTATCGTAGAGACGTGCGCCCGGCGCTCGCGATCCGTGGTGGGTCACAAGGGCGGTTTCACCGGTCGACTTCATCGTCCCGACATAGGCGAAATGATTGCCGTCGCCCTGGGTGGCGAAATGCTCGATGCCGGCGCTCAGCGCCCCGTCGCGCAGATAGGGATTCTGCTGGAAGGCCGAAAGCGTCGCTTCGGACGGCTTGATCTGCGCACCGCGGGGACGGCTGCCGGGACCGAAATGCGTCACGGCGTGCACGGCATCCAGGAGCGACTTCGGATCGACGCCAGGAAAGATCGAGATCGCCATCGAGCAGCAGATATCGGCCGAATGCATGCCCGGATGGATCGCTTCGGACGCCACTACGCCGCCGACAGGGATCGTTCCAACCGGACCGGCCGGGCAGGCGTCCGGCATGATCGCCGCGGCCCGGACGACCGGCGTGCGCACCAGCGCCCGCATCGTCGCGTTGACCTTCTCGACATTGTCCTGCTCGAAGGCGTTCTCGGCGCGGATATTGGAATAGATCTCGATATCGTTATCGGCCCTCAAGGCGAGCGTCGGCCCGGGCTGGAAGGCCCTTGCCGCCTCCAGCGCATCGGTTACCGAGCCACCCTTGCTCAAAACCGCGTTGGCCGCGTCGAGAGCCGGGCGAAACCACTTCCCCTGGCTCATGCCGGCATCGATCAAATCCTGTCCGCTCATTACCACTATCATCGTCTTTTCTGCGTCTGCAGTCCTTCTTGTTCCGTTGCGTCTCTTCACACCGCCTGGGCGACGAGCATTGCTGGAGATCCATCTCGCCGCACGCATTCCATGATCATGGCGCGATGCGGCCCCTGTAGTCACCGGCGGCATTCGCCCAGGCTGTCTTCATCACCCCGACGACGAGATCTGACAGGACAATTTACTGAGCTACGTGCTCCTTTCGGAAACACGGGATGATTTGAACACCCGACCTGCCCACCGGAAATCCGAGGGGCCGCTCTTTCCCTGTAGTCCTGCCGGCATTCGCCGGGGTAGTCCGTTCCTGCGTGGCAGGAGCTTGCAGCGGCGACGAGGATGGACGAAACCGGATGGCCCCGCTCGTGCCAGAGAGCGTATGCCCAGGAGGAGTCGAACCTGCCAGACCATCCAACTTTGGAGCTGTAGTTCCGTCCGGCATTCGCCGCTGCAATCTTCGTCATGACGACAAGTGTCCGGGAAACAGCTTGCTCTACCAACTGAGCTACAGGACCAGGCCCTGGCGAGGTTCGAACTCGCGACACAGATGTAGTTCCCTTTGCATTCGCCATGTCATTCCATTGGTCCGTGACGACGAGGTGTGGTGAAACGTCCTGCTCTATCCGCTGAGCTACGGGTCCATGAACTGGAGGACCCGACGGGATTCGAACCCGCGACCAGGAGATTAACGATCTGTAGTTTCATCCGGCATTCGTCACGCCCCCCCGCGCCGTTCACGGCGGCGCGGGGATATTGCTTCCTGTGAGCCCGTCAGAACTCGATTGCCTCAATGGCTTTCACCCAGCCATCCGCTCCCTTGCTGTTGGCCGCGAAAGCCGTAATCACCCCATAGACGGCATCCGAGAAGCCACCGATGTTGAGCACGTCTTCCCGCGTCGGCGCCTGCGTCGTGGCGTGGGGCTGGATGTCGAGGCAGACCAGCTTTGCAGCCGGGTTGACCCGCTTGATCCTGGCCCATTCCGTCATCACCGCCGTCGGCTGGCCGCTGCCGCGCGCATCCACCCAGGACTCATTGTCCGAGATGAACACCACGAGATCGACCTTGGCCCTCTCGTTTGCCAGCATCTTCAGCGGTGCGGAGCAGTTGGTTCCGCCGCCACCGATTTTCGCCAGCTTACCGGCATTGGTCATCACCGAATCCCGCTTGTTGAGGCTGACGTGCACTACGTCATTCTCGAACGGCAGCACCCGCGCCTTCGGGTTGCGCTGCAGGAACGCCGCGGTCATCAGACCGGCGACGTCGATGCAACGAACCGAGGACGTCGCGCCCTTCCGGTAGCCGGTCACGGGCGAGCCCATGGAACCCGACACGTCGGGGCAAAGCACCACATTGCCCGTCAGGGACGGCACATTGGCGATGGCGATATCCATCGCGTCCTGAAGCGCATCCCGCACGACATCCGGAACCTGGCCATCGACCATCTTCCACGCCATCATCAACTGATAGGGGAAGACCTTTGCCTTGCGGATTTCCTCCGGATCGGCAAGCCGCGCCGCCAGCGTCTCGGCAAAACCCTTGACCTCGAACACGCGGTTGCGTGCAAAGGTGTTGAGGTTCTGCCGCACCATCTGCCAGCCGCCCTTGCGGGCGATTTCGACCCAATGCTCCCGCGTCAACGGCAGCGAGGTCAGCATCTGGAACGGCACATCAGGCACTGGCGCCGTCCGGTCACGTCGGAACGCTTCCAATGCCTTGACGAGTTCCGGCAGTGCCGCGTAGTCGTGCGGCTTGCCGATCGCCCAGGCATAAAGCGCCTTGCGCTCCCCTGTGGCCGGCTTCGGATGCACCATGCGGATGACGTCGGCGAGCGAAGGATCGTTTCCGACCATCGCACGCAGGATCTGCTCGGTGCTGGCCCGCTCGAGCCACGCCTGCACCACCTTTTTCGGGCGTGTGCCGAGCGACTTGCGACCGGTGGCGCCAGAGCGCATGACCTGCACGAAGCCGCGCAGCATCTTGCCGCTCTTCACCACCCGCGGGAATGCACAGGCGAAGGCATCGCTCTGAAGGCTGGAGAGCATGGCGAGCAACGTCACCGGCATGTCCTTCATGTGACCCTTCTCAGCGGCGTAAACAGCCACCTTGGCGAGAAATTCCGGCTCGACCTCAAGGGCGAGCGTCTTTACCGCATCGAGCTGCTCAGCTCCTTCAGCATAGAAGGTGCCGTTGAGGGTTCCGGTAACGGCATATTGCGCCAGCGCCTCACGCGGCGTCAGCCGGTAGGCCGGGGCCGCTTCATGATTTTTTGTATCCGCGCCCGGAAGCAGCTTCCCGAGGTAGGTTTTGAAGATTGCCTTGTTGACCATGACAGCACCTGTTGTTTGGTTCGTGCCAGATACATTTCAAGACGCGTGCCAGTTTGACGAAAGGAGCGGGAGACCGGCGAAATTTTCGTTCATCCATCTGTTTTTAAAAGATAAATTTTTATGCCTCAGTCGAGCGCAATCATGAATTGCAAAAATCCGATCCCGATTATATTATCGCAAACTAGCTTGTTTTATAATTTTGGATAAGAGATGAAGCGCCGCGTCGCCATTAGCATATTGGGAACCACCCTGGATGCGGGGAAATGGGAAAATCGCTGGAGCCGCTGGCGGCCGAATGTCGCGCTCTGCCAGCAACCGGGCCTGTTCATCGACCGGCTGGAACTGATCCTCGACAACCACTCGCAAGCTCTCTGTCACCGCATCGTCGCCGACATCGAAACCGTAGCGCCGGCAACGGAGGTGCGGAGCAACATCATCAACTTCAAGGACCCCTGGGATTTTTCGGAGGTCTATACCAACCTCAGGGACTTTGCCCGCAACTACAACTTCGACCCCGAAACGGAAGACTATCTCGTCAACATCACCACCGGCACCCATGTCGCACAGATCTGCTGGTTCCTGCTGACCGAAGCCCGCATCATTCCCGGCCAGCTGCTGCAGCTCTCGCCGCCGCGGGACCGGGAGCCGGAGCAGAATTTCGCCGGCACGCATCGGATCATCGACCTCGACCTTTCCCGTTATGACGAGATCGCCAAACGCTTCGCCTCCGAGCGCGAAGACGCCGCCTCCTTCCTGAAGTCGGGGATTTCGACCCGCAGCGCCGCCTTCAACAGAATGATCAACGAGATCGAAAGGGTGGTGATCCGCTCGACGGCGCCCGTTCTGCTGACCGGCCCGACCGGCGCCGGCAAATCGCAACTCGCCCGCCGGATCTACGAGCTGAAGAAGAGCCAGCGCAAGGTCAGCGGTCCGTTCATCGAGGTCAACTGCGCGACCCTGCGCGGCGACCAGGCCATGTCCACCTTGTTCGGCCATGTGAAAGGCGCGTTTACCGGCGCTGCCGGCGAGCGTGCCGGCTTGCTCAAGTCCGCCGACAAAGGCGTGCTGTTCCTCGACGAGATTGGCGAACTCGGCCTCGACGAACAGGCCATGTGCCTGCGCGCGATCGAGGAAAAGAAGTTCCTGCCCGTGGGCGCTGACCGGGAGGCGTCCGCGGACTTTCAACTGATTGCCGGCACCAATCGCGATCTTGGCGAGGATGTGCGCAAAGGCAGGTTCCGCGAAGATCTCTATGCCCGGCTGAACCTCTGGACTTTCCAGCTGCCGGCCCTGCGCGAGCGCAAGGAGGACATCGAGCCCAATCTCGACTTCGAGCTCAGGCGCTATCTGGAACGAGAAGGCGAAAATGTGACTTTCAACAAGGAAGCACGCGACCGCTATCTTAGTTTCGCAACTGGCCCGTTAGCCCTCTGGAGTGCCAACTTTCGCGACCTGTCGGCTTCGGTGACCCGCATGGCGACCCTTGCGCCGCATGGGCGCATCACGACCGACGTCGTTGACGATGAAGTCCGGCGGCTGAATGCGTTTTGGCGCAGCTCAAGTGACGACGGCAGGGTGGATCTGATCATTGAAGAAGTGCTGGGTGCAGAGACGGCCGCTCGCCTCGATCGCTTCGACACGGCCCAGCTTGCCACCGTTCTTCACACTTGCCGTCAACATGCCACGGCAAGTGCTGCGGGCAGAGCCCTGTTTGCGATGTCGCGACTGGAGAAAAAGAGCAGCAACGACGCCGATCGCCTGAGTAAATATCTCGCGCGCTTCGGCCTCAGATTCGAAGATATTAGGAAAGCCGGATAAAGGCTTGTGGTAACCGGTGTTCCACTCCCACGTTGCCCTGTCTGGGCTAATCTGTGATCGGCTTTCCATGGACGAGCAACGGGAGTTTCTCCATGGAGAGTACATTAGAGGTTTTCACGACCAGGAAGTCTGGGCGTGAGGTTCACCTATCGAACGCCTTCTGGAGCAAAGCACACGTTCCACTTGATGCCGCTATCTAACGCATTATTGCTTCAATGTCACAGCCGAAGGAACCTCTCAGCCGAGGCCTTCTCCAATCCTGCATTCACGCCAGAGCTACTGTACGCTGCAAATCTACGATGTTGCCTCATCAATCACACGCCCCATGGCATATGAGGGCTGGTAACCTGGCAACACGTTGCCAGTGGGTCTGATGGAACGCATCAACGCGTCTCTTGACCTGCCTACGATTGCGCCTGCTTTTCGCAAGCCAAAAACGTAAGGACCCACGTCAGCAGGCAGTGAATTGAGCGACAATCCCAACTCTTTATCGGAAAGATGGGCGACAGATGCTGCCAGTTCAGTGACCTTCCTTTCCATCGCCGCGTATTCCTTCGTCAGGAGGAGTACGATGTTGTCAAAATCGCTCCAAAACTCTTCCGGCAAATCACGACGAATCGCGGCCATGTCGTCCCCAGCGGCCATTGCTTCCCACATTGCCAATGGCGTGCAGCGTGAGATCAACGCATGGATACGACGGTACTCGGAGCCTTTGAGTTTGAGGCGCAAGCCATTGGTGAATCTAACAACAAATCCCTCGATGTCGCTTGGGAGCGTTGCAGTATGGAGCATCATGTCCGCCATATTCCCGAACTCATGGCGTTCGGCCGCACGCCATCCCAACGCTTGGCTGGTCGTTCGAACCTCGTCGTAGGTTACTTCAAGACCTGAAGCGTGGTAGGCCGCCAACATCACCATGGCAGGCTCCGCATATCGCACGACAATTCTGTTTTCCGGATATACCGCCTCGAACAGATATGTCGTATCCGGCGACAGACCGGAGAGATCGTGGGCATCCAAGCGTGCTTGAGCCCATAGGGCCTGTTCGGAGTCGAACGCTCCTTTGGTGGCTGCGTGCCAACGGCCAGCATCATTGAACACGATTATCAGACTACCATCGAGCTTTTCGAACGCCTCAAACGGCAGATCGGGTACTTCACCATGCCGCTCGCCGACATTGAAAAACTTCGGAAACGGCGTGGCAACGACCCGACCAGCGCCCTCGTCCACAATGAGACCGCGAGCGATCAGCGAAAACTGATCCCAACCATCCTCATATACGCACCGGGGGGTATAGATGTAGAGCTGCAAAGTACCGGTTGCGTTCTGACGGCGATGGACATGGCCAAGACCTTGGGCTCGCTTCAAGCCAGCGATAAGGTCGGGAAACGGGATTTGGCGTGCAGGGTGTATCGGGTCGTTCATCTTTTCACAGCACCCTCTTTTACTGCCTTCAGAATTAATTTTGGCTAAATTTATCAACTGTTCAGCCGTTCCACGCCGTCAAACGCGATTTACTAATAGATTTGATCGTCCGCTCTGATGGATGCAACGCCTATTGGGTTCGGACCCCGCACAGCCTTTGCCAATGATTTCGCTACTGGCGTTCGCGATCCCCGCGTCGAAGCGTGAATTCGATTCAAGATAACGGTTCGATCAATCATGCTCAAAGAATTATCTCGCGGCATTATCTAGGCTGCCACAAGGTCTGATTGGGGCACCGCTTACCATCTGCTCGTCAGTCCCTAAAAATTTCGCCGCCACCGTCTCCACTGTAGCGAATTCTCGTGTTGGCTCGACGGTCAACGGCTGCGTGCCACCGCGCCGGAAAGTTGAACCTTACAGCTATTTTCGCTCAATCGTCGATCTTTGCGCCGGCACGGCGGCCCTTATGCGCCGCTATCCTTTTCGGCGCTCGTCGCCATATGCCTGAGCTCGTCCCAGAGGCTTTCGGCGAAGCTGCGCAGGACCGTGAGTTCGAAGCTGTCATCGCCGGTGCGTACGATCTGCACGGAGATATGGCCGATCATCGTCATGGCCGAATCGTCCTCCGCAAAGACGGCGGGATCGAGATCGACGGCCGTGCCTTTTGAAAGAAGCAGGCGCGAGGATCGGCCGGAAATGCCGATGCGTACACGCCCATGGCTCTGGTCCATGACGTAGGCTTTTCCGGCAAGCGCTGCGGTAAGGGTGTCGAGCTTTGCGGGCGCGAGCGGTTCGTCGCCGGCGATGAACCATTGGCGGAAACCGGCCTTGCGGATCGAACTGTTCGCAAGGCCTGCTTTCGCCAGTTCGGTGGCGAGTGCGGCCGGCTCGATCGCGCCGAGCACGTGCAGCAGATGGCCTTCCGGCAAGGCTTCCAGCCGGAGGGCGGATCCTGCCGCACCGTTGTGTCTGGCGCCGGCGAGGACCGGCCGGTGCTGGGGAAGATCAGGCATGGAGCTTCTCGTTTTCGGGATCGATGAAGACGGGATGGCAGAGCACCGCATCGGTGAATTCATTGTGCAGGCCGTTCCAGACCGTCACCTTCTCACCGATGCGCTCCGGCCCGCGCCGGACGAGCGCCAGGCCAATCCTATGGCCGAGGCTCGGCGAAAAGGCGCTCGACGTGACATAGCCCTGATCGTTTTCGAGCGTCGCCGCCGCACCCTCGGCAAGGATATGCGAGCCGGTGCGGAAGCCGCTTGCCGGGTTGAGCGGCTTGACGCCGACGAGGCGCGGGCGCTCGGGATCCTGCAGGCCTTCGCGGGCAAGCATCGCCTTGCCGATGAAATCCGGCTTGGTTGATGAAACCATGCGGCCGAAGCCGAGATCGCCGGGTGTTACCGTGCCGTTGATCTCGGCATGGGTGACATGGCCCTTTTCGATGCGCATGACGCCGAGCGCTTCGACGCCATAGGCTGAGATGCCGTGTTTCTCGCCTGACGCCATGATGGCATCGGCAACGCTTTCGCCATAGCCGGCCGGCACCGCCAGTTCGTAAGCGAGTTCGCCCGAGAAGGAGATCCGGAAGAGCCGGCCTTCGAGGTGGCCGGCGAATAGCGACACCTTGCGGGCGCTCATGAAGGGGAAGGCCGCATCGGAAAGATCCTCGTCGACGATTTCCGAGAGGATCGCGCGCGACTTCGGCCCGGCAACCGCCATCTGCGCCCATTGATCGGTCGAGGAGGCGAAGCAGACGTCGAGTTCCGGCCACAGCGTCTGGGCGCAGAATTCGAGATGGGTCAGCACGCCGGCGGCAAGCGCCGTCGTCGTCGTCATGAAGAAATGGTCGTCGCTGAAGCGGCTGGTGGTGCCGTCGTCATAGATGAAGCCGTCCTCGCGCAGCATGATGCCGTAACGCGCCTTGCCCAGAGCAAGCTTGGCGAAGCCGTTGCAATAGACGCGATCGAGGAAGGTCGCGGCGTCGCGACCGAAGATTTCGATCTTGCCGAGCGTCGAGACGTCGCAGAGGCCGGCATTTTTGCGGATATTCAGCACTTCGCGGTCGACGCTGTCGCGCCATGTCGCCTCACCGGCGCGCGGAAACCAGGAAGAACGATACCAGAGCCCGGTTTCGACGAAGATCGCGCCATTCTTTTTCGCCCAGCCGTGCAACGGCGATTTGCGCGCCGGCTGGAAATCTTTGCCGCGCGATGCCCCGGTCAAAGCGCCGAAGGAAACGGGCGTATAAAAGGGCCGGAAGGTCGTCGTTCCCACTTCGGCGGGTGACACGCCGCGCGCCTCGGCAAGAATGCCGATGGCGTTGATGTTGGAAAGCTTGCCCTGGTCGGTCGCCATGCCGCTGGTGGTATAACGCTTGGCAAGCTCGACATGGCCGTAGCCTTCGCGCACGGCAAGCCCGAGGTCCTTGAGGTGCACGTCGTTCTGATAGTCGACGAAGGCCTTGCCCTTCGAGCCTTTCACCGACCAGAGCGGCTTTGCATACGGAGCCGTCTCGGGAGCTGAAACAAAGGCCGGTTCCGCTGAAAAGCCGATTGCCTGCAATGCGGCGGCGGCCTTCGCCGCGCCATCGCCGAGGCAGGCCGTGGTTTGCGCAAGGCCGGCGGCTGCGCCGGCAACGGCAAGGCCGTCCTGTGATGCCGGCGCCAGAAATGCCGAAGACTCCTCGGACCATTGCGGCTTGCCGCCGCGATGGCAGGCAAGATGAATGACCGGGCTCCAGCCGCTCGACATGGCGAGCGCATCCGCGTCGATCCGGCGAATGCCGCCTGCGGTCTCGATGCTGACGCCGCGCAGGCGCTTGCCGCCCTCTGCATCGATGACCCGGGCGCCCCGCAGAACCTCAGCGCGGCCCTGCCAGCCCTTGCCGCCATCGGCGCGGCTGTCGACGATCGCGGCAACTCGAAGGCCGGCGGCTTCGAGGTCGGCGGCGGTGTCATATGCAGTATCGTTGGTGGTGAAGATCACCGTGCTTTGGCCTGGCGCCACCGCCTGCCGATTGAGATAGCTGCGCATGGCGCCTGCCATCATCACGCCGGGAATATCGTTGCCGCCGAAGACGAGCGGCCGCTCCTCGGCTCCCGTCGCCAGAAGCGCCTGGCGGGCGACGATGCGCCACAATCTTTCGACGGGGCGCTCGGGATCGGGCAGCGCCACATGCTTCTGCACACGTTCGACCGCGCCGAAAACATTGTCGTCGTACCAGCCGAACACGATCATGCGCGGCAGGCGGCGCACATTCGCCAGCCCTTCGAGTTCGGCCAGCAGCTCGCCGAGAACAGCGTCCGCCGGCTTGCCGTCGACTGCGCCGCGGGAAAGCAGGCTGCCGCCGAATTCGGCGCCTTCGTCGGCAAGAATGACGCGCGCGCCGGCGCGCCCGGCGGTGAGTGCCGCGGCAAGACCGGTGGGGCCGGCGCCGATCACCAACAGATCGCAATGCGCCCAACATTTCTCATAGGCGTCGGGATCGGCTTCGTAGGAGGCGCGGCCGAGGCCCGCCGCCTTGCGGATCACCGGCTCGTAGAGCTTTTCCCAGAGGGCCGCCGGCCACATGAAGGTCTTGTAGTAGAAACCGGCGCTGAGGAAAGGCGAGAGCAGGCCGTTGACGGCGCCGACATCGAAATCGAGCGAAGGCCAGCGGTTCTGGCTCTTGGCCGTCAGCCCCTGGTAAAGCTCGATCATCGTCGCGCGCGTATTCGGTTCGGTGCGCCCGCCGCTGCCTGTCGTCACCAGCGCGTTCGGTTCGGCGGCCCCCGCCGTCAGAATGCCGCGCGGGCGGTGATATTTGAAGCTGCGGCCGACGAGCTGGATACCGTTGGCCAGCAGCGCCGAGGCGAGCGTGTCGCCCGGATGGCCTTCCAGCGCCTTGCCGTCGAAGGTGAAGCCGAGTGTCGCGGCCCGGTCGATGCGGCCGCCGGAGGAAAGACGGAAACTCGTCATGCCGGTTCTCCGCCGAGCTTGGCAAGAGCGGCATCCCTGACACCATGAACCTTATGGGTGACGGTATCGCGCTCGACGATCAGCCAGCGGCGGCATCCGGAGGAATGGTGCCAGTATTCGCTATGCCGGCCCTTCGGATTGTCGCGCAGATAGACATAGTCGTACCAGGCATCCGCGCCGGCATCCGGCGCCGGCCGGACCAGGTTCGCATCGCCGCGGATCGAGAATTCCTCCTTGGGCCGGACGCCGCAATGGGGACAAGAAATCAGGCTTGCCATCGTCTAAATGTCCTCAGTGCAGATTGGGCTGGGCGCCGACGCCCTTTTCATCGATCGGATAGCCGCGGGCGAAACGGTCGAGCCGGAAGGCCCGGGCCGTCTGATGCGGCGTGTTGCGGGCGATCAGATGGGCGTAGCAGAAGCCGGACGCGGGCGTCGCCTTGAAGCCGCCGTAACACCAGCCGGCGTTGAGATAGAGATTGTCGATATGGGTGCGGTCGATGATCGGCGAGCCGTCCATGCTCATGTCCATGACCCCGCCCCAGGAGCGCAGAAAACGCACCCGCGACAGGGAAGGGATCATCGCCACACCGGCTTCGGCGACATGCTCGACTGTCGCCAGATTGCCGCGCTGGGCATAGGAATTATAGCCGTCGATATCGCCGCCGAAGACGAGGCCGCCCTTGTCGGACTGGGAGACATAGAAATGCCCGGCGCCGAAGGTGACGACATTGTCGATGAAGGGCTTCAGCCCTTCGGAAACGAAGGCCTGCAGCACATGGCTTTCGATCGGCAGGCGAAGGCCGGCCATATCGGCGACGACGGTGGAATTGCCGGCCGCCGCCAGCGCCAGCTTGCCGCAGCCGATGAAGCCCCTGCTGGTCTCGACGCCGGTAACTTGACCGTTTTCAGTGCGGATGCCCGTCACCTCGCACTGGGTGATGATATCGACGCCGCGGCTGTCTGCGCCGCGGGCATAACCCCAGGCGACCGCATCGTGGCGCACCGTGCCGCCGCGCGGGTGGAACAGGCCGCCCAGGATAGGGAAACGCGCATTGTCGAAATCGAGGAAGGGCAGTTTCTTGCGTACCGCCTGCCGGTCGAGAAGCTCGGCGTCGACGCCGTGCAGCCGCATGGCGTTGCCGCGGCGCGTATAGGCGTCACGCTGCGCGTCGGAATGGAAGAGGTTGAGCACGCCGCGCTGCGAGACCATGGCGTTGAAGTTGAAGTCCTGCTCCAGGCCTTCCCAGAGCTTCATCGACAGCTCGTAGAAGGGATTGTTGCCCGGCAACAGGTAATTGGAACGGATGATCGTGGTGTTCCGGCCGATATTGCCGGAGCCGAGATAACTCTTTTCGAGCACGGCGACATTGGTGATGCCGAATTCCTTGGCGAGATAATAGGCGGTGGCAAGGCCGTGACCGCCGCCGCCGACGATGACGACGTCGTAATGCGGCTTCGGTGCCGGGTCGCGCCAGGCGGGCGCCCAGCTTTTGTTGCCGCGAAGGCCGTTCAGGAAAATCGAAAGAGCGGAGTAGCGCATGGGTCAATCCGAAAAGAACCGCCGCATGATGCCAGAAAGACCGCCGCGAACTTGCGCAATTAGGACACTAATGAATATAAAAGGGACATGTCCTCATCCGATACCAGAAATGTCCAGGAGATCGGCTTTATCCTGATCCCGGGATTCGCGCTGATGTCCTACGCTTCGGCGACGGAGCCGCTCAGGGCGGCAAATCTCCTGGCCGGACGCGATATCTATCGTCTGCGGACGTTCTCGCCGGACGGCGCGCCCGCGCGCTCCTCCTCTGGCGTGCCGGTGCCGGCCGAACCTCTTCCCAGCAGGGGCGCGGGGCTCGGCACGGCCTTCGTCTGCGCCGGCGGCTCGCCGCGCGAGTGGCGCTATCCCGGCGTTCTCGCCTGCCTCAGGCAGCTGTCGCGCGAAGGTGTCAGGATCGGCGGCATTTCAGGCGGCCCCTATCTAATGGCGGCCGCCGGGCTCCTCACCGGCCGCGACTTCACCATCCACTGGGAATACGCCGCCGCTCTTCTCGAGGCTTTCCCGGATCTTTCGCCGCGCCAGGCGCGCTTTTTGATCGACGGCAGCAGAATCTCCTGCGGCGGCGGCATCTCAGCGCTCGACATGATGCATGTGCTGATCACCGAGCGCATGGGGCCGGATTTCGCCCGCCGTGTCAGCGACTGGTATCTCCACACCGAGGTCAACGAGCCGGCAGCGCCCCAGCGCGCGTCGCTCGCCGAGCGTTATGGCGCCCATCATCCCGGCCTGCTCAGTGTGCTCGAACGGATGGAGGAGACGATCGAGATGCCGCTCGATCGCGCCGCCATGGCGCGCATCGCCGGTGTTTCCGCCCGCCATCTCGACCGCCTCTTTGCAACCCATCTCGGCACCACCTTCCTCGATCAATACCACAGGATCAGGCTGCAGCATGCCCATCGCCTGCTGAAACAAAGCCCGCTTTCCGTGTCGGAGATCGCCGTCGCCACCGGCTTTTCCAGTCTCAGCCATTTTTCCCGGCTGTTCCGCGCCGTCTATGGTGTGGCGCCGCGCGAGGCGCGGCGGGAATAGATTTTCCTCACGGTTGAGGAAATTTCACTATGGCGATAGGGTTGCCTCTGAACGAAAGCAAAGGCGAGCCATGAAATCGAAGCGTGAAGCGGCAGATCAACCGGAACAGGCGCATGGCGGGCGCACCCCCTTTTCCCAGGACCCGCACGCCGTTCGGGAGCCGAAGGAAAACAATCTCGAAATGGCGATCGGCCATGAGGTGCGCGCCTACCGCAAGAAACTCGGCATCACGGTCACCGATCTTGCGGCCGCGACGGGCATTTCGCTCGGCATGCTGTCGAAGATCGAGAACGGCAACATTTCGCCGTCGCTGACGACGCTGCAATCGCTGTCGCGGGCGCTCGGCGTGCCGCTGACGGCCTTCTTCCGCCGCTACGAAGAACCGCGCAACGCCGTCTTCGTCAAGGCGGGAGAGGGCGTCGAGCTCGAACGGCGCGGCACGCGGGCCGGCCACCAATATAATCTGCTCGGCCATATCGACAACAATTCGAGCGGCGTCATCGTCGAGCCCTATCTCATTACGCTGACGGCCGATTCCGACGTCTTCCCGACCTTCCAGCACGAAGGCATGGAGTTTCTCTACATGCTCGAAGGCGAGGTCGTTTATCGCCATGGCGATCAGCTTTTCCAGATGCAGCCGGGCGACAGCCTGTTCTTCGATGCCGATGCGCCGCATGGGCCGGAGCAGTTGGTGAAACTGCCGAGCCGCTACCTCTCGATCATCAGCTATCCCCAGCAGAGCACCAGGGGCTGACTTGCCTTAAAAGAAAAATTTATTCTCCTCAGTTGAAGTCCGCAGGCAGAGCTGTTACTCCTTTCCCAACTTGAAAGGAGGCACAGGCTATGTGCGGCATCGTTGGACTTTTCCTCAAGGACAAGAGCCTTGAGCCTCAGCTGGGAAATCTTCTCTCGGACATGCTGATCACCATGACGGACCGCGGGCCGGACTCGGCCGGCATCGCGATCTATGGCGGCTCCGCCGAGGGCAGGGCGAAGGTGACCATCCAGTCCGCCGATCCTGGTGTCGACTTCGAAGGCCTCGCCGGCGACCTCGAGAAGGCTGATATCAAAGCCCATGTGTGGATCAAGAGCACGCACGCAGTCCTTGAGCTTGATGCCTCCAAGCTTGGCGCCGTGCGTGAGGCGCTCGAACAGATCCGCCCGACGGTCCGTCTCATGGGCTCGGGCGAAAGCGTCGAAATCTACAAGGAAATCGGCCTGCCGAAAGATGTGGTCGCGCGCTTCGACGTCCGCGCCATGGGCGGCACCCACGGCATCGGCCACACCCGCATGGCGACCGAATCCGCCGTCACCACGCTCGGCGCCCATCCGTTCTCGACCGGCGCCGACCAGTGCCTGGTGCACAACGGCTCACTGTCCAACCACAACAACCTGCGCCGTGAACTCATCCGCGAAGGCATGAGCTTCGAGACCCAGAACGATTCCGAAGTCGCCGCCGCCTATCTGACCGCCGAGATGGCCAAGGGCAAGGATCTCGGCCAGGCGCTGACCGGCGCGCTCGACGATCTCGACGGTTTCTTCACCTTCGTCGTCGGCACCAAGTCCGGCTTCGGCGTGGTGCGCGATCCGATCGCCTGCAAGCCCGCCGTCATGGCCGAGACCAACCAATATGTCGCCTTCGGCTCGGAATATCGCGCGCTGGTCAACCTTCCCGGCATCGAGAATGCCCGCGTCTGGGAGCCGGAGCCGGCGACCGTCTACTTCTGGGATCACGACAAGGCCGCCTGAGGGGCGCCCGAAAGCCAGGAGCCGGCTGAAACCGTCTCCCCCGACCAACGAGGACCCAATGCCCACATTCGATCTTTCCAACACCCCTCTTCGCGAGCTCAACAGCGCGCTGCACGCCCTTTCCAAGGGCGCCAACGACACCGCATTCGAGGTCATCAACCCGCGTGGCAGCCATTCCGTTGCCGTCGGCATCGACAGCCCCGTCACCGTCGCCGTCAGAGGCTCGGTCGGCTATTACTGCGCCGGCATGAATGACGGTGGCAATGTTACGGTCCATGGCTCAGCCGGTCCGGGCGTTGCCGAAAACATGATGTCCGGCACCGTCGTCATCGAGGGCGACGCCAGCCAGTATGCCGGCGCCACCGGCCGGGGCGGCCTGCTCGTCATCAAGGGCAATGCGGCCTCGCGCTGCGGCATTTCGATGAAGGGCATCGACATCGTCGTGCACGGCAGCATCGGCCACATGTCGGCCTTCATGGGCCAATCCGGCCATCTCGTCGTGCTCGGCGACGCCGGCGAGGCGCTCGGGGATTCGCTTTACGAAGCCAAGCTTTTCGTCCGCGGCGAGGTCAAGAGCCTAGGCTCCGACTGCATCGAGAAGGAGATGCGGCCCGAGCATCTGGAGAAGCTTGCTGAGTTGCTCGACAAGGCAGGGGTCACGGACGTCAGGCCCGAAGAGTTCAAGCGCTACGGCTCGGCCCGCAAGCTCTACAATTTCAACATCGACAACGCCGACGCGTACTGAGGCGAGGGACACCCATGAGCTATCACAACCCTTATACTCCGCCCCGCAAGTCCGCGACCTTCGACGACTATACGCTCGCCGAAATCCGCCGCGCGGCCGCCACCGGCATTTACGACATCCGCGGCGCCGGCACCAAGCGCAAGGTTCCGCATTTCGACGATCTGTTGTTTCTCGGCGCCTCCATCTCGCGCTATCCGCTCGAAGGCTATCGGGAGAAGTGCGACACGACAGTGGTGCTCGGCTCGCGTTTCGCCAAGAAGCCGATCACGCTGAAGACGCCGATCACCATTGCCGGCATGAGCTTCGGCGCGCTGTCCGGCAACGCCAAGGAAGCGCTCGGCCGCGGCGCGACGATCGCAGGCACCTCGACCACGACAGGCGACGGCGGCATGACCGATGAAGAGCGCGGCCATTCGCAGACGCTGGTCTATCAGTACCTGCCGTCGCGCTACGGCATGAACCCCAAGGATTTGCGCCGCGCCGATGCGATCGAAGTCGTGGTCGGCCAGGGCGCCAAGCCCGGCGGCGGCGGCATGCTGCTCGGCCAGAAGATCTCCGACCGCGTCGCCAACATGCGCAACCTGCCGAAGGGCATCGACCAGCGCTCGGCCTGCCGCCATCCCGATTGGACCGGCCCCGACGATCTGGAAATCAAGATCATGGAGCTGCGCGAGATCACCGACTGGGAAAAGCCGATCTACGTCAAGGTCGGCGGCGCGCGGCCCTATTACGACACCGCCCTTGCCGTGAAGGCCGGCGCCGACGTCGTCGTGCTCGACGGCATGCAAGGCGGCACGGCGGCCACGCAGGACGTCTTCATCGAGAATGTCGGCATGCCGACGCTCGCCTGCATTCGTCCGGCCGTCCAGGCGCTGCAGGATCTCGGCATGCACCGCAAGGTGCAGCTCATCGTTTCCGGCGGCATCCGCTCGGGTGCCGACGTCGCCAAGGCATTGGCGCTCGGCGCCGATGCGGTGGCGATCGGCACGGCCGCCCTCGTCGCCATCGGCGACAACGATCCGCACTGGGAAGCGGAATATCAGAAACTCGGCACGACGGCCGGCGCCTATGACGACTGGCATGAAGGCAAGGATCCGGCCGGCATCACCACCCAGGATCCGGAGCTTTCAAAACGCCTCGACCCGGTTGCGGCCGGCCGCCGCCTTGCCAACTACCTCAAGGTCATGACGCTCGAAGCGCAGACGATCGCGCGCGCCTGCGGCAAGAACCACCTGCACAATCTCGAGCCGGAAGACCTCGTCGCACTGACGATCGAGGCATCGGCCATGGCGCAGGTGCCGCTCGCCGGCACCAACTGGATTCCCGGCAAGACCGGTTTTTAAGAATGCTCGGCCGGGCGCGTTTGGGAGGACGCGGCCGGCTTCATCATCAAGTGTCGAAGATCAACATAAGGGGACAAACGTGACACTGGACCTCTCGCAATACGCCTCCGAAAGAGGCATCAAATATTTCATGATCAGCTATACGGACCTCTTCGGCGGCCAACGCGCCAAGCTGGTTCCGGCAGAAGCCATTGCCGATATGCAGAAGGATGGCGCCGGTTTTGCCGGCTTCGCGACCTGGCTCGACCTGACGCCCGCCCATCCCGACCTGTTCGCCGTTCCCGATGCTTCCTCGGTCATCCAACTGCCCTGGAAGAAAGACGTCGCATGGGTCGCAGCCGACTGCGTCATGGACGACCGGCCTGTCGAACAGGCGCCGCGCGTGGTGCTGAAAAGGCTGGTCGCCGAGGCTGCGACAGAAGGGCTCCGGGTGAAAACCGGTGTCGAACCCGAATTCTTTCTGATCTCTCCCGACGGCTCGGTGATCTCGGATCAGTTCGATACCGCCGAAAAGCCCTGCTACGATCAGCAGGCCGTGATGCGCCGATATGACGTCATCGCCGAGATTTGCGATTACATGCTCGAACTCGGCTGGAAGCCCTATCAGAACGACCATGAGGATGCGAACGGCCAGTTCGAAATGAACTGGGAATATGACGATGCCCTGAAGACGGCGGACAAGCACTCCTTCTTCAAGTTCATGGTCAAGTCGATCGCCGAAAAGCACGGCCTTCGCGCCACCTTCATGCCGAAGCCCTTCAAGGGCCTGACCGGCAACGGCTGCCACGCCCACATCTCGGTCTGGGACCTCGACGGCAAGGTCAACGCCTTCGCTGACAAGGAAATGGCGTTCGGCCTCTCCGCCCAGGGCAAGACCTTCCTCGGCGGCATCATGAAACATGCTTCGGCGCTGGCCGCCGTCACCAACCCGACCGTCAATTCCTATAAGCGGATCAACGCGCCGAGAACGATCTCGGGCGCGACATGGGCGCCGAATACGGTGACTTGGACGGGCAACAACCGCACCCACATGGTGCGTGTCCCCGGCCCCGGCCGCTTCGAACTGCGGCTGCCCGACGGCGCGGTGAACCCTTATCTTCTCCAGGCGATCATCATCGCCGCCGGCCTTTCCGGAATCCGGTCGAAGGCCGATCCCGGCAGCCACTATGATATCGATATGTATCGCGACGGGCATACCGTGACCGACGCTCCGAAGCTGCCCCTCAACCTTCTCGACGCGCTGCGTGAATATGAGAAGGACGAAGAATTGCGGGCGGCCCTTGGCCGGGAATTCTCCTCCGCCTACCTCAAACTGAAACACGGCGAGTGGAACACCTATTGCTCGCATTTCACCGAGTGGGAACGGAGCACCACTCTGGACATTTGAGCTCCCGCCGCATCCGCGGCTACCTGCCCCGTGCCTCGGGCACGGGTCTTTTTTTCTTTGGTCGGATAGTCCCATGTCTCAGTACGTTCTTACGGTTTCATGCAGGTCGACCCGCGGGATCGTCGCTGCGATTTCGGGTTGCCTTGCCGAGAAAGGCTGCAACATCATCGACTCCTCTCAGTTCGATGATCTCGAGAGCACGAAGTTCTTCATGAGAGTGACCTTCGTCTCGGAAGACGGCGCAACCCAGGCCGAGATCCGGGAAGGATTCGAGAAAGTCGCCAGGCAGTTCGAGATGAGCTTCGAACTGGTGGACGCCTCGCGCCGGATGAAGGTCATCCTCATGGTGTCCCGCTTCGGCCATTGCCTGAACGATCTTCTCTACCGCTGGCGCATCGGCGCGCTGCCGATCGACATCGTCGGCGTCGTGTCCAATCACCACGACTATCAAAAACTGGTCGTGAACCACGACATTCCTTTCCACCACATCGTCGTAACCAAGGCCAACAAAGCTGAGGCCGAGACGCGTCTGCTCGATATCGTCGGGCAATCGCAAGCGGAGCTGGTGGTGCTCGCCCGCTACATGCAGATTCTCTCGGATGCGCTCTGCCAAAAAATGTCCGGCCGCATCATCAACATCCACCACTCGTTCCTGCCGAGCTTCAAGGGCGCCAACCCCTACAAGCAAGCCTATGAGCGCGGCGTGAAGCTCATCGGCGCGACGGCTCACTATGTCACCGCCGATCTCGACGAAGGTCCGATCATCGAGCAGGACACGGTCCGCATCACGCATGCGCAGTCCGCGGAGGACTACGTCTCGCTGGGACGCGACGTCGAAGCCCAGGTGCTGGCGCGCGCCATTCACGCCCATATCCACCACCGCACCTTCATCAACGGCAACCGCACCGTCGTCTTTCCGGCAAGCCCCGGAAGCTATGCCTCCGAGCGCATGGGCTGAGCGCCGCCGGCCAGCCGGAAACCGATGCAAACCTGTTCCGCCAGTCGCTCGGTGTGCGCTGGGTTTTCACGCTTGCTAAAGGAGGCCTGTGAGCCGACGACGTCTGCAAGTTTGGGCAAGATTTAGGACACAGGACGCTTTCCGAAGCCGAATGTCTTGCGCAGGCTGTTGTCGACCGCACTTGCCGGCATAAACCTGCGCAGCCGGCTTAGAAGCGTTGCCTGGCCGCCGGCCGGTTGACGCATTTTGTAGGGGCCGTTGATTGCCGCCAATATCTTCTCCGCGACAGTCCCGGCCGACGGCGCGGTTTTGATCTGTGCCTGTACGGCCTTGATGGTCGCGTCAGCCTGCGCTGCGTAGGCTCCCAAGGGCGCCTCGGTCTGTGCCGCGTTTACATCGAGCTTGGTGTTCGTGAAGGTCGGTTCAACCAGCACCACGCGCACGTTGAATTCCCGAATCTCATGGTCCAGCGACTCCGACAGCCCTTCGAGTGCATGCTTGCTGCTGGCATATATTCCCATGAACGGTGCAGGCAGGAAGCCGAGGACCGAACTGATATTGATGATCAGTCCACTGCGAGCGGCGCGCATGGAGGGCAAAGCCGCGCGGATCATGCGCAAAGGGCCGAAAACATTGGTATCGAATACTGTTTGCGCTTCGGAAGGCGACGTGTTCTCGACAGGGCCGACCAGTGAAACGCCGGCATTGTTGATCAGGATGTCGATCCTGCCTGTCTCGGACAAAACCCATTGAACAAAATTGGAGACCGAGGCCTCATCGGTCACGTCGACAGTCCCATAGCGCACGCCGGGAATGGCGTTGGCACGTGCCGGGTTGCGTACGCCCCCGAAGACCTGAAAGCCATTTTGTGCAAGAAGGCGGGCTGACGCTTCACCTATTCCGGAGGATGCTCCAGTGATTACGACAACTCTAATTTCAGACATGCATGCTCCTTTGTTCAGTTCAAGTAGTTGATTAGAAATCATTTTTTACTTTCCGGCGATTTTTCGATCAGAGATGCTCTCTCGAGTTCGCCTACTCGGCAGCCATCGCTGCCGGTAACTCCACCTCGCTTGGCGAATTTGCATGGCCTTCATTTTTCGTCGGCTTGATGCGGAACCAGCTGGCGTAGAGAGCGGGAAGGAAGAGCAGGATCATCGCTGTGCCGACCGCCGTTCCGCCGATCAGCGTATAGGCCATCGACCCCCAGAACACCGAATGGGTGAGAGGAATGAAGGCAAGCACGGCGGCAAGGGCTGTCAGGATGACGGGACGCGTCCGCTGCACCGTCGCCTCGACGACGGCGTGATAATCGTCGAGACCGGCTGCCTTGTTCTCCTTGATCTGTTCCGTCAGGATCAGGGTGTTGCGCATCAAAATTCCCGCCAGCCCGATCAATCCGAGAATGGCATTGAAGCCGAAGGGCTTGTCGAAGAGCAGCAGGACCGGAACCGCCCCGGCAAGCCCGAGTGGTCCCGTCAGCATGACCATGGTCATCGTCGACAGGCTGCGGACCTGCAGCACGATAACGATCAGCATGGCGGCAATCATCGCCGGGAAGATTTTGACGAGGGCGGCGTTGGCCTTGAGCGATTCCTCGATGTTGCCGCCCATCTCGATACGATATCCCACAGGAAGCGAGGCGATGAGCGGCTGAAGCGCCTTGAGAATCTGCTCTGAGACTTCTGGCGGCTGCGCCCCCTCGCTGATATCGGAACGGATCGTGATAACGGGGGTGCGGTCACGGCGTTTCAGGATCGGTTCTTCAAAGCGGATTTCCGAGTGACCGATCTGATCGAGCGGGACCTGTCGCCCATCGCGGCTCATCAGCGAGAAGTCTCCCAATCGTGACGGGTCGAGCCGGTTTCCGCCGGCACTGCGTGCAACGACAGGCACGCTGCGGATATTCTCGCGAACCTCCGTGATCGGAATTCCGCTCAGCAGCAATTGCAGCTGCTGGGCTGCCTCGGCCGGCGACAGGCCGATCAGGTTCAGCCGATCCTGGTCGGGAACGAAACGCAGCACCGGCGTGCGGTTGCCCCAATCGCGGTTTGCCTGGCGAACATCCGGCACGCTCTTCATGATATCGAGGGCTTTCTCGGATATCTGGTACAGTTGGTCCGGATCCGGGCCGGTGATCCGGAACTCGACCGGAAACGGCGTGTAAGGACCGAAGACGAGCTGCGTGACGCGGACATAGGCTTCGGGGGCGAGCCCGTCCGAAACGGCCGCACGCAGCCGAAGCTTCAGGGCCTCGCGCGTGTGCGCGTCGGGGGTCAGCACGACGATCTTGGCGAAAGACGGGTCCGGCAATTCCGGCGCCATGGCAAAGAAGAAGCGGGGAGCACCCTGGCCGACATAGCTGGTGACGGTCTTTGCCTCCGGTTGCTGCTGCAGCCACCCTTCGAGCTTCTCGACCGCTGCCGTCGTCGTCTCGATGCTGGTGCCTTCCGGCATGCGGACTTCGACGAGGACTTCGGGACGGTCCGACGTCGGGAAGAACTGCTTTTTCACCGATCCCATTCCAACGACGGAGGCGCCCATGGCGATGGCAACCACCGCACAAGTGACGAACTTGTGGCGCACGGTAAACTCGATCAGCCGCCGCAAGCGCCGGTAGTTCGGGGTGTTATAAATGGCGTGATGGCCCCCTTCGACCGGTTTGATCGCCGGCAGCATCTTGACGCCGAGATAGGGCGTGAAGATCACCGCGACGATCCAGGAGACGATGAGCGCAAAGCCGACGACCCAGAAGATGTTGCCGGCATATTCGCCGGCGGTTGACCTGGCAAAGCCGACCGGCATCAGCCCGATGATCGTCACGAGCGTGCCGGACAGCATCGGGGCGGCGGTATGGCTCCAGGCATAGGCGGCCGCCTTGATGCGGTCCATCCCCTCTTCCATCTTCACCACCATCACCTCGATGGCGATGATGGCGTCGTCGACCAGGAGGCCGAGCGCCAGGATGAGCGCACCAAGGGTGATGCGATCGAAGAACCGGCCGGTTTCCAGCATGATGAGGAAGACGACGGCAAGGGTCAGCGGAACGGCCAGAGCAACGACGATGCCGACACGCCAACCGAGGCTGACAAGGCTGACGAACAATACGACACCGAGCGCCATGGCGAACTTCAGCATGAACTCGCCGACGGCTTCGTCGATATTGACGGCCTGGTCGCTGACCTTGGCGAGCGTCATGCCGAGCGGCAGGGTCTTTGCGATCGCGCCGGATCTTTCTTCCAGCGCCTTGCCGAGTTCCAGGCCGTTCCAGCCCTGTTGCATTACCGCGGCAAGCATGATGGCAGGCTCGCCGTCATGGCGAATGAGATAGGTGGCGGGATCCTGGTAGCCGCGCCGCACTTCGGCAAAATCCGAGAGTTTCAAGGTGCGTCCGGCCGCGACGATCGGCGTATCGGCGATCGCCTGGATGCTGTCATAGGCGCCATCGAAGCGAATGAAGACCTGCGGCCCGCGCGTATCGATCGACCCCGCCGGTGTCACGGTGTTTCGCCGCTGCAAGGCGCTCGCGATGTCCTGGGCCGAAATGCCGAGGGTGGCGAGCTTGGCATAGGAGAACTCGACGAAAATCTGTTCGGGCCGCTCTCCGAGGATGTTGATCTTCTTGACTCCAGGCACATGCAGAAGATCCTGGCGGATCACCTCGGCCTGGCGCGCGAGCTCACGCATCGGCATGCCCTTGGCCTTCAGCGCGTAAAGCCCGAAGCTGACATCGGAATACTCGTCATTGACAAAGGGACCGAGCACGCCTCTCGGCAGGTTGCGGGCCTCGTCTCCAAGCTTCTTCCGCGCCTGATAGAATTCCTCCTCGACGGCCGTGGACGGCGTGCTGTCCTTCAAGGTGACGGTCAAGAAGGCGTATCCCGGCCGCGTTGTCGTCTCGACACGATCGTACCAGGTGAGTTCCTGGAGGCGCTTCTCGAGCGGCTCGGCGACCAGATCCTGCATCTCGCGCGCAGTCGCCCCCGGCCACACGGTCGTCACGGTCAAGGTTTTGATAGTGAAGGAGGGGTCCTCGGCGCGCCCGAGCTTGACGAATGCATAGGCGCCGGCGGCGGCCAGCAGAACGATGAAGAACAGAGTGACGGCCCGCTCGCGAACGGCGAGCGCGGAAAGATTGAAGGTCATCAGTTTGCCGCCTCTGCCTGTTCTGCCTTGGTGCGCACGCTGGCGCCGTCCTGCAGCAGATGGGCGCCGAGAGCGACGACCGGCTCGCCTGATTTGACGCTGGAAACCACCGCCACCTCCTCACCCAATTGTTCTATTTTCACCTGCCGGAAGTGGACGGTCGAAGATGCCTGATCGAAGACCCAGACGCCGGTTCGATTGCCATCGTCCAATATTGCGGCGATCGGCACCGCGGCATGCGATTGGCCGCTGCTGCTGGAGATTCTGATCGTCACCGTCGCGCCCAGCGGCGCCGTTGCTGCAGCGCCATCCAGAACCCAGCGCGCCTCATAGGTGCGGGTTTGAGGATCGGCAGCATCGGAAATCTGGCGAAGCCGCGCCTTGTCCTGCCGGCTCTCGTTTCCGTAGATGCTTGCGTCGGCTATCTCGCCGATTTGCGGCCGCAGCGACTCCGGAAGCCAGACGAGCGCTTCTCTCGGGCCGGCCTGCGCCAGACGGATCACGGTTTGTCCCGCCGTCACGACTTGACCTGGCTCTCCGAGCGTTTCGACAATGATCCCGTCAGCATCGGCAACCAACAGAGCGTAAGTTGCGGCGTTTTCAGCGACCCTTGCCTCCGCTTCGGCTGCGGCCAGTTGAGCCGTTGCAGTGTCGAGCGCAGCCTTTGCCTGTTCATAGCGCTGCGGCGAAGCCGCCGCCAATCCGCTTTTCGTCAAAGCAGCGTAGCGTCTCTCGTCAGCTTGCGCTTGCGTCAACACAGCTTGCGCGGAGACAACGGCATTGTGTTTCGCAGTCAGTGCGAGACGCAGATCGGTCTCGTCGATGCGCATCAAAGGCTGGCCGGCCTTGACCTGTTCGCCAACGTCCACATAACGCTGCAAGATCTTGCCGGACACACGAAAACCGAGATTGCTCTGCACGCGGGCGGCAATGGTGCCCGTAAAGGTGCGTTCGGCCGTTTCCGGCTTCTTGGCTTCCGCCAGTTTGACGAATGGCGGCGCGATCCGGGGATCGGCGGCTTGCGCGCTTCCTTTCGAGGAGATTCCGAAAAGCACGAACGCCGTGGCGCCGGCAGCCGCCAGAAGGCCGAAAGAGGCAAGGAGGATTTTGCGGTTCATGTCAGTAAGCCTTATTGACGGGCGCAGCCCTTGAATTAGATTGCGATCTAAATCTAATTCTGTTATAGATGTCAAATGAAATCTAATTGGAGATCGCAATGAGAGTCAGTCGCGCTCAGGCCGAGGCCAATCGTGAAACGGTGATCAATGTCGCAAGCCGGCTCTTCCGGGAGCATGGATTCGACGGCATCGGGCTGAAAGACCTGATGAAAGGAGCCGGCCTCACCCAAGGCGGGTTCTACAAGCAGTTCGAATCGAAGGATGATCTTGTGGCGCTGGCATCCGGTCGGGCAATGGAGAGCGCCATTCGCAGGTGGTCGAGGGTTGCCGCCGGAAGTGCCGATCCCTTCGCCGCGGTTGTCGGCATGTATCTGTCGACCGGGCACCAGGGAGAGAAAGGTGACGGCTGCCCCTTGGCCGCGCTTGGCTCAGATGCGGCACGCCAGAGCGAGGAGGTGCGACTTCCGTTCCAGAATGGCATCGAGGCGCACCTTCAGATTCTCGACGAATTGATCCCGGCATCGGACGGCACGAAACCCTATGACAAAGCCATGGTCGTCCTGTCCCTCATGGTGGGCGCCGTAACCATCTCTCGCATCATGACCGATCAGGGCATGTCGGAGCGTCTGCTCGAAGCGGCGGCGGATGCCGTCAAACAGATCGCGGGCGAAACAGCGGAGGAATGAGATCCCGGCGCTGCACCGTCATTGCCGAGAAGGACCAGCGCCTCCGGGCGCATGCGGTGAGTCGCCGAGGGGTTAACGCAGCGCTAAGAACCGCGTGATCCCGTCGGCGTGATCGCCGAGCAACAGATCTTCATTCCGATCATATATGAGGATTATTCACTCTTCATATTAATTCAATCTTTTCATTCACTTAAATAAAATCTTCGACCGAAGGAAGTGGCATTACGTTAGGGAATTTCGGGGCCACGTTAACCTTTTGTTAACC
This sequence comes from Rhizobium sp. J15, assembly GCF_002531825.1. Classification (GTDB taxonomy): domain Bacteria; phylum Pseudomonadota; class Alphaproteobacteria; order Rhizobiales; family Rhizobiaceae; genus Rhizobium. Next base: position 171,374 of record NZ_NWSX01000001.1, on the reverse strand, counting down.
ATGTCGGCGGTAGAGATGGTCAACGAATTATTCACATAGATGACCAAAGTGCTAACAGACGCTCGCTCTATCCGCATCAAGGGCCGCTCTTTCCTGGCGGTCATGCTGTCCCCGGACCTTCCTTTCGATGATTGGCTGGCCAGACTGGACGATCTGGCCGCACGTTCGGCCGGTTTCTTCCTGGGACGGCCTGTCGTCCTCGATCTGACGGACCTGCAAATCGACAAGCCGCAGCTGAAGGAGCTCATCGCCGAGCTTGCCAAGCGCAATGTCAGCATCATGGGCATCGAGGGCGCGCGGCCTTCCATTCTCGGCGCGGGCATGCCGCCGGCGCTGAAGGGCGGCCGCTCGGCTTCCGACATCGAGGTTCAGGCGAATGAGCCGGCCGAGCCGGCCGGCAAACCTGCGATCATTGAGACCCGTCCGGCAACAACGCAATCGATCGTCATCCGGGAGCCGGTGCGCTCGGGGCAGTCGGTGATCTTCCCGGAAGGCGACGTCACCATCGTCGGATCGGTCGCTTCCGGCGCCGAGGTCATCGCCGGCGGTTCCGTCCATATCTACGGGGCACTGCGCGGCCGAGCCATGGCGGGGTCCGTCGGAAACGCATCGGCGCGGATCTTTTGCCGGAAGCTCGAGGCCGAGCTCGTTGCAATCGACGGCATCTACAAGATGGCGGAAGACATGGCGCCCAATCTTCGCGGACAGGCTGTTCAGCTCTGGCTCGAAGAGGATGCGATCATGGCGGAAAAACTGATCTGATTAGGGCGTAGCGCGTCGTCGAGACGCGCAAAGGACGCCGTCACACATTGACTTGTCGCAGCTACGGCAAAGGAGAGAGAAATGGGGAAAGTGATCGTCGTCACGTCAGGCAAGGGCGGGGTCGGAAAGACGACCTCGACCGCCGCATTGGGAGCGGCGCTGGCGCAACGCAATGAAAAGGTCGTCGTCGTCGATTTCGACGTCGGCCTGCGCAATCTCGATCTGGTGATGGGCGCGGAGCGCCGGGTCGTCTACGACCTGATCAATGTCATCCAGGGCGATGCCAAGCTCACCCAGGCGCTGATCCGCGACAAGCGGCTGGAGACGCTGTTCCTGCTGCCCGCCTCGCAGACGCGCGACAAGGACAATCTGACGCCCGAGGGCGTCGAGCGGGTCATCAACGACCTGAAGCGCTATTTCGACTGGATCATCTGCGACAGCCCCGCCGGCATCGAGCGCGGCGCAACACTTGCCATGCGTCATGCCGATGTTGCCGTCGTCGTCACCAATCCGGAAGTTTCCTCGGTCCGCGATTCCGATCGCATCATCGGCCTGCTCGATGCCAAGACGGCCAAGGCCGAACGCGGCGAGCGGATGGAAAAGCACCTGCTGCTGACCCGCTACGACGCCAACCGCGCCGAACGCGGCGACATGCTGAAGGTCGACGACGTGCTGGAGATCCTGTCCATCCCACTGCTCGGCATCGTGCCGGAAAGCATGGATGTGCTGCGCGCCTCCAACGTCGGTGCACCGGTCACCCTGGCCGAAAGCCGCAGCCCGGCCGCCATGGCCTATTTCGATGCCGCCCGCCGGCTCGCCGGCGAGACCCTGCCGATCGCGATCCCCGAGGAAAAGCGCAATATTTTCGGCAAGATCTTCGGACGGAGGGCGGCATGAATATTTTCCGTCTCTTCAACAAGCAGAGAACCGCGCCCGCCGCCCGCGAACGCCTTCAGGTGCTTCTCGCCCACGAGCGCGCCTCGGCGGGATCGGACCTGGTCACCTTGCTGCGCGAGGAAATCCTTGCAGTGATCGCCAAGCATGTCGAGCTCGACCACGACAAGGTGCAGGTGACGATCGATCGCAACGAATATGTCTCGACGCTGGAAATCGACGTCGAAATCCCGCTGAACGCGGCCGTACAGGCCGCTTGACGGCAGCCGCGAAGCGCCGGTCAATCTCTCGAAAAGCCGCCATGGAACCATGGCGGCTTTTCGTATTCTACAGCCTGGTCACGCCCGAGGTCGGAAGCCTCAGCGGCCACCCTCGATCTTGCGGTGGCGCTGGGCAATCCCGCCCTTGCCATAGGGATAATCGAGAGGCTGCGGCGCGCTGACCTCGTTGAGCCTTGCCATCTCCTCGTTGGAAAGCTCGACCTTCATGGCGCCGAGATTGTCGGCGAGCTGTTCGGGCGTGCGGGCACCGAGAATGACCGAGGTGACGGCCGGCTGCGCCGCCGTCCAGGCGAGCGCCACCTGCGCCATGCTGACGCCGCGGGCCTTGGCGACGTCCTCGACGGCGCCGATGATCGCCCAGGTGCGTTCCTGCGCATTGCGCGGCGCATAGGATTCGCTGCCGCGATTGGGATTCTCGCCGAGGCGGGTCGCGCCCGTCGGCATCTCGTCACGCTTGTACTTGCCGGTCAGCCAGCCGCCGCCGAGGGGCGACCATGGCAAGAGGCCCATGCCGGCATCCTGGCAGGCGGCGACAATTTCGAGTTCGATGTCGCGCGCCAGCAGGCTGTATTGCGGCTGCAGCGTCACCGGACGCGTATAGCCGCGCGCTTTGGCAATCTCCGATGCCTTGGCGATATGCCAGCCGACATAGTTGGAGAAGCCGTAATAGCCGATCTTGCCCGATGAAACCGCATCATCGAGGAAGCGCAACGTCTCTTCGATCGGCGTCAGCGCGTCCCAGGCGTGCATCTGATAGAGGTCGATCTGCTCGATGCCGAGGCGGCGCAGCGAATCGTCGAGCGCCTGACCGAGATGCCGGCGCGACAGGCCGATATCGTTGGGCCCGTTGCCCATCGGAAAACGGCCCTTGGTGGCGACGATCGCCTGGCGGGATTCGGTCGGACGCGCCTTCAGCCAGCGCCCGATGATCTCCTCAGACTTGCCGGCGCTGTAGACATCGGCGATATCGATGAAATTGCCGCCCCAGGCGAAATAATCGTCGAGCAGCTTGTGCGAGGCCGTCTCGTCGGCCTCCGCCCCGAAGGTCATGGTGCCCAGGCAATAGGCGGTGACGACGGCCCCGCTGGGGCCGAGCTTGCGATAATCCATTTTTCCTCCTCATGCGGAAACCCGCAGCCGGCGCGCAAAAGCGTCGGGGTAGAAGCCGGGGCTTCTGCAATCAATGACAGTATCGTGCTTGAGGCGGCCGCTTGCCGCCGGGGTGATGAGGTACAGCGCCCTGGGCTTGGGTAGCGCGAGGGGCAAGGGCAGCATAACCAATCCCGCCCGGGCCACAAGTGGGAAAAAATATTTCCCTGCCGTCGCGGCGGAGGCGGTCAGGGTCGCGGAAACGAGCCGGCGATCAGCTCGGCGGCGGCGACGCCGGTCTCGTAAGCGCCGTGCGCGGTCGAATAACGCGAGCGCGAACAGGCTTCGCCGGCAAAGAAGATCCGCTCATCACGCGGTGCCGCGAGAACCCCGCGCAGATCGGAGGCGCCGGGCTCGGCGTAGGAATAGGAGCCGCCGATATGAGGTGCCGCGGCCCAGGCCGAGATCGCCGCCACCGACAGCTCCTTGCGGATATCCGCACCGAAATGCGCCGCCAGTTCATCGGCGGCGAAGGCGAAAGCGGCCTCTTTGCCCTCCCGCTCCAGATCATGCGAGAGGTCGCCGGCAAAATAAGCCTCGACGACGGGCGCGCCGAACGGCCGGAGCTGATAGGTGCCGGTCGCGCCGCGACTGTTGGAGCCGAGCATATGCGTGTCTGCCGGCAGGACCTCCGGATTGGCGAGCCTGAGGAACAGCTTGTCGGCGAGCCCGAGCGGCAAACGCGCGGCCGCCTCGATCTTCTCGGGAAGGGGAGGATCGAAGGCGATCTTTTCGGTGGCAAGCACATTCGTCGAAACGGTAACGAGCACGGCGCGGGCGCTGAGCAACCCCTTGTTCGTCTCGATGCCGATGCGGTCGGCATGGCGATGGTCGATGCGCGTGACTTCGACGCCGAGCCTTGCCGGAACCGGCTCGCCATAGCGGGAGATAAGGGTTCCGTAGCCCTCGCGCACCCGCCAGTCAGGTCCGGCGCCGGGGTCGTATCTGTTGTAATCGGCGATCGAAGACCTCTCCAGTTCGGCGCCGGTGATGTAGGTGCCGATCGCCCGGATCTGACCATTCCAGGGATTGCCGGGCTCCAGTGCTCCGGCCATGTCGGCATCCTCGCCTTCATGGCTCTCCAGCCGTTCGAAATAGGCGCTGACCGCTGCTTGCGAGGCGCGAACCTCCGCATCGTCCCGCTCAAGCCGCCGACCGCCATTCCAGGGGGCCGGGGTGCGGTCGACCGTCAAGCCGACGTCGCCGGCTATTTCGGTCCAGGCATTGCCGCGCGCGCCGTGCAGCCAGCCGCAGCCAAGGTCGAGCCCCACATCGGCAACGCCCGGCAGCCCGACCGTCCAGGCTCTGCCGCCGAGACGATCTCCCGCTTCGAGCAGGAGAATGGAAAGATCCGGGCGGATTGCCTGCAGCCTGCGGGCAGCGGCAATGCCGGCAGCACCGGCGCCGATGATGACGACATCCTTATCCGCGTTCCTGCTGGTATCACCGGGCATGCGTTCTCCTTCACGTCCATTCAGTACCGAGCGCCGGACGCTTGAGCCTGGGATCAAAGGGCTAAGCTCCAAGCCCACGAAAGGCAAGGGAGCCCCGCGCGCCACCGACACCGGCAAACGAGGCGGAACTCTCCATTGGATAAACCCGGCTGCAATGGATTAAACCGCGCTGCCATGACATACAGGTCCGATGAGCGTGCACAGAGATTCGCAACTCGACATGTTTGCCAAGGCATCGCCCGCGACGGCCAAGGCGCATGGTCCGTCGCGCCGGAGGCCGCCGCAAGCTGCCGTCCGTTCCGATGAAGACATGGCGCGGGTGCTGGAAGAGAGCGGCAATTATCGCATCCTCAGAAAGCTCGCGCCGCGGCCGATTGCGGCAGTCAGGCGGCCGGAATTTTCACGGCTCGGCGTCATTCTCGATACGGAGACGACAGGTCTCAACCACCGCAGCGAAGAGATCATCGAAATCGGCGCGGTCGCCTTCACGTTCGATGAGGACGGCGCGGTCGGCGACGTCGTCGGCGTCTATGGCGGCCTGCAGCAACCGTCCCGGCCGATCCCGGCCGAGATCACCCGGCTGACCGGGATCACCGATGCCATGGTCGAAGGGCAGGTGATCGACATCCGGGCGCTCAGCGAACTGATCGAACCGGCGGATCTAATCATTGCCCACAATGCCGGTTTCGACCGGCCGTTCTGCGAGGCCTTCTCGAAGATCTTCGCCAACAAGGCCTGGGCATGCTCGGTGTCGGAGATCGATTGGAGCGCCCGCGGTTTCGAGGGCACCAAGCTCGGCTATCTCGTCGGCCAGGCCGGTTACTTCCACGAGGGCCATCGCGCAGTAGACGACTGCCACGCGCTGCTCGAAATCCTCGACCAGGCGCAGGTCGACGGCGAAAGGCCCTTCGCGGAGCTTTACCGCGCCAGCCAGCGTTCCCGCATCCGCATCTTTGCGGAACATAGCCCCTTCGAGATGAAGGACCATCTGAAGGCGCGAGGCTACCGCTGGTCGGACGGCAGCGACGGCCGTCTGAAATCCTGGTGGATCGAGATCGGCGAAGAGGATCTTCCCGAAGAGCTTTCCTACCTTCGCTCGGAAATCTACCGCTGGACCGAGGCGGATCCGCCGATCCTGCGCCTGACGGCTTTCGACCGCTTCAAACTCTGAGCCTCCCCAGCAATCCATGCATTCCCTGCATAGGTGCAGTGATGCATTGGCGCTGCAACAATCGAGGGTCTCGTACTATATGAAGCTCATCGAAGCGAACGAAGCGCCAAGGACTGGCAGCTAAGCTTCGAAAGCCCACGGAAAGGGATCATCATGAACGTAGCACGCTCTTTCAACAATTGGCGCAAGTACCGTCAGACGGTCGCTGAACTGGGCCGTATGTCCACGCGCGAACTGGACGACCTCGGCATCGGCCGCGGCGACATCCGCAACATCGCCCGTGCAGCCATCGCCCGCTAACGGCCGCTTAGACCAAGCATCTTCGAAACTTGCCAGCGCCTGCTTCCTCCCAAGCGGGCGCTTTGCTTTTGTGCCGCCGCCCGACGGCACTCTGCCGCGATCAAGCCTCCCGCCCTTCGCATAGCGCATAGCTGCCCTGCAAAGAAATGCCTATCAACTGAGCAGGAAATAAGTATGATTATTTCTATCGAAGCGATGCACCTCCTCCCGCATCCCTTCGAGAATGCAGGCGCCCCATCCTCCTCCCAGGGTCGCTTGCGGGAACGACGGCACTCCTCCTCCCAGCTGTCGTTCGGTTTTTCTCGAAAGCCTGCCGCACCTCCTCCCGCGGCAGGCTTTTTCGTTTTGACCGCCTCCTTCTCGCCCCCTGTTCGGTCTCAAATTTTCTTCCGTGCTTTTCCAGCCAGGCATCTCATCAGGCGAGCGCCCGGACAAACCTGTTGACACCAAACTTGTCGTACAACTATGTAACTAGCCGGATACCACGGCAGCAGAAGACGACGGGCGAAACCCGGCTTCCGCGATACCGACAATGCCAGACGACAACGAAGCTGAAGGAAAATGGACATGCAGATCGACGTGAGGCACGCCTCCCACCCCGAGGCCGTGCGCAATTTCGACACGGAGACGCTGCGGCGTCACTTTCTGGTGGAAACCATCTTCGAAGGCGGCGAGATCCGGCTCACCTATTCCCATTACGACCGCATGGTCATCGGCGGCGCCACGCCGCTCGCTCCTGGGCTGACGCTGACGGCGCCGACGGCGATCGGGCAGGAAACCTTCCTTGCCGAACGTGAACTCGGCGCCCTGAACATCGGCGGCGCCGGCCGCATCGTCGTCGACGGCGCGAGCTACGATCTCGCCAAGTATGATTGCCTCTATGTCGGCAAGGGTGCGCGCGACATCCGCTTCGAAAGCGTCGATGCCGCCGATCCGGCAAAATTCTACCTCGTCTCGACGCCGGCCCATGCCACGCATCCGACCGTGCTGCTCACGCGCGACAAGGCGAGGCATCTCAGCCCCGGCGACCCGGCGACCTCCAACAAGCGGTCGATCTACCAGTATGTCCATCCCGAAATCTGCCAGTCCTGCCAGCTGACCATGGGCCTGACGATGCTCGAGACCGGCAGTGTCTGGAATACCATGCCCGCGCACACGCACGACCGGCGCATGGAAGCCTATCTCTATTTCGATCTCGAAGCCGACCAGCGCGTCTTCCATTTCATGGGCGAGCCGCAGCAGACCCGCCATATGGTGGTGGCCAGCGAGCAGGCGGTCATTTCGCCGCCCTGGTCGATCCACTCCGGCGCCGGCACCCGCAATTACAGCTTCATCTGGGCGATGGCCGGCGACAACAAGAGCTTCACCGACATGGACCACATCGCCGTTGCGGATCTGAGGTGAGCGCTGTGGCAAGCCCCTTCGACCTTTCCGGCAGGACTGCCGTCGTCACCGGCGCCAACACCGGTATCGGCCAGGCCATCGCGGCCGCGCTCGCCGAAGCGGGCGCCTCCATCGTCGCCGTCGGGCGTTCCTCGATGGACGAAACCGAAGCATTGGTGAAGGAAGCGGGCAGCCGCTTCCACGTGGTCAAGGCCGACCTCTCCACCATCGAACCGGTCAAGGGGATCGTCGACGAGACGATCCGCACCTTCGGCGGCCTCGACATTCTCGTCAACAATGCCGGCATCATTCGCCGCGCCGATGCGCTCGACTTCACCGAAGAAGACTGGGACGCGGTGATCGACGTCAATTTGAAGACCGCTTTCTTCCTGTCGCAGGCGGCCGGACGCCACATGGTCGAAAAGGGCAGGGGTAAGATCATCAACATCGCCTCGCTGCTCTCCTTCCAGGGCGGCATCCGCATCCCATCCTATACCGCTTCGAAAAGCGGGCTTGCCGGATTGACCAAGCTGCTTGCCTGCGAATGGGCGGCCAAGGGCGTCAACGTCAACGCCATTGCTCCGGGCTATTTCGTCACCAACAACACGACGGCGCTGCGCGAAGATCCTGACCGCAATGCCGCGATCCTCGCCCGCATTCCGGCCGGGCGCTGGGGAGCCCCGTCCGAACTCGGCGGTGCCGCCGTCTTCCTGGCATCGCCGGCATCGGACTACGTGCACGGGACGGTGCTGCCCGTCGACGGCGGCTGGCTCGCACGCTGACCGCCTCAAATGGCGAGCCACGGCGCTTCCGCAGTGGCTCGCATCGTTTTGCCTTTCCTGCCGCCATGCGCTAGCAACAGCAGCGCGGCCGGCGCAGCCGTATCGACACGCAGGACTTGGACAAGGGATGACGGACAGGGACAAAACGGTCTTCGATGCCACTCGCCAACCGCCGAACCTGCGCAGCAGCCTCGCGGATACGCTGACGGCGCAGATTGAGTCCGGTGACCTGAAACCCGGGCAGCGTCTGCCGACCGAACAGGCGATCATGGCGGCGACCGGCGTCAGCCGGACAATCGTGCGCGAGGCGCTCGCCACGCTGCGTGCCAAGGGGCTGATCACCACGCATCAGGGCCTCGGAGCTTTCGTCTCTGATGATCCCAAGCCGCGATCCTTCTCGATCATTCCCAACGACCTGCAGTCGATCGACGAGGTCCTGCGCGTGCTGGAACTGCGCATGGGGGTGGAATATGAAGCCGCCGGCCTTGCCGCTTTGCGGCGCACGCAGGAAGATATAGATCGCATGCAGGATCGCCTCGACGCCCTCGACAGGGCGCTGGAAGAAGGCGGATATGGCGCGCAAGAGGACTATGCCTTCCACCGGTCCATTCTGGTCGCGACGCAGAATTCCTATTACGGCCGTCTCTTCGATACGTTCGGCAACATCATGGTGCCGCGGCAGTGGGCGCGCTTGGACAAGATGACGGCCGCCGAGCGCAAGCGCCATGCGGCGCGCATGCGCAGGGAACACCACGCCATCTTCGCGGCGATCCGCGACGGCAACGAATCCGCCGCACGCCGCGCCATCCGGACTCACTTGTCGAAAAGCACCGCGCGCTTCGAAGAGCTGCGCGGCGCCAGCACCTCGTCTTAATCTTTGCGCTGAGGCTTCATCAGCCGCCGCCAGGCGGCGTGATCCGTTTGCAGAGCGACGGAGGCATGGGCGGCGGGCAGAAGCGGCTTGCGTCTGCGCCGACCGAAGCGCCGTTTGAAGCCGAGGATGTTCTCGACGAAGCTCCTTGTGTAGAGGCCCGGGCCGCTCGAATAGATGCGCCAGCCGCCGTCGACGGCGATCTTGCCCGCCTTGACCCGCGCCCAGTCGGCCGCCGCTTGATAGCGGTCATGGAAGGCCGCATCGCTGCTGCTGAAATAGGTATTGCGCTGGCGCAGCGAAGCGTGCGGCAGCGCCGATGTGACGGCGATCGGATTGACGACGGCGATTGCCTTCCAGAGTTCGTCCGCCTCGGCTTCCAGGGCGAGCGTTTCGCAATAGCGCAAATGCGCATGCACATACATCAGCCCGATCTCGCGGCCGAAGAAGGAAGAGGATTCCGCCCGCCGAAACAGCGTCTCAGGCCCGCCGGCATAGGTTGCAGGTTTCTCCATCAGCCGCACGCCATCGGGATAAAGCAGATGCTTCTCGATCAGCTTCATATGATCGTGCCTCTGAACCGGCGTGAACAGGCCGCCGAGCATCGCCTGCGTCATCGAGATCAGCGAGTAGGAGAGGCCGGTGCGCCGGTCGCTCGGGTGCAGAAGCAATTCGACGCCGTCATGTTCGGGATCGAAGATACCATAGCCGGCAACCACGCCGTCGCGGATGAGATGGCGATTGAAATCCCGGCGCATCGCCGTCGCGATCTTCCTGAGCGCCTTGGCCTTTTCGCCGGACCCATGACGACGCAGGATCGCGGAATAGCGGACGACCTGCTCGTAGAGCAGAGCAACCGTCCAGCTGCTGACCATCCAGTCGCGCAGATGCGGGTCGGCTGGCTGCAGGGAATCGTTCCAGTCTCCTTCGCCGTAACGGATCAGATGCGTCCCCGGAATGAAAGCTTCGCGGACGGTATCGAGCAGTTTCTCGACATGGATCGCGATGGTGTCGATCTCCGCCGCTTTCTGCATGGTCTTTTCGTCGCGCCAGGTGACCTTCTCGTCGAGGATAGCGAGATCGCCGGTCGCTTCGATATAATCGCAGAGCGCCTTCAGCGGCCAGACGACGATATCACCGTGGCTGTCACCCGCCCGAATGTTGGAATAGGGCTCCAGCATGAACCATTGCGGCCAATCGCCTTTTTCCAGGTACTGTTCGCTGAAGACGGTTTTCACCACCTCCTTGGCTTCGCGGTCATGTTCATAGGCGAGCAGGAATTCGATCGGCCCCTGGCAGGCGTCGCGCGTACCCCAGGCCGCACCCGTATATTGCTCGAGGCCGTGCGGCACGCTCAGATGCACGATGGCATCATGGGCGAGCCAGGGCAGAAGGGTCGTTTGTGCGGCGAGGTCGGGCGATGTGCCGCCGGTCGTCAGGCCATGCACGGTCTTCCGCCAGAATTTCGATGCCGGCGCAAGCATGGCTTGGTCGGCGATGCCGGCCTCATACCGCTGCGCCAGGCGCTCGGCTTCTTCAGCATCGGTCATCGAACCGACGACGGCGAAGGACAGCGCCTGCGTTGACCGGGAGCGCAACGCGACGAAGGCGCCGTTGCGGGCAACGCCGTCGGTATAGAGCAGTTCGTCGCCGCCGATCTCCTCGATGGCATCGGGCGTCGAACTCACCATCCAATAGCTGGCATCGGGGTATCGATCACCCCAGAGCCAGGCCGGATCCGGCAGGAAACGGATACGTTTCCCGGATGGATCGAACTCGATCCGCCCGCCCGCGTCATATTCGCGCTCGCCCAGAACGACATGGCCGAACACCAGGAAGCGGCACGGCTTGCCCTCCACCGAAATCGTCCACTGCATGGCCGCATCCTCGCCGGAGACGGCTGCCGCGACGGTGATGGTGCGGCCGGCGCAACGATAGATCCAGCGGCAATCGCTGAGCCCCATTTCGAAAGCCGAGGGCACCCCCAGAAGCTGCCAGCCGGCGCCGAGATCGGCCATGATGCGCAGCCCGCTGGCGCGCGTCAGATTGTAGGGGTCGCGGGACACGGAAAAGAGCTTGTGGAAGGAGGTATTGCCGATCGTCAGCTGCGCGGCGAAGATGCCCTGCATCCAGCACGTGGCGGCAAGCGTGGAATCGTCGAGCAGCATGTTCTGGCCGCTGCGGACGATCGCGCCGTGGCGGCGCGCCACCAGGCGCTCCTTTTCGCTGAGGACAACGTGGCGGTTCAGGACGCCGTTCGGCACGAAAAATGAAAGAAGCTTTCCGCCGGCGCGTTCTTCCAGGCTCCGTTCCGGATAGAGCCGCTCAATCGCCTTTTTGTCGAGCGGCTCGGCCTTGAGCAGGGCTGCATCCTGCAGCAGGCTGCGGACCGGTTCGGTTTCCGCAATATCGGTTACAGCACCTTCCGTCGCTGCGAGCCCATCGAGCCGCGAAAGATCGGCATCGCTCGATGCTTCGGGATGATCAGCAGCAAACAGGGCGAAGAAAGTCGCGCTCGCGCCGCTTGCCGGCACCGGGAAGGATTTCGATTGGATGGCCGGACATGCCGTCTCCTGCTGCCGCCGTTCGCTCGGCAGGCTGGTGCCGAAGGGACCGACCAGCATGTCGCCGCGGCGCTCTTTCGCCTGCACCAGCTGGATCGCATCGGTGGCATAGGCGGCCGCGCCCTCAAGGCAGCCCTGCACGATCCAGGGATTGCGCGCACCCGACTGCTTGAGGTTTTGCCGGTTCATCAGGACGGGGCCGAATGTCTCGTGCTCGGCGATATGGTGATCGACATATTGCGAGGCATAGGCTTCGCTGTTCATCAGGAAGCCGCGATCGCCGAGGCCAAGGTCCTGAACCAGCACCAGATCCACCGGAACGTTTCCACGCTTCAGATGCCGAAGGGACACGCGCCAGAACCAGGCGGTTTCGGAGGGGTGAAGCTCGAGGCGAACCTTGTAGCCGATGTCGCCTGTTTTGCCGCTCCAGGAAAAACTCGTCGCATCGGACCCGAAGCTGCCGGCGGCGCGAGGGCCGACGATCTCGACGACATCGGGCGCAGGACCGCCGATACGCAGATAGAGGCGGCCGATGCCGCCGATGAGCGGCGATCCCTGGATCTGATTGATCTGCACCGATCCCTTGTCGTCGGCATATTCGATGGCAAACAGCGTGCCGTTCGGCAGCGCCGATATCGACAGGCCGGAACCGTTGCCGATCGTGGAGAGGCCAAGCTCTTCACGTCGGGGCATCTGCAAACTGCGGGTAAAATCCGGGGACATCGGGATCTCATCGATTGGCATCAGAGGGGAATCGAAGGATGACGCAAAAAGATTGAGAGAAATCTTACCGACAATCGGGGGAGGGGCAACCGGTCTTGGAAGGCCCGGGCAGCCGTATTGGCTTGCGGAGAAAAATGCCGGCAGCGGCATTTTCGCCGACAATGCGACCGAGCCTGGCCGGGAGGGCCAGACTCGGTGCTCGATCAGCGAATGTGGTCCGGGCGTGCTATGCGCCCGGCTCCCTTTGCCTCGACCAGTACGATTAGCCGCGGAAGAGCGACAGGATGTTCTGGGACGACGAATTCGCGATCGACAGAGACTGGATCGCAAGCTGCTGCTGGGTTTGCAGCGCGGAAAGCCTGCTCGACTCTTCCTCCATGTCGGCATCGACCAGCCGGCCCACGCCCGAGTCGATCGAGTCGGACAGCGCGCTGACGAAATCTTCCTGCAGTTCGATACGCGTCGAAATCGAACCCAGCTGCGCACCGGCAGAGGTCATCGCCGACAGCGCGGATTCGACTGTCGTCAGCGCCGACTGGATCTGGCCGAGCGTGAAGTCGGTGATATCCATCGAATAGACCGAACCGGTCGCGCCCGACGAAGTGCCGAGGATACCCGAGGAGGTTTCGATCGAACCGCCGCTCATGCCAAACAGGACGTTGCCCATGGAGCCGGTATCCAGAGCATAATCGGTCATTTTAACGGAAACGGCGCCGGAGCCGTCGCGAACGAAGGACGATACCACGCTCTTCGTGCTGCTCTCGCCGGCGACCCAGTTCTCGCCGGAGAACGACGCCGACTGGGCGATACTCATCAGCTGTTCCTGCAACTGGCTGATTTCTTCCTGGACCTTGGATTTGTCGACACCGTCTTCCGTTGCGGCCACCAGCTTGGCCTTGATCTCGTCGACGACGTCGATCGCACTTTCCATTGCCGTGTAAGCCGTATCGACCTTTGCTGCACCGAGGCCAAGGGCGTCGGACACAGCAGAAAGGGCCTTGTTATCGGACCGCATCGTGGTGGCGATCGACCAGTAGGCAGCGTTGTCGGATGCGGTATCGACGCGATAACCGGTGGAAACACTGTTCTGCGTCGATTCGAGGTTGGAATTGATGCTGCGCAGCGTCTGAAGGGCTGCCATCGCCGAATTGTTCGTATTGATGCTCGTCATTGGAAATTCGCCTGTTTCGGAAGTTGGATGTGGTGCATCCCGGGACATCCGGGCCATGGCGAGCAGCCTCATGCTTATCGACCCGTGTTCGGGTAGGTCAATTCGCCATCGTTGAGCAAATTATGGTACTTAAAGGTACCTTAATCGTTAACATGGCGGCGACGACGCGTAATTTGTACGAAAATCGGATGCTCGGTGTCAGGGCTGTTCCGGCTGCCGCCTCAAGGCGAAAGTTATGGAAGCAGGCCGTCGCAAATTCGCGATCGACGGTTGACGCCCCGGCGGGAAACTGACTATCAATATTAAATCAATTTGATTGACATCAAATTCAGCTCCCGCACTCGCGCGGAATGTTCAAGCCTGATTTTCACGAGGAACCAGTGACCATGTCCATACCGCGCCCGAAAGCCCTGCGGCTCGAAACCCTCTGGAACCCGCCGGCCGACGGCAAGGAATTTTCCTATGTCCTGCGCCTCAGGAACCTCGGCACCGAGCCGCTTTCGGATTTTTCTCTCTGCGTGAGCGGCCCGGGCCGCGTCGATCCGGCCGGACGCGTCGAAGGCGCCACCGTCTCGCAGCGGCTGTCGAATTTCACCGAATTCAAACCGCCGGCCAATTTCGTTCTCGGCGCGGGCGAGACGTGGACGATATCGGTCTATGCGCTGAGCTGGCAGTTCCGCCACTGGACGGACGGCGCGACGAGCGGCTATCTCGCGCTCTCCGACGGCGGCACCGTCGTGCTGTCCATCGAGCCGACGCGGTCCTCCGTCAGCAATGCGCCGCTGAAGCGCGGCGCCGAGATCTATCCCGTTCCCGCCAATGCGCCCGTCCAGGTGTCGATCATTCCCTGGCCGAACCGCGTGGCGGTCAGCTCACGCCGGCCGCTGCCCGCCGGTTTTGCGCCGCAGGCGCAGAGCGCCGAAGGGGAAGCGGCCGCCCGGAGCTTCGCAGCGCTGGTGGACCATCTCTTCGCGGTGGAAGGCATCGTGCGCAGTGAAGCGGAAGGCGCCGTTCCGGTTGCCCTGAGGGACGCAGCCGGCATGGGAGCGGAGGCTTATCGGCTGAGCTTCGACGGCGAAACGATCGCCATCGAGGCGCGCAGCCGGACCGGCTTCCTCTACGGCCTCGTGACACTCGGTCAGATCTGGCGCGGTGCGAGGCTGCATCCCGGCGTTTTCCAGTTTCCTGCATCCGGCGAGATCGCCGACGAGCCGTCGATGGGCTGGCGCGGCCTGCATCTCGATGTCGCCCGCCAGTTCTATGGCGCGGCCGAGGTCAAGAAGCTGATTGCGGTTCTGGCCTGGAACAAGCTCAACCGTTTCCACTGGCACCTGTCCGACGACGAAGCCTGGCGCGTGGAAATCGATGCCTATCCCGCTCTGACCGAGATCGGCGCCTGGCGCGGCCACGGCCTTGCGGTGCCGCCGCTGCTGGGGTCAAGCCCGGCGCGAACGGGCGGCTATTACACCAAATCAGTCATCCGCGATATCGTCGCCTATGCAAAAGGCCTTGGCGTGGAAATCGTGCCGGAGATCGACATGCCCGGCCATTGCTACGCCATGCAGCAGGCGATACCGGAGCTGCGTGATCCGGATGAAACCGGCAGCTACTACTCGGTCCAAGGCTTTCCCGACAATTGCATTAACCCGGCCCGCGAGCAGACCTACCAGATCGTCGAGACGATCCTTTCCGAGCTTATCGAACTCTTTCCGTTCAAGACGATCCATCTCGGCGCCGACGAAGTTCCCCTCGGCGCCTGGTCGGGCTCGCCGGAAGCGCTTGCGCGTCTGCGCGCCGTCGCCGGCAATGAGGTTGCCGATGCCCACGCCAAACGGCTGAACGTCGTCACCAACACTCACGGCGCCGACGATATTCACGGCTCGGGTGCGGCCATCCTGCAGGCGGAGTTCCTGGAGCGGGTGCAGCGCTTCCTGGCGAGCAAGGGCTGCATCACCGGCGGCTGGGAAGAGGCGGCGCACGGCGATGTCATCGACAAATCGAAGAGCTATCTCTGCAGCTGGCGCAATGTCGAGGTCTCGGCCGAACTCGCCGAACGCGGCTATCAGATGGTCGTCTGCCCCGGACAGGTCTATTACCTCGACATGGCGCTGAGGCCCGACTGGGACGAGCCCGGCGCCAGCTGGGCAGGAACCTCGGATGCCGAAAAGCTCTATAATTTCGATCCGGTCGGCGGCTGGACGGCAGCGCAGAAACAAAGACTTCTCGGCATCCAGGCCTGCATCTGGTCCGAACCGATGACCGATCGCGCCGTGTTCGACCGTCTCGTCTTCCCACGTATTTCCGCGCTGGCCGAAACGGGCTGGACGAAGCCGTCCGCCAAGTCGTGGGAGCGCTTCAGAGCCTTGGCGGGATTGATGCCGCTGCTTTACGGGCTGCAGGAGTCTTGAGGGTAAGGCCCGCAGCCGGCTATGGGCTGTTGGGCCGGCTTCACTGTCGCTGCCGGTAGGCAGAGGGTGTGACGCCTGTGCCCAGCTTGAATGCCCGCGTCATGTGGCTCTGGCTGCTGAAGCCGCAGGCCGAAGCGATCTGCGCGATCGGCTCCATGCCTGATAACATCGCTTTGGCGCGCTCGACACGACGGTGCGCCACCCAGCCATTCGGGGACACGCCAAAGCTTGCCCGGAACATCCGCTGAAAATGAAAGGCGCTGAGCTGCCCGATATCAGCCAGATCCTGCAAGCGGATCGTCTCGCCAAGATGAGCCTCGATATAGTCCAGACTTCGGCGCCGCACATGAGGCGCCAGCCCGCCGCTCATCGCGCAGGCACGCATGCCTCCATAACGCGGATCAACGAAAAGATCGACGATCGCCTGCGTCATCGCTTCTTCGGCCAGCAGATGACCGCCCGCCAACATCGCTTCTGTCATCTGCCGAAGCCTCAGCGCCAAGGCGGGTGCATCCGCGAAGGTCACTTCGGGAAGCGCCATGAGCCGCGCATCGCGGTCGAAGGTCTCGGCAAACATCCGGCGCATCTGGTCATCGGGAACATACAGATGGACGAATTCGAAGAAGTCGGTGATTTCCCATTCGGACGAATGCCCCTGCGGCATGATGCACAGCACGCCCGGACGGCCGCGCGCGTCGGGGCCGCCATCCAGCCGACGCGTTCCGGCGCCGCCGCTCAGATAAAGACTGAACGTATGACCGTTCGGCCGCTCATAGCTCATCCTGTCATGCGCGTTGCTCCAGATGGCAGCCGACCGCCCGAAACCCAGATCGATGGACTGCGACATCCGCGCATTGGGAGAGGCTGACAAAAACCTGAAAACCGAGAGGCGGCTATCTTTCACCAATTCTTTCCCACAGCTGGCAACGCGCTGCGAACAATACGGGGGGACGCCCGCCATGGCGAGGGGGAAGTCCGGGCAGATCTATTTCATAGCAAGAATCTGCAAGAGACCGGCTCGCGCTTCGCCTATTCTTGGAGAAAACGAGGATTACTCCATGGCAAATGCCGTTCTTTTCATCGCGACCGTCCTCATATGGGGAACGACCTGGATCGCCATTGCAATGCAGGTCGGTCCCGTGCCGGTCCTGGTCTCGGTGTTTTACAGATTTGCGCTCGCAGCCGTGATCCTCATCGCCGTCCTGGCTGTCATGCGGCGGCTCAAGGTTCCTGCCTTGCGCGATCAACCTTTCATCCTGGCGCAGGCGCTCTGCCTGTTCAGCCTCAATTTCATCTGTTTCTACAACGCCGCCGCCTCGATTCCTTCCGGACTGATCTCGGTGATCTTCTCGCTCGCGACGATCTACAATGCCGTCAATGCACGGCTCTTCTTCGGCGACCGCATTACGGGCCGCACGCTGCTTGCCGCAGCACTCGGCGCAACCGGCCTCCTCCTGCTGTTCGCAGAAGAGGTTACCGTCGATTTCGATATGGGCACGGTGAAAGGGATCGGGCTCGCAGCGCTCGGCACGCTGTTCTTTTCGCTCGGCAATATGGCATCGCGCCGCAACAGCGCGGCCGGAATCTCACCGCTGACCGCCAATGCCTGGGGCATGGCTTATGGCACGATCGTCCTCCTCGTCCTGATTGCCGTGACGCAGACGCCGATCGTGGCGCCATCCGGCATCACCTATCTTGCCGCGCTGCTCTATCTCGCGGCCATCGGATCGGTGATCGGCTTCACCACCTATCTGATGCTGGTATCCCGCATCGGCTCCTCGCGCGCGGCCTACGCCACCGTGCTGTTCCCGATCGTCGCCCTGTCGCTATCGACGGTCGTCGAGGGCTACCACTGGAGCGGCCTGGGCCTGATCGGACTGGCGCTGACGCTTCTCGGCAACGTGATCATCTTTGCGCGGCCTCCGGCGCGCCGCCCGTTGCAGTCAGATGCGAGCCTGCCGGCACGTGGCTGAAGGACGGGTGAAGTGCGCTAAAGCGCGTCGCTATCTCTCAGATGGATCGCGCCGGAATACTACGCAGGGCATTTTCCCTAGCCTCACCAACACGCCCGCCCGATGCCGAACATGTGCCGCCAGCCCTCATCAGCATAGTGCCACCGACGATCAAAATGACCGCCGGGATGTCAGTCCAAAAGACATCCTCATTGAGGAGGATCGCGCCAATCGTCATTCCGACGACGGGGATCAGATAATTGACCGCCGACATGAATGCAGCATTCGCCCGCTTCGACAACTCCAGCATCGATATCCAGCCCAGCGCGGTACAGATGATTCCGAGCGCAACGCAGGAATAGATCACGTCCAAAGGCATCTGCGTGGCGAAATCCGGCAAATTGATAAATGGGATCAGGGAAACCGCCGCAACAAGCAAGCTCAAGGCCGCGGTGCCAAGCTGGTTCGCCGGGCGGAAAAAGCGAACGGCGACGATGCTGATGGCAATGCATATGGAGGCGAGCGTCAACGCGCCCAAGCCATAGACCATACCTGCGTCTAGACTGATGGTTCCACGCGTATAGACGATTACAAAAACCCCGCCAAAGCCGCTCGCCATACCAAGGACGGCGCGCGACGTCAGCTTTTCGTTCTCCAGGCACATATGCGCGACGATTGCCGCAAACAGCGGCGTAAGAGCCATCATAACCGAAGCAAGGCCGCTCGGGACAGTTTTCTGTCCGAGCGTAATGAGGCCGTTCGGAAGCGAATTCCCGATCAGCGCAAAAACCAGAATTGGCTTCCAGTCGCGCAATAGCCAGCGATACCCTCTCACTGCAAAAGCGGCCCAGGCAAGGAGCGCCAGCGCTCCAATGCCGAGCCGCAGGAAGGTAACGGTGCCGGCAGACATCGTTGCCAGCGCCACAGTCGTCAGACTGTAGGCGCTGCCTCTGCAAAGAGCGAAAACTCCGAGGAGGAATATGCTGCTTCCTGTCGACTGATCTGGTTTCATCGCCTGTAGCCAATGGTTGAAGCCGTTGCCCGCTCCTGTGCAGCGATGGGACCGCGAGCCCGCGCGAATATGTTCGCAGGGATCGTGGGGTTCTGTGTTTCGTGAAGCGCGCGAAGGAGCCGAAGCGGTCTTAGCCCGGCTGAGAGCATGACACCAAATCAATATCGCAATAATTTGAATGAGCAGCATTCATAGCGAATGCCCGGATTATTGCCGGCTCTCTTCACCAGGACTTTTCCCTCCGGCGGCGTCCTTTCGAATTTGCCGATCGGCATAGATTTCCTCAATCAAACCCTTGAACCAGATCGTTGCCGGGTCGGTGGCCATCTGCCAATGGATGATGAGAGATATGGGCATCGATGGGAGAGTGAGAGGCGCCTTTACCATGCTCACTTCGCTGGTTTCGTCCAGAAGCGAGAGAACGCTATCGGCGCAATGGATAATGAGGTCCGATCCTCGCAGAACCCAGGGAATAACCATATAGTTGGGAATCGTCGCCACGACGTTCCGTTGAAACCCCATGTCGCGGAGCACTTTGTCGGCGAGACCTTCCGATGAGCCGTCGGCGGAAATCTGGACGTGCGCGGCTTCCAGGTATCTCTCCAGCGTGAGGGGTCGGCGGAGCAGTTCGCTGCCGCTCCATATCGCACAGGCCAGTTCGTCTCGACCGACTTCAGATACCAGCAGGTTTTGATCGTGCCGGTCGAAATTGACGATTGTCGCGCAATCCAATTTTCGGGTGAGGATCAGTCGACCGACCTCCTCCTTCGACGTCGGTATGACATTGAGAGCGGCATGCGGAGCTTCGGCCCGAAAGCGTTTTATCAGATGCGGGATGACCATCGCTCCGTGATAGTCGAGAAGCCCCACCCGAAAGACGCGCCTGGTTTGAGCCGGTACGAACCGCTGATAGCGATCTATCGTCGCCCGGATATTTGCAAGTGCGTCCGAGATTTCGGCTGACAATTCAATCGCGCGCGGCGTAGGCTTCATCGATCCGCCGTCGCGGAAAAACAGCTTGTCGTTGAACAAGGCGCGCAGCTTGCCAAGCGAATGGCTGACCGCGGACTGCGTGCGCCCGAGGCGCTCCGCCGCAATCGTCACGTTGCCTTCGCGCATCAGCACGTCGAATACGCGGAGAAGATTCAGATCGATCGCGCTGAAATTCACATACCCATTCCACTATGAATCAAATTCATTTTTTTCATTATCATATCGAATTTGATTCATCCATTCACGGTTCGTAAAATGGGCGACAGATCAGATGGATGGAGTTCTGAAGCGATATGATGGACGATCAGAAACTTGACGCGATACGCAGCGATATCCCGCTCCTGAAGAATGGCATCTATGTCGACAACGCAGCCGTATCGCCGGTCCCGGGACGGGTTCGGTCGGCCAGCGAGCATTACAACACAATCATTGCCGAGCAACTCCGCGACGCCAAGGAAATTTCGAAGCCGTATTTCGATAAAGGTCGTGCGCTTGCCGCAAAACTTGTGGGCTCGTCATCGCAAAACATCGCTTATGTTCAAAATACTGCCCATGGTCTCTCGCTTGTCGCCCTCGGCATCGACTGGCGGCCGGGAGACAATCTGGTCGTGTGCGCGCATGAATTCCCATCGAACTATCTCTGCTGGGTCCAGCTGGCCGCGATGGGCGTGGAGGTTCGCAAGATTCTTTCTCCTGACGGCAGGCTGGAACCGGAGCTTGTTCAAGAGGCGCTGGATGAGCGCACCCGCGTCGTCGCGGTAAGTCATGTCCAATTCTACAGCGGCTTCCGGGTCGACGTGTCTGCAGTGGGCGAGCTTTGCTCCCGATACGGCGCACTGCTGGTCGTCGATGGCACGCAGTCGATCGGGGCTCTCAATCTCGATGTGGGCGCCGCCGGCGTCGACGTCCTCGTGGTCAGCGCGCATAAATGGCTTATGGGACCGCGTGGCATCGGTTTCGCCAGCTTTTCCGACAGGGCACTCAACGAGATTACCCCCAGGATCGTGGGTTGGCTGAGTGTAGATGATCCCTATGCGTTCAATCGCAGGCTTGATTTTCTGCCCGACGCGCGGCGGTTCGAGCCGGGAACGCCAAATGGATGCGGCATCCTTGGGCTCGCGGAGCGGCTGGCTCAGATCGACGAATTGGGGATCGGTTGGATCGAAAACAGGATCCTTACGTTAAATGAACTGCTCTGCGAACGTGCGCTGCAACATGGAATTCAGCCCGTCTATCAGTTCGAACACCGATCGCGGTCGGGCATCACGCTCTTGCACAAGCCGGGAACAGTCGCCGCCGACATGCATGCATCGCTGGTAGAAAACGGTGTCTATGCGAGCATTCGCAATGGCGCTGTTAGAATATCTCCGCACTACTACAACAGTTTTGAGGAGATGGAACGGATCATCTCCATCATTGCGTCAGCAGATTGAACCATCTTTCGCAGGCCCACGATCCCGGAACCGCACGCACTTCCGGGCGGGGTGCGCTAGCCAACCGGCTTTTGCAGCACGTCGAAGCGCGGATTGGTTTCGGAAAAGATCGGCAGGGCCGCAGCACCCAGGATCGCCGTATCCTTGCCGGTCATGCCGATCATGACGCGGGGCAGCGTCCGCTTCCGGTCGGGATCGATCGGCACGTGCAGCGGTTCCAGCCGCTCGGCAAGCCGGGCCATCAGCGATGTCGATACACTGCCGCCGAGCACCACGGTCTGCGGATCGAAGGCAAGTTCGAGAAAGTCGACGGTCTGGCGCAGCGGCTCGACGGCCTGATCCAGCCAGGCATCCAGGCCTTCGCCGCCTTTGGCGATCAGTGCGTCGAGATCGTCGGGCGAGAGCTCCCGCGCATTCGCAATGCCCATGCATTCGTAAGCGACGCTCGGCGAGAGATAACGATCCAGGCAGCCGCGCTTGCCGCAGCTGCAGAGCTTGCCATGCGGCTCGACGATGATATGCCCGATCTCGCCGGCATTGTTGCGGCTGCCCTTGTAGAGGTGGCCGTCGAGGAACATGCCGGCGCCGATACCGCCTCCGCCGGCGAGAAAAAGATAGACGAAGCTGGCGAAACCGCGGGCGACGCCGTGAAGGCGCTCACCGATCGCCGCCGCCGTCGCATCGTTCTCCACGAGCACCGGCACCTTTGCCCGCTGCTCCAGCTCGTGCCCGACGGGAAAGCCTTGCCAGCCGGGCAGGCTGTGGGGGCTGAGCGAGGTGGTGCCGCCATCGCCGTAGCGGCCGGGCAGGGCCATGCCGACGCCGAGCAGCCTGTTGCGGTCGAAGACGAAGGCATGGTGCAGCTCTTCGACAATCGCTTGCAGCACCGGCATCGCCCGTTGCGGATCGGGATGATCGACATGGCGCTCGATGCGCGCGCAAACGGCGCCCGACAGATCCGTCAGAACACCGCTGGCGCGCTGCCGGCCGAGTTCGAGACCGATCGAATAGGCGCCGCGCGGATTGATGCTGTAGGGAATGATCGGCTGGCCCCGCGCCAGCTTCTGTGCCTCGGCGGGAACCAGAAGGTGCGACCTCTCCAGCTCCTCGACGATATTGGACACGGTCTGGGCGGTCAGCGCCGTCATCCGGGCAATCGCGGCGCGCGACAGAGGACCGTTCGTGCGCACGGCCTCGATCACCACACGGCGGTTGTGAGACTTGGCCTGCTCGAGATTCGTGCCGGAGATCGCCTTCATGTCGCCTTCAAAGGAAATGCAGTCTCACCCTTGTCACAAGACGAACATGGATGAAAGCCACATTCTGCGTCACGTCCTATTTGCCGGCGACCTCGGCTCGATGGGTCTTGCGTCTCTGCAGGAAGCCGAGGATCGTGATCCCCGACAGGCCGGTGACGGCGCTGAGGACGGCGGTGCCGGAATAGCCTGTCACAGAAGTGCCGGCGGCAAAGACCAGCGCGCCGATCCCCGCACTCGCAAAGATATTGACGGAGATCAGCGCGCTGCCGAGCCCCGGCCGATCGGCAATGAGATCCTGCAGATAGGTGATCGGAATGCTGATGATCGCCGCCGCACCGATACCGGCGAGCAGGGTCAGCGTATAGAGGTGCCACGGCTCGGAGGCGAAGCCGAGAAGGCTGAGGAACACGGCATAGACGATGGTGCCGGCGGCAAGCGCCGTCATCTGGCCGGTCTTGCGGGCAATCCGCGACCAGACGATGATGAAGACCACTTCCAGCAATGCGACGATGCCGACGAGAATGCCGACATCGCTGAGCGCCCCATGCGCCGCGCCGGTGGCGATCAGCGGCAGGAGGGCATCGTTGAGATGGAGCGTGCTGGTGATGAGCGCCACCCCGAGGATATGCGCCGAAATTCGCGGCGAAACCACCTGGCGAAGCGCGCCGAGATAGGTGAGATGATGGGTGGCGGCCATCTCCGTTCCCGCGCGTCTCGGCAGGGCGAAGAGGATGATGCCCTGGCATATCAGGCACGAGATGGCGGCGAAAAGATAGGCCGGCAGCATGCTCGACGCACCGGAGAGCACAAGGCCGGTAACGCCTGGGATCAGCACCCAGGAAAGCGAAATCATCGCGCGCACGCCTGAATTGGCCGTCACCATGTCGCTTCGGTTCATGCCCTGCATCGCCGCACGCGCATTGGCAAACAGCAGCGAATTCAGCGCCCCGTAGATCGGCAGCGGCAGCAGCCCGCTGACGATGAAGACTGCCGCTGTGGGAAAGGCGTAGACCATGCCGTAACCGACGATGCCGAAGACGCAGGCGCCGATCATCGCCGAACGGTATTCGCCGAGCCGGTCAGCGAGATTGCCGAGCAGGACGCTGACGACGACATTCACCGCCGCCGAGGCAAAGCTCAGGACGGAATAGAGACCGTCGCTCAGCCCCAGTTCGCGGATACCCACGATCGACCGATAGGGCGCGGTCATCGCCCCCGCCATTCCGAAGGTGAAAATGGCGATCATACTGGCGCGGATCGCCGGATTGCGGAAGACGTCGGGAAAAAGGCGGCTCATGCGGTCATGTGAGTTTCAGTAGTGTTCCGATTGGGAGAAAGTCCGCGCAAGCTCGGCCTGGCCAGCCGTGAGGCCGCAATCGACGGGCAGGCAGACGCCCGTGATGGCTGCGGCGAGCGGGCCAGAAAGGAAGGCTACGGCGTTGGCGACATCCTTGGGATCGACGACGCGCTGCAGCGGATACCAGCGGCGCGCCTCCTCGAACACGTTCGGATTGGCACTCGCGCGCGCTTCCCAGGCCTGCGTCTTCACCGTGCCGGGTGCGACGGCGTTGGAGCGGATGCCGAACTTGCCGTATTCCACGGCGACCAGCCGGGTGAAGTGCAGAAGGCCGGCCTTGGCGGCGCTATAGGCGGGATGTCCGAAGACATTCATGCCGTTGACCGAGGCGATGTTGACGACGGAGCCCTTGGAAGCCTTCAGCATCGGCTCGAAGGCGCGGAAACATAAGAATGCCGCTTCGAGATTGAGCGCATTGTCGGCCCGCCAGATCTCGGGCGTCGTATCGTGCAGGCTGGTCGCGCGGGCGGCACCAGCATTGTTGACGAGAGTTCGGACCACGCCGCTGCCGGCAGCGCGTTCTGCCAATTCGGCAATGCTCGCCTCGCTGGTCACGTCGCATCCGACGGCCACGAAACGATTTTCCGGACCGAGCTTCGAAGCCACGGCGGCGGCGGCAGCCGCATCGATGTCGGCAAGCAGCACGACATCATGGTCATCGGAAAGCCGCGCGGCAATCGCCGCGCCGATGTCGCCCGCGGCACCCGTCACGATGGCGATCGATTGGGTCATTTATTGTCGCTCCCGTTCATGGACATCAATCTCCAAGCAATTGCCGGTCATCGCCGTCCCGATGAAGGACGAGCTGTTGCTTGATGCGCCGCAGCGTCACGGTCGCCTTTGGCTGGACGGCGTATGCGACCAGGCTCGACAGGATATCAACCATCGCGATGTAGGCGATGCGCGTGGAAGTCGGGCGATAGATATTGTTGCCCTCGGGAAGATCGATCGGCACGACGATTTCGGCCGCCTTGGCGACCGGGCTCTCCGTCTGGGTCAGGGCGATCGTCTTCACCTTGGTGTCGCGGGCAAGCTCGAAAGCCCGCACCAGCTCCATATTGCGCCCGGAGAAGGATGAGCCGATCAGCACGTCGCCCGGCTTTGCCGCGGCCGCCATCATCAGCTGCATGCTGTGGTCGGAACTTGCGGTGATGCGCAGCCCGAGGCGGAAGAGGCGGTTCTGCAGCTCGTCGGCGATCATCGACGAATTGCCGCCGGAGCCGAAGGCATAGATCATATCGGCCTTGGCAATATGGGAAACGGCGGCCTGGATCGCGGCAAGATCGAGCGACCGATGCAGGAGGAAGAGCGCGTTCTGAGCCTTGGTGATGATATCCTGGGCGACATCGGCCGGATCGGTGCTTTTCGATTCCGGTTTCAGATAGCGCACGCCGATATGGGCGGTCCGGGCGAGCTGCACCTTGAAGTCGGAAAAGCTTTCGCAGCCGAGCCGCCGGCAAAAGCGCGTGACGGTCGGCGGCGAGACCTCGGCACGTTCCGCAAGCTCGATGATCGAGGCATTCACGGCAAATTCGAAGTCGTTGACGATGATCTCCGCGATGCGGCTTTCGGAGGGGGAGAGCCGGCCTTTGTCTTCCTGCAATGTCGAAAAAATATCCAAAGTCGCTCCCCCGATGGCTCCGTCAATCCTTCTTCTTATAGGCCACGCAGTCGATCTCAACCTTGCAATCGACCATCATCGACGATTGCACACAGGCACGCGCCGGCGGATGCTCGCCGAAATACTCCTGATAGATCTTGTTGAAAGTCCAGAAATCGCGCGGATCGTCCAGCCAGACGCCGACGCGCACGACGTCCTCGACGCCGTATCCGGCCTCTTCGAGGATATCAAGAACATTGGCGATCGTCTTGTGGGTCTGGGCGATGATGTTGCCGTCGATGATCTCGCCATCTTCCATTGCAACCTGTCCGGAAACATAAAGCCATCCGTCGGCTTCGACCGCGCGCGCGAAAGGCAGCGCCTTGCCGCCGGCGCCGGTTTGAACAGAGCCATAGCGCTTGATAGGCATTTCCAAGTCCTTGCAAATTATTTTCTTGAGAAGTTGACAAATGACCATAGAAAGCGGAATTTGACCAGTGAAAAACGTATTTTATGAAAAGAATTTCAATCCGGGGCCAGCATGCGCGATCCTTTCCAGAATCCCTTCCCGTCCGACAGCGCCCGCCACGCCATCTGGGAAATGCTCGTTCCCCGCGATATCGATGCCTTTCTGGCCGCCGATTGGTCGATGGTGGAGCATGACTTCGTGGAAGAGGGCTTCATCGGCATCGACGGCCGGAAGGAAGTCAGCCCCGACAAGTGGCGCCTGGCCTTCCCGACGCTCTCGGCCTATCGCCAGGAGTGGCTGAGGCAGGCTAAGGATTTCGCCGAACAGAGTTTCGCGGAAGATCCGCGCACCGCGATCTTCACCACGACGACGCTTGAGGATATCGAGATCGAAGGTGACATGGCGCTCGTCCGCAAGAAATTCGACGGCGGCATTACCAAATCCGACGGCACCCGGGACGTCCTGCAATGGCAGACGCTCTATTATTGCAGGCTTCACCAAGGACGCTGGAAGATCTCAGGTTTCACCGGCTACCTGCCGAACCCCATGGGTTGACGCGGAGCCGATCAGAAGAAGGCCACTTTCTTGCGCATTTTCACGGCAGCACTGGCGACCGAAACCAACACATTCTCCCCGATCTGCGTGGATCGCCGCGCATTCGAAGCTTCGCTCTATGCGCCGCCCGGCCAGCATCCCGAAACGCCGACGCTCTGCACCGCGCCGATCACCGTCGGCAGGCGCGTCGCAAAAGAAAAGGGATGGGAACTGATCGAGGGAACGGCCACCTGGGCCGACCCGGCAGGCCTCGTCAACCGGACGACCTACGAGGAACTGCGTGACGAAATCCTCGGCCAGCTCCGTGCGGCAATGCCTGTCGATGCCGTCGTCATGGGTCTGCACGGCGCCATGGTGGCCGCCGGATACGAGGATACGGAAGGCGATCTTCTCCAGCGCATGCGCGAGATCGTCGGCCCTGACGTCCTCATCTGCGCCGAGCTCGATCCGCACAGCCACCTCACGGCAAAACGCGTCGCGGCACTCGATTTCGCCGTCTATTTCAAGGAATTCCCGCATACCGACTTCGTCGACCGCGCCGAGGATCTCTGGCGCATCGCGGTCGACGCGCTGGAGGGTCGGGTCAAGCCTCGCATCTCGGTGTTCGACTGCCGCATGATCGACGTCTTCCCGACATCGCGCGAGCCGATGCGCTCCTTCGTCGACAAGATCATGCAGATCGAGAAGGATGATCCGGATATTCTGTCGATCTCCGTGATCCACGGCTTCATGGTCGGCGACGTTCCCGAAATGGGAACGAAACTGCTCATCGTCACCGACGACAAGCCGGAAAAGGGCGCGGCTCTGGCGCGCGAACTCGGCCTCGAACTGTTTTCCAAGCGCGGCACCTTCATGGTTCCGCAGATCGACGAGAGGCAAGCCGTTTCTCGCGCGCTTGCCGCGACCGCATGGCCCGTCGTCATCGCCGACGTCTGGGACAATCCCGGCGGCGGCACCGCAGGCGATGCGACGGTCGTTCTCGGGGAACTCCTGGCCCGCGGCGTCAAAAGTGCCGCGATCGGCACCATCTGGGATCCGATGGCTGTGCAGATTTGTTTTGCGGCGGGTGAGGGAGCGGAGATTCCGCTGCGCTTCGGCGCCAAGTCAGCCCCCGGCACCGGCAACCCCATCGACGGCACAGTGAAGATCGTCAAACTCGTAAAGAATGCCGAGATGCAGTTCGGCGAAAGCCTGGCACCCTTCGGCGATGCCGCGCATATCGTCCTCGACGGCATCGACGTCATTCTCAATTCCACGCGCGCCCAGAGCTTCGATCCGAGCCTCTTTTCGGTGATGGGCCTCGATCCCACCAGGCAGAAGATCCTGGTGATCAAATCCACCAATCACTTCTTCGCGTCCTTCTCGAAGATTGCGGCGGAGATCCTTTACTGCTCCGCCGGAACGCCCTATCCCAATAATCCGGCGACGACGCCATACCGGCGGGCGCCGAAGACCATCTGGCCGATCGTGGCCGATCCACATGGGATAGAACGCGGAGCCGCCTAAATGCCTGATGCCAGCTTCGCCGTCGTTGCCAAGGCAGGTGACAGGATCGCCGATCTCTCGACGCCGCGCCCTGTCATCGACGAGGACCGGCTGGCTGCGAACATCAACCGCGTTCAATCCTATATGGATGAGCACGGCCTGAACTTCCGCCCGCATATCAAGACACACAAGATCCCGGCCTTGGCCGTCGCGCAGGTCGCCGCAGGCGCCAAGGGCATCAATTGCCAGAAGGTCACGGAAGCGGAAGTCTTCGCCGAAGCCGGCTTCGGCGACATTCTGATCACCTTCAACATTCTCGGTCAGCAGAAGCTCGAACGCCTGGCCAGGCTGAACGACAAAATTCCGGCCTTGAAAGTCGTCGCCGACAGCGAAGTGACGGTCGACGGGCTCGCCGCCTATTTCTCCGGCCATAAGCCGCTCATGGTGCTTGTGGAATGCGATACCGGCGCCGGCCGCTGCGGCGTGCAGACGCCGGAGGAGGCGGCCTCGCTCGCCAGGCGCATCACTGCTGCCGACGGCCTCACCTTCGGCGGCATCGTCACCTATCCCAAACCGCAAGCAGCAGCCGCCGTCGAAGCCTTCATCACTGAGACGCTGCAACGCCTGCAATCCGACGGCATAACCTGCCCGATCGTCAGCAATGGCGGAACGCCGAGCCTGTTCGAGGCGCATCTCGTCAAATCCGCCACCGAACACCGCGCCGGCACCTATATCTACAACGACCGCCAGATGGTGCGCATGGGCCATTGCAGCGAGGACGATTGCGCCATGCACGTGCTGGCCACCGTCGTCTCCCGCCCAACCGCCGACCGCGCCGTCATCGATGCCGGCTCGAAGGCGCTGACCTCGGATCTCCAGGGCTTCAGCGATTACGGCCTGATCGTCGGCTATCCCCAGGCGCGGATCACCAGCCTCTCGGAAGAACACGGCGTGATCGATCTTTCCAACTGCACCGGCCCGCGGCCGCAGATCGGCGAAAAACTCTTCATCATTCCGAACCACACCTGCGTGGTGTCCAACCTGTTCGATACGATGGTGTTTCATCGGGGCGGGGTGGTGACCCGCGTCGAGGAGGTCGCGGCCCGCGGTCTCGTCTGGTAGGAACCGGTACTGGTTGAGGGCGAAACTGCCCTGATCGCCGAAGAGCGCATTGGTGAATTGCTGGCTTTTGGCAGGAATGCGGTCGCTGATATTGCGAGACGCGCCGCGCAGCGGATGCCTTCGTGGCCCGAGGATTAGAGCTTTTCCATGGGACAATACTCTTCCCATTGGTTTATGGCCGGGGCTCGGACCTTGGGCGCCACTCTGATGCCGTGGCGATAATCCTTCACTTTCAACGATATCGGTCGCGGGAAAGCCGCTTTAGCAAGCGCGGCGTCATGAGTCCGCGAGAAAGGCATTGACCTGCATCCGAAATGATGTCACTAGTGATGACATGAATACACCAAGAGAGACATAATGTCAGGATCGGCTGATACACGAAAATATTCCTCTCCGCTGAGAGAGCAGCAGGCGCTCGAGACGCGCGAGAGGATTCTGCGCGCAACCCTCGACCTCCTGAACGTCAATCCATTCGGCGACATCTCGATGGATGACGTTGCCAAATCCGCAGGCGTCGAGAGGCGGACGGTTTTCCGGCATTTCGCAACGAAGGAAGCCTTGTTCGACGCATTCTGGATTTTCATCAACGAAGGCATGAACGCGCAGACTTTGCCATCAACGCTCGACGAACTCGTTCACGCGCCGATCGATACGTTTCAGCAGTTCGACAAAAACCAGGGCGTCATACGCGCAAGCATTCACACTCCGGCGGGATACGCCATGCGTATGCGTTCGATTGCAGCACGCCGGAAGGCATTCAAGGAGCGCTTTGGCGCCGCCGATATGGAACCGGCTTCAGAAAACGGGAAGAAGGCCGAGGCTCTTTTCCACCTCCTGTACAGCGCAGGGGCATGGGAAATCCTCAAAGACTACGCCGGCTTAACCGGTCAGGAGGCCGGAGAGGCGGCGTCATGGGCAATGCAGGTCATTTTGAAAGCCGCAAAGCCCGACCCCCAGTGATCGAATAAGTGATCGAGTTAAACCTATTCAAATGGAGAGTGACATGGGCATGGCATACAAGACACAAGAAAGCGCGGAAGCCCTGTGGGTTATCCGCGACAAGGTGCAGTTTATGGGCGAAGTTCCCGAAATGGGCTTGAGCGTCCTTGAGGTGACAGTGCCTCCCGGTTCCGGAACGCCGCCGCACAAACATCAGTCGATAGAGATATTCCGTGTTTTGAGTGGCGAAATCACCTTCACACTCTTTGATTCAGCGCCGCCTACCCAGATCGTCGCACATGCAGGCGACGTTCTCACACTACGCTCCTACCAGCCGCACAATTACGTCAATACCGGCACCCTGCCTGCACAGATGCTGTCGATCGTCGAAAATTCCATGAGCCGATTTTTCCGCGACCTCGGCCACACGGAGGTTCCGCCCGCCGGCCCGCCCTCGAACGAAGAAATCGAGGCTGTGATGGCCGCCTGCCAGCGCCATGGCATCGAAATCCTGAACATATGATGGAGTGCAGCAACCGGAAACCCGGTTGCCCCTCTTTCTCAAAGGTGAAACAAATGCTTTCGCGTATTTTTCTGAGGCTCGGCGCGAGTTGCGGGCTGGTCGGCATGGCGCTTGGCGTCTACATGGCGGCATCCCACGATCACGTTCTCGCGCCTGTTCATGCCCACGTGAACCTTATTGGTTGGGTCGGCATGTTCCTCGCAGGGCTGTTTTACGCCCAACGACCTGATGCTGCAGGCGGCAAGCTTGCCCGTGCCCACCTTGCCTTCACCGTCGCCGGGTTGCTCATCCTCGCGCCCGGCCTTGCCGGCGTACTCCTCGGCTATCCGTTCGGCGAACTCATGGCAGCACTCGGATCAATCCTCACAATTGCAGCGATGGCGCTCTTTGTCGTGGTGGTGTTTCGATCGAAGCCAGCCCCGCATTCCCGCCGGATCACCGACCGGCCCACCATGGATAGGGCGGAAGCAGGCATTCCCTGCTTCCAAAGTGGTCGCCGACAGCAGGTGACGGGAGACGGACTCGCCGCGCATTCTTGTTTGACACGATGGTCATCCAAGACTGCGGCGTCGCAACCCGTGTCGCCCGCTGACTGAACGACGATGCCCAGCGCCACCTCCGTGGCGCCGGGCATCGCACCGGCTTAAGCTTGCGTCATGAATGCCTGCGTCGTGATCGCATTTGCGTAGAAAGGTGCGATGTCGCTCAGGAACGAGGTCTGCTGCTCCCTGGTGAAGGCCGCCGACGCATCGTAGATGACGTTGGTGTGGTAGCCGAGGTCGTGGGCGTTGCGCACGGTCGACTCGACGCACTGCCGCAGGGCGAAGCCCATGACGTAGATGTCGAAAATCCGGTGATTGCGCAGATAGCTGTCGAGCGTGGTGGCGGCAAAGGCGCTGCTGCCGCCGGTGCGCTCGCTGATGACATATTCGCCGTCGCGAGGCTCGAACCCCGGGAAGAAATCGGTCTGCTCGCCGAGGAACGAGCCATAGTCGCGCACCATCTTGCGCAGCCCGTACTTCCCTTCGCCCAGCACCCGGTAGTTGGGTTCGAGCACCATCCTGACATGGATGACCTCGATGTTGCGGCGCCGGGCGTCTTCGAGGACCTTCTTCGAATTGGCAATCGCGGAGTCGATCTGCTCGCGGTCCTGGAACTGGCCGTTGATGCCGCCGGTGGGGGCCAGCCAGTCGTTCTGATATTCGATGAGGATCAGCGCGCTCCTGGCGCCGGCTTCGTGGGATGCGTGGTCGGTCATGATGTTGTTCCTTTGTTTGGATGATGTTCGGGGCGCTCGCCCCTGCGGTCGGCGTCAGGCCGCGAGGAGAGCCTGATGCTGGCGCAGATGCGCGCGGAAACGGTCGGCATAGTCTGCGACCACCGCATTCCTGACGCTCGGGCGCGCCGCCAATGCCGCCCGCCACGCCGAGACACGCGGGAAGCCTTCGAAGATCGCCTGCGACACGGCGGGATC
The DNA here is from genome assembly GCF_002531825.1 of Rhizobium sp. J15. Lineage (GTDB taxonomy): Bacteria > Pseudomonadota > Alphaproteobacteria > Rhizobiales > Rhizobiaceae > Rhizobium. The sequence continues at coordinate 139,288 of NZ_NWSX01000001.1, read as the reverse complement.
GATGATCGTGAAATAGCGGAAGAGCGGGGCGTAGACCGCATCGACCATGCCGAAGTCGGCGCCGGCGAAATACGGCCCCGCGCCGAGCTCGGCCTCCAGCTTCCGGAGCCGGTCGCGGAACGCGGCCCGCTTGGCGTCCGCGGTCGCCGGATCGGTGGCGTTGAGAAACTGCCAGCCATCGGCCAGGGTCTGCGTGGCGAACTCGATCCACGCGCGCTGCTGGGCGCGCAGCAGCGCATCGTCGGGATACATCGCCGCGCCGCCCTGCGTTTCCTCCAGATACTCGCAGATCACCATGCTTTCGAAGAGGATGGCGTCCTCCTCCTCGGTCTGGTGCACCTTGAGCAGCGGCACCTTGCCGGTCGGCGACAGCGCCAGAAACCAGTCGGGCTTGGCCGAGAGGTCGACGTTGATCCGCTCGAACGGCACGTTCTTCTCGAGAAGGACGATCGCGGCGCGTTGAACGAACGGGCAGAGCGGGTGGCTGATGAGTGTCAGGCGGGGGTCGGGCATGATGGCCTCTCCATGTGGCGGCAATTCCGGATGAGGGAGCGGCGCGACGGTCAGATCGCCTGGCCGCCCGAGATGTCGAAGGTGGTGCCGTTCGCCCAGCCCATGTCATCGGACAGGATGGCCGCGACCGCGCCGCCGATGTCGTCGGGCTCGCCGACACGGCCGAGCGCGATGGTCCCGGCGACATAAGCGTTGACGTTCGCATCGTCGCGAACCACGCCGCCGCCGAAGTCGGTCGCGATAGCGCCCGGCGCGATCGTGTTCACGCGGATCTGCCGCGCGCCCAGCTCGACCGCCATGAACTTGGTCAGCGTCTGGATCGCCGCCTTCGCCGCCGCATAGAGGCCGTAGCCCGCCATCGTCACACGCACGAAGCCCGACGAGACGTTCAGGATGCGCCCGCCATCGGCGATCAGCGGCAGCAGCTTCTGCGTCAGGAAGACCGGGCCGCGCAGATGCGTGTCGATCAGCTGGTCGAACTGTTCTTCGGTCGCGTCGGTCAGCAGCGCGTACAGGCCCTGGCCGGCATTGTTGACCAGGAAATCGAACTGCTGGCGGCCGAACCGGGTCTTCAGCGTCTCGGCCACCGCCTCGGCAAATGCCGGAAAGCTCGCCGAATTGCTGACGTCGAGCGCGATCATCGCCGCCTGGCCGCCCAGCGCTTCGATCTCCTGGCGCAGCGTATTGGCCTCTGCGGCGGCGTTGCGATAGGTGCCGATAATAGCGACGCCGCGCTTGGCAAGATGCAGCGCCATGCTGCGGCCGAGGCCGCGGCTGGCGCCGGTGATGAGTGCGATCTTTTTGGTCATGGTCTGTCCTTCGTGGATGGTTTTTCCGGAATGCCGCACCGCTGCGGCGTCGTTCCGATGCCAACCAGATAAGCAGAGCGCGCCGCGCCCGCCCGCCCAATGCTCTCAATCTCTTGCCTGATTGTCTCAAGCTCTTTGCTTACCCGAAAAACAATGTCATAGAAGGCTGATGATCGAGCATCTCCAACCGCATATCGACCTTGCCCTGCGCCACGCGCGATCGGGGATGACCGTTACGCCGATCCAGCGACTGGAGATCGGCGTGGGACAAGCGACATCAGGCACGGCGCCTTGCCTGTACCGCTCGATGATCTGCTTCATTCTGCAGGGGTCGAAGGATGTGGTGATCCACGACACGCTGTTGCGCTATGACTCGGCGCAGTATCTCGTCAGCGCGCTGGATCTGCCGCTGAGCGGTCAGATCCACGATGCCGATGGCGGCCGACCCTATGTCGCTGTATCGCTCGTCCTCGACCCCGCATTGCTGGCCGAGGTCGCGTCCACCATGCCGCCGGTGCGCGACGCCGATGCGCCTGGCATCGGCATCGCGATCAATCCGATGACCCCGCCGCTGCGCGACACGCTGCTGCGTCTGCTGGCGTTGCTCGACACCCCGGCTGACATCCCGGTTCTGGCGCCGATGGCGGAACGCGAATTGCTTTATCGTCTCCTGCAAGGCCCGCAGGGACGCCTGCTACGCCATATCGCCCAGCCCGAGGGGGCGCTCGGCCGGATCCGGCGTGCGGTCGAATGGATTCGCGATCACCAGAACGGGCGGCTGCGGATCGAAGCCCTGTGCGACGCAAGCGGCATGAGCCGCGCCAGCCTGCACCGCCACTTCGTGGCACTGACCGGGCTAAGCCCGATCCAGTATCAGAAACAGCTCCGATTGCAGGAGGCGCGACAACTGCTCCTTTCCGGTGACCGAACTGCTTCAGATGTCGCCTTCGCAGTCGGTTACGAAAGTGCTTCGCAATTCAGTCGGGAATATCTCAGGCAGTTCGGCGCGCCCCCGGTGCGTGACATACGTCAGCTCCGGCAGACGATCGGCAGCCCGGCAGCGGCGTAATCGGCCATCTTGCACCGTCATTCGCCCCCAAATCCGGCGACCGCGCCGTCATCGATGCCGGCTCGAAAGCGCTGACCTCGGACCTCCAGGGCTTCCCCCGGCCACAAATCGGCGAAAAGCTCTTCGTCATCCCGAACCACACCTGCGTGGTCTCCAACCTGTTCGATACGATGGTGTTTCATCGGGGCGGCGTGGTGACCCACGTCGGGGAAGTCGCGGCCCGCGGTCTTGTCTGATAGAGGGCGTTGCGGTTGAGGGCGAAATGGGCCCTGATCCCGGAAGGCCTCGCACTCAAGTCCCTAAATCGCAAGACATGCGCGGTGGATGGCTTTGTTGCACCAATGGCGGACATAGGCTCTACGGGCGAGTGTCGGCTTTGGGGCCGAAATCGGATCGCGGCTTCTGGTAAAAGTTGATGATTTTGTGCTGGGGGTGGCAGTTCCGCATGCAACTCTTGGCCGCCCCCTAGACCCCGCTCAAGCAAGCTCGGCGCTCGCCATGCTGGCGAGACAGCCCTCGCTGGTACGATCGCCGTTTCGTACGATGCCGTTACACGGTCGGAAGGGAGCGCCAGGAGAATAAAGGCGGCATCCTAACCTCCCTCAATAAAGCTACGCTGCTTTGCTCAGGCTATTTTTTTCGCTGTCGCTGAGGTCAAGATTGAGCTTCGATTTGATAAAGGCTTTCGTGGCTGCACGCGCCTGACGGTTTGAAACCACCGAACCGGCGACTATGCATATGTTTTCCCATTCCCGATTCTTTTTTGCCCAATCGATATCTTCCAGTGCGGTAAGGCGATCTTTCCAGTCGCCCGCTTCGAGAAGATCGACGCCAAGGCCACCAAATGCCCGAAGTACTGTCGAGTGGGAGGAGATCTTTTCCTGGCGCAGTTCGAGCGCCTTCTTTTGCCCGTTCAACACCTTACCCCAATCAGGCATGTGCTTGGCGATTTCAGTCCAATAGTCGATCAAAAGACCTGCGTTGGTTTCGATGTCATGGTGGTCATACTTCTTTAGAAGCTCCACATTCGCATCGTAAAGTGCCGCCAGGGTGAATAGCTTGGTGGACTTGTTTTCCAGGGAAACCTTTTCCTTCTCTGTCAGCTCTTTGAAGACCGGAATTTTCTCGATCATCATTAAGGTCGCCGCGGCCACGTCGTCCCGCTTGTCATACAGAATATCAAGTGACTTTGAGGTTTTCTGAACGAACCGGTTTAGGTCGGAGAACATCTGTTGCACGCGATCGGTACTTTCCCAAGGGAAGAGCAACACGGAAAGCGTATGATGCTTTAGAGCCTCGCTTCCAGTCTTCAGGGCGCGAACAATGCCAGCGCACCGGTGCTGCCCATCATTGATAATCAGCTCGTCACCCAGCTGAAGAATCAAAACTCCGATATTGGCGTCTGGCGAATAGGGTTCAAACCTGGGCTCTGACTTGTACGAAGCCGTGATAGAGGAGAACAAATAATCCTCTTCGTTTTCCGTAATGTAGGTCGCAAGCTCCGGCACGCGTTTTTCGACAAGCACTCGTTGCTCCCGATCCTCTGGCAGCATGCCGCTCCAGTCAGTAAATTTAAAGAACTGTGGAACCGCGTTCAGGGGCATCAAGCAAGAGTAGTAGGTCCTTGAGCCCATTTTTCCACGCATAGCGGGAACGCGCACTTCCATCATAACACATCTCCTTCTTCATTAGAGCCAGCATGCGAGGCGACTTCAGCTGCCGAACTCCTGGCCCGTATTTGCCGGTTCAGGATCAAATTGTCAAGAGCTCCGATGACTCAAATGCCGAGCTCTTGGTCTTGAATCTACGAGCTCCGAAAAATTTGTTATAGAGCTCGCTTGACACAGCTCTCGACATCGGTGACCTTCCTGCGAGAGCTCGGTGCATTGATGAGCGGATTGGCTGCTCTGGCATAAGCGAGCTCTGAATGGAGAGCAGTATGACTACGACCAAGAAGCCGGGCTCGGACACCGGAAAGCACGGCGGAATTTTTCAGGAAGTCGGGCCTCGAGGCGGCAAAAAGGACAATTTCGCCACCGTTGCCGATAACACGCGCTTGCCGCCGACGACCTCGCCGGGATCCACGTGGAAGCCGGTCAAGACTACTCCGGACAGCAAGCGTTAGGAGCTAGAATGGCTTGGTATACGACGGATTCCGTCCTAACAAAGAGTGACGGAAACAAGGATTGGTGGAAGACTACCTATAGCCCAGGCGATGAAGTGCCGGTCTCGGGTATCTACCGCTGCCTAGGTTGTGAACGCGAAGTGACCTGTAATGATCCCGATCACTTCCCGCCTCAGAACCATCACCAACATACCGGTGTTCAAGGCAAAATCCGCTGGCGCCTGAATATTCGTACTAATACGACTGGTAAAACATCATGATGAAAGCTGCGTGAGCACCGATATGGTGCTCGCGCAGTTTTTTGGCAGTGCAAAGAGCAATGGTCGAATTGTAGAGGTTTTCCGTGGCAACATTCATTAGCGACTATTTCGGAGTGGATGCGGACGTATTTGAGGAGTACGGGGCTCTCAATATCTCGATCGTGAATGACCTGCCCCTTTTTATTGACCCTTTCCTCTTGTTCCACAGCGACAAGCCGGAATATGTCGAGCTGCATGAAGCAATCATCAACTACCTGATTTTCCTCCGCGATCGCGCAGCTGCCGGAGCCGTGAACGATGGCGACCTCCGGAACTGGTACTGTTTCAAGGAGGTGAAACAGAACTGGTTGGGCTTTTCTGTTTCCGGAAACGGTGGTGCCGGCCTGGGCATGGATTTTGCAAGAAACCTGCACGCAAACCTCAATGTAATCTTCGCAAATTTCGGCGACGAGCAGATTACTGAGAGCAGCCATATCGAGAAGGTTTGTCTCGTGTCAGACGGCGTCGGGCGCGACAACATCAGCGATTTCACTACCAATCTGATCAAGGATTTCCTCTGCAAATATACAGAGGCGTTCGCCGCAGCGCACCTGCCGCCGTCGGCGGTGCGAGAGGTATGGGTCGAGCGGGCGCGCTTCAACTATCAGACCCAAGCCTGGGCGCGGGCAAAATACAAGCTTCCATGGATCAACGGGGACTATGTGATCCTATCGCCCAAGGACATGCTCACCCGTGACGAGAACTGGATCAACAAGGAGGATCTTATCGACGGGTTTGAGAACATCCCCTCCGCGATCCCCGACATGCAGTTGCGCGCATCCGTGTTCAACTACTTTGAAACAGAGCTGAAGCGCCGTCCGAAGCAACCAGGCAAAAGGCAGCACGAGCCTACGAAGAAGGAACGTGCCAAGGCCGCAGTCGCCACGATGCGGAAGTTTCCTGAAATCATCGACTATTATATCAAGTTGAAGGAAGAACACGGCGATGAAGCCTCGGATGTAAGCGCCGAGAAGGTTCTTGCCATCGAATACATGTTCATCGAGCAGCTGCGATCGCTGCAGGCTTTGCTGGCTGCGGACACCAAATTCTACGAGGTTGGCAAATCCACTTACAAGGAAGCCCATGCCCGGCTCGCGTATTTGAAAGACGTGATCGAGAACAAGGGCGGCCACCGGTTCTTCTATGATGACAATGGCATGCCAATCGAGCGTGAGAAGGATCTCCACGTACTCTACCGATTGGTCTGGTTCGGGACGCCGTCCGATTTCGGCGCCGAAGCCAACGACGGTCGTGGTCCCGTTGATTTCAAGATCAGCCGGGGAACCGAGAAGACGCTGGTAGAGATGAAGCTGGCGAAGAACTCCAAACTAGCCAAAAACCTCGAAAAGCAGGTTGAGATCTACCAGAAAGCCAGTGACGCCGAGACAGGCATCAAGGCGATAATCTATTTCACAGCCGCCGAGCTGACAAAAGTTAGGAAAATACTGAAAGACCTGAAGCTGGTCGATAGTCCGGATGTCGTCCTGATCGATGCACGGCGGGATAACAAACCCTCCGCGTCCAAAGCGGCCTGATAAGGTGCAAGCGTAGGAACCAGCCCCTCCGCATCCCGCAAGAGTAACCCGAATCGCCGTGGCTCCAGGTCACGGCGGCTAGCGACCTCGATCTCGCCCTTAGGTGTCCCGGCTGCAGGCTTGTGAGCAAGTGCTCGTTCACCTATACGTTGTGACCACCATTTTTGCTTCACGTCCTCCCGATCGGCCAATCAGAGTATAACCGGTGCCCAAACAGATGCCAGAGAACTTCAATTACATCGCCTTCGGCAATCGCGACTATGTCGAGGCCGAGGTCGAACGGATTGGCATGAACCGTGGGCGCATGTTCGAATACACGCCGACCGAAGTTGCGAAGGGCCTGGAAGAGCTGGACCCAACATCAATCGCGTTTCTAGAAAAATTGCCCACCTTCCTATGCAGCGAGATTTCTCGTGAGAGGGGCAGAGCGTCGATGGTCATTCGTTACGGTCGGATTTTCGATATCGAGGCTGGCCGCAAGGAGGTCACTACACGCTTCGAAACCCTCATTGATTCGGCGAAGTTGAATTCGACAACGTCGACCAAGCGCAAGAGCTGTTCGCAGCCGATGGTTTTCAACTCTACCGGACCCATTGGGCGGTTCGAAAAGGAGACATCCAGCAGATCCTGGATGGACTAGTCGCGCGGAAACCCGAGTTTGCCAACGCCCTAGAAGACTTGAACGGCGCCGGGGAGGATGCGGCAAACCTGCAACCTCCGCTCCAGAAGAAGAATATCATCGGCACGGTGGATAGCGTAGAAGCTTTCTTGAAAATCCTTCAAGAGTTGCCGGCAAGAAGCGACATGGAAACCTTCTATCGTGGCCACGAGAACGCGATCTTCGAGCTCACGCCATCACTTCTTCGGAAATGGCCGGACGGGAGATGGCAGTTTATGCCGAATGAGGATCGACTCTGCAAAGAACTGCTCATCGCGCATTACGACGAATTCCAAGGCGATCAATATTGCTTCGACCGGCTTGTCCGCATGCAGCACTATGGCCTTCCCACGCGATTGCTCGACATCTCCAGCAATCCGCTGGTGGCATTGTTCTTCGCTTGCTATTGTCCGCCGGAGTTTATGGAGGTTGAAGGAGAAGTCATCATTTTCCGCATCTCAAGCGATGCTGTGAAATACTACGATTCAGATACCGTGAGCTGCATCGCCAATCTGTCCAATCTCACCTACCCGCAGAAAAACGAAATCAACCTTACGCAGAATGTTGAGGCATTCAATGAGACCGGGGTAGCCGGAAAGTTGCTGCACCATATCAAGTCCGAGAAAGGCTTCTTCGAACCGAAGATCGCTCCGGATGATCTGGGTTCCATCGTATGCGTGAAGGCGAAACGTACGAACACCCGGATCAAGTCTCAGGCAGGAGCATTTCTTCTTTTTGGCCATGAAGCCACACTGCCGGAGTTTGGCCAGGAAGGGATAGAGATCGCGCGCGTAACGGTTATCGAGAAACAGCACATTCTCGACCAGTTAGATGCGATCAATATCAATGCCACTTCGGTGTATCCAAGCATCGATCAGACAGCGGTCCACCTGCGGGAGCGCTATCGTCAGCCCGCAGCGGTCGAGTAATAACATGCAGTCGATGCATCGAACGCCGGCGGGCAGCCGTAATTCCCCAGCATATCATTTCGCCCCGACACCCGGCAGAACGGGCCGCCGACACAGGGCCAGCCACTTCAAGCCGCTGTCGGATTGATCACGTTCATATCGATTTCCGTCAGCTCCACCCGTCGCTCAAACGCGATGCCGGCCTCGTCGAAGAGATGGCAATCGGCGGCATTGATGCCGGTCGCGACCGGCGTATCGGGGCGGATGCCGACGCTGCCGGGGAGCATGGCGCAGAAATTTTCGGCCTCGCCGTTGAGCGAGGCGTAGGCGACCGTATTGGCGCCGAGGCGCTCGATGACGGTCGGGGTGACGGTGAAGACGATGTCGCCGCCGTTCAGCTGGATATGTTCCGGGCGGATGCCGAGCGTCAGGGTCTTGCCTGATATGCCGTCGCGCGGCGTCACCGGCAGGACGGCGGACTGGCCGAGATAATCGACTTCGACGCCAGCGGCGCTGACACCCTTGCAGGTGACGGGTAGAAAATTCATTTTCGGGTTGCCGATGAAACCGGCGACGAACTTGTTTGCCGGCTTGTGATAGAGCTCCAGCGGCGCGCCGGTCTGCGAGATGTTGCCGGCATCGAGCACGACGATGCGATCGGCCATGGTCATGGCTTCGACCTGGTCATGCGTCACATAGATCATCGTCGCCTTCAGCTGCCGGTGCAGCTTGGCAAGCTCGATGCGCATGTCGGCGCGCAGCGCCGCATCGAGGTTGGACAGCGGCTCGTCGAACAGGAAGATCTTCGGTTCGCGGACGATGGCGCGACCGATCGCGACGCGCTGGCGCTGGCCGCCGGAGAGCATGCCGGGCTTCTGCTGCAGCCGCTGGTCGAGATGCAGGATGCGCGCGGCGTTTTCGACCTTGGCCTTGAGCTTTGACTCTTCCATCTTCTCGACGCGCAGCGGAAAGGCGATGTTCTCGAATACAGTCATGTGCGGATAGAGCGCGTAGGACTGGAACACCATGGCGATGCCGCGCTTGACCGGCGGCAGGTCATTGACCCTGACGCCGTTGATGACGATATCGCCCGCCGTCGTGGCATCGAGGCCGGCGATCATGCGCAAGAGCGTGGACTTGCCGCAGCCTGACGGCCCGACGAAGACGACGAATTCGCCATTCTTCACCTCGAGCTGCACGCCCTTCAGAACTTCGTAGTCGCCGTAGAATTTCTGAACGTTGTTGAGAAGGAGCTGTCCCAAAAATCTGTCTCCGCCGGCGGTCTTCGTCGCACATTCGATAGAGGGGAGGGGCCGCAGCTTGCGCCGCGACCCCAGGGAGCTTCAGCAGGGCTTACTTGAAGGCTTCGATTTCGCCGGCAGCCTTCTTCAGCGCTGCTTCCGGTTCGGCCTTGCCCGTGACGACCGACTGGATCATCTCGATCATCGAGTTCTGGAAGCCCTTATAGTCGGTGAAGAGCGGCTCGGGACCACCATAGCTGATGCCTTCGATGAGCGGCTTCCAGGAGGGGTCCTTGGCGACGAAGTCGTCGACCTTCTTCGAGGGACGCAGCGGCGTGAGGCCGGCGCCGCCCTGCAGCTCATATTCCGCCTGAACGTCAGGCGAGGTGATGAACTTGGCGAATTCGGTCGCCTTGTCCTCGACGCCGGAACCCTTGAAGATTGCCAGGCTGTCGGTGATCAGAAGCGTGCCGGGGCCCTTGGCATCGGGGCCGAGCGGCAGCGTGGTGATGCCCCAGCTGATCTTCGTCTCCTTCAGGCGGGAGGCCGCACCCGAGCCGGCCTGGATCATGGCGACCTTGCCGTCGAGGAAGATGGCGCGGACTTCGTTCTGCTCATAGGCCGTCGGGCCTTCTTCGGAGTAGGGGACGATATCCTTGTAAGCCTTCAGCGCGGCGAGAATCTGCGGGCTGTCGAGGGTGATCTTGCCATCGGCATCGATCACGCTGCCATTGTTGGTGTAAACCCAATGCATGAACTGGTGCATGGTGTTGTCGAAGGTCTTGGCCGACAGACCGAAGCCCGGAATGCCGGTCTTTTCCTTGATGGTTTTGGCCATCTCGATTTCTTCGGCCCAGGTCTTCGGCGGCTTTTCGGGATCGAGGCCGGCCTGCTTGAAGAGGTCCTTGTTCCAATAGAGCGCCTTGGTGGAGAAGGCGATCGGAACGCCCCACTGCGTGCCCTCGAAGGTCACCGTGTCGACGATGTGGGGATAGTAAGCCTTCTTTTCCTCATCGGTCATCGGCACCTTGACGATGAGATCGTTCTGGGCGAACTCCTTCAGCGTGCGCGAGCCGACATAGGCCATGGCAACCGGCGTGCCGGCGGCGGCAAGCGTCGTTGCCTTGTCCTGGCACTGAGCCCAGCCGACGACTTCGGGCGTGACCTTCCAGCCGGCGTTCTTTTCTTCCCACTGCTTGATGTATTTGGTGTGGACCGGGTCGATCGTGTCGCCGCAATAGATCCAGCTGATTTCCTTGTCGGCGGCATGGGCAGTGACTGCGGTCAGTGCCGTCGAACCGAGCAAGGCGAGCGCCATAAGGCCTGTCTTGATTGTTATGCTCACGTCGTGACTCCCGTTTGGTTGTTAGCTGTTCACTCGTTTTTATAATCTTATTGTTTCACCGCACCGGCGGTCAGACCGCCGACGAGATAACGCTGAAGGAAGAAGATGACGACCATCGCCGGCGCAATGCCGACGAAGGAAGCCGCCATCAGTTCGTTCCAGATGACCTCCTGCTTGCCGAAGTAAGCAAAGAGCCCCACCGGCAAGGGCATGTATTCACTCTTCGAGTTGAAGGTCAGCGCGAAGATGAATTGCTGGGCGTAAGCGCCGATGAAGGTGGTGATGGCGACGACGATGATTCCCGGCATCGCAATGGGCAGGATGACGCGGCGAAGCGTGTAGAAGTGGCTGGCGCCATCCATGAAGGCGGCTTCGTTGAGCTCCTGGGGAATGCGGATCATATAAGTGCGCAGCAGCCAGATCGCCGACGGGATGAGGAAGGCGACACCCGGCACGATCATGGCGAGATAGGTGTTGAGCACGCCCATGCTGCGCATCAGCCGGAAGAGCGGGATCAGAAGCACGGCGCCGGAGAACATGTTCACCGTCAGGAAGGCGCCGAGCAGGATGCCCATGCCCTTGAATTCGAACTTGGCGAAGGCGTAGGCCGCCGGAATGACGAGGCAGAGCACGATCAGCGTGACGATGATCGAGATGAAGAAGGAGTTGAAGATATAGCGCCCGAAGCCCGGCACGCTGATCCACATCGTCCGGTAGGCTTCGAACGAACCGTTCTCCGGCCAGAAACGATAGGGCGAGGAGAAGAGCTGGGCGAGCGGCTTCAGCGACACCAGGAAGCCCTCGACAAAGGGCGCCAGCACGAAGAACAGGAAGACCGCGATGCCGCAATAGATCAGGACGATCTCCCACCAGCGGTAACGGTCGATCATGGCAGCACTGCTCATGCGCGCTTCTCCGGGTTGAGGCGGCGGGTGACGCGGAAATAGGCGAAGCAGAAGAGCGACAGGAAGATGCAGATCAAGACGGCGCGCGCAGCACCTTCGCCGTATTTCTTCGAGCCGATCGCCGTCTGGTAGGTATCGATGATCATCGTCGTCGTCTCGCCGCTCGGGCCGCCCTGCGTCAGGATCCAGATGATGTCGAACGAGTTGAAGGTGGCGATCAGGGACAGCATCGACATGGTGATGATGGCCGGCACCATCAGCGGCAGGGTGATGCGGCGGAAGCGGTACCAGCGGCCGGCGCCGTCGGTCCAGGCGGCCTCGTAAAGATCCTTCGGAATCGACTGGATCGCCGCCAGAAAATAGATCGTCACCAGCGGTACGCCGATCCAGACATCGGTGACGATCGTCGCCCAGAAGGCGGTGCTGCCATAGGCGAGGAAGGCGACCGGGCCATCGACGAGGCCGAAGCGCTGCAAAAGGCCGGAGATCATCCCGAACTGGCCGTTATACATCCAGCCCCACATGAAGATGCCGATCGCCATCGGCACGATCCAGGGCGGCATGGTCAGGAGCCGGAACAGCGAGCGGCCGGGAACGGCGGCGTTCAGCATGCAGGCGCCGAAGGTGCCGATCACCATTTTCAGGGCGACCGAGAAGAAGGTCCAGACGAAGGTGCGCAGGATGACCTCGGCAAAGGTGGCGTTGAAGATCTTCTCGTAATTGATCCAGCCGACCCAATTGGTGGTCTTCTTCAGCGACGCGTCGGTGAAAGAGAGAATGAAGGTATCGACGAGGGGATAGGCGACGATGGCGAGAACATAGAGAACGGCCGGAAGAAGAAGGATCCAGGCGAAGATGAAGGCGCTTCTTTGAACACTCATCTTGCCGCCGTCCTCAAGCCGCTCTTGCGTGAAGGGCCTCGTCGAAGCGGTCCCAGATGGGACGCAGGTCGACGACGGTTTTCTTCATCCTCGCTTCGTCCATGGCGAGCGCCAGGATGCCGGCCTCGAGCGCGTTGAGCGTGGAAACGGGCAGTTCGAGGCCGGTGCGCACGCTCTCCAAGAGGTCGCTCGCCATCTGTTCATCGGCGCCGTAATGCTGGGAGAGCTCGGTGGCGGCATATTTGTTTTCGACGATCTTGTTGCCGGTCAGCTGCTCGTGCACGTCGAGATAGCCGCGGACGAAATCGCCCTCGGCCATGCCGCGCGAGCCCATGATGGCGAAGCGGCGGAACTGGTCGGGCACATTCAGATTGGTATGGAAGTTCATGCCGACGCCGTTTTCATATTCGACGATCGCCACCTGGTAATCGATGATGTCGGCGTCGCTGTCGAAGACCTTGTCCGATCCCATCCAGCCGCTCGGCTTGCGGTGGAAGAGCTCGAGGTCGTTGATGCCCTCGCGGGCCGGGTCGTTGGCCGGGATGAAGCTCTTGCGGCCGCCGAAACTGGCGACCCGCTCCGGCCGTGCGCCGACGACGCCATTATAAAGGTCGAGGTCGTGGCAGCATTTCTCCAGCATGAAGCTTCCGGAATAGCGCTCATAGCGGCGCCAGTCGCGCATGAAGAAGGCGCCGTGATAGGGCTCGATATGTTCGGATGCCTCGATCGAGACGATCTGACCAAGCTTGCCCGCGGCCTGTATGGCGCGCAGATCCTTGTAAAGAGGGGAATAGCGCAGCACGAGGCCGACCATCAGCCGCTCATGGCCGAATTTCGCCATCAGATGGGCAAGCTCGATGCTTTCCGCGATCGTCGTGACGATCGGCTTTTCGCAGAAGACTTTCAGACCGGCCTGAAGCCCGAGCCTGATGTGATCGAGATGCATGTGATTGGGAGAGCCGATCATCAGCAGATCGAGCTTTTCGGAGGCGAGGAGCTCTTCCGGCGAACCATAGGCCTTGCCGACCGAAATGCCCTTTTCCGTCAATCCGGGAAGGCCGGCGGGATCCGGATCCACATAGCCGACGATGTCGAAGCTGCTGTCGATCGCCTTGAAGACATAGCCGAGATAGCCCAGCCGGAATCCGAGCCCGATGATTCCTACTTTCATGCCGATCATGTTCCCAGTTTAAGTAATTTATTTTCTTTAAGTTGGGACAAAAAACAGGAGGCGTCAATAGAAAACGGGCCTCCAAGCACAAGCATGAAATTAATTTTCATAGATCGATAGGCGGCTGTCGATTCCGGGCCGCGAGGGGCCGCGTGCGAACAGGGCCGCGCCTCGAAGCCGGACGGCGGATGCAAACGTCTGCCACCGCAAGCCGCGATTACAGCCGGGAAAGATCACGCAAGTGCTCGCGAAAGGTTGAAAGGACTCGTGATCCCGCGCGTGTAGGATGCGGTGAGAACCCGAGGCAAGGAGGAGCCATCATGACCCGTATGACAGCCAAGGATTTCCCGCAGGAACTTCTCGAACTCTACGATTATTATGCGCACGGGAAGATCACCAAACGCGAGTTTCTCGACCGGGCCGCCAAGTTTGCGGTCGGCGGCGTGACGGCCGCCGCCATTCTGGCATCGCTCAGCCCCAATTATGCGCTGGCGACCCAAGTCGAGTTCACCGATCCCGACATCGTTGCCGAATACATCACCTATCCCTCGCCCAAAGGAAACGGAGACGTCCGCGCCTATCTCGTGCGCCCCGCAAAAGCGGAGGGCAAGGTTGCCGGCGTGGTCGTCGTTCACGAGAACAGAGGCCTCAACCCCTATATCGAAGATGTGGCGCGGCGCGTGGCCAAGGCCGGCTTCATCGCCCTTGCGCCGGATGGACTGACTTCGGTCGGCGGCTATCCCGGCAATGACGAAAAGGGACGAGAACTTCAGCAGAAGGTGGACCCAGAAAAGCTGATGAACGACTTCTTCGCTGCGGTCGAGTTCCTGATGCAGAGCGATCTCACCACCGGCAAGGTCGGCATCACCGGCTTCTGCTATGGCGGCGGCGTTTCCAACGCTGCGGCGGTCGCCTATCCCGAGCTTGCCGCCGCCGTGCCCTTCTACGGCCGTCAGCCGCGCGCCGAGGACGTGCCGAAGATCAAGGCTCCCTTGCTTCTTCATTATGCCGGGCTGGACAAGGGGATCAACGAAGGCTGGCCGGCCTATGAAGCGGCGCTGAAATCAGCAGGGACGACCTACGAGGCCTATGTCTATCCCGACGTCAACCACGGTTTCCACAACGATTCCACGCCGCGCTACGACGAAGCGGCCGCCACGCTCGCATGGCAGCGGACGGTCGACTGGTTCAAGAAATATCTCGTTTGAGAAAGGCAGTGACCTGATGCGGCGGGGAGGCCTCCCCGCCGGGCCGCATCGGCCCGGCGATTTGACTGGCAATTGTCATATCGGGCTATTGCGAACGCGCGACCTTGCGACGCCCCGTAAGATCAAGGTCCGTGGTTTCTCACGGAATGCGGAGGTTTCGCCGAGTAAAGGTCTCCCCGAGTTATGCGCGAAGATTTGAGGTTTCCGATGTCTCAACCAGCAGGTTCGAGCCGAGCGCCCGCAGGAAACCCGCAGCATCAAAGACCGCAGCCGGTGGTTTCGCGCCGGTATCGCGGACGTCGCCCGACAGGATGCGCTGGACTGCTTCGCAGATGATCGGCGCCGTGACGGCATAGATGTCCTGTCCCTGGGCGAGAATTCGGCGGCGCAGGTCGCCTCGCGTGACGATCGCTTCAACGACGAAGCGCTGCGCCGAACGCCCGGTTTCATCGATGGCCTGGGGCGGGGGCGTTGATGGATCGCGAACATCTCGCAGCGCTGTCGTGCTGAGGAAGGTATGCAACTCCCTTGTCCTGATGTGGCGGGCGATGAGCGGCACTTCGGAAAATGGAAGCTCGACGAATGTCTGCCGGCCGAACGGGGCTGGTAAAACAGACACTATCTCGGCCGCCGGCTGAGGCACAGGCCCAAGCTGCCCGCCGTTGACGGCCAGGCGCTGTGCCTTGTTCTTCTCCCCCGTCACGCGCGTGCCCTTTGTGGGCAACCAGCTGTCGAGCGCGACGCGAATTTCGACAGTGTCTGCGTCCTGCCATTCGTCCATCAGCGCTGACACCAGCAGATCGGCCAGGCCGCCGTAAAATCCCATGGCCGGGATGACGACTACGCCCGCTGTTTCGGCAGCAGCACCATGCCGGTCGAACGTGGCCTGCGCGCTCGGCTGCTCAGCGGTCACGTCGAGATAGTGGATGCCGGCCCGCAACGCGGCACCTATGACCGCATCGGCCGTCTCCATGAACGGGCCGGCGCAGTTGATGACCACCGCAGCTTCGGCGAGAGCCCTGTCGAGCGCCGCGTCATCCTCTATCGCTGCTTCGCGGCATTCGACGCCACGGTCCGGAAAACCCGCTTCCGCCAGCCGCTCGATACTCCGTCCGATGGCAATCGGTTTCAGCCCGCGCCGCAACAGCTCGGCGACGACAAACCGGCCGGTATGGCCGTTGGCGCCGAAGACCGCGACGGCTTGGGATGTTCTGATGATGTCGGCGTGATCCATGGTCATTGCTTCCTCTTGCGCTACAGACCTGTCTGTCTTCTATAAAACAGACAGGTCTGTAGCGTGTCAACAAACTTTCTGCTAGTGTGCCTGAATTGGAGATAAGCGAATGACGAAAAGCACAGCGAACGCATCGGCCCCTGTCGTGAACGAAGTCCGGGACAGAATTCTCGAGACGGCATCGGAGCTCTTCTACCGGCGCGGCGTCCGCGCCGTTGGTGTCGATCTGGTGGTGGAAAAATCCGGTGTCGCCAAGACCAGTCTTTACCGCCATTTCGGCACAAAGGACGATTTGATTGCCGCCTTTCTCAAGCGCGAGGATCTGGATTTCTGGAGCACTTGGGACCGGGTGAGCACGCAACATGCGGATGACGCTTCGGCCGAACTCGACGCCCATTTCGAGTGGATCGGCGAACGGGTCGGGCGCGACAATTACCGAGGCTGCCCGCAGATCAACACCGCTGCCGAGTTTCCGGAAGCCGGTCACCCGGCCCGCAAGGTCGCCGATGCCCATATGCGCGAAATGCGGCGCCGCCTAAAGACCATCGCCGGCAAACTGGCGGTTGCTGCGCCCGACCGGCTTGCCGGGCAGCTCGCGGTCCTGATCAACGGCGCCTTTGTCAGCATGCAGGTCTTCGAACCCGGCGAGGCGACGGGTTTGCTCCGCGATGCCGCGCACGCGCTGATCGCCGCTGGCCGCGACATCTAAGGCACATTCCTAGAGTGACGAAATGGGGCGACAGGAATTGGCATACATCGGGCTCAACAGTTCCCGACATTTGTCGGTTTGCGGGCTCAGCCGTGTACCGCCACGCGTCTGCTTGATACCGGTATGTTCCATAACATGTATTATGCCACTTTTACAATCTTAGATTGCTACTTTTTACTCTCTAAGTTGTGCTGACTGCCTGCACTTCGCATTCACCGCGATGGAAACAATATGCCGGATGCGCGCGCCGAGCCCGTCGTTTCCTATCGCACCTCGAATTCCGGATCGGACGGAACCTGCATGGCGAGAGCGAGATGGTTTGTCTGTGCGGCAAGGCCGATGATCGTCAGGAGTTCGCCGTGCTGGGCATCGGTCATCCCCCGCGCTCGGGCGGCGGCGGTGTGGGATTGGATGCAGTATTGGCAGGCATTGGCCGTCGATACCGCTATGTAGATCATCTCGCGCGTCAGCGGATCGAGCGCGCCTTCGACCGTCATGACCGATTTCAGCGTCTCCCATACCCGCTTGAGATTTGCGGGATCGTTGGCGAGAGCCCGCCAGAAATTGTTGATGAAATCAGTCTTGCGGGTCGCCCTGATGTCGCCGAACACGGCTTGCACGGCCGGAATGGCTGCGGCCTCTTGGTCCGACAGAAGTTTGACTGTTGCCATCGAAAGTTCCTTTCCGGGCGCCGATCTCAGGCCTCAAGCATGGTTGGCTCGGCGATCCCACGCTGCCGGCGGAAGATACGAAGAAATGATAACGGCCGCCAGCCTCCCTGCCGGCGAGGAAATCGAAGACGGCTATTTCAGGAAAACAGCCAAAATTAGAAATTATTGTCTACTGATTTTATAGATTATACGGTTCCATAGCCCTGTCGACTTCAACGCTGAGATTTCGAACGCCCAACGGATGCATCCTTGGGCGCAGGTGACCTGCCGACTTCTTCCAAATCAACAGGAGATTTCCATGAGCAATCCGGTTCTCGTCAATCAGATCATTCCAGAGTCCGACGTCGTGCCGCTGACCGGCCGTGTCGGAGCCGAAATCAGGGGTATCCGCCTCGGCGGCGACCTTTCGGATGCAGCGGTGGCAGCGATCAACCAGCTTCTCTTGAAGCACAAGGTGATCTTCTTCCGCGATCAGGGACATCTCGACGATTCCGAACAGGAAGCCTTCGCACGGCGCCTCGGCGATCTCGTGCCGCATCCGACCCAGGGACCGGTGGCCGGCACGGCTTCCATCCTCAACCTCGATTCCAGCCGTGGCGGCGGCAGGGCGGACCAGTGGCACACCGACGTCACCTTCGTCGATGCCTATCCCAAATTCTCCGTGCTGCGCGGCGTCGTCATTCCGGCAGCCGGCGGCGACACGATCTGGTCCAACACCCATGCCGCATATGAAAGCCTGCCGGCATCGCTCAAATTGCTGGCGGACAATCTGTGGGCCATCCACAGCAATGCCTATGACTATGCTGCCGTGCGCCCTCGCGCCACCGCCGAAGAGAAGAAGCATTTCGAAGAGATTTTCACCTCGACCATCTACGAGACCGAGCATCCGGTCGTGCGTGTCCATCCGGAAACCGGCGAAAGATCGCTTCTGCTCGGCAATTTCGTTCAGCGCCTGGTCGGCGTTTCGAAGAGCGACTCCGCGAAACTCTACGAGGTGTTCCAGTCCTACGTCACCGCCCCGGAAAATACCGTGCGCTGGCGCTGGCGGGCCGGAGATGTTGCGATCTGGGACAACCGCGCCACCCAGCACTATGCCGTCAACGATTATGGCGACCAGCATCGGGTCGTGCGCCGCGCCACGGTTGACGGTGATGTTCCCGTCAGCATCGACGGCCGCCGCAGCGTAACCCATGTCAAGGCTGCCAAGCCGCAAGCAAAGGCGGCGTGATCGCCCACATATGAGTGTCGCCCGGAAGCAAAATGCGCCGCATGCCTTACGAGAAGGACAGCTTCTCGCTTGGCCGGGTCAGCGTTTCCGGGCGCAGCACCGCATCGAGATGCTCCTTCTGCATCAGGCCGCGTTCGAGAAGGATTTCATAGACACCCCGTCCCGAATGATGCGCCTCCAGCGCAACCTCCGTGGCGTTGCGATAGCCGATATAGGGGTTGAGCGCCGTGACGATGCCGATCGATTGCTCGACCGTCTGCCGCAACCTCTCGCGGTTGGCGGTGATGCCTTGAATGCAATTCGCCTCGAGCGTCAGGCAGGCATTGGTCAGATGGCTGAGACTCCGATAGAGGCTGTAGAAGATCACCGGCTCGAAGGCGTTCAGCTGAAGCTGGCCGGCTTCCGCCGCCATGGTGATCGTCACGTCATTGCCGATCACCTCGAAGGCAACCTGGTTGACGACCTCGGGGATAACCGGGTTCACCTTGCCGGGCATGATCGAGGAGCCCGCCTGGCGTGCCGGCAGGTTGATCTCGTTCAAGCCGGCGCGTGGTCCCGAGGACAGAAGCCTCAGGTCGTTGCAGGTCTTGGACAGCTTGACCGCGACGCGCTTGAGGACGCCAGAAAGCTGCACGAAGGAGCCGCAATCCTGCGTCGCCTCCACCAGATCAGGTGACGTCACCAGATCGACGCCGACGATTTCGGACAGGCGCTCGCGCACCAGCGCCGCGTAGCGAGGATGGGCGGTGATGCCGGTGCCGATCGCCGTCGCGCCGAGATTGATCTCGCGGATCAGCGAGACGGCTTCGGAGAGGCGCGCCTCGTCTTCCGCCAGCATCAGCGCATAGGTTCCGAACTCCTGGCCGAGCGTCATCGGCACGGCGTCCTGCAACTGAGTGCGACCCATCTTCAACACATCGGCGAACTCGACCGCCTTGGCCTCGAATGCCCGGCGCAGGATCGCCATTGCGTCAACCAGACGATGAACGCCGATCCATGCGGCAAGCTTCAGCGCCGTCGGATAGACGTCGTTGGTGGATTGCGAGAGATTGACGTGCTCGTTCGGATGCAGGTGCTGATACTCGCCCCGGTCATGCCCCAGGATTTCGAGCGCCCTGTTGGCGATCACCTCGTTGGCGTTCATGTTGGTCGAGGTTCCCGCTCCGCCCTGGATCAGATCGACTACGAAGTGGTCGTGCAATGCGCCATCGCGGATTTCGACGCAGGCCGCGATGATGGCGTCGGCGCGCTCCCGATCCAGAAGGCCGAGGCTCGTATTGGCCTCAGCCGCCGCCTGCTTGATCGCCGCGAGCGACGCGATCAGATCGGCCGATTCCTTCAGCGTCTGGCCGGTAATCGGAAAATTTTCGACCGCGCGCAGCGTATGCACGCCGTAATAGGCCGAGGCTGGCACGTCGCGATTGCCGATCAGATCATGCTCGACACGGATTTTGGCAATATCGGAGATAGTCATGGCGGGACTTTCGAGAAGCGGCGCCGCAGGCCTGAACAGCAGCGGCAGGCCGGAAAAGATGATGGGTGAAAACGCGGCAGAATTGCCGCGTCCGGACTATGTCATCGGGCCGGAGCAACAAGACGGGAAGCACCCTCGCCCGGCACGGATCCACGCAGCTTGAACGGAAAGGACACGCCGCCTGTCGTAACACCCATGGTGTTCACACGCTGGGGATGATGGAACGCCGCAAGCTGGCTGCGGATATCAGGCGAAGCGATGCCGAGCCGCTCAAGGATCTCCGTCACGACGGCGTAGAGGATTTCGACGTTGCCGTCCTCGATCTTGACCGAGATGCCGAGCGCACCGTCCGCCCCCAATCGCCGGGTTTCGTCCGAAGCCCGTACGCCGATCGCGTAGCTGGCATCGGCGCCGAGCTTGCCGATGAGGGCACCGTTATATGCGCGCATCAGCGCCGTGCAGTAGCGCCCCTCGCCCGCGACCATTTCGGGGTAGCGCACCATCGCCCGGAAAATGCGAGCCAGCGCTGCGTCTCGCGCCGGCAGGTCCGTGCGCGCATCGTCCCCATCCGCCGCCGCAAGCTTGGCGTAGAGGCGTGCGAGCCGATCCAACGGAAAAGCAGGGGTCGGAAGATTGCATCCGTCGATCCCCCATTCGACGTCCTGGGCGTCCAGATCGCAGAGTTCGGCGACGGTGCGCTTGACCCTCCCCTGCATCGGATGGTCCGGCAGATGGTAGTCTTCCATGCCGGCTCCGATCGCCCGGGCGCCGGCAAGCATGCCGACATGCTTGCCCGAGCAATTGCTGCAAACCGCCGTCGGGGCAAAGTCCCGCCTGATCCAGGCGCGGTTCACCGTTTCCGACAGCGAAGGATGGCCGCCGCAGCGAAGGTCAGCCTCCTCGGCCTTGATCTTCGACAGCATGGCCCGCGTGCGCGCGATATGCCGCTCTTCGCTGCTGTGGGAAGCGCACATCAGCGCAACATCCGCATCATCGAAGCCGAAACGCTCGACGCCCTCCGTCTCCAGGATGGCAAGCGCCTGGGCCGGCTTGGCGGCGGAGCGGGCAAGCGTCATGCGTGCCGGATCACCCAGCGCGTAAAGCAGCCTGCCCTTTGCATCGACGACTGCCGCGTGGACACGATGGCTGTTCTCGACGATCCCGCCACGATCGGTGACGACGAAATCCTCACTCGGGGTCATTTCTCTCTCCATTCATGCCGTATCCCCCCGGCGACATTCGCCGCCGGGCAAGCCCGGCTATCGAGCGCTGTCAGGCCAGATCGAAACCGCCGCGATCCTCAGCCTGTTCGGCGGCAATCGTGTAGATGCGCTCACGCATCAGCAGCCAGCCAACCACCAGCGCCGGAATGATCAGGGCCAGAGAGGCAACCGTGTAGGTGCCGACGGGATAGTCGAGCGCCATCAGGATCACGACGACCGCAAGGAAGCCCAGCGTCAGCAGGCCGGTGTAGGGCGCGCCGAACATGCGGAATTCAGGCCGCGCCATCTTACCCTGACGCGACAGCCGCCACAGCTTGAGCTGGCACAGGACGATCACGCCCCATGCGGCGATGATGCCGAGGGCGGCGACATTCAGGCCGATTTCGAAGGCCTCCGCCGGAACGACGGCGTTCAGCACGACGCCGAAGGCGGTCACGACAGCCGTCACCGCAATGCCGCCATAGGGCACGCCGGACCTGTTCATCTTTGCCAGTGCGGCCGGGGCCGAACCTGATATCGCCATGGAATGCAGGATGCGGCCCGTCGAATAGAGGCCGGCATTGAGCGACGACAGGACGGCGGTCAGCACGACGAGGTTCATGACGACATCGGCGCCCTGGATGCCGATCTTGCCGAAGAAGGTCACGAACGGGCTCTCGCCGCCCTTATAGGCGGTATAGGGCAGCAGCAGAGACAGCAACAGGACCGAGCCGACATAGAAGATCACCAGGCGCAGCACGACCGTCCGGATCGCCCGCGGCATGACCTTGCGGGCATTTTCGGTTTCACCGGCGGCGGTGCCGATCAGCTCGATCGAGGCATAGGCAAAAACCACGCCCTGTATCACCACCAGCGCCGGCAAGACGCTGTTCGGGAACATGCCGCCGAAATCGGTGATCGTGTTGAGGCCCGGAACATGGCCGTCGATCGGCGTGCCGGTGACGACGAAGTAGACGCCGACGATCAGGAAGACGACGAGGGCGAGAACTTTGACGAGGCTGAACCAGAATTCCAGTTCACCGAAGACTTTCACCGACAACAGGTTCATCGAGAGGACGAGGACGAGCGCCGCCAGCGCAAACACCCACTGATCGATCATCGCGATCCACGGGACATAGGCCTTGAAGAAATTCATGTAGAGGGCGACCGCTGTGACGTCGGCGACCGCCGTCATCGCCCAGGTCAGCCAATACATCCAGCCGACCGCGAAGGCGAGCTTTTCACCGTAAAACTCCCGGGCATAGGAGACGAAGGAGCCCGAGGTCGGGCGATGGACGATCAGTTCGCCCAGAGCCCTGAGAACGAGAAAAGCGAAAAAGCCGCACAGGGCATAGACCAGCACGAGCGCCGGACCGGCAGCGGCAAGCCGGCCGCCGGCGCCGAGAAACAGCCCCGTGCCGATGGCGCCGCCGATGGCGATCATCTGTATCTGCCGCGGCTTCAGTGCCTTGTGGTAGCCGAGATCCTCCTCGGCGAAAACTTGGCCATCGGCCTCGGTTCTGGTGGATTCCATGACTGTCATTCTCCTCCCTATGGGTTCGGCAACCTCCCGGCCGCCCCTCCACACAGCTATCACAACATGTTAATCTGCCATGCGGTCTGACAGCTTTGGGAATAGATGGAAAGGCGCGCCTCCGTCAAGGGGCTTTCGTTCGATCATGTATACGGGAGCCAGGCAGCCCATCAGCAGTTGCTGACGCCTGGCCACGACAAGGCATCACGCGGCAACGATATGCGCGGAAACAAAAACCGAAGGGAAGGAGCGGATGAAAGATCGCGTGCAAGGCTTCGGGGAAGCTTATCGCGGTTCGGCTCCGATGATGCGATTGACCGCCGCCTCGACCTTTTTAAGATGGATTTCCATTGCGGCCCTCGCCTCGGCCTCCGACCCTTTCCGGATGGCTTCGACAATTGCTCGATGCTCTTCGTTCGACGCCTGACGCCGCGGCCCCAAGACGGTCAGCAGCCCGGATTGCTGCGCCATCGCCTCGCGAACGTCATCGACGATATCGCGGAAGACAGCGTTCTTCGATGCCTCCGCGATCAGCCCGTGAAAATCCGAATCCAGCCGCACCCAGGCCTCGGTATCTTCTTCCTGCTCCATCTTGTCGCAAAATTTCAGCAACCGCGACAGCTCGTCATCGTTTCGACGCAGCGCCGCCCAACCAGCGGCGGATACCTCGACGAAGGGACGCGCCTCCATCAGATCACGCGCGGAATAATCGCCGTAACGGATATCTCCATCGCCGGCGGTCGCGAGCACATATGTTCCGCTTCCCGTTCGCGTCTCCGTCAGCCCCAAAATCTGCAGCGAGCGCAGCGCTTCGCGCACGATCGGGCGGCTCACGCCATATTTTCCGGCGAGCTTGGCTTCTGACGGCAGCTTGGAACCGGCGGCAAACCGGCCGGAGAGAATGAGATTGCGCAACTCCTCGAAAACCAGTTCCGAGGCGCTTTTTCGACTGAGAATCGCGGAGTCGGAAAGCCAGCTTTCTAGATCGTTCATCGCATTGCATTCGATCGGCAGCGCCCCGGATGTCCGGGCGCCAAATTTGAAATCATACCTTCAGTGCGATTCATTTTTATCGCCAATCCCGATAATGGAGCGCTTTACCTCCAGCAGGTGCTCCGCCATGGCGGCACGCGCCTCCTCCTCCCTGCCCGCGGCAACGGCCTCCAGAATACGGCGATGTTCGGCGTTGGAGGCTTTGCGCCGTCCGCGAACATGCTCCACCAGTTCCGATTGCGTCGAAAGCGCGCCGCGAACATCGGCGACAACCTTCCTGAAGATCGCATTGCCTGAGGCTTCGGCAATCTCTCCATGAAACTCAGCGTCCATCCGCACCCATTTCTGGACGTCGTCCTCCTCATCCATCCGGTCGCACAAGGATGAGAGCGAAGCCAGCTGCTCGTCCGAGCGCCGCAGGGCCGCCCAACCCGCAGCCGGGATCTCGATGCAGGGACGCGCTTCCATGAGATCACGGGCAGAATAGGCGCCGCCGCCGAGCTGCCGCGCCGGGCTTTCCGAAACGACGAAGGTGCCGCGGCCGGTTCTGGTCTGCGTGAATCCCAGCGTCTGAAGCGAGCGGAGCGCTTCACGCACGATCGCCCGGCTGATGCCGTACCGTTCGGCGAGTTGCACCTCCGAGGGAAGACGGATCCCGAGCGCCAACTTCCGATCCACGATGGCCGTGCGGATATCTTCGAAGACCGCTTCGGCAGCGTTTCTCCGGCTTATTTCCTTCTTTTCCGACAGCCATGAATCCATATCCCGCATCGAAGGACGATGCGGGCAATCGGCAGAGCTGTCAAGCAACCGGACAGGCTCTTCGGCAGCGTACCCGTCGCATCCGGCGCGGGGCCTACCAGAGCTTCATGTGGCGGTTGACGTCCTTGTAGAGCAGGTAGCGGAAGCGGCCGGGCCCGCCGGCATAACAGGCCTGCGGGCAGAATGCGCGCAGCCACATGAAGTCGCCGGCCTCGACCTCGACCCAATCCTGGTTCAGGCGATAGACGGCCTTGCCTTCCAGCACATAGAGACCGTGCTCCATGACATGGGTTTCCATGAAGGGGATCACCGCACCCGGCTCCAGGGTCACGATGTTGACATGCATGTCGTAGCGCACATCGGCCGGATCGATGAAGCGGGTCGTGCCCCACCGCCCGTCGGTGTCGGGCATGGCGCGGATCGGATGGTCGTCCTCATGGGTGACAATCGCCGGCGGCGGCTCCAGCCCCTCGACCTCCTGAAAGGCTTTTCTGACCCAGTGAAAGATCGCCGCGGCCGAGCTGTCGTTTTTCACGCGCCATGCAGAACCGGCGGGAATATAGACGAAGGAGCCGGTCCGCAGCGCGTGGCTGACGCCTTCGAGCTCCACCGTCATGCCGCCTTCGACGACGAACAGCACGGCTTCCGCCCGCTTCTCGGGCTCCGGCCGATCGCTGCCGCCGCCCGGCTGAACTTCCATGATATATTGCGAAAAGGTTTCGGAGAAACCGGAAAGCGGACGCGAAAGAACCCATGCCCGCGTTCCCGTCCAATGCGGAAGCAGGCTGGTGACGATATCGCTCATGACACCGCGGGGGATGACCGCGTAAGCCGTGGTGAAAACGGCCCGGCCGGAAAGCAGCTGAGTCTGCGGCGGCAGGCCGCCGAGCTTCGAAAAATACTCTGTCTTGTTCATTGGTGCAGCTTTCCAGGCAGGTGTCTCTGCATCTGCTTTATGCGCCGCCGGCCCGTTAGGCAACTGCCAACGGCTTTCGCTACCGGCCAGCCATCACCAGATGGCCCGGACCCACCTCGCGATAGGAGGCGCTCGGCGGTTGATAGTCGACTGATCGCATCGGGCTCTTGATCTCGTCATTCGCCACCATGCGCTTTTCATGGCGGCGGTCCGGATCGGGCACAGGCACGGCCGAAATCAGCTTCTTCGTGTAGGGATGCTGCGGATTTTCGAAGACCGCGGCGCGCGGGCCGATCTCGACGATCTCGCCGAGATACATCACCGCCACCCGGTGGCTGACGCGTTCGACCACCGCCATGTCATGCGAAATGAACAGGAAAGCGAGATTGAGGCTCTGCTGCAGGTCGAGCATCAGGTTGATGACCTGCGCCTTGATCGAAACATCGAGCGCCGAAACGCTCTCATCGGCGACGATGACCTTCGGCTGCAGGGCAAGCGCCCGGGCGATGCAGATGCGCTGGCGCTGGCCGCCGGAAAATTCATGCGGATAGCGCGAAGCCATATCGGGGGAGAGGCCGACCTTCACCAGCAGGTCGGCAACGACCTCCCTCGCCTGTTTCGCATTACCCATGCCGTGTTCGAGATAGGGTTCGGCGATCGACGCCCCGACCGTCATGCGCGGATTGAGGCTGGCAAAGGGATCCTGGAAGATCATCTGCACGGATTTGCGCATCTCGCGCAGATCCTTCCTGTCGAGGAGGCCGAGCACTTCCCTGCCCTCGACCAGAACGGAACCCGCCTGCGGCTCGATGAGACGCATGATGGCGCGCCCCGTCGTCGATTTGCCGCAGCCGGATTCGCCGACGAGCGACAGCGTCTCGCCGGCATGAAGATCGAAGGAGACGTTTTCGACCGCATGCACCCGGCTGGTCAGCCTGTTGAAGAGGCCGGAATGAATGTCGAAACGCTTGGTCAGGTTCTTCACCTGCAGCACCGGCTTCGCCGCGACCGTATCGGCAGCCTCGGCGGGAATGTCCGATTCGCCTGTCGCCGTATTGACGACCGGAAAACGCAGCGGCCGCTGCCGGCCCTGCATCGAGCCGAGCACGGGCACGGCTGATAGCAGCGCCCTGGTATAGGGATGTTTGCCGCGGTGGAAGATATCGGCCGTGGCGCCGCTTTCGACCTGTTCGCCGCGATACATCACCACCGTCCTGTCGGCGATCTCGGCGACGACGCCCATGTCGTGGGTGATGAAGAGAACGGAGGTCCCCTCCTCGTCCTGCAGCATCTTGATGAGATCGAGGATCTGGCCCTGGATTGTCACGTCGAGCGCCGTCGTCGGCTCGTCGGCGATCAAAAGCTTCGGCCGGCTGGCAAGCGCCATGGCGATCATCACCCGCTGGCGCATGCCGCCGGAAAAGCGATGCGGATATTCGTCGAAGCGCGAGGCGGCAGAGGGGATGCGGACCTTCTCCAAGAGCCTGATCGTCTCGGCCCGGGCATCGGCCTTGCTCATAGCGGAATGGCAAAGCAGCGCTTCGGAAATCTGATCGCCGATGGTGAAGAGCGGATTGAGCGAGGTCATCGGCTCCTGGAAGATCATCGCCACCTCATTGCCGCGCACCTGCCGCATGGCATGTTCCGGCAAGGCCAGGAGATCGCGGCCGCCGAGCATGACGCGGCCCTCGATGCGGCTGACGTCCGCCTGCAGCAGCCGCATGATCGACAGCGAGGTGACGCTCTTGCCCGAGCCGGATTCGCCGACGATCGCCACCGTCTCGCCGGGCGCGACGGTGAAGGAGACGTTGCGCACCACGGGTTTCCAAGCGCCGTCGACCCGAAAGGAAGTCGTCAGCCCCTCAACGGAAAGAACGGGGGTGGCTGTCTCGATCAACTGCGCTTGGACCTTCGCCATGTCGGCTCCTCCTACGGCTCAATCCGGCCAGCGCAGCAAGCCGTCGAAGCGGTGCCGGCTGCGGTTTTCGATCGGCGTTGCGATGATCTCGTTGGAGGCACGCGCCTTGTCGAGTTCCTCGGCCAGGCGGTTCGCGACGATGATTTCCTGGCCCGGATGCAGGTTGCACGGGTCGAGATAGAAATAGCGGTGCTCGACCTCGTGATCGCGCACGATGATCGGCGGGCTGCCCTTGGCCAGCGCATCGGCCAGATCCCAGGCGGTGATATGGGCCTGCTCGGCATCGACGATAAGGCGCAGCCGGTCGAGCGGATTGTTGGTGGGATCGGGCTCGATCAGCGCGGTAACGCCAGGACGACCGTCGAGCGTACGCTTCCACAGATTGAGATAGCCGGTCTCGCGCTCGCGGATGCCGGCATGATCGCGTTTTTCCCAGGCCTCGAGCGCCGCCATGACGCCGAAGATGCTCTCCTTGCCGACCTTCATGCCGCGGCCGATGCCCATGTTCTGCAGGAAGGCGTGACGCACCAGCTCTTTCCGGCCGGCGACGATGCCCGAGGTCGGGCCGCCGAGGAACTTGTGGCCGGAATAGAGCGCGATATCGGCGCCCTGCTCCAGGAAAATCCTGAGCTCGTATTCCGAGGCCGCATCAACGATGACAGGCACGCCCCTGGCATGGGCGATCTCAACGAATTCCTTGAGATTCAGCAGGCCGTAATCGACGACATGGTGGGAGACGACATAGACGGCGGCGGCAGTCTTCTCGGTGATTGCCTTTTCCATGTGGAAGCGGTGCGTCGAGGTCGCCTGGCCGATCAGCACGACCTTGCCGCCGGCCAGCCGGATCGCCTGGTCGACGGGTGCGCCATAGCTCACCACATGGCCCATCTGTACCAGCACCTCGTTCTTCTCGGACACGGCATCCGGCAGCTTCTCGATCGCCAGCAGATTGTCGCCGGTGATCGCGCCGGCGACGGCGAGCGAAATACCGGCAGAGCAGGAGGCGGTGACGAAGCCCGCCTCACCACCGGTCAGCCGGGCGATGACTGCACTTGCCTTGCGCTGCAGGTCGTTGATCTCGACGAAGTGCGGCAGGATCGACGCCATCGCCTCGATCGCTTCCGGCACGACGATCGACGCGCCAAGACTGGTCATCGTGCCCGATACGTTGATGACGGGGCGGAGGCCGATCGATGGTCTCATATCAGTGGACATGAAGTTCTCCAGAATTCTGGGTCGGGGAGCAGGATATGGGGAAACGCTGCTCCCAAGTATGAAAATTCCCGTCAGCCATGCAAGGCGACGATCGCCTCGATCTCGACGGTGATGTTGCCCGGCAGCGAGCCGAAGCCCACCGCCGAACGGGCGTGTTCGCCGGCCGGCCCGAAGACTTCGATCAGCAGATCCGAGCAGCCGTTGATGACGCTCGGATGATCCTCGAAGTCAGGCACGGCATTGACCATGCCGAGCAGCTTGACCACCCGCTTGACCCGGGAAAGATCACCCAGTGCATCATGCATGACCGACAGCAGGTTGATGCCGGTCAGCCGGGCATGGCCGTAAGCTTCATCGACACCGACGCCGCCCGCGCCGACCTTGCCGGCATGCAGGAAGCCATCGGCCTCGCGCGGTCCCTGGCCGGAGAGATAGAGCATGTTGCCTTCCAGCACATGTGTCACGAAATTGGCGATCGGCGGCGGCGGCGGCGGAAGCGTAATACCGAGAGCTGAAAGCCGTTCGTAAGGCGAGTTCTCGACCTTGCCGGCGGCGGTGGGAAACTGATTCACGCAAACTCCTGTCATGCAATTTTGATCTGGCGAATTGGAGACGACCGGCAGTCGGCCGGCGGATTAAAGGTCCTTGCGAAGTCTAGGATCGAGCATGTCCCTGAGGCCGTCGCCGACCATCTGCAGCGACAACACGGAGAGAATGATCGCAACGCCCGGAAACAGCGTCATCCAGTCGGCCTGGCCGATATATTGCCGGCCGGCGGCGATCATCGTTCCCCAGGTCGGAATCTCGGGGCTGACGCCGAGGCCGAGGAAAGACAGCCCGGCTTCGGCGAGCATGGCGCTGGCGAAGAGGAATGTGCCCTGCACCAGGATCGGCGACAGCAGATTGCGCAGCACATGCCGCGTCATGATGTGGAAGGTCGAAATCCCGAGCGCCCTCGCCGCCTCGACATAGGGCAGCTCGCGAATGACGAGCGTCGAGGCGCGCACGATGCGGGCAAGGCGCGGCGCATAGACGATCGACAGCGCGATGATGACGGTCGTCAGCGACGGACCGAGGGCGGCGACGAGCGCGATCGCCAGCAGAATATCGGGAAATGCCATCATCGCATCGATCAGCCGGGCGATCGGCGTATCGAGCTTCTGGAAGAAGCCGGCAAGCAGGCCGAGGGTGACGCCGATCAGCGCCGAAAGAGCGACGACCGCGGCACCGACCAGCAGCGACAGACGCCCGGCGAAGATCGTTCGCGAGAAGACGTCGCGGCCGAATTCGTCCGTGCCGAAGAAGAAAATCTCGCTCGGCGGCTTCAGCCGGTTGACAATGGAAAGCTTGGACGGGGAATACGGCGCCACGACAGGCGCGAAGGCCGCGAGCAGCACGAAAATCGTCAGGATCAGCAGGCCGAAGGCAACCGTCTTGCGCTTCAGCAGGCGCCTGGCGAATTTGCTGCCTTCGCTTTCGACGGGCTTGATTGCGATATCGGCCATCAGTAGCGCACCCTCGGATCGACCAGCAGGTAGAGCATGTCGATCGCAAAATTGATCAGCACGTAAAGGGCGGCGATGACGAGCAGCGCGCCCTGGATGACGGGATAGTCGCGGCGCAGAACCGCCGAAACGACGAGATTGCCGACACCCGGCAGGCCGAAGACGGTTTCGGTGACGACCGCGCCCGAAATCAGCACCGCCGCCGTCAGGCCAATGACCGTCAGGATCGGGATCAGCGCATTCTTCAGCGCGTGCTTGAGGATGACCTTGCGTTCGACCAGCCCCTTGGCGCGCGCCGTGCGGATATAATCGTCGCCGAGCACATCGAGCATAGAGGCGCGGGTGAAGCGCAGTATCAGCGCCGAAGAGACGATGCCGAGCGCGAAGGCCGGCAGCGTCAGATGATACATGCGGTCCGCGAAGGTCGAGCCCGGGCCGCCATAGCCCGAGACCGGGAAAAGGTTGAGCCGGACGGCGAAGAACTGCATTAGGATGAGGCCGAGCCAGAAGCTCGGAATGCTGGCGGCGAACATGGCGAGCGTCGTTGCCGCCTGGTCGACGAAGGAGCCGCGCCGATAGGCGGCATAGATGCCGATCGGCAGCGCAATGACGCTGGCGATGGCGAGCGAAAACAGCGTCAGGAAGAAGGTCGGCTCGGCGCGGTCGAGCAGCGCCGACGTGACCGGCATATTGAGAAAGATCGACTGGCCGAGATCGCCCCTCAGCAGCTGGCCGATATAATAGACATATTGCAGGCCGAGCGACTGATCGAGGCCGAGCCTGCTTCTCAGATCGGCAATATCCTGCGGCGTCGCATCCGGCCCGAGCATGACGGCAGCCGGATCACCCGGGGTCACGCGCACGATGACGAAGACGATCGTGACGACGAGAAACATCACGACGATCATGCCAAACAGGCGCTGGAGGATGTAGCGGATCATGAATGCTGGCCTTCAAGCCTTTGCGGATGCGGCAGAAAAGAAGACCGGCACCGGCCGCGAGGGACCGGCACCGGCGGTGGTGCTTACTTCTTGATCGAAGCGTTCCAGAAATACGGCCACGGAGCCGGATCGACACCTTCGAGCTTGACCGATTTCGCCGAGACGGCATTGAAATCGCCGATCTTCATGAAGGGCGCGTCGGCATAGATCGCCTTCTGAACATCGGCCCAGAGCGCGACGCGCTTCTTCGGATCGACCTCGGAGGTGAAGGCATCGACGGCAGCCTTGCGGGCCGGCGTATCCCACCAGCCGGGCGAGCTCGTCGAGAGCGAACCGATCAGCGCCGGTTCCGGCAGGAAGGGGCTGTGGGTGATGTAGATATCCCAGAGCTTCGGATCGGTGCGGCGCTGCGTCAGCGTCGCCCAGTCGACCACCTGCATATCGACGGTGAAGCCGGCAAGCTTCAGATATTCGGCGGCGACCTGCGCCATCTTGTAATGGAACTCATACTGGCGGCTGGTCAGGATGCGGATTGGCTCGCCATTATAGCCGGCCTTCTTGGCGGCAGCGGCCGCCCCTTCCGGATCGGCGACATTATAGGCGCCTTCGACGCCGGCATCCGTCGACCAGGCAAAGGTCTTCGGATAGATCGAGCCATCGAGCGCATAGAAATCCGTGCCACCGAAAGCTGCGGCCAGCATGTCTTCCATGCTGAGCGCCTGGCGGATCGCTTTGCGAACCTCGATATTCGCAGCAGCGCCTTCCTTCGTGTTGAAGACGAAGACCGGATAGCCGAAGGGCTTCAGCATGATCGGCTGCGAGGCGGTCGAAGCCTTCAGCTTGTCGTAGGATTCGACCGGGATCGAGTCGACATAATCATACTGGCCGGAAACGGCGGCCTCGACGCGGGTATTCGGATCCGGCACCGGCACGAAGCGGATTTCATCGAGATATTGATGGCGAGCGCCGCCATAACCATCGCCCTCGCCTTCGCGTGACTTGTAGCCGTCGAAGCGGACGAGCTGGATATACTGGTCGGCCTTGCGCTCCTTCAGCATATAGGGGCCGGTGCCGATGAACTCCTTCATCGGCTCGTCCTGCTTTTCCGAGGGAATGATGATCGCGGCCGAATTGTTGAAGGCGAGCAGCGAGGTCAGGGGCGCATAGGGCTGCTTCAGCGTAATCGTCACAGTCGCCGGATCGGTCGCCGCGATCTTGTCGATGAAGCCGGCCACCTGCTTGCCGCGCGAGGCGATCTTCATCCAGCGGTTCAGCGAGGCGACGACATCCTCCGAGGTCATGTCGCTATTGTCGTGGAACTTGATGCCGGTCCGGAGCTTGATCGTATAGGTTTTGCCGTCGGCGCTGATCTCGGGCAGGCTTTCGGCCAGAAGCGGCGTGACGCTCCAGCTCTTGTCGAAAGTATAGAGCGTTTCGAAAATATGCTGCGTGACGATGCCGACGAGATCGGCCGTCGACGACATCGGATCGAGCGTCGGCGGCTCGCCGATCGTCGCAACATTGATGACGCCGCCCTTTTCCTGGGCAAAGAGGGTCGAAGGCAGGGCGACGAGCGCAGTGCCGAGCAGGAATGCGACAAGCGTTTTCATATGAGGGCTCCCGGTTAAGTTCCACAATTATGTAATTCATCTTTTTACAACAGAATAAGAGATGAAGTGATCGTGTCAAGCGGAGGCCGCGGATTATATCGTGAGACGAAGGCCGGAACGGCGGAGACAACGCCGCACCGTCGGCCGCGGCTAGCCGTCTGCGAGAAGGTTGCGCATTATGCGGGCGCGAAGAATCGGCAGCGGCAGAGCTTCAACAAAGCGAGGATGGAATGCGCATCGATTTCAACCACGGAACATGGCTGAACGAACCAGAAAGCTGGCAGGCCGACGCAACCGGCCTGACGCTGACAACAGGCGACAAGACCGACTTCTGGCGGGATACCTATTACGGCTTCACCCGCGACAGCGGCCACTTCCTCGCCTTCCCCACCGCAGACAGCTTCACCGCCCAGATCCGCGTGCAAGGCGAATTCCGCACCCTCTACGACCAGGCCGGCCTGATGGTGCGCCTCGACGAAAACCGCTGGGTCAAAACAGGCGTCGAATTCACCGACGGCGAAGCCTTCCTCAGCACCGTCGTCACCAACGGCCAATCCGACTGGTCGGTGTCGCAACCCTTCAAGGAACTCGAGGACTTCCACATCCGCGTCACCCTGGCGGCCGGCGCCCTGCGCATCCAGGCTTCGCACGACGGGAGCTTCTGGCCGCTCTTGCGGCTAGCGCCCTTCCCAACCGCCGACAGATACCAGGTCGGGCCCACCGCCTGTACGCCGGAGCGGAGTGGATTAACGGTGCGGTTTTCGGAATTTTCGATCGGGCCGGCGATTACGACGGATCTGCATGATTTGAGTTGAGGAACGCTGTGACGCATTCAAGCGCCTCATGCCGACTGCACCACCTGGAACAGGAGACACAGCCATCCTCACTCGGGCATGTCGTATTCTCGACGGCAATATACAAATCCAGACAATGCGTCTAAATCTTTGAAAAGCCGCGTTGCGTAGGAACATTCCGTATCGATACGTTCGATCAGTTCCGGTCCGGCAGAGGCGAAAACGTTTGTGGATAATACTTCCGCGCTTTCGATATCAAACTCAGTTGGCTCACGCTCAAGGTAATATCTTATGAGAAGAGCCTTTTCATCGAATTCGACGGCGATGGCCCTAATCGCTGGGTAAATCTCTCCCAGTAGATTTCGCCAGATATTGAGGACAAGCCAGTTTGGAAGTTTGTTCACTGTTGTCGCCCTTGCACTGAGCTCACGAATTCGAATGCCCGAGGAAGTGCCATGTATCCTCCTCCAGGTTCATTTCCTCGGCTAGCTCCCGAATGGTGATCAGTTCCCCTGGAGCCGGCACCACGTCATGCTCATACAATTGCGTGCATAGATTTTCCAATGCGACTGCGCACTCATTGTGCTTCGCAAGGGATATGTATTCGCCGATATATTCCTCGGGCAGGCGTCCGCTGAAATCACCTATGAGCTTGATCAGCTGTTTCTCAACTTCCATACGCACCTCATGGGGCTTGAGCGCTAAATCTATGAAATAATCCGAGCAACTCACCTATCCATGAGGAATTCGGCATTGCACGAAACACAAACCGTTTACCGGCTGTCCACCCACTCAACTTTCATCCGGTAACGAGTATCTCGGCTTTTTTGAACCGCCTGCTCCATCAATAATGGAGTGCAGTGCGCGTGGGAGCTACAGCGGTAAAGCGTGCGTCGCTGAAATCATACAGGCGCTGAAAGGCATCTTCGCGCTTGTCGGCATAATATCGGAATTGGCTTTTCGACAATCGGTAGATGCAACCACCCCGGGCGAACACAAGGTCGCCGCCGTCCCAATCCGCCCAATCGCTCTCAGGGAGATCGATGAGCAGGGTTCCGTCGCGATCAATCACGCGATAATCGAGGCCGTACCACGCCTTTTGCCTACGACCGATCGCGTGGAGGATCATCTGCAGCCGCCGACCGTTAGAACCGACCTTTTCCTCAACGTGCGGCTGACTAAAGCGAAAAATCGCAGTCGCATCCAAACCGCAGTACTGCTCTTCACCACTCTCGATCACCCGCCAACCATCGCGCTCGCGCAGGAGGCCATTGATGGGTTCGTCCTCACCGCGGCCCGGCCTGTTCCCGCACGGCTTGACATGCATTCCCGGCCTTAGCCGGAATCCATCGGCGAGTTTGAAGCTGGCCTCCCACTCTGGGGAATGATTCAAAAGCAGTGTTTCTTCATCCTCGAAAATACCGCCGCCGCCCCAGGCGTCTCCTTTCGGCCAAAGGGCCAAAGCTGTGAAGAAAGGAGGCTTTGATATTGCTGTCCAGCTTCCGTATGGCGCGCGGTTTGTCGCCGCGAAATAGACGAGCAGTCGGCCGGACGGTGAAAGATCGCAGCGTCGCTCGTAGATGCGTCCTTTGAACCATTGCCCATGTTCAAAAGTATCGTTGCGCAGGTCCCAACGAATTAGCTGCACCTGTTTGCTCGGTCCGCGACGGAATATGACACCCGTTCTCGCTCCCCGCGCGAGGATCGCATATAGCCGCGTTGCGGGCAGTTTATTCTTCTGAGGACCCTCGCTTGAGGCGGGGTTGCATTCTTCAATGGTCAATTAGATCGCTTCCTTGAGCTAGACTAGCGCCCTTCCCGGTTGCCGGCGGTTACCAGGTCGGGCCTATGGCATGCACGCAGGAGCGGAGCGGTTTGATGGTGCGGTTTTCTGAGTTTTCGATTGGGCCGGCGATTACGACGGGGCTTCATGATTTAACGTGAGGGGTCCGGAATGCGGTTAAGTTGCACTCAGAGGCACCAACAATAATAATCCGGCAACGGCAAACTATAAATCATGAGTCTCCGCTCGATAACCCTTCTCAATTCGTTCAACCAGCAAGGGTGCACTGATGATACCGTGGACCGGATATCTCTTTTCCTGATCAGAAAGGCCTCGACTCAGCATCATTTCGGTTTCGCCATTCCATAACCACCAGGGCCCCCGCCGCCCACCCCTATCCCGCGCACTGGTCCGAAAGATGGGAAAGACGGAATTTGCATCAGTGACGCTACTGTTTCCGACATTTGCCACTAAGCCTTCGTCAACTGCTTTTTGGACAGGAAAAAAGGTAGAAAACAACACCGGAGAGGCAACCACTTCGCTAAAATTATCAAGACTGTCGGCGTAAAAGCCATCAAACACACGGAGCAGGTGCCCATAGCGCACATGCTTATGAGTGACCTGGGCGTAGGAAACTCCCTTCGACGTTAAAATTTGTACGACGTCGCCGATTTTTGTGCGCTTAAACATGAAGAATCCGCCATCTTTCTTATCCGAAGCCGCAGAGGTGAGGCTCTATCTCTAGCGACGAGGGGCATGATCAAGCACCGCGACAATGCGGCATTCTATCGCCCCTCCCGCAAAAGCCCCCAACACTGTCTTTCCGATATTCACGGGCTGAATTTTGTGAAAGTAATCGAAGGATAGACATCCGGCATGACGCTCCTCATAAGTTCGCGTTCGGCAGGTGTGGCTTCCGATCCCACCACGCGTGGGTTGCTGCGCGTTCCTGCGAGACGGATGTACCCAGCGTCAATAATCTTCCCCTCGCCAATCGTAATGGCACCATCACCCTCAAATGGGTGGACGTAGCTGAATGCTCTGCCGAAGAGTCCGTCCTCGTCACCTCCCGCTTCGATGGTGATATCTCCGTAGCTGCAGTTCGCGTAGGTGATGACGTAGCGACCGGGGGCGACGGGCACGAACCATCTCGCATACTTTTGTGCGGTCGCGGAGAACAACTGACCGAGGACCAGTTTGTTTGGGTTTTGCAAGCGATACGCAACCGCGGAACCGACAGAGATAGGTGGCTCTGTCTCGTCTGGTTTTCCCGCATCAACCCTGCGCAGAGTGATGTAACCGCCACAATTCACATCGCCCAACAGCGGTGAGTCCACCATTCGAACAAGAAGGAGCGAGCCCTTTTTGTTCTTGTTTGCCAAGATTTGTGAAGACCCTTCATGTTGCTGGGCAGCAATTTTGGCCGGTTCCGGGGTCCCGGCGCATCCCGCCAAGAGGCCCGCCATTAAGCCGAATCCGACCGCGGCAACGAATTTTGCATTCATTCTGAAATCCTATTCAATGTAAAACGAGCCGTCGTAAAGGAACATCAGCAAAGGTGAGAAAATATTCGAGAACTCGTTGGGTTCCATTCTCATGGCATCGAGGATTGTAATCCCACGTGCCTCTGCGGCTTTCTCAAGATAATTGATGACATCGGTGAGCGCGACCGGAAGCTGTGGACTCACGGCCGCCCCATGAAGATGTCGCGCAAGTGCTTTAGCGTCGTCGTCCGACACGGCCTGGCCGTCATTTGTATCGTATGCACCGCCCCATTCGCCGGGACCAATCCAGCCGACCGGGGCTATCGTGCCCGCCGGCGACCATCCAAAGGTTTCGGCGAGCGTCAGCATTACGGTCCAATGACGTGTGGTCAGCTTGATTGTTTTTCCTGCCTGATTTCTCAGATTTATAGCCATTTAAAGAAAACCTGTTGATCTATCATTCGCTAAACGAAATCCGGGCGTGGTACATTAGGCATGTTGTCGTAGGCCTTTATGATGGTCTCCAATGGAGTGAGCGCCTGGTCACGATCCCAATAGACAATCTTCAACCAAGTGGCTGCGCGTAGATATTAGCCGCCGCCCAACCAGATTTGTTCAAGATTGGCTTGCAACATACGGCGTCCGGCTTCGAACAACTCATCCTCGCCAAACCGGCCGCGGGCGCGATGTAGGCAGAGAGCGTAGCCGAACTCACGTGGTTTCAGCGCCTTCTTCAAAGAAAGAGGTTTTTCGCCGATCCAGTGCTCGTACATGTCGATGCCAGCCTCATGCGCACCACCCCGGTAAGCGAAGGCCATATAATCGTCCAATCCCGATTTGATGATCTCGTTTCGCGGCCAGGGACGAGCTTCAAAGCGCCAAGCAGATTCCGCATGAACGCGGGCCTGATTCCAATGGCCTTCGTCATTCGACCCGTTCTCCAACCAGGTTCCGATGGCACAGGCCCAATGCAAAAGCGTGCGATGGAGATCCTGATTTGCACCTAGCTTCTCGTCATGGGCAAGTGCATTATCCAGCCAACGATTTGCTCTATGAACAATCGTGTCGCTTTCGGAGCGAAAGCCGACCAGCTGAAGTTCAATTGCAAAATTCAAGTGCGATCGAGCGACGTTTCCCATGGGAAGCTTGTTGTCATATTCGGCGCCTAAGTAAAACCTAAGCATGGCCCCATCATTGCGGAGAAGATTTGCTTGAAGCAACTCTGGATCCAATGCTGATTGCTTCATGATGGCCTCCTTCAACATGGGCGCCACCGCAGAAGGGAATGCGCCATTGTCGGAAGCAGTCAGTTACGCTCGATACGAATAAGATCCTCATAATGTCCGAAATCCGGCTTGCGGGCGTAGTTCGCTGTCACGTCTGCCGTTCCGGTAGCCTTTTCCGCTCTGGGCGGATTGAAGTACTGGCGGCTGATCACCAAACTACCATCCTCCTTGAAATAATAGGTTGACGCGTTTTCGATTTTCTCGGTGCCGCCGACATATTCGCGATGCGTGGCCCTCTGAAGAAACAGCATGTCCGGCGAGCTTTCGGCAAAGACATACCCCAAGAATAAATAGATTTTTTAACGAAAATGTTTTTTGCTTCCAAGAATATTTCCCGAAATATCTCCTGATATGCCAAAATGTTAGGAATATATTTCTCATGAAGAAACACGGTTTTTACATGCATATTTCCGTTAACCGGATGAATAGGGTCTGCTGCCTTTAAAGCTTCTCTTGCGCTATCAAGCCAGCGTCCATTTGGGACCGATTCACCACTTGCGATGAACCTAAATTCCGGATCCACAGGAATACGAGAGAACTCCAGAGCGGCAAAGTGATGTGTCGGCCCTGTAATACGAGAACATTTGATAACATTGCCATCTATTCTGATAATCATTACTTCCACCAATCTGGCGCAGGGAAATTCACCGATGCTGCATCATGCGCTTCGCAATATCCGCAGTCTCGTTTTATCTCGATCCACCCAAGAATGAGGGTGTTGTTGCTCACTTAAAATCAACTTGGCACGTAGACAGTGGAAACCGCCGGCCGTCTGAAATTACGAAGTTTCCATCTTCAATTCGGGCCAACAGTAGGCCAAGCCCCATGGCACCGGCATTAACGTCTTTTCTCCAACCTTCGACGTCCCCGTGATACTCAATCGCGTGGAACATTGGCCCATCCGGTGGTGTAATCCTGCACCCGCTTTCATTAAGGCCACCACGCGTCGCCGCCCGAGGCTTAACGTCGCGTGTGAGACTTTTAAACTGCTTGGCGAACTGGTTTTTTCCATCATCCGAGAAATATGCAAACTCGACGCCATCGACTGACTGAGTGCCAGGAATGACCCGCGCGTCACGCCGCTCAAATTTCCCGCCGAGTACTCTCTCCAATCTGTCTAGTTGGCTCGCCATGTCTTTTCCTTCATTTGACAGGGGTTAGCAGGAATTTCACATTTGTTATTCCGTTCGCGAGAAACACTTTCGAGTAGTAGTTTGCAAACTCGACACTGTTGGTATGGTAAATTACCCCGCCTGCGAATGCCTGAGAATATTTCTTTGCCTGCGCCACCACCGTCGCTTGCTCCGTTTTCGACCATGACCAAGATCCGATCGTGCCGAATGGGTTTCGGATCGACTTCGTCCAGTCGGCGACATATTTTGCTTCAACCGCAGTGAGTTTTCCATCTATTCGTGTGACGTCATCTGCAATACCGTTGACCACCTCGCCGTCAACCACAGTCTGGTATCTACGCTCATCAGCTGTGGCGTTATCGTATTCTGCTCGCACATTTTCTTCATAACTGTCAGCCTTCTGGCGGGTCGTCCTGCCATCAGCCGTAACAGGCGTAGTTTCGAGGAGCTGATCGCCTTTGACGCTCAGTGCTGGATCAGAAGGATCGAAGTCAGTTTTTACCTTTGGCCTGACTCCAGCCAAACCTTCGGCAGTCCGGATATCATCCATGCACAGGAAATCGCAGGCGCCCAGGGTCGTCGTAATGGAACGGGCAAGCAAGCCCTCGAACTCGCCAAAGAGAGGGGTGCCCGCAGTCACCTGAGCAAGATATTGCCAAGTCTCGCCTTCTACGTCGCTTTGCCACCCGTAGAGCGTGTTTGCGATTGCCATAGGCGATGCGTTCGGATCCAGCGTCCAATCGGTATTCCCGATAAGGACGCGCAACTGGTCACCGTCTTTAATTTCCTGCAGTTTTTCACTAACACAGCTCAGATTACTGCCGCACAATTTGAGAGCGGTGAGGTTCGCCCGCGATTGGACAATCGCGGTATTCCAGGCACTCTGGCGACATGAAACTGGATTAGCCACTTTTTCGCACGCGGCGAATTTCTCGTAGAGTTCCTGCAGCTCTTTGTGTTTGAGATAATTGTTTTGGTAGTTGGCCGCCCCATAGCCAGCCCCTTCACCGCCGCCAATGATTCCGCCGATACCAGCCGTCAGACTTGCTCCGATCAACTTGGCGAGTGCGTCGCCTTCCGGTGTTCCCTCATATTTAGTGCCCTTGAGCATACCCTTGACGAGTTCGGCGATGGCCGGCGCCATCAAGG
The DNA here is from genome assembly GCF_002531825.1 of Rhizobium sp. J15. Lineage (GTDB taxonomy): Bacteria > Pseudomonadota > Alphaproteobacteria > Rhizobiales > Rhizobiaceae > Rhizobium. The sequence goes on along the minus strand of NZ_NWSX01000001.1, from coordinate 99,080 downwards.
TCGTAACAGCGCCGCCTAGAGCGGCCTTAATCGCTCCCTCCCAACCGTTGACGCCACCAAGGATACCGCCACCGACCGCATGGAGTGCCGCGCGGCCGACCCCACCTTCCTTCCAGTAGTCCATTCCGGTCTGGTCTTGGTTCAGAGTAGCTTGTTTGTAGAGCTCGTTGGCAATGTCACCGACGAGCCCAGCCATCGTCTTCTGTGCTTCCTGCAGATCGGCCTGCGTCTTGTATTGGTCGCGCAGGATGTTCTGCAGATCCGGCAGGCCGGGCAGCGAAGTATTGGTGTTATCAGTGTCCCGGCGGATCGTGCCGATGTCCTGCGTCTGATGCTCTGGATCGGTGATAGTGATGCCGATATTGCCACCGATGGCCGAATAGGCTTTGCCGGTTTCGCTCTCCCCATCATTGACCTTTGCAAGGCTCAGGCCGCCGGAGCCGATCGAGACGCCGTAGGTGTCGGCCTTCCAGCGCGAATGGGTATCGACGTCGGTAACTTCAAGCGTGCCTGTTTCGAGATGATTCAGCTCCTTCGAAGCTTGGCTGGTGATCAGCCCGCCCACGAGCGTCGTCTTCTTGTCGATGGTCAGATCAAGACCGCCGGTGCCGGCATGGATGCCGGATTGCTCCGCGACGATGGCAGCGTCGCCCGTCGCCTTCTGCGTCGCACCGGATGCGCTGAAGCCGTCGGAGCCGATCGAACCGGAGAGATTGAGCTGACGGGCCTCAGCAGTCGCCGTGTCCACCAAGCTTTCGACCGTCAGGTTGCGGACGGCGGCGGTCACCGAATTTCCGGTAACGGTAGCGCCTCTCAGAGTGAGGTCGTTGGTGAGGATGGTAACGTCGCCGGTGCCATTGACATGAGTATTATAATGCGTGAGCCCCGTCGTGCCGTCATTGCCCTTGCCGTAAGATCCGCTGACGTTGACGCCGGGTGTGCCGCAACCGGACTTCGTGCCGCACTTCCAACTGACGCCGACACCGACGCTGTAGGACGAGTTCTGGCTAGATGTATCCGACGAGCCAATCGGGGCGTTGAGATTGATATTTCCGTTCTGCGCCGACAGGAAAATATCGCCGGCCAGCGGATCATCAGAGAGCGTCGGCAGGCCGAATTTGTCATAACCGGCAGCGATTTGCGCGCCTTCGCTGGTGATCGAGCCGTTCTCAGCCTCCAGGGTGATCGAGCGGCCGGCACGGATGCCGGTCACGACTGGCGTCGAAGATGACGAAGACGAACTGCTTTCCTGATGGTTGATACCAGCCGACAGCGAGACCGAGAAACTGAGACCTTTCGCCTCGGGCGACGTGTCCGTCAATTGCTTATAGGCTTCCTTCAGACCCTGGTAGCCCTGATAGAAGCCAAGGGCTGCGATGGTGGTGTTGGTGACTGCGTTGACGCGAGTGTCGCCGGTCAACCGCTCGGCCGAGTTCATGATGCTCTGGGCTGCACTTCCCAACTGACTGGAAACGGAGAGCGTCACGCCAGCGAAGGTCTTTTCGTGAATCTCCTCGTAATTGGTCTTATCCGCTGCCGAGAGAAGGTTGATGTCCTTGCCGGCGAAGAGGTTGACATCGCGCTCGGCTGAGGCCCCCGCAGCCTGCAGATTGACATTGTTACCGGCGGAGATGTTGAGGTCGCGGCCGGCAGACAGCATCGAGGCTGCGTTGGTGTTGGATTGCTGCGCCGAGCTGTCCTTGCTCGTCTGCGCGCCGATGCCTACCGAGAAGCCGCCCCCGCTCGAACCGAAAGAAATGCCGAAGCCGGACTTCTTCTCCTGCTCGGACTGCGAGAAGCTCTCTGCGCCAGGCGTGACGTTGACATCACGCTTGGCTGACAGATTGATGTCGTTCTCGGCGTCGACGGACGAGCCCATAATGTTCAAATCGGTGTCTCGGGCCGTCAGATTGACATCCTGGCCCGCCGAAAGTGCCGAGCCGACATTCAGCGTCGACGCCTGGGCGCCCTTGTTCTGCTGGCTGCCGTAGATCGAAATGAAGCCGCCACCGCCGCCGATGCCGAAGCCGGATTTCTTGCGCTGCTCTTCGAACTCGTGGGTTTCCTGCGCCCCGACGATCGAAACGCTGTCGCCCTCGACGGAAATCGAGCCGTCGGCATTGGCGCTGGAACCCGCGATCACTGCCGCGCCACCAGCGTTCAGGCTGATGTTGCCGGATGCGCCGAGTTCAGAGCCAACGGTGGTCTCGTCATAGCTCTTGTGGCTGGACGACCCCTTGGACAGGAAGCCGCTACGCGAGCCCTTGTCATCCTTGGCACTGGTGTCCTTGCCGGAGGCGATGATGAGGTCGCCGCTGGCGGTGATGCTCAGGTCTGCCGCGGCGCCGCCCTCCTTGCCGGCCTCGATCTTCGAGGCCGAGATGACCGTGTCCTTGCCCGAGGTGATGTCCACACCGCCGCCGCCTGTGATGGCGGAGCCGACGGCTGTCGTCGTTTCGAGATGGGTGGTCGTCTTCTCGCTCTTGCCGAGGAAACCGCCTTTGGTGCTGAGCCTGGTGTCGAGGGTCGCGGTGTCGGTGGCTTCGGCGATCGTCACGTCGCCGTCGGCCTTGAGAGCGAGCTTGCCGTCGGCTGCAAGCTTGCTGCCGACGATGTTGAGGTCGTGATCGCCGCTGCCGCTGCCTGCGGTCACCGAGAGGTCGCCGCCGGCCGATATCTCAGAGCCGACATGGGTGATCGACGAGGCGGACTTCTTGCCGAAGGTGGATGCGGAATGCTCCTGCGCGGCCGTGATGTTGATATCGTCGCCGGCGGTGAGCGCGACATTGCCGCCGGCCTTGACGGAGGAGCCGGAGAGCAGGATGTCGTCGTCGGCCTTGATGGTCGCATTCGTGCCGGCGGAAAGCTGCGATTGCTGCTGGTCGGTGGAGAGGGTCCTGGTGTAGCCGGACTGGTTGTTGCGGGCGACATCGGTCGAGACCACGGCCACCGAGCCGTTGTCGGCGATCACATCGAGCGTCGTGCCCGCCTTGGCGGAACTGCCGATGACGTTGACATTGTCGGTGGCCTTGATCGTCAGGGCCTTGCCGCTGGCGACCTGGCTGCCGGTGGCATTCTGCTGGCCATCGTTTTCGACCTTGGCGGCATCCAGCGTCACGTTTTTGCCGGATAGCGTGGCGTCGCCTGTTGCATTGACCTTGACGCCCTTGAGTGCCAGATCGCCGCTGCCGCCGGCAAGCTGCAGACCGCCGCCCGCCGTCACACCGGCATTGGTGTTGACCATGTTCTGGCCGCCGAGCGTCATGGTCTGGGCGGCGAGCGTGATGCCGTTGGTGGCGTTGAGCACCGTGTCGCCGCGCGACAGGAACGTTCCGCTGCCCTGAATGGTCTTGCCGGTGACGGTAAGCCCGCCGGCGGAGGCGATCAGGCCGGAATTGTCGAGATTGCCGACATCCATATCGACCGAGCCGCCCGCCATGGCGGCACCGGCGCCGGTGAGCTTCTGCCGGTCGGCGGCGGCGACATAAACGACTGGTGCCAGCACCTGGACGCCGTTGACGGTCTGCCATTGGTAGAGGACGATCGACTCGGTGAGAGCTGCCGCCTGCTCAGGCGTGAGGCCCTGGCCGACGGCCAGGTGGTGATCGTTGGCATAGTCGGCACCGTTGTCGAGCAGCGTCTTCATCTGCTCGATCGCGCTGTTGCCGGCGATGAAGGTGCTTCTGCCGAGGCCTTCGCCGACGAGCTGGCGCAACTGCGTGTCGATCAGTTGGTTCTCGAAATAGGCGTCTCCCAGGAACGGAACCGTGGTGTTCGGCTGATAGCCGATGCGGTCCATGAAATAGCCGGAGCCGTAGAACTTGCTGACATCAAGGAAGTCGCCGCGGGTTTCGAACAGGAATATCTGGTGGGGTATGTTCCCGCCGACGCCGCCCGATTGCGGTTTGGCGGCGGCCTCAAGGGCTGCGCCGTCGAGGCGGATGCGTTCGGCAATGTCACCGAGGCCGGAAAGCGGGTTGCCGCCGCCGAGGCCGGCGCTGACGTTGAACAGCGCGCCGCCGGCGGTCAGGCCGGTGAGCGCCGACAATGGATCGCCGGGATTGCTTGCTGCCGTGACGCTGGCGCCGCCGGCCATCGAGCCGGCCGCCGACGTGTTGTTGACGCTGCCGAAATCGACCGAGAGCGCGCCGCCGGCCTTGATATTGGCCGAGACGCCGCCGATCGCCTGGACGGAGCTGACGATCGTCGAGCCGTTGGCGATGTTCTTCGAGGGATTGGCGTGGCCGTTGGCATCATAGGCGGTGCAGGCGCCCTGCGCGCTGCAGGTCGTCGTCGTCGTGCGGAAGAGGGTGACGCCTTCATTCTTCAGTGTCGAACCCTTCAGCGTCGCGTCGCCGCCGGCCTCGATCGAGCTGTAGGAGTTGGTGAGATTGGTGGCGTCGATGGTGAGATTGCGGCTCGCCCGGATCGTTGCTTCCGGGCTCAGCGTCCCGGTCAGGCGGTCCTCGTAGACCGACTGGCTGAGGTGGGACGACCAATCCCATGAATAGGTGGTGCTTTCGTCCGAGCCGCTGAAATTGACCTCGTCGACGATGAAATAACGCGACGGATTGTTGGGATCGGCCACCGGATTGCCGTTGGCATCCCGCGGCACGCGGGCCCTGATCCAGTCGATGATCGGCCCGACTTTCTCCGGTCCGTCGGCCGAGATCCACGTCCATGCACGATAGGTCGTGCCGTCGGCGAGCGTCGCCTTCGACCAGAGCAGCGGCTGATAATCCTGCCACAGCCCCGGATCAACGCCGGCATAGAGCTGGTACATGTTCTGATCTGCGGTCTCGAGGTAGCCGAAAGGCAGGCCGGCGGCGGCGGGATTGAGCGTGAAGCCGCTGACGACGCCTGATGACACCAGGTTCCCGGTCGTCCATTGCGGCGTGGTGGCCCGCTTGTTGGTCAGGTTGTCGGTCAGGATCGACATGTCGTTTCCGGCCTGGATCAGACCGGATATGTTGGTGACCGCGGTGTTTCTCTGTCCCGATGTCAGCCCGGCAATCTCGAGGTCGTTGCCGGCTATGATGGCGCCCTGATTGTTGGTGAGCGTTCCGCCGATGAACAGGTCGGCGTCGTGGCCGGCATAGGCAAGGCCGGTGGCACTGTTGGTGAAATTGCCGGAAATGTTGAGCGTCAGATCATCTTTGGCCGCCAATTGTCCGGCATTGGTCAGCGACTGCAGCGTCAGCGCCAGGTCGTCGGCGGCGAGCAGTGCTGTGCTGGCCGAGGTGGAGAGACCGCCGGCATTGATGGTGATGTCGCCCGTGCCGCCGGCACTCGTGACGGCATTGATGGTGGCGCCGCTGAGATCGGCCGTACCGGAGAGATTGAGGGCAAGGCCGCCGAGCGTGAGGCTGTTGTTGCTGAGATTGGCGCTATCGGCATTGAGCGTCAGCGTGCCGCCGACGGCGATATTGCTGGCCGCGCCATTCGAGAGATCGATATTCGTGGTGGTCAGCGTCAGCTTGCCGGCGGTGCTGGTGGGATTGCCGTAGCTGATCTGACCTGAGGCCGTCAGTGCCGCGCTGCTGAGGCTCTGCAGCTTGGCATAGGCGATGTTCTGGCTCGCATCGGCCGAAAGAGCGCCGCTGCTCAGCAGCGCGTCGCTGACGGCGATTGAACCATTCGTGGCGGCAAGGCTCATGGCGCCCGCCTGCTGCAGCACCAGCGCGCCATTTGCGGACTGGGCGGTGGCGGCGAAATCGACGCCGGAAGCGAGGCCTCCGGCCTGTATGGACGGACCCCTGACCGAAATGTCGCCCGCAGCAAGAAGCTGGCCGGTGATCGAGGTATCGGCGTTGACCGAAACGTTTCCATGGCCGCTGACGTTGTCGGCCTGGAAACGGCCGGCATCTACGAGCAGCGCGCCAGCGGCGATGAGCGTGTCGACATCGACGCTTCCGCTGCTACCGGCATCAAGCGTAAGATCGCCCGACGGGCCGAGGACGGCTGCGCCGCCCGACGCGGCGGCTGTGGCGGCAAAATCGAGGCCTGCGACGATTGCATCGGCCGAAATTGAGCTGCCGGTGATGGACACGTTGCCAGCGCCGAGGATCTGGCCATTCACATCCGTGGCGGCCTCAATGGCAACAGCGCCATGCGCGGTGATGGATTCGGCGGTCAGGGCAGCCGCCGTAACCGACGTATCGCCGGCCGACAGAAGCCCGTCGACATTGACCGCGCCGCTGCCGGCAACCAGCCGGATGTCACCGGCGCTGCCGAGAACCGTACTGCCGTTTGCGGCATCCGTCGCAGAAATATCGAGGCCGGAGACGATCGTTCCGGCCGAGATCGAACCGCCTGAAGCCGTCACGTTCCCCTGCGCCAGCATGTCGCCGGAGATGCCGATATCGGCGCCTGCGGACAGCGTGAGGCCGCTGCCGCTGACGAGCGAGGCTGCGGCGATCGCGCCCGATGTCGCGGTGATCGCCAGCGCATCGGTGCTCTTGACCGCACCTGCAATCTGGATGTCGCCTGACGTGCTGGACAAAGTGAGCGCATTGCCGGCGACGACGCTGCCGGCCGAAATGCCGTTCGATGACGACATCACCACGTTGGCGGCGCTGTTGACCTCGCCGCTGGCACTCAACAGACCGCTGCCGCTCGAAAGCACGATGTCGCCATCGGCGGCGACCGTATCGAGGGTGATGCCCTGATCCGCCTGTACGGCGACCTTTGCCTTCGACGTGACCTTGGACGCCGTTACCTTGGCCTTCGAGGAGATCGAGACGCCCTGCTGGCCGGAGACGTTGCCCAGCGAGATCTTGCCGTCGGCCGACAGGGACAGCTCGTTGGTGTTGGCCGCCATGTCGCCGCGCATGCGCACGCCGGCGCCCTTCTCGGTGACGACCATCTTGATGCGCCCGGCCTGCATGGCGCCGAGCGCCGAGCCATCGATCGCGTATTCCGGCGTTCCCGACGTCGCCGATAGCGCCGCCGCATTGCCGGTCTCGTAGTCGAACTTGTTGCGCCCGGCGGTCACGCGAATATCGTTGCCGTAAACGGGACCGTCGATCGTGACCGTACGGGAGACGATATCGAAAAGATCAACGCTGCCGGCACCGGCGGCAAGGTTGGCGCCCTTGGAGCCGAAGCTGATATCGCCACCATTGACGGTGAAGCCCTTCAGCGCGCCATCGGCGCCGATATCGGGAACGCCCGTCGTCAGCGTCGCATGCGGTGTGTTGATGAAACCGCAGCCGTCGCAGGTGATGCCGTTCGGGTTGGCGATGATCACATCGGCCCGCCCGCCGAACACCTCTATCGGCCCGTTCAGTGCCGAGCGGTTGCCGCTGGTGACCTCGTTGAGGATGACGGATGCTGGACCTGATATGTTGAGATTGGGATTGCCCGGTGTGACGCCGCCGAGACTGGAGTTGCCGATCTCGCCCTTGAAGTTGTTGAGGATGAGGCCCGGGGTGCCGACGTTGAAGCTGTCGTATTTGTTGTGTGACAGGCCCTGGCTGTTCGGGGTGACGATGTCGATGAGCGGCACGCCGTTCGGGGCCGTTCCGACGCCCGGCTGATTGGCGGCGGGCGCCGTGGTGCTTGCCGAGACCGACTGCGCATTGGCCAGCATCGGCTGAAAGACCAGCAAAGCGCTGAGCGCGATGGCGAGCGATCGCTTGGCGAACCTGCCGAGCCGGCAGCCAAGATCCATCGCACTCGAACCAAGACCGGTTTCTTCACGCATCGTTTTGTCTTTCCAAACGCACAACTGGTTTTGTGTCTCGACATCAATCGCGCCCCGGCGCTGCCTTCGCTGGCACCGCCGGGCCACGTCGCAGTATTTATTTCTGGGTGAGCCAGGTCTTCACGTTGCGCGTGAAGGACTTGGACAGGCGCTGCGCCATGATGTCAGGCGCTCCTGACGTCGTCGCCGCGTTGATGGCGACAGCGATGATGACCCCATAACCGCTTCCGCGCATGGAGAGGTCTTCGCCATGGATGTTTTGCGCTTGCGCGATCAACTGCCCGGTCTTGGCATCCTCCAGCCGAACGGTTCCGTCGATCTTGCTGTCGTGACCGCCGATAATGCGGGCCTGCTTTGTGGTGACGTCGAACACATGCAGCGTCACGACCAGCCTGCCCCTATTAGGGCCACCGGGCACACCGATCAGTTCCTTCGACATCGTGGCCTGGAGGGTGCGAACCGCCTCCTGGACCTGCTGGTCCGGCTTGTCGCCGAAACCGAATGTCTTGACGTCGGGAGCCAGTTCGATCCGGATCTCGCGCACAGATGTCCGCTGAAGGGCGGCGATCAGCCGAGGATCGGTCGCCGTGACGCAGGACGCAAGCGTCGCCGCCAGAAAGAGAAGGGTTAGAAAACGCACGGTACGCATACGAAACTCCAGAATTTACTTATAAGATTCAAATATTTGCAAAACTCAGTCCCGGTTGCTCGACGACGATGCCGGTTTTGGCTTGCTGTCGAGATGCTTATAGAGTTCGGTCAACTGCGACTTGGGCGCAGGGCATCCCTTCGATTTGGCGATGCTGGTCAGGACATTGTTCCTGTTGCGCAATGCATCGATCTCGACCTTCTCAGGCGATTTCGGGTCCATGAAAAACAGTGCCGGCAGAAACAGAAGCACACCGGTCGCCCCGAGCACGATGTTCTTGCCTTGCGCATCGGTACGCTCCTTCACCGTCGACGTGATCTGCCGTTCGTTCGCCTCGAATTCACGCGTGATGCCGGCGCAGTCGAAAGCGCTGTCTGTCGGATTGGTCGAGGCGACCGGCCGTGCCTCTCGTCCGGCGCAGCCGGCAAGAGAGATGGAAAAGGCGAGGAGTAGCGCCGTCGACCGCGAAAGGTTTTTGGCGGGCTTGTTCATCGAGAGTCCGGGGATGGTCATTTTCTTGCTTTCGTTACCAATGAGTGGATGCGCTGAAATAGAAGAGGCCGCCATCGACGCCGTCGACGCTGCTTGCAAGGATCGCGGAATAGCCGAGATCGGCGCTGATATTGCCGCCGACGGCGCGGATGCCGGCCGTCCAGCCGGCGAGATCGCCGCCGATTATGTCGAACCGCTTCTGCCCGTAGATGTGGCCATAGTCGAAGCCGAGATAGGGGCGCAGTTCGCCGAAAGCCTTGGCCGCCGGGCCGCCGCTCTGGTTCGATTGCGTTCTCCAGACGATCTCGTTGTGGCTGAAGACGCCGTTATTGCCGAAGAGCATGCTTTCGCGGGTGCCGCGGACATTGCTGTAGCCGCCCAGAGAGATCTGCTCGGCGCCGAGGAGATTGTCCGGGGAATACTGACCGCTGATGAGCGATGTCAGCTCGACTTGCTGGCCGGCCAGCTTGAACGGCTGCGTCACGCTGATGGTGGCATTGAATTTCGAAAACCGCGGATCCGCGTCTCCGGCGCCGGGCTCTCCCGGATCGACCGCATCGAAAAGGCCGAGCCCCTTGTCATAGCTGACGTCGAATACCCAGATGCCGCCGAACATACGCCGGGAATGGGAAATGCCGATATCGCCGACCGTATAGCGGCGGCTGCCGACCTCGATCAGATTGCCGAGCAGGAAATTGTTGGTCTGCTTATAGGTCAGGCTGCTGCGGACCGTCGTGATCGAATCCTTGTCGCGGAGGACGACGCGATCGACGCCGAGACCGGCCTGCCCCGAATTGCCGGAGGTGTCGAGCGAATTGAAGTTTCCTTCGACCGTGCTTTCATATTGGTACCAGGAGCCGTTCAGCGAAACGGTGGAGTAACCGTAGGGGACGCTGACGCTGCCGGAATAGCTGTTGCCATAGCCGTTTCCGTCATCGCTCCACGGATAATCGGGGCCGCTGTGCTCGTAGGAAAAGTTCCACTGGTCGTTGATGCCGAGCAGATCGTCGTAGCCGAGCGAGGCCGAGCTTCTGGAAAAACCGGTGCTTTCCTGCCCCATATTGTTATTGCCGAGGGAGACATGCCAGGGCCGGCCCTGCCGGTTTTCGATGTTCAGGATGGAGGTTCCGTCCTTGGGACCCGGCAGCATGGCCGACTTGGCGTCGTTGGCCTGCAGCCGGTTCATCTGATCGAGCCCCTGCTCGATATCGCGGATATTGACGACTCGGCCGATCAGGCCTGGAAAGGCTGTCGCCAGTGCACCGCTGCCCACCAATTTCTTGCCGTTGAGATAGATGTCCGACAGCGTGCCTTCGACAACGAGCAGACGAAGAATCCTGGTCTTGCGGATATCCTGCTGCGGCACGTAGGCGCGCGAGGTCACATAGCCATGATCGATATAGAGGTGCGTGACATCCTTGAGGACCGCATTGATCTCGGCGAGGCCGACACATCGGTTGCCGTAAGGCGCCGTCACTTTACCAAGCTCTCCCGGCGAGAGCAGCGTCGCCCCCTCGATCTCGACGCGCGTGATGTCGAAACAGGCGCCATTTCCCTGGCTGGCGGGCAAAGCCCCGTTTTCCGCATCTGCGCTGCCGCCCGGTGTCGCGCGCCGCAGGGCGTCCAGCCGCTGCGTTTGCGACTGTTCTTCCTGCCGGCGCGTAAAATCATCGGCAGGCGATTGCGCGTAGGCGGGAACGGCGCCAATCACGAGAATGGCGCCAACGGCCAGGCAATATCGAATTTCTATCGTCATTTCTGAAATTCGATTACCTGGCTGCCGTGGACTGAAGTTCGTCGAGGGCCGGCTTCAGCCCTTTCAGCGAAAAGCGGATATTGACGTTCTGGCCGTTCATCAGCCGCACCAGCCCTTCGGCCGCCGATCCCTTCTTCAGCGCCGCCGTCATCTTCGTATCCAATGCCTGCTGCGCCCAGCATCCGGATTGGTTGCAGTTGCGGTAAGCGAGTTTGGCGACCGGCTTGCCGTCCGCCTTGATCGACAATCCGGCAGGCAGGAAGACGTTGAGCGGCAGAAGCGCGGTCAGCATCAGCCGCGGCTTGCCCTTCTCACCCTTGCCCTGCGAAAGGGCCGGCGAAGCGGCAATCGCCAATGTCAAAATGTTGACGTTCTCACCGTCTCTTGTGACCTGCGCAACCTGGGCGACTTCGCAAGCATCGGCGCCCTCGGAACTCGTGCAGCGATAATACCACTCATCGAACTTCCGGGACTTCATGGCTGGCGCCGGCTTCGTTGCTGCCTGCGTCTGTTCCGGCCCTTGCCCCGCCGGATCGGGAGATTGCGCGAGGGATGAGTTGATACTGGCCATGAATATCAGAGCGGGGGCGATGATCCGGAGGTCTCGCTTCATGCCGCTTTTTGAAAATTTGTTCATTGAAAATGCAACTTCAGGAAGATTTTATTCAGCTGTAAAGCCATATCGCTGCAATCGATCGGACGGTCAACCTTAACGTGTCAGGACGGTAAAGTTTGTGTTAGACATTTACTTCGCGTTCCAAGATACGAAATCCTCTCAACCCAAGCCTTTCAGCAAGAAATCGTCTGTGATTTCTGACATCCGAATAGAGTTGAACGCTTAAGACAATAAAACGACACGCAACTTATGCGAAGCTGTCGCGATACTCTCTTACATTGAAAATTCCATACATAAACGGATAAGACGAATAATTCGCGCAATCCAGAATATAGAATGGCTCTCGGGAAGATCAGCCCTGCCTTCTCCAAGAAGAAGACCTCTTCGGCGTGGCGCCTTCCTTGGCTAGACGTGGCAAATGCCGCAAACCATGCATGTAGGCAGGCAAGCGCTCAAATATAAAGGTGTATTCCAGAAATACATTGCACCCACGGTTGCTGCTGTTATTCTTCTCTAAAAAGGAGAGGACAGCCGCATGGCGAAACGGCAACGACCGCCCGAGCCCCCGACAGAACCCGACGACAGCATCCGGGAAAACCTGGTGAAGACCCGAATCGGCGGCGATCTCTCGTCCTTTATGAAAGGCGATCCGGATCAGCCGAAGAGGGCCGGCAAGGCGCCGGAAAGCTTCGATGTCGTTATCGAGTTCAACCGCGATTTTCCGGGCGGCGTGACGGCGGCGCGGCAGCTCTTGTTCGAGGCCTATCTGTTGCATCTCGATAGGATCGGCGCGACGGACGAGAGCAACAATCTACGCCGCTTCGGCATGGCGCCGCCGCTCGGCATGCCTGCGATCTCTGATGATATCAAGCTCGATCTCTCGCAGATATTCTCGAACGGCAGCCGGATCGCCGCCAAGTCGCTCTGGACCGACAGCTATGTTTTCGCGACCCTCACCCGGCAAGCCATCGGACGGCTGTCCACCTGGGCGATGCCCGGCAGCGGTGATGAAAAGACCAAGGGCGGCGAGAAGCGGAAACAGATCCCGCTCGTCTACAAGATCTGGCACGACCACGAGATCTATCGCTGCGTCTATGAATCGGTCCGGACGATCAAGGGCGACGCGGCGCAGGCCTCCTTCGCGGCCAGCGGAAAAGGCATCGTCTGGGCCGTGGCCGATACCGGCATCGACGAGACGCATCCGCATTTCTCGACGTTGAAGACGCTCGAGCTGCCGGATGGCCTCAGCCACTGGGATTTTACCTCGGACAATCCCGATCCGGCATCGGCGCCGAAGACCGCGCTGACCGACGCCGCCGGCCATGGGACCCATGTCGCCGGCATCATCGCGGGCCGGACGTCCCTGAAGGAAGTCCCGAAGACAAGCGGAATAAAGAAGATCTCGGTCACCTCGGAAATACGCAAGGAGGACGATACGAAGTCCAAGATCACCGAGGAGCATGAGGGCGTAATTTCAGGCATGGCGCCGCATTGCAAGCTGATGAGCCTGAAGGTGCTGGTCAACGACAAGCAGGGCAAGCTCAGCAATCTGCTCGCCGCGATCAATTACGTCCAGCGCTCGAATGATTACGGCCGCAACATCAAGATCCATGGGCTCAATCTGAGCCTCGGCTATCCCTTCAACCCGGTGTGGTTCGCCGCCGGGCAAAGCCCGCTTTGCGTCGAGGTCAACAGGCTCGTCCGCTCGGGCGTCTGTGTGGTGGTCGCGGCCGGCAATGCCGGCTACGGCACGGTGACACAATTTTCCGGAGCGCCGGAGCGCGCCGCCCATGTCGGCACGATCATGGATCCCGGCAATGCCGCGCTTGCCATCACTGTCGGCTCGACGCATCGCGACATGCCGCACACCTATGGCGTCTCCTATTTCTCCTCGAAGGGACCGACGGCCGACGGGCGCATGAAGCCGGATCTCGTCGCCCCCGGCGAGCGCATCGTCTCCTGCGCGCTCCCAGACCGCGACAAACCGAATGAAGCGCCGTTCCGGGAGGATACCGGCACGAGCATGGCGACACCGCATGTTTCCGGCGCGATCGCCGCCTTCCTGTCCGTCCGGCGTGAGTTTCTCGGCCAGCCGGAGCGCGTCAAGGAAATCTTCGTCGGCGCTGCGACCGACCTCAAGCGCCGGCCGGAGTTTCAGGGCGCCGGCCTGCTCGATCTGATGCGAACACTGCAAGCTGTGTAGGAGGACACATGGACACGCTTGGACCCTCGCCACTCCTATGGCTCGAATTCGACAAGGACGGCGCGATCGATCCCGCGCTGACGGAGAAACTCGCCGCCCTGCTGAACCAGCCCGGCATGACCGATCTCGTGGTCATCTCGCACGGCTGGAAGAACACCAAGGACGATGCCCGCACGCTCTATGGAACGCTCTGGGCCAACGCCTGCAAGAAACTGACGCCCGACAAGGCGCGCCGCACCGTCGTTGCCGGCATCGTCTGGCCGGCCAAGGCCTATCGGACGGATTTCGACACGGAAACGCTGGTGGCCTCAGGCGGCGGCGCCCAGGCGGCCGACGGGGCAGCGGCACCGGTCGAGGATCTCGACGACGAGGCTTTTAAGGAGGTGCTGGCCGATTTCGAGGATCTCTTCGGCGCGGACGGCACCGCCACGGCCGAAAAGGCGCGAGCCGCAGCCGAAACGCTCGATGAAACGACGTCGCTTTTCCTCGTCAGACAAGGCAAGGCGGCGATCGGCTCTTCCCGATCCGATACGGAACTCAAGGCGGATGCCGAACCGATCGCGCTTGCGACGGAAGATGCCAATAGCGCCAAGGTGCTGATGGAAGGTCTCGTCCCGCCGCCGACCTTCAGTCTCGAAAGCTCGGTCGGCAAGGCGCAGGGTCTCGGCGACTTCGTCTCGGGCCTGATCTCCGGCCCGAGAGCGGCGGTAGCGCGTTTCCTGAACCAGCTCACCTATTACGAAATGAAGAAACGCGCCGGCGTCGTCGGTGAGGCACTGACCAAGAACGTGCTGTCGAAACTCGTGCTGCAGCAGCCGATCCGGCTGCATCTCGTCGGGCACAGCTTCGGCGCCCGGCTGGTTTCGGCGGCGGCGAACAAGCTCGCCCCCGTTCCGAAGCTGGAATTCTTCTCGCTCACCTTGCTGCAGGGCGCCTTCTCGCACAATGGTTTCGCCAAGGAGATCAAGCCGGGCCTCGCCGGCGCCTTTCCGGATGTGGTCGGCAAGCCGACCGGCCCGATCTGCGTCACCCATACCCATAACGATCTCGCCTGCACGCTTGCCTATGCGCTGGCCTCGCGCCTGTCGCGCGACATCGCCAAGAGCATTGGCGATGCCAACGACGAATTCGGCGCGATGGGGGCGAACGGTCCTCAGCACCTGAAGGCTGGGCAGGCGGTCGAGGACGATGCGGATGCCGTCTTCGCGCCGAAAGCCGGCAAGGTGAACACCTTCCTGGCGGACAAATACATCATCAAGACTGCGGCGTCGGATGCCCATAACAATGTCGCGAATGAGGAGGTCGGCCGGCTGCTGGCAAACATCGTCGGCTGATCGTCTTCGATCTGACCGCACCGCGCGCTTCGCAGAATTGTCGTTTTCGGGGTGACATGCGCCCCGTTCTCTGCAAAAACAAACCCGATGAGAGACAGGGGCGTCCGCCGGCAGGCGGGCTGAGAAGCACCCTTCGAACCTGAACCGGATCATGCCGGCGGAGGGAGTCGCTCGGGGTTGGGCCTTGCCCGCATGAACCGCCCCGTGCCCTGCCCCCGCCTGAAAGGGGCAACAGCAGATGAAGACCACGTCGGGAGCAATGCTGAAGGCGATGCGCGAAAAGCCGCCGCTCGTTCAGTGCATCACCAATTACGTTGCCATGAACATTGCGGCAAACGTCCTGCTCGCCGCCGGCGCCTCGCCGGCCATGGTGCATGCTGCGGAAGAAGCCGGCGAATTCGCCGCCATTGCAAACGCATTGACCATCAATATCGGCACGCTTTCGCCCCAATGGATCGAAGGCATGCAGGCGGCTGCCAAGGCGGCGAACGCAGCCGGAAAACCCTGGGTGCTCGATCCGGTCGCGCATTACGCCACCGCCTTCCGCCGCAATGCGGCCGCCGATCTCCTCGCGCTCAAGCCCACGATCATTCGCGGCAATGCGTCCGAGATCATCGCGCTTGCCGGCGGAGAGAGCCGCGGCCAGGGCGTCGACAGCCGTGATCCGGTCGAGCAGGCGGAGGATTCGGCGCGGCGGCTGGCGGAACGGCAGCAGTCGATCGTTGCCGTCACCGGCGCGGTGGATTTCGTCACCGACGGTCAAAGGGCCGTGCGGATCGCAGGCGGCTCTGCCCTGATGCCGCAGGTCACCGCGCTCGGCTGCTCGCTCACCTGCCTCGTCGGCGCCTTCGCCGCGACCGCGCCCGAGGATCTCTTCGGCGCGACGGTCGCCGCCCTCGCAACCTTTGCCGTCGCCGGCGAAGATGCGGCGCTGGGCGCTGCCGGCCCGGGCTCCTTCTCCTGGCGCTTCCTCGATGCGCTCGCCGCGATCGATGCCGAAACGCTCGACGCCAGGGCAAGGGTATCGGTCGTATGAAGCGCTTCGACCTCTCGCTCTATCTCGTCCTCGATCCCGATCTCTGCGCCGGGATCGGCATGGTCGAGACGGCGCGCCTTGCCGCTGCCGGCGGCGCGACGATGGTGCAGCTGCGTGACAAACATGCGGGCACAACGAGAATGATCGAAACCGGCCGGGCCTTGAAACAAGTGCTCGACGGCACAGGCGCCCTCCTCATCGTCAATGATGACGTCGAAGCGGCAATCGCCATCGGTGCCGACGGCCTGCATATCGGCCAGGACGACATGGATGCGCGCACGGCGCGGCAGATGATCGGCCCCGGCATGATCCTCGGCCTGTCGGTCGAGACCGCGCAGCTCGCCGGCGCCGTCGATCACGATATCGTCGATTATGCCGGCGTCGGACCGGTGTTTGCGACACCGACCAAGGCCGACCACAAGCAGCCGATCGGTTTTGACGGGCTTGCCAGGCTGGTACAGTCCTCACCGGTGCCGTCGGTCGCCATCGGCGGGCTCAAGGCGGAACATGTGGCAGATGTGTTTGCCGCAGGCGCCAAGGGGCTTGCCGTCGTTTCCGCAATCTGCGGCGCGCCCGACCCTGAAGCGGCAACGCGCCGCATCGCCGCAGAAATCCGAAAGGTCCGCCCATGATCCGCAACGTTCTTTCCATCGCCGGCTCCGATCCCTCGGGCGGGGCCGGCATCCAGGCCGACCTCAAGGCCTTTTCCGCCCGCGGCGTCTATGGCATGGCGGTGTTGACGGCGCTGACGGCGCAGAACACGCAAGGGGTGAGCGGCGTGCATCTGGTGCCGCCGCAATTCGTCGCAGACCAGATCGATGCCGTCTTTGCCGATGTGCGCGTCGACGCGGTCAAGATCGGCATGATCGCCAATGCCGGGATCGCCGAAGCCGTCGCAGCAGCCCTCGCAGACCGGCGCGGCATTCCCATCGTTATCGATCCCGTCATGATCGCCAAGGGCGGTGCCGCCCTGCTTGCGCCCGAAGCGGTCGACGTGCTGACCCGCCGGCTGCTGCCGCTCGCAACCCTCCTCACGCCGAACCTGCCCGAAGCCGCAGCGCTGCTGCACCAGCCGGTCGCAAGCAGTCGCGAAGAGATGGCGGCACAGGCCGAGCAGCTGCGCGCGCTCGGCCCCGCCGCCGTGCTGGTCAAAGGGGGCCATCTCGACAGCGATGAGAGCCCCGACGTGCTTGCCACGGCCGGCGGCCTGCACTGGTTCGAGGCGAGGCGCGTGCCGACCAAGAATACGCACGGCACCGGCTGCACGCTCTCCAGTGCGCTGGCGGCCGAGCTTGCCAAGGGCGCCTCGGCCGAGCAGGCCGTCGCCATTGCGAAGGATTATCTCGCCGATGCGGTCGCCGCCGCCGGCAGCCTCACCGTCGGCTCCGGCCACGGCCCGGTGCAGCATTTTCACGCGCTTTGGAAGCACGGGGAATAACCGATCTCGCCGAAAGCGGCGCAGGCATCAGGATTACGCGAGAAAAACGGCCCGGCCTCCCCGGGCCGTTTTCGTTCGTGCGCTCGGACGGTGCTGAAGCGAAGCTGCCGGGACCGAGCGCACTGCCTATCTGAAAATCCCTGTTGACAAGCCCGACCAGATGGCCAAGTCTATAACACTAAAAGGGGATAAGTTCCGTAATAACGGAATAATTGGAGGAGAGACAGGTGCCGGACCTGCTTGTGAGCTTATATTCCGCCAAGCTCGCCGAACTGAAAGAACGGGCCGATATCGTCGGCGCCTCGCTCCGTCCGGCTCTTCCTCCGGAACTGCATCTCGTCGTCGGCTGGGTTCGCGAACAGTTCAGCGAGAACTGGGCGAGCGAAGTCGCCGTCGCCTTTTGCCGCCAGCCTGTTGCCTGCCTGATCGCCGTCGAAGACGGCAAGCTGCTCGGCTTTGCCTGCTACGACACCACCGCACGCGGCTTCTTCGGTCCGACCGGCGTCGCCCCGGAAGCGCGCGGCAAGGGCATCGGGCTCGCCCTGTTTTCCGCCTGCCTTCAGACCATGAAGGCGCTCGGCCATGTCTATGCCGTCATCGGCGACGCCGGCCCGGTCGATTTCTACGCCAGGACCGCAGGCGCGATCGCCATCCCCGCGCCCGACAAGGGCATTTACGAAGGCATGCTGAAAAGCAAGCCGAAATGATCATCTGATACCGGAGCACCAGAATTGTCCTCGACCCCGCTCGCCCTCTTCGTCGGCCTTCCCAGTCCCGTCATTTCAGACGATGAATTCGCCCTCTTCCGGGAGACCAATCCGTTCGGCCTCTTCGTCGGCCGGCGCAATCAGCGCGAGCCGGAACAGACGAGGCGGCTGATCGAACGCTTCCGCGAAGCCGTCGGCCGCGACGACGCGCCCGTCTTCACCGACCAGGAAGGCGGGCGCGTCCAGCACCTCGATGCCGGCCCCTGGCCGCTCTTTCGCAGCTTCGGCCAGTTCGCCGAACTTGCCCGCCGCGATTTCGATCTCGGCAGAAAGGCGCTCCGCCTTTCCTCCCAGGCCATGGGCGCGATGATGACGGAACTCGGTCTTTCCAGCGGCTGCTCACCCGTTCTCGACCTCGTCTTCGAGACGACGAGCGCGGTCATCGGCGCCCGCTCATTCGGCCCGGATCCCGATGTCATCGCCGCCCTCGGCCGCGAGGTGGTCGACGGCCTGCTGGAAACCGGCAACATGCCCGTGATGAAACATATTCCCGGGCATGGCCGCGCAACGCTCGACTCCCACAAGGAGCGTCCGGTGGTCGACGCCTCCCGCGAGACACTGACCGCTACCGATTTCAAGCCCTTCGTCGCCCTGAAGGACACGCCCTGGGCCATGGTCGCCCACGTCGTCTATTCGGCCTATGACGCAGAACTTCCGGCCTCCGTCTCGCCCGTCATGCACGACGTGATCCGCAAGGATCTGGGTTATGAGGGCGTGCTGATTTCCGACTGCATTTTCATGGAGTCGCTCTCCGGCACGCTGCCGGAACGCGTCAGCCAAGTGCTAGACGCAGGTTTCGACATCGCGCTCCACAGCCATGGCGACATTCCCGAAAGCGAAGCTGCCGCGAAAGCCGCCCGCCCGCTGACGGACGCGGCCCTGAAGCGGATCGCCGCCGGCAAGGCTCGCCTCGGCAATCTCAAGATCGATGTCCGCGCTGCCCACCGCCAAGTCGAAGACATGTTTGCCAGCGCATCGGTCTCCTGACCGGCGCGCCATCTCTCACCGCATAAGAAAAAGGGGAATAGAACATGAAAAAATATCTTCTAGCAGCCGCTGCCCTGACACTGCTATCCGGCTCCGCCATGGCGCAAACGATCCTGACGGCGAATATCGAACCCGCGACGACCTGGGTGCGCAACTTCAATCCGTTCAACCAGACCTCGGCGCGCCAGTCGACGCTCGATTTCATCTATGAGCCGCTGGTCATTTTCAATCGCTTCGACAGCAACAAGCCGGTCTATCGTCTCGCCGAAAGCTTCAAACTCTCCGACGACCTGAAGAGCATCGAATTCAAGCTGCGCCCGGACCTGAAATGGTCGGACGGCAAGCCGCTGACCGCAGCCGACGTCAAGTTCACCTATGACTACCTGAAGAAATTCCCGGCGCTCGACTTCGTCAGCATCTGGACCTTCGTTACCGAAGTCCAAGCCGTCGACGGCCAGACGGTGCGCTTCACGCTCGCCAATCCGAGCTCGCTCGCCGCCGAGCAGATCTCGCAGCTGCCGATCGTTCCCGAACATGTCTGGAAGGACGTCGCCGATCCTGTCACCTTCGCCAACGAAAACCCGGTCGGCAGCGGCCCGCTGACGGAAGTGCCGCGTTTCACCGGTCAGACCTACGATCAGTGCCGCAACCCGCATTATTGGGACAACGACCATCTGAAGGTCGATTGCATCCGCTTCCCGCAGCTCGCCGACAACAACCAGATCCTGACGGCAACGGCCGACGGCACGCTCGACTGGGGCGTCTCCTTCATTCCCGATATCGACAATGTCTATGTCTCCAAGGATCCGGAGCACTTCCACTACTGGTATTCGCCGAGCAGCATGGTCGCCTTCCTGTTCAACCTGGAAACGGCAAACGAGAACAACAAGAAGGCCTTCAATGACGTAAAATTCCGCCGTGCCCTCGGCATGGCGCTCGACCGCAAGACGATGATCGACGTCGCCGGCTACGGCTATCCGACGCTGAACGAAGATCCCGGCCTGATGGGCGAGCTTTACAAGAGCTGGGCGGACCCGTCCGTCAAGGCCGATTTCGGCAAGTTCGCGACCTATGACGCCGATGCCGCCAAAGCCCTGCTCGATGAGGCGGGCTACAAGGACAAGGATGGCGACGGCTTCCGCGACAATCCCGACGGCAGCAAGATCTCCTTCTCGATCATCGTCCCGAACTCCTGGACGGACTGGGTCGACACCGTCAACATCGCCGTCGAAGGCATGCAGGCGGTCGGCATCGACGCCAAGATCGAAACGCCCGAGGAGGCCGTGTGGACCGGCAACCTCATCAACGGCAGCTTCGATGCGGCGATCAACAGCCTGCCGGCATCGGCCTCGCCCTATTACCCTTACAAGCGCGCCTTCAGCTCTTCGGACAAGGGCAAGACCCGCTTCACCGCGCAGCGCTGGTTCAATCCTGATGTCGAGAAACTCGTCACCGAGTTCACGCATACCGCGGATCTCGCCAAGCAGAAGGAAGCGATGAACAAGGCGCAGCGGATCGTCGCTGAGAACATGCCGATGATTCCGGTCTTCAACAATCCGAACTGGTATCAGTACAACACCAAGCGCTTCACCGGCTGGTCGACCAAGGAAAACCCCTTCGTCAATCCGTCGATCTCGCGAACGAACCCGGCGCGTCTCTTGAACCTGCTCGCACTCGAGCCGGTCAAGTAAAGGCATTGATCTCGGGAGCGGTGCTTTCAACGCCGCTCCGGTCACGACGGAGTTCCCATGGCTTTCCTGCTTCGCCGCCTCGTCTTCTACATGGCAGCCTTCATCGCGGCAGCGACGATCAACTTCTTCCTGCCCCGCCTGATGCCGGGCGATCCCGTGCAGATCATGTTTTCGAGCGCCGGCGCCGAATTGCCGCCGGAAAGCCTACAGGCGCTGAAGCTCACCTTCGGCTTCGTCGACGGCCCGCTCTGGCAGCAATATCTCACCTATCTCGGCAGCATCTTCACCGGCGATCTCGGCCGCTCGATCAAATATTTCCCGCTGCCGGTCACCTCCGTGCTCGGCCACGCCCTCGTCTGGACCGTCGCCCTGATGGGAACGGCGACGATCGTCAGTTTCGCACTCGGCACTTTCCTCGGCATCCTCGCCGCCTGGCGCCGCGGCAGCAGGTTCGATGTCGTCGTCTCCGTCGGCGCGATCTTCGCAACCTCGGTACCAGCAGTCGTTACCTCGCTGATCGTGCTCTTCATCTTCGGTTTCACGCTCGGCTGGTTCCCGAACGGCTATGCCGCCGACCCGTCGCTCGATCCGGCCTTCAGCCTGCAATATATCGGCAGCGTCGCCTATCACGGCATCCTGCCGATGGTGACCCTCTGCACCGTGCTGATCGGCGGCTTCACCGTCACCATGCGCAACAACATGATCAACCTGCTCGGCGAGGACTATATCGTCATGGCCCGCGCCAAGGGCCTTTCCGACCGGCATGTGATGCTCTGGTATGCGGCGCGCAACGCCCTGCTGCCGACCGTCTCCAGCCTTGCCATCGCCATCGGCACCATCCTCGGCGGCTCGCTGGTGACGGAGGTCGTCTACAACTATCCCGGCCTCGGCAACATTCTCTACCAGGCGATCCTCGCCCGCGACTATCCCGTCATCCAGGGCCAGCTCCTGATTATGACCGCGACCATGCTGATCGCCAATTTCATCGTCGACGTCAGTTATGTCCTGCTCGATCCCAGGCTGAAGGGAGCATGAGATGAAGAGCCTGCTTCGAAACCGCAAGGCGCTGGCCGGCCTGCTGATCATCGCCTTCATCATCGTGGTCGCGATCGCAGCCCCGCTGCTGACGCAATACGATCCCGCCGCCCGCACCGGCAGGCCGCACCAGCCGCCGTCACTCGACCATCTGCTCGGCACGACCCGCATCGGCCAGGATGTCTTCGCCCGCCTGCTCTACGGCGCCCGTACCTCACTCGCCGTCGGCTTCGGCGCCGGCCTGCTGATCACGCTGGTTGGTACTGCGCTCGGCATCATCTCCGGCTATCGCGGCGGCAAGACGGACGAGATCATCAGCTTCTTCACCAATATGGTGCTCGTCGTTCCCAACCTGCCGCTGCTGCTGGTGCTCGCCGCCTTCATCGGTCAGGCGAGCCCGCTCGTCATCGCGCTCATCCTCGGCGCCACCTCCTGGGCCTGGGGAGCCCGCGTCACCCGCGCCGAGACGCTCTCCGTCAAACAGAAGGATTTCGTCAAATCGGCCGAGATGATGGGTGAGCCGCAATGGCGCATCATGACATTCGAGATCTTCCCCAACGTGATCTCCATCGTCGGCATCAATTTCATCGGCAGCGTCATCTTCGCGATTATTACCGAGGCGACGCTGGAATTTCTCGGCCTCGGCGATCCGAAAGCGATTTCCTGGGGCACGATGCTCTATAACGCGCAGAAGGCTTCCGCCCTTTCGGTCGGCGCATGGTGGGATATCCTCACACCCTGTTTCGCGCTCGCTCTCCTCGGCATCGGCATGTCGCTCCTGAATTTCGCCGTCGACGAGATCGCCAATCCGCGGCTGCGCACCGGCAATCACCTGAAGCGCTGGTCCCTGCTCGTCCGTTCCGGGGAGGGCCGCCTGTGACCCAGCCGCTGCTTTCGGTGAGGAATCTCACCATCGATTACATCGGCGAGCAGAAGGATTTCCGCGCCGTCGACGATGTCAGCTTCGACGTGGCGCCGGGCGAGGTTTTCGGCCTTGCCGGCGAATCCGGCTGCGGCAAGAGCACCATCGCCTTCGCCATCAGCCGGCTGCACAAGCCGCCGGCGCTGATCCGCAAGGAGAGCCGCATCCTGCTCGACGGCCGCGACGTGCTCGGCCTCGACCGGCAGGCGCTCGCCGCCTTCCGCTGGCGCGAGGTCGCCATGGTCTTCCAGAGCGCCATGAATTCGCTGAATCCGGTGCTGCGCATCGAGACGCAATTTTATGACGTGCTGCGCACGCATAAGAACATGAGCCGCGTGCAAGCCCGCGAGCGCACCGCCGAGATGCTGAAGCTCGTCGACATCGCGCCGGATCGCATGCGCGACTATCCGCACCAGTTTTCCGGCGGCATGCGCCAGCGCATCGTCATCGCCATCTGCATGTCGCTCGATCCGAAACTCGTCGTCATGGACGAGCCGACGACCGCGCTCGACGTAGTCGTCCAGCGCGAGATCCTGCAGCGCATCAACGAGCTGCGCCGCCGCTTCGGCTTCTCGGTTCTCTTCATCACCCATGATCTCGGGCTGATGGTGCAATTCTGCGACCGCATCGGCATCATGCTGTCGGGCAGGCTGGTGGAGCAGAACGCCGCCGAAGCGATCTACAGGGCACCGGCGCACGATTACACGAAAAAGCTCTGGGCCTCCTTCCCCTCGCTTCACGGAGGAGTGCTGCTATGAGCGACGCCATTCTCGCGCTCGACATGGTGACGAAGACGTTCGGCCATGGGTCCGCGGCCGTGCATGCGGCCCGCGCCATCTCGTTTTCGCTGCATGCCGGCCGGGCGCTGGCGCTGGTCGGCGAATCCGGCAGCGGCAAGACCACCTGCGCCCGCATGGCGATGCGCGAATATCTGCCGACATCCGGGCGCATCCTCTACAAGGGCCGGCCGGTCGAAGCGGCGAATTCCGCCGAGATCGCCCGCTACCGCCGCTCGGTGCAGATGATCTTCCAGGATCCCTTCGCTTCGCTGAACCCCGCCCACACCATCGCCCATCATCTCAGGCGGCCGCTGAAGCTGCATCGCCCCCACATCAAGGGGACCGAGATCGATGCGACGGTCCGAGAACTGCTGCAGCGCGTCAGGCTCGATCCCGATCTCGTCGCACCGAAATATCCGCATGAGCTCTCCGGCGGCCAGCGCCAGCGCGTCAACATCGCCCGCGCGCTTGCCGTCAAGCCGGAAGTGATCGTGGCGGACGAGCCGACCTCGATGCTCGATGTCTCGGTACGGCTCGGCGTGCTGAACCTGTTGAACGAGATGAAGCGGGAGATGAATCTCGGCCTGCTCTATATCACCCATGACATCGCCACCGCCCGTTACGTCGCGGAAGATATCGCCGTGATGTATGCCGGCCAGATCGTCGAATGGGGCAGCGTCGCCAAGGTGATCGACAATCCGCTGCATCCCTATACAAGGCTGCTGCTTTCGGCCGTGCCCGATCCGGATGTCCGCTTCGAGGATCCGAAAGCCCGGCTAAGGCCTGAGGAGGTGGACGACATCCGCCGCCGTTCCGCCGCGCCGCAGGACGATATCGTCGAAGTGGAGCCGGAGCATTTCATGCGGATGATCTGACAGTCCGTGTGACTGCGCTCAGCCGAGTTCCTGGGCAAGCCCGAGAAGAAGCCCTTCGGGTCCACGGATATAGCAGAGCCGATACGCGTCCTTATACTGGACGACTTCGCCGACGAGCTCGGCGCCGCGCGTGCTGAGCCTTTCAAGCGTTTCATCGATGTCATCGATGGTGAACATCACGCGGAGATAGCCGAGCGCGTTGACCGGAGCGTTCCGGTGATCTGAAACGACACCAGGCATGAGGAAGCGGGAGAGCTCGAGCCGGCTGTGTCCGTCCGGTGTGCGCATCATGGCAATCTCGACCCGCTGATCGCCGAGTCCGGTGATACGCCCGGCCCATTCTCCCTCGATCGTCGCCCGTCCTTCCAACTCGAGGCCGAGTTCACCAAAGAAATCAATCGCCCGTCCAAGGTCTTCGACGACGATGCCGACATTGTCCATCCGCTTGAGCGCCATGTTTCCAATCTCCAAGATGTCGTTGCAAACTACGAGGTCTCGCCTCGTCTCACAAAGGACGTTCGAGGCACCTCAACACCGACAACCCTCCAAGCCCAGTTCGCTGCTGCCCACATCAGAAGCCCGAATCTGCATCGCCTCAAACCGCCGCCCCGTTTTCAAACGGTCTCGGAGGCCGGCTTGCTGGCTCCGCTCATCGCCCTATGCTAGGGACGGCTTTTCATGTGAGGCGAAACCATCATGCTGCCCTGGATCCAGCTCGATTCCGCGACCATTCCCGGCGAAGGCGGCGAACTCCGGCTGAAGCAGCGCGGCGGCGAATTCTCGATCATGCTCGGCGCCAACGAGCTGATGAACAGCCGCCTCAGCGGTTCGGAAGAGGCGCTCGCGACACTTTCCTGGGAGCGGATCAAGGCGCATCCAAAGCCGAGGGTCCTGATCGGCGGGCTCGGCATGGGTTTTACTCTGCGCGCGGCTCTTGCCGTCCTTCCCGGTGATGCGTCCGTCACCGTCGCTGAACTGGTGCCCGCCGTCGTCGCTTGGGCGCGCGGGCCGATGGCCGAGGTTTTCAAGGGCTGCCTCGACGATCCGCGCGTCGGCATCCATGAAGGCGATGTCGGCGAGGCGATCCGCGCCGGCAAGGGCGGCTATGACGCCATCCTGCTCGATGTCGACAATGGTCCGGATGGGCTGACCCGCAAATCCAACGATCGGCTCTATGATTTCGCTGGCCTTCGCGCCGCCCGCGATGCGCTACGCCGAGGCGGCGTGCTCGCCGTCTGGTCATCAGGCCAGGATCCCGCTTTCACGCGACGTCTCGGAGAGAGCGGCTTTTCCGTCGATGTCGTCAATACCCGCGCCGGCCGCAAACGCGGCGCCCGCCACGTGATCTGGCTTGCCGTCAAATCGACCGGCTGACGAAGATCAGCTGCCCGAAGCGATCCTGCGGGCGGCATTGATGGCGTGGCGGGCGCCGGAGCGCAGCTGTATGGTCTCGGCTCCGGCGATGACCAGATCGAAACCGAACTTCAGCAGCTCGCCGGCCCGCTCGCCATCGCCGGCATAGGCACAAGCGAATTTGCCGTGGGCGCGGCAGCGCGCAACGGCATGCTGCATGGCGCTGTCGATCTCGGCTGCGTTCGGCGCCACCTGATCGCCGTTCGACAGCGCGATCGAAAGGTCGGCGGGGCCGACGAAAATACCGTCGATGCCGGTCACGCCGAGAATGCCGTCGATGGCATCGAGAGCGGCGCGGGTCTCGACCATGGCAATGGCGACGGTGAGCTCGTTCGCGTTCTTGAGATAGTCATCTGCCGACAATCCGGTGTGGTTCAGCGCCAATGACGGTCCCCAGCTGCGCTCGCCGAGCGGCGGGTATTTCGTCGTCCTGACCAGCGCTCGCGCGTCCTCGGCCGAATTGATCATCGGCGCGATGATGCCGGAGGCGCCGGCATCGAGCAGCCGCGAGGCGGAGGCGAAATCGCCGACCGGAATGCGCGCAATGGCCGGCTTGCCGGCAAGGCGCGCCTGAGCAACGGCATTCGCCGCCGACGGCATGTCCCACATGCCGTGCTGCATATCCAGGACGACGGCGTCGAACGCCTCCTGCGCCAAATGGTTGACGAGCATGGCATCGGGAATGCCGACCCAGGCGGAGATCATGCCGCCCTGATGCTTCCGGATGCGGTCGGCAAAACCTTCGATTTCAGCTGCGCTCATGCCATTCTCCTCAGTTCGACAGACCATCAAGCGCCGGATTGCTGCCAAGGGACAGCAATGGTCATCCTCTTCGGCGCAGCCGCGACACCACGGCCATCACGACAATGCCTGCCGCCGCCAAAATGGCTCCCCAAAGCATCCAGATCGGCTGGGCGATCATGAAACTCGACGCAGGATAGGGGAAATAACCGCTTCCCTGTCCGATCCAGACCAGGCCGAGCACGACCATAAGCAGTCCGATGACATATCCGATCGTTCGCATGTTCCAGTCACCTCCACTATGGATTCGGCCCACAATGTCGGTCGTCATCGCCGATGACAAGGCTTCTGGCGAGGAGAAATGCAACCCCTGCTAAACATTTCTCTCGACCTCATCCGATAGCCAGGTTTTTGGGCCGCGAGCGCATCGATGTCGCCCACCGCCTTGGCGGCGACCTCCAGAATCCGCTCGCCTTCCGCGGTCAATTCGACGTCACGATGCCGGCGGGGCAGCAGGCTGATGCCGAACTGCTCTTCCAGCCGGCAGATCTGGTAGCTAACGGCCGGCTGGGTCAGCCCAAGAAGCGTTGCAGCCGCCGAAAAGCTCCTGAGCCGCGCGACCTCGACGAACAACCGGATTCATCCATCAATGGGTTACATAAAATTACCTTTGGGCAGCTATCGAAAAAAGCTGTCTTTACAGGCGCAATAATAGGCGTTTCAATAAAATCCTCAAATAGCAAAAGGTATTCACATGGCGCGCCCGAACATCCTCATCCTGATGGTGGACCAGTTGAACGGAACCTTCTTTCCCGATGGTCCCGCCGATTTTCTTCACGCGCCGCATCTGAAATCACTGGCCGAGCGCTCCGTGCGTTTTGCTAACACCTATACGGCAAGCCCGCTCTGCGCGCCGGCGCGGGCCTCCTTCATGTCCGGGCAATTGCCGAGCCGAACGCGCGTCTACGACAATGCGGCGGAATTCGCCTCCGATATCCCGACCTATGCGCATCATCTGCGCGCAGCCGGTTACCAGACGGCGCTGTCGGGCAAGATGCACTTCGTCGGGCCCGACCAGCTTCACGGTTTCGAGGAGCGCCTGACAACCGACATCTACCCCGCCGATTTCGGCTGGACACCCGACTATACCAAGCCCGGCGAGCGCATCGACTGGTGGTACCACAATCTCGGCTCGGTCACCGGCGCCGGCATTGCCGAGATCACCAACCAGATGGAATATGACGACGAGGTCGCCTACCACGCCACCCGCAAGCTCTTCGACCTCGCGCGCGGCCATGATGGGCGTCCCTGGTGCCTGACCGTCAGCTTCACCCATCCGCACGATCCTTACGTCGCGCGCCGCAAGTTCTGGGATCTCTATGAGGATTGCCCGGCCCTCGACCCTGCCGTAGCTCCGATTCCTTTCGAGCAGCAGGATCCTCATTCTCAGCGCTTGATGAAAGCCTGTGAGCACGATGCGTTCGACATCAGCAGCGAGCAGATCAGGCGGGCAAGGCGCGGCTATTTCGCCAATATCTCCTATGTCGACGAGAAGATCGGCGAGATTCTCGACGTCCTGGAACGCAGCCGCATGGCCGAGAACACCATCATCCTCTTCGTTTCCGACCATGGCGACATGCTTGGCGATCGCGGCCTTTGGTTCAAGATGAACTTCTTCGAAGGATCGTCCCGCGTTCCGCTGATGATCGCGGCCCCGGGCTGGAAGCCGAAGCGCATCGACCAGCCGGTCTCCACCCTCGACGTAACGCCGACGCTCGCCGGCCTCGTCGGGATCGATATTGCCTCGCTGAAGCCGTGGACCGAGGGCGAGGATCTCGCAGCGCTCGCCAAGGGCACCGGCAGCCGCAGCCCGGTGCCGATGGAATATGCCGCCGAAGGCTCCGAAGCGCCGCTCGTCTGCATCAGGGACGGCCGGTACAAGCTCTCGCTCTGCGAGAAGGACCCGCCGATGCTGTTCGATCTCGAGGCCGATCCTGAAGAACGCAACAATCTGGCGACCGATCCCTCGCATGCCGAAGCCTTGGCGCGGCTCACCGAACAGGCCAGCCGACGCTGGAACCTTGCCGATTTCGATGCGGCCGTGCGCGAAAGCCAGGCGCGGCGCTGGGTCGTCTACGCAGCGCTGCGCAACGGCGCCTATTATCCATGGGATTATCAGCCGCTGCAGAAAGCGTCGGAGCGTTATATGCGCAACCACATGGATCTGAACGTGCTGGAGGAAAACCAGCGGTTCCCGCGCCAGGAATAACGGCAGCGCTTCGGTTCAAGCCGTCCGGCGCGCCGGCGCTTCACGCAGAAAATCCTCGATGAATTGCTTTTGCAGCAGGACGCCGTCCCATTCATCGGGGAAGAAAGGCGAGTCGTAGATCAGCGTGAAAGGACCGGCATAACCGGCCTTCTCGCACATCTCCAGGCACTTGCGATAATCCTCGGCATCGAGGCCGGCGGCGCTGTAATCGGCCTTGGCGTGGCAGATTTCCGCCCGGCGCATGATATCGGCAAGGCCCGCATATTTTGCCGGCGCCGCCCAGTTGCCGAGGTCGCCGTTAAGCCCGATCCTGCCGTCCAACCGGTCCAGCAGCCAGTTCATCTCGACGGGCGACGGCAGCAGGTCGAACCAGTTTTCGACCACGACACGCACACCGCTGCCTTCCGCCTTTTCCGCCAGCCAGCCGAGGTGGCGGGCGGCGCGGCTGAGATTTTCCTCGGTCGGCTGCTGCTTGCCCGCAATGACGCGCATCCTCTGCGCCCCGAGGGCGGCGGCAATGCCGATCCACTCAGCCATCCATTCGACGTCGCGTTCGGCCGTTTCGGGATGGCTCGGATCGCCGTCCTCGACGAGCAGCGTCTGGAACAGCACATTCGACGCCGCCATGGCGTCGCGGAGGTCACGGAGGTAAGCGGCGTCCAGGCTCGGCAGATGGAAGGAGCAGACCTCCAGCCGGTGGATGCCGCGCGCCGCAAGCGCCGCCGGCATGTCGATCAGAGCCGCCGCACCCGGGCCGTAGGGCTCCTTCGGTGCCGCACTTTTCTCGGGATCGGGACTGTAGGCATAAACGGCTCCGAGCAGCCGATGCAGCGACCATGTCGAAACCGCGAAGCGTCCGTTCTGCAAGCCCTGCACGTGCCGTCCTCCTGGATCTCCTCATGCCATCAATGGCAACAAAAGCCCGGCGGTTCAATTGCAAATTCAGGCGAAATCACCGCGGATGACCGCCTCGGCCGCGAGCCCTGTCCCGAGCAGCGACTCGTCGCGGCGGCCGGTTGCCGAAAGCAGCAGGCCGACCGGCATGCCGGCCTCCCCCGTGCCGCAGGGGATGGAGACGCCGCACCAGTCGAGGAAATTGCCGAGCATGGTGTTGCGCAGCGTCTTGTTATTCGTGGCGAAGAAGAGTTCGTCATCCGCTTCCAGCGGTGCGATCGGCGGGGCGACATGGGCGACCGTGGGGAAAGCGATGAGGCGGTCGCCGACGAAGCGGTCGACATCGGCGATCAGACGGCTGCGCGCTTCGAGGATCGCCATATAGTGAGGCGCCGTCGTCTTCGCTCCCAAGCGTGTGCGCATGACGACACGATGATCCATGCGGTCTGCTTCTGGTCCCGCCAGCCGCTCCTGATGCAGCGCGAAAGCTTCCGCGGTGACCAGCGGACCATATTTCGTCAGCATCTCGATGATCGCGTCGAAGGCGGGGATGGTGGTGCGCGAGACACGCACGCCGGCCTTTTGAAGGCGTTCCAAAGCGGCGTCGAACGCGGCGATCACGCCTGGTTCGGCGCCGTCGAAGACGATATTTTCAGGCACGAGCAATTCCTGCCCTTGCAGCGAGCGCTCGGCAACGTCAGGCACAGTCAGACCGCGCATCGCCGCATCGATCCAGACCGCATCTCTCACGGTGCGGCAGAGCGGCCCCAGCGAATCGAGGCTCTTCGACAGGGGATAAACGCCGTCCATCGCATAGCGGCCGTGGGTCGCCTTATAGCCGACGACGCCGTTGAGGGCGGCAGGAATGCGCACCGAGCCGCCGGTATCCGTGCCCATTGCGACCGGCACCAGACCGGCGGCAACGGCGACGCCGGCGCCGGAGGAAGAGCCGCCTGGAATGCGCGGGAGATCGGCGCTTCGCGGATTGACCGGCGTGCCGTAATGCGGATTGATGCCGAGGCCGGAAAAGGCGAATTCGCTCATATTGGTGCGGCCGACAGCGATCATGCCCGCCTGCCTGAGGAGGCCGACGACGGCTGCATCGCGCTTGGCCGGCGCATCGGCGGCGAGCACGACGGAGCCCGCCGTCGTCGGCATGCCTTCGATATCGAAAAGATCCTTCCAGGCGATCGGAATGCCGTCCAGCAATCCGAGCGAACGGCCCTCCTGCAAACGCCTGGAGGAGGCACGCGCCTCCTCCATCGCCCGGCTTTCGGTCAGCGCGGTGAAGACGGCCTTGTCGCCATAATCGGCAATGGATTGGAAGACCGCCTCGGCCACATCGACCGGATCGGCCGCGCCTGCCTGAATGAGGACGGAAAGCTGGGCGACGGACATCGCGCCGAAGGATTTGCTCATGGGACGGTCCAGAAGATGATGATCCTTTCGACTACCCCGGATCATTCCGGCGAGCCAGAGGTTCACGATATTTTGCATTTATTAGAACGATTTTTTGAACACTGAGTTTGCAGATTGCCCCTTCAATTGCCACGATCGAAGACACACATGCTGCCCGCGTGTGGAGTGGGATTCGGCATGAGGGTGAAAGTTGCTCTTTCAGAACCGGCTCCGCATGTGTTGCAGGAGTACACTGAAATGTCAGATTGTGAAACTTTGAGCCGCCGCCAGGATATGGTGACCCTCCATGCGAAGGAGGATGAAACCATCGGCCTGGGCGAGCGCGACTATGTGGAACATGTCAGCGCCCAGAAACTTTCGGGCTTCGAACGTCTCGTCGTGGTCGGGGCGCTGGTTGTGTTGAGCTTTGCCGGTTTTGCCGCATATTCGTCCGGCGATACCGATCCGATGACGACATCGGCCATTGCCGCTACATCAGGCGACAGCACGCCGCATCATCAGCCGTACGGCCATTGCCGTGACAGCAGCCCCTACGCTGAAAGGGTTTGCTGAGGCGAGCGCGGCTCGCCCGAGCAGGACTAGTTCGCCGGGCATGGAAACCTTGGCCCAGGCTGCATCAAATGCAGGATAAGGGAAAAGAACCATGGCCGGCGATGTCGATTATAATCTCCACCGTTTCATCGACGCCCAGAACGGCGTCTATGAACGGGCGCTTTCAGAGCTGAAGGCCGGACGCAAGACCTCCCACTGGATGTGGTTCATCTTCCCCCAGATCGCTGGTCTGGGCACCTCGCCGATGGCAGAAAAATATGCGATCCGCTCGGCCGAAGAAGCCGCCGCTTATCTTGCCGATCCCATTCTCTCCAGCCGGCTGCTGCGTTGCATCGAGGCAATTCTGTCCGTCGACGGCCGATCGGCGCACGAGATCCTGGGTTCGCCCGACGACATGAAGCTGCGCTCGTCGATGACCTTGTTCGCTGCGATCAGCGACCACGGCTCACCGTTTCACCAGGTAATCGATCATTTCTACCAGGGAAAATTCGACGAACGGACGCGGGAAATCCTCAGCGCCGGCGATTAGGCTGCGCCTGTGCGAGGCCGCTTCAGCTAAATTCAGCTTGCCTTAGCCGCCCGACCACTCTCCAGCGCCGCTATTTCATCGGCGATTTCGCTCAGCCGCTGACGCAGATCGCTGTCGGTGCCGTCATCGACCTCTTCCTCACCGAAACAATAGCGCGCATCATGAAGCTCCAGCTTCGCTTCGAGCTCGGCGCGCTTGGCATACAGGCGTTTGAGATAGACGTAGTTCATCTCCCGGTCTCCACATCGCCGTCCGGTGATGGGAAAACGGCATGGAAGCGGTAAGGTTCCCGGAAAGATCCATTCAGGTGAAGGAAGCGATCGCAGCCCTGCATGCCTTGGCGAAATGACCGCAGCAGCCGGCGGCGCCCATGGCCTGACGGCTGACGCGCGCGCCTTCGAGCAACAGCGTCAGCGTATCGGCAAGCAGTTCGGCTTCGCGCGCACCGGCCGCCGAACAGAGCGCGGCCAGGCGATCACGCTGTTCGGCCTTGTGCCGCTCGATCATTTCGTGGGCCGGATGGCCCTCACCCTTCAATTCAATCGCGGCGTTGGCGAGATCGCAACCGGCGGGCTCGCCGTTCAGACACTGCGCCCGCATCTCCACCCAGGCGTCGAGCTGGGCGCGCGGATTACCCGGATGGGCCGCCTCCAGCTCGCGCCAGATGGCACCAGCCTTTTCGGAAGCGCGGCGCAGCGTCTCGCAGACGAGTTCGTCCTTCGAGCCGAAATGCCGGTAGAGCGTCATCTTGTTGGTCAGAGCCGCGTCGGCGATGGCATCGACACCGATGCCACGGATGCCGCGCTCGCGGAAAAGCTCCTGAGCCGTCGAGACGATGCGCTCCCGTGGCGGGATGCGATCTTCGGGAGCGGCTGTGGCGGTTTCATTCAAAGTTTCGGATTTTTTTGCGGACGAAGTCCTTGACATCAATGTGACCGATCGGTAACAACTGTATTGTTACTTACCGGTAACACCACATGCCACGAAAGTCAATGCTGAGGGCATGGCTAGGGAATGTGGAACACGGGCAACTGCCCACGAAAGGAGGACAAGCCATGAGAAAGACCAGAGACGACCTGACCATATCCGAAGCCCTTCGCGACCCCCTGATCGCCATGGTATTGCGCGCCGACGGCGTGAAGCTTGAAGATTTCAAGCAACTCCTTGAGACGGCCGCCGGCAACCGTGAGCCGCGCCCGACGCCGGTGGGCAAGATGATCGGAGCGCTCGCAAGCCGCGCCAATCTGCCGGCCATGCCCTGCTTCGGCTGAAAAACCGCCTGAACACCGGGGGATCTCTCCCTGCCCCCGACAAGGGCTGTCGTCATAAAGAGGCGGCGGCCCTTGCTGCTTGATCATAGTGGCCGGAAAGCGCCCTGAGTGTCGCCGCCACCGCCGATGTCGCCGCGGGATCGAGCCCAAGCCCCTTGACCGAATCCACCAGCAGCGCTTCGCGGACCGCCCGATATTTCAGGCAGGTTTCAAGCCCCTTGTCGGTGGCGGCGATCAGCTTCTCCTTGCCCGCCCGCGCGCTTTTCACGAGGCCGCGCTTTTCCAGTTTCTTGATCGCATAAATTACCAGATGCGTATCCTCGACGCCGAGCACGCTGCAGAGATCGCCGAGCCGCTTCGGCCGCTGCCGGTGCGCCACCGAATGCAGCACCAGCACGTCGATCGCCGCGCATCCGGGCTCGCCCGCTGCCGTCATGCAGCGTATCATCCAGCGATCGAAGGCATTGCTCGCGAGGATGAGACCGAATTCCAGCTCCGAAAGGGCGGGAAGCGCGCCGTCTGCCAGATGTGCGGAAGAGACGATCGGCCCAATGTCCTGTCGCGCGTGCTGATCCGCCATGCCAGTTCTCCATGACCCCAGAGGAAACATTGACATTTTATCGATAAATCGTCAATAAATTTTCAGTTCAACAGGAGGTCGGACGATGGGCAGTCAGTGGGATTTCTGGATCGATCGCGGCGGCACCTTCACTGATATCGTCGCGCGGCGTCATGATGGTTCGCTCGTCGCCCACAAGCTGCTTTCGGAAAATCCGGAAGCCTATCGCGACCCGGCCGTTCACGGCATCCGCGAATTGCTCGGCCGCAAAGCCGGCGATCCGATCCCGTCCGAACTCATCGGCGCGGTGAAGATGGGCACGACGGTCGCCACCAATGCACTGCTGGAACGCAAGGGCGATCCGACCCTGCTGGTGACGACGCGGGGTTTCCGCGACGCGCTGGAGATCGGCTACCAGGCTCGCGCCGATATCTTCGCCAAGAAGATCGTCAAGCCTGAGCTGCTCTATGCCGATGTCATCGAGGCGGACGAGCGGGTGCTGGCGGACGGCACGGTGGAACGCCCGCTCGACGAGGATAATTTGCGCCAGGCGCTCGAGGCTGCCTATGCCGGGGGCCTGCGCGCCGTCGCCATCGTCTTCATGCACGCCTATCGCTATCCCGAGCACGAAAAACGGGCCGCCGATATCGCGCGCGCGATCGGCTTTACGCAGATCTCGCCCTCGCATGTCGTTTCACCGCTGATCAAGCTTGTCGGACGCGGCGACACCGCCGTCGTCGATGCCTATCTGTCTCCGGTTCTCCGGCGTTATGTCGACCAGGTTGCCGGCGAACTCGGCGCGACCGAAGGAGAAGGCCCGAAACTGATGTTCATGCAGTCCTCCGGCGGGCTGACCGATGCGCATCTGTTCCAGGGCAAGGACGCGATCCTTTCCGGCCCGGCCGGCGGCGTGGTCGGCGCGGTCGAGGTCTCGCGCATCGCCGGTTTCAACAGGATGATCGGCTTCGACATGGGCGGGACATCGACTGACGTTTCGCACTACGACGGCGAACTGGAGCGCGCCTTCGAGACGGAGGTCGCCGGTGTGCGCATGCGCGCGCCGATGATGAAGATCCACACGGTGGCCGCCGGCGGCGGCTCGATCCTGAGCTACGACGGCTCGCGCTTCCGCGTCGGCCCGGAATCGGCCGGCGCGACACCCGGCCCGAAATCCTACCGACGCAACGGGCCGCTTGCCGTCACCGACGCCAATATCATGACCGGCAAGCTGCTGCCGGAATTCTTCCCCGCGATCTTCGGGCCGGAGCAGGATCAGCCGCTCGATGCCGATGCGGTGCGCGCCGCCTTTGCCGAGATGGCAGAGACGATCGGCGGCGGGCGAGCAGCGGAAGACGTCGCCGACGGCTTCCTCGCCATCGCCGTCGAAAACATGGCGAACGCCATCAAGAAGATCTCCGTCCAGCGCGGCTATGATGTTTCCGGTTATGCGCTCACCTGCTTCGGCGGCGCCGGCGGCCAGCATGCCTGCCTCGTCGCCGACAGCCTCGGCATGAAGACCGTGCTGATCCACCCCTTCTCCGGCATTCTCTCGGCCTATGGCATGGGGCTTGCCGATATCCGCGCCACCCGCCAGCGCGCGGTGCTGACGGAGATCGCCGAGGCGCTGGCGACGATCGGCGGCACCAGGAGCGAACTGGAGAAAGATGTCCGCGAGGAACTGGCGCTGCAAGGCGTCGAGGCCGCCGATATGGAGATCGTCACCCGGCTTCACCTGCAATATAAGGGCACCGACACGGCCCTGCCCGTCGCCTTCGGACCACAGGAGGAGATGGTGCAAGCCTTCGCCATCGCTCACAAGAAGCAGTTCGGCTTTATCTTCGAAGACCGTCCTGTTGTCGTCGACTCCATCGAAGTCGAGGGCATCGGCGGCGGCGCCGATATCGAGGAAGCAGAGACACAGGCAGAAGCCTTCGCACCGCAAGCGCTCCGCACGACCCGCTTCTTTTCCGGCGGCGCATGGCATGAGGCCGGCATCTTCAAGCGCGATGCGCTGAAGCCCGGCGCGGTCCTGAAAGGCCCGGCCCTCATCATCGAGCCGCATCAGACGATCGTCGTCGAGCCCGGCTGGCAGGCAAGGCTCACCGGCCTCGATCATATCGTCCTCACCCGCGAAATCGCGCTTGCCCGCAATGCCGCGATCGGCACGAATGCCGATCCCGTCATGCTCGAGGTCTTCAACAACCTCTTCATGGCGATCGCCGAGCAGATGGGCGTGACGCTGCAGAACACCGCCCATTCGGTCAATATCAAGGAGCGGCTCGATTTCTCCTGCGCCGTCTTCGACCGCACCGGCGCGCTCGTCGCCAATGCGCCGCATATGCCGGTGCATCTCGGCTCCATGGACCGCTCCGTCGAAACCATCATCCGCTTGAACGAAGGCCGCATCCGCCCAGGCGACGTCTTCGCGCTGAACGCGCCTTACAATGGCGGCACGCATCTGCCCGACATCACCGTCGTCACCCCGGTCTTCGACGACGCGGGAAAGACCATCCTGTTTTACGTCGCCTCGCGCGGCCATCACGCCGATATCGGCGGCAAGGCGCCGGGCTCTATGACACCGCGGGCGACGAAGGTCGACGAGGAGGGCGTGCTGATCGACAACTTTCTATTGGTCGACGAAGGCCGTTTCCGCGAGGCCGAATTCGCGGCCATGCTGACGGATCATCCTTATCCCGCCCGCAATCCGGCCCAGAATCTTGCCGACGTCAAGGCGCAGATCGCCGCCAACGAAAAGGGCGTGCACGAACTGCGCAAGATGGTCGCCCATTTCGGGCTCAATGTCGTCGAGGCCTATATGGGCCATGTGCAGGACAATGCCGAGGAGAGTGTCCGCCGGGTGATCGCCCGCTTGAGCGACAGCGAGTTCACCTATCCCACCGATCAGGGCGCCGTCATCAAGGTGAAGATCACCGTGGACAGGCAGGCGCGCGAGGCGACGGTCGATTTCACCGGCACGAGCGCGCAGCAGCCGACCAATTTCAATGCGCCGGAACCGGTGACGCGCGCCGCCGTGCTCTATGTCTTCCGCGTCATGGTCGAGCAGCCGATCCCGATGAATGCCGGCTGCCTGAGGCCGATCCGGATCATCGTGCCGGAGGGCTCCATGCTGCGCCCGGCCTATCCGGCCGCCGTCGTCGCCGGCAATGTCGAGACCAGCCAGCACGTGACGAATGCGCTGTTCGGCGCGCTCGGGACGCTGGCGGCGGCCCAGGGCTCGATGAACAACCTGACCTTCGGCAATGCCGCCTATCAATATTACGAGACGATCTGCGCCGGCGGGCCTGCCGGCCTTCTCAACGACGGCAGCGGCTTCGGCGGTGCCGACGGCGTGCACACGCACATGACCAATTCGCGCCTGACCGATCCGGAAGTGCTGGAATTCCGCTTCCCTGTCGTGCTTGAGGATTTCCACATCCGCCGCGGCTCCGGCGGCAGGGGGCAATACAGCTCCGGCGGCGGAACCGAGCGCACCATCCGTTTCCTGGAGACGATGGATTGCAGCATTCTCTCCTCGCATCGCACGATCCGGCCCTTCGGCCTCTTCGGCGGGGAGGATGGGCAATTGGGGAAAACCGAGATTCGCCGCGCGGACGGCAACGTGGAACGGCTGGAAGGCTGCGACCAGGCAATGCTCGCCGCCGGCGACGCCGTGATCGTCACGACGCCGACCGGCGGCGGCTACGGCAAGCCACATTGAAGCGCATCGCATCAGATCTTAAAGATACGCTTCAGTTCCTTGTGTCATGCATGTTTTTGCCCCGGAACCGCCAATCCCGGGCGACCTGCATCAAAGGATCGGCTTGCCGCCGGTGACCGCGATTGTCGTGCCGGAGACATAGCTCGACAAAGGATCGGCCAGCATCACATAGGCTGTCGCAAGTTCGGCCGGCTGGCCGGGCCGCTTCATCGGCACCTGCTTGCCGAAATTGCTGACGCTGTCCTCGGGCAGCGTCGAAGGGATGAGCGGCGTCCAGATCGGCCCCGGCGCCACGGCATTGGCGCGAATGCCCTTCTCGGCCAGAAGCTGGGCGAGGCCGGCGGTAAAATTCTGGATCGCGCCCTTGGTCGTCGCATAGGCAAGCAGCGTCGGGTTCGGATTGTCGGAATTGATCGAAGCCGTGTTGATGATGGCGCTGCCGGGTTTCATATGGGGCACCGCCGCCTTGGTCAGGTAGAACATCGCGTGGATATTGACCTTGAAGGTCAGTTCCCATTCCTCGTCGCTGATCTCGTCGATGCTCTTGAAGCTCGCCTGATGCGCGGCGTTGTTGACGAGAATGTCGATGCCGCCAAGCTCCTTGACCGCTGTCTCGACGATCTGCCTGCAATGGTTCGGATCCTGAATGTCGCCGCTGATCAGCACGGCCTTGCGGCCGGCCTGCTCGACCAGCCGCTTCGTCTCGTCGGCATCTTCATCCTCGTCGAGATAGGAAATGACGAGATCGGCGCCTTCCCGGGCATAGGCGATCGCCACCGCCCGGCCGATGCCGCTATCGCCGCCGGTAATGATCGCCCGCTTGCCGTTCAAGCGGTCGGAGCCGCGATAGCTCTCCTCACCATGATCGGGAATGGGATCCATCTGCGCGGTAAAACCCGGCATCGGCTGCTTCTGGGACGGGAAAGGCGGTGTCGGGTAGTTTGTCATGATGACCTCCTGGGTTCACGCTCAAACTCAGGCTGACGCTTGTTGTTCCACGTTTTGTCGTAGCGTTTTTCCAAGCAGGCGAACGGCGCCGTAGGCGATCCGTTGCCGCGATCAATCTACAAAATGTTGCGATTTGCCACAGCGACCTCTATGCCATAGTAATGTAACATGATCGCAGTGTTCATGAGGTGCGTGGAATTGGACGGAAAGACATCACCCGCAGTTTATTCCGAAGATGAGGTCCTTGCGAGCGAGGCCGGGGGCAAGGGTGCGCGCCGCGCCCGTGTCAGCGGCATCGACCGGGCGCTTCAGGTGATCGATCATCTCTATGAGACCGGTTCGCCGGCCGGCGTCTACGCCATTGCCAAGGCGGTGAAGGCGCCGCTGTCCACCGTCTACGTCATCGTCGACGATCTGGTCGAGAAGAACATGCTGACGCGCCAGGCGGATGGTTCGATCTGGCTCGGCGCGCGGCTCTATCATTACGGCCTCGCTTATGCGCGGTCGCTGGATTTCATGAGCATCGCCACCCACGAAATGCACGATCTCTGCCGCCAGGCCGGCGAAACCGTGCAGGTCTGCGGCCGCGACGGGGATTATATGCTGGTGCTTGCCATGGCCGACGGCCCGAGCCACTTCCAGGTGGCGTCGCGCGTCGGCACTCGGGTGCCGCTGAACTGGACGGCGTCGGGCCGACTGCTCGTCGGCCATCTGCCGGAGGAGGAGCGCATCGAACTCTTCAAGCGCTGCGCACGCTCGTCGCCGACCGGCCGCGCCGAGATCGATCCCGGCACGCTGTCGGAAGTCGCCGGCAAGGCCTTCGAGGCGCGCCTGTCGATCCAGGCAGGGGAATCGGATTATGCGGTGGCCTGCATCGCCTCGCCGATCTGCGACCGCGACGGCCAGTGCGTCGCCACCATTTCCATCGTGCTGCCGGAGCAGAAGGCCTTTTCCGACGAGAACCACTACACCGCGCATGTGCGCAATTCGGCAGAGCGGATCGAAAAGCTGATGGGCTGGCGAAACCGCTGAGCGTCTTGCGTCGGTAGATCCTACCGGTAGGAATAACCGTGGCTGTGGCGCACGAGCTTGCGCGCCCGCGGCACGTAGCGGCTGGCAGCGAAGGCCTCGGCGCCGATCACCGCGTGGCGCGGCTCGAACAGGTTGTTGAGGATCGACACGTCACCGTTGGAATCCGTCGCTTCGAGTTCGGAATCGACGAGATCGAAGATGGTGAATTCGGCTTTTGCGCCGACGGAAAGCCGGTTCTGCATCGGCAGCTTGATGACGGATGCTGGCGCATGGGTGACGGCCTCCACCACCTTGTCGAAGGGCATGCCGACGCTGAGCAGCTTCGACATCGTCGTCGCCAGATCCCAGACCGGGAAGTTCATCGAATGGCCGTGCAGATCAGTCGAGATCGAGAACGGCAGCAGCCCGCGCGCGATCGCCGCTTCCGCCACCTTGAAGGAGAAGGAGGCGCCGCCATGGCCGATGTCGAGGCGGATGCCCTCGGAAGCGCAGCGCTCGGCGAGATAGAAAAGATCCTCATCCTCCATGATGCTCGAACCGGCCTTGCCGTTGAAGCAGTGAGTGACGACATCGCCCGGGCCGAGAATCTCCAGCACTTCATCATAAAGCGCCGGCGGCTCGCCGACATGCACCATCATCGGCACTTTCAGGATCTTGGCGATTTTCTTGCCGAGCTTGACCGGGGTGACGCCCCAGGAGCCGGTGATGACATGGCTGGCACGCACCTTGAGACCGACGATGTGCTCGCTGTTTGCGGCATAGACCTCAAGGATACGGTCGAGATCGATATCTCTTATATCCCTGAGTTCGGCCACACGGTTGCAGGCGACGAGACCGATCGAACCGAGATTGAGGAAGGCCTTGATGCGCTCGCGCGAGGGCTCGATGATATATTCCCGAAAGCCGTGGAAATTCGCCTCGCCGGCCGAACCGGCATCGACCAGCGTGGTGACGCCGCGCTCGACGCCGCATTCGGAAGGGCGGATCGAAATATCGGTGCCGCCGTGCCAGATATGTACATGCAGATCGATCCAGCCCGGCGAAATGAAGGCGCCCTTGCCGTCGATGCGCGTGACGTCCTCAGAGACCGCGAGCGACGGACCGATCTCGGCGATCCTGCCATCGGCATTGACGAGAATGTCCAGAGCGCCCTCGCCTGCGCCGGCCCCGAAAGCTATCGGTTTGACATTGGTGAGGAGAAGGGGCTTCTTCGCCTGGTCGCCGGGCATGATATGCTTTCCTTTCGAAGTCTCGGAACGGAATCGCTCCCGATCATCCGTCTGCGGTCGCTATGGAGAGTGATGGGGAACCTGAAGATGGGGGCCTCATCTCCGACGCGATTACATAACTATGACATATGAGGCTTTATAATAGAATAAAGACGCAAGCCTCCCTGTCAAGGGATATGACGCCGGCTTGGCCACCGCGCAAGCGCGCGCGTTTCCTGCGGAAGCGCGCGAAATCCACACATTTTCAATCCCGCAGAATCGAATAGTTTATCCCTTGCAGATGCTCCGGATTGGCGACGGCGTCGATCGCGACGATCCTGCCATCGTCGATCGTCAGCGTCACCGCCACGCGAATCTGGCCGCCAATATCCACGACAAATCCAAGTTCGCCGCCCACGATGGCAAGCTCCGCGGCCTGCGCCCGACCCTTGAAGGCCTCTGCCACACCAGCCGCGCCGCGCATTGCGCCGATGCCGTACTGCGCTGCCGTCGTATCGGGCCGAAAGACGACGTCGGGGGCGAGCACCGCAAGCAGCGCCTCCAGATCGCTGTTGCGGGAAGCTGCCAGAAAGGCCTCGGCGATCGCCCGCTTCCGGGTAAAATCGACATCAGGCGCCTCGTCCACGCCCTGCACCCTGCGGCGGGCGCGGCTTGCGAGCTGGCGGGTGGCGGCGGAGGAGCGGCCGATGATCGGCGCGATCTCGTCGAAGGGCAGGTCGAACATGTCGTGCAGCACGAAGGCGACACGCTCGGCGGGCGCCAGCGTCTGCAATACCACAAGCAGCGCCAGCCCCACGGAATCGGCGAAGGCTGCTTCGCGCTCCGGATCCTTGGCCCGATCGGCAATTCCGGCATGCGCGGGCATATCCAGCGGCTCCTCGCGCCGGGTCTTGCGCGCCCGCAGCATGTCGAGGCAGATGCGCGCCACCACCGTCGTCAACCAGCCGCCGAGATTGCCGACGTCGCTCGTATCAGCACGGTTCAGCCGCAGCCAGGCCTCCTGAACGGCATCATCAGCCTCGCTGCGCGAGCCGAGCATGCGATAGGCGGCGGCGCTGAGATGCGCCCTGTTCGCCTCGAATTCATCGGTCAGCCATTTTTTCTCGTTCATCCGTCACATTCCTTCGCTGCGTTCCGTCAAGGCTATGACGAATGAAAACCGGCCGATGTGACAGCGCCGGCGGATCGTCGAACCGTAAACGCATCAAGGAGACATATCATGCAGGAAAGAATGGGAAATCCCGCCCTCGTCCTTCCCGCCGCCATGCAGGCGCTGACTGCCCTCGGCAAGGTTCCGGCCGAGGCCGGCCTTTCGCCGAAACTGCTCGAACTCGTCAATCTTCGCGCCAGCCAGATCAACGGCTGCAGCGTCTGCATCGACGGCCATCCGCGCATCGCGAAGAAACTCGGCGAAACGGATGAAAGGCTTTTTGCCGTCAGCGCCTGGCGCGACACGCCCTATTTCAGCGATGCCGAGCGGGCAGCCCTGGCGCTGACCGAAGCGGTGACCCGCGTCAGCGACCGCGCCGATCCGGTGCCGGACGAGATCTGGGACGAAGCGACGCGGCATTATGACGGCAGGAGCCTCGCGGCTCTCGTCATCGCCATCGCCAATATCAATGTCTGGAACCGGCTGAACATTGCCACCCGGCAGATCGCCGGTGCCTGGAAGCCGTAAACGATGATTGCCGGCAGCGCATCACCTGCGCCGCCGGCAACTCAAGCTCAGATGATACCGCCGCCGCCGGCAACGGAAGCCGGGCGCTCGGCTGCCACCTTTTTGCGGTAGCCGCTGGCGCGGTAGGCGGCAACGGGATCGATCGCGCCGCCGGCCCTGCGGCGGGCCTCGGCGAGGATCGGCTCGACATCGGCGCGATAGGCACGCTTCAGTGTTTCCGACGCCATCAGCGCGTCATTGTCCTGCTGGTAGCCATCGAGCGCCTTGCGGTCGACGATCAGCGCCTGCGCATAGGCGCGGCGGATTTCGTTGGCGCTGTTGATCAGGCTCTCGATCGGATCGGTGACATTGTGCGACTGGTCGATCATATGGGCCGGATTGAAGTCGTTGACGCCGCGCTGCTCGGCATCGACCAGCTCGTTGAACACGAGGAACAGCCGGTAGGGATCGATCGAACCGGCGTCGAGATCGTCATCGCCATATTTCGAATCGTTGAAGTGGAAGCCGCCGAGTTTGCCGAACTGAATCAGGCGGGCGACGATCATCTCGATATTGGTGTTCGGCGCATGGTGGCCGAGGTCGACGAGGCAATGGGCCTTAGGGCCGAGCGTCTGGGCGATCAGGTAGTTGGTGCCCCAATCCTGCACGATCGTCGAATAAAAGGCCGGCTCATACATCTTGTGCTCGGTGAAGAGCTTCCAATCGTCGGGCAGCGCCTTGTAAATGTCGGCCATCGAAGCGAGGTAGCGCTCGAATGCCCTGGTGAAATTGCTCTGGCCGGGGAAGTTCGAGCCGTCACCGATCCAGACCGTCAGCGCCTTGGAGCCGATCGCCTTGCCGATCTCGATGCATTCGAGATTATGCTCGACCGCCTGGGCGCGCGTTGCCGCATCCGTATGGCTGAGCGAGCCGTATTTGTAAGAATGGGCCTGTCCCGGCGCATCGGAAAAGGTATTCGAATTCATCGCATCGAAACCAAGGCCGAGCGCGTCGCCCTT
Organism: Rhizobium sp. J15; assembly: GCF_002531825.1. GTDB lineage: Bacteria > Pseudomonadota > Alphaproteobacteria > Rhizobiales > Rhizobiaceae > Rhizobium. The sequence goes on along the minus strand of NZ_NWSX01000001.1, from coordinate 55,545 downwards.
CGCTTTCAATTCCCGTGCATCCGCCTTGTCCCAGGGAATATGCAGCGAGACGTTCGGCGTGGCCCGCGTCAGCTGGTTGATGACGGCGCAATCGTCGAGCTTGTCGAAGATGCCGCGCGGTTCGCCGGTGCCGGGAAAACGGGCAAAGCGGGTGCCGCCGGTGCCCACGCCCCAGGACGGAACGGCGACGAAAAATTCGCCGACCTTGCGCGTCACCGCCTCGATATCGACGCCACGGCGATCAAGCGTCGCACCCAATGCGTCGTAATCGGCTTTCAGCGCCGCCGCCCGTTTTTCATTTTCCGTCGCGACCAGATCCGGCGCAATCCTGAATTCAGCCATTGTTTCCTCCCACGTCGCGAACCACAGAACCGTGGTTTGCGTTCTAACGCTTGTATGTCTTCAAAACTCAGGAGCTACGATGGACATCGTCCGCATTCTTCTTGCGATCATCCTGCCGCCCCTTGGCGTATTCCTGCAGGTCGGGATCGGCCTGCATTTCTGGCTCAACATATTGCTGACGCTTTGCGGCTATGTGCCAGGGATCATCCACGCGATATGGGTGATCCTCCGAAAATAGTTTTCCGTTTGCTTAGCGCAATTCCGGACGCAAAACCGCTGCACACTTTTGCTGGAATTGCTCTAGCGCGTAAAACTCTGCACGTTGCCGGCATCGACGTTGATGATGTTGCCGGTCGACTTGGCCGAAAGATCGGATGCCAGGAAGTAAACCGCCTCGGCGATGTCTTCCGGGAACACGTTGAGCTTCAGCATGGAACGCTTGCGGTAATGTTCCTCCAGGTCGTCCACCTCGATCTTCGAGGAGGCCGCACGCTGTTCGCGCCACTCGCCGCTCCAGATCTTGGAGCCGCGCAGGACGGCATCCGGATTGACGGTGTTGACGCGGATGCCGGCATCCGCGCCTTCCAGCGCCAGGCAGCGGGCGAGATGGATTTCGGCGGCCTTCGCCGTGCAATAGGCCGATGCGTTCGGCGAAGCGGCAAGGCCATTCTTCGATGCGATGAAGACGACGTTGCCGCCGAGCGCCTGCCGGCGGAACAGCCGGAAGGCCTCGCGCGAGACGAGGAAGTAACCGGTCGCCAGAATGTCGATATTGCGGTTCCACGTCGACAGCTCGGTCGTTTCGATCGGCGCCGAGGAGGCGATCCCGGCATTCGAAATGAGGATGTCGATCCCGCCGAATTCGACGCAGGATTCGGCGAAGGAAGCGATAACGGCGTCTTCCTTGGTAACGTCGAGCTTTACGGTGCGCACGGCATCCGCGCCGTATTTCTTCACGAAATCGGCTTCGGTCGATTCAAGCGCCGCCTGATCGATATCGGCGAGCACGACGCAGGCGCCCTCGCCGACGAGGCGTACGGCCGTGGCGCGGCCGATGCCGCCGGCGCCGCCGGTGACGAAGGCGACCTTGCCGGCAAGGCTCTTCGGCTTCGGCATGCGCTGGAGCTTAGCCTCTTCGAGCAGCCAGTATTCGATATCGAACGCCTCCTGCTCCGGCAGGCCCTGATATTCCGAGACCGTCGAGGCGCCGCGCATGACGTTGATGGCGTTGACGTAGAATTCGCTGGCGATGCGGGCCGTTGCCTTGTCGCGGGCGAAGGACAGCATGCCGACGCCGGGAACGAGGAAGATGACCGGATTGGCGTCGCGCATGGCGGGCGAATTGTCATGCTTGCAGTCGTTGTAATAGCGGGCGTAGTCGGCGCGGTAATCTTCCAGCGCCTTGTCGAGACCGGCGACGATCGCATCGACATCAGGCTTGGCAGGGTCGAATTCGACGATCAGCGGGCGGATCTTGGTGCGCAGAAAATGGTCCGGGCAGCTGGTGCCGAGCGCGCCGAGCGGACGCAGGTTCTTCGAATTGACGAATTCCAGAACCGCATCCTGATCATCGAAATGGCCGAGCTTGCGTTCCTGCTTGCCGATGCGGCCGCGAATCTCCGGCATCAGCCGGGCGGCGATGGCGCGGCGTTCGGCAACGGGAAGGCTCTGGACGACGGCGCCGCCGAAGATCGTCTTGCCTTCGGTCTGGCCGGCAAACCATTCGATCGCCTTGTTGATGATATCGAGCGTCAGCTCGTAGCAGGCCTTGGCGTCGTTTGCCCAGGTGAAGAGACCATGGCTTTCGAGCACGACGCCCTTGGCATTCGGGTTCGCCTTGACGAAGGCTTCGAGATCGAGGCCGAGCTGGAAGCCCGGGCGGCGCCACGGAAGCCAGCCGATCTCGTCACCGAAGATCTGCTTGGTCAGTTCCCGGGAATTCTTCGAAGCGGCGATTGCGATGATCGCGTCGGGATGCATGTGGTCGACATGGGTGAACGGCACGAAACCGTGCAGCGGCGTGTCGATCGAGGCGGCGCGGGCATTCAGGTTGAATGTGCAATGCGGCAGGAAGCCGACCATGCGGTCTTCATCCTCGACACCCTTATAGATGCCCTTCAGCGCTTCCAGCTTGTCCTGATAGAGGGTGGCGAAACCGTCGAGCTTGATGGTGCCGACATCGCCGCCGGAGCCCTTGACCCAGAGCACCTTGACCTTGCCGCCGGTCAGAGGGTCGGTTTCCATCACCTTCGCCGAGGTATTGCCGCCGCCATAATTGGTGATGCGCTTGTCGGCGCCGAGCAGATTGGAGCGATAGAGAAGCTTGCCGGGCTCGTCGAGACCTGCCGCGTAAGCCTCATCCCACCGGTTTTCCAGAAGCCGGACGTTCGCCGCCATGTCATCCTCCCATATGAAATCATCATCGGGACGCGAGGGTTCGCGCCCTTTTCGCTGACGGTATCGCTCATCAAAATGGAGTTTGTCAATCGAAAACGATCAAATTCGATTATTGTGCAGCGCAATATGAAAATTTATGATCGTTTGTGATTGACAGCTTTTAACGGATACGAAATAAATACGACAAGAGGAGGAGCCCAATGCACGAACGCGAACGTCATCGCATCATTCTAAGCGCCGTTCAGGAAAAGTCCGTCGTCACGATCCAGGACATTTCCGAGCTGACGGAAGCATCTGAAGCGACAATCCGGCGTGATATTGCGGCTCTTCATGTCCAGGGCAAGATCCGCCGTGTCCGCGGCGGCGCAGAAGCGGTGCACCCGCCGCAGCTCGGCAACCTCGCCGGCCGGCCGTTCCGGGTTTCAGAATCAGTCAATATCGATAAAAAGCGCGCAATTGCGCGCGCAGCCGTCGATCTCTGCGAGGCGGGCGACGCCATCATCATCAATGGCGGCACGACGACCTTCCAGATGGTGCATTACATGGCCGGCCACCGCATGCAGGTCATGACCAATTCTTTTGCCATCGCCGAACATCTGGTGAAGCATTCCAAGAATACGGTGACGGTGCCGGGCGGCGCGATCTATCGCGAGCAGAGCCTCATCCTGTCGCCTTTCGACAATGACGCGATCCGCAATTTTTATGCGCGGCGCATGTTCATCGGCGCACAGGGCGTCGGCCCGCTCGGCATCATGGAGGCAGATGCCCTCATCATTCAGAGCGAGCAGAAGCTGATGCACCAGGCCGACGAACTCGTGGTCATGGTCGATTCAAGCAAATTCAATCGCCGGTCGAGCCTCATTCTCTGCGCGCTCGATCGCGTTTCTGTGGTCATCACCGATGACGGGATCTCGGAAGAGGCGGCTCGCATGGTCGAGAATGCCGGCGTCCGTCTCATCGTCGCCAGCCCGGTGGCCCAGCTTGTGAAGGAGGATTCCTCGTCGGTCGCATGAGGCGCCGCCGGGGTGTGGAAGTCTAATCTTAATGGGAGGAAAGTGACATGAAACTCGCAAAGACACTTGCGCTCGGCGCAGCGCTCGCCGTCGCTATGATGGCAGGCACCGCCAGCGCCAAGGACATCAAGATCGGCTTGGTCGTGAAGTCGCTCGGCAACGGCTTCTTCGACGCCGCCAACAAGGGCGCCCAAGAAGCCGCCAAGGAACTCGGCGGCGTTGAGGTGATCTACACCGGTCCGACGTCGACGACGGCCGAAGGCCAGATCGAAGTCATCAACTCGCTGATCGCCCAGGGCGTCGACGCCATCGCCGTTTCGGCCAACGACCCCGACGCGCTCGTTCCGGCGCTGAAGAAGGCGACCCAGCGCGGCATCAAGGTGATCTCCTGGGATTCCGGTGTAGCGCCCGAAGGCCGCATCCTGCAGCTCAACCCGTCGTCCAACGAGCTGATCGGCAAGATGTGCCTGACGCTCGCCAAGGACCACCTGGAAGGCGGCAAGGGCGACTTCGCCATCCTGTCGGCAACGACCACCTCGACCAACCAGAACATCTGGATCGACCAGATGAAGAAGCAGCTCAAGGATTTCCCGGGCCTCAACCTCGTCACCACGGTCTATGGCGACGACCTCTCGGACAAGTCCTATCGTGAAGCCGAAGGCCTCTTGAAGTCGAACCCGAACGTCAAGGTCATCGTCGCTCCGACGACGGTCGGCGTTCTCGCCGCTTCCAAGGTCGTCGAAGACAAGGGCCTTGTCGGCAAGGTCTACGTCACCGGCCTCGGCCTGCCGTCCGAAATGGCCGGCGCGATCAAGTCCGGCGCCACGAAGGAATTCGCCATCTGGAACCCGATCGACCTCGGCTACTCCGCAACGCAGATCGCCTACCGTCTTGTCAAGGGCGAAACCGACGGCAAGCCGGGCAGCGAAATCGAAGCCGGCCGCATGGGCAAGATCAAGGTCGGCGACAACGGCGAAGCCGCGATGGCCGATCCCTTCGTCTACAATGCTTCGAACATCGATCAGTTCTCGAAGGTCTTCTGATCGTTAAGACCCCTTCTGGCCTGCCGGCCATCTCCCCCACAGGGGGGAGATAATATGAAGCAACGCCCCGCCCATCGCGAGCCTCGGCATCGCGGTGGGTCAAGCCCCTCCCCCTTGTGGGGAGGGGTTGGGGAGGGGTTTTCAAGGTGAAACGAATGATGCACGCAGCAACGCAAAAGCACGATACCAGCCCCATGCCCGAAGCACCCCCCATTCTGGAAATGCGCGGCATCTCGCAGATCTTTCCCGGCGTGAAAGCGCTGGACAATGTCAGCATCGCGCTCCATCCCGGCACGGTGACGGCGCTGATCGGCGAAAACGGCGCCGGAAAATCGACGCTCGTCAAGATCCTGACCGGCATCTACAGGCCGAACGAAGGCGAGATTCTGGTCGACGGCCAGCCGGCGACCTTCGCCAGCGCCCAGGCCGCCATCGATGCCGGCGTCACCGCCATCCATCAGGAGACCGTGCTCTTCGACGAATTGACGGTCGCCGAAAATATCTTCCTCGGCCATGCGCCGCGCACGCGCTTTCGCACCATCGACTGGACCGCGATGAACAGCCGCTCGAAGGCGCTGCTGACCGCGCTCGAAAGCAATATCGACCCGACGATCCGCCTGAAGGACCTCTCCATCGCGCAGCGCCATCTGGTGGCGATCGCGCGCGCTTTGTCGATCGAGGCCCGCATCGTCATCATGGACGAGCCGACGGCTGCCCTCTCCCGCAAGGAAATCGACGACCTCTTCCGCATCGTCCGGGGCCTGAAGGAACAAGGCAAGGCGATCCTCTTCATCAGCCACAAGTTCGACGAGCTTTACGAGATCGCCGACGATTTCGTCGTCTTCCGCGACGGCCGCGCCGTCGGCCAGGGACGTCTCAAGGAAACGCCGCAGGACGAGATCGTCCGGATGATGGTCGGCCGCGACGTCGAGAACGTCTTCCCGAAGATCGATGTCGCCATCGGCGGCCCCGTTCTGGAGATCCGCAACTACAGCCACCGCACCGAATTCCGCGACATATCCTTCACGCTGCGCAAGGGTGAGATTCTCGGCATTTACGGCCTGATCGGCGCCGGCCGCTCGGAACTCTCGCAATCGCTCTTCGGCATCACCAAGCCGCTCTCCGGCAGGATGGTGCTCGAAGGCCAGGAAATCACCATCCATTCGCCGCAGGATGCGATCCGCGCCGGCATCGTCTACGTGCCGGAAGAGCGCGGCCGCCATGGCCTGGCGCTGCCGATGCCGATTTTCCAGAACATGACGCTGCCATCGCTCGCCCGCACCTCGCGCCGAGGCTTCCTCAGAGCGGCGAACGAATTCGCGCTTGCGCGCAAATATGCCGAACGGCTGGATCTGCGCGCTGCCGCCCTGTCCGTGCCGGTCGGCACGCTGTCGGGCGGCAATCAGCAGAAGGTCGTCATCGGCAAGTGGCTGGCGACGGCGCCGAAGGTGATCATTCTCGACGAACCCACAAAGGGCATCGACATCGGCTCGAAGGCCGCCGTGCACGGCTTCATCAGCGAACTCGCGGCCGAAGGCCTGTCGATCATCATGGTCTCCTCGGAGCTGCCGGAGATCATCGGCATGTCGGATCGCGTCCTCGTCATGAAGGAAGGCCTGTCGGCCGGGATTTTCGAACGCGCCGAACTGTCGCCGGAAGCGCTGGTACGCGCCGCCACCGGCAATGCATGAGGTTAAGAGCATGGCAAGACTGATCAGAAAACGCGAAACCCTGCTGTTCCTCATCATCGTCGTGATGATCGCGGTCTTTTCGACGCGCGCTGCGGATTTCGCCACACCAGGCAATCTCGCCGGCATCTTCAACGATACCTCTATCCTGATCATCCTGGCGCTCGCCCAGATGACGGTCATCCTGACGAAGTCGATCGACCTTTCCGTCGCCGCCAACCTCGCCTTCACCGGCATGGCGATCGCGATGATGAACGCCGCCTATCCCGGCCTGCCGCTCGTCGTGCTCATCCTTACGGCGATCGTCATCGGCGCCGCGCTCGGCACGATCAACGGCCTCCTCGTCTGGCGCCTCGAAATCCCGCCGATCGTCGTCACGCTCGGCACTCTCACCATCTATCGCGGCATGGCCTTCGTGCTCTCGGGCGGCGCCTGGGTCAACGCGCACCAGATGACCCCGACCTTCCTCGCCGTTCCCCGCACGCCGATCCTCGGCCTGCCGGTGCTGAGCTGGGTCGCGATCATCATCGTCGCGCTGATGTACATGCTGTTGCGCTACAGCCAGTTCGGCCGCTCGGCCTATGCGACCGGCGGCAATCCGACCGCAGCCGTCTATGCCGGCATCGATACGGGCCGGACGAAATTCCTGGCCTTCGTGCTGTCGGGTGCCTTGGCCGGCCTTGCCAGCTATCTCTGGGTGTCGCGTTACGCCGTCGCCTACGTCGATATCGCCAACGGCTTCGAACTGGACAGCGTCGCGGCCTGCGTCATCGGCGGCATTTCGATTGCCGGCGGCGTCGGCTCGGTCGCCGGCACAGTGCTCGGCGCGCTCTTCCTCGGCGTCATCAAGAATGCGCTGCCGGTCATCGGCATCTCGCCCTTCACACAAATGGCGATATCAGGCACCGTCATCATTCTCGCCGTCGCCTTCAACGCCCGGCGCGAGCGCAACCGCGGCCGCATCATCCTGCGCGACCGTGCCGCAGCCGACACCCGAACGGAGGCAGCAGCATGAGCGCCGTTTCAGCACAGCCCGAAAAGCGTACCATCCCCGACCGCCTCGGCACGCCCTTCCGCCGCATCATCGCGAGCTGGGAAGTGCTGCTCTTTGCCGTCGCCGTCCTGATCTTCATCTTCAATTCCCTGGCTTCGCCCTATTTCCTCGATGCCTGGAACCTCTCCGACGCCACCTTCAACTTCACCGAAAAGGCCATGATCGCCTTTGCCATGGCGCTGCTCGTCATCTCAGGCGAGATCGACCTCTCGGTCGCCGCGATCATCGCGCTCGCCTCGACGGCGATGGGGGCGGCAGCGCAGCTCGGCGTCGGCACGCCCGGCCTTGTGCTGATCGGCATCGGCACCGGCCTTGCCTGCGGCATCTTCAACGGCGTGCTCGTCTCGGTGCTGAAACTGCCGTCGATCGTCGTCACCATCGGCACGATGAGCCTTTTCCGCGGCATTTCCTATATCGTGCTCGGCGACCAGGCTTACGGCAAATACCCCGCCGACTTCGCCTATTTCGGTCAGGGTTACGTCTTCTGGGTCTTCTCCTTCGAATTCGTGCTCTTCATCGTCGTGGCGATCCTCTTCGCCATCCTGCTGCATGCGACGAATTTCGGCCGGCAGGTCTACGCGATCGGGAACAATGATTTCGCCGCCCGCTTCTCCGGCATCCCCGTCGAGCGCGTCAAATTCATCCTCTTCCTGCTGACCGGCATCATGAGCGGTGTCGCCGCCGTCTGCCTGACCTCGCGCCTCGGCTCGACCCGGCCCTCGATCGCCCAGGGCTGGGAACTCGAGGTCGTGACCATGGTCGTGCTCGGCGGCATCTCGATCCTCGGCGGCTCCGGCAGGATCGGCGGCGTCGTCATCGCCGCCTTCGTCATGGGCCTCGTCACCTTCGGCCTTGGCCTGTTGAACGTGCCCGGCATCGTCATGTCGATCTTCATCGGCCTTCTCCTCATCATCACCATCGCCATCCCGATCATCGCCCGCCGCATCAAGATCATGAGCTCCCGATGACATCAGAAAAACACGCCTTCAAGATGCAGCTCCATCCCGGCATGGAAGCCGAATACCGCAAGCGCCATGACGAGATCTGGCCGGAGCTGGTCGATCTCCTCCACACGTCGGGCGCCAGCGACTATTCCATCCATCTCGACCGCGACACCAACACGCTGTTCGGCGTGCTGACGCGGCCGAAGGACCACACGATGGCGAGCCTGCCGGAACATCCCGTCATGAAGAAATGGTGGGCGCACATGGCCGATATCATGGCGACCAATCCGGATAATTCGCCCGTCCAGAGCGACCTCGTCACCCTCTTCTATATGCCATGACCGCCAGTTCCTATCGCCGCATCGCCGTTCTCGACATCGGCAAGACCAATGCCAAGGTCGTCGTGCTCGACAGCGAAACGGGCGCCGAGATCGCCGTGCTGAAGCGGCCGAACATTGCCGTCAAGACCGGCCTTTACCCGCATTACGACATAGAGGCTCTCTGGTCCTTCGCGCTCGATGCGCTGAAGAGCCTGGCGCGGGAACCCGGCTTCGACGCCATTTCGATCACCACCCATGGCGCCGCCGCCGCCCTGCTCGGCCGCGATGGGGCGCTCGCCATGCCTGTGATCGACTATGAGCACGAATATCCCGAGCAGATCCGCGACGCCTATACGGCGCTCCGTCCGTCTTTCGGCGAAACCTTCTCGCCGCGCCTCGCAATGGGCCTCAATGTCGGCGCGCAGCTGCACTATCAGAAAAGCGCCTTCCCCGAGGAATTCGCCAAGGTCACTGATATCCTCACCTATGCGCAATATTGGACGGCGCGGCTGACCGGCGTTGCCGCCAACGAATTGACCTCGCTCGGCTGCCATACCGACCTCTGGAATCCGAAGACCGGCAGCTATTCCTCGCTGGTCGACAGGCTCGGCATCCGCGGCCTGATGGCGCCGATCCGTTCCGCCTTCGATGCGATCGGCCCGGTTCTTCCCGAAATCGCCGCTGAACTCGGCCTTGGCGAAACGGTGCCGGTCTATTGCGGCATTCACGATTCCAACGCCTCGCTGCTGCCGCATCTCATCCATCGGGAGGCCCCGTTCGCCGTCGTCTCCACAGGCACATGGGTCATCAATTTCGGCGTCGGCGGCGATCTCGATCATCTCGACCAGAAACGCGACGCGCTTGCCAATGTCGACGCCTATGGACGCGCCGTTCCCTCCTCACGCTTCATGGGCGGGCGGGAGTTCGAAATCCTTTCGGCGGAAATCGGCCCCGTCGATGAAAAGCCTGCCCAAGCGGCGATCGGCCCGGTGATCGCCAAGGGCATTATGCTGCTGCCGAACATCGCTCCCGGCTCCGGCCCCTTTCCGGGAAAGACAAGCCGCTGGATCGGCGCGGAAGAGGTAAGCCGCGAAGAGCGTCATGCCGCCGCCTGTCTCTACCTTGCGCTGATGACCGATGCCTGCCTCGGACTGATCGGGGCCAAAGGCGCCGTCATCATCGAAGGTCCCTTCGCTCTGAACGAAACCTATCTGAAGCTGCTGGCCGCGCTTGCCGGCCGCGAGGTCATCGCCCTTCCCGGTACGACAGGCACCAGCCAGGGTGCGGCCCTTCTCACCGGCATCCGGCCGGTAGCGAGCGCCGAGACGCATTTTCCCCCGGCCGATATCCCGGGACTCCTCGCCTATCGCGATCGCTGGTACGCGGCGATGGAATAGGAGTCTTTCCAAGATCGGGCTTGTCCGTCCCGGCCTTGCGGTTAGTGTGCACCTCGAAAATCATTCGAGGAGCTATCATGACAGAGACATTCGATCCGCGCGGCCTCGCATCCAGGCTTCACAGCCTGCATCAGGCCGGCCGGCAGGAGGAAACGGGCACCTTCGCGCTGCCGGCCGATCTGCACCAGGCGATGGAGGCGCAGAACTTTCTGGCGGCGGCGGACGGTATTTCCAGCAATGCCTGGAAGGTGACGGTGTCGCCACAGGGGCAAGCCGTCACCGCCCCCTTGCATCCCTATGTCGAAGCCGTCTCGGGTGCGAGCATTCCCTGGTATCCGGGCCTGAAATTCGAGACGGAGATCGCCGTTCGCCTCGGCAAGGACCTGCCGGTCCGCTCGGGCATCGCCTACAGCCGCGCCGAGGTGGTCGAGGCGATTTCCGCTGTCTATCTCGGCGCCGAATTGCTGGTCAGCGCCGTCAAGGAAAGCGGCGGCGTTTCCTTCCTGCTGTTTCTCGCCGACCGGCTCGGCAATAGCGGCTATGTGCTCGGCCCGAAGGTCGACAAAAGCCTTGTCGACACCGCCGCCGGCACGCCGCTCAAGGTCACCCATGCCGGCCGCACCATCTATGACGGCCCGGCACAGCATCCGAAGGGCGACGTGCTGACCTGGCTCGTCGATTATGCCAATGATGGGCTGCGCCCGCAGACATCGCTCAATGCAGGCGCACTCATCACGACCGGCACTCTGAGCGGCGCCATCGAGCTGACCGAGCCCGGCGAAATCGACGTTCTGCTCGGCGACATCGAGCTGCGTTTCTCGGTGTCGAAGACCTGAGTCACCGGCGGTTTAACCGCCGGATTTGGTGATTGTCATCCGCTTCCGCCTATTGTAAGAAACTTGAGTATTAATTGAAGGTTTACTCCCGGCGCATGGCCGGGGGCGGAAATGAAATGACGTTTCAACCGCGGATGCAAAACAAGATCCAGGGCTTTTCGGTCATAGGCGGCGTGCATCGCCGCCTGTGGAACGGCATCGTCGCCGATGTATGGGACGTGGAGTGCGCCGCTTATGCCGGCGGCTATTATGTCTCGCGGGATCCCCGGCTCTTCATCATGCTCGACAAGCGGGGACCGGGCAATTCGCGCATCAAGCTCTCGCCGAAGGCGCAAGGCACCGTTCAGGACACAGAAAAACGGCCGATCTCCTATGTACCCGCCGGCATGGAAGTCTGGGCCGATCTGACCGACGTGCATTCAGTGCGCCATCTCGACCTCCATTTCGACGCCGACACCATCAGCCGCAGGCTGATGGAGGATATCGATCCGCGCCGCCTGGAAAGCCCGCAGCTTCTCTTTTCCGATGACCGGGTGCTGGCGCTGGCGCAGCTGGTCGCCCGCGAATGCCTCAATCCTGAACCGCTGCACGATCTCTATGGCGACGGCCTCGCGCTGGCGCTGATCATCGACGTTCTCAAGCTTTCCAAGGCCATGCCGCGCAAACGCAGCAAGTTGGCCTCCTGGCAGCTTCGCCGCGCGACCGATTTCATCGAGGAGAATTGCCTGCGCAATATCCGCCTCGAGGAGCTCGCCGGCCTGACCGGCCTGTCGCAATCGCATTTCAGCCATGCCTTCAAGGCTTCCACCGGCGTCGCTCCTCATCAATGGCAGACCAATGCCCGGCTGAGCAGGGCCAAGCGGCTGCTCGTCGAGAGCGAATATGCCTTGACCGCGATCGCCGCCGAAACCGGCTTTGCCGATCAGGCCCATTTCACCCGCGTTTTCCGCAAGCATGTCGGCACCACGCCGGCGAGCTGGAAAAAGGCACAAGTTGCCTGATTGCAACGCCTCCTGGGCAATTATTTGCGACGCGGAGAATTGCCCAAAAACGTTCAATTTTCCCCGATCGCGACAAGCCCACCCGATAAAACTGAGTTAAGCACTCATCTTATTCAAGGTTTCGCCGCGCGTCAGCGTCGCGGCACGAGTGGGGTATATAAGACATGCGTGGGCAGACCAGGGGTCCCGTTTTCAAGGCAAGTTTGTTGGCAGGCGTTGCAGTCGCCGGCCTGATGGCGGGTTCCGCCTCGGCACAAGACGCGACGTCGACCGAGCTCGAACCGATCGTCATTCAGGGCAGCGGCGACACCGCCACCAGCCCTGTCAAAGGTTATGTCGCCAAGAACTCCTCCGCCGGCTCGAAGAGCGACACGCCGCTCAACGAAATCCCGCAATCCGTTTCGGTGGTCGGCACCGAAGAAATGGACGATCGCGGCGTCACCAACAAGATCGACGAGGCGCTGCTTTATACACCCGGCGTCACCTCGCAGCCTTTTGGCAATGACGCCGACACCGACTGGTTCTATATCCGCGGCTTCGACGCCAGCCAGACCGGCGTCTTCTTCGACAATCTGACGCTTTTCAGCTACGGCTTCGGCGGCTTCCAGCTCGATCCGTTCATGCTGGAGCGCGTCGAAGTGCTGAAGGGTCCCGCTTCCGTGCTGTATGGCGGCGCCAATCCCGGCGGCATCGTCAATCTCGTCCGCAAACGCCCGCTCGACGAGCCGCTCTTCTATACGGAGATCGGCATCAACAGCAACGGCAACGCCTTCACCGGCTTCGATGTCTCCGACAAGATCGGCTCCAGCGGAGCGATGAGCTACCGCATCACCGGCAAGGTTGCGGGCGGCGACAATTATTCGGATTTCTCCGAGGATCTGCGCGGCTTCATCATGCCGCAGCTGACCATTTCGCCGGATGACGGCACCAGCCTCACGGTCTGGGGCTATCTCGCCGGCCTCGATCAGGTCCATACCGGCAACGGCTTCTTCCCCTATGTCGGCACCGTCGAGGACGCGCCGTTCGGCAAGATCGACCGCGACGCCTTCTATGGCGAACCCGACCTCGACGACGGCAGCTATGTGCAGAAGATGATCGGCTACGAATTCGAACATGAATTCGACAATGGCATGAAGTTCTCCCAGAACCTGCGCTATGGCCGCCTCGACAAGCATGAGATCGGGCCCTACCTGAACGGCTGGGTCGGCGGCGTGCCGACGGGACCGGATTATCAGCTGGCGCGCATCGGCTTCGAGGGCCGTTCGGGCGTCGATACCGTCTCGATCGACAACCGGCTCGAAGGCGAGACCGACATCGGCGGCACCACGCACAATCTTCTCGTCGGCCTTGATTACACCTACTACCGTCTCGACAATTGGCAGGCCTGCTGCGGCTCCAATCCGATCAGCGCCACCGATCCGGTCTACGGCACGACGCAGGGCGCCAATTTCGTCTATGCCGACGGCATCGTCACCAAGAACCAGATCGGCGTCTATGCCCAGGACCGCATCCATTTCGGTGACGGCTGGCTGCTGACGCTGAACGGCCGCTACGATTATGTCGACATCGACCAGGATGCCGTGATCGGCACGACCTTCAGCACCAATGACGGCGCGCTCAGCGGACGTGTCGGCCTTGCCTATGAATTCGACAACGGCCTGACGCCCTATGTCAGCGCCGCGACTTTCTTCAACCCGCTGATCGGCACCGGTGTATCAGGCGCTCTGAAGCCGGAAGAAGGCGAGCAGTTCGAAGGCGGCATCAAATATGAGCCGAGCTTCATCGACGGCTCGCTGACGGCATCGGTCTTCCACATCACCAAGCGCAACAACACCGTCACCAATCCGGCGACCTTCGCCCAGAGCCAGCTCGGCGAGGTCGTTTCGCGCGGCGCCGAACTGGAAGGCAAGGTCAATATCAACGAAAACTGGAAGGTTCTCGCCTCCCTTGCCTACACGGATATGGAAGTGACCGAGAACGAAGCCAACCCGGCCCTCGTCGGCAATTCGCCCTATATCGTGCCGAAGGTGACAGCCTCTCTCTGGGTCGATTATACGCTGACGACGGGTGCCTTCGACGGCATGAGCTTCGGCGCCGGCGTGCGCCATCAGGGCTGGTCCTGGGCCGATGAGGCCAATACCGAGAAGGTGCCGGCCGCGACTCTCGTCGATGCGGCGATCCGCTATGAGCGAGAGGATTGGGGTGCCTCGCTCAACGTCACGAACCTCTTCGACAAGGAATATGTCAAGGGTTGCGGCGGCCTGACCGTCTGCGGTTACGGCGATGCCCGCACCGTCACCTTCAAGCTCAGCAGAAAGTGGTAAGTTGACAATCTGAGTTTAGTTTTGCAGGAACCTGCGGGGAAAGGGAGGGCTTGCCCTCCCGAACCCGTTTGCAGCGCCAAACCTGGAGCAGACCATGCCTTCGCCTTTCATTGCCCTGTCGGGGATCGACTATGCAATCGGACCGAAACCCATCCTGTCCGGGATCGATCTGACGCTCGAGCGCGGCCGTATCTACGGACTGGTCGGGCCGAACGGTTCCGGCAAGAGCACGCTTCTGAAGATCATCGCCCGCCAGATCGCTCCCAAATCCGGGGCCATCGCCTTCGGCGGCAAGCCGGCGGCCGACTGGGGCGCCCGGGAATTTGCGCGGCACGTCGCCTATATGCCGCAATTCACGCCGGCGACGGACGGAATGACGGTACGGGAGCTTATCGCCCTCGGCCGTTTCCCCTGGCACGGCACGCTCGGACGCTTCACGGCGACGGACCGCAGGATGGTCGAGGAGGCGATCGTCCGCACCGAACTCGAGGATTTCGCCGATCGCCTCGCCGCCAATATGTCCGGTGGCGAACGTCAGCGCGCCTGGATCGCCATGATGCTCGCCCAGGACGCGCGCTGCCTGCTGCTCGACGAGCCGACATCGGCGCTCGACCTCGCCCACCAGGCAAGCGTCCTCTCGCTGGTGCAGGAACTCAGCCACGAACGCGGGCTGACCGTCGTCATCGTGCTGCACGATATCAATCTCGCCGCGCGCTACTGCGATGCGATCATTGCGCTCAATCGCGGCCGGATCACCGCCGAGGGCACGCCGACCGAGATCATGCAGGCCGACAAGCTGCGATCGATTTTCGGCGTCGGCATGGGCGTCTTCCCGCATCCGGTTCGAAACGAGCCGGTCAGCTATCTGTTGTAGGTCATGGCTTTTCTCTCCCGCAGGCAGTTTCTGGCCGGTGCGGCGGGCTTGCTCTCCGCCCCCGCGCCATTGCGGGCGGTGGAGAGCCTGCGCGTCGCAACGCTGGATTGGGCGCTGCTGGAAACCCTGCTGGCCGTGGGCGCCAACGTCGTTGCGGCAACCGAACTGCGGCAATTCCGCGAAGTGGCCGTCACGCCTGAAGTGCCCGCGACAACAGCCGATCTCGGCCTGCGCGGCACGCCGAATTTCGAGGTGTTGCGGCTTCAGCGGCCAGACCTGATCTTCAATTCGAACTTCTATACCTGGGCGGACGAACGCATGCGTGCGATCGCGCCGGTCGAAAGCCATGCGATCTACAAGTCAGGCGAGAGCCCATTCGCGCTGGCCGAACAGGCAACGCTGGCGATCGGCGAGCGCCTGCAGCTTCCCGCCGCCAAACGGCTGACCGAGGAGCTTTCAGCCCGGCTCGACCGCTACCGGTCCGTCTTTGCCGCCGGCGACGGGCGGCCGGTGATCCCGATCAATCTCGGCGATGCCCGGCATTTCCGTGTCTTCGGCTCCGACAGCATGTTCGGCGAGGTGCTGAAACGCGTCGGCCTCACCAATGCCTGGCAGGGTGCGACCAGCTATTCGGCCGCAGCACCCGTCGGCATCGAGGCATTGGCGTCGATGCCCGATGCCTGGATCGTCATGATCGCTCCGCATCCGGCCGATGCGGTCGTCACGCTTTCGGCGAGCAGCTTCTGGAATGCCCTGCCTGCCGTGCGCGAAAAACGGGTGCTGACGCTTAGCGCGGTCAATCCCTATGGTGCGCTGCCGGCTGCCGGCCGCTTTGCCGATCTCTTGGCGGAGGGGCTTTCCCATGCATGGAATGGTTAGCCGCGTCCGGCCGGCACGAAGCGCAAACATGTCAGGCATGATACTGGCCATCCTCTGCATCGCTGCCTTTGCGCTTCTCATCGCGACGCGCCCGCAGCTGCCGCACGAGGATGCCGAGGCAGCCGTGCTGAACGGGGCGCTGCTCTGGAGCGGCATCATGCCCCGCGCCGCGCTGGCCCTGATCGCCGGCGCCGCGCTCGGCCTTTCCGGGACATTGCTGCAACGCGTGCTGCGCAACCCGATTGCCGACGCCTCCACGCTCGGCATCGCTTCCGGCGCGGAACTGGCGATGACCGCAGCCATGAGCCTCTCTCCCCTGCTCATGGGATTGTCGCGCGAGATGACCGCCTTCGGCGGCGGTCTCGCGGCTGTCGCCCTCGTGCTGGCTCTGAGCTGGCGGCGCGGGCTCGATCCGGTGACCGTCGCGCTTTCCGGCATGATCGTCAGCCTGATCGCCTCGGCGCTCAGCGTCACGCTTATCCTGGCGCGCGGCGAATATGCCATGTCGATCTATATCTGGGGCGCCGGCTCGCTCAGCCAGCAGGATTGGCACAGCGTCTTGTCGCTCGGTCCGCGGCTTGTCCTCGGCTTTGCGGCCGCTTTGCTGTTGGTGCGGCCGCTGCGGATCCTGGCGCTCGACGACAGCGGCGCGAGAAGCCTCGGCCTTGCCCTGCATTCGACCCGCCTGGCGATCGTCGCCCTTGCCGTCTGGCTTGCCGCCTCGGTGACATCGGAGATCGGCATCATCGGTTTTCTCGGCCTTGCCGCTCCCGCGATCGCAAGGTTCGCCGGCGCGCGCAGCACGGAGAGGCTGATGATCACGGCGCCGCTGACCGGCGCCGGCCTGCTCTTCCTGACCGATTGCCTGACCCAGATCCTCGGCTCGGGCTTTGCCGACCTAGCCCCGACCGGAGCGGCCACCGCCCTGCTCGGCGGGCCGCTGCTGCTCTTCCTTCTGCCCCGCGTGCATTCCGTTTCGACTATTGCCGCCCAGTCGGCCGGGTCGTTGAAGAGGCTCACGAAGCCGCTCCGAACCCTTGCCGTGCTTCTCGTGGCCCTCGCCCTGCTTTTCGCCGTCGTCCTGACCCTCGGCCCGGCCGATGACGGCTGGCATGTCGCGACCGGCGCGCTCTTGAGCGACCTTCTGCCCTTCCGGCTGCCGCGGACGATCGTGGCCGCCGGCGCCGGCGCCATGCTGGCGGCCGCGGGCTTCATCATGCAGCGTATGACCGGCAACCCCATCGCCAGCCCCGAAGTGCTGGGCGTCAGCGGCGGCGCCGGGGCGGGCCTCACGATTGCGCTCTTCCTCTTCGGCTTCCCCTCGCCCGTCATCATGCTTCTGGCCATGGCGATCGGCGCATTGGCGGCTTTCCTCGCGATGATCGCCATCTCCGCCCACGCGCAGTTTTCGCCGGAGCGCATGCTGCTGGCCGGCGTCGGTATCGGCGCCTTCGCCATGGCGATCGTGACCATGGTGCTCGCCCAGGGAGATATGCGCGGCTATATACTGCTCACCTGGCTGTCCGGCTCGACCAACCGCGCCGGCGCCTTCGAAGCCTGGACGGCGGTCATCTCGCTCGTCGCGCTGACCGCGCCTCTGCCTTTCCTCAGCCGCTGGCTGACGATGCTGCCGCTCGGCGCTGCCTCCAGCCGCGCCCTCGGCCTTCGCGTCGGGCCAAGCCGCCTTGTGCTGGCAATTCTCGCTGCGCTGATGACGGCGATCGCCTCGTTCCTCGTCGGGCCGCTCAGCCTCACCGGCCTCATCGCGCCGCATCTGGCGCGCCTCGCCGGTTTCCGCAGACCGGGCCACCAACTTGCGGCCAGCCTCATCGTCGGCACCGGCGTGCTGACGGCGGCGGACTGGCTGGCGCGGGTCGTCATCTACCCCTACCAGGTGCCGGTCGGCCTCTTCGCGGCGCTGATCGGCGGCCCCTATCTCATCTGGCTGCTGTCGCGTTCAAGCGGGCGAGAGTAGCAAGCACCGTCTACTTCTTTTCGCGGAACATCTCGATGATGGCGGAGAAATCCCTGCCGCCATTGCCCTGCTTTTCGAAGAGCGCAAAAAGCTGGGCCGCTTCCGCGCCCATCGGCGTTGAGGCGCCGCTCGCCAGCGCCGCCTCCTGCGAAAGCCTGAGATCCTTCAGCATCAGTGCGGCGGCAAAACCCGGCTTGTAGCCGTTGTTGGCCGGCGAGGTCGGCACCGGCCCGGGCACCGGGCAATAGGTATTGATCGACCAGCACTGGCCTGACGAAGTCGAGGCGACATCGAACAGCGCCTGATGCGAGAGGCCGAGTTTTTCGGCAAGCACGAAGGCTTCGCAGACGCCGACCATCGAGATGCCGAGAATCATGTTGTTGCAGATTTTCGCCGCCTGGCCGGCACCCGCCTCGCCGCAATGGACGATCTTCTTGCCCATGCCTTCAAGGATCGGTTTTGCCCTGGCGAACGCCTCGTCCGAGCCGCCCGCCATGAAAGTGAGCGTGCCGGCGGCTGCCCCGCCGGTGCCGCCGGAAACGGGCGCGTCGAGCGACAGGCAGCCTGCGGCCTTGGCCATCTCATGCGCCTTGCGGCTGCTCTCGACATCGATGGTCGAGCAATCGATGACCAGCGTGCTCTGCGCCGCAGTCTGCAGGATGTCAGTCCAGGCCGTCAGCACATGTTTGCCCTGCGGCAGCATGGTGATGATGATCTCCGCGTCCTTGACCGCCTGGCTGGCATGGCTCGCCGCCTTGACGCCGCTCTCTTCGGCCGCTTTCAGCACCGCGGCCGCGAGATCGAAGCCAAGAACCTCGTGACCTCTCTTGACGAGATTGGCCGCCATCGGCCCGCCCATGTTGCCAAGCCCGATGAATGCGATCCTTGCCATGGTCTTCTCCTATCGATTGTCTTCGAGGATCATCGCCGCCGCCTTTTCGGCGATCATGATCGTCGGCGAATTGGTGTTGCCCGAGGTGATCGACGGCATCACCGAGGCGTCGGCGATCCTGAGCTTGCCGAGCGCCCTGAGTTTCAGCCGGGGATCGACGACGCTGTCCCTGTCGGCGCCCATGCGGCAGGTGCCGACGGGATGGAAGATCGTCGTACCGATATCGCCCGCCGCCCGCTCAAGATCGGCCTCCGTCTGATAGCTGGGGCCCGGCTTGAACTCCTCCGGCCGGAACCTCGCGAAGGACGGCTGCGCGACGATCTTGCGCGTCAACCGTATGGAACGGACAGCTATGTCACGATCCCGCTGCGTCGAGAGGTATTTCGGGCTGATCGTCGGCTGGGCTGCAAAATCCGGGCTCGACAGGTGCACCGAACCCCGGCTCTCCGGCCTCAGATTGCAGACGCTCGCGGTAATCGCCGGGAAAGGATGGACGGGATCGCCGAACTTCTCCAGCGACACGGGCTGCACGTGATATTGCAGATCAGGCGTTTCCCGATCCGGACCGGAACGGGTGAAGATGCCGAGCTGGCTCGGCGCCATTGCCATCGGCCCGGAGCGGCGAACGAGATATTCGAGCCCGATCGCCGCCTTGCCGATCAGCTTCGTCGCCTTCTCGTTCAGCGTCGGAACGCCCGTCACCTTATAGGCCAGCCGCAGCTGCAGATGATCCTGCAGGTTCTCGCCGACGCCCTTCACCTCGGTCACGACGTCGACACCCGCCTGCCGCAGCACTTCGCCCTTGCCGATGCCTGACAGCTCCAGGATATGCGGCGAACCGATCGCACCGGCGGACAGGACGGTCTCCCGGGCAGCATAGGCGCGTTTGGCCACGCCATTATGCTGGAACTCGACACCGGCGACGGCTCCGTCTTCCACCAGCAGCCGCCGGACCTGGGCCTTGATCAGAACCGTCAGATTGCGGCGTCTGATCGCCGGGCGCAGGAAGGCCTTGGAGGTGTTCCAGCGAATGCCGGAACGCTGGTTGACGTCGAAATAGCCGGAACCTTCGTTGCTGCCGCGGTTGAAATCCGCCGTCTCCGGAATGCCTGCTTCCTTCGCCGCCTGCTGGAAGGCGTCGAGCACGGCCCAGCGCACGCGCGCCTTCTCGATGCGCCATTCGCCGCCGGCGCCATGCATCTCATCTTCGCCGCGATAAAAATCCTCGGACTTGCGAAAGAACGGCAGAACATCGTCCCAGCCCCAGCCGGTGCAGCCCATCTGCCGCCAGAGATCATAGTCGCGCGCCTGGCCGCGCATGTAGATCATGCCGTTGATCGAGGAGCAGCCGCCGAGCACCTTGCCGCGCGGATAGCTTAGCGCCCGGCCGTTCAATCCCGCTTCCGGCGCTGTGGTGAAACACCAGTCGGTGCGCGGATTGTTGATGCAGTAGAGATAGCCGACCGGAATATGGATCCAGTGGTAATTGTCCTTGCCGCCGGCTTCGAGCAGCAGCACCCGGCTCCTGCCGTCGGCGGAAAGCCGGTTGGCAAGCACGCAGCCGGCGCTGCCTGCCCCGATGATGATATAGTCGTAACGATCCATGTGCCCTGCACGAAGCCCCAGATGCCTCCCGCTTCCCTCTCCCCGCGGAACGGGGAGAGGAAGAGTCGCATTGCCGCCGCCAATCTCTTCGCCGGGAAGGAAATCGCCCTGGGAAAGAGAGGTCCGCTCGTTCAGCGGCGATAGACGAAGCCCAGTTTCCGCCCGAGCCGCGAAGCGTAGAATTCGCCGATGATGCCGCGGCGGAAGATCAGCACGCAGATCATGAAGACCACGCCGGTGATGATCGTCACCGGGAATTCCGACGTGGCGAGATAATTTTGCAGCGCCACGACGAGCCCCGCGCCGAAGAGCGGTCCGACCAGTGTGCCGATGCCACCGAGCAGCGTCATCAGGATCACCTCGCCCGACATCTGCCAGGCGACGTCGGTCAGGGTCGCGAACTGGAAGACCAGCGATTTCACCGCGCCCGCCAGCCCTGCAAGCGCTGCCGACATGACGAAGGCGCCGAGCTTGTAGCGCGCCACGGAGTAGCCGAGCGAAGTGGCGCGGTTCTCGTTCTCACGGATCGATTTCAGGATCATGCCGAACGGCGAATTGATGAAACGCCAGATGATCAGAATGCCGACGAGGAAGACGGCCAGCACGAAATAATACATGTTGGTCGAGTTGTTCAGGTCGATGAAGCCGAAGAGATGGCCGCGCGGCACCGACTGGATGCCGTCCTCGCCTTCGGTGAACTTCGCCTGCAGGCAGAAGAAAAAGAACATCTGCGACAAGGCCAGCGTGATCATCGCGAAATAGATGCCCTGGCGGCGGATGGCGAAGAAGCCCATGACCAGCCCGAGAAAGGCAGCGCCCGCCACGCCGATCAGGATGCCGAGTTCCGGCGGCAGCCCCCATGATTTCACCGTATAGGCGGTGAAATAGGCCGCCCCTCCGAAGAAGGTGGCATGGCCGAAGGAAAGCAGGCCGGTATAGCCGAGCAGCAGATTGAAGGCACAGGCAAAAAGAGCGAAGCAGAGCAGCTTCATCAGGAAGATCGGATAGAAAAAGAACGGCGCCAGCAGCAGGAACACCAGCCCCGCAAGCAGGAAGCCCGCCTGCACTGAAAAGGCGGTCCGGCTTTTTTCCGTTCGGATGGTTTCGGTGATGTCAGCCATGTCAAGCATCCCGGCCGAAGAGGCCCGCGGGCCTGATGAGAAGCACGATCGCCATGATGACGAAGATCACGGTGTTGGAGGCTTCGGGATAGAAGACCTTGGTCAGGCCCTCGGCGATGCCGAGCACGTAACCGGTCACGATCGCGCCCATGATCGACCCCATGCCGCCGACCACGACCACGGCGAAGACGACGATGATCATGTTCGAGCCCATCAGCGGCGAGACCTGGTAGATCGGCGCGGCCAGCACGCCGGCAAAGGCCGCGAGGCCGGCGCCGAGTGCGTATGTGAAGGTCAGGAGCATCGGCACGTTGACGCCGAACACCTGCACCAGCACGGCATTCTCCGTGGCGGCGCGCAGATAGGCGCCGAGCTTGGTCTTCTCGATCAGCAGCCATGTGCCGAGGCAGACGACGAGCGCGACGATGACCACCCAGCCGCGATAGATCGGCAGGAACATGAAGCCGAGATTGGCCCCGCCGGCAAGGGCGGGCGGCGTTGCATAGGGCTGGCCGGACGAGCCGTAGAGATAGCGGAAGGTGCCTTCGACGGCGAGCGCCAGCCCGAAGGTGAAGAGCAGGCCGTAGAGCGGATCGAGATCGTAGAGCCGGCGCAGGAACAGCCGCTCGATGACCGCGCCGGCAAGGCCGACGATGACGGGCGCCAGGATCAGCGACGGCCAGTAGCCGATGCCGGCATAGGTCAAGAGCAGATAGGCGGCGAAGGCGCCGAGCATATATTGTGCGCCATGGGCGAAGTTGATCACCCGGAGCAGGCCGAAGATGATGGCGAGGCCGAGGCTCAGCAGCGCATAGAAGGAGCCGTTGATCAGGCCGATCAAGAGCTGGCCGAGCAGCGCCTGCAGGGGAATGCCGAAGATCATCGTCATCTGGTCACACTCCCAGAACCTTGTGCAGCGTATCCATGCGCTGCGGCAGTTCGTCGACCGGGAATTCCGACACCATCTGCCCATGATCCATCAGATAGAAGCGGTCGGCAATACGGCTGGCGAAACGGAAGTTCTGCTCAACGAGCAGGATCGTCATGCCGCGCTCCTTGAGCTTCTTCAGCACGTCGCCGATCCGCTGGACGATAACGGGGGCAAGCCCTTCCGTCGGTTCGTCAAGAATGAGCAGCCTGACGCCGGTGCGCAGGATGCGGGCAATCGCCAGCATCTGCTGCTCGCCGCCGGAAAGCTTGGTGCCGGGGCTGCCGCGGCGCTCGTAGAGATTGGGGAAGAGCTCGTAGATTTCATCCAGCGTCATGCCGCCATCCGCCACCACGGGCGGCAGCAGCAGGTTTTCCGAAACGGTGAGCGTCGAAAAGATGCCGCGCTCCTCCGGCACGAAGCCGATGCCGCGATGCGCCGTCTTGTGCAGCGGCACCTGCATCATGTCGCTACCGGCAAAGCTGATCCGGCCCTTGCGGGTGCGCACGATGCCGGTGATGGTGCGCAGCGTCGTCGTCTTGCCGACGCCGTTGCGGCCGAGAATGGTAATCGTCTCGCCTTCGCCGACATGCATGTCGACGCCATGCAATATGTGGCTTTCGCCATACCAGGCATTGAGGCCCTGAACTTCGAGGAGAGCGGCCATCAATGCTCCTCCGTGCCCATATAGGCCTCGCGCACGCGCTCGTCCTGACTGACGGTGGCATAATCGCCCTCGGCGAGAATCTCGCCGCGCTGCAGCACGGTGACATGCTGGCAGATATTGGCGACGACGGAGAGATTGTGCTCGACCATCAGCACCGCCCGGTCGCGGGCGACATCGCGGATGATGGACGACACGACGCCGACATCCTCATGCCCCATGCCGGCCATCGGTTCGTCGAGAAGCAACACCTTCGGGTCCAGCGCCAGCGTCGTGGCGATCTCCAGCACGCGCTTGCGGCCGTAGGAAAGATCGGCGGCGATATGGTCGCGCTCCTTGGACAGCCCGACGCTGGCAAGCAGCTGCTCGGCGCGCTCGTTCAGCCGGTCGAGCGCCGACAGCGGCCGCCAGAATTGCGTGGAGAGATTGTTCGGGCGCTGCAGCGCCACGCGCACATTGTCGAGAACGGAGAGATGCGGGAAAACCGCCGAGATCTGGAAGGAGCGCACCAGCCCCATGCGCGCCACCCTGTCGGGTGCGGTCCCGGTTATGTCGGTTCCCATCAGCGTGATCGTGCCCGCCGTCGGCTGCAGGAACTTCGTCAGCAGGTTGAAGACCGTCGTCTTGCCGGCGCCGTTCGGGCCGATCAGCGCATGGACGCTCGCATCATGCACGTCGAGATCGACGTTCTTGACGGCCGTGAAGCCGCCGAAATCGCGGCGCAGACCGCGGGCGGACAGGACCACCCGCGGCTTCGCCCCAGATTCAATCGCGGAAACCGCCATGTCGCTTACTTCACCAGATCGCAGCCGCTCTTGGCGGGATCGATATAGGCCTCCTTGCCGGGAATGGTGGCGAGCACGTTGAAGTAATCCCAGGGCTCCTTGCTTTCGGAAGGCTTCTTGACCTGCAGCAGATACATGTCGTGGATCATGCGGCCATTGGCGCCAACCGTGCCACCGCGGCCGAAGACGTCGTCGACCGGCATTTCATGCAGCAGCTTGGCCACCGCTTCCGTTTCGTCCGTGCCGGCCTTCTGCACCGCCTTCAAATATTGCAGCACGGCCGAATAGGTGCCGGCGTGGATCATGTTCGGCATCTTGCCGGTGCGGTCGAAGAATTTTTTGGCGAAGGCGCGGCTCTCGTCGTCGCGGTTCCAGTAATAGCCTTCCGTCAGCGTTAGCCCTTGCGCCGCTTCGAGGCCGAGACCATGGACTTCGGCCAGCGTGAAGAGCAGCGCCGCCAGATGCTGGCCGCCCTGGGTGATGCCGAATTCGGCCGCCTGCTTGATGGCGTTCGAGGTGTCGAGGCCGGCATTGGCAAGGCCGATCACCTTGGCGCCCGAGGATTGCGCCTGCAGCAGGAAGGATGAGAAATCCTGCGTCGACAGCGGATGGCGAACCGAGCCGACGACCGTGCCGCCGCTCGACTTGACGTAATCGCTGGTCTGCTGTTCCAGGGAGTAGCCGAAGGCATAGTCGGCGGTCAGGAAGAACCAGCTGTCGCCGCCCTGCTTGACGAGCGCGCCGCCCGTGCCGACGGCCAGCGCGTGCGTGTCGTAAGCCCAATGGAAGCCGTAAGGCGAGCAGGCCTTGCCGGTGAGATCCGTCGTCGCAGCACCGGTGACGATGTCTATCTTCTTCTTTTCCTTGCCGATCGCCTGCACGGCGAGCGCCACCGACGAGGTCGTCAGTTCCATGATCGCATCGACCTGCTCGGTGTCATACCATTGGCGGGCGATGTTGGAGGCAATATCCGGCTTGTTCTGGTGGTCGGCATCGACGATCTCGATCGGAACGTCGAGCACCTTGCCGCCGAAATCCTCGACCGCCATCTTGGCGGCTTCGACGGAGGACTTGCCGCCGAAGTCGGCATAGACACCCGACTGATCGTTGAGAATGCCGATCTTGACCTTGCCATCGGTCGCGCTCTGCGCAAACACCGCCGTGCTGCTTGCAAGCAGAAATGCAACCGATGCAATGAGATTCTTTCGCATATTCTCTCCTCCCAGAGATGAGCCAGCTTACGGATCTGTTCAGATTTGGCCAGCCGCACTCCTCAGAACGGCCGACCCTCAGCTTACGATCAAGGAAATTCCGCCTTGAAGCAACGGGTGGTTTACAACTAATTCCAAACAGTATCTGTTCGTTTTTGAACAGACAGGGATCGCGATGAACAACCCACCGCAGTTTACTTGGGACGATCTTCAGTTTTTTCTAGCCGTCGCCCGCACTGGACAGCTTTCGACGGCGGCCCGCCAGCTACGCTCCAGCCATGCCACCGTTTCGCGGCGCATCGACCGGCTGGAATTTGCCCTCAAGGTCAAGCTCTTCGAGCGCAATCCGCGCGGGTACGTGCTGACGGCGATGGGCACGCGCTTCGTCGAGACGGCCGAGCGGATGGAGCAGGAGACCGAGCGGCTGCGCGCCGATCTTGCCGACGGCTCGATGGCGCAGCGCGGCCTTGTGCGCCTCAGCGCCCCGGAGGGTTTTGCCAATTTCTTCTTCGCGACGGTGCTGCATCGGTTTGCCGCCCAGCATCCGCATCTGTCGCTGGAGCTGGTGACGATCCAGCAGATCATGTCGCTGTCGCGCAAGGAGGCCGATCTTTCCGTCGTGCTCGATGAGCCGAAGGGCGGGCCTTATTTTGCCGAGAAGCTGACGGACTACCACCTGCAGATCTACGGCTCGCGCGACTATCTCGCAAAAGCGCCCGTCATCACCTGCCGCGACGACCTGCTCGAGCATCCCTTCGTCAGCTATATCGAGGAGATGATCTTCGCGCCGGGCCTGGATTATCTCGGCGATGTGCATCCGCGCATCAAGCCGCAGTTCCAGAGTTCCAGCATATTCGCGCAGCTCACCGCCACCCGGAACGGCCTCGGCCTCTGCATCCTGCCCTATTTCTTCGCCAGCCGTTATCCCGAACTGGTGCCTGTGCTGCCCGAGGAGATCGACCTCAAGCGCCATTACTGGATCACCTGCCACCGCGACC
Source organism: Rhizobium sp. J15 (assembly GCF_002531825.1). Taxonomy (GTDB): domain Bacteria; phylum Pseudomonadota; class Alphaproteobacteria; order Rhizobiales; family Rhizobiaceae; genus Rhizobium. The sequence continues at coordinate 29,254 of NZ_NWSX01000001.1, read as the reverse complement.
TGAAACAGGCGCCGCGCGTGCGCGCCGTCATCGATTTCCTGCGCGAGGCGGTGCGCGGCGAGGATGCCCGCTTCGTGCCGCCCTATGCCGCCGCTGGCCCGGCGCGCCGGGCGAAGGCTGAACCCTGATTATTTCAGGAATTCGGCGCGGTGCGGGGTGAACGTATCGATCAGCCGGCCCTTTTCCAGCGCCTTCACGCCGTGCACGAGGTTGGGCGGCACGATGAAGCTGCCGCCCTGGCGCAGCACCTCGGTCCGCCCGTCGATCGTCACTTCGAAACTGCCTTCCGCCACGTAACTTGCCTGGATGTGCGGATGCGAATGGGCAGCACCGACGGCGCCGCTTTCGAAAGCCACTTCCACCATCATCATCTCGGGCAGATAAGTCATGATGCGCCTGGTGACGCCGGGCTCGGGGTTGACCCACTCGGCGCCTTCGGCCGATACGAACAGATCGCTTGACGACATTTCCGCCTCCTCCTTCCAGAATCGAACGGGCGCAAAGTGGATCATGCCGCCGCTTTTGAAAAGATGAAGCGGCCGTCTTTTCGCCGGATCGCCCTCGGTTGACGCGATCCGCCGTCGGGTCTATCCCGAGCTTGACGAGGAAAGCTCGGAATTCGAGGTGAGGAGACGCCGCCATGCAGCATACGCGCGAGGTTTTCGACTGGACCGACCCCTTCCGGCTGGCGGAACAGCTCACCGACGAAGAGCGCATGGTGCAGGCGACCGCCCATTCCTATGCGCAGGAGAAGCTCGCGCCCCGGGTTCTCGACGCCTTCCGCAATGAAAAGACCGATCCTGAAATCTTCCGCGAAATGGGCGCCCTCGGCCTGCTCGGCCCGACGATCTCGCCCGATTACGGCGGCGCCGGCCTCAGCTATGTCGCCTATGGCCTGATCGCCCGCGAAGTCGAACGGATCGACAGCGGCTACCGCTCGATGATGAGCGTGCAGTCCTCGCTCGTCATGCTGCCGATCGACGCTTTCGGGTCCGAGGCGCAGAAGCTGAAATATCTGCCGAAGCTTGCGAGCGGCGAATGGATCGGCTGCTTCGGCCTGACCGAGCCCGATCATGGCTCCGATCCCGGCTCGATGGCGACGCGCGCCAAGAAGGTCGACGGCGGCTACAGCCTCACCGGTTCGAAGACCTGGATATCGAACGCGCCGATCGCCGATGTCTTCGTCGTCTGGGCAAAGACCGAGGACGGCCTCATCCGCGGCTTCATCCTCGAAAAGGGCTGGAAGGGCCTTTCGGCTCCCGCCATCCACGGCAAGGTGGGCCTGCGCGCCTCGATCACAGGCGAAGTGGTGATGGACGGGGTCTTCGTGCCCGAGGAAAACCTGCTGCCCGGCGTCACCGGCCTCAAGGGACCCTTCACCTGCCTCAACTCGGCCCGATTCGGCATCGCCTGGGGTGCGCTCGGCGCGGCCGAGGATTGTTACGCCAGGGCCCGGCAATATACGCTGGAGCGCAAGCAGTTCGGCCGGCCGCTCGCCGCCAATCAGCTGATCCAGAAGAAGCTCGCCGACATGGCGGCGGAAATCTCGCTCGGCCTGCAGGGCTGCCTGCGGCTCGGCCGCATGAAGGAGGAAGGCCATCCGCCGGTGGAGCTGACCTCGATCCTCAAGCGCAACAGCTGTGGCAAGGCGCTGGAGATTGCACGTGCGGCCCGCGACATGCTCGGCGGCAACGGCATCTCCGACGAATTCGGCATCGCCCGCCATCTCGTCAACCTCGAAGTGGTCAACACTTACGAGGGCACGCACGACATCCACGCGCTGATCATCGGCCGCGCCATCACCGGCATCGCCGCCTTTGCGAACTAGCCGGCCGCCGGGCAAGGCGAATTGCCACGTGCCTGACAATGTGCAACCTTCCCTCTCGCGGCACAAAGCCGGCAAAGAGGGGGATCGTGCATGTTTCTGCTTCTTGCATTGCTGATCGGTGTCATCGCAGGCCTTCGCGCCATGACGGCGCCGGCTGTCGTCGCCTGGGGCGCGGCGCTCGGCTGGTTCGATGTCTCGCAAACGCCGCTTGCCTTCATGGGTTATCAGTGGACGCCGTGGATCTTCACCATCCTCGCCGTCGTCGAACTCATCACCGACCAGCTGCCGTCCACGCCGTCTCGCAAGGTGCCGGTGCAGTTCGGCGCCCGCATCATCATGGGCGCGCTCTCCGGGGCGACGATCGGCGCGGCCAGCAGCCTGCTCTCGGGCGGGCTGATCGCCGGCGTGATCGGCGCCGTCATCGGCACCTATGGCGGGGCGGCCGTGCGCGCCAGGCTCGCCGCCTCCTTCGGCAAGGATCTGCCGGCCGCTCTCATCGAGGATGCCGTCGCCGTCATCGGCGCGGTGCTGATCGTGGGGGCCGTCGCATGAAAAGCTTCGACGCCATTGTCATCGGCGCCGGCCAGGCCGGCCCGTCGCTTGCCGCCCGCATGGTCGAGAAAGGCATGAAGGTGGCGCTCATCGAGCGCAAGTACATCGGCGGCACCTGCGTCAATGCCGGCTGCATGCCGACAAAAACGTTGGTCGCCAGCGCCCGCGCAGCCCATGTCGCCCGGACCGGCGCCGCCTACGGCGTGAAGATCCCGGGCGAGATCGCCATCGACATGAAGGTGGTCAGGGCCCGCGCCGAGACCGTAACCATGAACGCCCGCAACGGCCTGATCGGCTGGCTGGGCGGCATGGACGGCATGTCCGTGATCTCAGGCCATGCCCGTTTCGAGGGCGCGAAGACCGTCAGCGTCAATGGCGAGACGCTGACTGCGCCGCGCATCTTCCTCAATGTCGGCGCCCGGCCTGTCATCCCCCCTCTGCCTGGTATCGACGATATCGATTACCTCACCAGCACCTCGATCATAGAGCTCGACACGCTGCCAAGGCATCTGGCCGTGATCGGCGGCAGCTATATCGGGCTGGAATTCGCGCAGATGTATCGCCGCTTCGGCGCCGAGGTCAGCGTCGTCGAGCACGGGCCGAAGCTCGCATCGCGCGAGGACGAGGATGTATCGGACGCGATCGCCGATATTCTGCGGGCCGAAGGCATCACCGTTCACACCGACGCCGGCAACATCGCCTTCGCCGGAAACGGCAGCGGCGTCAGCGTTACCGCCGGCGCTGCAAAGATCGATGCGAGCCATGTGCTGATCGCCACCGGCAGGAAACCGAACACCGACGATCTCGGCCTCGATGCCGCCGGTGTCGCCACCGATGAACGCGGCTATATCAAGGTCGACGACCGGCTCGCCACCAATGTCGAAGGCATCTGGGCGCTCGGCGACTGCAACGGCCACGGCGCCTTCACCCATACCTCCTACAATGATTACGAGATCGCCGCCGCCAACCTCATCGACGGCGAGGACCGCAAGGTCTCGAGCCGCATCCCGGCCTATGCGCTCTATATCGATCCGCCGCTCGGCCGCGTCGGCATGACGGAGAAGCAGGCGCGCGCCTCGGGGCGCAGGATCATGGTCTCGACCCGGCCGATGAGCCGCGTCGGCCGCGCCAACGAGCGTGGCGAGACCAAGGGCTTCATGAAGGTGGTCGCCGACGCCGAGACCAAGGAAATCCTCGGCGCCGCCATTCTCGGCATCGAAGGCGACGAGGCGATCCACGGCTTCATCGATGCGATGAATGCAGGAACGACCTACCCGGCGCTGCAATGGTCGGTGCCGATCCATCCGACAGTGTCGGAACTGATCCCGACGCTGCTTGGGGATTTGAAGCCGGTTCAGCCGTGACCTGATCTCGGGAACGACTGGAGGCTGGCGGGCATGTCTATCGAAACGCTGATCGAGAATTACGGCCTGTTGGCAATCTTCCTGGGCGCAGCCTTCGAAGGCGAAACGGCCGCCTTTCTCGGCGGCGTGGTTGCCCATCGCGACCTGCTGACCTATTGGTCGGCGTCGCTTGCGGCCACCGCAGGCTCCTTCGCCGGCGATCAGTTCTGGTTCTTCGCCGGCCGTTACGCCGCTCGATGGACCCTTGTCCGCCGGCTGATGGAAAAACCGGCGCTGGCGCGCACAACCAGGCTTCTGGAAAAATATCCGACCGGCTTCATCCTCGCTTTTCGTTTTCTGGTGGGCTTGCGGACGATCAGCCCCGTCGTCATCGGCACCACGCGGATACCGACCGGAAAATTCGTCCTGCTGAATGCCCTGGCCGCACTGGTCTGGGGACAGCTTTTCACCGCCCTCGGCTATCTGTTCGGGCACGGCATCCAGCAAACACTGGGCCACCTTCCGCTTCACCGCCATCTGCTGATCGCGATCGTGGCCGCGGCTGTCGTCGCAGCCGCCGCTTATGTCTTTCGCAAGATGAGACCCAGTGCAGGCCACTCATAGAAGTGGCCTGCCCTACTCCATCACGATCTGCAGCTTCACGTCGCTCGGCCGCGCCTCGACGGCGCGATCGAAAGCCTTGATCGAATCTTCGAATTTGAAGGTCTCCGATATCAGCGGCTTCAGATCGACGCGGCCCGACGCCAGGAGAGCGATCGAGCGCTCATACTGATGCGCATAACGGAACACGGTTTCGATGCGGATCTCCTTGGTGGTCGCGGTCGAGACGTCGAAACCAACAGGGTTGACCGGCAGGCCGACGGCAACGATGACACCGCCCGGGCGCGGCAGCGCCATGATCGTCTCCCAGGCCTTCGGCGACCCGGAGCATTCGAAAACCACGTCGGCGCCCCAGCCATCGGTGAGCCGGCCGACTTCGTCGATCAGGTTCTTCTCGCGGATGTTGACGGGAATGACACCCTGATACTGCGCTGATATATCGAGCTTCGGCTGGGCGAGGTCTGCAACGATGGCGCGGGCGCAGCCGCCGGCAAGGGCGGCAATCGCCACCATCGTGCCGATCGGCCCGGCGCCGAGAACGACGGCAGTGTCGCCGGGCGCGATCTTCGCCTTGGCCGCCGCCTGCATGCCGACCGCGAAGGGCTCGACCATCGCGCCTTCGGCGAAGCTGACATTGTCGGGCAGCTTGAAGGTATAGTTGGCGGGATGCACGACCTCCGATGTCAGCACGCCATGGATCGGCGGCGTCGCCCAGAAGGTGACGGCGGGATCGATATTATACATGCCGAGCCGGCTTGCCTTGGAGTTCGGATCGGGAATGCCGGGCTCCATGCAGACGCGGTCACCGACCTTCAGATGCGTCACACCAGCCCCGACCTCGACCACCGCGCCGGCCGCCTCGTGGCCGAGCACCATCGGCGCGTTGACGATGAAGGGGCCGATCTTGCCGTGGGCGTAGTAATGCACGTCCGAACCGCAGACGCCGACGGTGTGAATCCTGATTTTCACCTGCCCTGGCCCCGTTTCCAGAGGCAGATCGATATCGCGAAGCGCAAGCTCATGCTGGCGCTCCAGTACCAGCGCACGGACTTTGGTCATGATCGGTTTCCTTCCCTGTGGCCCTCGCGATTCATCGAGCGCCGCTGGCGTGACTATAAGACTGGAAGGGGCGGCAATTCAATCGCACCAGCCAAGCTTTTGCTCAATGATTGATGAAATGCCCATTTTCCATAATCCGAAAGATTCACCGTCCAAGACCTCCGTATGATTTCACCCGGGGCCGCCGGAGAGTACATTACCAAATCGAGATATGCGGCAACGAGGACAGTCAGAAAAATGAAGTACGATCGCAAGAATGCCGGCCTAACCCGCCCTGACGGCTCGACGATATCAAGGTCGTTCCGTGCCCTTTGGCATCGGCTCATGGAGCCGATCGCCGCGCTCTGGGAAAGCCGCCAGCCGAAGCCGGTGCGCGTTGTCGCAGAGGCAAGGGATCGAAATCATCCCCGACAGCGTTATTAGCCATGCGCCGGCATGGTGTTACGGAAGCATGACGGCTCCGGGCACCATGCAGATCAGGAAGATAAGGAAGACCATCATGAAGTCGATCGTGTCATTCTGCCTGTTCGCATCCCTTCTATTTGCGGCAAGTGAAGCGTCTGCGGCGCTGGAACAAGCATCGCTGCCGCCGCAGGAGCAGGAAGAAAAGCTGGTGCCGGCCAATCTCGAACTCTCGTTCACCGGCCCGGTCGATCTTGCCCGCTCGACGGCCGTCCTCATGGATGCCCAGGGCATGGTCCTTCCCACGGGCAAGCCGTTTCTCTCCGGCCCTGAAGGATCCATCTTCAAGGTCCCGCTCGATCCCTCCATGGCCCCCGGCCTCTATACCATCGATTGGCGCGTGCTCTCGATGGATGGCCACAGCGCCGAAGGCCAATACCAGTTCCGGGTCGATCCCTAAATCGCTCGCGAAAAGCATTTATAAGATTTTTATATTGACGGCCGCTCGTCCGTCTCGAACCTTTATGCGCTCCGGCTCCATATTGATGCCCGAGAGATCGAAAGGTCATCTCCGCGCCAGAAAGCATGAAAGGCGGCCTTCCCGAGGGAATGGCGCCCTTTGTCTTGTCTGAATCCAAGAAGAACAACAGGAGTCACGATCATGATGGATATCATTCTGCTTGGCACCGCGATCATATTCTTCGCGCTGTGCTTTGCCTATACCAGAGCCTGCGACAGGCTCTAGCCGGAGAAACGACGATGACCCTCGACTATGTCCTGAGCGGTGCCGTGACCATGTTTCTCACCGTTTACCTCACCTATGCTCTCCTTCGCCCGGAACGCTTCTGAATACCAAGCGGCCGGGTATTGAAAGTTAACTCCATGACCCTCAACGGATGGCTTCAGATCCTGCTTTTCTGCGGGATCGTCCTTGTGCTCGTCAAACCGCTCGGCGCCTATATGACGCGCGTCTTCAGCGGCGAGCGCACTTTCCTGTCACCGGTTCTCGTTCCGATCGAACGGGGACTCTATCGCCTCGCCGGCACCAGCGAGCGCGAGGAGCAGCATTGGACCTCCTATGCCTTCGCCATGCTGCTCTTCAACCTCACCGGCGTTATCGCGCTTTACGCGCTGCAGCGCCTGCAGGCCGGCCTTCCCTATAACCCGGCCGGCATGGCCGCCGTCCCGCCCGAGCTTGCCTTCAACACTGCCGTCAGCTTCGTCAGCAATACCAACTGGCAGAACTACGGCGGCGAAAGCACGATGTCCTATCTGACCCAGATGGCCGGCTTCACCGTGCAGAACTTCGTCTCTGCCGCCACCGGCATCGCCATCGCGCTCGCCTTCATCCGCGCCTTCTCCCGCGCCTCGGGCAAGGCCGTCGGCAATTTCTGGGTCGATATGACGAGGGCGACCCTCTACGTGCTGCTGCCGATCTCGATCGTGCTGACGCTCGTCTATGTCTACCTCGGCGTGCCGCAGACGCTCGGCCCCTATGTCAATGCGACGACGCTCGAAGGTGCGCAGCAGACGATCGCCGTCGGACCCGTCGCCTCGCAGCTGGCGATCAAGATGCTCGGCACCAATGGCGGCGGCTTCTTCAACGCCAATTCCGCCCATCCGTTCGAAAACCCCGACGCCATCTCCAACCTCATCCAGATGGTTTCGATCTTCGCGATCGGCGCGGCCCTGACCAACGTCTTCGGCCGCATGGTCGGCAACCAGCGCCAGGGCTGGGCGATCCTCGCCACGATGGGCATTCTGTTCATCGCCGGCGTCGCCATCACCTATTGGGCGGAAGCCGCCGGCAATCCGCTGATGCATGCCTTCGGTCTTGGGGGCGGCAACATGGAAGGCAAGGAGGTTCGTTTCGGCATTGCCTTGTCCTCGCTGTTTGCGGTCATCACCACGGCCGCCTCCTGCGGCGCCGTCAATGCGATGCACGGTTCGTTCACCGCGCTTGGCGGCCTTGTTCCGCTGATCAACATGCAGCTCGGCGAAGTCATCGTCGGCGGTGTCGGCGCAGGTTTTTACGGCATCCTGCTCTTCATCATCGTCGCCGTCTTCGTTGCCGGGCTGATGGTCGGCCGCACGCCGGAATATCTCGGCAAGAAGATCGAGGCGAAGGAAATGAAGATGGCCGTTCTCGCCATCCTCTGCCTGCCGCTCGCCATGCTCGTCTTTACCGCGATCGCCACGGTGCTGCCTTCCGCCGTCGCCTCGGTCGGCACCGCCGGCCCGCACGGCTTCTCCGAAATCCTCTACGCCTATACCTCGGCTGCGGCCAATAACGGCTCGGCTTTCGGCGGCCTGACCGGCAATACGCCCTGGTACAACGTGACGCTCGGCATCGGCATGCTTGCCGGCCGCTTCCTGGTCATCATCCCCGCCCTCGCCATCGCCGGCTCGCTGATCGCCAAGAAGACGGTTCCGGCCTCGGCAGGCACCTTCCCGACCGACGGCCCGCTCTTCGTCGGCCTGCTCGTCGGCACGATCCTGATCGTCGGCGGCCTCACCTTCTTCCCGGCTCTGGCGCTCGGCCCCGTCGTCGAGCACCTGGTCGCGATCGCCGGGCAAACCTTCTGAGGCGATGCTGCAACCTGCGCAGCAGGTTCCTTCGCCATTCTCGTTTCAACGCTGGAGTCTCTTATGAGCCAGGCAAAATCCGCGAGCATCATGGATTCTCGCATCCTCATTCCGGCCGTGGGCGCCGCCTTCCAAAAGCTCGACCCCCGGGCGCTCGCCAGAAATCCGGTCATGTTTGTCGTCGCCACGGTTTCCGTGTTGACCACCGTGCTCTTCCTGCGCGACCTCATCGCCGGCAACGGCAATCTCGGCTTCTCCTTCCAGATCAATCTCTGGCTCTGGTTCACCGTGCTCTTCGCCAATTTCGCCGAAGCCGTCGCCGAAGGCCGCGGCAAGGCGCAGGCGGATTCACTGCGCAAGGCACGCACCGAAACCCAGGCCAAGCTGCTGACCGGTAGCAGCGGCAGCGATTACCGTATGGTGCCGGGCACCAGCCTCAAGGTCGGCGATATCGTGCTCGTCGAGGCCGGTGACATCATCCCCTCGGATGGTGAAGTCATCGAAGGTGTCGCCTCCGTCAACGAGGCGGCGATCACTGGCGAATCCGCCCCCGTCATCCGTGAATCCGGCGGCGACCGCTCGGCGGTGACAGGCGGCACGCAGGTGCTCTCTGACTGGATCCGCGTGCGCATCACCGCGGCCGCCGGTTCGACCTTCCTCGACCGGATGATCTCGCTGGTCGAAGGTGCTCAACGCCAGAAGACGCCGAACGAGATCGCGCTCAACATCCTGCTTGCCGGCATGACGCTGATTTTCGTGCTCGCCACCGCGACGATCCCGAGCTTTGCCATCTATGCGGGCGGCTCGATCCCGATCATCATTCTCGTCGCCCTCTTCGTCACCCTGATCCCGACGACGATCGGCGCGCTGCTGTCGGCGATCGGCATTGCCGGCATGGACCGTCTCGTCCGCTTCAACGTGCTCGCCATGTCGGGCCGTGCGGTCGAAGCCGCCGGCGACGTCGATACGCTGCTGCTCGACAAGACCGGCACCATCACTCTCGGCAACCGCCAGGCGACGAGCTTCCGGCCGGTGCGCGGCGTTTCCGAACAGAATCTCGCCGACGCCGCCCAGCTCGCCTCACTCGCCGACGAAACGCCGGAAGGCCGCTCCATCGTCGTGCTCGCCAAGGAGAAATATGCGATCCGCGGCCGCGACATGGCGAGCCTCAAGGCGAGTTTCGTGCCATTCACCGCCCAGACCCGCATGAGCGGCGTCGATCTCGAAGGCGCCTCGATCCGCAAGGGCGCGGTCGATACGGTGCTCGCCTATGTCGCCGGCGACGCGCCCTCGAAGAATGGCGGCGAGGTCGTGCGCGAATTGCAGTCGATCGCCGACGAGGTCGCCAAATCGGGCGGCACGCCGCTCGCCGTTGCCCGCGACGGCCGGCTGCTCGGCATCGTCCAGCTGAAGGATATCGTCAAGGGCGGCATCCGCGAGCGCTTCACGGAGCTGCGCCGCATGGGCATCCGCACAGTGATGATCACGGGCGACAACCCGCTGACGGCAGCAGCCATCGCCGCCGAGGCCGGCGTCGACGATTTCCTCGCCCAGGCGACGCCGGAGATGAAACTGGCGCTGATGCGCGAGGAACAGGCCAAGGGCAAGCTCGTCGCCATGTGCGGCGACGGCACCAATGACGCCCCCGCGCTTGCCCAGGCCGATGTCGGCGTCGCCATGAACACCGGCACGGTCGCCGCCCGCGAGGCCGGCAACATGGTCGATCTCGACTCGGATCCGACCAAGCTCATCGAGATCGTCGAGATCGGCAAGCAGCTCTTGATGACGCGCGGCGCGCTGACGACCTTCTCGATCGCCAACGATATCGCCAAATATTTCGCCATCATCCCGGCAATGTTCCTGACCTTCTACCCGCAGCTTGGTGTGCTCAACATCATGGGGCTTTCGACGCCGCAAAGCGCCATCCTCTCGGCGATCATCTTCAATGCCTTGATCATCATCGCGCTGATCCCGCTGTCGCTGAAGGGCGTGCGCTACCGCCCGATCGGCGCCGGTGCATTGCTGTCGCGCAACCTGCTGATCTACGGCCTCGGCGGCATCATCGTCCCCTTCATCGGCATCAAGGCGATCGACATGGCCGTCGCAGCCCTCGGCCTCGCTTAAGGAGCAAGAACAATGTTGAAAGAATTTCGCCCGGCCGTCGTCATGATCGTCGCCACCACCGCCATCACCGGCCTTCTCTACCCGCTCGCGATGACGGGTGCGGCCCAGGCCCTCTTCCCCAGCCAGGCGAACGGCAGCCTGATCGAGAAGAACGGCCAGGTGATCGGCTCGGCGCTGATCGGCCAGGCCTTCACGGCAGACAGATATTTCCACGGCCGTCCCTCCGCCGCCGGAAACGGCTACAATGCCGCCGCCTCCAGTGGCTCGAACCTCGGCCCGACCAGCCGGAAACTGATCGACCGCGTCAAAGGCGACTACGAGGCCGCCAAGGCGGTGAACCCGAATACGCAAGTGCCCGCCGACCTCGTCACGGCGTCCGGCAGCGGCCTCGATCCCGATATCTCACCCGAGGCCGCTTACTTCCAGGTGCCGCGCGTCGCCAAGGCACGTGGTGTGGATGAAGCCAAGGTCCAGACGCTGGTCGACGGCGCCGTTCAGGCCCGCGAACTCGGCTTCCTCGGCGAACCGACGGTCAATGTTCTGGCGTTGAACCAGAGCCTTGATGCTTCTATGAGTGAGTGAGTTTCGTTGGCTGGGCACGCCATCTCCTTCTCCCTCATCCCTGTGCTCATCACAGGGATCCAGCAGCGCCGCGTCAGCGGCGCGGGAGACTCCTTTCACGCGAAGGACTTCGCGTGAAAGGATTCCTGTGACGGGCACAGGAATGAGGAGAAGGAGGCGTAGCGCCCATCCTCAAGCACAGGCATCGGCAGAAAGACCACACGCATGCCAGACGACAATCGCGACCAGGCCGGCAGGCCCTCGCCCGATGCGCTTCTCGAAAAAGCCCGGGCCGAGACGCGCGGCCGTCTGAAAATCTTCCTCGGCGCCGCTCCCGGCGTCGGCAAGACCTACGAGATGCTCATCTCCGGCCGCGCCAAGCTCGCCGATGGCCTCGATGTCGTCATCGGCGTCGTCGAGACCCATGGCCGCAAGGAGACCGAGGCGCTGCTTGCCGGCTTCGAGATCATTCCGCGCGTCGAAATCGACTATAAGGGCCGGCCGCTCGAGGAAATGGACCTCGACGGCATCCTTGCCCGCAGGCCCGATCTCGTGCTGGTCGACGAACTCGCCCATAGCAATGCCGAGGGCAGCCGGCATCCGAAGCGCTATCTCGACGTCAAGGAATTGCTCGATCGCGGCATCGACGTCTATACGACGCTGAACATCCAGCATGTCGAGAGCCTGAACGACGTCGTCTCGCAGATCACCCGCATCCGGGTGCGCGAGACGGTGCCAGATTCGATCATCGATCTTGCCGACGACGTCGAGATCATCGACCTGACGCCCGACGATCTCATCAAGCGCCTGCATGACGGCAAGGTCTACATGCCGAAGACGGCCGAGCGGGCGCTGACCAATTATTTCACGCCGGGCAATCTGACGGCGCTCAGGGAACTGGCATTGCGCAAGACCGCCCAGCGCGTCGACGATCAGCTGCTCACCCATATGCAGGCGCATGCCATATCAGGCCCCTGGGCGGCGGGCGAACGCATCCTCGTCTCGATCGACCATCACCCGCGTTCCGCTTCGCTGGTGCGCTACGCCTCGCGCATGGCATCGCGGCTGCGCGCGCCCTGGGCCGCCGTCTATATCGAGACGGCCCGCTCGATCAATCTGACGGAAGCGGAACGCGATACGGTGGCAGCCACGCTGCGCCTTGCCGAGCAGCTCGGCGGCGAGGCGATCACCATTCCCGGCCGCGAGGTGGCCGAGGAACTCGTCCGCCACGCCGGCGCCAACAACGTCACCCATATCGTCATCGGCGCGCCGAAGAAGCCGACATGGCGCGACTGGTGGAGCCGCTCGATTACCGACGAGCTGATCCGCAAGACCGGCGAGATCAGCGTCCATGTCATTTCAGGCAATGAGAAGGACGGCACCACCGCCCGCGGGGTCAGAGCGGCCGCTGCCGCGCCGCAGCTGGATCTCCGGGCCTATCTGCTGGCAACAGCCTATGTCGCCGTCGCACTCGGGGTCAGCATCGTGCTCGACCAAGTGCTCGACGTGCGCAACCTCGCCCTGGTCTTCCTGATGGCGGTGCTGACGTCGGCCGTCATCCACGGGCTTCGGGCGGCGCTTTACAGCTGCATCCTCAGCGCCCTGTCCTTCAACTTCTTCTTCCTGCCGCCGCGCTACACGCTGACGATCAGCGATCCGGAAAGCGTGCTTGCCCTCTTCTTCTTTCTGGGCGTGGCGATCATCGCCAGCAATCTGACCGCGACCGTGCAGCGCCAGGCCGCCGCCGCCCGGCAGCGGGCGCGCACGACCGAAGATCTCTATCTCTTCTCCAAGAAGCTCGCCGGCACCGGCACACTCGACGACGTACTTTGGGCGACCGCCTTCCAGCTCGCCTCGATGCTGAAGGTCCGCGTCGTGCTGCTGCTGCCTGAGGAAGGCACCATCGCCGTCAAGGCCGGTTATCCGCCCGACGACACGCTCGACGATGCCGATATCGCCGCCGCCCGCTGGGCCTGGGAGCACAATCACGCCGCCGGCCGCGGCGCTGACACTCTGCCCGGCGCCAAACGGCTTTACGTGCCGCTTAGAACCGGGCGCACCGCCGTCGGCGTCATCGGCCTCGACAGCGATCGCCGCGACGGGCCGCTGCTGACGCCCGAGCAGCAGCGGCTGCTCGATGCGCTGGCCGACCAGGCGGCCCTTGCCATCGAACGCGTCCAGCTCGTCGCCGATGTCGACCGGGCGAGATTGGCGGCGGAAGCCGACCGGCTGCGCTCGGCCCTGCTGACCTCGATCTCGCATGACCTGAAGACGCCGCTTGCCGCCATCCTCGGCGCCGCCGGCACGTTGCGCGATTACTTCACCTCCATGCCCGAGGAGGATCGCGCCGACCTGCTCGCAACCGTCGTCGACGAATCGGAGCGGCTCAACCGCTTCATCGCCAATCTGCTCGACATGACCAAGATCGAATCCGGGGCGATGGAGCCGAACTCAGCGCTGCATTATGCCGGCGATATCGTCGGCAGCGCGCTCGCCCGCGCCGCAAAGATCCTCGAACACCATAAGACAGAGATGCGCATTCCCGCCGATCTGCCGATGGTGCGGGTCGATCCCGTGCTGTTCGAGCAGGTGATCTTCAATCTGCTCGACAATGCCGCGAAATACGCGCCCGAGGGATCGGTGATCCATATCGGCGGCTGGGCCGATGCCGACCATGTGGTCCTGCAGGTCTCGGACGAAGGCCCGGGCATCTCGCCGGCCGACCTGACGCGTGTGTTCGATACCTTCTACCGCGTGAGCAAGGGCGATCAGGTGCGCGCCGGCACCGGGCTTGGCCTTTCCATCTGCCGCGGCTTCATCGAGGCGATGGGCGGCACGATCGCCGCCGGCAACCGGACGGGCCGCTCGGGCGCCGTCTTCACCATCCGCCTGCCGAAACCCAACGACATTCCCAAACTGGATGAACTCAAATGACCGGTTCAGCCGTCAAAATCCTCGTCGTCGACGACGAGCCTCCGATCCGCAAGCTGCTCCGCGTCGGCCTGACCGCGCAGGGCTACGAGGTGCAGGAGGCACCGAACGCCGCCAGCGCCCGCCAGTCGGTCGCCGCTGATATACCCGACCTCGTCGTGCTCGATCTCGGCCTGCCCGACAAGCCGGGCCATGACCTCTTGCAGGAATGGCGCGATGAGGGGCTTGCGATGCCCGTCGTCATCCTCTCCAGCCGCACAGACGAGGCCGGCATCGTCAGGGCGCTGGAAAGCGGCGCCGACGATTACGTCACCAAGCCCTTCGGCATCAACGAGCTCGGCGCCCGCATCCGCGTGGCGCTGCGCCACCGGCTGCAGCAGCAAGGGGAAAAGGCGATCTTCCAGACCGGCGGGCTGTCGATCGATCTCGTCAAGCGCATCGTCAAAGTCGACGGCGAGGAAATAAAATTGTCGCCGAAGGAATACGACATCCTGCGCGTGCTCGCCCAGCACGCAGGCAAGGTGCTGACCCACCAGTTTCTTTTGAAGCAGGTTTGGGGGCCGGCGGCGGATGTGCAGTATCTGCGCGTTTACATCAGGCAACTGCGGCAAAAGGTCGAGCAGATTCCGGACCAGCCGCACTATATCACCACCGAGACCGGCGTCGGCTACCGGCTCAGGGAACCGGATTGACCTCCCTTCCCGCCCGCTGCCCGAACAGTATCGAGCCAGAACAGCATCGAGAATGACATGAACCTTCCCAGCATCATCCGGCCGGAACACACCTTCATCGGCCTGTCGGCGCCGACGAAATGGCGCGCGCTGCAGACGATAGCGGACAAGGCCGCCAAGGCATTTTCCGTCGACGGACCGACCATCCTGAAGGCGCTCGAAACGCGCGAGAAGCTCGGCTCCACCGGGATCGGCAACGGCATCGCCATCCCGCATGCGGCAATCGAGGGCATGACCAGCCCGCGCGGCCTGCTCATCCGCTTCACCCAGCCGCTGGATTTCGAGGCGATCGACGATATCCCGACCGACATCGCCTTCGTGCTGCTCTTCGGGGAGAACAACCGCGGCGAATATCTGAACGTGCTGTCCGCCATCGCGCGGCGGCTGCAAACGGACGGCGTGCTTGCCGCCATGCGCAAGGCAAGGACGGTCGACGAATTCTATTCCGATTTCATCGCCGACTCGCGGGTGTGAAAAAGGCGCGGCCCGAAGGCCGCGCCCGCTCGTCTAAATCAGACGATCTTAGAAATCGCGCTGGAAGCGCAGGAAGCCGAAGACTTCGTCGTCGCCTTCGTCCTCATCGTGATATTGCACGCTGAGCTTCGAACGCAGGTCGTCGACGATGCGGTAGTCGATCGTGACACCGGTCGTGTAGGCACTGCCGCCGGTGAAGCCGTTGCCGTCAGCCTCGAGAGCAATGTTCTCGAAGTACTGGAAGCCAGGGGTGACCGACCACTTTTCGTTGATCTTCAAGGCGTATTCCGCTGCGATCGTCCATTCGGACTCTTCGTAGTAGTAGTTGGCGCCGCTTGCCCATACGCCGGCAATGCCGAGCGTGCCAGGACCGATGTCGGCATAGACGATACCGCGGACAGCGACTTCGCTGGTGTCGGTGTCATAGCCGGCAAGCAGGTAAGCGCTGATGGCGCCGGCCTTGTAGGAGACCTGGCCTGCGACACCGAAGTTGTTCGGGCCTTCGCCCGGCTTGGTGTCGTAGTCGTCTTCCAGCTCGTCGATCGAAAGGCCGGCCGCGAAGGCACCATTCTCGTACTGATAACGGATCGAGTTATGGGTCGTCTCGTTGCTGGCGAGCGTATCGGTCTCGCCGCTCATGTCGTCGTCCCACCAGCTGTAGAGCTTACCGACGCGGAAACCGGCGATGTCGATATAGCCTTCATCGAGCAGCGCTTCCTGGTCGGAGGCGTTGTCGACGTTGTAACGCAGGGTGATGACGCCGGTCAGTGTGCCGTACTCGGTGTCGTTCTTGGCCTGGAAGGTGACCTGACCGCGAGTCCAGAAGTTTACGTCGGAATCGCCGGCAATGTGATCGCCGAAGCGCACTTCCGTACGGATGTAACCGCCGATCGAAAGGCATGTTTCCGTTCCCGGAATATAAAAATAGCCGGTACCGTAGGCGTCGCAAACGCGAACATATTCCACGGGCTCGGGTTCCGCCGCCACGATGGCGTCGGCAGCGCGGGCTCCGGATGCCGCGGCAAGGGCGGCAACGGAAGCAAAAAGGATAGTTCTGATATTCATTTTAATGGCCCTTAACAGGTTTGAATGTGAGGCGCATTTCAAGGATGCCCCCACGTAGCGGTCGGCTAATACGGCCGCACCGCCGCCATATAGGAATCCGCCAATGCCATCGCGGCGAAATCCTGGCAAAAATCAGCGCTACGCGCGCCGCTTGTGGAGGAACTGTGGCAGAAAAAACACGGATCTGCGGCAGCACCGCGGCAGGTTGCAATTGGCCGCGGCCAACTTCGGCACGTCCATTTCAAAAAACGCCCTCAAATGGAATGACATTCTACGAGCAACCAAGGAACCGGAAGAACCTTCGTTTCATTATACGACTGAGTTGATAGAGTTAAGACAGATAACAGGAGGGTTCCCATGCAGACAAAACGGCTCGCCCGGCTTCTCGCGGCCGCAGTCATGGCAGGCAGCTTCGCAATCGGGAGCGTTGCTCCCGCATTCGCGGACCAGGCGCTGCTCAACGTTTCCTATGATCCGACCCGCGAATTGTACAAGGATTTCAACGCCGCCTTTGCCGCCAAGTGGCAGAAGGACACGGGTGAAACCGTTACGATCCAGGCCTCGCATGGCGGCTCCGGCGCCCAGGCCCGCTCGGTCATCGACGGCCTCGACGCCGATGTCGTGACGCTGGCCCTTGAAGGCGATATAGACGCCATCGCCAAGGCGACCGGCAAGATACCGGCCGACTGGAAGTCGAAGCTCCCGAACAATTCGACCCCCTACACGTCGACGATCGTCTTCCTGGTCCGCAAGGGCAACCCGAAGGGCATCAAGGATTGGGGCGACCTGATCAAGGATGACGTGCAGGTCATCACGCCGAATCCGAAGACATCGGGCGGCGCCCGCTGGAACTTCCTGGCCGCCTGGGCATGGGCCAAGCAGGCGAATGGCGGCGACGACGCCAAGGCGCAGGACTATGTCGGGAAACTGCTGCAGCACGTTCCGGTTCTCGACACCGGTGCGCGCGGCGCCACGACCACCTTCGTCCAGCGCGGCCTCGGCGACGTGCTGCTCGCCTGGGAAAACGAAGCCTATCTTTCGCTCGAGGAACTCGGCCCAGACCAGTTCGAGATCGTAACGCCGACCTTCTCCATCCGCGCCGACCCGCCGGTCGCCGTCGTCGACGGCAACGTCGACAAGAAGGGCACGCGCAAGGTCGCCGAAGCCTATCTCAACTATCTCTATTCGGACGAAGGCCAGAAGATCGCCGCCAAGCATTACTACCGGCCGATCAAGCCGGAAGCTGCCGACCCGGCCGACATCGCCCGCTTCCCGAAGCTGACGCTCGCCACTATCGACGATTTCGGCGGCTGGAAGGAAGCCCAGCCGAAATTCTTCGGCGATGGCGGCGTATTTGACCAGATCTACAAGCCGGCCCAATAGTAGACTTCATGAAAGCACATAGCCCCACGCGGTGGCGGTTCAGACGGCCGAGCGTCATTCCGGGTTTCGGAATGACGCTCGGCCTTACCTTGACCTGGCTCACCCTTCTGATCCTCATTCCGCTCTCGGGCCTTGCCGTCCGGTCGAGCGCGCTCGGCTGGGAGAAATTCTGGTCGATCGCGCTCGATCCGCGCACGCTGAACGCGCTGCGCATCAGCTTCGGCAGCGCCTTCATCGCCGCGATCGTCAATGCCGTCTTCGGCATCATCCTCGCCTGGGTGCTGGTGCGCTACCGCTTCCCCGGCAAGCGCGTCATCGATGCCATGGTCGACCTGCCCTTCGCGCTGCCGACCGCGGTTGCCGGCATCGCATTGACGACGCTCTATGCGCCGAACGGCTGGATCGGCCAGTTCCTGACGCCGCTCGGCATCAAGATCGCATTCACGCCGGCCGGCATCGTCGTGGCGCTGATCTTCGTCGGCCTGCCCTTCGTGGTGCGCACGGTGCAGCCCGTCATGGAAGAGATCGACAAGGAGGTGGAAGAAGCGGCGGCCACGCTCGGCGCCAATCGCTTCCAGACGATTTTCCGGGTGCTGCTGCCGGGGCTGGCGCCTGCCGTGCTCACCGGCTTCGCGCTCGCCTTTGCCCGCGGCGTCGGCGAATACGGCTCGGTCATCTTCATCGCCGGCAACCTGCCGTTCAAATCGGAGATCGCGCCGCTGCTGATCGTCATCAAACTCGAAGAGTATAACTACGCGGCAGCGACGGGCATTGCGGCGATCATGCTGATCATTTCGTTCACCATGCTGCTCGTCATCAATCTCATCCAGAGCTGGAGCAGGCGGAGGTACGGCTATGGCGCTTGATGCAACCGTTCAACCCGTCAAGCTGCGTTCGGTGACAACAGAACACCGGATCGCACGCTACAGCCTGATCATTCTCTCGCTCGTCTTCCTGCTGCTGATCCTGCTGCTGCCGCTGACCGCCGTCTTCGTCGAAGCCTTCCGCAAGGGAGCCGGTCCCTTCATCACGGCGCTCGGCGATGCCGAAACCTTCTCGGCGATCCGCCTGACGCTGATCGTCGCCGGCATCAGCGTGCCGCTGAACCTCGCCTTCGGCGTCGCCGCCGCCTGGGCGATCGCCAAGTTCGAGTTCAAGGGCAAGGCGTTTCTGACGACGCTGATCGACCTGCCCTTCTCGGTTTCGCCGGTCATATCGGGCCTGGTCTTCGTGCTGCTGTTCGGGGCGAACACCTATCTCGGCCAATGGCTGAGCGCCAACAGCATCAAGATCCTGTTCGCCGTACCGGGACTGGTGCTCGCAACCATGTTCGTCACCTTCCCCTTCGTCGCCCGCGAACTGATCCCGCTGATGCAGGAACAGGGAACGGCGGACGAAGAGGCTGCCCTTTCGCTGGGCGCCAGCGGCTGGCAGACCTTCTGGTATGTGACGCTGCCGAACATCAAATGGGGCCTGCTCTACGGCGTGCTGCTCTGCAACGCCCGCGCCATGGGCGAGTTCGGCGCCGTCTCCGTCGTCTCCGGCCACATCCGCGGCCAGACGAACACCATGCCGCTGCAGGTAGAGATTCTCTACAACGAGTATAATTTCACCGGCGCTTTTGCCGTCGCCACGCTTTTGGCCCTGCTGGCACTCGTCACCCTTGTTTTGAAGACGCTGCTGGAAATGCGCTACAGCGCTGAAATCTCCGCCAGCCGGCGGCACTGAAGGATCTGGAATGGAAGTACGCGTTCAAAACATCCGCAAGGAATTCGATCGTTTTCCGGCGCTGCACGATGTCTCGCTCGACATCCGCTCCGGCGAGCTTATCGCACTGCTCGGCCCTTCGGGCTCCGGCAAGACGACATTGCTGCGCCTGATCGCCGGCCTGGAAAGCCCGACCGGGGGACAGATCTTCTTCGGCGACGAGGATGCCTCGAAGAAATCAGTGCAGCAGCGCAATATCGGCTTCGTGTTCCAGCATTATGCCCTCTTCCGCTACATGACGGTGCTCGACAACGTCTCCTTCGGCCTGAAGGTCAGAAAGGGCGCGCGGCGGCCGCCGAAAGCCGATATCCGCCGGCGGGCGCTGGAACTGCTTGAACTGGTGCAGCTTTCCGGTCTCGAAAAACGCTACCCGGCCCAGCTTTCCGGCGGCCAGCGCCAGCGCGTGGCGCTCGCCCGCGCCATGGCCGTCGAGCCGAACGTGCTGCTGCTCGACGAACCCTTCGGCGCGCTCGATGCCCAGGTGCGCAAGGATCTGCGCAAATGGCTGCGCGAGATCCACGACCGCACCGGCCACACCACGGTCTTCGTCACCCACGATCAGGACGAGGCGCTGGAGCTCGCAGACCGGGTCGTCGTCATGAGCCAGGGCGCGATCGAACAGGTCGGAACGCCTGACGAAGTCTACGACAACCCGAATTCTCCCTTCGTCTTCGGCTTCATCGGCCAGTCGAACTGCCTGCAGGTCGAGATATCGGATGGCGACATCCGCTTCGAAGGCCGCTCGCTCGGTCTCAATGCCTCCGGCGAAGCGGATGGCGGGGCTCAGCTCTATTTCCGCCCGCACGACGTGCGGCTCTGCGAATCGGCGGAAAACTGTATTGCCGGCCATCCGGTTTCCAGCCGCCGCGTCGCGGGCACCCGCCATATCGAACTCGATATCGGCAACGGCCGCCCGAACATCGAAATCGAGCTGCCGCCGAGCGAGGCCGACAGGCTCGACCGCAACCGGGTGGCCTTCAAGCCCACCCGCTGGAAGCTGTTCCGCGGCTGATGGAAATGGACTTGTGATAAGGACCTTCGCCGGAATCGTATTCGGCGAGAGTCCCTCGGGCTTTTTGTGATCCTAGGTTGTTTGTATTTTTGTCACATGCCGAGTAAAACGTTTTCGCGTTAATCATAAAGGGCTGGACTAATCCGATAGGAGGCACCTGGCGTTGAGGGCGGAGATTTCCTTTGCAAAATCCCTGGGCGGGATTTTGTTCGTAGGACTGGCAGCCGCGAGCTGCACGACAACGACGAAGCCGCCGGCAACGGCGGCGAAGACAGCACAGGCTCAACCGGCGAAAGTCACTTTCAACTATACGGCCAAGGATCGCGACTGCCTGAAGCGCGCGATGTATTTCGAATCGCAGCATTCGGACGAGGACGGCTATCTGGCCGTCGGCACCGTCGTCATGAACAGGCTCACCTCAGGGGCCTATCCCCAGTCGATCTGCGGCGTCGTCGCCCAGAGGAGGCAATTTGCCCCCGGCGTGATGACGCGCGAAGTCAAACCGCAGGCGGAAATCGAACTTACGTCCGCAGCAGACGCCATTCTGAAGGGTGCACGCCACCCTGCGGTCAAGGAAGCAATGTTCTTCCACACCGACGGGCTGAAATTCCCTTACGACAACATGCATTATGTGACGGTTGCCGGCGGCAACGCCTTCTACGAGAAGCGCGATTCCAACGGCATGCTCGAAACGCCGGCGCCGCTGCCAGCCTATGAGGTGGCGATGAATTATGTGCCCGGGGAGAGCATGCTGCCGCCGCAATTCGAGGCACTGATACCTTCGGCCGTCCCCGTTCCGCTGCCGGCTCCCGATCCCATGTCCACGGCAAGCACGGCGCAGATGCACATCACCGCGCCGGTGACCCAGCCGGAAACCTCGATCGAGCCCGAGCCGGGAATGCCGGTCGCGATCCCCACTCCCCGCCCCGCCTATGACAGCGTGATGCTGCGCGGCGACATTCCGGCGATCGGCGGCTGACGCCGGCAATTCGGAACAAGAAGAGCGTCTAAGCGCGCTCTTCCCAGACCCTGGCAAGCTCAACGATCGTCCGAACGGCCTTTTCCATGTCCTGGCGGCTGACCCATTCCAGTGGCGAATGGAAGGCATGGCCGCCGGCGAAGATGTTCGGGCATGGCAGCCCCATGAAGGAGAGGCGCGAGCCATCCGTGCCGCCGCGGATGCTGCCGCGCACTGGCGTCATGCCGGCCCGCCGCACGGCCTCGATGGCGTTGTCGACGATCTCGGGATGACGGTCGAGCACAACCTTCATATTGCGATACTGCTCCTTCACCTCGAAGCGGTAGGTCGAGCCGGGATAGGCCGACAGCACGTCCTTCACGATGGCTTCGAGCAGGGCCTCCTTTTCCACGAGCCCCTTCTCCGTGAAATCGCGGATGATGAAGCTCAGGGACGCTTTCTCCATCGAGCCGTTCAGGTCCACCGGATGGATGAAACCCTGCTTGCCTTCCGTAGTCTCGGGCGCGATATCCCGCGGCAGGCGGTCGATGATGGCGCCTGCGATCTTGATGGCGTTTTCCATGCGGTCCTTGGCAAAGCCCGGATGGATCGCCACGCCTGAAATGTCGATCTCCACACCATCGGCCGAGAAGGTCTCGTCCTCGATATGGCCGGCCGTCTCGCCGTCCATCGTATAGGCGAAGTCGGCACCGAGCTTCTTGACGTCGACCTTGTTGACGCCGCGCCCGACTTCCTCGTCGGGCGTGAACAGGATCTTGATCGTCCCGTGCCGGATCTCGGGATTGTCGATGAGGATCTGCGCCGCCGTCATGATTTCCGCCAGCCCCGCCTTGTCGTCGGCGCCGAGCAATGTCGTTCCGTCGGTCGTGACGATGTCGTTGCCGATCTGGTTCTTCAGCTCTGGATGTTCAGAAACGCGGATCACCCGGCTCGGGTCGCCGGTGAGCTGGATATCCCCGCCCGCATAATTCCTGACGATCTGCGGTTTGACATTCGTGCCGCTGAAATCGGGCGCCGTATCCATGTGCGAACAGAAGCAGATGACCGGCACCGGCTTGTCGCTATTGGCGGGAATCGTCGCGTAGACATAGCCGTGCTCATCAAGATGCGCATCGGCAATTCCGATCTTCAGCAATTCGTCGACCAGAACACGTCCGAGATTCTTCTGTTTCTCGGTGGTCGGCTGCGTCGGCGAGGAAGGATCGGATTGCGTGTCGATAACGACATAACGGAGAAAGCGGTCGAGAACAGTGTCGGTCATGGCATCCAGTCCAGCAAGGTCATCTGACGATATAGCCCTCGCGAGCGAGGCGGCAAAAGTTTTTTCCGCTCGCCAAGCGTGAGTTTCACCGCTCAATCGACGCGTTTTCCCTCGGCATCGAACACATGCAGATATTGCGGCGGGAAAGCCACATTGACCCTGGGGCCGGCACTCAGCGCGTCGCGGTTCAGCGTGAAGATCTTGAAGGGCAGGCCGTGCAGGGCAAGATGCAGGATGATGCCGAAGCCTGTAGGTTCGATGAGTTCCACGTCGGTGGCAAGGCCCGCCCCGTCATTGGTCATCAGCACGTGCTCCGGCCGGATGCCGAGCGTCACCTTTGCGCCGTCTGCAAGCGGCAGCGGCTTTGCGAGCGGCACGATCGTTCCGTCCTTCAGCTTCACGCCGCCTGCATCATAGGTCGCATCGAGGAAATTCATCCCCGGCGAACCGATGAAGCCGGCGACGAAGAGGTTGGCCGGACGGTCGTAGAGTTCCAGCGGACTGCCGACCTGCTGGACGATGCCGCCATGCATGGCGACGATGCGGTCGGCCAGCGTCATTGCCTCGATCTGGTCATGGGTGACGTAGATCGAGGTCGCCTTCAGGTCGCCATGCAGTTTCTTGATCTCGGCGCGCATCTGTTCGCGCAGGCGCGCGTCGAGGTTGGAAAGCGGCTCGTCGAACAGGAAGGCCTTCGGCTGGCGCACGATGGCGCGGCCCATGGCGACGCGCTGGCGCTGGCCGCCGGAGAGCGCCTTCGGCCGCCGTTCGAGCAGCGGATCGAGGCCGAGCTTGGCGGCGGCGGCAGACACAGCGCCTGCAATCTTCTCCTTGGCCGTCTTCCGCAGCCTCAGGCTGTAGCTCATATTGCCGGCGACGTTCATATGCGGATAGAGCGCGTAGGACTGGAACACCATGGCGATGTCGCGATCCTTGGGGTGCAGCTCATTCACCCTGGTTCCGGCAATCCGGATCTCGCCGCCGGTGACGTCCTCCAGTCCGGCGATCATACGCAGGAGCGTGGACTTGCCGCAGCCGGAGGGACCGACCAGCACGACGAATTCGCCGTCCCGGATCTTCAAGTCGACGCCGTGCAGCACCTGCACATGGCCATAGGCTTTGCGGATATTCTGAATATCGATCGATGCCATTCTGTTTAACCCTTGACCGCGCCGGCCGTGAGGCCCTGGACGAGATAACGCTGGATGAGCAGGAAGAAGAGGCCGGCCGGAATGAGCGCCATGACGCCCGCCGCCATCATCTGTCCGAAATCCACCGAGAATTTCGAAACGAAGGTGAGCAGACCGACCGGGAAGGTCGCCGCGTCATTGCCGTTGATCAGCATCAGCGCGAAGAGCAGCTCGCTCCAGGCCGCGGTAAAGACGAAGCCGAGCGTCGCGGCGATGCCGGGCAGCGTGAGCGGCAGGATGATCTGGCGAAACGCCGTGAATTGCGTCGCCCCGTCGATCATCGCCGCCTCTTCCAAATCCTTCGGAATGCCGTCGAAGAAGGACTGCATCAGGAAGGTGGCGAAGGGCACGTTGAAGGCGGTGTAGACGATGACGAGCCCGGTCAGGCTGTTGGTCAGATGTAGGGGCGACAGGATCTTGAAGATCGGCGCCACCAGCATGACGAGCGGGAACATCTGGGTCAGCAGCATCAAGGCGACGATCCAGTATTTCGCCCGGAAATTGAAGCGCGACAGCGCATAGCCGGAGAGCGAGGCGCAGATCGTCACCGTCACTGCCGTCGAAGCCGACACGATCAGGCTGTTCTTGAAGAAGGTCGGAAAGGCGCTGTGCTGCAGCACGAAGGCGTAATGATCCCAGCTCGTGCGCGACGGCCACATGCGCACGCCCTCGGTATAGAGCAGGTCGTTCGGCGTCACCGAGACCTTGAGCAGCCAGAACAGCGGGAAGAGCGCGAAGGCGATATAGCAGAGGATCGCCAGACGGTGCGCGATCGTCGGAAGGATGGATCGTCTCATGGTCTCAATCCTTGTTCAGCAGCGTCTGCCGCAGCAGGATGATCAGCATCGAATAGGCGAGCAGCAGCACCAGCAGCACCAGCGCGATCGCCGAGGCATAACCGAAATCGAGCCGCTTGAAGGCGGTCGTGAAGATGTAGCTCGCGACGATCTGCGTGCGGTCCGCCGGCCCGCCATTGGTCATGACGACGATGAGATCGGCGAAATTGGAAATCCAGACGGTGCGCAACAGCACTGTTATGGCGATGGTCGGCGCCAGAAACGGCAGGGTGATCGAGCGGAAGCGCTGGAACCAGCCGGCGCCGTCGATCGACGCCGCCTCGTAAAGATCGCGCGGGATCGCCTGCAGAGCGGCCAGCAGCGTGATGGCGAAGAAGGGGATGCCCCACCAGACATTGGCGACGATCGGCCCCCACATGGCATAGTTGGGATCGGAGAGGATATTGCCCGGCTCGTTCATCAGCCCGAGCGCGAAGAGCCAGTGCGGGATCGGCCCGATGACGGGGTTGAACAGCCAGGCCCAGTTGAGGCCGGCGAGAAAGGACGGCACCGCCCAGGGCAGGAAGACCAGCGCCTGCGCGATCGCCCGGCCGCGGAAGGGCTTGTCGAGCAGCAACGCCAGAATGAGCCCGAAGATGAACTGCAGGACGACGGAAGCGCCGGTCCACCAAAGCGTGTTCCTCAAGGCGCCATAGAAGGCGGCGTCGCTCGAAAGCGCGCGGAAATGATCGAGCCCGATGAAACCGCCGGAAAACGGATTGAGCAGCTGGATATCGCGGAAGGCGTAGGAAACGCCCAATGTCAGCGGCACCAGCATCACCGCGATGATCAGGATCAGCGACGGCGCGCTATAGAGATAGGGCTCCGAAGCATCGGCAAGACGACGCAGCCACGGCCTGCGGTCGCGACGCATGTCGATCGTGTCGGCGGAAATGGTCATCGGATTGCAGTTTCCATAATGTGTAGATCAAGGCTTCGAATGCGAGTGCGGCCCCCTCATCCGACCCTACGGGCCACCTTCTCCCCGCTGGGGAGAAGGTGCCGGCAGGCGGATGAGGGGGCTTCAATCTCAAAGCCCTCTATCTTTATTTCTTCGACAAGAACTTCTGCTGCGCCTTGGTCAGATAGTCCGCCCACTGGTCGGCGAGGTCCTTCGCCGAGATGTCGCCGAGCAGGGCCTGCTGCGAGGTCTTGATCGCCAGCGAATCCTTGAAGAAGGCGAACTCCTCGAGGTAGGTCGGCATGACTGTCGGCACCGTGTTCGGGTCCGCGAGTTCCTCGAACCAGCCCTTGAACTGGTCACCGGCATAGAAGGGATCCTTTTCGGCCGCCGTATAGGCCGGCAGGGCGCCGATGCGCTTGTTCCATTCGAGATTGCCTTCCGGCCCTTCGAGGGTGGCGATCAGCTTCCAGGCGAGGTCCTTGTTGCCGCTCGTCGTGAACATCGACCAGCCGCCATAACCGATGGTCGGGAAGGACTTGCCGTCGGGACCCTTCGGCAGCGGCGCGACGCCGAAATCTTCCTTCTTCATGCGCTCGGCGATGGCGATCAGCGCATCCGGATCCTGGTCGAGGAAGGCGCAGGTGCCGGAATAGAAGCCGGCGACGACTTCGTTGAAGCCCCAGTTGACGCTGTCCTTCGGCGCATAGCCCTTCTTGTAGAGATCGACCATCCACTCGATGCCCTTGGCCCAACCGGGGCTGTTCATCGTCGAGGTGCCGTCCTCGCCGAAGTATTTGTTCGAGCCGGCCATGGAGGCGGCGAAGATCATCCAGCCGTTTAGGCCGCCCGGTCCGCCGCGCATGCAGTAGCCGTATTTGCCAGGCAGCTTGGAGACCTTTTCCGAAGCGGCGGTGAATTCCTCCATCGTCTTCGGGGGTGCTGCGACGCCGGCCTCCGAAAGCAGCTTCTTGTTGTAGAACATCGCCCGGAGATAGAAGCCGTAAGGCAGCATATAGGCGGTGTTCTTGACGTCGCGGCCGAGTTCGAGCGCGCGCGGTGTCAGCTCCTTGGTGTGCTCCCACTTTTCGAGGTAGGGCTCTAAGCTCTCGAGCATGCCGTTATTGGCATAGAGCGACAGCCAGGTATCGGGCATCTCCATCACATCGGGCACGTCGCCGGCCGATACCATGGTCGCGAACTTCTGGAAGGCTTCGTTCCACGGCAGCGAGATGATGTCGACCTTGGTGCCAGGATTGGCGGCCTCGAACTTGCCGACGATCGATTTCAGCGTTTCGGTGCGCTCCGGGCTGGTGATGACTTCGACGAGCTTGAGCGTGGTGTCGGCAAAGGCCGTGCCCGCCATCATCGAAGCGAAGAGCGTCGAGATTATTAGTTTTTTCATGCTCAGTTCCCCCTTTTAGGTTTCTCTCGGGTTTCAGGATTGTGAGGCGGCGGCGAGCGCATCCTCGATGTCCCTCCACAGCGCCTCGGTTCCTTCGAGGCCGACATGGAGGCGTACGGATCGCGCATGAATGCCGAAGGCATGCGCGGAATTCGGCTGCGCCTTCTGCTGCAGCACCACCTCGCCGGGTACGATCAGACTTTCGTGCCCACCCCAGCTTACACCCAGTTTGAAGAGCTTGAGATGGTCGGCGAAGGTGCGGATATCGACGCCCTCGCGGAAGATGAACGAGAAGAGGCCCGATGTGCCGTTGAGCCCGGCGGGCAGTCGGTTGGCGAGGCCGGGATGGCAGACCGTCTCCACCACTTCGAGCCGCTGCAGACGCCTGGCGATCTCAAGCGCGGAGGCCTCATGGGCCTTCATGCGCAGCGGCAGCGTGCGCAGGCCGCGGATCAGCAGCCATGCGTCGAAGGGCGAAAGCTTGCCGCCGAGATAGGGATAGGCCTCGGCCTTGATGCGCGCGATCATCTCCTTCGAGCCGGCAACGACGCCCGCCACCACATCGCTGTGACCGCCGAGATATTTCGAGGCCGAATGGATGACGAGATCGACGCCGAGCGTCAGCGGCCGCTGGAAGAACGGGCTTGCCCAGCTGTTGTCGATCATCGAGACGGCGCCGTGCCGTCTCGCAAGTGCTGCCAGCGCGCCGACATCATGGGCTTCCATCACCCAGCTCGTCGGGCTCTCCAAGTACAGGACCTTGGCGCCGGGCAGCGCCCTGGCGACTGCTTCCTCGTCGCGCCCATCGACATAGGTCACCTCGATCTTCATCCGCTTCAGGATGGTGCCGAACAGCCGGAAGGCATCGGGATAGACGTGCCTGACGGCGACGATGCGGTCGCCCGGCTCGACGAAGCTTAAGACCGCCGAAGAGATCGCCGCCATGCCGCTCGCAAAACCAAGCGCATCCTCGGCGCCTTCGAGCTTTGCCAGCATTTCCTCAAAGGCGCGCACCGTCGGGTTCAGCCCGCGCGTATAGATCGGCCGCACCTTCTCGCCGCGATAGGAGGCGATCATCTCGTCATAATCGGAAAAGGTGAAAAGAGATGTCTGAAAGATCGGCGGCACGACGGCCTCGGCGAAGTTGCCTTCGTCGTGGGCGGTGATGAGGGAAGCAAGATCGAACGGTTCAACGCCGCTGCTCATTTGGACATTTCCTTGATGTCTTCCTCGACGATTTCGAGAATTTTCAATGTTTCCGCGCGCGCCGCCTCCGGGTCCTGGGCAGCGATCGCGTTGAAAAGGGTGCGGTGAAAGGGAAAGGACCGCCGGGCGAAATCCTGCCGGTCGAAAGGATGCTCCCAGAAACGCTCGAAGGTCTCGCGCATCTGTTCGAGAAGCTGGCGAAACAGCGGATTGTGGGTGGCGTCGTAGACGGCGAGATGGAAAGCCAGATCTTCCGGACCGGAGGTGCCCTTCTCCAGGTGCACCCGCTCCATTTCGTCAAGCTTTTCCTCGATGACGACAAGGTCCTTCTCGGTGCGCCGCCGCGCCGCAACCATGCCCGCCTCGCATTCGATGCCGCGGCGAACTTCCAGCGTCTGCAGCAGCGCATCGCGCAGATGCACCGCGTCGAAGGACAGGGGCATGTGGATCGTCGCCCTGGAAACCGGCTTCAGGAGATAGGTACCGCTGCCCTTGCGGGTCTCGATGACGCCGAGCGCCTGGAAGTGACGGATCGCCTCGCGGATCGTTGAACGCCCGACGGCAAGTGCGGCCATTAGCTCCCGTTCGGCCGGCAGCCGGTCCCCTGCCTGCAAGCTGGCCTGCTCGACATAATCCGCCAGCGCATCGGTCACCTGACGCGCGCGGTCGATCGCGGGAAGCGGCCGGATCACCGGCCTGTCGCTACTGTTTGCCTTCATGGTTCCCCATTTTCTTATCAGGCAGTCAGTCCTAAAATTGGTCTGACATCTTAGCATTTCTCAAACCGCGGGAGCCGTCAAGCCGGTGACGTCGATTTCTGATTCCGTCCCTTCACAATGTCTGCTTCGTCTCTCTGAAACGCGCACGTATCTTCGATCCCGGAACCGACTATCGTTCCGAAATGCCGTTTGGTTCAGCCGTCACATGATATCGGCGCGACAATGAGCGCTGGAGCGGGTGTGCAATTTTCCGTCTGAGCTTCGCCTGACGGTCGAAGTCGGCCGGCTAAAGCGTGTCGCGCAAAAGTGTGCGCGGTT
>NZ_NWSX01000020.1 GCF_002531825.1 Rhizobium sp. J15 | reverse complement strand
ATCGAGCAGGATTCAAAAATCGCGCCCGACGCTCTAGCCCGTCGCATGTTGTATTGACGGTTTGGGACTGGTCGGAGATCTGCAACGGCCTGCGCGGACGATCAGCATCGGCGTCGCCGGCACCCTCTCCGCCAATTCACCCAACGAGATTCTGGAGATCGCCGATCAAAATCTCTATGCGGCGAAAAGGAACGGCCGCAACCGGGTCGTGTCGTAACTGCCGACAACCGGCGGCCGGCCGGCTCGTCATCCCTTTTCGAGAAACTCCTCGATTTTCTTCCATTCCTGCTTGATGAAGCGCCGGTGCATCAGCCGCTTCAGCCACGATATGACCCAAACCTCTCGCCTGGATCGCGACTGGAGCATGATCGCCCGAGCATCGCTCTCGGTCCAACCGGCCCATTCGCCGGAGGCCGCCCAGAGATTTGACGCAAATGCGGGCGTCACCTCGTTCTCCAATATGGATCAGAGTTCTGCGCGGGAATAGGCAGACCCGGCGAGCACCTTGGCGATCCGACGATAGTCCCGTGCTTGCAGTTCGGTGTCGAGGAACAGGTCCGACATCGCGTGCCAGACGGGCAATCTTCTCTGAACCTCGGGCATGGTGAATGCCTCGGTCGGCATCGCTTCTGCCTTCATCAATGAGGGCCCTCCTCTGAAGGTTGCTGCGACCGACCAGGTGATATCGCCGTTCCTAGCTTTCTAGCAGCCGCCTCATCATGTGGCGGATATGATCCTGAGCGCCGAAAAAGATGGCGGCAACGATAATCGTCTGGCGATCCGCCGCCGGCAGAAACCAAATTGCCGCCTTGTCTCGCCGCAGGAAGCGGATGCCCGGATAAATATCGGATCGCAGTGTTCCGATGTGAGGTGTTTCGGTGAGCCGCCGGATCGACGAACGCAGCTCGCGGACCCGGCCCGCCGCCCGCTCCAGGGCCTCTTCCGCGCGATCGCCGAGATCGCTGTAGGCGGCAAAGAGATGGTCGAATATAAGTTCGAAATCCCGCTCCGCTTCGCGGGAATATTCAATTTTCCACACGAAGAGCGCGCCGCTTCCGCTCGATCATATCGTCGACGGCCTCCGCCATGGCATCGTCCGACAGCGTCGGTCCGTTCAACCGCCGCTGGATCAGTTCCCGAAGGGCTTCCGTCTCCGCCGCCTCGGTTTCGGTTTTTTGCCTGAGAAGCTCCAGGCCCTGCTGCAGAACCGAACTCAGGCTCGAATACCGCCCATTCTCGACAAGCGATCGAGCAAACGCATCCTGTTGCTCGGTCAGCGAGATCGATGACTTCACGCTCATGATGATCTCCTTTCCTTCCAAGATTGCTACTCAGTGGCATATGTCAAGAGGCTTCATGCTAAGCCGCTCCGCCAGATATTGGCATCCCGGCTGTTCTCTGATCTAGTCTCAACATTGTCTGCTGGGCGATCAACCCCGAGTTCATGACACCTGAACGAGCGAAAGCCGTATTCTCATGACCATTCACCGCTTCATTCCGACGACCTTTCATAATGTCATCGGTTCACTTCCGCCGGTCCTCACCATCGCGGACGGCGATACCGTCGTCACGCAGACGCTCGATGCCATCGGCTATGACAAGGACGGCATCAAGCAGGCGTCCGGTCCCAACCCGATGAACGGACCGATCTTCGTGGAAGGCGCCGAGCCCGGAGATGCGCTGAAGGTAGAGATCATCGGCATGGTGCCGACGAGGGGTACGGGTTTTACGCAAAGCATCATCGCCGCCAATGTAGTAGATCCCGAAAAGGTTCGGGATCTACCGCCGCGCGATACCGCCATATGGGCGATCGATCGGGAGGCCTTGACCGTCCGGCTGTCCGAGCCGGTCGCCGGCCTTGAAGATTTCGTTTTGCCGCTTGCCCCGATGATCGGCTGTTTCGGCGTAGCGCCCAGTCTCGGCCAGGCGATATCGACCGCGACCAGCGGCGAATATGGCGGCAACATGGACTACCGGCTGTTCGGTCCCGGCACTACGGCTTGCTTTCCGGTTTCGGCGCCGGGCGCCTTGTTCTTTTTGGGCGACTGCCATGCGGTGCAGGGGGATGGCGAGATCGTCGGCACCGGCATCGAAACGACGTTCGAAGTCACGGTGCGGCTGACGGTGGAAAAGAAAGCCGGACTGGTCTGGCCGCGTGGCGAAACCGCCGAGGACATCTTCACCATCGGCAACGCCCGCCCTCTCGACCAGGCCCTCCAGCACGCCACCAGCGAAATGTTGAACTGGCTGGCGTCGGATTACGGCCTGGACCGGACGGCGGCCAGCCATCTGCTGGGTCAAGTGGTGCGCTACGATGTCGGCAACGTCTTCGATCCGGCCTATACGATAGCATGCCGCGTCGCCAAGAAATGGCTGGTGCGTCGATAGACGCTTCCGCGCATCCGACGCTTCGTCAATCGTGCCGTGACAGGAAGCGGGAAACCGCCGCGAGGCAGAGCTGCTTTTCCTCGACATGCGGCATGTGGCTGGAATTTTCGAAGAGCACCCATTCGCAGCCGGGAACGCGGTCGAGATAGGGCCTCACCACCAGCGGCGTCGCCTCGTCGTATTTGCCGGAGATCAGCAGCGTCGGGGCCTCGATGCGGTCGAGCCGGTCTTCGATCGTCCAGTCCTTCATCGTGCCGATGACGTGGAATTCGGTGGGGCCGTTCATGTTGCGGTAGACGGTATTGTCCTCGTCCATGATCGCGAAGGTCCGCGCCACTTCGGGCGGCCACGGCACCACGCGGCAGACATGGCGATCATAGAAGACGCGGGAGGCGGCGATATAGTCCGGATCGTTAAGGCTTCCCGCCTGCTCATGTTTCAGCAGCGTGTCCTGCACCTCTTTCGGCAGTTCCTGCCTCAGCCGGTTCGCTTCCGAAACCCAGGTGTGCATGTTGGCCGGCGAGTTGGCGATGACAAGCGCCTTCAGGCCTGGCGGCCGGCGCACCGCATGTTCGGCGCCGAGCATGCCGCCCCAGGACTGGCCGAGGAAGGCATAACGATCCTGGATGCCGAGATGGGCAAGCAGCGCATCCAGCTCTTCGAGGAAGAGGCCGACCGTCCAGAAATCCGGGCCTTTGTCGGGAAGACGGGTGGAATTGCCGTTGCCGAGCTGGTCGTAATGGATGACGGGGCGGCCGTCGAGGGCGGCGATGTCCTTGAAGGAATCGACATAATCATGCGTGCAGCCAGGCCCTCCATGGGCGACGACGAGCGGCAGCTTGCCTCTGTCAAGCGATCCGGTGACGCGATACCAGGTGCGATAGTCGCGAAAGGGCAGATAGGCTTCACTCGTTGCGATTTCGGCCACCGGCGTCTCCATCTCTTGGGCGTTTGGAAACCATAATGCGGCGGCAGCGGCGAAGGCAGCTATCACAACTTATAGGGTGGGCCCGGGAACCGCTCTAAAGCACGTCGCGATCTTTCAGATTCGCTCGCCGTGCTTTAGGTCTTTATTTTCTCGCGTGTCGTTATCGCAAAACCGCGCACACTTTTGCGCGACACGCTTTAGCTTCGGCCACGTTCCTCGAGCAGGCGGTAATGGGTGGCGCGCACGACGGCCTGGGTGCGGTTGCGGGCGCCGAGTTTCTTGGCCGCGGCATTGAGATGCATCACCACTGTCGGCACCGAGCGGCCGATGATGCGCGAGATTTCCTTGGCGGAATAACCCTCCGCAGAATGGCGCAGGCATTCGCGTTCCCGCTCGGTCAGATGGATGGTGCCGACGCTGCGCGCCTTCCTGTCGAAAAGCGAATAGGCCGTCTCGTGAAAGACCTGGGCGAGTAGGTTGAAGTCGGCGATATAACGCAGCGCATGCCGTTCGAAATCGCTGTCTTCGCCGAAGCGGATGCCGGTGACGGTCGCATAGTCGCCGCCCGGCATATGGACCGGCACGGTGACGCCGGTCGACATGTCTCGTTCGCGGAGATAACGCGTCACCGGCGCGGTGTCGTCGCTCATGAAGCGGTTGATCAGCGTGTCGGCATTCGGATCGTAATTCCAGAAGAAGGGTGCGCTGCTGCGCAGCGCCACCTGCTGGACCGGATCGATGCGGAAATAACCGCGGCCGAACCAATAGTCGTGCATGTCGTCGGCGATGTTCCGGAGTTTCAGCAGCGAGGGTATCATGATCGCGCCGTCGAGATCGTAGGGCACCGGCGTATAGTCATAGATCAGGGCCTCGAAGCCCAACCGCTTCATCGCCTCGAAGGCCTGATCGATCCGGCCGTCCAGGGTTTCATGCGCTGTAAACTGCCGTCTGATCGTTCCGATGTCGTCAAGCATGGGCAGTTCCCCGGTTCGGATGCGCCCTACCCTATCACTTCTTATAGCTGGTACGGAGCGCGATTTACGGTAAAAATTTAACCATGCCCAAATATTGAGCAAGCGAAATCTTCTGCCGGAGCAATCAATGTGGCGTGAAATACAGCCGGACGCCCGTTTCGAGATCGATGTCGATGGC
This sequence comes from Rhizobium sp. J15, assembly GCF_002531825.1. Classification (GTDB taxonomy): domain Bacteria; phylum Pseudomonadota; class Alphaproteobacteria; order Rhizobiales; family Rhizobiaceae; genus Rhizobium. Next base: position 93,764 of record NZ_NWSX01000020.1, on the reverse strand, counting down.
TATCGCGTTGTTGCCTATAGTTTCGGGTCAGGCAGCGAGACGGTTTTCTGCCTGAACGGCGGTCCCGGCCTGCCCTGCGATTACCTGCGCGAGGCGCATTCCTGCCTGATCGACAAGGGCTACCGTGTCGTCGCCTTCGACCAGCTCGGCACCGGTGCTTCCGATCGGTCGGACGATCTCTCGCTCTGGACGATCGGCCGTTATGTCGAGGAGACCGAGACGGTGCGCAAGGCGCTGGGGCTCGGCAAGGTTCACCTGCTCGGCCATTCCTGGGGCGGGTGGCTGGCGATCGATTACGCGCTGACCTATCCCGAGAACCTCAAGACGCTGATCCTCGAAGATACCGTCGCCGACATGCCGCATCTGATCTCGGAGCTGGAGCGGCTGCGGGCCGCACTTGGTCCCGAGACCGTGTCGATGATGCAGAAGCATGAGGCTGCGGGCACCTACGATCATCCGGAATATCTCGCCGCCGTCACCATCCTCAACTACCGCCATGTCTGCCGCTTGGCCGAATGGCCCGCGCCGGTGCGCCGCTCGCTCGACGACTGGAACATGGCGCCCTACGCGACCATGCAGGGCCCGAACGAGTTTCTCTATATCGGCAACCTCAAGGACTGGAACCGCATCCCCGATCTGCCGCGGCTGACGCTGCCGGTGCTGATCACCACGGGCGAGCATGACGAGCTGACGCCGGCCTGCGCGCTGAGGATGAAGCTCGCACTGCCGAATGCCGAACTGAAGGTATTTGCCAATGCCAGCCACATGCCATTCTATGAAAACCCGCAGGACTATTATCCGGCGCTTTTCGATTTTCTAGCCCGGCACAAGGCAGCCTGATGCAAATGAAAGCGGCTCCAACCCGACGAAGACAGAGGGGCGATCGCCGCCATGCATCGCTATAAATTCGTTCTGACGCGACCGCTGCAGTTCCTGCCCGTCATTTTCGGCATCAGCGTCATCACCTTCATTCTGGTCCGGCTGATCCCCGGTGATCCCGCACGCAACATCCTCGGCACGCGCGCCACTCCGGCAGCGCTCGCCAGCATCCGCGCCCAATACGGCCTCGACCAGCCGATGTGGCTGCAATATGTCTATTTCCTCAAGAACCTCGCCAATGGCGAGATGGGCAAATCGATCCTCTACAAGATCGACGTGCTGAAGCTGATCGCGACCCGCATCGAGCCGACGCTCGCGTTGGTCGTTTCCAGCGTCATATTGTCGGTGCTGATTGCCGTGCCGATGGCGGCGATCGCCGCGCGCAATGCCGGTCGGGCGCCCGATCATGCGGTGCGCATCGTCTCGACCTTCGGCATCGGCTTCCCGCCCTTCTGGCTGGGGCTGATGCTGATCATCCTCTTCAGCGTCGAACTCGGCATGCTGCCGGTTTCCGGTTACGGCGCGACGATCGGCGACAAGCTTTCGCATCTGGTGCTGCCGAGCCTGACGGTGGCGCTGTCGCTCTCGACCGTGCTGACGCGCAGCCTGCGCGCGGCGATGATAGAGGCGCTGAAATCGGATATCGCCACGGCGGCGCGCGCCCGCGGCATGCCCGAAGGCATCGTTTTCTGGCGCCACGTGCTGCCGAATTCGCTGGTGCCGACGATCAACCTGCTTGCCGTCAACATCGGCTGGCTGATCGGCGGCACGGTGGTGGTCGAGAGCGTCTTCGCGCTGCCCGGCATGGGACAGCTGCTCGTCAGGGCGATCTTTTCGCGCGATTACATGGTGGTGCAGGGCGTTGCCATGGTCTTTGCCTGCGCCACCGTGCTCATCAACTTCATCGCCGACATCGTTACCGTCGCCGTCGATCCGAGGGTGAAGCTATGAGCATCGAGGCGACCGCCCCCGCATCCCACGGCTGGCACCGGTTCTTCGGCCGGCGGCTGATGTTTGCCGTCGGCGCCGGCATGCTGCTGTTCTTCGTCCTGCTGGCGATCGGCGCGCCCATCGTCGCGCCCTACGATCCGATCATGCAGAATGCCGAGGTGCGCCTGCAGGCGCCGTCGCTGCTGCACCCCTTCGGCACCGACAATTTCGGCCGTGATATTCTTTCCCGCGTCATCTGGGGCGCACGCCTCGATCTGCAGATGGCTCTCATCGGCGTCGCCTTCCCCTTCCTGATCGGTACGACGGTGGGCACGATCGCCGGCTTTTACGGCGGCATCGTCGATGCGCTGTTCATGCGCCTCGTCGATATTATTCTCGCCTTCCCCTTCCTGGTGCTGATGCTGTCGATCATCGCGATCCTCGGCCCCGGCCTCGGCAGCTTCTATATCGCCATGGCGCTGGTCGGCTGGGTCTCCTATGCGCGGCTGATCCGGGCGCAGATGCTGGTGCTGAAAAGCAGCGATTACGCGGTCGCCGCCGTCAGCCTCGGCTTCAGCCGCCCGCGCATCATGTTCCGGCACCTGCTGCCGAACGCGATCGCCGGCTCGATCGTCTTTTCGATGTCGGATGCGACGCTGGTGCTGCTGAGCGGCGCCGCCGTCAGCTATCTCGGTCTCGGCGTGCAGCCGCCGATCGCCGAATGGGGCGTCATGGTCGCGGAGGGGCAGAGCTTCATCACCACGGCATGGTGGATCACACTGTTTCCCGGCCTTTCCATCGTCTGCCTCGCCTTCGGCTTCAGCATGCTGGGCGATGCTCTCGGCGAATTGCTGGGGGTGCATGAATGAGCGGCTCCGTGCTCTCCGTCCGCGATCTGACCGTCCGGGCGCATCTCGATTCCGGCCCGCGCACGCTGCTCGACGCGGTCTCCCTCGATCTCGGCAAAGGAGAAATTCTCGGTCTCGTCGGCGAGAGCGGCTCGGGAAAGAGCCTGTTCTGCCGCGCGCTGGTGCGCCTGCTGCCCTCCTCCCTGCTGAAGATCGAGAGCGGCTCCGTGTTGCTCGAAGGGCGCGACCTGACGCGGATCGACGATAGCGAGATGCTGCAAGTGCGCGGCGGCGAGATCGGCATGATCTTCCAGAACCCGACGAGCCATCTCGATCCGGTCATGCGGATCGGCGACCAGGTCGCCGAGGGCATTCGCTACCACCAGGGCTTGGGCGCCCGCGAGGCCCGCGCCGCGGCGGTGGACATTCTGGCGCAGGTCGGCTTTCCCGATCCCGCCCGCCAGTACGACAGCTATCCGCATGAATTTTCCGGCGGCATGCGCCAGCGGGCGATGATCGGCGTCGCCCTGTCCTGCAATCCGAAGATCCTGATCGCCGACGAGCCGACGACGGCGCTCGACGTGACCATCCAGGCGCAGATCCTGCGTCTCCTGATCGACATTCGCGACCGGCGCGGCCTGTCGATCATCTTCATCACCCACGATCTCGGCATCGTTGCGCAGACCTGCGACCGCATCGCCGTGCTGCGCAGCGGCAAGCTCATCGAAGAAGGGCCGAAGCGGACGATCCTGGCACGGCCGCAGCACCCCTATACGATCAACCTGATCGACAGCCACCCTTCCATTTCAGGCGAGCAGCCCGCGCCACCGTCCGTTCATGGGAAGACAACCGGATCGGCCAGGCCGTTGTTGGAGGTCGACGATCTGCATGTGCGCTTTAGAGGCGGCGGCCTGTTCACGGGCGGCGCCAAGACGATCAGCGCCGTCGCCGGCGTCAGCCTGAAGATCATGCCGGGCGAAACCATCGGCATCGTCGGCGAATCCGGCAGCGGCAAGAGTACGCTTGCTCGCGCCGTGCTCGGGCTGACGCCGCTTTCCGCTGGCCACGTCACCTTCGACGGCGTCGACCTGGCGCAGCAGAGGAGCGCGGGTCTGGCAAAGCTCAGGCGCGAAACGGCGATGGTGTTCCAGGACCCCTACAATGCGCTCAACCCGCGGCTGACGATCGGGCAGATGCTGGCCGAGGTGTTGAAGGTCCAGGGGAAAGTCGCCAGGGCCGAGATCCCGGCGCGCATCGGCGAGTTGCTCGATCTCGTCGGCCTCGAGCGCGAATTCGCCGGCCGCAAGCCGCGCAGCATGAGCGGCGGCCAGTGCCAGCGCGCCGGCATTGCCCGCGCGCTCGCCGTCGACCCGAAGCTGATCATCGCCGACGAATGCGTGGCGGCACTCGACGTCACCATTCAGGCGCAGATCATCGAGCTTTTCCGACAACTCACCGCGAAGATGAACCTGACGCTGATGTTCATCGCCCATGATCTCGCCATCGTGCGCAATCTCTGCGAACGCGTCGTGGTGATGTATCGCGGCGAGATCGTTGAGGAAGGCCGCTCGGAAGAGGTCTTCGCCCGGCCGAAGCACGCCTATACCGCGGCGCTGATCGCAGCCATCCCCGACATCGATCCCGACAAGCCGCTGCTGCAGGCCACCGGCCGCAGCCAGGATCCGCAATCCATATCAATCAAGCGCATGCCATAACAACGAAGGGAACGAATTCATGACGAACAACTGGAAATCAATCGGGCTTGCAGCCCTGCTCGCCGGCCTGACGCTCGGCGTAAGCTATGCCGAGGCTGCCGGTGTGCTGACCATCGGCCGCCGCGAGGATTCGACGACATTCGATCCGATCAAGACCGCGCAGAATATCGACAACTGGGTGTTTTCCAACGTCTACGACGTGCTGATCCGCGTCGACAAGACAGGCACCAAGCTGGAGCCGGGGCTTGCCGAAAGCTGGACGGTCTCGGATGACGGCCTCACCTACACCCTCAAGATCCGCGAAGCGAAATTCTCCGACGGCTCGCCGCTGACGGCGGAAGATGCGGCTTTCAGCCTGTTGCGCATCCGCGACGATGCCGCCTCGCTCTGGAGCGATTCCTACAAGGTGATCGATACGGCGGCGGCGACCGATCCGCACACGCTGACGATCAAGCTGAAGAACCCCTCCGCGCCGTTCCTGTCGACGCTGGCGCTGCCGAACGCGTCCGTCATCTCGAAGAAAGGCATGGAGTCGCTGGGCGCCGACGCCTATGCGGAAAAGCCGATCGCATCCGGCGCCTTCGTGATCGACGAATGGCGGCGCGGTGACCGCGTCATCCTCAAAAAGAACCCGAATTTCTGGGAGGCCGACCGGGTCAAGCTCGATGGCGTCGAGTGGATTTCCGTGCCCGACGACAACACCCGCATGCTGAACGTCCAGGCCGGCGAACTGGATGCGGCGATTTTCGTTCCCTTCTCCCGCGTCGAGGAGCTGAAGACGGATCCGAACCTCCATGTCGATATCGATGCCTCGACCCGCGAGGACCATCTGCTGATCAACCACGCGCATGGCGCGCTCGGCAAGAAGGAAGTCCGCCAGGCGCTGGATCTTGCGATCGACAAGAAGGCGATCGTCGACACGATCACCTTCGGCCAGGGGACGATCGCCAATTCTTACATTCCGAAGGGCGCGCTCTACTATTATGCCGACAATCTGCAGCGGCCCTATGATCCGGCAAAGGCCAAGGAAATGCTGGCGGCAGCCGGGGCCTCCGACCTGACGCTGAATTACCTGGTCCGCGCCGGCGACGAAGTCGACGAGCAGACGGCCGTATTGGTCCAGCAGCAGCTGCAAAAGGCCGGCATCACCGCCAATCTGCAGAAGGTCGATCCCAGCCAGCAATGGGACATGCTCGTTGCCGGCGACTACGATGTCTCGGTCAACTACTGGACCAACGACATTCTCGACCCTGACCAGAAGACCACCTTCGTCCTCGGCCACGATTCCAACAATAACTATCTGACCAACTACAAGAACGAGGCGGTGAAGGACCTGGTCGCCAAGGCGCGTCTCGAGCTCGACCCGAAGAAGCGCGAAGCCATGTATGTCGATCTGCAGAAGATGGCCAAGGACGACGTCAACTGGATCGACCTTTATTACAGCCCCTACATCAACGTCTCGCGCAAGAATATCGAGAATTTCTACCAGAACCCGCTCGGCCGCTTCTTTCTGGAAGACACGGTCAAGAACTGAAGTTCGGCAGCCTGCCGATGCTCCGCCGTCAGTACGGCGGAGCATCGTTGTTTTCGAAGCGGTTCCTACTTCAGCTTGCTGCCGCGAGCTTGTCGTGCGTTTTGGTCTCGAAGTCGCTGGCGTCGTGACGCTCGTGCAACTGGCTCGAAGGTTCGCCGGAGAGACGGTTGACCATCCGGCCGCGCTGTACGGCTGGGCGGCTGTGGACAGCGTCGGCCCAGCGCAGCACGTTCTTATAGTCCTCGACCTGCAGGAACTCGGCTGCCCCGTAGGTCCAGCCCTTCACCAGGCCGCCATACCAGGGCCAGACCGCAATATCGGCGATCGTATATTGGCTGCCTGCCAGATATTCGCTTTCGGCCAGGCGACGATCGAGCACGTCGAGCTGACGCTTTACCTCCATGGCGAAGCGGTCGATCGCATATTCGATCTTCGTCGGCGCATAGGCGTAGAAATGGCCGAAGCCGCCGCCGAGATAGGGTGCGCTTCCCATCTGCCAGAACAGCCACGACAGGCATTCGGCGCGTTCGCCCGGCTCGGTCGGCAGGAAGGCGCCGAACTTTTCGGCGAGATAGGTGAGGATGGCGCCGGATTCGAAGACGCGGATCGGCTTTTCGCCGCTGCGGTCCATCAGCGCCGGGATCTTCGAGTTGGGATTGATCTTGACGAAATCGCTTCCGAACTGGTCGCCATCGCCGATCCGGATCAGCCAGGCGTCGTATTCCGCGCCGCTATGGCCAAGGGCCAGCAGTTCCTCGAGCATGATCGTGACCTTCTGGCCGTTCGGCGTGCCGAGCGAATAGAGCTGGAGCGGATGACGGCCGATCGGAAGCTCCTTCTCATGCGTCGGCCCTGCGATCGGGCGATTGATGTTGGCGAACTGGCCGCCATTCGCCTTGTTCCAGGTCCAGACCTTCGGGGGTACGTAATCGGGAGAACCGCTCATCTTTCAAACTCCTGGCATTGATGGGATCGAGCACGGCGCCTCGTTGGGTCGTCGCATTTTTCCTGACATAGCAGAGGCGATGCGGTTTGTCAGAGGGGGCGGGGCGGCTTCACACAATCGTCAGAGCTGCCAGGGATCAGATTCACATCGTGAAGACTGGGCTTTGTTATGTACCAAAAATTGGTATATTGGACTTAAAGGAGATTCAGCATGGCCAGGAATACGTCCATATCGCTCAGCGACCATTTCGTCAGCTTCATCGATACGCAAGTTCAGGCTGGCCGCTATGGTTCAGCCACTGACGTCGTTCGGGCCGGCCTTCGCCTCCTTGAAGAACACGAAGCTAAAGTGAAGGCATTACAGGACGCCTTGATAGAAGGCGAGGAATCCGGCCCCGCCACACCCTTCGATTTCGACGCGTTCAACGCTCGCAAACGGGCGACGTTCGAGGCGAAATGACAGGCATCATATTTCCCCCGCCGCGCAAACCGATATTGACAAGATTTGGGATTACACAGCGACGAGTTGGAATGTCGATCAGGCAGAGCGTTACATTCAGGACATAAGAGACGCCTGTCACGAACTGGCGGAGGGAACACGGATGAGCTGTCCCTCAGACATTCGGAAAGGGTACAGAAAGGCCTCTGTTGGCTCTCATTTTCTGTACTTCAAAAGTAATGATGCGGGCCAGATCATCGTTGTACGCATCCTTCATCAAAGAATGGATGTAGCCAAAAACTTGTAGGGCTGTATATCAGCAAATTCAGGAAACGGCCGCCTCAGACATCAGTTTCGGCAAGACGCCTGCCCGTCGCGGCCGAAAACAGATGTTCGCCGGCCGCCCGCAAGGTGAAGCGGATCGTGTCGCCGGGCTTTATCGCGATGCGCTCGCGAAACAGCATATTGACGTTTTCCTCGCCGATCCGGGCGACGACCTGTGTCTCCGCCCCGTTCGATTCGACGACGACGATCTTCGCCGGTGTCCCCTCCTCGGCGATGGCGAATTGTTCCGGCCTGATGCCGTAGATGAGTTCTTCGCCGGGATCGGCTGTGCCGGGGCGCAGCGACAGCGGCATCGCGACGCCGCTGTCGGTTCGAAAGATCGAAGGCGCATCGGCCTGGATGCGGCCCTTGAGCAGGTTCATCGCCGGCATGCCGATGAAGCCGGCGACGAAGGTGGTCGCCGGGCGGTCGTAGATCTCTAGCGGCGTTCCGATCTGCTCGACGATGCCGTCACGCATGACGACGATGCGGTCGGCCATGGTCATCGCCTCGGTCTGGTCGTGGGTGACATAGACCGTGGTGATCTTCAGCCGCTGGTGAAGCTCCTTGATTTCGGCGCGCATGGCGACGCGAAGCTTGGCGTCGAGATTGGAAAGCGGCTCGTCGAAGAGAAACACTTTCGGGTCGCGCACGATGGCGCGGCCCATGGCGACGCGCTGGCGCTGGCCGCCCGAGAGATGGCGCGGATGGCGGTCGAGATAGGGTTCCAGCGCAAGGATCCTGGCGGCGGACTGCACTCGCCGGCCGATCTCGTCCTTGGCCGTGCCGCGCAGCCTCAGGGAAAAGCCCATATTCTCGGCAACCGTCAGATGCGGATAGAGCGCGTAGCTCTGGAACACCATGGCAATGTCCCGCTCCTTCGACGGCAGGTCGTTGACCATGCGGCCGTCGATCGAAAGCCGGCCGTCCGAGATCGTCTCCAGGCCGGCGATCATGCGCAGCAAGGTGGACTTGCCGCAACCGGACGGCCCGACCAGCACGATGAATTCGCCATCGTCGATGTCGACGTCGACGCCGTGGATGACAGGCAGGGTGCCGTAGGATTTGCGGATGTTGTGAAGCGCGATCGACGCCATGATGTCTTCCCTTTCAGACGGCGTTCAGGCCGCGCCCTCGCCTTCATGATTGACCGCCGTCCGGGTGCCGGAGGAGAACATGATCAGAGCGAAGAGCGGTTCTGTGCCGAGCGCGCGCGCCCAGTGGCGGATATTGCGGGGGATGCGGATGGCGTCGCCAGGTTCGAGCCGATAAAGCGCATCACCGAGCTTGTGTTCGCAACTGCCGGAAACGACGTAGAGGATCTCTTCGCAGTCGGGATGCGAGTGCAGCTGGTTGCGCTCGCCGGGATTGATGCGGCAGGTGCCGAAGGTCATCTCGGCGCCGGGCGTGCCGTCGCCGGTGATCTTCCAGTTGAGTTCTCCCCAGCTGGTCGGCATGAATTCGCCGCCGGCTTTCCTGAAAATGATGTCGGTCTCGCTCAAGACTGTGCCTCCGGTCAGAGATTGGTGGTGACGCCGGCATCCGTGCGTCTGTAGAATTCGAAGAGCTTCATGATCTCTCGGGCGATTTCGAGCGTGCCCCTCGTGATCGGCGTGCCCGCAAGGATCGCGTCGGTCAGATGCAGGATCTCGGGCACATAGCCGAGATAGAAGAGGTTGTTGTTGTAGAGCTGGCCGAGCGAATGCTCCGGCTCATAGAGCAGTGCGGCATTCTCGTCCGGCTGGATGAAGCTTGCGGCGCGGCCATAGGACGGCAGGTCCGCCTTGCGGAAATAGGTCAGACGGCTGCCGTTTTCGACGATGGCGTTGGCGCCCTCGCCGACGATCTCGACCCGCTCGAAGATGCTGCCGCCCGATTGGCCAGCGGCAAGATGCAGCGTGCCGATCGCGCCGGAGCGGAAGCGCAGGCTGGTGACGGTTGCCCCGGTCAGCGCTTCCCACTCGTAGCCTGCACGCTCGATCTCGCCGCCGAGAAAATTGAGGATCGCTCCTGGATGGTAAATATGATCGAGAAAGCTCTGCATCTTGACGAGGTCGGCGCGGTCTTCCTGGCTCGGCAGGCTCTGGGGATAGCGCACATTGATCGAGGTCAGCCGGCCGAAACCGGGCGAGCCGATGAGGTCCTTGAGCTTCTCGATTGTGGGGAAGAAGGTCTTCTTGAGGCCGGTCATCACCATGCGGCCGGCAGCGGCACTTGCCGCCTGCAGCCTTTCGATGTCTTCCATAGTCGCGGCGGTCGGCTTCTCCATCCAGACATGCGCGCCAGCGGCAAGCGCGTCGAGCGCCAGATCGGTCGCCTGCACCCGGCCGTCGGGATGATAGGCGGTGACGAGAAAGACCAGGTCCGGCTTTTCCTGCTTCAGCATCTCGCGATGGTCGGTATAGGCTTTGCCGGCGCCGAAGAGCTTGGCGAATTTTTCGGCGCGACCGAGATCGAGATCGCAGATGCCGGCAAGCTCGACCGGTGCGTAACGCAGCGCCGGATAGACATTGCGGTAGGCATGGCCGCCGGCGCCGATGAAGCAGGTCTTGATGCGATGCTCGAACTCGAAATTGTAGCGGATTTCCCGCTGGACGTGGTGCGACATGGTCAGCCCTTGATTGCTCCCTGCGTCAGCCCCTCGGTGAAGCGGCGCTGCATCAGGATGTAGAGAAGAATGATCGGCAGGAAGGAAATGACGGTCCCTGAGAAGACCAGGCGGTAATCGGAAGCATAGGTGCTGGCGAAACGCACCAGCCCGAGCGGCAGGGTCTGGACCTCGGGGCTGATCAGCACGATCAGCGGCAGGAAAAAATCGTTCCAGGTGGAGAGCGCGCTGATGATGACGAGCGCCTGCACCGCCGGCGTGGAGATCGGCAGAAAGACCTTGGTGAGGATCTGGACATGCGATGCGCCGTCGATCTTGGCGGCCTCGATCAGATCATCCGGCACGCCGATGAAAAAGCTCCGCATCAAGAAGATGCCGAAGGGAATGCCGTTGCTGACCTGCACCAGCACGATACCTGCCAGCGTGTTGACGAGGTTGAGCCCGAAGAGCACCTGATAGAGCGGGATGACGATCGCCTGGACAGGCACGGTGAGGCCGAGGATGAAGGCGTAGAATAGCCATTCCCGGCCGGGAAAGCGGATCTTGGCGAGCGCATAGCCGGCCGGCGCGCAGGTGATCAGCGACAGGACGACGACGCCGACGAGGTTGATGAGGCTGTTGCCGACGAGGTCGCCGAAGCCGCCGATCTGCCAGGCGTCCAGATAGTTCCGCCACATCAGGTCGGCGGGCCAGGTGAAGGGATCGGCCCGGCCGATCTCGGCCTCGGTCTTGAAACTCGAGACCAGCAGCCAGACGAAGGGGGCGAGGATCAGGATCAGAACAGGGGCCAGTGCCAGCGCCACCGGCCATTCGCGATTGCGCACACTCATTGGGAAAGCCTCGCGCGCCAGCGGTTGAAGACGATGGTGATGGCGATCGCCAGCAGGCTCAGCAGGATGCAGAGCACCGCCGCAAGCCCGTGATCCTGGGACTGGAAGGCAAGCCGGTAAATATAGGTGGTGATCAGTTCGCTCTGGTAGAACGGCCCGCCATTGGTCATGACGAAAACCGTGGCGAAGCCTTTCAGGCCGTTGATCATCGCCAGCGAAACGACGAAGGTCGTTACCTCGCGAAGCCCCGGCAGCGTCACATGGATCAGCTTCTGGAAGCTGTTGGCGCCGTCCACCTCGGCCGCGTCGTAAAGCGAGCGGTCGATATTCTGCAGCCCGGCGATGAAGAGCAGCATATAAAGGCCGAAACCCTGCCAGGAGCTTGCAAGATTGACGGAAAAGAGCACCAGCGCCGGATCGGAAAGCCAGCCCTGCGTGAAGGCGCCAAGCCCGATCCGCGTCAGTGCCGTATTCATGAGGCCGAAAAACGGATCGTAGATATTGGCCCAGATGACGCCGACCACGGCCAGCGACACCAGATGCGGCAGGAAGAACGCGGTGCGGAAGAAGACCTGAGTGATCCTGAGCCGGCTGACGGCAAGTGCCAGCAGCAGGCCGAGACCGCCCGCCATCACCACGTGATAGGCCAGCCAGACGAAGGTATGGGCGAGGCTCTTCCAGACGATCGGATCATGCGCCGCCTTGGCATAATTGCCGAGGCCGACGAAGCTCGCCGAGGTGTTGAAGCCGGCCGAGCTGTTGAAGCTCAGCCAGAAGGTGGCAGCGATCGGCAGCAGAGTGAAGACAGCATAGAGGCCGAGCGCCGGCGCCATCAGCCAGAACGCGGTGCCGGCATCGCCGTCGGGCGAAGCTGGCCTGGCCGTCCGGCGTTTGGACATACGGGCGGACAGGCCGCCTGTATGTCCCGCCACGGCAGGTGCATCCCTGAGAGGAGCCACGACCTTGCTTCCGGGCGTTTCTGGAATGACCACTATTTCGCCTCTGCCATTTTGGCCTGGATCTGCTTCATGCCTTCCTCGCCGCCGATCTGGCCGGAGATGAGGCCCTGGATGACCTGGAAATAGGTGTCGAGCACGGTGCCCGGCAGGTAGACACTCGGATTGTAGCCGACGCCGCCGGCCGCGGCCGCGAAGATATCCTTCAGCACGGGGGTCGGAGGCTCGACGCCCGGGATTTCGCGCGGGTAGATCATCGTGCTCGCCGGATCCTGGGCGCGTTTCTTCATCACTGCGTCCGACAGCATGAAGTCGATCCATTTCATCGCGAGTTCCGGCTGCTTGGAGTTGACGGGCACCAGCCAGCTCCAGCCGACGCCGCCGGTCGGCATCGCCGCGCCCTTGATGTCGGAGGGCATCGGCGCATAGCCGGCATTGGCGAGGTCATAGCCTGCCTTGCGGGCATTGGCGGTGAACCAGGGGCCGGCGACGAACATGGCCGCGCGTTTGTTGAACCAGAGGCGCGAGGCGCCATCGAGATCGAGACCCGCCATTTCCTTCTTGATGTAGCCTGCCTCGACCAGCTTCTGCAGCCGGATGGCGCCGGCGGCGACCGCAGGATCGTCCCAGGCGATCTCACGGCGCAGCGCCTTGCCGATCACCTCCTTGCCGCTTGCCGATTGCAGCAGGTTGCCGAAGAGATGGCCGGCGCTGCCCGGCGTGCGCGGGCCGATGGCGAGCGGCTGTACGCCGGTCTCCTCGATCGCTTTCATCAGCGTTTCGAATTCGCTCCAGCTCGCCGGGATCTTCCAGCCCGCCTGCTCGAAAATATCCTTGTGATACCAGATACCCAACGCATCGAGGCCGTCGGGAACCTCATAGATTTCGCCGCCGAACTGGCCCTTCAGCTCGGTGTAGAGCCAGGGATAGATCTGGTCCTTCCAGCCGCGCTTTTCATATTGCTCGGTGAGCGGGATCACCTGCTTGGCGTTCTTGACGACGCTGATGCGGCCGATGCCTGAATTGGTGAGGATCACGTCGGGGCCGGCATCCGACTGGATCGCCGCCTGCACCGCACCGTTGCTGATCGTTCCGGTCGGGGGCATGAATTCGACGGTCACGCCGGGATTGGCCTTCTCGAAATCGGCCTTGATGCCGTTCCAGAGCTGCGCGACCAGCGGTTCGGTGATTTGTTCCGGACCCCACATTTTCAGGGTTTCGGCATGTGCCGCCAGCGAACTTGCGGCAAGCATCGCCGCCAGTGCCGTGCTGCGGGCAAGAAATTTCAGCATTGTTCCCTCCTCCGGGCCGCTCCTCGGCCCATATTTTTCAGTTGCTGAAGGAGACCCCCCTCTCCTTCATTCCCTTCGGTTAACCCTTCTGAAAGCGCGCCATGACGGCCTGCTGGACATCGCTGATATGCGCGTGCATCAGCGCCTTCGCGCGGGCAATATCGCGCGCGCGGAAGGCCTGCAGGATCTGATCGCGCTCCTCGGCTGCCCTTTCGGCCAGGTCGCGGCTCTCATTGGCGATCGAACGGCAGATCTGGATCTGCAGCGCGAGCCGCGCGAGCGTCTCGATCAGCGGCAGGCTTCCCGAAAGCTCGGCGATGGTCTCGTGAAATTCCTTGTCGCGGATGCCATAGGTCTCCATGTCGCCGCGGCGCAGCGCCGCCACCGCCTCGTCCAGGATGCGTTCGAAGCCTGAAATATGCCGGTCGCTCATCTGCGGGACGGCGAGCTCGACGGCGAAACATTCGAGCGTCTTGCGCAGATTATAGAGGTCGTCGATCTCCTTCGGCGTGAAGCTGCGCACGAAGAAGCCGCGATAAGGCTTGATCTCGATCAGCCCTTCCTTGGCAAGCGTGCCGATCGCCTCGCGGAACGGCGTGCGGCTGACCTGCAGGCGTTCCGTCAGTTCCTTTTCATCGATCGACACACCGCTCGGCAGCTCGCCGGAGACGATCAGGCGAACGATTTCCTCGTAGATCCGCTCGCGAAGGGTGAGGTGGCGCGGTGCGTTCATGGTCTCCATTTCCGTCTGGCGTTCATGGTTTAAGTATGCAATATACGGAAGAATATACAATATGGAAAATACAAAATCGGAAGTTTTATCGAAAACACACAGAGAAAGTTCAAAAAGAGGAGGAAAACCAATGGGGAAGATCTATGTCGTCGGCACCTGCGACACCAAGGGAGCGGAACTGAATTACGCCCGGGAGGTGGTTCGTACGGCCGGCGCCGATGCCGTGCTGGTCGATGTCGGCACACTTGGGGAGGGTGCCGAAGCCGACATCCGGGCGCGCGAAGTCGCCGAATTTCATCCCGAGGGTGCGGCGGCCGTGCTCGGGCAGACCGATCGGGGAACGGCGGTCTCGGCGATGGCCAAGGCGCTGACGGCGTTCCTCAGATCGCGGGATGACATCGGCGCCGTTCTCGGCCTCGGGGGAACCGGCAATACCGCACTGGTGACGGAGGCGATGCGCTCGCTTCCGATCGGCCTGCCGAAACTGATGGTCTCGACGGTCGCCTCAGGCAATGTCGCGCCCTATGTCGGGCCGAACGATCTGACCATGATGTATTCGGTCGTCGACGTCGCCGGCCTGAACGCGATCTCGCGCAAGGTGATCGGCAATGCGGCGAACGCGGCGGCCGGCATGGCCCGCAACCCCATTCCCGCTTCGAGCGACGATCGGCCGGGTATCGGCATGACCATGTTCGGCGTCACCACGGCCTGCGTCACGCAGGTGCGCGAGATGCTCGGCAAGACGCATGAAATCTATGTCTTCCATGCGACCGGCGTCGGCGGGCAGTCGATGGAGAAACTTGCCGATTCCGGCCTGCTGCAGGGCGTGATCGACGTGACGACGACGGAGGTTCCCGATCTCCTCGTCGGTGGTGTCTTTCCGGCCACCGAGGATCGCTTCGGCGCCATCATCCGCACTGGCCTGCCCTATGTCGGTTCGGTCGGCGCCGTCGACATGGTCAATTTCGGCGCGCGGGAAACGGTGCCGGCGCCTTTCCGCGACCGCAGGCTTCACGTCCATAATGCGCAGGTGACGCTGATGCGCACCACGCCGGAGGAAAACGGCCGGATCGGCGCCTTCATCGTCGAAAGGCTCAACCGGATGCGGGGTCCGGTCCGTTTCCTGCTGCCGCTCCAGGGCGTTTCGGCCATCGACGCCGCCGGTCAGCCGTTCCACGATCCGGACGCCGACGCGGCGCTGTTTTCAGCCATCCGCGACGGCTGGCGCGATGCGCCGAACAGGCGCCTCGTCGAGATCGACGCCCATATCAACAGCCCGGAATTCGCCGCGGCACTCGTCGCCAACTTTCATGACATCCATGCCTCAAGGAGGGAATTTTGACCCGTATCGACAGAAACGACATTCTGAACAGGCTTCGCCGCAAGATCGCCGAGGGCCGGCCGATCATCGGCGGCGGCGCCGGCACCGGCCTTTCGGCCAAGAGCGAGGAGGCCGGCGGCATCGACCTGATCGTGATCTACAATTCCGGGCGTTACCGCATGGCCGGGCGCGGCTCGCTGGCCGGCCTGCTCGCCTATGGCAATGCCAATGAGATCGTCAAGGAGATGGGCCACGAGGTTCTGCCGGTAGTGCGTCATACGCCGGTGCTCGCCGGCGTCAACGGCACCGATCCCTTCATGCTGCCCGATCACTTCCTCGACGAGTTGAAGGCGATGGGTTTTGCCGGCATCCAGAATTTCCCCACCGTCGGGCTGATCGACGGCACCTTCCGCGCCAATCTCGAAGAAACCGGCATGGGCTTCGATCTGGAAATCGACATCATCGCTCGCGCCCACGCCAAGGACATGCTGACGACCCCTTATGTCTTCAGCCGCGAGGACGCCGTCGCCATGACCAAAGCCGGTGCCGATATCGTGGTCTGCCATCTCGGCCTGACCACGGGCGGCGCGATCGGCGCCGAAACGGCGCTGACGCTCGACGGATGCGTGGAGAAGATCAATGCATGGGCCGATGCCGCGCGGTCGGTGCGCGACGACGTCATCGTGCTCTGCCATGGCGGACCGATCTCCATGCCGGCGGATGCCGCCTATGTGCTCGCCCGCTGCAAGGGCTGCAACGGCTTCTACGGCGCAAGTTCGATGGAGCGGCTGCCGACCGAGGTCGCGATCCGCGCGCAGGTCGAGGACTTCGCCAAGATATAGGCGCGGTTTGGACCGGCCGCATGCCAGCTGCCGGCGCCTCCCTCGCGGGGCGCCGGCAGCGGAAGAGCTACGGCATGACCATCGCGCCGGTTTCCGACGGCGCGAGGATTTCGTCCAGCTGCCTGACGAGGGCGCGGTCGCCTTCCACATCCGCCGCCAGCCGGGAGAAAAGCTCGGCCATGCCCTGAAAAATCGTTGCTGCCGGATCGTCCTCTCCGAGGAAACCGGCGATCTCCTGCATTTCGGCAACCCAACGATAGGCCTTCGGATACATGTCGGGAATGGATTTCGACAGCTTGCGCTCGATGTCGGGAAGGCTTTCCGCGAGCTCGGCCTTCAGGCTCTCGGCGGCACCCGAGCGCGATGCGGCAAGCAGCATTGCGGCACCAAGCCCGGCAAATCCCTTGTTGATGCCGGCATAACACATCTTCAGCGCGGATGCCGCGCCGAGCGGTCCATCGAGCCTGCGGACCTTCAGGCCATGTTTTTCAAGCAGCCGGCTCCGCTCCGCGCTATCGCCGCTGATATAGAGTGTCGGACCTGATTTGCCGGCAACCGGCGGACCACCGATGATGGCGCCATCGAGGACTTCTACCCGGCTGCCTTCGAACCGCGCCGCCAATGTCTGCATCGTTTTCGGCGCAATCGCATTGAGGTCGATGAAGGGCGGCGGCGCGGGATTCTCCAGTGATATTTCCGCGACGCGTTCGGCGACCTTGATCGCTTCTGCCGGCGGAACGATCGACAGGACCAGATCGGCCTTCGCCAGCTCTTTGAGCGCGACCGGAATCATCCCGGCGGCCCGCGCTCGCGCGATCGTCGGCTCGCTCCGGCCGTCGAGATAGGTCAGTACCGTGGCGCCATGGTCGATCAGCCGTTTGGCGACAGCGCTTCCCATCGCGCCCGATCCGATGATTGCGATATTGCCCATGTGAACCTCGATGATTGACGATATCGCGGTAAAGCTATTGCCGACGGCCGTGCCGTCAACTGCGACGATCCGCCCCGAGCCCTTCCGGACGGTCGCTTCCTGCGTTGCGATGTTGCGGCATTTCTGCTTGATATCGGTCAAAGCAGAGGTGGCCGGCGCCGGGTATGATCGGTGCGCCTACTCGTATTCGGGGATATTGAACTCAATGTATCGGACGATCATCTGCGGCATCGGCATGGGTTCCCGGGAAACGGCAATCCGCCTCCTCCGCCGGGCGGCGGCGTTGTTGGACCAGGGCGGCAGCATCGTCGTCCTGCACGTCGTCGAGAATATTCCGCACCGCCACCTCATGGATCTTCCGGAGGAATTCGAGACGACGGCGATGGCCGACGCCGAAAGGAAGCTCGTATCGCTCTGTCGGGAATTGGGTGTCCCGGCAACGGTCGAGGTTCGTATCGGCGTTGCGGCCTCCATGCTCATATCGGCCGCCAAGGAGAGATCGGCCGATCTCATCCTGCTGTCATCGCATGTCCCCGATATCACCGACTACGTCTTTTCCTCGATCGTCGAGAAGGTCGTGCGCCACGCGCGTTGCTCGGTTCTCATCGATCGCCGTCCCGATCAGCCGCAGGAAGACGAGGCGCTGTTGTAGCTTTCCACAGCCTCCCCTCCCCGGCGGCCGCCCGACCACCTATATTTCAGACAAATCAACAGCAGGATTGGCTGCCTGACCGGAGACATGCATGAGCCAGGATCCCTATGAGCTTCTGGGCGTGAAGCGAGATGCGTCGCAAAAGGATATTCAAAGCGCGTTCCGTAAGCTTGCCAAGAAATTGCACCCCGACCTGAACCCCGGCGACAGGAAAGCCGAGGAGCGCTTCAAGGAAATTTCCACCGCCTACGAGATCTTGAGCGATGAAGGCAAGCGCGGACGTTTCGACCGCGGCGAGATCGATATGACGGGCGCCGAGCGGGCGCAACGCAGCTATTATCGCGACTATGCCTCGGCAGGCGGTCCCGATAATCCCTATCACAACAGCGCCGGCTTTGCCGATTTCGGTGAGGCCGACGATATCTTCGCGAGCTTCTTTTCGCGCCGCACCGGCGGCGGCCGGGCGCGCAGCCAGGGCCAGGACCGGCGTTTTTCGATGGAGGTCGATTTTCTCGAGGCCGTCAACGGCACCAGAACCGAGGTCAAGCTTCCCAATGGCCCCGCGCTCGAGGTGCGGATTCCGCCCGGAACGCGCGACGGCCAGACCTTGCGGCTGCGCGGCAAGGGGGAGCCGGGTGCCGGCGGCGGGCCGGCGGGCGATGCGCTCATCGAAATCCGTGTGCGCCCGCACCGCTTCTTCACGCGCGATGGCGACGACATCCGCGTCGAGCTGCCGATTTCGCTCAGCGAAGCGGTGCTCGGCGGCAAGGTCCGCGCACCGACGCCTTCGGGCCCCGTCAATCTGACGCTGCCGCCTCATTCGAACACCGGGAAAGTCTTGCGCCTCAAGGGCAAGGGCGTTCCGAAACGCGGCGGCGGGCATGGCGACGTCTATGTCTCCTTGAAGATCGTCTTGCCCGATCACCCCGACGAACGGCTGACGTCCCTGGTGAAGGAATGGGCGGCGGCACATCCATACGATCCGAGGAAGAACATGGAGGCCTGATCATGGATGATCATGAGTTCCGTCTTTACTTGAAAATCGATGTGGTCCAACTCGATTTCTGGGTCGAACGGGGCTGGCTGATCCCCGAAACATCAGGCGAAAAGCGACAGTTTCGCGAGGCCGATGTCGCCCGCGCCCGGCTCATCCTGGATCTCATGGGTGATATGGGCGTCAACGACGCCGGCGTCGACGTCGTCATGGATCTGGTCGATCAGCTGCATGACATGAGGGGAACGATGGGCAAGCTGATGACGGCGATCGGCAGGCAGGAGCGCGATGTCCAGCGCCGGCTGCTCGAGAGTCTTGAGGACATCGACCGGTTTTGAGCAGCCGGCCGTATGCGGCTACATCCTCACGTGGTGAACCAGTAGCGGACGATGTGGAAGAACAGCGGCGCCGCGAAAGTGATGGAGTCGAGGCGGTCGAGCACGCCGCCATGGCCCTCGATCACATAACCCCAATCCTTGGCGTTGAGATCGCGCTTGATGGCCGAGAGGACGAAGCCGCCGAAGAAGCCGGCAACGACGATGACGGTGCTGACGGCGGCCGCCTGCAGCGGCGAGAACGGCGTCAGGCGATAGAGCAGCGTTCCCACGAAGATGGCCGAGGCGCCGCCGCCGATCAGGCCTTCGAGCGTCTTCGACGGGCTGATGTTCGGCGAGAAGCGGTGCTTTCCGAGAAGCTTGCCCCAGACATACTGGAAGACGTCGCTGAGCTGCACGACGATGACGAGATAGACGAGGAGAAGCGACGACGGCGTGCCGGTCTCAAGCATCAGCAGTGCCGGCGCATGGCTGATCGAATAGACCGTCAGCATCAATCCCCATTGTACCCTGGCGGTCCTGGCCAGGAACTCGTTGACGTCGCCCGTGAGCGTCGCCACCGCCGGCAGGATCAGGAAGGCATAGACCGGGATGAAGATCGAAAACAGGCCGTACCATAGCGTCCCGAGCAGCACATATTGCACCGGCAGGACGACGAAGAAGGACAGGAACAGCGCCAGGTGATCGCCGCGCCGCGATGGCGTCAGCGTCCAGAATTCGCGGAGCGCCATGAAGGACAGGAATGCGAAGAGGATGACCACCGCCGTATCGCCGAGCAGGATCGCGCCGCCGAACACCGCGACCATGATCCACCAGGAGCGAATGCGGGCATTGAGGTTCTGGACGGTGGCGACGGAGCCGGGTTCGGTCGCGCGGCGCTGAAGGATGAAGCCGATGGCGGAGGCGACGGCGAGCAGGCCGAGGATCGCGGCAAGGACGATCGAGAAAAAGCCGGTCATGCGGTGCGCCCTCCGTCTGCCAGCTCGATGACCGCGGCGCGCGCGCGGGCGAGGAATGCGTCCTTGCCCTCGCCCGGTTCGACGCGCAACGGCTTGCCGAAGCGCGCCGTGCAGGTGATCGGCACGATCAGCATGCTTCCCTTGGGCAGGATGCGCTGAAGATTGTCGAGATGGATCGGCACGAGATCGACATCGGGGAAGCGGCAGGCAAGGCGATAGATGCCGCTGCGGAACGGGGCGATCTCATCGGTGGCGCTTCTCGTCCCCTCGGGAAAAAGCAGGATCGAACGCCCCTCCTCGAGCAGGCGCTCGATCGGTTCCAGCGGGTTGCTGTCCGGCAAAGGCTTGCGGTCTATCAGAACGGCGCGCAGGCCTTTCTCCGCGATGAAGCGGCGAAAGGCGCTCGTTCCCCAATAGTCGCGCGCCGCCACCGGATGGGTCAGCCGCCGCACGTGATACGGCAGGGCAGCCATGACGGCCACGGTATCGACATGGCTGTTGTGATTGGCGAAATAGATGCGGCGGCGCGTATCGGGCGTGCAGCCCCGCCACTCGCTTCGGGCGCCGACCATGATACGGACGAACAGCACGAGAAGACGACGGACGAGTGCGGTCATAGTCTCTCCGGCGAACGGGCAAGCCCTGTCGTGCGCGTGACGCAGGTGACGAGGCTTCCGGCTGCGATGATGAGGAAGGGGACGATCGGATGTGAGGTGAACAGGATGCGCGCCGCGCCGATGCCGGCAAACAGGATGGAGAGAAGCGAAATGCTGTTCGGCGTTACGCCGGTGCGCGCCAGCCACGCACTCAGGCCGATCGCCCGGGACGACGACCGGCTCGCGATCGGCCGCCGCGAGGCGCCTTCTTCATCATTCATTTTCTTGTGTCCCCACCCCAACAGTTCTCTGCATATCCTGCAAATATCGTCGCGCCAAGCCCTGCAGAGCCGGCCCGAGCTCTCCTCGCGCCGAAGCGAAGGAGACGCTTGTTGGGATGGAAATTCTCAACCGGGAAGCGCGGCGGCATCGGGGTGCAGCCTGCCACGCCACGTTCTTTCCGCCAAGTCGCGACGCCCGGCAGACACGCAAAAATTCGGCGGTGGTGGAAAGAGCCCAAAGGGTCGATCAGCTTGATTTTTAAGCCTGTTCTCTGCTTGACACATTTTTAGGCGCTACTATGATTTTTGAACCACATGGTAAAAAAAGGGGAGCAATCGATGACCAAAGACATCCTGATTTCACGCCGGGCAGTGATCGCATCGGGCATTGCGCTCGGCGTGAGCAGCCTCGCCCCGCTCGCAAGAGCTGCCGCCCCGCTGAAAGTTGCCGGCATTCATGCCTCGCCGGTTGAAAATGCCTGGAATTCCTGTCTTCACAAGGCCCTTCAGGACGCCGCCAAGGAAGGCGTCATCGAATATGTCTTTTCCGAAGGTGTCTCAGGCACCGATTATCCGCGCGCCATGCGCGAATATGCCGAACAGGGCAACAAGCTGATCATCGGCGAAGCCTATGCGGTGGAGAAGGAAGCCCGGCAGGTCGCGGTCGACTATCCCGACACCGCCTTCGTGCTCGGCTCGAGCGGCGACCAGGCCGGCGACAATTTCGGCGTCTTCGGCACGTGGAATCATGATGGGGCCTATCTGGCCGGCATGCTCGCCGGCAAGATGACCAAGTCGAACGTCGTCGGTTCGGTCGGGGCCATTCCGATCCCCGAGGTCAACATGCTGATCAACGCCTTTGCCGCGGGCGTCAAGGCCGTCAATCCCGACGCGAAGCACCTCGTCTCGTTCATCGGCACCTTCTTCGATCCGCCGAAGGCCCGCGAGGCCGGTCTCGCCCAGATCGACGCCGGCGCCGATATCCTATTCGGCGAGCGCATCGGCACGGCCGATGCCGCCAAGGAACGCGGCATCAAGTCGGTTGGCTCGCTGGTCGATTACACGCCGCGTTATCCGGATACGGTGTTTGCCAACGCCATGTGGTATTTCCGCCCGATCCTCGATGCCGCGATCGCCGATGTCGCTGCCGGCAAACCGGTCGGCAGGAACTACACGCCTTACGGCCTGATGAAGGAAGGCGGCAGCGATATCGTCTTCGTGAAGGGTGTGGCGCCTGCCGAGGCGGAGGCCGCGATGGAAGCCAAGCGGGCGGAAATCAAGGCCGGCACCTTCGAAGTTCCGAAGATGATGGAAGAGCCGAAGTAGTTCGGCTCATGCAGGGCGATGCGACGGAACTGGCGGCAGCGATCAGGCATGGCAGCCTGAGCGCTGCAGAAGCGATGCAGATCTCCCTTGAGGCCGCCGCGTTGCATGCGCCGCTCGGCGCGATCGCCTATCTTGACGGCGCCATGGGCCTCGCCGCGGCGCATGCCTGCGACCGAGAGCGGCAGACCGCGCCCGGTCGTTTCGCGGCGCGGCCCTTTGCCGGCGTGCCGACCTTGGCGAAGGATCTTGGCGGTCCCTTCCGCGGACTGCCGGTAACGGCCGGTTCCCGCCTCTTCGAGAGAAAGGGCGGCGAAGCCGATTCCGATCTCGCTTCGCGGTTCCGCGACGCCGGCTTCTGTCTGTTCGGCCTGACGACGAGCCCGGAATTCGGCCTTTCGCTCGCCAGTGAACCGGCGATCGGGCCTGTCTGCCGCAACCCTCTCGATCCCACGCGCACCGCCGGCGGCTCGTCCGGCGGTGCGGCGGCAGCGGTTGCCGCCGGCATCGTCGCGATTGCCCATGCCACCGACGCCGGCGGTTCGATCCGCGTGCCCGCCGCCTGTTGCGGCCTGGTCGGAATGAAGCCGACCCGCGGCGCCATCCCCGGCGGGCCATTCTTCGGCAATCATCTTGCCGGCATTGCGAGTGAACTGGCGGTCTGCCGCTCGGTGCGGGATACGGCGCTGATTTTCGATCGGCTCAGCGGCAAGGCACGCGGACCGGTTCCGGATCCCTCTCCCGCCGAATTCGACACCGGCCATTTGCGGATCGGCCTGCTGACCGATACCGGACCGGCCCACCCGACCGAGGGTGAGCGCCTTGCCGCCGTCGCGGACGCCGCGCGTGCGCTCGAGAAGGACGGACACGCCATCGTTTCCTTGGCCTGGGCGGACTTCGAATCGAGCGTTGCCGCCAGCAGCCGTGGCTTTGCCGATATCGTTTCCGTCAACCTCTCCGCGCTCATCGAGGCGGCCGCCGTCGAGGAAAGCAGGGCCGAGCCCTTGACGCAGGCTTTCGCGATGCGCGGACGAGCGCTTGCGGCTACCGAACTGTGGAAAACGCTGAACGATGCGGTTCTGGTGAGTCACGCCGTATGGGCGCTGTTCGACAAGGTCGACTGCATCCTGATGCCGATGCTCGCCTGCGCGCCTCTTGCGATCGGCGCCTTTCCGTCCGATCATGCCGACACCGATCTGCATCTGGAGCGAATGACTGCGTTTGCGCCGCTTGCCTGCCTTGCCAATGTTTCGGGTTTTCCTGCTTTGACGCTGCCTTTCGGACAGGATGAGCACGCCATGCCGCTGCCGGTGCAACTCATGATGCCGATGGGGCACGAGCCCCGGCTTCTGTCGCTGGCGGCGCGCCTGGAGGCAGAGGGGCGATGGCAGCACCGTTTTCCGGTGGCGGGGTTGCCGTCATGACCGGGCCTGTTCTGGAAATTGTCGGCGTCAGCAAACGCTTCGGCGCCAATCTCGCCAATGACGATATTTCCATGACGCTTGCCAAAGGCGAGGTCGTCGCCCTGCTCGGCGAGAACGGCGCGGGCAAAACCACGCTGATGAGCATCCTTTTCGGCCACTACGTGCCGGATGCCGGCCGAATCCTGATCGAGGGCGCCGAGGTGCCGCAGGGCAAGCCGCGCGCGGCGATCCGCGCCGGCGTCGGTATGGTGCATCAGCATTTCTCGCTCGCGCCCAATCTGACCGTTCTCGAAAACGTCATGACCGGAACGGAAGGCCTTTGGTCCTGGCGATCGGCAACATCGGCGGCGCGCAAGAAACTCCTGGCGATTTCGGAGCGCTTCGGCCTGCAAGTCGATCCGGATGCCCGTCTTGGCGACCTTTCGGTCGGCGAGCAGCAGCGAGTGGAAATCCTCAAGGCGCTTTACAACGATGCCCGCATCCTGATTCTCGATGAGCCGACGGCGGTGCTGACCAACATCGAAGCCGAGCGGTTGTTCACGACCCTGAAGGAAATGTCCCGCCAGGGCCTGTCGCTGATCTTCATCTCGCATAAGCTCGATGAGGTGATGACGGCGGCAGACCGCATCGTCGTGCTGCGCGCAGGCAGGATGGTCGCTGAGCGCAGGGCATCGGAAACGAGCAAGGCGGAACTTGCCGAGCTGATGGTCGGGCACCGCGTAACGCGGCCCGTTCGCGAACCGTCGACCCCCGGCGCCGTTGTCCTCGAGGCTTCATGCGTGACCGTGCGAACCGGCGGCATCGATCGTCTGAAATCGATCAGCTTCCGGCTGCATCAGGGAGAGATCCTCGGCATTATCGGCGTTTCCGGCAACGGCCAGGCGGCATTGGCGCATCTTCTTTCCGGCACGCTGGCGCGCAGCGGCGGCGACCTCAGCCTGTTCGGCGAAGTGGTCGGCAATCTTGGCGTCGCCGATGTCGTCGACGCCGGCATCGGCCGCATTCCCGAGGACCGCAACCATGAGGGCGTGATCGGCGAAATGGCGATCTGGGAAAACGCCGTGCTGGAGCGCATCGCCTCGCCGGCCTTCTCCCGCCACGGTCTCGTCAACCGCGGGGCGGGCATGGCCTTTGCGAGAGAGATCATCGACGGCTTCGACGTTCGCGGCGGCGGCCCGGCAATCCGCACGCGGCTGCTCTCCGGCGGCAATATGCAGAAGCTCATTCTCGGCCGCAGTCTCTATCGGCGGCCGCGCATCCTGATCGCGGCACAGCCTGCCCGTGGCCTCGACGAAGGTGCTGTGGCCGCCGTGCATGCGCGCTTGCTCGAAGCCCGCCGGCAGGGGACCGCCGTGCTGCTGATCTCGGAGGATCTCGACGAGGTGATCGCGCTTGCAGACCGCATACAGGCGATTGTCGGCGGCCGCCTGTCGCCGCCCGTCGACGTCGACGGCGCCGATGCCCGCAGGCTGGGGCTGATGATGTCAGGCGAATGGCAAGAGACCCGCGAGGCCGGCCATGCGATTTGAGCGCCGCGAGCACCGCCCGCTTTACCTGCTGATCGTCACGCCCGTTATCGCCGTCATCGCGGCGCTGGCGCTGGCGGGCATCCTGATCTCGATCGCCGGCGCACCTGTTCTCGATGCCTATTGGCGCATCCTGACCGGCGCCTTCGGCTCGCGGCTTTCGGCGACCGAAACGCTGACGCGGGCAACGCCGCTGATGCTGACCGGACTTGCCGCCGCCGTCGCTTTCCGGGCGCGGCTCTGGAATATCGGCGCCGAGGGCCAGTTCTATCTCGGCGCCGTCGCCGTCGCGGCGGCAAGCTCGAAACTGCTCGGCAATCTTCCCGCACCCATTCTCATTCCGCTGCTGCTGCTGATCGGCGCGATCGCCGGCATGGTGCTGATCTTGATCCCGTTGTGGCTCAGGCTGCGCTTTTCCGTCGATGAGGTCGTCACCAGCCTGCTGATGAATTTCATCGCCGTGCTTTTCGTCTCGATGCTCATAGATGGCGTCCTCAAGGACCCGCTCGCCTTCGGCTGGCCGCAGTCGCAATCCGTCAGCGATCATGCCATGCTGCCGAAGCTGATCGCCCGCTCGCGCCTGCATATCGGTTTTGCGATTGCGATCGCCCTGGCGGTCGCCGTCCACTTCGTCCAGTCCCGCACGGTGTTCGGCATGCAGTCCCGCGCAGCGGGCCTCAGTCCCGCCGGCGCGGTCTTCGCAGGCGTGCCGCTCGGCAGGACGCTGGTGAAGGTCGCCTGTGTCTCGGGCGGGCTTGCGGGGCTCGCCGGAGCGATCGAGGTGATGGGCGTCAAGGGTTATGTGACGACGGACCTGTCGCCTGGCTTCGGCTATGCCGGCATCGTCGTCGCCATGCTCGCCAATCTCAATCCGCTGGGCGTGGTCTTCGCCGCCATTTTCACGGCCACCATGTTCGTCGGCGCCGACGGCATGAGCCGGGGTCTCGGCATCCCGACCTATATTGCCGACGTCACGGTGGCGCTGTCGCTCCTGACGATGCTGATCGCCTTGTTCTTCACCCAATACAGGATAAGGCGATGACGCAGCTGTTCGATATCATCGCGTCTGCCGGGCTCTGGGCGGCAATCCTGCGGATCGCCACGCCGCTGATTTTCGGCACGCTCGGTGCGCTGCTCTGCGAACGGGCCGGCGTGCTCAATCTCGGCATCGAAGGCATGATGACCTTCGGCGCGATGATCGGCTGGCTATCCGTCTATCACGGCGCCGATCTCTGGACCGGCCTGCTGATTGCCGCAGTGGCCGGCGGCGTCTTCGGTCTGCTGCATGCGGGGCTGACGGTGACGCTCGGCCTCTCGCAGCATGTCGCCGGTCTCGGCGTCACGCTCTTTGCGTCGAGCTTCAGCTATTATGTCTTCCGGCTGATCGTGCCGCTTGCCAATACGCCGCCCACCATCGTGCCGTTCCAGCCGATCGCCATTCCCGGCCTCTCGACGCTGCCCTTCATCGGCCCGGCCTTCTTCACACAGACCGCGCCGACCTATCTTGCGATCCTGATCGCGCTCTTGATGGCCTACATCATCTTCCGCACGCCCGTGGGGCTTGCGATCCGCATGACCGGCGAGAACCCGCATGCGGCGGAGGCCCAGGGCGTCAATCCGATGAAGGTGCGTTACGGCGCGGTCATCGCCGGCAGCGCGCTGATGGGAATGGGCGGCGCCTTCCTGACCTTGTCGGCGTTCAACAGCTTCTTCCCGACCATGGTGCAGGGGCGCGGATGGATCTGCATCGCGCTCGTCGTCTTCGCCTCCTGGCGGCCGGGCCGCGCGCTTTTCGGCGCCCTGCTCTTCGCCTTCTTCGATGCCTTTCAGCTTCGGCTGCAAACCGTGCTGAGCGGACTTGTGCCCTATCAGCTCTTCCTGATGACGCCCTATATCCTCTCCATCGCCGCGCTTGCCGTCATGGCCCGCCGCGCCCGCGTTCCGCAGGCGCTGATGCAGCCCTACCGCCGCGGCGAGCGCTGAGACCATCCACATCCAACGAGGCTCCGATGTTCGATCTGATCGTCAGAAACGCAAATCTCCCCGATGGCCGAACCGGCGTCGATATCGGTATCGACGGCGGCAGGATCGTTGCCGTCGAGCGCATTCTGCAGGCGCAGGCGGCAGAGGAAATCGACGCAACTGGCAGGCTGGTGAGCCCGCCTTTCGTCGATCCGCATTTCCATATGGACGCCACCCTGTCGCTCGGCCTGCCGCGCATGAACGTCTCCGGCACATTGCTCGAAGGCATCGCGCTCTGGGGGGGGCTGCGCCCCATCGTGACGAGGGAAGAACTGGTCGATCGCGCGCTGCGCTATTGCGATCTGGCGGTGACGCAGGGCCTGCTC
The DNA here is from genome assembly GCF_002531825.1 of Rhizobium sp. J15. Lineage (GTDB taxonomy): Bacteria > Pseudomonadota > Alphaproteobacteria > Rhizobiales > Rhizobiaceae > Rhizobium. The sequence goes on along the minus strand of NZ_NWSX01000020.1, from coordinate 66,199 downwards.
TTCATCCGCAGCCATGTCGATACCAGCGATCCCAGACTGGTGACCGTCGAGGCGATGATCGAGGTCCGCGAAAGGGTCGCGCCCTATATCGATCTGCAACTGGTCGCCTTTCCCCAGGACGGCTATTACCGCTCGCCGGGGGCGATCGACGCGCTCAACCGGGCGCTCGACATGGGTGTCGATATCGTCGGCGGCATTCCCCACTTCGAGCGGACGATGGATGACGGCACGGCGTCGGTCGAGGCGCTCTGCCGCATCGCCGCCGATCGCGGCCTGCCGGTCGACATGCATTGCGACGAAACCGACGATCCGCTCTCGCGCCATATCGAGACGCTGGCCGCGCAAACCATCCGCTTCGGCCTGCAGGGACGTGTCGCCGGCTCGCATCTGACCTCGATGCATTCGATGGACAATTATTATGTTTCCAAGCTCATCCCGCTGATGGCGGAGGCAGAGATCAACGTGATCCCCAATCCGCTGATCAACATCATGCTGCAGGGCCGGCACGATACCTATCCGAAACGCCGCGGCATGACCCGGGTGCGCGAGCTGATGGATGCGGGGCTGAATGTCTCCTTCGGGCACGATTGCGTCATGGATCCCTGGTATTCGATGGGATCCGGCGACATGCTGGAGGTCGGCCACATGGCGATCCATGTCGCGCAGATGGCCGGCATCGACGACAAGAAAAGGATCTTCGACGCGCTGACCGTCAATTCGGCGAAGACGATGGGGCTTGCAGGCTATGGCCTGGAGAAAGGATGCAATGCGGACCTCGTCATCCTCCAGGCGAGCGATACGCTGGAAGCGCTGCGGCTGAAGCCGAACCGGCTGGCGGTGATCCGCCGCGGCAAGGTCGTCGCCCGCTCGGCGCCGCGCATCGGCGAGCTCTTCCTGGACGGGCGTCCGGCACGGATCGACGGCGGCTTGGACTACATACCGCGCTATTGAGAGGTGGCGGCAACGACGCGTATAACTATTCCGTCGCCCGGCGAGCGGTGATGATCCACGCCTGCGAGTCGAATAACACACCCTCCGGAGTCATATGCGCCTCCAGTAGATCGCGCAGCCGCTGCAACGGCCTGTCGGGCTGTTCGTTCGTGCGCGCGAGCGCGTCCGTCACAAGATAGAGGCCGGCAAGCGCATTGCACGCGGCATCGACGTCCGGTCCGTAGAAGACCGGCTCCCGGACGTCGATAAAGTCGATCGAGGTAAAGCCTGCCGCGCTCAGAAGCGCGGTAGCGACACGGGGATCGCCGAGCGAAAACGCATCGGGACTTCCCTTGGAAACCACAGTTGGAGCCGCCAAGGCCTGCCGGATGGCGCGGGACCACTCGTTGCGCTCCGCGCTTTGCCACACCATCCACACCAGCCGCCCGCCGGGGCGTATCGCCCGGCCGATATTGGCAAAGGCCGCTGCCGGATCGGCAAAAAACATCACGCCGAACCGGCTGATGCAGAGGTCGAAACTGGCTGTCGGGAACGGATGGAATTGCGCATCGCCCTGTTCGAACGTCACATTCCGCAGACCCTCCACGGTGCTCCGCTGCCTTGCGACCGCGAGCATCTCCGCGGACGTATCCACGCCGACCGCTTCTCCCTGCCTCGCGGCGCGGGCGGCCTCGCGCGTCGTCTGGCCCGCACCGCAGCCGATGTCGAGCACCCGGTCGGCCGCGCCGACATCGGCAACATCCCGAAGGCGCCGATTGTGCCGCGCCAATTCTGCATCGTAAAAATCAGCGCGATCCAATGCCATACACTCGTCCTCCCTGGCGTCTGCCGAAAACAGATTGCATATCAGGATCAGTTGTGCAAGGTTAAACCAGTTTCAATATGCAATCGGAAATGATGTCATGAAAACGGTCAGCCCGTCTCCCGTCGCCGACAGGATTGTCGAACTCAACGGAGCGCAGCTCCAGACTCAGGCAATCGGCGATCCGGCCAACCCGCCCGTGCTGCTGATCATGGGCGTGATGTCCTCGATGCTGTGGTGGCCGGAACGGTTCTGCGAGGAACTCGCCGCCCAAGGCCGCTACGTCATCCGCTACGACCAGCGCGACACCGGCCTTTCCACGCACTATCCGCCAGGCAAGCCCGGCTATTCGTTCAGTGGTCTCTGCGATGACGCCATCGCCATTCTCGACGCCTATGGCATCGAGACCGCGCATCTCGTCGGCATGTCGATGGGCGGTTTCGTGGCGCAGGAAGCCGCATTGCGCCATCCCCGACGGGTGCGGACGCTCACCCTGATCAGCTCGTCGCCGGTCGGGGTTGACGGGCTGCCTTCCTGCACCGCAGCTTACAAGGCACACTCCGCGGCTGCCGAAAGCATCGACTGGTCCGATCTTGAAGCCATTGCCGATTTCCTGCGCCGCGATTCAGCCATGCTTGCCGGCACCGCGCATCCGCACGACGCCGAGGCGGTGCGTACCCTGATCGCGCGCGACATGAACCGCGCACCGTCCTTTGTCAGTGCGACGAACCATTTCATGCTGTCGAGCGACGACAAGGGCGTCACGCTGCACGCGTCCCGCATAGAGGCGCCGGTTCTCGCAATCCATGGCACGTCGGACCCGCTATTCCCTATCGAGCACGCGGAGGCCGTCACGCGTGTCGTTCCGAATGCAAAGCTGCACCGGATTACCGGCGGAGGACACGAAATTCACGATCGGGACATCGATGAGATGGTGCGCGTGCTTGCAGACCATGCGTCCTGAAAGGTTCGGTCAGCGGCAAGCCAACGCAGGCGCCATGCATGCGGGCATCTGGATACCGGCATGCATGAGCAGCATCAGGCGATCTTCTGGCGGGCCGGCAGCTTCCAGCCGGGCCGGATGAAATGGCAGGTATAGCCGTTCGGGATGCGCTCCAGATAATCCTGGTGCTCGGGTTCGGCCTCCCAGAAATCGCTGACAGGCACGACTTCGGTGACGACCTTGCCGGGCCAGAGGCCCGATGCGTCGACATCGGCGATCGTTTCCGTGGCGACGCGCTCCTGTTCGGGGCTGGTGTAGAAGATCGCCGAGCGATAGCTCGTGCCGACATCATTGCCCTGGCGGTTGCGCGTGGTCGGGTCGTGGATCTGGAAGAAGAATTCGAGGATGTCCCGATAGCTGATCCGGGCCGGGTCGAAGATGATCTCGATCGCCTCGGCATGGGTTCCGTGATTGCGGTAGGTGGCGTTCGGCACATCGCCGCCGGTATAGCCGACGCGGGTCGAAATCACGCCCTTGTATCGGCGGATGAGGTCCTGCATGCCCCAGAAGCAGCCACCGGCGAGCACTGCACGTTCTTCGGTCATTGGATGTCTCCTTATTTGCCGAGAGATAGTGTCTCCCGCTGCCGATTTCCATACGGTGCGATAAGCGCAGCCTCGCAATCACCGCCAATTGAAGATGACGCTGAGGTCTATGGTCCTGCCGGTTCGAAACAATCAGGCTTTGATACGGAAGCCTTCCCTAAGCCAGGGATGCAGCACCTTGCTGGCGGCGAGGATATCGCCGCGGCCGTCGACCTCGGCGCCGGAAAACCGGGTGACGATGCCGCCCGCCTCTTCGACCATCAGCGCCGATGCGCCGAAATCATGGATCGACAGCCCATCCTCGAAGAAACCGTCCAGCCGGCCGCAGGCGACATAGGCGATCGACAAAGCCGCCGAACCAAGGCGGCGCACACCTGCCGTATTCGTCATCAGGCGTTTGATCGCTTCGAAATAGGTCTCTTCCGAGACCGCCTTGACCTGCCCGGGGATCGGCAGACCGGCGCCGATCAGCACGTTCTCGATGTCGCCGACATCGGCGCAGCGGATGCGCTCGCCATTGAGATAGGCACCGCCGCCGCGTTCGGCGCTGAACAGCTCGTCCTGCATGGCGTCGTAGACGACGCCGGTCACCAGCCTGCCGCCTTCGGCGATCGCGATCGTCATGCCGAAATGCGGAACGCCCCAGGCGTAGTTGGTGGTGCCGTCGATCGGATCGATGTAGATAACCGGCGTGTCCGGCCCGGCCGTGCGGTTGCCGACGGCCTCTTCGCCCTGGATGGCGTAATCAGGAAAGGCTTTCGTCATTTCCTCGACGATGATCCGCTCGACGGCGACATCGATCTCGGTCTGGTAATCGCGCGGCGCCTTGGCGAGCATCTCCCCGGAGGTCCGCCGCCGCAGGGAGGCCCGGGCCGTTTCGCCCGCCTTCAGCACCGTTTCGGCAAGAACGATGAGGCGGAATGACGCGTTCGGGGAAAGACGCGCTGATATCGGAGAAGATGTCATTGGGGAAATCCGGATGCTGCGGATATGACGGAATGAATCGTGCGGAGAGCCACTCCCTTCGCAGAGGCCGATGATGGTTTTATGAAGCCGCCCGCCCCGATCTTATATCAGGCGCTCGCTCGAGGCGTCAAAGAGGTGGATCTGGGCCGGATCGACCGAAAGTCCGATCATCTCTCCCGGTTTGACCTCGCGCCGCGTCTCGACGATCGTCAGTTCCGGCTGGGTCGCCGCGACGATGAAGGTCGAGGAGCCCGTCGATTCGACAAAGGCGATCGGCACGTCGAAACCGCCCTGGCCGGGCGCGACCACTTCGATATGTTCCGGCCGGATGCCCGCGACGAGTTTGCGCCCGGGTTCGACGGCGCGTGCCAGCGCAAGCTTCTGCTTCACCGCGCCGAAATCCAGGATCAGGCTCCCTCCATCTTCGGCAGCGACGGCGGGAATGAAATTCATCGCCGGCGAACCGATGAAGCCGGCGACGAAGCGATTTGCCGGCCGGTCGTAGAGATCGAGCGGCGCGCCCTGCTGCTCGATAATGCCGTCGCGCATCACCACCACATGGTCGGCCATCGTCATAGCTTCCACCTGGTCGTGGGTGACGTAGACGAAAGTCGCGTTCAGCCGGTCGTGCAGCGCCCGGATTTCCTTGCGCATGTGGACGCGGAGTGCCGCATCGAGGTTGGAGAGCGGCTCGTCGAACAGGAAGGCCTTGGGATGGCGGATGATGGCGCGGCTCATGGCGACGCGCTGGCGCTGGCCGCCGGAAAGCTCGCGCGGATAGCGCTTCAGGAGATGCGAAAGACCTGTCGTCGCCGCCACGTCCTCGGCCGCCTTCTTGGCTTCCGCCTTGGCGACGCCGCGGATGCGCAGGCTGTAGGTCAGGTTCTCCTCGACCGTCATATGCGGATAGAGCGCATAGGATTGGAAGACCATGGCGACGTCGCGCTTGCGCGGCGGTACGCCGTTCATCAGTTCGCCGGCGATCCTGAGATCGCCGGTCGAGATGCTTTCCAGGCCGGCGAGCGAGCGCAGCAGCGTGGACTTGCCGCAGCCCGAGGGACCGACGAGCGCGACGAAGGTGCCTTTGGCGATCGAAAGGTCGATGTTTTTCAGGGCGTGGAAGGCGCCGTAATATTTGTTGACGCCCCTGAGCTCGATCTGTGTGGTCATTTGAGGGCTCCAGAGGTGAGGCCGGATACGATGCGGCGCTGCAAGAGAACGAAGATGGCGAGGATCGGCGTCACATACATCGTGGCGTAGGCCATGATGTTGTTCCACTCGTTGGTGTTCGGCCCCATGAAGGAGTTGAGGCCGACGCTTGCCGGCTGAAGGTCGACCGCCTGGATCATCGACTTCGAATAGACGAATTCGCCGAAGGCCTGCATGAAGATCAGGATGGCGCTGACGAGGATGCCGTTGCGGGCAAGCGGCAGCACGATGTTGAAGAAGGCGCCGACGCGCGAATTGCCGTCGACGAGGGCCGCCTCCTCCAGTTCCTGGGGCACGCTCATGAAGGTGGCGCGCACCAGGATGACGAAGAAAGGCATGCTCTTGGCCGCGACCGCGATGATGACGGCCAGCCGTGGCGTGGACAGCATGCCGATCTGCGAGAAGCCGACGAAGATCGGCGTGATCATCAGCGAGGCCGGCAGGACCTGCAACATCAGGATCAGGAAGAGGCCGATATCCACCCAGACATTGCGGTATCTGGCCAGCACATAGGCGCAGCCGACGCCGAGCACGGTGATCAGCGCCATGGCGCCGAGAGCGATGACCAGCGAATTCCAGAGGTAGCGGCCCATGTCGCGGCTTTCCCAGACATAGGCATAGGTGCCCCATTGGGGTGCTGTCGGCCAGAAGCTCGGCGGCGTGGCGAACATCTCCGAGCCGCTTTTCAGCGCGGTGATGTACATCCAATAGAGCGGGAAGAGATAGATCGCCGCCATGACGATCGATATTGCCAGCATCAGCCGGTCGCGATTGGTAGTCGTCATCCGCGCACCTCGTGACGTGTGGACCGGACATAGACGACGGAGGCGAACATCACGAAGACGATCATGATAACGGAGATCGTCGCGCCCTTGGCGAAATCATATTGCCGGAAGGAAAGGTCCCAGGCCCAATATTGCGTGACGTTCGACGAATTGTTCGGCCCGCCCGAGGTGATCGCGGCGAAAAGGTCGAATTGCTGCAGGGTAAAGATCAGGCCGAGCGCGATGATGGCGCCGATCGTCGAGCGCATCATCGGCAGCGTGATCGTCCAGAAGCGCTGCCAGACATTGGCGCCATCGAGTTCGGCCGCTTCGTAGAGATCGGCTGGGATGCCGGCAAGGCCGACGGACAGCAGGATCATGTTGAACGAGGTGCCGAGCCAGATATTGGCGATGATCACGGCATAGAGCGAATAATGCGGATCCGAGCGCCAGAAGATATTGCCGGAGATGATGCCGCTTTCCCTGAGGATGAAGTTCAGCACGCCGAAATCGCCCGAGAGAATCCAGTTCCAGATGGCGCCGACGACGAGGCCGGGCATCACCCAGGAGACCAGGAAGAGGCCACGCATCCACGAGGCGCCGGGAAAATTGACCCAGAAGAACAGCGCCAGCCCGAAGCCGATCAGGAACTGGCCGGCGATGGAGCCGGTGACGAAGATGACGGTATTGTAGAGGATCGGCAGCGTTTCCGGCTGCGCGAAGAGGTCGGTATAATTCTTGAAGCCGACGAAGGGACGCGAGAAGGTTCCGAGGCTGAACATGTCGACCTCCTGGAAACTCATCACGACGTTGTAGATGAGCGGCAGACCCGCCATCAGGAACAGAAAGCCGAGCGGGAAAGCGACGAGCACGATATCGAAACCGCGGCCGTCCCTGACGCTCATCAGGATCCTCTTCATGCGTCCTCCGATGCTCCGATCGGGGCCGCCTGGCGCTTGATGCGGGAAGACGGCCCCTGCCGGGAGGAAATGGTTGATGGCTTCGCCATCGGTGGGTAGTCACCTTCTCCCCAGCGGGGGTCCGAAGGACGGGTCGAGACACGCGGCTCGACCCAGGTACGGATGCCGACCGGGGAGAGGGAGCTAGCCGCGCCCCCGGCCCTGCGCTTACGCTTCGGGCGTTCGTCGCTGCAATCGATTCACTGGATCGATTGCTTCGGCTGCGCCGAACCGCTCCTCACCCAAGTACAGCCTTGATCTTGTCAGCGGCCTGGTCGAGCGCGTCCTTCGGGCTCATCTGGCCGGTCAGCGCCGCCTGGATGGCGTCCTGGATCGCCTTGGAGATCTTCGGCCATTGCGGATGGGGGCCGCGCGGCTTGGCGTATTTCAGCTGTTCGAGGAAGACCTTGAGGGCGGCGTCCTTCAGCGGCTGGCCGCTTTCGGGGATCGAGATGTCGGAACGGGCCGGAAGCTGGCCGAAGTTCTTGAACATCTTGTCGTCCTGCGAGGCGAAATATTCGAGTGCCTTGAAGGCTTCGGCCGGATGTTTGCTGCTGGCGAAGATCGCCCAGTTGAAATCGCCCATGGCCGACGAGCGCTCAGCCCCTTCCTTGGGAACCGGGAGCAGCGTGACGCCCCAGTCGAACTTCGCTTCCTGCACCATGCGGTCAAGCTCCCACGGACCCGAGATCGCCATTGCCGCGTTGCCGGAGTTGAAGGTGCCGGTCGAATCCCACTGGCCGCGGGTCAGCGTGTCTGGAGAAGCGAGCTTCTCGTCCATGATCGTCTTCCAGATCCCGAGCGCCTTCACCGCGCCGTCGGCATTGATGTGCTCGTAGCTGCCGCCGCCCATCTGGGCCCAGGGAAGGAACTGGAAGGTGCCCTCCTCATTGGCCTTGGCCGAGAAGGCGAGACCGTAGATGTTTTTGGCGGGGTCGGTCAGCTTGCGCGCATCCTCGACCAACTCGTCCCAGGTCTGCGGCGGCTTGTTCGGATCGAGGCCCTTCGCCTTGAACATGTCCTTGTTGTAGTAGAGCGCGATCGTGTTCGTCGCCTTCGGCACGCCGTAATATTTGCCGTCCCACTCGACCGATTTCAGCGGCCCGGGGAAATAATTCTCCGGCTTGATGACGGTCGATTTGGAGATCATGTCGGTGAGGTCGAGGAAGGCGCCGCGCGACGAGAACATCGCATGCTCGGGATTGTCGACGGCGATGATGTCGGGCGCCTGGCCGGTGGCATAGGCGCGCATCGCCTCGGTGACGACGTCATCGAACTGGATCAGCCGGTATTCGATCTTGATGCCGTTGTTCTGGGCGTTGAACTCCTTGACGAGGTTCGGCGCCGGCTGGGTGTCCTTATCAAGCGACCAGAGCGTCAGCGTGACGTCCTCGGCCTTGGCCGAAAGGCCGAAGAGCGAGACACCTGCAAGCGCCAGAGCGCCGAGAATTGCATATTTGCGGATAGCCATGGTTCTCCTCCTTTTTGGTTATCCCCGTTGCCGGCAATTCCTCCTGCCGGCCACGATACCGTCAGACCGGATCGACGACGAATTCGCCGCCCCGGGCATGCTTGAGATGGTTCAATGCATAGACCTGGCCGGTCATTTCGAGTTCGTCGCGATAGACCGGGTCGTGCCAGCCTTCGATGTCGATCGAGCCGGACCAGCCGGCAAGCCGCAGTTCGGAAATGATGTCGGTCCAGTTGCTGTCGCCGAAGCCCGGCGTGCGCATGAAGACGAACTTCTCCTTGCCGAAGATGCCGTGCTCCTTGATGACTTCCCAACGGATGGTCGCGTCCTTGCCGTGGACATGGAAGATTTTGTGCGCCCATTTGCGGATCTGCGGCATGGGATCGATCAGATAGACCATCTGATGGCAGGGCTCCCACTCCAGCCCGATATGATCATCCGGCGTCTCGTTGAAGATCAGCTCCCAGGCGTCGGGATTATGGGCGATGTTCCAGTCGCCGCTTGCCCAGTTGCCGTCCATGGCGCAATTTTCGAAGGCGATCCTGATGCCTTTGTCGGCGGCGCGCTTGGCGAGTTCGCTCCAGATCTGCTTGTAGCGCGCAAGGCTGTCGGTCAGCGGCTTGCCGCGGACGCGGCCGGTGAAACCGGCGACGCAGGTCGCGCCGAAATGATGGGCATTGTCGATGCAGTCTCTCCAGCCCTGCAGGGTCTCGAGGTCGATCGCCGTCTCCTCAAGCGGATTGCCGAACATGCCGAGCGTCGAGATGGTGATGTCGCGGTCGCCGATCGCATCGAGGCAGCGCTTGCCGAGTTCGGCAAGGTCCTGCCCCTTGGTCGTCTGCCAGAAAAAGGGTTCGAAGCTTTCGAAGCCCAAGTCGGCAATCTGGCCGATGCGCTGGGCGGCATCGCCCTTGTTGCCGCTGACCATGGTGCCGATGCGAATTGATTTTGCGGGATTGCTCACGTCACGTCTTCCCATGCTGAAATTTCGATGCGCCGGCCCGTCTTTGCGCTTTCGATCGCGCCGAAGACCATGGCGAGGCTTCTGATATTGTCGGAATTGACGGTCTCGGGCTGCTTGCCGCTGCGGATCGCCGCAATGAAATCGGCGATGACGCTGGCATGGCCGTGGGTTTCCTCTTCGTGCTCCGGACCGGGAACGTTTACGGAAGCAGATCCTCTGAGAAGGCCGGGCTCTTCGCCGGCGACGGCTGCCTTGAAATTCTCGTCACCATCCCAGGTCAGCATTCCCTTCGAGCCGACGAGACGCCACTGGCTTTCCCAGCTGGTGCGCTCGCCTTCGGCGCACCAGGAGCCGCGATAGGTAAAGACGATATCGTCGGAAAATTCGAAGATGGCATTTGCCGAAGCGCCGTGCCGATACCAGGAACCCTTCGGATTGCGCTCGACGCAATAGACGGCGAGCGGCTTCCTGTTCGCGACGAAGCGGGCCGCATCGAAAGTATGGATCGCCATGTCGAGAAGAAGCACATTGTCCATCTCCTCGCGGAAGCCGCCGAAATGCGGCGCGAGGAAGAAGTCGCAGTGAATGCCGGTGAGTTCGCCGATCGCGCCGCTGTCGACGAAACGGCGCAGGCGCCGGATACCCGATATGAAGCGGCGGTTCTGGATGACGGCGTGGATGCGGCCGGTTTCTGCGGCGAGATCGATCAGCGCGGCACCTTCGGCGAGCGAGGCCGCCATCGGCTTTTCGCTGAGCACGTGGCACCCTGCCCTCAGCGCCGTCGAAACGACGTCGTATCGGGCGGTCGGAATGACGATATCGAAGACGAGATCGGCCTTCGTCGTAGCGATGACTTCGGAAAGCTCGGAGCCGATGACGGCGCCGTCCAGACCGAACTCGGCGGCGAGCTTTTCCGCTGTCTCCCGGTTCAGGTCGACGAGGCCGACGATGGCGATGGAATCGGCGAGCTCAGGATTGGACGCGATGGCGCGCAACCAACCTTTGGACATAGCTCCGCACCCGCACAGAATGGCACTGAATTTCACGATTTCCTCCGATGGAAACGCGCCAACTCTCCTCGTGACACGCATCCCGTAAACGTTTACGACTGTAGGCGAAAACATTTTATACTGTCAATAGAGGCCAATCGCGAAAATGCGAACCGGAGGAAAGCGCTCAGCAATGAGAGGGATTCGTCAGCTCGCCGAACATCTGGAGATCTCGATCGGCACGGTCTCCCGGGCGCTGAACGGCAAGCCCGATGTCAACGAGGAAACGCGGCGGCGCGTGCTGGCGGCGGCCGAGGAGCTCGGCTACGTCGCCAACCAGTCGGGCCGGAGCCTCCGGCAGGGAGAGACGAAGGTCATCGGCCTGATGATCGAATCGAGCCAGGAGGCGGTCGAAAATGCCGACAACTTCTTCCTCGGCGTCACCAGCGGCCTGCAGCATGTCTTTGCCCGCCACAAGCTGGATCTGCTCATGCTGCCCTGCCCGAGCGACGAGGACCCGTGCGAATATCTGAAGCGCATGGTGGCGCGGCGTGTCGTCGATGCGATGATCATCTCCAACACGCAACGCATCGATCGCCGTATCGATCTACTCTCGCGGGCAAGGATCCCCTTCGTTGCCGTCGGCCGCAGTCTTTCGGCCGGCAATTTCCCCTGGATCGATCTCGACTTCGAAGGTGTTGCCGAACGCGCCGTCGAACGGCTGGCCTCACGCGGCCATCGGCGGATTGCGATCACTGCGCCGTCGAGCGAGGTCAACCTCGGCTACGTCTTTGTCGAGAGTTATCGCCAGGCCCTGGAACGGCGCGGCATCTCCTTCGATCCGTCGCTCGTCATCCGCGTCAAGTCGAGCGAGCAGGGCGGCTATCAGGCGGCGCATGAGCTGCTGCTGCTCGAAGATCGGCCGACGGCGGTGATCCTGATCTACGAACTGATGGCGATCGGCCTTTACCGCCGCCTGATGGAATCCGGCATCGTGCCCGGCCGCGACCTCGCGGTGATCGGCTTTCGCGATGCGCCGCGCGCACGTTTCCTGCAGCCCTCGCTCAGTTGTTTCCGCATGTCGCTCTACGATCTCGGCATCGCGCTCGGCGAAATGCTTCTCGCTGACATGCCGGCCTATCGCGAGCTCTATCCGGATAGCGGCCGCAACATCATCTGGCCGCTGGAACTGGTGGCGGGGGAAAGCGATGCATTTGAGATCAAGGCGATGGTTTGAGGACTGAGATTATCGATGTGCGCGCTTGGCAGAGGTCAGGATGGTAGTAAACTTTCCTACTAACGGGCCGAGGAGACGCGACATGCCGAACGTTGAGAAGGTAAGCGTGGTGGTTACCCACGCGGTCGTTGGGCCGAAACCTTAAACGCGGCCACTCGAGGCCGATAAGCAAACACTTTTTATTTTTGATCACATCTATAGAATTTGTGCTCTTATCTCGGCGCGCGATTTCTTTCACCGATAGCATCGTCAGAATTGGAGGCGTCGATGAACAGCGTGCTGAGGCAAACAGATCAGATTCGGCCGGTGGCGGCTCGTATCGACAGCGACGAGGAGGCGATCGCGACCGCCCGAAGGCTGGCCGCGCAATTTGCCGCGGGCGCCGCCGAACGTGATGCCGACCGGATCTTGCCTTTCGGCGAACTTGATCTTCTCGCCCAATCGGGTCTGCTGGCGATCACCGTGCCCGCGCAATTCGGCGGGCTCGATGTTTCCAACGCCGTGCTTGCCGAAATCACGGCGATCCTTTCCGAGGCGGACGGTTCGATCGGTCAGATTCCGCAGAACCATTTCTATATCCTCGAAGCCTTGAGGACGGACGGCAGTGAAGAGCAGCAGCGCTATTTCTTCGGCCGGGTGCTCGCCGGCGATCGTTTCGGCAATGCGCTTTCCGAGCGCGGCACCAAAACCGTCGGGCATTACAACACACGCATCACCCGCGACGGCCCCGGTTACCGGATCACCGGCCGTAAATTCTATTCGACCGGCGTGCTCTTCGCCGACTGGATCACCGTCTTCGCGCTCGATGACGAGGACCGGCTGACTATGGCCTTTGTGCCGAAGGGCACCGAAGGCGTCGAGATCGTCGACGACTGGGACGGCTTCGGCCAGCGCACGACCGGCAGCGGGACGACGATCCTCGACAACGTCTATGTCAGCGCCGATTCCGTGGTCTTTCATCACAGAGGTTTCGAGCGGCCGACGACGATCGGCTCCGTCGGCCAGATCATCCATGCCGGCGTCGATCTCGGCATTGCGCGCGCGGCCTTTGCCGAAACGCTCGAATTCGTCAGGACAAAATCGCGTCCCTGGATGGATAGCGGCCTCGACCGCGCCTCCGACGACCCGCTGACCATCGCCAAGGTCGGCCAGATTGCCATCCGGCTCGAAGCCGCGACTGCTCTCGTCGAGCGCGCCGGCCACAAGGTCGATGCCGCACAGGTCGAGACGACCGAGCAGAAGGTGGTGGAGGCGACGCTTGCCGTTGCCGCCGCCAAGGTGCTGACGACAGAAGTAGCGCTCGAGGCTTCGAATACGCTCTTCGAGCTTGCCGGGACGTCGTCGGTACAAACAGGCCTCAATCTCGACCGCCACTGGCGCAATGCCCGCACCCACACGCTGCATGATCCGGTGCGCTGGAAATATCACGTCGTCGGCAACTACCATCTGAACGGCGTCACGCCCCCGAAGAATGGTGCGCTCTGAAGTTTTCGTCTCATTCCAAATGAAAATCCCACCGCGGGTGCCGACGGTGGGGTTTCTGCTTTCAGGCCATGCTTGCCTCAGCTGTAGAGGCTGACTTCCGGAATCCTGTCGTTCAGCACAAACTCGCCGACTTCCTTGGCCTTGTAGAAGACTGGATCGTGCAGCGTATGGGTGCGGACGTTGCGCCAGAACCGGTCGAACCGGTATTTGTCGGCCGTCGAGCGCGCTCCGGTCAGCTCGAAGACACGCGAGGTGATGTCGAGCGAGACATGGGTGGCGTGGACCTTGGCGGCATAGGCCTCCGCTGCCGCTTCGCCACGCTCGCGCGCCGTCACGTTTCGGCCCCGGACAAGACCCGCCTGCACGGCGGCGGCGGCGCTATCGGCCAGAGCCGCCGAAGCCTTCAGCGCGGCGGTGAATTCGCCGACGCGTTCGAGGATGTAGGGATCGTCGGCCGCCCGCTCGACGCCCGAGGTGATCCACGGCCGGGTGGTGGTGCGGACATAATCCACCGCCGCCTTCAGCGCGCCTTCGGCGGTGCCGAGATAGAAGTTGACGAAGACCAGCTGAATGAAAGGCGTGTTGAAGGTCGACAGCACCGGCGGCGCTCCGTCAGGAGCGGTCGGTTCACCGACGAAATCCTCCTCGTAGACCGGGAAATCACGGAACTCGACGCTGCCGCTGTCGGAGAGGCGCTGGCCGATATTGTCCCAGTCGTCATTGGCGACATAGCCCGGGCGGTTGGTCGGCACGGCGAAGCCGACGATCTTGTCGTCGAGCGCCGCATTGGCATTGATATAGTCGGAAACCCGCGCCGCCGTGGAGAAGGATTTGCGCCCGTTCAAGACATAGCCGTTGCCGCGGCGGGTGAGCACCAGGCCGGGGTCGCGGGGATTGACGGCCGCACCCCAATAGAGGTTCTTCGCCACCGTCTCGCTGCCCAGCGCATGGGCGCGCGCCGCATCGAGAGCCCAATAGATGTACTGGCTGTTGACATAGTGATAGCCGAGCAACTGGCCGATCGAACTCTCGCCCCGGGCGAGGATGCGCACCAGCCTGAGCCCGTCGACCCAGTCGAGGCCGCCGCCACCAATCTCGGTGGGATGCAGCGCGTTGAGCAGGCCGGCATTCTTCAGTTTGACGATCTCGGCAAGCGGCGGGCGGCCTTCGCGGTCGAGTTCGGCGGCGCGCCGCGACAGATCGGCGGAAATCTCCTCGGCACGGGCGAAAAGGTCTTCCCGTGTGGGGTTGCGGCTGGTCGCGAAGACGACATTGGATTGGCTCATGGGCTGGTCTCCAATTCTGAAAACAACATGATCCGGCGGGAGCCTACGCTTCCGCCGGAAGGGTCGAAGTGCGCAGCCTCAAAACAGCTTGTCCGGGATCCAACTGGCGGTCGCCGCATCACTCGTGCTGAAGGCCGGGATTTTCTGCGCCAGATCCTCGATCGTTTTGACCCCGGCGGCACGCAGGCTTTCCTGGGTCAGAAGCGTCGGCTTCACGGTGATTTGGCGGGGAATCGTCTGGCCGGCGATTTCGAGAGCGGCGGCGCGGATCGAGACGGCGCCGACGACAGCCGGATTGGTCGCGACGGTCGCCACCCAGGGGCTGCCCTCCTCGGTGATTTCCTGGATATCGGCCGTCGAAACGTCGGCCGAATAGATCTTGAGCTTCTTTGATATGCCGAGGTCGCTGGCGGCGAGTTTCACGCCGCGGGCGAATTCGTCATAGGGGGCGAACACCACCGAAATATCGGGATTGGCGGTGAGCGCGGCTTTCGCCTGGTCGGCGGTCGAGGTCGCCGTCGTGTCGCTGACATTGCCGAAGCGGGCTTTTTCGACCACGCCTTTATTGTCGGATTTGAACTTTTCCCAGACTTCGTTGCGGCGGTCGAGCGGTGCAAAGCCGGCGACATAGACATATCCGGCCTTGAAGTCCTTGCCGTTGTCCTTCACCGCCTGCTCGAGAGCGAGCGACGCCAGCTTGTGATCGCTCTGCTCGACCTGCGGAATCTTCGGGTTGTTCAGGTTGACGTCGAAGGCCACGACCTTGATGCCTTTATCGAGCGCCTGCTGCACGACGTCGCCGAGCGATTCCGGCAGGCCGTGATCGATGACGATTCCGGAGACGCCGAGATTGATCGCCTGCAGGATCTGTTCGCGCTGCTCGGCGGCATCCTGCCGGCCGGGGAAGACGCGCAGGTCGATGTCCAGCGCCTTGGCCTGGGCCTCGGCGCCTGCCTGGTAGGCCTGGAAGAAATCACCGGCGGAGATATAGCTGATCAGCGCCACCTTGACCCCACCCTTGTCGAAGGGGGCCGGAGCACCGGACAGGCCTTCGGCCTGCGCGCCCTGAATGAAAATGAACGGAATGACGGCAGCGGAGAGTGCGAGCCGTGCGAGGGATTTCATCGTCGCGTTCCTTCTGACAATTGAAGGCGTCGTCTGACAGGTTCAGCCCTCGCGACGCGTTGATTTATTAGATATAATATCTATGCTTTTAGTAGATTAAATGATCCGATTTTGCGGGCTGCGGGAGATTCTTTGTTTCGCTGGCGCAGTTCGCCAGGGAAATGCGTGCCTGGAATTCGACCGCCCGAACAAGGCACACTTCCGAAACAAATGCAGTCCCGGACCTCCCCGATGCCGCTCCTTCACGTTGACGACATGACCCGCAGCTTCGGCTCGACGCAGGCGCTTGCCGGCGCCCATCTTTCGATCGAGCGCGGTGAGATCGTGGCGCTGATGGGCGCGAACGGTGCGGGCAAATCGACGCTGGTGAAGATCCTGTCCGGTGTGCTTGCGGCCGATGGCGGCACCATCAATCTCGATGGCCGCCCCTTCGCGCCGCGCAGTCCGGCCGAAGCGGCAAGAGCCGGTGTCGTCACCGTGCATCAGTCGACGGATCTCGTCGGGGCGGCCGGGCTGACCGTTGCCGATGCCCTGCTTCTCAACCGCTTCGCCGATCGCAGCACGCCTTTCTTCGTCTCCCGCGCCGGCATTCGCCGCGCCGCGCAGGCGATGCTCGATGCCGCCGGCTTCAGCCTGCCGCTCGAGCGCGATTTCGGCGAACTCGCCAGCGCCGACCGGCAATTGGTCGCGATCGCTCGCGCCCTTGCCAACCGTGCCGATCTCCTCATTCTCGACGAGCCGACAGCGAGCCTTTCCGGAGAGGAGAGCCGCCGCCTTTTCGATATTCTGCTGCGGCTTCGCAAACGTGGTCTGGCGATCCTCTATATCTCGCATCGCACCGCCGATCTCGAAGCGATCGCCGACCGCGCGCTCGTCATGCGCGGCGGCCGCGTCGTCGGCACCTTCTCGCGGCCGATCGATTTTTCGAGCGCCATCGAGACGATGATCGGCCGCAAACTCGATGCGGCGCGGCCGGATGCGCGGCCCGCGGCCGGCCCGGCGATTTTCGAAATGCGCGATGTCAGCCTGCTTCAGGCAGGCGCGACCTTCGACCTGTCGCTGCATGAGGGCGAGGTGGTGGCGGTGACAGGTGCGCTCGGCGCCGGCAAGAGCCGGCTGCTTCAGGCGATCTTCGGCGTGACGGCGCTTAAGCGCGGCGCGATGTTTCTCGACGGCCGGCCGTACCGGCCGAGAAGCCCGGCCGAGGCGATTGCATCGGGCGTCGCCATGGCGGCTGAAGACCGGCACCGCTCCTCGCTGATGCCGCCGGCGTGGCCCGGCCATTCGCTGGCGGCGACGATCAGCCTGCCGCATCTTTCCAAATGGTATCCGCATGGTTTTCTTGCCGGCGGCCGTGAACGGCGCGAGGCCGAGCAGGCGATAAGCCGTCTCGGCATCAAGGCGGCAGGCCCGCTCGCCTCTGTCTGGTCGCTCTCCGGCGGCAATCAGCAGAAGGCGGTCATCGCCCGCTGGGAGGCGGAGCCGAGCCGGCTCCTGCTGCTCGACGAACCCTTCCAGGGCGTCGATGTCGGCGCCCGCCGCGACATCATCCGGGCCATCCGCGCCCGCACCGACCGGGCGACGCTGATCGCGACCTCCGATCCGGAGGAGGCCTATGAAGTGGCCGACCGCATTCTCGTCATCGACCGCCACGTGTTGAGACCCGCAGCCGTTCATCCCGAAATCCACGGAATTTCCGCATGACGACGATTGACGAAGAAACCCTGTCACAGCCCGGCGCTCTGCCACGGACCGGCCGAAACCGCCTCGCCGCTCTCGGTGCATTCCTGCGGGCAGGTGCGGTGTTCATCCTGCTTGCGCTGCTCGTCGTCGGTTTCACCATCGCCGAGCCCGCCTTCATCAACATCGCCAATCTGATGAGCATCCTGCAGGCGGTGTCGGTGGTCGCCATTCTCGGCGCCGGCGTCACCGTCACGCTTGCCGTCGGCGGCTTCGACCTGTCGATCGGCGCGGTCGCCGCCTCGAGCGTGATGGCGGCAAGCTACGCGATGATCGTCTGGGGTTTCGATGCCTATGCGACGGTGCCGCTGGTGCTCGCCTTCGGCGCCCTGGTCGGCCTCGTCAACGCCTTCCTCATCGTGCGCCTGAGGGTGCCCGATCTCTTGGCGACGCTGGCGATGATGTTTCTGCTGTCCGGGCTGCAATTGATCCCGACTGCCGGCCGGTCGATTTCATCAGGTCTCACTTTGCCCGACGGTTCGAAGGCGACCGGCGCCTACGATCCGGCCTTCCTGCTGATCGGCCGCTACAGCATCTTCGGCACTCTGCCGGTTTCCGTCGTGCTGATGGCGACGGTCGCCGTTCTGCTCTTCATTCTCACGGAACGCACCCGCATCGGTCGGCTGCTGTTTGCGACCGGCGGCAACGAGGCCGCCACCCGGCTCGCCGGGGCCTCGACCGTCAGGCTGAAGACGCTGGCCTATGTCATTTCAGGAGCGCTGGCCTCGCTCGGCGGCATCGTCATCGCCGCCCGCGTCGGGCGCGGCGATATCTCCTCCGGCGGCTCGCTGCTGATGGATTCGGTCGCCGCTGCGCTGATCGGTTTTGCAGTTCTCAACCTGCGGCGCCCGAACGTGCTCGGCACCGTTGCCGGTGCCGTCTTCGTCGGCGTGCTACTCAACGGCCTCACCATGCTGAACGCCCCCTACTACACCCAGGATTTCGTCAAGGGCGCCGTGCTCGTCGGGGCCTTGGCGCTGACCTACGGCCTCGGCCGCAGCAATCCCTAAATTCCAAGGAAGAAAGACATGACCCGCCAAATCAGGCTGAACGCCTTCGACATGAATTGCGTCGGACACCAGTCGCCGGGGCTTTGGCGCCATCCGCGCGACAAGTCCTGGACCTATAGGGATCTCGATTACTGGGTGCATCTGGCGAAGACGCTGGAGCGCGGCAAGTTCGACGGGTTGTTCATCGCCGATGTGCTCGGCGTTTACGATGTGCTGAACGGCAATGTCGATGCCGCCCTTCGCCATTCGGCGCAGGTGCCGGTCAACGATCCGCTGCAGCTCATTCCGACCATGGCTTACGCGACCGAGCATCTCGGCTTCGGTCTGACGGCATCGCTCTCCTTCGAGCACCCCTACACTTTCGCGCGCCGCATCTCGACGCTCGACCATCTGACCAAGGGGCGTGTCGGCTGGAACATCGTCACTTCCTATCTCAACAGCGGCGCGCTCAATATCGGCCAGCCCGCCCAGACCAGGCATGACGATCGCTACGATCTAGCCGAGGAATATCTGGAGGTCTGCTACAAGCTCTGGGAGGGCAGCTGGGAGGACGGCGCCGTCGTCCGCGACCGGGAAGCCGGCATCTTCACCCATCCAGACAAGGTCCATGCGATCCGCCATTCCGGCAAACACTTCACCGTGCCGGGCATTCACCTGAGCGAGCCTTCGCCGCAGCGAACCCCGGTGCTCTACCAGGCCGGCGCCTCCAGCCGCGGCAAGGATTTCGCCGGCGCCCATGCCGAATGCATCTTCGTCGCCTCGCCGTCGAAACCCGTGCTGAAACGCTATGTCGCCAATGTCCGCGAGGCGGCCGAGCGCGTCGGCCGCAACCCACGCGAAATCCTCGCCTTCAACCTGCAGACCGTCGTTCTCGGCGAGACTGACGCCGAGGCGCAGCGCAAGTTCAACGAATACCGCAAATATGCCTCCTTCGAGGGCGCGCTGACGCTGATCTCCGGCTGGACCGGCATCGATTTCGGCCAGTTCGGTCCGGACGAGGTTCTGCGCCACCGGCACACCAATGCGGTGCAATCGGCCGTCGAGACTTTCACGACGATCGACCCCACGAAGGAATGGACGGTGCGTGAGATGGCCGACTGGGTCGGTGTCGGCGGTTTCGGCCCCGTTTTCGTCGGCTCGCCGCAAACGGTCGCCGATCTGATGCAGGAATGGATCGAGGATACCGATGTCGACGGCTTCAACCTCGCCTATGCCGTGACGCCCGAGAGTTTCGAGGATGCCGTCGATCTGCTGGTGCCGGAGCTGCAGAAGCGCGGCGTTTATAAGAAAGAATATGCCAAGGGAACGCTGCGGGAAAAGCTCGGGGGAGCGGGGCCGCGGCTCGTCGCCCCGCATCCGGGTGCGGCTTATCGCAATCTTTTCGGCGAGCCCGCACGCATTGCCGCCAGCGGCTGAGCGAATAATGGCTGGGTGACAAAAAATGTCTCGCAGAGCCCGGCCATTTCGAATTTAACCTCTATGACTATTGGCGTTTCGCCCTGAATATGGGCGCTTGGATTTTGATCGATCAGGAGGGGCCATGACCATTCCAGAAATCTCGCGGCGCACGCTGATGAAGGGCACCGCCCTGCTGCTGGCCTCGACGGCTCTCGCCCGCCAGGCGCTGGCGCAGGCCGCGCCCGCCGGTGGCCGGCTGATCGTTGCGGCCGATTCGGAGCCGAAGAACCTCAATCCCGCCATCGTCGCCTCGAACGGCGTGTTTTTCATCGCCAGCAAGGTGATCGAACCGCTGGCCGAAGCCTCGTTCGACGGCAAGGATGGGCTTGCGCCGCGCCTCGCCACCTCCTGGGAGGGTTCGCCCGACGGCCTGTCCGTCACCTTCAAGCTGCGCGACGGCGTTACCTGGCACGACGGCAAGCCGTTCACCTCGGTCGATGTCGCCTTCTCCGCGCTCAACATCTGGAAGCCGCTGCAGAATCTCGGCCGGCTGGTCTTCGCCAATCTCGAAGCCGTCGATACGCCTGACGATTACACCGCCATTTTCCGCTTCTCCAAGCCGACGCCGTTCCAGCTGATCCGCAATGCCCTGCCCGTCGTGACCAGCGTCGTCGCCAAGCATATTTTCGATGGCAGCGATATCGCCGCCAATCCCGCCAACAACAAGCTCGTCGGCACCGGCCCGTTCACCTTCGCCGAATACACGCCCGGCGAATATTACCGGCTGGCGCGCAACGAGAATTACTGGGACAAGGACCAGCCGAAACTCGACGAGATCATCTACCGCGTGCTGCCCGACCGCGCATCGGCGGGTGCGGCGCTCGAAGCCGGCGAAATTCAGCTTGCCGCCTTCTCGGCGGTGCCGCTCGCCGATCTCGACCGCATTTCCAAGGTCGACGGCATCAAGGTGATCTCCAAGGGCTACGAGGCCTTGACCTACCAGCTCATCGTCGAGATCAATCACCGCCGCAAGGAATTGGCCGATCTCAGGGTCCGCCAGGCAATCGCACAGGCGATCGACAAGAAATTCGTGGTCGACACGATCTTCCTCGGTTACGCCGCCGCCTCGACCGGGCCGGTGCCGAAGAACGCGCCGGAATTCTATACCTCAGATGTCGCGACCTATGATTTCAACCCTGCCGCCGCCAACGATATTCTCGACAGGGCCGGATATAAACAAGGGCCGGACGGCAACCGCTTCAAGCTGAAGCTTCGCCCCGCGCCCTATTTCAACGAGACCCGGCAGTTCGGCGATTACCTCCGCCAGGCGCTCGCCGTGATCGGCATCGATGCGGAGATCGTCAATGCCGATGCGGCCGCGCATCAGAAGGCTGTCTATACCGACCACGATTTCGATCTCGCCGTCGGCCCGCCGGTCTTCCGCGGCGATCCGGCGATCTCCACCACCATTCTCGTCCAGTCAGGCACGCCTGATGGCGTGCCCTTCTCCAATCAGGGCGGCTATGTCAATCCGGAGCTCGACAAGATCATCCTGCAGGCTTCGGAGACCGTCGACACGGCGGCGCGTACCGATCTCTACCGCAAGTTCCAGCAGCTCGTCGTCGCCGATCTGCCGCTGATCAACGTCGTGGAATGGGGTTTCATCACCGTCGCGCGCGACACCGTGCTCAACGTCTCGAACAATCCGCGCTGGGTCGTCTCGAACTGGGGCGATACTGCGCTGCAATCGTGATAGGATCGGCGGCAATTCTCTTCCAGAGGCCCTCTCCGGCGTGAAACGTGCACTCATCCTCCTGAGGCGCAGGGCGATCAGCAGCATTCCGGTGCTGCTGATCGTGGTGGTCTTCACCTTTTTCCTGCTCGAATCCGCCTCGGGCGACGCCGTCGACGCCTATCTCGGCTCGATCGGCGGCGGCGATGCGGCACTCAGGCAGTCGCTGCGCGAGAGCTACGGCCTCGACCAGTCCATGCTCGCCCGCCTTTGGCTCTATCTTTCCTCGTTGGCGCGCTTCGATCTCGGCTGGTCGGTCGCCTTCGGCCGGCCGGTCGGTGCGTTGATCGCCGGGCGCCTGCCCAACACGCTGCTCCTGATGGGCAGCGCGACCGCGCTTTCCTTCGGTCTCGGCTCGGCGCTCGGCATCCTTGCCGGCGCCCGGCCGGGCAGCCTGCAGGACCGGCTCCTGTCGATGGGCTCGCTGATCGTCTATGCCATTCCAAGCTTCTGGCTTGGCCTTATCCTCAGCATCGCCTTTTCGGTGAAGCTGCGCTGGTTGCCGATCGCCGGCATCGAAACGATCGCTTCGGGCAAGACGGGGTTTTCCCGCGCGCTCGACATATCAGATCATCTGGTGCTGCCGGTCGGCGCACTTGGTCTTATCTACCTCGCCTTGTTCCTGCGGGTGATGCGGAGCAGCATGGCGGAGGCGTGGAAGCTCGATTTCGTGCTTTTTGCCCGCGCCAAGGGACTGTCGCGCAGCCGCATCGTGCTGCGCCATGTCGCGCGCAATGCGCTGCTGCCGCTCGTCACCATGCTCGGGCTGCAATCGGCGGCCATGCTCGGCGGCAGCGTGGTGATCGAAAGCGTTTTCGCCATTCCCGGTTTCGGGCGGCTGGCGCAGGAGGCGGTCAGCGGCCGCGATGCGCCGTTGTTGATGGGCATCGTCGTCACCAGTGCCGTTCTCGTCATCTCGGTCAATTTCCTCGTCGATCTCGTCTATGCCGCGCTCGATCCGCGCATCGGTGCGTCGGAGGGCGGCGCATGAGCTGTCTCAAGCGCCTCCTCGGCACGCCGGAAGGCATGGCCGGGCTTGTGATCCTTCTCATCCTGCTTTTGGCCGGGCTCTCCGCGCCCATCATTTCGCCGGCTGATCCGCTGAGGATCGCCGGCCGGGCGATGCTTGCGCCCTTCACCGATCCGGCCTTTCCGCTCGGCACGGACCGCCTCGGCCGCGATGTGCTCGCCGGCCTGCTTTATGGCGCGCGCACCTCGCTCGCGGTCGGTCTCGCGGCAGCCTTTTCGGCCATGATCATCGGTGTCTGCGTCGGCATGGCCGCCGGTTTTGCCGGCGGGATCGTCGACGAGGCGCTGATGCGCGTGGTCGACGCCTTCCAGATCGTGCCGGCCTTTCTGCTCGCGCTCGCCTTCGTCAGCACCATCGGGGTTTCGACACCAGTCGTCGTGCTTGCCATCGCGCTTGGCGCCTGGGCCGATCCGGCACGCCTGATGCGGGCGCAGGTGCTGGCAATCCGCGAACAGGATTACGTCGCCTCGGCCAGGGTGATCGGCATGCATCCCGTCGAGATCGCCTTCCGCGAGATCCTGCCGAATGCGCTGCCGCCGGTGCTGGCGCTCTCCGCTACCATCGTCGCCGGCGCGATCCTCACCGAGGCGGCCCTTTCCTTTCTCGGTCTCGGCAATCCCAATATCGCCACCTGGGGTTCGATGATCGCCGAGGGCCGCAGCGTGCTGCGCTCGGCCGCCTATCTCTCGGTCATCCCGGGCGCAGCACTTGCCGTGACCGTGCTCGGCGTCCATCTCTTCAGCGAGGGTCTCGGCAAGGCGCTTGGCGACGGCGGGAGGGCGGCATGAACGGTATTTTCTGCAGCCTCAGACAGCTTTCGGTCACCTACGGAAGAAACCGTGCTGCCGCGCTCGATCGTATCGATCTTGATATCAAGACCGGCGAGAGGCTGGCGATCGTCGGCGAAAGCGGCTCCGGCAAGAGCACGCTTGCCCGCGCGCTCGCCGGTCTGCTGCCCGAGGGGGCGAAGGTTGGCGGCGAGATGTTCTGGCCCGCATTTGGTCACCTGCCTCGCCCCGGCCGCGATTTCGGTTTTGTCCTTCAGGATCCGGGCGTCAGCCTCAATCCGGTGCTGACGATCGGCGAGCAGATCGCCGAAGGCGCCAGACGCCATCTCGGCCTCGGCTGGAAACAGGCTTACAGCAGGGCCGCGGAACTGCTTCAGCGCGTGCGGATGCCGCAGCCGGACAAGGCGATGCGCGCCTTTCCGCATCAGCTTTCCGGCGGCCAGCGCCAGCGGGTGGCGATCGCGGCGGCAATCGCGGCAAAACCGGCGCTGCTGATCGCCGACGAGGCGACGAGCGCGCTCGACGTCGTGGTCCAGGCGGAGATCGTCCGCCTGCTCGACGGGCTGGTGCGCGAGGATGGCATGACGCTGCTCTTCATCACCCACGACATCGCGCTCGCCTCCGGTTTCGTCGACCGCATCGCCGTCTTCCACAATGCGCGGCTGGTCGAGACGGGGCCTGTCCGTTCGGTGCTCTCATCACCGGCGAGCGACTATACCGCCGCCCTCATCGCCAGCCATCGCGACCTGACGACGCCGCCGCTGGTCGCAGGGGGACCGTGATGAACCCTGCTCTGCTTTCCATGGAAAACGTCTCGAAAGGCTTTTCGTCCTCCGGGCGCAAGGTCGCCGCTCTCGACAAGGTCTCGCTGACGATCGCAGCCGGAGAAACGCTTGGCCTCGTCGGCGCCTCCGGCAGCGGAAAATCGACGCTGTCGCGCATCCTCATGCGCCTTCTCCCGGCAGACGCCGGTGCGATCCGTTTCGAGGGAGAGGATTGGCTCGCGCTGAACGGTACGCCCCTGCGCCGCAAACGGGCGCGCATGCAGATGGTGTTCCAGGATCCGCTCGCGGCTTTCAATCCGCTGGCGACTGTCGGTGCGGTTCTCGATGATCCGCTGCGTATCCACGGCATGGTTCCGAGGCAGCGGCGCGCCGGCGAGATAGCGATGTTGCTCGAACGAGTAGGCTTGCCTACCGACTATGCCGGCCGCCCGGTCCGCGCCCTCTCTGGCGGCCAGCGCCAGCGTGTGGCGATTGCCCGGGCGATCGCGACGCGGCCGTCGCTCCTGGTGCTGGATGAGGCGGTCTCTGCGCTCGACGTCACCCTGCGCGGCAGGATCCTCGAACTTCTGGTCGGCCTGCAAAAAGAGCAGGGCATTGCCTGTCTCTTCATTTCGCACGATCTTGCCGTGGTTCGCGCCGTCTCGCACCGCATCGCCGTCATGGATGGCGGGCGGATCGTCGAGACCGGTCCGGCGACGGCCGTCGTCGCCGCGCCGCAATCGGCGGCCGGCCGCGCGCTCGTGGCAGCCGTCCCGCGTCTCGTCACCGATCCGTCCTGAAGGAGGCGTCCATGTTCGATCTCGGTTGGAATCCCCTGCACGGCGTCCCCTCCTATCCTGCGGAGCGTTACGCCGTACTCGCCGACAGGATCGGCGGCATATTGCAGAGCCGCAACGACATATTGCTCGTGCAGGCCGAGGCCGTGGTGGCGCTGGAGGCGGCGGCCGTCAGCCTCGCCCGTCCCGGCCTCTCGGTCCTCAACATCGCCACCAGCGCCTATGGCGGCTGGTTCGGGCAATGGCTGCGGCGAGGCGGCGCGACGGTTCATGATATCGCCGCCGGACCGGGCCTGCCGATCGACGTCGAGGTGATCGCCAGGGCACTCGATGCCGGTCCTCACGTCGATGTGCTCGCTCTGGTCCATGCGGAATCGGCGAGCGGCATTCTCAACCCCCTGCCCGAGATAATGGCGCTCGCCCGCGCCTGCGGCATCGTCACCGTCGTCGATGCGGTCGCCTCGGTCGGCGGCCATCGGCTTGAGGTGGACGACCTCGGCATCGACATCGCGGTGATCGGTCCGCAGAAGGCGCTCGGCGGTCCGGCCGGTGTATCGGCGCTCTCCGTCAGCCGCCGTGCCTGGGAATTGATCCTGAGGGACGGCGCGCCGCGCAATTCGATCCTGTCCCTGGCCGATCTGAAGACATGGATCGACGGCGGCAGGCAGGGCCTGCCGGGCACGCCGGCGCCGCTGGAATTCTTCGCGCTGGAGACAGCGCTTGGCCGTGTCGAGGCTGAAGGTATCGAAAGCGTCATCGCCCGCCATGCGTTGGCGGCATCGGCGACACGGGCGGGTCTCGCCGCGCTCGGCGCCGCGGCCTGGGTGCCGCCGGCAAAGGCTTCGAACCTGGTGACGGCGGTGCCGGTGTCGGAGGCGTTGGAGCCTGCGGCCCTGATTGCCGCTGCGGCGCGGCTGGGCGTCGAGCTGACCGAAAGTGTCGGGACCGCTTCTGCCCGCCTCCTGCGACTGAATCACACAGGTCCGCGGGCCGTATTTCAAACCGTGCTCGCGAATGTCGTGGCCTATGGCGCGGCGCTCAGACAGGCCGGCCATCCAGCGGATATCGCCGCCGCCTCGGAGGCGATATCCGCCGCTTACAGCCGATGAAAGCTGCATGCGGGCCTTGATAATCGCGGCTCGGCAAGGCAGGACAGTGGGATCGCGGAGACTGGAACCAGATGACGACATTGCTGGATGCGCAGGGCCTGGAGATTGTGCATGCGGGGCATCGAACCCGTCTGAAATGGCACCGGTTGCGCAAGCGGTTCGCCGATCCGCTGTTTTCCGCCGAGGTCATGGCGGAGGGTTTTGCCGCCGGCGCCTCGATGGAGCTCGATCTGCGGGTGCGCGCCGACGGCGGCTTCGTCGTGCTGCATGACAAAGAGCTCGAAGGCGAAACGACGGGCCGTGGACCGATTGCCGGCAGCAGCATCGGTGATCTCCGTGATATCAGAATGCAGGAAGGCGGCTGGCCGCTGATCCTCAGCGAGGATCTCGCCGCCATGATGCAATCGACGCATCCGGCCGCACTGCTGCAATTCGACATGAAGGACGATTATGAGACGATTGGCGCGAAGGGCATCGAGCATCTTGCCGAGCATTTCCGGGATATCGCCGCCTCGGTGATCGTCAGCGGCGGCAGTCTCGATCTCATCGTCGCGGTCAAGGAAAAGCTTCCGCATCTGTTGCGCGGTATCGATCCGACCGACAAGCTTTACGAGATCGGGAAAGCCGGCGGCTGGAAGGCCGTCGAGGTGGAACTGCGCGCCGATCTCAGCGGCCCGACCGAGCCGGACACGATCTATCTCCATTGGCCGCTGATCCTCAATGCCGCCAAAGAGGGGCTGGATATGATCGCGCTCTGCCAGGACCATGGCAAGTGGGTCGATGCATGGACCTTTACGCTGAAGAATCCGGAGGCTGGCTTCAGCGAAGAGGAATGGCAGAATTTCTCGGCGCTGATGGCGCTCAAGCCGGATCAGATCACCACCGATGAGGCGCCGGCGACCGAACGCGCCTGGCGCCTGCGTGTGGCGAGTTAAGCGGAAACGGGCGCCAGCCCTTCGATGTCGAGGATGAAGGCGAATTCGCCGGCGAGCCCCGGCGAATGGGCGATCACCGGTCCGCCTTGCGCAAGCAGTTTCTCGACCGGCGGCATCGCCACCATGGCGCCTGCCTCTTCGGCGATCAGCGCGCCGGCGAGCATGTCCCATGCATTGAGATGGCGTTCGTAATAGAGATCGGCAGCGCCTTCGGCGACGCGGACGAGGTCGATGGCGGCCGCGCCCATGCGGCGATAATCCATGCCGCGCTCGTGGAGCCGCCTGGAGAGTGCGAGATAATCGTCGAAGCTCGTCTTGCGGGAATGGCCTAGAATGACCAGCGCGTTGGCCGGATCGGCGGTTGCAGCCGCATGCACCGGAAGTCCGTCCTTGAAGGCGCCGCTGCCGCGCACCGCGTGGAAGACCTTGTCCTCGGCGGCGTCATAGACCACACCGATCTCGACCTTGTCGCCGACGACGAAGGCGATCGAGACGCCCCAGTGGCGAAAGCCGCGGATATAATTGGTCGTGCCGTCGATCGGATCGACGACCCAGGTGCCGGCTTCGCCCGATCGCCCGCCGCTCTCCTCGCCCATGAAGGTATCATCGGGAAAGCGCGAGAGAAGCCCATCGCGGATCGCCTGCTCGGCCCTCCTGTCGGCGACAGTGACGAAATCCTGCAATCCCTTGTTTTCGACGGCAAGCGTGCCGGGATTGGAATCGCGCCGAAACCGCGCCGTTTCCCGTCCGACTTCGAGAGCGACGGCGATCGCGACCTCCGCCCGTGCGCGGATGGCGGCTGCATCCAATGCGGAATTCATCAGGCAGTCCTTCTTTTTATCAATGTCACCGGCGTGAACTCGACGCGCGCCGTCAGATCGGGTTCCGCGATCCGGCTCATCAGCAGATCGGCGGTCTGCTCGGCCTGGATATCGCAGGGTTGGCGGATGGTCGTGAGTTCATAGGCGCTCCAGCTCGCCTGCGGAATATCGTCGTGGCCGATGATGCGGATCGGCGGCGCATCATCGCGGCCGTGCCCCTGCATAATCCGGTCGATCACGCCGCAGGCCATGTAGTCATTGGCGCAGAAAAGCCCGTCGATGCCGGATGCGGTAAGCTCGCCTGCCGCGGCGTAACCGCTCTGGTAATCGTTGATCCTGATCTGCAGAAATTGCGCCTCGACGCCGAGCTGCCTGCAGCGCGCGATGAAGGCTTCGCTGCGCCGCCGCGCAGTATAGGATATGGCGGGAGCGGCCATCACGGCGGGCTTTCGCACGCCGCTGTCGATCAGATGGCTGGCCGCGAGATGGCCGGCCATGCGATCGTCGGAGATGATGCGGTCGACGAAGGGAATGTCGTTGCCTTTGTTGATCAGCACGATCGGCACGCCTTCGGCGGCGCACTGCTCGCAGATCTCGGTCGGCGGCGCGTCCGACGTGACGATGACGCCGGAGACGGCATAATGCAGTAACTGGCCGATGACGGTCGATGTATCCGCCTCCTGTGAGGTCGGCAGCAGGATGGGACGGAAATTGCGGGCGAGCAGCATCTTCGACAGATGTTCGATCTGCAGGGTGCGGAACGGATTGTCGAGGCCGGCGGCGACGAGGCCGACGAGATCGGAGCGTTTGTTGGTGAGGCTTCGGGCGAGATAATTCACCCGGTAGCCGAGTTCCTTGGCCGCCTGGTAGACCTTTTCGCGGGTCTTCGGCGAGACGCTGGCATCCGGCGTGAAGGCGCGCGAGACGGCGGCGCGCGAGACGCCGGCCACACGCGCCACGTCGAAAGAGGTTACCTTGCGCGGTCCCTTATCCCTGTCTGGCAACTGCTTTTTCCCTCTCTGCCGACGGCCGCATCAGATCGGGGAGATCCGTGCAGATGCCGAGAACCGGAAGTTTCATGATGTCGTCGAGAACGGCCGGCCGTTCCTCGTGCCAGAGCACGATCTCGCGGCCCGCCTCGAAGGCACGCTGCGTCAGCGCGTCGGTGACCAGATTCTGCGGCCGTTCCCCTGCCCTCTCCCAGCAGAGATGCAGAATATCGGCGCCGGCCTCGTCGCCGAGGAGATGCGGATCGTGGCCGACGCGGATCAGCACGGAAAGCGGGAAATCGCAGCCCGCGTCGCGGAGTTCGCGCACCTGCGCCGTATCGAAGGAGCCGAAGCAGGCGAAACGCTGGTTCATCTCGGTAAGATGGCGCCAGCAGAGCGGGCCGGTCCCTGATGCCTTGAGCTCGACATAGAGGCCGGTTCCGGTCTCGCGGGCAAGGGCGGCGACTTCTGAAAAACGCGGCACGTCGACGCCGTCGAGAGCTGCGAGCTCGGCCGCCGTCATTTCGGAAATGCGTCGGTCGATGCCGAAGACGCGCTCGAGATGATCGTCATGCGAGACGACGACCACGCCGTCGCGGGTCAGCTGCGTGTCGAGTTCCCACATCTCGGCGCCGAGTTCGGCGGCGCGGCGGAAGGCGGCGAGCGTGTTCTCGCGCTCATGGCCGCTGGCGCCGCGATGACCGATGCAGAAGGGAAGCCGGCCCTTGGCCGCCGGCCAGCCGTAACGCTCGAAGAAGGCTGAGAAATCGCGGGTCATCAGAGCCTCCCGCCCTGTTCGTCGAAGACGAGCACGCTGCGGCTGTCGATCGCCCAGCGAACGTCGTCGCCGACGTGGATATCGCTGCGCACCGGCTGGATCGAGCGCAGCAGCGGACCGCCGGCAAGAGCGACGTCGTAGAGGTTTTCGCGCCCTTGCGTTTCGGCGAAGGTGACCTTGCCGGAGACGGTCGTGTCGCCCGTCGGCGTAAAATGCTCCGGCCGGACGCCGAGCATCAGCTTCGTGCCCTCGGCGGCACCGATGGTGGCGGGCAGAGGCACGCGGATCTCGCTTTCCGGGATTGCGAAAGCGCCCTTATCCAAGACGCCGCGCAGGAAGGTGATCGGCGGGTTGCCGAGGAAGCCGGCGACGAAAGCGGTTTTCGGATCGTTATACATCTCGGCCGGCGTGGCGATCTGGACGATCTCGCCTTCCTTCATGATGGCGATGCGGTCGCACATGCTCATCGCCTCCACCTGGTCATGGGTGACGAGGATGGCGGTGATGCCGGTCTCGCGCTGCAGGCGGCGGATTTCCGAGCGCATTTCGAGACGCAGCTTGGCGTCGAGATTGGCAAGCGGCTCGTCGAGCAGCAGCACGTCGGGTTTGCGGATCAGCGCGCGCGCCAGCGCCACGCGCTGCTGCTGGCCGCCCGAAAGCTCGGCCGGACGGCGGCCCATCAGATTGGCGATCTGGACCAGGGCGGCGATCTTGTCGACCTCCTTGCGGATGTCTGCGGCCGGCACGCCCTTCACCTTCAAGGGGAAACCGATGTTTTCGGCAACCGTCATGTGTGGGTAGAGCGCATAGGACTGGAAGACGACGCCGACATTGCGGGCCTGGCTCGGCAGGTCGGTGACATCGCGGTCGCCGAAGAGGATGCGGCCGCTGGTCGGCCGGTGAATGCCGCAGACCGCAAAAAGCGTCGTCGATTTGCCGCAGCCGGAAGGGCCGAGCAGCGCCAGCATCTCGCCGTTGCCGACTTCGAGCCGCATATTCTCGATGACCTTGGTGGAGCCGAAGCTCTTCGAAAAATTGTCGAGGAGGATGCGCATCAGCCTTTGCTCCCGCCGCCGTAGATGTTCATGAGATATTTGTTGAAGAGCGCGTAAGCGATCAGCACCGGAATGAGGTAGAAGAGGCCGACTGCCTTGAACATATTGAAATCGTAATTGTTGTCGTCGGCGAGGAAGCCTGCGAGATAGACCGATAGCACCTGCACGTCATTGCCCGGCGCCAGCACCTGCGGCAGGATGAACTCGCCCCAGCCGGCGAGGAAGGAAAACAGGCCGAGCGCCATGATGCCGGGCTTGACCTGCGGCAGCACGAGGCTGCGCCAGACGCGAAAACGCGAAGCGCCGTCGACGACGCCGGCCATTTCGATCTCCCAGGGCACGGTGTCGTAAAAGCCCTTCATCAGCCAGATGCCAAGCGGCAGGTCGATCGCGGCCTTCACCAGGATGACGCCGATCAGCGAATTATAAAGCCCGATCATCTGCAGCACGATGAAGATGGCGATGATCAGCGTCACCGACGGGAAGGCATGCAGCACCATGACGCCGGCGAGGAAGAAGCCGCGCGCCGGCACGTTCAGCCGCGACAGCACGTAACCGGCCATCGACGAGACGATGAGCACCAGGCTCGTGGTGCAGGCCGAAAACAGCAGCGTATTGACCGTCACCTGCCAGATATTCGCCTTGCCCGCCGTCGTCTGCCACAGGAAGCGCCAGTGATCGAGCGTCACGCCGGAGGGCAGCAGCGCGCCTGCTTCCTTTACCGTTACCGTATCGAGGAAGAGATAGACATACATCAGAAGCAGCGGCAGGCTGACGATGGTGAGCGCCGTTATGACAGGCCAGCTGCTGTAATTCGCCGAGGGCTGCGATCGTTCGGCCATGGTCAATCCTCGATCAGGGGCTTGGCGACAAGCGTGCCGTAGTTGAAGACACGGAGATAGAGGAGCGACAGCACCACGCCGATGACGACGAGCACCAGCGCCATGGCCGCGCCCAGCCCGTATTCGAGATTGCCGGCATAATTCCTGAGCGCCGTGTGATAGGCGGCGAGCGCCCAGACCTCGGTCGCGTTACCCGGCCCGCCATTGGTGGCGAGCAGGATTTCGTTGAAGGAGGCGAGCAGCGACAACGTCTGATAGCAGGTGACGAAGAGGATCGGCCAGCGCATCTGCGGCAGGATGATGTAGCGGATCTGCTGCCAGCGCGAGGCGCCGTCGACCTCGCTTGCATGGAACTGGCTCTTCGGAATGGCCTTCATCGCCGAGGAGAACACCAGCATGCCCATCGAAGCGCCGATGAAGCCGTTGATCAGCACGACGAAGAACCAGGCATTGTAAGCGCTGTCGAGCAGGTAGTTCTTCGGGGGATAGCCGAACTTGCCCATCAAGACGGAGATGAAGCCGGTATCCCAGGCGAGCCATTTCCACAGCATCACATAGATGACGACGGGGGTGATGCGCGGCAGGAGCCAGATGCCGCGGAAGATCGAGGCGGGCGCCGGCGGCATGTAATGCGTCAAGACCGCCAGCACCAGCGCATAGCCGACATTGAAGAGCGTCAGCACCAGCGCGACGTAGAGCGCGGTGTTGAAGAGCACCCGCGCCATGTCGGGCGAGGTGGCGATGCGGGAGAAATTGTCTGATGTCCAGGTCCAGCCGGTATAGGTGGCCTCGGCCACCTTTTCCTTCTGTTCCGGCGTCAACTGGAGACCGAGGGTGTCCAGTGCCGAAAACAGCTGTTCCTTGCTGTCGAAGCGGGTGTTGACGACGGAGCGGTTGAACTGTTCGGAAATCTGCTTGACCTCGCGCGTCGAAGGCCGGTCGGCGAGGTCCTTGATCATGCGCTCGGCTTCGCGGCGCGTCGGGAAGACCTCGCCGGCATGTTTGGCGCGCAGCTCCGCGGCGATACCCGGCGCAAAGCCGAGACCCTCCACCGCCTTGAGGCCCGCCTCGTCGATCGCGTAGCGCGGTTCGGCCATCTCGGCGGCGATGTCCGGCATGGCCGATTTCAATGTGATCAGGGAATTCGGCGCGATCTGGTAGACGCCGCCGGAAATACCGGTCGCGGTCGTCATATTGGTCATCGAGAAGACCGCCGTCAGAACGACCGGCAGCAGGAAGAAGAGGACGATCATGACCGCGGCGGGCGCGATCATCACCAGTCCGAGCCTTCTGGACGATTTCATGGAAGCCTCCTCGCGGGACCGATCGGGCGGCGGGGTCGCCGCCGCCCGGAAGGATGCTTCTGTTTTAGCGAATGACGATCTTGTCGCCGAGCGTGTTTTTCAGCTCGCTCTCGGCATCGCCGATGGCGGCGTCGACGGTCTTGTCGCCGGTCCAGGACGCCTGAAGGTTCTTCCACATGATGTTCCAGTAGGTGCCGAAATCGGAGTTGTTCGGCATTGCATTGGCATGCGGCAGCAGGCGTTCGGTTGCCTCGCGAGCCCAGCGGTCGTCCGCGTAGAAATCCACTTCGGCTTCGGCTTCGGAAATGCCGAGATGGGCGGATTTGATCGCATGCAGCGCGTTGATGCGCGGCTCGGAGGCGATCGTGATAAGCTGGGCGGCGATCTGCGTATCTTCTTCGCTGTGTCCTGCGGTCACCATGTAGACGAGCGGATGCGTCAGCGTGTTGGCCTTGCCGCCCTCGCCGGCCGGGATCAGCGTGAAGACGATGTTGTTGAAGAAATCCTTCAGGCCTTCCTGGTTGACGAGACGGGCATAATGCCAGGTGCCGGCGTCCCAGATGCCGGCCTTGCCGGTGGCGACTTCCTTCCACCATTGATCACCCGGCATGCCGATGTGGTTCTTCTTGGTGACGCCCGACTTAACGGCATCGGAGATGAACTGATAGGTGCGGGTCATGGCCGCCTTGTCGAAGACGAGCTTGCCGTTTTCTTCCATCGTGCCGCCGAAGCTGGTGTAGAACTGCCAGTAATCAGGGCCGTTGCTGGGGCGCGGATAGAAGCCGTAGCCGGGCTGGACGAGGCCCTTGTCCTGCATCTTCTTGGCGTCTTCGAGCACGTTCTTCATGGTGTATTTGCCATCCTGAACGTTCTGCGGCAGCGCGTCGAGATCGGCGTCGCTATAGCCGATCGCCTTCATGTAAGGCTTCCAGAAGAACATCGGGCGAGATTCGGCATCCTGCGGAATGCCGTAGACGGCGCCGTTGTAGGAGGCGATCTGCATCAGGTTCTCGTAGATGCCGTTGAGCGGCCAGGCGTCGAGATCGACGTGATCCTCGATCGGAACGATAAGGCCGGCCTGCGACCAGGGCGCGATGTCTTCATGACCGCTGGCGACGATGTTCGGGGCGGTCTTGGCTTCCGCGGCAAGCGTCAGCGCCTGCTTGAAATCGTCCCAGCCGGAATAGGCCTTCTTCTCGACGGTGATCTTCAGGTCTTCACCCTTGAGGGCGGCTTGGCGCTGCAGCTGCTGGGCTGCGATCTCGATGGCGTCGAGGCGATAGACGTCGTTCGGGCCGGTGCCGCCGGCCCAGACGCTGATGGTAACGTCCTTGGCGAGTGCAAATGCGGAAGTCGAAGCCAGAATGGCGGCCGCAACGGTGAGGGACTTCAGTGTCGGCAAAATGGTCATTTTCTTCATCTCCCCAGAAGAGCAGTGTGAGGCCTCTTTGACGGGTCATCACTGGTGTTGACGACCGCTCCGAAAAACCCACGAAACGTGACAAGTCCCGCTCTATGGGCTGAACGTAACGGCCGAATGACAAAATTGAGCACGTGTGCAAAATTATTATGACGATGTTGGAGACGCGGTCAACTCCCGGCGAAAATACCGGATCGGTTGCGCGTGGAAATCCCTGCCGAAGAGGTGAAAATAGCCTGAAGGGAGGCCGGCCGGCGGCTTATCCGATCTCCGCCCAGAGTTCGCGGAGCATCTGGCGAAGCAGCAGCGCCTCCGCCCATCGGTCGGTGGTGTCGTTGCCGTCGGCGCCGGTGATCGCGTAGGGCTTTGGCCCCAATTCGCAGGTAAAGACCAGCACGTCATCCGCACCGGCGCGCTTGCGCCATTCCCGCATGCCGTAGCTCCACCATTGCAGGAACAGGTCGACCCAGGGGCGATGGTGCGGAAACGAGATTTCGATCTGGACCTGTTCGCGCGACGCGACCCTGCCGTGGAAGGCCCGGGCGTTGCGCAGGATGCGATGGATCATGGCGTGATTTTCCGCATCGACCGGATAGGCAAACTCGCGTGCGACGAGGAAATGCGAGAGGTCGGCAAGCAGCGGCAGGCCGGGGCGCCGGTCCAGGAGGTCGAGCGTGAAGAACAGATCCGTCGTCATCCTGTCGCGATGGGTCTCGATAAAGACAGGAATGCCGGCCTCGTCGGCGAGCTGCATCCAGCCGTCCAGCAGCGGCAGGCAATCCTCGACCCGGCGCGGGCGGATATCGGGCTGCAGGTTGATGTGGCTGACCGGAAATTCTCCGGCAAGTTCCAGCGGCAGACGCAGATCCTCGACGCTGCGGGGAAAGCAGGTCCCTTCGATCTTCAAGCCGGTGCCTTGCATGGCCTCGTTCAACCGAATGACGTCGGTACGGTTCGTGTAGTGGGCGCTGATACCGTCGAAGCCGGCTTGCGCGATCATCGCGATGTTTTCGTCGAGGCTGCGCTCGTGGCCGTTCGTATGCCCGCACTCCATTGCCCAGAGCGACTGGAAGATCAGCAGCTTTTGCATCACGCCGCCCTGGCGCTTTTCAGAAGCGCCTTGAGGTTCACGCCCGGATCGGCGAGAGCCGCCGGATCAAGATCGACGCCGGCTGCGATCAGCATCTCCGCCAGCTTGATCTCCTTGGCGAGGCTGTTGCCGAGACCGAGAGCCGCCGCAGCCACGAGCCGGTCTCCGTCGAGGTAGAATTCGAGTTCTCCCTCCGGCAGCGCACGGATGACGCTTCGGTGCGCCGGCTGCGGCAGTCCTGCCACCTGAAGACCAAGGTCGTACTGATCGGACCAGAACCACGGGATTGCGGCAAATGCATCCTGAGCGCCGGTCATATTGCGTGCGGCAATCTCGGCCTGGGCCCTTGCGTTTCGCCAGCTTTCGAAACGAATGTGCCCTCCCCCGGGTTGGGCGATCGCTGCGCAATCGCCCGCCGCGAAAATATTCGGCCTGCTGGTTCGAAGACAGGCGTCCGCCAGAATTCCGTTGCCCGTCGCCAGTCCCGCATCCTGTGCCAAGGCGGTCTCCGGAATAACGCCGATCGCCCCGATGACGAGATCGGCTTGCACCACATCGCCGCCGGCCAGCACGACGCCATCTCCGGTGATTTCGGCAATACCCCGATCCAGATAGAATTCGACGCCTTCGGCGGCGTGTCTGGCATGGAGCTTTTCGGCAAAGCGCGAGGGAACGGCACGCCCCAGCGGCTTTGGCGCCGCTTCGATGATGCTGACCGCGATGCCCTTGCCGCGAAAGACCGCGGCAAGCTCCATGCCGATCAGGCCGCCGCCGATGATCGCGACGCTTGCGCCCGAGCCGACATTGGCGAATATCGCTTCGGCGTCGGTGTGAGTGCGGAAGTCGAGCACGCGCTCCGCGCCGGGGCAGGCAAGCCGCCTCGGGCGCGCGCCTGTTGCAAGGAGCAGTTTTTCATAAGCCAGTACGCAGCCGTCGCTCAAGGTGACGGTGCCTGCATCAGCATCGAGCTTCAAAGCCGATACGCCCTTGGCATAGTCGATGCCGGCGGCTGCCAGGCTATCGAGCGTGCAGATCAGTTTCATCTGCGCCGTCTCGCCCATCGGCTTCGACAGCGGCGGCCGCTCGTAAGGCAGGTGAGGCTCGGCTCCAACAAGCGTGACCGATCCGGAATATCCTGCCTCGCGAAGCGCGAATGCCGCGCGGGTGCCGCACTCGCCCGCGCCGATGATGACAATGCCGTTCATGCAGGTCTCCATAAAAGAGCGGCCGGCGCTCGTGAGGAGGAGACGCCGGCCGGGGAGGATCAGTTCTTTTTCGCGTATTCGACCATGTTCTTCGGCGTGACCAGTTCGAAAGGCACCCAGACCTCCTTGTCCACGCTGTTGCCTTTCGCCAGGGCGACGGCTGCGTCCACCGCACTTGCCGCCTGTTGTTTGGCGTTCTGGAAGACCGTCACGTCAAGATCGCCCGCCGCCATCGCGGCCAGCGCATCCTGCGTCGCATCGATGCCGACGACGATGACATCGTCCATCGAGACGCCGGAGGCCTTGAGCGCCTGAATGGCGCCAAGCGCCATCTCGTCATTATTGGCGAAGATGAGGTCGATCGGCCGGCCGGCTGTGATCCAGTTCGTGGTCAGATCCATTGCATTCGTGCGCGTCCAGGCGGCGGTTTGTTCGTCGGCGATGGTGACGCCCTTGCAATCGCCGGCCGCCAGCGTTTCCTTGACCGACGAGGTGCGGTCGCGCGAGGCCTGATGCGCCAGATCGCCCATCAATATGTAAGCCTGCGCGTCGTTCGCCTTGCCTCTTTTCTTCAGCAGCTCGCAGGCGGCTTCGGCGCCGAGTTTTCCGGAGTCGGTCTCCTTCGATCCGACATAGGCCTGCTTTTCCGGCAGATGAGCGATATTTTCCGGCTCGAGATTGAGGTAGACGAGCGGGATTCCGGCCTTCCGGGCCGCCTCGCTGATGCCGGTGGCGGCAGATGTATCGGCGAGCGTCATGATGATCGCATCCACCCCTGACGCGATGAAGTTGTCCACCTGGCTGCGCTGTCTGGAAACGTCGGTCTGCGCATCCTCGATCTGAAGGCTGACGCCGTTCAGCTTGGACGCCTGGGCCTGAAGTCCCTCGCGCAGCAGCGTCTGGAAGTTGTTGTCGAAACTCTGCATGGATACGCCGATCGTCTCGGCCGAGGCAGCAGTCGTCGTCAGGGCGGCCAGGACGGCCGCCACACAGATGGATTTCATGTTTTCCTCCCAATGGGCGCCGGGCCGCCCCAACCATTCCGGAGGCCGTTCAGGCCTGCCGATGTTGCGGGCTCAGGTGAGAGCCACGCGAACCTCCCCGTCGACCACTTCAGCCGGATAGATTTTCAGGTTCTCGCAGGCGGGAAGCCTCAGCGCCTCGCCGGTGCGATAGTCGAAGGCGCCGGAATGCTTGGGACATTCTACCTCGAAATCCATGACCAGCCCGTCTGCCAGATGGATCGCCTCGTGCGTGCAGAGGCCGGCCGTGCAATAGACGCTGTCGTCGGGGCCGCGATAGATGGCGTAGGTGCGGCTGCCGTGATCGAAGCGGATGGCGCCTTCCTGCTCGATGTCGTCGAGCTTGCAAGCAGTGATCCAGCTCATTCGGCTGCTCCCGTGACTTCCATGCGGGCCTTGCGGGCCGCGAGTTTTTCCTTCCGCCGGCGGTAGCGTTCCTGCATCAGGGCCTCGCCTTCGGGCGAGCCGTCGTGCCAGGTGCCGAACCATTTATCGAGCGGGATCAGCGCATCGCCGTAATTCACCTCGAAATACTTGTGATGCAGGTAATGCGCATAGGCATGGCTGTCGACGAGCTTGTCCCCGCCGATCTCGACCTTGTCGAAGCCCACATGGCCGGGAATGGCGCCGAAGCCTGCATAATGCAGCTGGTAGAGCATGAGGATCGGATTGGACGGCAGGATGAGGTGGTAGAAGGCCGTGCCGAGATAGAGCAGGTGCTCGACCGGATGCATCGACAGCGAGGACCAGGGCGAGGGATTGACCGAGTTGTGGTGGACCGAGTGCACCCACTTGTAGAGGAAGGGCGTATGGATGAGCCTGTGGATGCAGAAGAAGTGGAACTCGTGAATGATCGGCACGACGAGCGCCACGACGGCAAGCGTCCAGGGGCGCTCCGTAAAGCTCAGCCAGGGCGCGTAATCGTTGGCGTAGGCCCAGAGCATGGCAGCCTCGATCGCCGTCCAGATCGTCACGCCCGATAGGAAAGTGCGCAGCATGTTGTCGACATTCTGGCGCTCGAACCAGAAGGCTTTGTTCTTCTGCTCGGATGGAAATTTTCCATTGTACTTGAAGCGGTTTTCCTGCCGCTTCAGCACATAGAGATGCACCTCGAAGGCGCCGTAGAAGAGCAGGACGCAGATCGCGTTGACCGCATAAAGCCAGGCGATCCAGCCGATGCCGAGCGTCCGCATCGTTTCCACCGGCGGGATGACCCAGGCCCAATAGGCGACGGCGGAGGCGGCAAAAATCGCATTCCAGGGAAAGAAGTAATGCGGCAGCCATTTCAGGATCGCCATCAGCCGCGGTGGAAACGCAAACAGCGGCGCGGTTTCGGCCGGCTGGTTCGGCGCCCAGTCGCCGCGCTTGTTGCGCGTGCCGAATTTCAGATCGTCCATTGCTCTCTCCTCCGGGCGGATGGAACCGTCCGCCCGCATATGCATCCTGATCGCAGGAGAGTGCCTTTCGCGCCGGGATGTCGCTGTCGACGCATCGGCTCTCCTCCTGTCTTGAAAGGTAGCAGGAGACGTTCGCGGCGACGAAGCCATTCTTGATCAAATTAGATCAAAGGCTTTCCTTGGTGATGGTGATGAAGCGGATGGGCGCGCGATCCGGTTCGATCTCGGTCAAGCCGATCCGGCGCAGCATCAGATCGAGCGATCGCCTGGCCTGCGCCTCGGGCGCCTGGTCCAGCACCACATCCATGACGCCGTCCTGCAGGGCGCTGCGGGTATAATCGGTGAGCTCGTGGCCGACGAAGAAGATGCCGCGCTCGCGCGCCTGCCGCCGCAGCACATTGATCAGCGCGGAATTGCCGCCGCCGGCATTATAGAGACCGGCAAGGTCCGGATACATCCGCAATGCCGAGGACAGGAGTTCAGCGCCGAGATGCTCTTCGTCGAGGCCGAATCCGAGGCACTGGAAGCTGGTGGCGCCGGAATGCTCGAGAAAATAGTCCGAAAAGCCACGGATGCGGTCGCGGTGTACCTGATAGATCGGATGACAGATTGCAAAGATGGGACCTGTCCGCCGCGCCATTCGGCTGACGAACAGCGCTGCCGTCCGGCCGGCGGCATAATTGTCGATACCGACGAATTCGCCCGTACGTTCCGAGGCGCGGGTAACGACGTGGACCACCGGCAAGCCCTGGGCGCTGACTTTCTCGACGGCGGCGCCGATCACCGGATTGCTCGGCACCGCCAGGATCAAGCCGGCGCGGCGCAGGCCGGCCGACAGAATGCGGCGCGCGATTTCTTCCGGCTTCATCTCTTCGGTAAAGCTGCGATGCACGATGACCAGCGGGTCGAGGGTTGCGGCGATCCTCTCGAAGGCGGCGGAGAGCCGCTGATAGAAGGTCGTTTCGGGACGCACCATCAACACCTCTATGCGCAGCAGGCCGCGATGGGTGTCCGGGAGCTTGCGGGGGTAATCCAGCGCGCGTGCGGCAATGATCACTTTCTCCACAAGTTCGGGGCGCACGCCGCCGCGCCCGTTCAGGACCCGCTCGACGGTTGCTGTTCCAACGCCCGCCTGGCGGGCGATGTCCCGATAGTTCGGCTTGCTCACTTTGCGATCCTCAAAGGACTCAGGCAGATTGGGGCTCCGTGGGCAGTTCCGCAATAATACCCGCTAAGGGAATCTGAAGTTCTTTGGATTGAAGCGGTTCGCGCTGATCGGCCTGAAACGTTCGAGGGGTTGGTCAATTGCGTTCCAGAGATAGTCGCCGGTGAGCGCGATATGGGCCCGTGGGAGCGGTGCGACCTGGAAAAGCAACTCGTCAGGAATAACGATACCCTGGCCGCGCACGTAATTGACAGCGCGGCTGAGATAGACGGTGTTCCACGGGATGATGGAGTTGGTGACGAGGAGACTATGCGATCGGCGATGCGCTTTGGCGAAAGCGACATCCTCGACAGACAGCGTGTAACGCGCCAGGCTCCTTCATAAACGTCGGGCGGCTCGAACAGAGTGGTGCGCGACTGCGCATCGAGGAAGGGGATCGCGCAACCGGGGAAGAGATTCTCGGCTCTCAAACCAGCATCGACTGCTGGGCGAAGATTCCCGCCATCGCGCCTTGCCATGATGCCGTGGTGACCGAGGGCATTCCGGGGTTGGCGAGGTCGCCGGCGGCGTAGATACCCGGCATGCTGGTCTCGCGGCGCTCATCGACCTTGAGGGCGATGCCGCTGGGCGTATCGACTGTGGCGAGGCCCAGTGATTCATGCAGGCTGGCGGACGGCTTGTTGCGCGGATGAGCGAACAGGATGTCGACCGCGACATCGGGGCCGGTATCGAGTTTGACGGTAGCGCTATGGCCCCCGTGATGGGCGATCCCGGTGATCCGGCCGTCGACCACAGGTATGCTGCGGCGAGCCAGATCGGCCCGGATTTCGGGCGGAATGTCGTGACCATCGGCGAACAGCGTCAACCTGTCGGTCCAATCATGGAAAAGCCTGGCCTGATTGTGCGACTGCGGACCGGACCAGACGAGGCCCCAATGCTGGCCGGCGACTTCGAAGCCGTCGCAATAGGGGCACGGCACGATGGACGTACCCCAGCTTTCGGCAAAGCCCGGAACATCAGGCATCTGGTCCGCGATGCCGTAGCTCAGGATCACGCGGCGCGCCTTAAGACTTTCGCCATCGCCAGTGAGGACGTTGAAATCGTCGATTGCGCCGGAGACACTGTCGGCCCGGGCACTGAACAGCTTGATCGTGGGATAACGCGCCAGCTGCTGCCGCGCCTCAGCCAGGATATCCAGCGGCGGCTTGTGATCGTGGCCGAGCAGGCCATGCGAGTGGCCAGCGAAGCGGTTGCGCGGTAGGCCGGTGTCGAGAACGGTGATCTTGCGGCGGGCGCGGCCGAGCTGCAGCGCGGCGGCGAGACCGGCAAAGCTGCCGCCGATGATGATGACGTCATCCATGGTGATAAGCTCCGTGCTGTTGAGGGAGACAGGATAAAATCCGTTCTTTGGCTTGCATATTTCCGATACTACGTGGTATCGTAAACTATGAATAACGATACTGTCAAGGATCTTAATGGTCGTGACCGAAAATAGTCGAGGCCGGCGCGGCCGGCCAGCCAACGAGGCGCTTGGCCAAACGATAGTCGACGCAGCGTACGAGCTCTTTGTGGAATTGGGTTTTCAAGCGACGACATTGGACAAGGTCACCCAGCGAGCGAAGATATCCAAGCTCAGCATCTATCGGCACTTCGAGAACAAGGAGGCGCTGTTCAGCGCGGCCGTCGCCGCCCGCTGCCATCAGTTTGCACCACAAGCCCTTTTTGAAGGCGTCGACGGTTCGGCCGAAGATCAACTCATGGCGGTGGGATCATCCCTCCTTCGCACGCTGTTGAGCCCGGACGTCCGCAGTGTCGAAGCCATGGTCATGGCCGACAAGACGAATCAAAAGTCGTTAAGCAAGCTCCATTACGAAGCCGGCCCCGCCCATGTCGTCGCCCAAATCGAGGCCCTGTTGTGTCAGTTGCATGCGAAGGCGGTTCTGAACGTGCCCGATCCTCTCCAGTCCGCCCGCTTGTTTGCCGCGCTTTTCAAAGGATCCGATCTCCTGATTATCGCACGCTTCGATGAGGCGAGAGCAGAGGACGACAACGAAATCGAAGCCTATTGCCGATCCGCCGTCACCATGTTCATCGCCGCGCACGGTGGCAGCGGCCACGCGGGCGGATAGCCTAGTTAAGAACGGATCAGAACAGGATATGGCATGGCAGAGAAAAATGTTTATCAGGTAGCCGACTGGAATGGCCAAAGCGGGGAGCGCTGGGTCGCTTACCAGGCCCGGCTCGATGCCATGATGGCGGTTTTCGGCCAGGCCGCGATCGAAGCCGCCACGCCCGTTACGGGCGAACGCGTACTGGACGTCGGCTGCGGCGCGGGGGCGACTAGTCTGGATCTGGCCGCCCGCGTCGGCGCGGGGGGCCAAGTGCTGGGCGTGGACATATCCGAACCGCTGATCGGCAAAGCACGCGCTTTAGCGCCGCAGGACACGCCGATCCTGTTTCAGGTGGCAGACGCCAGCAGCGCCGAGTTGCCCGAGGGCGCGTTCGACATCCTGTTCTCGCGCTTCGGAGTGATGTTCTTTGACGATCCGACAGGGGCATTCGCTCATATGCGCCGTGCGCTCAAGCCGGGCGGGCGGGTCGCTTTCGTCTGCTGGCGCGCCATGGCCGAGAACGATTGGGTGCGCTTGCCGATGGGCGCGATCAAGGGCATCCTCCCGCCGACGGCGCCGCCCGATCCCGAAGCGCCCGGCCCGTTCTCGTTCGGCGACCAGGGACGGGTAGCGCGTATCCTAGCGGCGGCTGGCTTCACCGATATCGCTATCGCGCCCTTCAATGCTTCCATCCCGTTCGGCGAGGGCGGGACGCGGGACGCGGCGATCGACGACGCGGTGGAGATGACACTCGAGGTCGGCCCGTTGTCGCGCGCGCTCGCTGATCAGCCAGACGACATCCGGGCCCGCGCCTCGGCCGCGGTTCGTGCCGCCTTCGCGGACCGTCCCGGCGAGCGGTCGGTGATGATCGACGGCGCGGCGTGGATCGTCACGGCGCGCAATCCGGCAAGCTGACAGGGATAGCAGGGGGAGCAGTAATGCCCACAGAGCCCCAGTGTGCGGTGTCCGCGAACCATTCGATGGACAGCCGCCTGATTGAAGTTTCTGGAATAT
This sequence comes from Rhizobium sp. J15, assembly GCF_002531825.1. Lineage (GTDB taxonomy): Bacteria > Pseudomonadota > Alphaproteobacteria > Rhizobiales > Rhizobiaceae > Rhizobium. The sequence goes on along the minus strand of NZ_NWSX01000020.1, from coordinate 22,867 downwards.
CCGGTTAGGTAGCAATGCGTGAATTTTCCATGGCCGCATCATCGCGCGGCGTTAGACGCGGTTCTTTTTCGAAGTATCCTGTCCCATGAGCCTTGAATCCGTTCGCGCCTTTCTCGGCGCCCATGCACCCGATATCGAAATCATCGAGACCGCCGAGAGTTCCTCGACGGTGGCGCTTGCTGCCGAAGCCCACGGCGTCGAGCCGGCCCAGATCGCCAAGACGATCTGCCTGCGCGTCGGCGAACAGGCGATGCTGGTCGTTGCCGGCGGCACGGCGCGGCTCGACAATCGCAAGTTCAAGGATACCTTCGGGGCCAAGGGGCGTATGCTCGATGCGGAGGAAGTCGTGTCGGTGACGAGCCATCCTGTCGGCGGCGTCTGCCCGTTCGGCCTGCCCTCGCCGCTGCCGATTTACTGCGACGTCTCGCTGAAGCGCTTCGATGAAGTCGTGCCTGCGGCCGGCTCGACCAATTCGGCCGTGCGCATCGCTACCGGCCGGCTGGCGGAACTGACCGGCGCGCGCTGGGTCGATGTCTGCCAGTAAAGCTGCGGAAGAACTTCAAACCCAGGAAAGACTACCTATATTAGCTCTCGATGTGCCGTGATGAGCATGACAGGAGATCAGGAATGCCGGGTGCCGTTTCGCGTTTTGCCAAGTTTGCGGCGATTGCCGTACTGACGAGCGCTACCGTTTTTGCTTCGCTTGGGGATGCCGAGGCGCGTCGTGCCGGCGGCTCCGGTTTCGGCAGCCGCGGCACGCGCACCTTTCAGGCGCCGCCCGTCACCCAGACCGCGCCGACCACTGCCGCGCCGATCGAACGGTCGATGACGCCGCGCACAACTGCGCCGGCAACGGCGCAGCAGCCCCTCGGCGCCCAGCGGCCCGGTTTCTTCAACGGCTTCGGCCGTTCGATGATCGGCGGCCTGATTGCGGGCGGCCTTCTCGGCATGCTGCTCGGTCACGGTTTCGGCGGCGGCTTCGGCTTCCTCGGCATGCTGCTGCAGATCGCCCTGATCGGCGGCGCCATCATGCTCGCCATGCGCTATTTCGCCAATCGCCGCCAGCCTTCCTATGGCGTCGGCGGCCAGAGCCGGTCCTACGGCCAGTCCTTCAACATGGCGCCGGCGAACAATTCATCCTTCCAGATCCCGGCGATCGGTTCGGGCGCCGGTTTCGGCGGTCAGCCGCGCGGCAATGGCCCGAGCGACGAGATCGGGCTGGCGCAGGCCGATCTCGACCAGTTCGAGGAATTGCTGACAAACGTGCAGACCGCCTACGGCGCCGAAGACTACGGCACGCTGCGCCGGCTGACGACACCGGAGGCCATGTCCTATCTTGCCGAAGAACTCGGTGAAAACGCCACCAATGGTGTTCGCAACCGCGTCTCCGACGTCAAGCTCTTGCAGGGCGATATTGCCGAGGCCTGGCGCGAAGACGGCCAGGAATATGCGACGCTCGCCATGCGCTATTCCTCTATCGATGCCATGGTCGAGCGCGACAGTGGCCGTGTCGTTTCCGGCGACGACCGCCGTCCGAGCGAAAGCACCGAAATCTGGACCTTCGTGCGCAAGTCCGGCGCGGACTGGAAGCTTGCCGCGATCCAGGGCACCGGCCAGCGCGCCGCTTAACGGCAGGCCATCTCGCTTTGTTTATATCGGCCGAAACCGCCAGGCGGTTTCGGCCGATATGGTTTAGTTGACCGCCACCGGTTTGGAGCGCATGCGCGAGACCGTCTCGCGTTCGGCGCGTTTGCAGCGCATCGGCGGCAGGCCGCGATCCATCAGGTCCATGTCTTCGAGCACCATGTCGCCCATCTTCTTGAAGGCGCTGTCGAGCGCGCCGGCGCGGTGCGCCGAGCGGAGGAAGCCTTTGAGGCTGCGCACCGGATGGCCGGCCGGCAGCGGCTCCGCCGGATAGACGTCGCTTGCCGCGACGATATGGCCCGACGAGACGGCGGCCATCAGCGCCTCGAAATCGACGACATCGGCGCGGCTGAGAAGGATGAAGGCCGCGCCCTTGCGCATGCTGGCGAAGGCCTCGGCGCCAAGGAAGCCCCTGTTTTCGCTGGTGACGGCTGCGACGACGAAGACGAAATCGCTCTTCGTCATCACATCCTCGAGGCTTGCCGGCTCGACGCCGCTTTCTTCGAGAATCGATCGCGGCAGCCAGGGATCGAAGACCCTGATGAGCGCCCTGAAGCCGGAAAGCACGCGGCGCAGCGCCCTGCCGAGATCGCCGAAGCCGATGATGCCGATCTCGGAACCGGCGACGAGCCGCGCGCTCGCATTGCCCTCCCCGCCCCAGAGCTCGCTGCCCTCGCGGAAGGCGACGTCCGCATCGACGATGCCGCGCGCCAAGGCCAGGGCGAAGCCGAGGCCGATTTCGGCGACCGGCTCGGCGAAGACCTGACCGGTCGTCACGACATGAATGCCGCGCTGGAACAGCACGTCATAGGGCATGTTGTTCAGGAGATTGCTCTCGACGTTGAGGATCGAGCGCAGGGCCGGCATTCTGGCGAGCGTTTCGGCTGAAAGCGGCGGCTGGCCGATGATATAGCGCGCCCTGCCGAGGATCTCGTCGCCGAGGCCGGCGATATTTTCCGGGTCGGCTTCGACGATTTCGTATTTCGCGTTGAGTTCGGCGCGCGCCTTGTCGCTGAAGATCAGATCGAGCGTGCGCGGTTCGGGCGCGCTGATCGCCAGCGGCCGTTCGGTATTGGTCATGGGCGTCCTCCTCTGTCTCAGTTCGACGATTGATAGCTGCTGGGCGAGGCCCTTTCCAGCTGGCGAAACGGAATATGAGCGCGTTGGCGGCGAAACGCTCCAGTTCTGCGCAGTCCGGCGCCAGAAGAAAGCAATCGAAAGCGGCATTTGCCTATCGGATAAGCAATTGAATTGGTTGGCATTTGGCAGGTTTTTCGTTGACGATGCAAATTCCTTGATCTAGCGTGACGAACCATGCCGATGTTCGGCCGCCGCAGGAATTTGAAATTTCACGAGGGAATCGAGCAATGAAATCAGCACTCAAGAGCGGCCTGCTTGCTTTGGCTGCCGTAGCGCTTCCGGCCGTCGCCTCGGCCCATCCGGCCATCGGCGAAGCCGCCGGCTTCAGCCATGGTTTTGCTCATCCGATGTCCGGCCTCGATCATATGCTCGCAATGGTGATGGTCGGGGTTTTTGCCTTTCAGCTTGGCGGCCGCGCCACCTGGCTTGTGCCGACGACCTTCGTTCTGGTGATGGCGCTCGGCGGCGCTCTCGGCGTAGCCGGCATCAACGTTCCCTTTGTTGAAACCGGCATTGCGCTTTCCGTCGTCATCCTCGGCGCCATCGTGGCGCTCGACGTCAAGGCGCCGCTCGCCGCAGCGGCTGGTCTCATCGGTCTTTTCGCCATCTTCCACGGTCATGCGCACGGCACCGAAATGCCGGAAAATGCTGCCGGCGCCGCCTATGCCGCGGGTTTCATGGCCGCGACGGCACTGCTGCACGCTGCCGGCCTCGCCCTTGGCTACGCCGTCGAGCGCGCCGGCGAACGCCAAGGTGCCCTGGTGACGCGAACGGCCGGCAGCATTGCTGCCCTTGCCGGCGTCGGCATCCTGTCCGGCCTGATCTGAGCCTGACGCCATTCCAGCCGCCCCCGCAGCGAGGCGGCCGCACCCGATATCGCCGTCACCAAACGCCCGGTAACACGTTGCCGGGCGTTTTTGCGTCATCTCGCAAATCGCTCCGGACTTGACTTAAGTCAAATCCAGCCGCGCCGGGTCGGGCTATATATGGTGCACGATCAACGAACCGACGGACATCCAAATTGACGCAGGGCCGCCTTGCAGATTGCCGGCTGGGTCCAAAAGTCTGTATAGTAATTTCAGAAATTTCTGAAATCACAGACGCTACGGAAACGACCATGAACCTTCCGCCTCTTGTCCAGTCCTTCGTTCTCCATTTCGGCGAAATGGGTTCCCGCTGGGGGATCAACCGTACGGTCGGCCAGATCTATGCCCTGCTGTTCGTCTCTCCTGCACCGCTCTGCGCGGAAGAGATCGCCGATTCCCTCAGCATCTCGCGCTCCAACGTGTCGATGAGCCTGCGCGAATTGCAGGCCTGGAACCTCGTCCTGCTCAAGCACAAGCCGGATGATCGCCGTGATTTCTTCATCACGCCGGACGATGTCTGGCAGATATTGCGGACGCTCGCCGAGGAGCGAAAGAAGCGCGAGGTCGATCCGACGCTGTCGGTTCTGCGCGAAATCCTGATGCAGCGCCCCGCCAGCGAAGCCGAGCGCTATGCGCAGGAGCGCATGGGCGAGATGCACACGCTGATCGAACAGCTGACGCATTGGTACGAGGATGTAAAACAACTTGAAACAGAAAGGCTCGCAACGCTACTCTCGCTTGGCGCGAAAGTGACAAAGCTTCTGGAGGCCAAGGATCGGGTCATCTCGCTCGGCCGCAGCCGCCGGCCGAATCCTGCGAACAAGAGTTAGCGCCATGGGCACTGCTTTCTTCGACGCGACAAACGAACCAGAGGTCCGGCCACGGGATGACGCCGCCGTCTTGCCCAGTGGCGGCGCGGCAAAGAGCCGGCTGCGCAGGGCGGCGATGCTGCAGGCGTTGGCCGCCGCCATCTGGATCCCGCAGGCCGGGTTGCTGGCCGTCTCCGTCGGCCGCATCGCCGATGGCGGCGGATTGCATGACGTTCTCTGGCCGGCTTTCGGCATCCTCCTCCTCGGATTGGTTAGAAGCTGTCTCGATGCGGCTGGCGGCCGCCTCGCCTTCCAAGCCGCGCGCGCCGAACTCAGCCGCAAACGCCGGATCGCCGTCTCGGCCCTTTCCATGTCGTCGCCGGTCGATCGCGGCCGGCCGGCATCCGGCAAAGCCGCAAGCGTTATCGGCGAGCAGGCCGAGCTCATCGTTGCCTATCTCGCCCGTTTCCAGCCGGCGCGCATGAAGGCGAGCCTGGTGCCGCTGGTCATCCTGGCCTTCATTCTGCCAGTCTCGTGGATCGCCGCACTGGTTCTGCTGTTCGCCGCGCCGCTGATCCCGGTTTTTATGGCGCTGATCGGCTGGCGCGCCCAGGCGGCCAGCGAAAAACAGCTTGCCGCGACCGGCGGCCTCAACGGCTTCCTGCTCGATCGCCTGCGTGGGCTGGCGACGATCCGCGCGCTCGATGCGGTCGACGCAACCGCCTTGCGGCTGCGGGATGAAGCCGAGTCGCTTCGTAAACGCACCATGGCGGTGCTGAGGATCGCTTTTCTCTCCTCGGCCGTGCTCGAACTCTTCGCCGCGCTCGGCGTGGCGATGATCGCCGTCTATGTCGGGTTCAGCCTGCTCGGCGAGATCCGTTTCGGCACCTGGTCAGGCCGGCTCGACCTGACAGAGGGCCTGTTCATCCTGCTGCTTGCGCCTGCTTTCTTTGAGCCGCTGCGCGAACTTTCGGCCGTCTGGCACGACCGGGCGGCGGGCGAAGCGGCGCTGAAAGCGCTCGACGCCCTTGCCGCCGGCGGCCTGCCCATTCAGGGATCGGGTGAAGCGAAGGCCTCTGCCGGCGACGACGCGCCTTCCATTTGCCTTGAGGATCTCGCCTTTCGCTATGGCGCCGACGCGCCGCTGGTCCTCGACGGTTTCAACCTTGAGATCGCCGCCGGCGAACATCTGGCGCTGCTCGGCGCCAGCGGTTCCGGCAAGTCGACGCTTCTTTCGTTGATGGCAGGGCTGGCGCCCTGCACCGGCGGCCGCATCGTCATCGGCGGCGTCGAACTTGCGGATGCGACCGCCGCCAGCCTGCGCGGCGGCATGGCGTGGATCGGCCAGAAACCACATATCTTCGCCGGCACCATCACCGGCAATATTTCGCTCGGGAGGCTCGGCATCGCCCGCGGCGAGGTGGCAAAGGCGCTTGATGCCGCGAGACTTGGAAAGGTGGCCGATGCCTACGGCAACCGGCCGCTCGGCGAAGCCGGGATCGGGCTTTCCGGCGGCGAGGCGTTGCGGCTTGCGATCGCGCGCGCGGCCTGCAATCCGCATCTCAAGATCATCCTGGCCGACGAACCGACCGCGCATCTCGACGCCGCGACCGCCGCCGAGGTGACGGAAAGCCTGCTTTCGCTTGCGCGCGGCCGGACTTTGATCGTTGCGACCCACGATCCGCAGCTGGCTGCCCGCATGCATCGCGGCATGCGCATCGACGCCGATCTCATCATCCGGGAGGCAGCCGAATGAGCACATTTGTTGCAGACCTCAAGCCGATCCTGCGCCTCTTCCTTGCCGAGCGCCGGCGCGCGCTGCTGTTTGGCGCGATGCTTTCGGCCGCGACGGTGACGGCGGGCATCGCGCTGCTCGGCCTGTCCGGCTGGTTCATCACCGCCACAGCGCTCGCCGGTCTTTCGGCGGCGGCCGCCATGACCTTCGACGTCTTTGCGCCGGCGGCCGGCATCCGCCTGCTTGCCATCGTCCGCACCGCGGCGCGTTACGGTGAAAGGCTTGCGACCCATGACGCCACGCTCGGCGTGCTCGCGGCCCTTCGCGAAAGGCTGTTTCGCGGCTTTGCCGAACCGGGCGCTGCCCGCGCTCTGCTGCATCGCCCTGCCCGGCTGCTGTTCCGGCTGACGGCAGACATCGACGCGCTCGACTCCCTCTATCTCCGTATTCTCGTGCCGGCTGTCGTGGCGATCGGCGCGGCATTGGCCGCAAGCGGGGTGCTCGGCCTGATGCATCCGATGTTCGGCCTATGCTTCGGCCTCTTTCTCGCCGGCGCCGGCCTGGGCCTGCCTTTGATCGCCGGCCGCGCGGCGCGCAAACATGCCCGCAGGCGCGCCCATGGCATCGAAGCGCTGCGGTCGCGGACGATCGATCTCGTCGCCGGCCAGACCGACCTGCTGATGGCTGGCCAGCTTGCCGCGCAAAAGAGCGCGATCATGGCCGCCGATGATTATACCGCCCGTGCCGATGACCGGCTGAACCGCGTCGAAACCGGCCTGACATTCGGCTTCGGCCTCGTCTCCACCTTGCTGTTGACGGCATCGCTGCTGACCGTCGCCGCCCTGGCAGAGACAAAGGCGATCACCGCGCCTGTCGCGGTCCTCGGCCTGCTCGTCGCCTTCGCGGTCGTGGAACCCTTCGCGGCGCTACGCCGTGGCGCCCTGGAGCTCGGCCGGACGCTGCTTGCGGCGAGGCGTATCTCGCCGCGGCTTGCCGTCGCGACGGCAGCCGAACCATTGGCGCCGCCGATGCCGGGATATGCCTTTTCGCTGGCTGGTGTGGCCGCCTACCATGAACGCTCGACCGTGCCCGTACTTCAGCACGTCGACCTCGTGCTCAAGCAGGGCGAACGGCTGGCCGTCATCGGCGCCAGCGGCGCCGGCAAATCCAGCCTGCTTGCTCTGCTTTCCGGCGAATTGGCGGCGGGGGCGGGAAGCGTCGCCGCGGTGACGGCGACCCTGCTGACGCAGCGGACGGAACTCTTCGAGGATAGCCTGCGCGGCAATCTCCTTCTTGCCAATCCGGATGCACGCGAGGCCCGTCTTCGCGATGCGCTCGCCGCCGCCGGTCTGCTGGCCGATGTCGAAGCCATGCCGCAGGGGCTTGAGACGCCGCTTGGCGAAGGCGGCCTCGGCCTTTCCGGCGGCCAGTCGCGCCGGCTGGCGCTGGCCCGGCTTTTTCTGCGCGACACGCCGCTCTGGCTGCTCGACGAGCCGACCGAAGGCCTCGATGGCGCCACCGCCCGCGATGTGCTCCAGCGCCTGTCGGCGATGGCGGCAGATCGCTCGCTTGTTATCGCGACCCATATCCGCCGCGAGGCCGCAATCGCGGACTGCATCGCCGTCATCGAAGGCGGCCGCATTTCAGACGTTTCGCGCCGTGGAGAGGCGGCGTTCGAAAAGGCGCTCGACCGGCTGCGGCCGGACTGAGCGAGACCTGCATGCCCTCAACCGCCACCCGGCGCTGAGGAACGCTCCGTACCCCGTGGGACCGTGGGAGAAAGACAATGGAACTAGATATCGTTGCGCTATCGCGCTTCCAATTCGCGCTGACCGCCCTTTACCACTTCCTGTTCGTACCGCTGACGCTCGGCCTGTCCGTGCTGCTGGCGATCATGGAAACCGTCTATGTCATGACCGGCCGCCAGATCTGGCGGCAGATGACGAAATTCTGGGGCACGCTGTTCGGCATCAATTTCGTGCTCGGCGTCGCCACAGGCATCGTCATGGAATTCCAGTTCGGCATGAACTGGAGCTATTACAGCTATTATGTCGGCGACATCTTTGGCGCCCCGCTGGCGATCGAGGGGCTGATGGCCTTCTTCCTGGAGGCGACCTTCGTCGGCCTGTTCTTCTTCGGCTGGGACAAGCTGTCGAAAGTCGGCCATCTCGTCGCCACCTGGGCGGTGGCGCTCGGCTCGAACTTTTCCGCGCTCTGGATCCTCATCGCCAATGGTTGGATGCAGAACCCGGTGGGATCGGCGCTCAATCCGCAGACGATGCGCATGGAGATCACGAGTTTCTTCGACGTCGTCTTCAATCCGGTCGCCCAGGCGAAATTCGTCCATACGGTCTCGGCGGGCTATGTCTGCGCCTCGATCTTCGTGCTCGGCGTCTCCGCCTGGTATGTGCTGAAGGGCCGACATATCGAGCTTGCCAAGCGCTCGATGACGGTCGCCGCCTCCTTCGGCCTGGCCTCGGCGCTCTCCGTCGTCGTGCTCGGGGACGAGAGCGGTTATCTCGCCACCGAAAACCAGAAGATGAAGCTTGCCGCGATCGAAGGCATGTGGAAGACGGAGCCGGCGCCCGCCGCCTTCACCGCCTTTGGCTTCCCCGATCAGGAAGCGCGCGAAACGCATTTCGCCGTTCATATCCCCTGGGTGATGGGCCTGATCGGCACACGGTCGCTGACGACCGAAATTCCCGGTATCGACAAGCTCGAACAGCAGGCCGAAACCCGCATCCGCGATGGCATCAAGGCCTATGACGCGCTGATGCAGATCCGTGCGGCGCCGGCGCAGGATCAGGTTGCGCAGGAAGTGCGCAGCTCCTTCGAGGATCTCGGCCATGATCTCGGTTACGCGCTTCTTCTGAAGCGCTATGTCGACGACCCGCGCCAGGCGACCGATGCGCAGATCGCTCAGGCGGCGCGCGATACCATCCCGCATGTGCCGACGCTCTTCTGGTCCTTCCGCATCATGGTCGGCCTCGGCATCTTCTTCATCCTGCTGACATCAACCTTCTTCTGGCTGTCGGCCCGGCGCCATCTCGACAAGTATCCGCTGCTGCTGAGGATTGCGGTGCTGGCGATCCCGCTGCCCTGGGTCGCCATCGAACTCGGCTGGGTGGTCGCCGAATTCGGTCGCCAGCCCTGGGTGATCGAAGGCGTGCTGCCGACGGCTGCCGCCGTCTCCAGCCTCGGCGCCGGCACCGTGCTTTTGACGATCATCGGTTTTGCCGCGCTTTACACGGTGCTGATCGTCATCGAGATGAGCCTGATGATCAAGGCGATCAGGCAGGGACCCGAGCCGGACGACGAGCCGGAAGCCGTCCTGATATCAGAAACTCTCGTCCCGGCCGCGGAGTGACTGCCATGATCCTTCACGAACTCATCGACTATGAAACCCTGCGCCTCATCTGGTGGCTGCTGCTCGGCGTGCTGCTGATCGCCTTTGCGACAACCGGCGGCTTCGATCTCGGCGTCGGCACGCTTCTGCCTTTCGTCGCCAGGACCGATACGGAACGGCGCGTGGCGATCAACACGATCGGCGCCACCTGGGAAGGCAACCAAGTCTGGCTGATCCTCGGCGGCGGCGCCATCTTCGCCGCCTGGCCGCCGCTTTATGCGGTTTCTTTCTCGGGCTTTTATCTCGCCATGTTCGCGATCCTCCTGGCGCTCATCCTGCGTCCGGTCGGTTTCAAATACCGCTCGAAGCGCGACAGTGCGCGCTGGCGCAACGGCTGGGACTGGGCACTCTTCATCGGCGGCTTCGTGCCGGCGCTGATCTTCGGCGTTGCCGTCGGCAACGTGCTGCAGGGCGTGCCCTTCCGCTTTGCCGACGATATGCGGATCTTCTACGAAGGCTCGTTCTTCGCGTTGCTCAATCCTTATGCCCTGCTCTGCGGCCTGTTGTCCGTCGCCATGCTGACGATGCATGGTGCGGCCTGGCTGGTCTTGAAGGCGAGCGGGCCGGTTGCAGAGCGCGCAAGAAGCTATGGCAGTATCGCCGCCCTTGCCGCAATCGTGCTCTTTGCCCTTGGCGGCCTCTTCCTGTGGATCGGCGTTGGCGGCTATCGCATCACCAGCGATATCAGCCCGATCGGACCGTCCAACCCGCTGTTGAAGAGAGTGGTGATCGAGAATGGTGCATGGCTTGCCAATTACAGCGCCCATCCATGGATGATCGTGGCGCCCGTCCTCGGCTTTGCCGGCGCGGCACTGGCCTTTCTCGCCATGCGGGCAAGGCGCGAGGTGATGACGCTCATCTTCAGCAAGGTGGCGATATCAGGCATCATCTCCACGGTCGGCCTGGCGATGTTCCCGTTCATCCTGCCCTCCTCGCTCGATCCGCGATCGAGCCTGACGGTCTGGGATGCATCCTCCAGCCATATGACGCTGTTCATCATGCTTGTCGTGACGGTGATCTTCCTGCCGATCATCGTTGCCTACACCGCTTGGGTCTACAAGGTCCTGTGGGGCAAGGTCGACGAGAAATCCGTCACCGACAAGAACAGCCACGCCTACTGAGGGAGACGAAACGATGTGGTATTTCGCATGGATCCTCGGCCTGCCGCTGGCAGCCGCCTTCGCCGTTCTCAACGCCATGTGGTATGAGCTGATGGACGACGCCGCCAAGAAGAAGGCGTCCGAAACGCTGAAGTAACTATGGAAAGAGCGCGGTTTCGAGCCGCGCCCTTTCTTCTATTGTCAGCCTTCCAGCCACTTCACCTGTTCGGGCGTCAGCCGGATGTCGAGCGCCGAGAGGCTGTCTTCCAGCTCGGCGACGGTGCGCGGCCCGATCAGCGGAATGACCGGGAAGGGCTGGGCGATGACATAGGCGAGCGCGATGTGGATCGGATTTCGGCCGAGCTTGTTGGCAAGCTCGATGGCGCGGTCGCGGCGTCCGAAATTGCGCTCGGAATACCAGACGCGCACGATCTCCTCGTCATCCTTCTTGTCGCGGCCGGCGCGGTCGGTAAAGAAGCCGCGGCCCTGGCTCGACCAGGCGAAGTTCGGGATCTGCTTCTCGTTCAGCCACTTCTTCCAGTCGTCGTCGGAGGCGGCGACGCAGCCGGCCCAGATCGGATCCAGCATCTCGGCGAGCGAGAAGTTGTTGGAGAGTGCGGCAGGTGCGGCCTTGCCTGATTTTTCGGCATAGGCGATCGCCTCGTCGAAACGCGCGCGTGTCCAGTTCGAGCCGCCGAAAATGCCGCGGATGCGCCCGCGCTTGACCTCGGCATCCATGGCATCGACGAATTCGCCGACCGGAACGTCGGTATTGTCGCGATGCATGAAATAGATGTCGACATAGTCGGTCTTCAGCCGGGCGAGCGACTGATCGAGCTGCTTGGCGATCATGTCGGGATAGCAGAGCGGCGAATGCGCCCCCTTGCCGATCAGCACGATCTCCTCGCGCGGCACCTTGCGGCTCGTATGCCAATCGCCGAAGATCGTCTCCGTCTTGCCGGCGCCATAGACATAGGCGGTGTCGAAGGCGTTGCCGCCGGCCTCGTAGAAGGCGTCGAGCGTCAGCGAGGCGGGCGCAAAGTTCGGGAAGAACTCGAAGCCGAGTGTCACGACCGAAGCCTGCTTGGAAATGCCCGGAATCTGGCGCTTCGGAATGCTGCTGCCGCGCGTGACCGTGCCGCCGGCAATATTGGCCGTGCGCTTTGCCGCCTTCTCGACGCCGTATTCGAGGCCGACCGAGGCGCGCCACTGGTCGAGCACGCGCAGGTTTCCGATCGAATCCGCCCAGCTCATGCCGGGAGTGCTGAACTCCGTCTTGCCGGCGCGGATGGCATCGCCCGCCGCGTCCGCCTCGAAGGAATAGAGCCAGCGATCTTCCTTGACCTCGATCGTCTCCTGCTTGCCGCCCTTGAAGATCTCGATATTGCCGACGCCGCCCTTGTGGCCGGAGGCGAACCAGAAATCCGCCACCTCGATCCGGCCTTCGGAGCCGATGATGCGCAGTACGTTGTCCTGCTGGGCCATGATCGAGCAGGAGACCTCGGCGATGATTTCGTTGGGGAACTTCAGCACGGCGGAAGCCCATTCGTCGACGCCGCTCTCTCCGAGATGGGCGACGCCCGAAACCTTCTCCGGTTCGAGGAAGGCTTTGCCCTCCGCCGCACCGGCGATCAGCCTCGCCATCGAGACCGGGTAGCCGCCGACATCGAGAATGCCGCCGCCTGCCGTGTCATTGGCGAAGAGCCGGTGTTCCGGCCGGTAGCTGCCCATATTGAAGCCGAAGCTCGAGCGAATGATGCGGAGCGTGCCGATGACGCCGCTCTTGACGAGCTCGACCAGCTTCTCCGTCTGCGGATGCACCCTGTACATGAAGGCCTCGCCGGCAAAGACGCCGGCTTTCTTCGCTTCGTAGTAGACGGCCTCGGCATCATAGGCCGAAAGCGCGATGGGCTTTTCCACAAGGATATGCTTGCCGGCGCGTGCCGCCTTGATCGCCCATTCGGCATGGCCGGTGTGAGGCGTGGAGATATAGACCGCGTCCACTTCCTTGTCGGCGAGCAGCGCCTCGTAACCATTGACGATGCGGGCACCGGGGAAGTTTTCGGCAAGTCCCGGCTTGGAAGGATTGCGGGTGGCGATCGCCACCAGTTTACCGGTGCGCGAATGGGCGACGCCGTCTGCAAAGGTGCGGGCGATGGTGCCGGGGCCGATGATGCCCCAGCGGATCGGTTGATCGGAAGTCATGGAAACCTCTTTCGTCTTTCTGCCTTGGGATTGGTTTAGCGGAGCCGTTTGCCGGCGCCGTCGAAAAGGAATGTGCGGCTTGCGGGAAGGCCGACCGTCAGGGTCTCGCGGTTGCCGGCGGTGCGCGATTCCGGCCGCTCGATGATCAGCTGCTCGCCGCCGATGGCGGCATAGATGTAGCTGGTATTGCCGAGGTGTTCGGCAACATCGATGGCGACGGTGAGATCGGCATCGCCCATGCCGGCATCGACGAAATGCTCGGGGCGGATGCCGAGCGTCACCTTGGCGCCTGTTTGGACGGGACCGGCGACGGGAAGCGACAGGCGCGTATTGGCATCGCTTTCCAGCGCGATCACCGCCCTGCCCGGTTGCGTCTCGACCACGACGGCCTTCAGGAAATTCATCTTCGGCGAGCCGACGAAGCCGGCCACGAACTGGTTGGCGGGATCGTCGTAGAGATCGAGCGGCGCGCCGATCTGCTCGATATTGCCGGCGCGCAGCACGACGATCTTGTCGGCCAGCGTCATCGCTTCGGTCTGGTCATGGGTGACGTAGATCATCGTCGTGCCGAGCTGCTTGTGCAGCCTCGATATCTCGACGCGCATCTGCACGCGCAGCTCCGCATCGAGGTTCGACAAGGGTTCGTCGAACAGGAAGACCTGGGGCTCGCGAACGATGGCGCGGCCGATCGCGACGCGCTGGCGCTGGCCGCCGGAAAGCTGCTTTGGCCGCCGCTTCATCAGCTCGGTGATTTGCAGGATGTCGGCGACATGGCGCACGCGCCGCTCGGTATCCGCCTTCGGATTGCCGTTCATGCGCAGGCCGAAGCTCAGGTTTTCCTCGACCGTGAGGTGCGGATAGAGCGCATAGGACTGGAAGACCATGGCGATGCCGCGATCGGCCGGCTCGACGTCGTTGACGACCCTGCCGCCGATCCGAAGCTCGCCTGCTGTAATATCCTCGAGGCCCGCGATCATGCGTAAGAGCGTGGACTTGCCGCAGCCCGAGGGACCGACGAAGACGACGAATTCGCCGTCCTTCACCTCCAGATTGGCGCCGTGAATGATCTCGAAGCCGCCGAAGCGCTTGACGATATTGCTGAGTGAAAGCTCCGCCATGCGGCCTCCCCGATTACTTGATTGCGCCGGCCGCGATGCCGGCGATGAAATAACGCTGCAGAGCCACGAACACGATGAGGATCGGCGCCGTCAGCAGCACTGCCCCTGCCATGATCCCGCCCCAGGAAACCTTGGTCAGGCCGATCAGCGTTCCCAATGCCACCGGCGCCGTCATCATTCCCGGTTTGGAATTGATGAGCAGCGGCCAGAGATAGTTGTTCCATGAGGCGAGGAAGAGGATGATCGCGAGTGCCGCCATGGTCGGGCTCGCCAGCGGCAGCGCGATGCGCAGGAAGATCTGCCATTCCTTGACGCCTTCGACACGCGCCGCATCGAAAAGCTCGCCCGGCATCATCGAGAAGGATTGCCGCATGAACAGCACGCCGAGCGAGTTGAAGAGCGGCGGCACGATCAGCGCCACCCAGGTGTTCGCCAGCTTGAATTCGCGCGCCACCATGATGAATTGCGGGATGACGACCACCGAAAACGGCAGCGTGATCGTGCCGATGATGATGGCGATGACGACGGTGCGGCCGACGAAACGGTAACGTGCCAGCGCCCAGCCGGCCATCGAAGTCAACAGTACCGAGAGGAAGGTGTAGATGATCGCGACGCCGACGGAGATCACCATCGCGCCGATGAAATCGGTGTCGGCCTGCAGGTTCTTGAAATTCTCGATGAAGTTGGTCGATGGCCAGAGGACGATCTCCGGGCTGAAGATGCCGTTGTCGGGCATGGTCGAGAACACGAACATCATCCACAGGGGAAACAGCCAGATCACCGCAAGCGGCGCCAGCACGGCGTGCAGGGCGATCTGGCGCATGAGGAGGGATTGCGACCTGGATTTCATTTCGGATCCCTCCCGACCCAGAGATTGAGAAGCGAGATGACCACGGCAAGGGCCGCCATCGTATAGGCGATCGCCGAGGCATAGCCGAAATTCAGCGAGGTGAAGCCCTGGCGGTAGAGGAAGAGGCCGAGCGTCTCGGTGCCGCCGCCGGGACCGCCGCGATTGGTGATGAGGAAGGGCTCGGTGAAGAGCTGCATGGTTCCGATCACCGAAAGCACGACGCAGAAGAGAATGATCGGTTTCAACAGCGGCAAAGTGATATGGAAGAACTGCTGCACCTTGCTCACGCGGTCGAGCGTCGCCGCCTCATAGACATCCTCGGGAATCGATTGCAGCCCCGCGAGGATGATGATGGCATTGTAGCCGGCCCAGCGCCATGTGACGGCGAGGATGATCAGCGCCATGGCGGCATTCGCATTGTCGAACCAGGAAACCGGGCTCAAGCCGACGGCGGAGATCAGCTTGTTGATGATGCCGAAATCGAGGCTGAACATCAGCCGGAACACCGCGGCATAGGCGACCTCACCGACGACGACGGGCGCGAAGAAGGCGAAGCGGAAAAGCGGGCGCGCTTTCAGGAGCGGCGAATTGAGCATGACGGCCATGACCGTCGCCAGCGCGATCATCACGGGCACCTGGATCACCAGGATGATCAGCGTGTTGTAAAGCGCGTTATAGAAGGCCGGGTCGTAGAAGAGCCGGCCCCAATTGGCCTGGAAACTGAATTTCCACGGATTGATGCGGGTGTTCTGAAAGGAAATCAGGAACGAATCGATGATCGGCCAGACCCAGAAGGTGGCGAAAACAAGCAGATAGGGGGCGAGGAACGCATAGGCGCTCCGGGTTCTGAACGGCATCGAGCCTCCTCCTCTCGAACGAACGAATGACTGGCCGCGTTGCAAGCCGGGAAAGCCGGGCGCATCAAGCGCCCGGCATCGTCATTCATTGTGCGATCGGAAGACCGGTCGCCGAGGCGATCTGGTTGGCGGCGTCGTCGAGAGCCGCCTTCGCATCGGGGTAGCCGCCAGCGAAGAACTTCGTCTGCGTCGCCTTGAAGATGGCTTCGGCATCGCTCTGGAAGGCGGTGCCGCGGCTCGGCACGATCTTCGGCAGCGTCGCCAGGATATCGGCCCAGACCTTCTGGCCGCCCCAATAGGGCTGCGGCTCATTGACGAATGGATCCTTCTCGGCCGAAAGCAGCGACGGAACCAGGCCGAATTCCTTCAGCATGGTAACCTGGCCCTCGTTGGTGCCGAGGGCGTAGTTGACGAATTTCCAGGCTGCTTCCTTGTTTGCGGAGGTCGCGGAGATGGCGAGCGACGAACCGCCGAGATTGGCCGCATGCGGGCCGTCGGCCGTCAGGCTCGGCATTTTGTAGACGCCCCACTTGCCCTTGAGATCGGGCGAGGTCGAACGAACGGTGCCTTCATACCAGCCGCCATAGAGCTGGCTTGCTGCCTTGCCGGCGGTATTGGCCTGGATCTTTTCGTCCCAGTTGGCCGATGTCAGCGTGCCGGCGTCCTTCATCTCCTTCACCTTTTGCAGCGAGGCGACGCAGGCCGGCTGGTTGATGGTGATGTTCTGACCGTCGGTCGAGAAATAGCCGCAGCCCTGCTCGTTGGCGATCATGCGGAACCATTCGCTGTCGCCGTTGAAATCGGCCTGCGCCATGACGACGCCGGGGTTGGCGGCGGAGATCTTCTTGCCGGCGGCAATGAAATCGTCCCAGGTGCTGATCGTGCTCGGATCGACGCCGGCCTTTTCGTAGAGGTCGCGGCGATAGAAGACGGCGACCGGGCCGGAATCCCACGGCATGGCGTAAGCGACGTCGCCGACTTCAAGCTCGGTGCGTTTGAAGTCGGGGAATTGCGCCTGGATCTCGGGCGTATAGCCAAGCTCCTTCAGATTGGCGAAGCAGTCGGGGAAACGGCTCCAGAAGATTTCAGCCTCGAAATTCTCGATGCTGACGATATCGGGCAAGCCGTCGCCGCCGGCGGCGCAGGCTGCCAGCGTCTTGTCGAACACCTGGCTGTTTCCAAGGTCCTCCACGGTGATCTTGATATCGGGAAACTGCTTGTTGAAGCCGGGCAGCGTGGATTTCAATGCCGACGCGGCGACATTCCAGCTCCAGATGGTCAGGTTGGCCGACTGCGCGAAGGCGGAGCCGGAAGCAAGCAGTGCGACAGCTGCGGTCGCAGCAAGAAGTTTGAAGCGCATTGAAAATCCTCCCTTTTCAATTGCCGATCTTTCACGAACGCGGTTAGACTATCCGCAAGGGAGCGGCTGTCTCCTAAAAAGGGAATATGGATTTGGCGGAAAGTAAGATCGGCACGAGTGCAATCTATCGGCCCGGCGCGAGCAGCATCGAAGGCTCGCCGACCGCGCTGCAGATGTTTCATGCCCATCCGCTCGTCATGGCCATGCCGCACTGGCATGCGCAGGTCGAGGTCAACTACGTCATGCGCGGCACTGTTCATTATCGGATGAGCGACCACGAATTCCGCCTGAACGCCGGCGAAATGTGCCTCTTCTGGGGCGGCCAGCCGCATCAGATGGACGAATCCTCGGATGATTCGCTCTATGCCGGCGCCCATCTGCCGCTCATCTATTTCTTCCGGCTGCGTCTGCCGATCAGCATTTCCAGCCGGCTGATGAAGGGCGAGACGCTGCTGACCTCGGCGACCGATGCCGCCGACAACGAGAATTTTGCCCGCTGGTTCCGCTATTCCAAGTCCGGCGATTCCGCCAAGGCCCAGCACGCGGTCGATGAACTGCTGCTGCGCATCGAGCGCATTGCGCTCGAACCCTATTCGATGACGACATCGAAGACGACCGTCAGCCTGGAAGGCGATCAGCCGCATCCGAATTCCTCGCGCAGCGTTGCGCGGATGTGCGATTTCATTGCCGCCAATTTCCTGCAGGATATCGATTCGGTCGATATCGCCCGCGCCGCCGACCTGCATCCGAAATATGCGATGAACCTGTTCAAACGGTCGACCGGCATGACGCTCAGCAAATATGTGACGCTGCTCAGGCTGTCGCGCGCCCAGGCGATGCTGATGAGCGAAGGCGCCAATGTGCTGCAGGTCGCGATGGACAGCGGCTTCGGCTCGATCAGCGCCTTCAACAAATCCTTCCGCCATATCGCCGGCATGTCGCCATCGGATTTCCGCCGGGATATCAGGCTGGTGACGACGATCTCCGCCGACGCCTTCCGGAACTAAGCCGACAGAGCTTGCCGGCCATGGCAAGCATCGGCTTACCTTTTCTCGGCGAGCTCGATCTGGATTCCGTCGGGATCGCGCAGGAAAGCGACCTTGTGCAGCACCTCAGCATTGATCGCGAGGCGCGGCCGCTCCTTGATCTCGACGCCGGCCTTCTCCAGCCGGGTGAAGGTCTCATCGACGCTTTCGAACAGGAAGGTCAGATGGCGCAGGCCAGCGGTTCCGTCCGGCACATCTGCAGCCCGTGCCGCGCCGCCTGCCGGGGCGAAGATTTCGAGCATGCCGCCGCCGGCGTCGAGAAAGGCGATCTCTCCGCCGTCGGCCGTCTTCTTGCGCAGATGCAGGCACAGGCCGAGCAGGCCGCAGTAGAAATCGACGGTGCGGTCCATGTCGCTGACGGTCATGCCGACATGCTCAAAGGATTTCAGCATCCCCCCCTGCTCAGACGTTCGCGGCCGCGCGCCGTTCCTCTTCCGGAAGCCAGGAGCGGTAGAGCGGATGATCGGCAGCGATCGGCATCGGCGTCGGCTGGCCAGTGCGCTGCGAGAAATAGGCGGCCGTCACCAGTTCCAGCGAATTGCGGGCATCCTGCAGCGTCACCGGCGGGTCGGTGTCCTCGACAATTGCCTTGTGGAAGAGTTCGAACTGCCGGGTATAGCCGTCCTCGCCCGGCACATAAGCGGCAAGTGCCGCGTCGACCCGCGCCTGATGCTCCTCCGTTCCCGCGGTGAAGACCCAGGGGTCGCGACCCATCGTATAGGGTTCGAGGACGCTTTCGGCGACAAGATCGCTGAAGCAGAAGCGCAGTCGTGAAATCTCCTTGCGCGAGCCGAGCGTCATCGACAGCGTCGCCAGCGAGCCGTTCTGCATCTTCACCGAAAGGGCCGCCGTATCCTCGACCTGGATCGGATTGACCAGCGTCGCGCCATAGGAAAAGACCTCGGCGCAGGGCCCATGCACGTAATTCAGCATGTCATGGGCGTGGATCGCATGGCCGAGGAGGCCGCCGCCGAGCTCGGTCGCCCATTTGCCGCGCCACGGCACGGCATAATAATCCGGTCCGCGCCACCAATGCGTTTCGATCGTCGTCAGGAACGGTTTGCCGGCAAGGCCCTGCTCGATCAGCAGCTTCAGCTTCTGCAGACCGGAGCCGTAGCGATATTGGAAGATCGGCATCAGTTTCCTGCCGGGGAAGCGGGCGAGGATGCGCTCCATCTCGTCGACCTCGGCGATCGAGCCGAAAAGCGGCTTTTCGCAGATCACATGCTTGCCGGATTCGATGCCCTTGCGGCAAAGCTCGAAATGCGAGCTCGGCGGCGTCGAAATGTCGATGATGTTGAGGTCGTCGCGGGCAAACAGCGAGTCTGCGTCCTGCGTGTATTCGCCGATGGCGAACTCTTCGCACAGCGCCCTGCCGCGATCCTCATCGAGCGAGCAGAGGACGGGAACCTCGAAGAGCTCCTTGTTCCAGCCGAAGCCGGTCAGATGCCGCGCGGCGATGCCTGCGCCGATGACGCCGACGCGTAATTTTCTGGTCATGAGATCCTCCTCAACGAGCGCCGATGCGCGCGGCTTTCGTCTGGGCTTCGAGCGAAAGGCGGCAGACTTCGAAAACATGCTCCTGTGTCATCGCCGTCTGCGTGCGATTGCCGACATCGGCGGTGAAAGCATCGAAATAATCGAGCTTTTCGTCGCTGCAATCGATGTGGGTCATCTCCTTGCCGTTGACGAGGAAGAGGTGATCCTTGCCCGGCCGGCCGGCGATGTCGATATATTTGCGCAGCTCGATATAACCCTCGGTGCCGAGGATGGTGAGGCGTCCATCACCCCAGGTGGGCAGCGCCTCCGGCGTGAACCAGTCGACGCGGACGTAACCTGCCGCCCTGTCGGAACGGAGCAGCACTTCGCCGAAATCCTGGAAGGCGGGCTTTTCAGGCATGCCGAAATTGCCGATCGAGCTGGCGATGACCTCGCCTGACGTCGAGCCGGTATAGAACAGGAACTGATCGACCTGATGCGAGGCGATATCGACGATGATGCCGCCGAAATATTCCGGATCGAAGAACCAGTCCGGCCGGGTCGGCAATTGCAGCCGGTGCGGACCCACGCCGAGCGTCTGGATCACTTTGCCGATCGCGCCTTCCCTGACAAGCTTGCCGGCCTTGACGGCGGAGCGCACGCAATGGCGCTCGGAAAAGCAGATGGAAAAGATCCTGCCGGTCTCAGCGACTGTGCGCTTGACCTCTTCGAGTTGGGCGAAGGTGGTAACACCAGGCTTGTCGGTCATCACATCCTTGCCGGCTTTCATCGCGCGGATGGCGAGGCCGGCGCGATCGCGCGGGATGGCCGAAATGCAGATGACGTCGATCGACGGATCGTCGAACAGCTTCTCCCGGTCGATCTGCGGCGCGTCGGGATAGGTCTTTTCAAAGGCTTCCCGCAGTGCCGGCACGGAGGTCTGCGGGCAATAGCCGACGAACTCGCCGCCGGCGGCGAGCAATCCCTTCACATGATCGAACGTATGCCCATGGTCGATTCCGACGACGGCAAATCTCAACATCGCTGCAATATCCTCCCGGGATTTTCCTGGCACCGGCCGAGCCGGCATCCTCCATATCGGCCAAAACAGATAACGAAAGCTGGCACCTGTCAAGGCAAGATCGACGGTGAAATCCCCAAGTCGCTGCATTAAGTATTTGAAAAACAGCTGTTATTTTGTATCTAAATAGTTATTTTGCCGCATGTTGCGGTTGGAGATCCGCCTTTCGATCCGACAGGGCGAAAGTCTTTTTCCCCCACGTATCTTGCCCCGTCTCCATGAATGTGATCGATTTCGGCCGCCGCCGGGCTGGAGGGCGGCAACGACTTCGAAAATTTTCAAAGAGCGCTCCCCGCTTGCCTGTGACGGAGGATCACCATGTCTCATCCCCTTCTCGATGCCGCCGCTTCGGGTGGTCTTTTTGTCGGCCGCGTCTGGAGCCCCGAGGTTGCCGGCCCGAGCATCGTGACGCTTCGCGAGGGGATGCTGATCGACATTACCTCGCGTGAGGCACCGACGCTGAGCGCCTTGCTCGAAAAGGAGGATGCCGCCGGCTTCGTCCGTGCCGCAAACGGCAAGGCGATCGGCTCGCTTGAAGAGGTCGCTGCCAACAGCAAGGGAGCGCCGGATGAGGCGCGCCCCTATCTGCTTGCGCCCGTCGACCTGCAGGCGGTCAAGGCCTGCGGCGTCACCTTCGCCCAGTCGATGATCGAGCGCGTCATCGAGGAGAAGGCGGCCGGCAATCCCGATCGCGCCGCCTCGATCCGTGAGCGTGTCAGTGCGCTGATCGGCGGCAGCCTCACCAATCTCAAGGCCGGCTCGCCCGAGGCGGCCAAGGTGAAGCAGGCCCTGATCGATGAGGGCATGTGGTCGCAATATCTCGAAGTCGGCATCGGCCCGGATGCCGAGGTCTTCACCAAGGCACCGGTGCTCTCCTCCGTCGGCTGGGGCGCCGATGTCGGCCTGCATCCGATCTCGACCTGGAACAATCCCGAGCCGGAAATCGTGCTCGCGGTCAACAGCCGCGGCGAGATCAAGGGCGTGACGCTCGGCAACGACGTCAACCTGCGCGACGTCGAGGGCCGCTCGGCGCTCCTGCTCGGCAAGGCCAAGGACAACAACGCCTCCTGCTCGATCGGTCCCTTCGTCCGACTGTTCGATGCCGGTTACGGCCTCGATGACGTGCGCAGGGCCGAGCTTGACCTGAAGGTCACCGGCGAGGACGGCTTCGTGCTCAACGGCAAGAGCTCGATGTCGCAGATCAGCCGCGATCCGACCGACCTCGTCAAACAGACGCTCGGCCGCCATCATCAATATCCTGACGGTTTCATGCTTTTTCTCGGCACGCTGTTTGCGCCGACTCAGGATCGCGACGCGCCGAAGCAGGGTTTCACGCACAAGATCGGCGATGTCGTCGAGATTTCCTCGGCAGGCCTCGGCGCGCTCGTCAACACGGTGCGCCTTTCCACCGAATGCCCGCCATGGACATTCGGCATTTCGGCGTTGATGGGGAACCTCGCAAAGCGCGGATTACTGTAAGTTATTCAGCGCATAGCTTGTTGCGAAATGCACCGGCTCGGTGTCAGCCGCTCTGACCAACAGGTTTGCTATGACAAATAGCTCGTTACAAAGCGGTAGCCACGAACGCTCAGATGAACAAAAAGTGCGCCTTTGTGCCGCTAACAACGCGGACCTGTATCAGGCAATATTCCGTGCCCATGGATTGCCTGATCAGCGAACCGGCGCATTTTGGACAAGTGATGCAGTCGCACCTCCATACTATTCTAAAGCGTGTCGCAATTATTCAGCCTCATAGCCCGCGGCTTTGAAGAAGTTTCGACATTCTGTGACGGAGAAGAGGCTGACGATATCGCCAAGAGCTTGAGTGATGGCGTCGAAGCTTCGGGCGGCACGTTTTCGTAGTAAGGCTTTGAGCTTTGAAAAGGCCATTTCGATAGGGTTGAGATCGGGCGAATAGGCGGGCAGGAAGAGGAGCCATGCGCCTTTTGCCTTAACCAGTTGTTCGGCTCGCTCGCTTTTGTGGAAGGCGACATTGTCGAGAATGACGACATCGCCGCGCGATAGTGTCGGGACGAGCTGGGTTTCGATCCAGGTTTCGAAGATGCGCTGGTTCATTGGCGCGTTGACGATCCAAGGTGCAGCCAAGCCATGGCACCGCAAACCGGCGATGAAAGTCTGCGTCCTCCATTGGCCGAAGGGCGCGTGGGTGC
>NZ_NWSX01000019.1 GCF_002531825.1 Rhizobium sp. J15 | reverse complement strand
TCCGATGTTTACGCGGCTTTCACCGGAGGGATACGATACGGCACGTTGAGCGCCACTGAGATTGCAATTAGTCGGTACAGTTTGCTGTGGACCTGCGCTTCAGAGATCGATGACCGTACCGTTGATTAAGCGCGCTTGTCTAAGTCAGACGCTTAATTAAATGATATGCCTTTTGTTTAAATAAGAGGAGAGACTGATACTGGATATGTTTGATTCCCAATCCAGCCCTCGCCTCGGTCGCTTCGTAGAGACGGTCGCTGCCAGTGAAACGGTAGTGCGGCCAGCGCCGGAGCGCAGTCTGATATTACGGGAGGAATCTGGGGATGACGGGAGCGCTGCTGATTAGGTGCCTTGCCACTATGATCATCTAACGCGTCCGGGGGCTTGCGGCAAGGCGGGGTAAATGCGCCATTACCGACGCCTCGATTCGACAGAAGAAGGAAAAATTTATGTCACATGCCGAAAGCAACACACCCGCTCAACCCTTCTTGCATGGCACGAAAGCCGATCTGACGACGGGCGATATGATCAAGGTGGGGTACAAGTCGAACTTCACAACGGAAAAGCTGCTGTCCTGGGTTTATTTCACGTGCACGATCGAGGCCGCGACCTGGGGTGCCGAACTGGCCACTGGTGAGGGACGAGGGCGGATTTATGTTGTGAAACCGACCGGCCCCTTCGAAGACGATCCCAACCTCACTGACAAGAAGTTCCCCGGCAATCCGACCCAGTCATATCGCTCCCGCGAACCGCTTCTGGTCATCGGCGAAGTCACGGACTGGCAGCCCCATACGGCCCAACAGTTGCAGCAGATGAAGGATGGTCTTACGCTCCTTAGAGCAGAAGGCAAGGACATCATCATAGACTGAATTGCCCACGGTCGCCGGTGATTTGCCGGTGGCCCCTCTCGGGGGCTCGACGTCTCGTATCGGCCGCGGCCAGAAAAGAGCGTGTGGCCGTCCTTCACGGATAGGAATGTCCCCAGCTCTTATTGTCCACGACGGCTGCAGACGAGGCCGAGACGATGCCAATTCTCCCGGTCCGCCTTGCGATTGCTCTACACCTAAGCAGCTGGCGCGTAGCGGTTCACCACGATGCCGCATTCATAGGCCTTTGAGCCAAGCAGGCGGAGCTTGCGGAAACCGGCTTGGTCGAAGATGCGGGTTCCGCCGCCGAGGGCTGCTGGGTTGACGTAGAATTGGAACTCGTCCACCAGACCGGTCGCGATCAATGCCGAGCCAAATCCAGCTCCATCGAAAACAGCGATGTTGTTGCCGACCGAGTGGTTCCGCCGAGTGTTTTCATCCCGATGGCCGAAGCCGACGGTCTCATGGGAGATATTGGAGCGTGGGTTCTTGAACCGGCGTGCCGCGAGGCGTCGACGTGGCCTTCGCATTTCGTCGTGGCGGTCAATCTCGCCCGCTGAATTCCTCCGTCGCAGCTTCACCGATCGCGTATCCGGAATTCTTGACGAAGCCGAGTTTCCTGCCGAAAGGTTGGAGATCGAAATAACTGAAACCGTCCTGCTTGAACGTACCACCAAGAATCTCGACATAGCCATCCCTGGAGGCCCTTGTCCGAAGAGCAGACCACCGTGCGCTTCTGATCGGCCTTGCGCACGGGCTGGGGATGCGGATTACGGCCAAAGGCGTCGAAACGGCCGGTCAGGCGTCGCTTAGAAGAGAAAATGCGGTCGACTGCAGGGACATCGTTTGGACGCCCCGATGTCCTCCGAAGTGATTGGCGATTTCCTGCGTCAGGGTCGTTCGCGACATGTTGGATAAGCTAGTCTGATGATGCGCCGACGACGTCTCGTTGTCCTCGAGCAGCCAACGACATGAAGTTGGCGAAGTTTGCCCTGAAGCTTGTCGGAAGTTCCTTGCGGTTCGAAGCCTGAAAAGGTGAAGGGGTTGGGCCCACCTTTCCGTGCGCACGAACTGACTGCGACAGACGCTCGGCCAGCGATGAGCCGGGCGCAGCACTAACGCCACCGGGGCTTTCGCTCAGCGTTATGAAGAAGTTCGGATGCTGTAGCAAAGGGGCCGAATAGCTGCAGCAGGCGGGCTTCCTCGATGTCAGTGAGATGGTGGCGCTTGGCGAAATCCTTTACCGACCACACCGGTTTGGTTTCGACGTTCTCGAAAGATTTAATACGCTGCATGCTTACTCAGTCCTCCTACTGCCAAGTAGTTGGTTTATGCATTGCTAAATTAGAAGGATATTAAATAAGACATGTCGAACCACGTGGTACGTTGTCGAACACTTGTCCCCGATCTAATGGACAATGATTGCGGCCTTGCTCATCTGCGCATCGCTGACCGCTGTCGCCGGCGATACTATCAAATGCGACGGCCGAATATGCGGCTGCTGGGGAGGTGTACGCTCAGGCATCGACATACCGGAGATCGGATCGCACGCGAAGTGCATCAAGGAACGGAAGAGGCGCTGGTCGCCAAGGCCCGGCTGAAGGAGCTCTTGGCTGAAAACGGCCTGCGGGTGCTTCTCAGTGGCCCGCTGGAGAAGACATTGGGAAGACGCTGCTTCAGGAGGGCGTTCCCTAAGCGGCGCAACAATTGGTGTGACTGATCAAAGACCGGATCGCCGCCTGGCGCACAGGAGACAACATGCTTGGGGTTAGCAAATAATCGCCGAGCGGCCTCTAGATAATAGGATGTGTTATTTCGATTTCTAGTTGCCTTCCTTCTATTGTCCGATAACGTACAACACGTTACTTTACAACGGGAAACATAACTCGAAAAGGGTAAAGTCCTACTTATTGCAATTAAAATAATGTTGCGCAAAATAGTCGTGCACCCTGGTGCGCAATGCTTACAAACCAACCCCACCCACTAATCCCCGCTAAAGCGGGGATTTTTCGTCCGGCATCGTACGGGAACCGTGGAGCGACAATGAGGTTAGCTCATTGGATCGCAGGAGAAAGCAAGTACTTTTTAGATCGCAAAATGCTTCCTCCTCGCGATCCACCCGACTCCAGAGTTGGGTCGTGCGGAGGTAAGTTTCCGGTCTGCTCCCAAAGCGACGCTCCGCGCGGCCCGACGCCTCTTGTGTAGGCTAAACACCAAGTCGTGAGATCCTGTCGCGTTGAAGCATCGCGCCCGCGCCCTACGGTTATCATCGGAAGCGACGGCGTTATGATCCTGTCTACTGTATTCCAAACTCAAAGCGTGCTGAACGATGACGAGTTTGCCCTTTGCCAAAGGGTCTTTGACCACGTCAGCTCGGCGCGGGAGATCGTGACCACGGCCGACCGGGAAGAACTGGCAATGCGAGTAATCCAGTCGTCCCAGCATGGAGTGAAAGACGACGACTCCTGATCTGATATGGTCACAAGCCGCTGGGTCTATCGCAAGCTGCGCAACTTCCGCGCCGGCATCGAGGCCGGCATCTCATGTCTGAAGCGCGCTTACGGCTTGGGGCGCTGCACCGGGCTCGACCGCTTCAAGGCTTATGTCTGGCCTCGGTGGTCGCTTACAATCTCGCCCTCTTCGCCCGCCTCAGGCCGACCTGACGCTCCTGAGCCGGTAGCGATCAGAGCAAGCCGGCGAACGTCGGCCAATACCCCATGCCCTCATTGCTGCCAGATCGCTCTTCAAGCCATAATCTGCGCGGCCTGCTGCCATCACGCGTCCCAAAAAACGATAGCAGCAGGCAAATAGCCTTTCAAAACCGCAGAAAAACAGGCGTTTATGGACGGTTACTAGCTAGGCGAGGGGGTGCATCTACGACGCCGGAAAGCAGATCGGGATCCGCGAGCGCCTCTGTCGTAGACGCTCTTTTTTATGAGGCCGTTAACTGCAATATCTGAAAGTGGAGACTGATGTGTTGGAGGGGATGGAGACCGCTTTTCGGAGCAAAGGTTCGATTCAAGTCGAGAGCTTAGATGAGCTAAATGCTGCGAATTGAGAATGCGCGCATTGTGTAACGACAATGCCTTTACGCGCCTTGTAAAGATATTGTCGTTACGCTATATAGGTGCAAACAGGGAGTTTGCCATGCCGACCTCACACACGAGCAAAAGCTCGGACGCAAGCGTACCGCTGAATATGCGCATCAAGCCTGCGACCCGCAATCTGATTGATCGAGCCGCTGAGTTGCTTGGTAAGACGCGAACGGATTTCATGTTGGAAGCTTCCGAGCGCCGCGCCGAGGAAGTGCTGCTCGACCGCACTATCTTCACGGTAAGCCCGGAAATCTATGCTGAATACCTTACCCTGCTCGATGCGCCCACGCAGCCCAATGAGCGTTTAGCACGCACCATGGCGACCAAAGCACCTTGGGATAAGGCGTGACCCTCAGCGGACCGGCACCCTTGGCCGATAATCATGAGGTGGCCGAGTTCAATTCCGGAGTCACTGAACTGGATGAATGGCTGCGACGTCGCGCCCGTTCTAATCAAACGAGCGGCGCATCGCGGACCTTCGTCGTGTGCGAGCAGAGCCGCGTCGTCGCCTATTACGCGCTCGCTTCCGGCGCCCTCAAGCAGCCGGAAGCGCCTGGCCGTTTTCGGCGCAATATGCCTGATCCAATTCCAGTCGCTGTGCTTGGTCGCCTCGCCATTGATCAATCCTACCAAGGGCGCGGTATTGGCAAGGCATTGGTGCGCGATGCGGGCCTGCGCCTGCTCAATGCCGCTGAAATACTTGGCATTCGAGGTATGCTCGTTCATGCGATTTCTGATGACGCACGAGCCTTCTATGAGGCCGTCGGCTTCCTGCCATCTCCTTCCGACCCCATGATGCTGATGGTCGGATTGCAGGACCTTACTAGAGCGCTGAACCCTTAGGCGGTGCTCATCGATGACCTCGCTTCTAACTCGCTGAATTTTCGGCAGAAGGTCCGGCATTAAATGGTGGCCGCGAATTCCCTTGCTGCGCCGCGCAAAAGCGCTGATCGAAGCGTCTTGAGAGGAGTAGGGCTTTCGACGCTAGCGGACGCCTTGGCTAGGCCGACGCAAAAGCACTTCATACCCACTGATGTAGTAGAGCCGATAAGCGTTCTTCTACTCTACGGCTTCGCCACCGAGCTGCGCACGGCGTTCGAGCTAGCGTCCATCGTGCGCCCTACTCTCGCGGCTGTTATACTGTTTTTGAAAAGCGTTATAACTCTAGGCGAGCTTATGAAGTCCATTGATCTTATGTATCAGACCATGCTCTTCGTTCAGACTGGGACTCTTAAGTCGTCGGTTCTCTCCCGGCCTCTTGCGGACCTATTCTCCGCTATGCGCCTCCATGTCGGACGCTTGCTCGATCGACCGCGCGTCGCAGAAGCGGACGCCGCGTCGTTCCGATCAACTTGATGCGACGATGAGAATTCCTAGTCGACAGAAGTACAATCTGGTGCGATCGCACACCTTAGACGTGATGCGCGGAACTGAGCTTCCGCAACGACTTGGTTTTCCTTACCTAAACGTCGAAATTTGTCGGCAGGACAATCATGTCCCGGATCGTGACGTTTCGCGGGCGGGTCAGCATGAAGATGATGGCATCGGAGACCTCTGAGGGCTCGATCAAACTCCCATTGGCTTTTGCCTTCTCAAGGTTTTCCGCGGGCCAATCGGCAAGCAGAGCGGAGACGACTGGGCCGGGCGATACCTGGCTGACCCTGATGCCGTGGTTTTTCAACTGCCGCCGCATGATCTGGACGAAACTGGTAATCGCCCATTTGGAGCTGGAATAGACCGGCTCCCACTGGATCGGCGCATGGCCGGCTACGGAGCAAGTGACCAAAATATCCCCGGTCCCGCGCTCGATCATATGCGGAGCGATGTCGCGGACGTTCTTCATGACGGCGTTCACGTTGAGGTTCAGCATCCGATCGATTGTCGCGGTATCGGTATCAATAAGATCCCCGCCAATATAGGAGCCTGCATTGCAGTGCAGGATGTCGAGGTGATCGACTTTTGCCAGGATTTCCGGGACCATGGCCGCACAACTTGCGGCGTCCAGAAGATCGGTGACTTGCACGACGACGGCTCCGCCGAACTCGGCAGCGTAGGTTTTCAGCGCCTGTCTGTTGTGGTCGACCATCACGACCTTGGCGCCGGCATCGATCAGGGCACGGGTCGTCGCCAGCCCGATACCGGAAGCTGCGCCGGTTACCGCAGCGATCTTTCCTTCGAGTATTTGAGTCATCATCTTGTCTCGCTTTTGATTTTCAGACGGCAAGGAAGCCGCCATCGACTGGCAGCACTGCGCCGGTGATCATCGGGGCGTCCTCTGAAATAAGCAGTGCGATCGAGCGCGCGACATCGTCGACCGCTGCAAAACGCGCCATCGGGTGGCGAGCCATCATCGGGTTGCGTTTGGAAGGCTCGGACCACGCCTTTGCGGCAAGCTCCGTCATGGTAACCGTAGGCGCCACTGCATTGACCCGGATTCCATGGGCGCCGAGTTCCTTGGCCATGACACGTGTGGCGCCTTCCAGTCCCGCCTTCGAAGCGGCGTAAGCCACGTGATCCACGAACCCCCGATGCCCGGCGATCGAGGTCACATTCACGATCGTTCCGCCGCCTCCGCTTGCAATGCGAGCCCGCGCGAACTCCTGCGCACAGATCAGCGCGGCCCGCAGGTTGATGCCGAGGACCTGCTCATAGCCCTCCTCCGTCATATCGATGACGCTTTCAAGCACATTGGTTCCCGCGCAATTGATCAGCGCGTCTGCCAGTCCCGCCTTCTTCATGGCGGCGCGTGCTGCTGGATTGTCGGCGAGATCGACTGATATCACCGTCGCGCCGAACTTTGCCGCAAGATCATCGAGATCGGCCTGGGTACGCGACAAGGCTACGATCCGTGCTCCTCGGTGGGTGAGCAATTCAACGCAGGCGCGACCGATACCCTTGCCGGCACCGGTGATGATTACCGTTTTTCCTGTAAGATCCGACATTGTTGATCCTTCCGATGCCTGTTGCTCAGAACGGGAGTCTTTGCTCGGTTTGCTTGTCGAACACATGAGCCGCGGCAGGATCGACGTCGAGCCGGATCCTGTCGCCCGCTTTCAGCGCGTGGCGCTCGCGAAAGGCGCACAAGACCCGCTTGCCCGCCAATTGGACTGCCAGGAGAATTTCGGCCCCCGTCGGCTCGATCAACTCGACAGTTGCTGGTACACCCGCATCGCCGTTCGACAGTATCCACTGGTCAGGACGTACCCCGTATATCACCTCCTGGCCGTTACTCGCCCGCGTGCCTTGTGGAAGGGGAAGGGCCGACCCTTCAGCGAGCCGCGCCGAGTTTAAGGAGAGATCGATTGTGGCCGGCAGCATGTTCATCGCCGGCGATCCGATGAAGCCGGCGACAAAGGTATTTGCCGGCCTGTCGTAAAGCTCTAGTGGCGCACCGATCTGCTCCACCTTGCCATCGCGAAGAACTACAATTCGGTCCGCCATGGTCATGGCTTCAATCTGGTCATGCGTGACATACACGGACGTGGCGCCGAGGCGCTGGTGAAGAGCTTTGATCTCCGAACGCATATCTACGCGCAACGCGGCGTCCAGGTTTGACAGCGGCTCGTCGAAAAAGAACGCCTTTGGGTTGCGAACCATCGCGCGCCCCATGGCAACGCGCTGCCGCTGGCCTCCGGAGAGCGCCTTCGGATATCGGTCGAGGTAGGGCGTAAGCCGCAACATCTCGGCAGCCTTGTCGACCTTGGCTTTACGATCCGCAAGATTCTCGCCGCGCAATTTCAGTGCGAAGGCCATGTTCTCCCGAACGGTCATGTGCGGATAGAGCGCGTAGTTCTGGAACACCATCGCCACGTCCCGGTCCTTGGCGGCGATGTTGTCGACGCGATTTCCGCCAAGTTTGATGGTGCCGCCGGTGATCTCCTCAAGGCCGGCAAGCGACCGCAGCAGCGTGGATTTGCCGCAACCGGAGGGACCGACCAGTACGACGAACTCACCGTCGGCTATATCGAACGAGATGTTGCGCAGTGCGTGATAGGAGCCGTAATGCTTGTCGACCTTGTCGAGCTCGATCGTCGCCATGTGTCAATCCTCAGTCAGTTGTGGCGGCATGGCCGCCGATCATTCGGGAAGGGTCCACGGGCAGCTTCACCACGAGGTGTATCCTGCATCGGCAACGACGATGCTGCCGGTCATCAGGCTGGCGGCATCGGAGGCCAGGAACAGGACGACAGACGCAATTTCCTCGACTTCGCCCATGCGCTTCATCGGCGTCATGTATATCCAGTCCTTGTCCCACCCGGTCCCCTCGACGGCGGTCTTCGTCATGTCCGTCGCGATATAGGTTGGAGCGACGGCGTTAACGCGGACGCCCCGCTCGGCCCATTCGGCTGCAAGCGACTTCGTCAGCATGTGGACGGCGCCCTTGGAGGCGTTGTAGCCAGCTTGCGGCTGCGGCCGGTTGGCGATGATGCCGGACATCGAACCGATATTGACGATCGAGCCCTTGCCCGCCTTCAGCATCAGGTTTCCGAAAACGCGATTGCTCCAGAACACGCCGTTGAGGTTCACGTTGAGGAGGCTGAGCCAGTCCGCGTCCGACATCTCCTCCGCCGGGCTGTGGGACGCGATGCCGGCATTGGCGACCAGAATGTCCACGCGACCAAGCTTGGTTGCGATCGCCGCCGCGACACGGTCGGCTTCACCGGAATCGGTCACGTCCAGGCGAATGAATTCGGCCTCTCGCCCCATCGCGGCGAGCTTCGAGACGGCCGACTGACCGAGTTCTTCATCAAGATCAGTCAGCACGACATGCGCGCCCGCTTCCGATAGGGCATCAGCGCAGGCATAGCCGATGTTACGCCCCGCGCCGGTGACGACCGCCACTCTACCACTGAGATCCAACTTCCGCAGGTACATGCTACTTCCCAAGCTCGATCTGGATCTTGACGGAGGACGGCTTCGGTCGCACGGCGTAATCGAATGCTTCGACAGAATCCTCGAACGCGTAGGTATCGGTGATCAGCGCATCGACATTGATCTGGTTCGATCCCAACAGCGCGACAATGCGCGGGTAGACATGGGCGTAGCGGAACACGTGTTCGATGCGCAGTTCCTTGGTCTGGGCGATGACGACATCGAGCGGGACCGGCTTCAGGGGCATGCCGACAAGGACGATGGCGCCGCCGGGGCAACCATGGTGCGCCGTGTCTGCGATCACTTCGGCCGCGCCGGAACATTCGAAGACGACATCGACGCCCCAGCCGTCGGTCTCGCGGGCTATGACACTCTTCAGGTCCTGCGAACGTACGTTGACGGTCGTGATGGCCGGGCCGAACCTGCGCGCAATGGCGAGCTTTTCGTCGACAACGTCGGTAACGATAACTCTGGCGCAGCCAGCCGACAGCGCCGCGATCGCTGTCACCATGCCGATCGGCCCGGCTCCCGTGACCAGCGCGATCGCACCGGGCGTCAGCCTCGCCTTGGAGACGGCGTGGAAGCCGACAGCTAGCGGCTCGACCATAGCACCAGCGGCGTAGGAAACGTTGTCCGGAAGCTTAAAGGTGAAGGCGGCCGGGTGGACCACGCTCGGTCTCAGTACGCCATGCACCGGCGGCGTCGCCCAGAAGCGCACCGCGGGATCGAGGTTGTAGAGACCCAGCCGCGACGCGCGACTTTGAGGGTCGGGAACACCGGGCTCCATGCAAACGCGGTCGCCCGCTTTCAGGTTCTCCACCGCGCTGCCGACCTCTTCGATGATGCCGGCGGCTTCGTGGCCGAGTATCATCGGCTCGCGCACAACGAACGGGCCGATCGCGCCGTGAGTGTAATAGTGAACGTCCGATCCGCAGACGCCTACGGTCTTGATGGCAATGCGCACGTCGGTGGGACCGAGCGCCTCCTTCGGGTCCAGGTCGCGAATGCGCAGTTCGTCTTTGCGTTCGAGGACGAGCGATCTCATGTCTTCAGCCCTTTCGGATAATGATTACGGCCAGCGCCAGGCAGAGCACCGTCGCCACCCATAGGGGAAACACGCCCTCGAGGAAGCGCATCCATAGAAGATGCACCAGGATCAGGATCACGACCGAGATGAAGCCCCTGTCGAAGGCGTTGGTTCGGATTGGCAGGAATCCATCGCGTTGGGTTTTCTGGGGTTGAACGTCAGCCATCATCTCACCCTTTCAAGGCGCCGAACGTGAGGCCCGTCACGATGTGCTTCTGGACGAATCCGAGCACGATCAGGGCCGGGAGCGTGGTCAGGAACGCCATCGCCGCCATCTCGCCCCAGTTCGTTCCGGTGACCGAGACATATTCAGCGAGCGCTGTCGTCACGGTCCTGGCGTCGGCCGACGACGTTAGGGTGGCTGCGAACAGGTACTCGTTCCAGGCGAAAATCCAGGTCAGGATGAAGGTGACGGCCAACCCCGGCCGCGCCAGCGGCAGGATGACGTTGGACAGCACCTGGCCGGTGGTCGCACCATCGACCCGCGCCGCTTCGTCAAGCTCCAGCGGAATCCCGTCGAGCATGCCCTTTAAGAGCCAGACGGCGAAGGGCAGGTTGAAGACGCAATAGAGCAGGATCAGGCCAATCTTCGTGTCGAACAGCATGAAATCGCCGAACACGAACCACTTGGTGAACAGCAGGAAGAGCGGCAGCAGAAACACGGCCGGCGGCGCCATGCGGTTGGTGATCAACCAGAAAAACACATTGTCACCGCCGCCGATTTTGTAGCGCGACAGCCCGAACGCCGCGAGCAGGCCGAGCGCGCACACCAGCGCTGCGTTCGATGTCGCCACGATCAGCGAATTCCAGAGATACTGCAGGAAGGTCGAGCTGTTCAGCACCGCCAGGAAATTGTTCCAGTAAAGATCGTCGATGAGGAACGACTTCGAATAAAGCTTCACGCGGGGGCGCATGGAAACGACCAGCATCCACCAGACCGGAAGCAG
Organism: Rhizobium sp. J15; assembly: GCF_002531825.1. Taxonomy (GTDB): domain Bacteria; phylum Pseudomonadota; class Alphaproteobacteria; order Rhizobiales; family Rhizobiaceae; genus Rhizobium. Next base: position 89,028 of record NZ_NWSX01000019.1, on the reverse strand, counting down.
CGTCAGAATGGTCAGACATATCCAAAGGACGAAGGAGGCTATACCGGAGCGTCTCATTGTGCACCTCCCTTGCGGCCGGTCATGGCAACGAACAGCAGCCAGCTCAGAACGATCGTGACGTAAAGCGTCAGCAGCGACATGGCCGCACCGTAGCCGTAATCGGTTTTCGGAAAGACGTTGATCCAGATATGAAGGCCGATGAACCGGGTCGCCTCAGCCGGACCACCCTTGGTCAGCATCCAGATTTCGTCGACCGAGCGCAATGCATCCATCAGCCGGATGAAGACGGTTGTCAGCAGCACCGGCTTCAACATCGGAACGATCACGTACCAGAAAATCTGCAGCTTGTTGCCGCCGTCGATCTGCGCTTGTTCGAGCGGTTCTTTCGGCAAGGCAGTCAGTCCGGCCATGAGTGAGAGTGTAACGAACGGCGTCCAGTGCCACAGGTCCATGATGATCGCCGTGGCGAAGGCGTGATAGGCATTGGTCGAGATGTTGTAGTCGATGCCGAACCACAGTTTCAGGTAATAGGGCACGATGCCGAAGCCCGGAACGCAAAGCAGCCGCCAGGTAGCGCCGACTGCAATCGGCGCGACAACGATCGGCAGTGTGTGGATCGTGCGAAAGAACTGCCGGCCCCACAGGCGGTCTGCCATCAGCGCGCGGGCCAGGACATAGCCTAACAACAGTTCGCTCACGACGACGACGAATGCGAAGACCAGGGTGCGCGCAAGCGAGTTCAGGAATGTCGTGTCAAAAACGAGGCTGCGATAATTCTGGAGGCCTGCCCAGCGCAGGGTGGGGTCGACAGCGTTGGTGTTCCAGTCGAAGAAGCCGACATAGAGAATATAGATGAAGGGAACGAACCCGACAACGAACAGGATTAGCGTGGCTGGTGCTAGAAACAGCCATCCGATGTTGGATTGTCTCATCCTGCGCTCCGTCAGATCGTCCTTGACACTTATTCGCCTGCAGCGTCGCGGGCAGGCCCGCAAACCGCGGTCAGGAAAAGGGCGGTCACCTTGCTGAAGGCGACCGCCAACCGCTTGGGAGGCGGTCTTTCACTTCCGGTAGCCGAGCTTCACGAGTTCAGCTTCGGCTGCCGTAGCGGCCTGGTCCAGCGCATCGTCCGGTTTGATCTCCCCGACGATCGCTTTGTAGATGAACGGCGCGACGACCTGCAGAACTTGCGCGTGGAACGGGAACGGCGGAGCTCCGGCGAACAGCTTTCCGTCCTCACGCATCAGCGTGTAATAGCCGTTCATCTTCTTGTCCTGATCGACGATCTTGGGATCGTCGTAGGTCGCGTTCATGACGATGCGGGAGCCAGCCAGCGCCCAGTCGGTCTGCACTGAAGCCTGACCGATATACTGCAGGAATAGCAGCGACGCCTCCTTGTTCTTGGACGAATGCGGGATGCCGAACGCGCCACCATCGTAATAGCCGATATATCCTTTGCCGGCTTCGGCTGCTTCCATGACACCCGCCTCGACTGGAGGCAATGCTACGCCCACCTTGCCAACGACGGTCGACTTGCTTTCGTCGGTAGCGATCCACGCAGCGTTTTCACCGTAGACGAGGCCTTGGGCTGCGCGGCCGGCGGCAAATGTCCCGGCAACCTCGTCCCAAGTGGACGACGTCGATTCCGGCGGCGCGTATTTCAGCAGCCCGACCCAGTAGTTGAGCGCCTTCTTCGCGGCGGCGGAGTTCATCTGGCCGCCGTTGGCTTCGGTGGCCGCGAAGGTCGTGCCATCGATGCCCCAGTTGTATACGCCGAAGGTCGGTGCGACCGACTCGAAGAATTCGTAGAAGGCGGCGGGGTGGCTCGACGAAGCCTGTACGGTGGTTCCCCAGAGTTCCTTGTCTGCGCCGTATTGGGTGAAGAACTTGGCGATCTGGGTATACTCGTCATGCGTCGTCGCGGGCTTCAGATCCGCACCGGTGGAATCCTTGTAGGCTTTCTGGATCGCCGGATCATCGAAAAGATCCTTGCGGTAGAGGTAAGGCTTGATGAATGCTTCCATCGGGACGCCCATGACATTGCCCGACTTCGGATCCTTGAAATAGTTCAGGAAGGTGGTGAAATTCTCCGGCTTGAAGTCCGGCGAAGCGATCTTCGCATCATCGGCGAGCGACTTGGTGATATCGACCAGGAAGTTGCGGGCCAGATACGTATAGACGATGTCCTGCTCGATATAGACGAAGTCATAGATGCCGGTATTGGCCTCCATGTCCTTGATCGCCTTGTCGTACATCTGGTCCCAGGAGGTGGCCTCGAATTCGACCTTGATGCCGGTCTCTTCGGTGAATTTCGGACCGAGCACCTGTTCGACATATTTCGACGCTGGGGTCGATTCCGAGATGCCCCGGATGGTCGCGCCCTGATAGGGCTGGGCGGCAGTCTTCCACCAGGAATCTTGAGCAAGAGCTGTCGAGCTCCAAAGGCCAAGCGAAATGAAGCCGACGCCCACGGCTTTGACGAAACTGTTCATTGTTCTCCTCCATTTGGATCGCAAAATCAGTCCGGTTGTACGTGCTAAACTCTCCTCCGACACGCTCAACGGACCACAATAGTTGTAGAAAGAACGGGTGGACACAAGCGCGGCCGTTGCGCGATACTGATACTCTCATGCGCGAAATGCCGAAAATATCCATGAAATCTTGTGTGCGTTGCACAATCCAATATTGATTGTCAGCGCAACGAGCATCGCGGGAAGCACTGGAGGATGTCCGCAATGTCAGTTATTTCGCCGACGGTCGCGAGATTTGAATATGTCTTGACCGGCGCGGACGAGTCGTTCCTCTGGCGCCGCGACGACTATCCGTGGGAACGCAACGTCTGGAATTTCCACCCGGAGGTCGAGATCCACTACATTGCCAACGCCAGCGGCGTTCTGCTTGCAGGCGATCACGTCGGCGCGTTCACTCCGGGCCATATTTCCGTCATCGGCAGCAACCTGCCGCACGACTGGGTGACGCCGCTCGCTCCGGATGAGCGCATTCCCGGACGTGACATCGTCATCCAGTTTGCACCGGCCAAGCTGGAGCAGGCCTCGGCCTTCCTGCCGGAACTGGCGGGCCTGCGTGACTTTCTCGCCCGCGCACAGCGGGGGCTCTCCTTCAAGGGCCGGGCGCGGGAACAGGCGGAGGCGCTGATACACGACATGGAGTTCCAGACCGGCTCGGTGCGCCTTTCGACCTTCCTGTCATTGCTCTCGCTGCTGCGCGACACTGACGAGTTCGATACGCTGTCTTCGGAGGCTTATGTGCCGGACCTGAGCTATGGTTCGCTGGAAGCCCTGCAACAGGTCTTCGCGTATCTCTTTGCCAATCTGTCGGAGGACATCCGGTTGCCTGATATGGCGCGCATGGTCGGCATGAGTGACAGCGCTTTCTCGCGATTCTTCAAGAAAAACAGCGGCCACAGCTTCACCGACCACGTCAACAAGCTTCGTATCTGGAAGGCGGGTCAGCTCTTGACCGATACCTCTCTGCCGATAACGGACATCTGCTTCGAGGTGGGCTATCGCAATCTGTCGAATTTCAACCGGGTGTTTCTACGTCACCATAACCTAACGCCGACAAAATACCGGAAACTGTCCACCAACCGCAGAACCGTTCCGTTCACTCAGACAGCGACAGATCAGTGAGTTTAGCGATCAGTGGCTGCTTCTTAAAGAGGAGGGAAGATGGATCCTCTCCACCTAAAAGCTGCCATTCTTGTCTCGGCCCATGCCGGCCATTCCAAGAGCAAGTAGCTGCCAGCACACGGAGATTGGGCGTGGCCATATCGCCTATACGAGGGGGTCGGTTCTTATCCCTTCAAGGCGGAGACGCTCAACTCATCTTTAGACATCTGCTGCGAGGTCTGCTGGTGCGGAGCAAGGGCGTCAGTTCTACGACGCCGAGTATTTCAGAATTTGCAATAAAGTCGAAATTATTCCCGCAATTGTCAGCGGATGCCTCTGCCGGCAATATCGCCCCTATCAGACGAACACAGCGTCGCCTGAAGTTTTTATTCACGAAATCGCAGGACGCGAGATGACGCCGAACCCTTCTTCCATGACACGCAGAGTTGCGTTGCTGTCCGCAGGCGCCGCCGCCGCGGTTGTCGCGATTTCACCTGCTTTCAGCTTCGCAGCCAATGCCACTCCCGCCACCAACCCAACCGAAGGAAACAAGACCATGTCATATATAACCACCCAGGATGGAGTCGAAATCTTTTATAAGGACTGGGGTCCGAAGGATGCCCAGCCGATCGTATTCCACCATGGCTGGCCGCTGTCGTCGGACGACTGGGATGCACAGATGTTGTTCTTCCTCTCCAAGGGTTATCGCGTCGTTGCCCACGACCGCCGCGGTCACGGTCGGTCCGACCAGGTTGCAGATGGTCACGATATGGACCACTACGCCGCCGACGCCTTTGCCGTCGTCGAGGCGCTCGATCTGAAGAATGCCGTTCATATCGGCCACTCCACCGGCGGCGGTGAAGTTGCCCGTTATGTCGCGAAATTTGGCCAGAAGGCCGGACGTGTTGCCAAGGCCATTCTCGTTTCTGCCGTACCGCCGCTGATGCTCAAGACCGAGGCCAATCCGGAAGGCCTGCCGATTGAAGTCTTCAACGGTTTCCGTGCCGCCCTTGCCGCAAACCGCGCCCAATTCTTCCGCGATGTTCCGGCCGGTCCCTTCTACGGATTCAACCGCGATGGTGCGGCAGTGCATGAAGGCGTTATCCAGAACTGGTGGCGTCAGGGCATGATAGGCGGCGCGAAGGCGCATTACGATGGCATCAAGGCTTTCTCCGAAACGGATCAGACCGAAGACCTTAAGGCCATCAGCGTTCCGACGCTTGTTCTGCACGGTGAAGACGACCAGATCGTTCCGATCGCCGACTCGGCTCACAAGTCGGTTAAGCTCCTGAAGAACGGGACGCTGAAGACCTATACGGGCTTCTCGCACGGCATGCTGACCATCAATGCCGAAGTCCTCAACGCCGACCTTTTGGCCTTCGTCCAGGCTTGATCGGCATTGGCGGCGGGTGTGGCCTCCCAAACGCCCGTCGCCTCGCCAATTGCAACAGTCCTCTCATAGGGCGTCTCGAATTCAGGAAATCACCATGACCAACACCAAATCCAGCAAAAAGATTGCAAACTACGGCGTCGCCTGGGAAGGCGCATTCGGATACGTGCAGGCCTTGCAGGTGAAAGATGTCATCTACATCTCGGGCCAGTTGAGCCATGATGAAGAAGGTAAGCTTATTGCTCCCGCAACACTCGACGGCAAAGGCCGGCCTGCCGACTTCACACAGATGGAAGCACAGATCCGTCAGACATACGTCAACGCCAAGAAGCTTCTCGCCGAATTTGGGGCCACGCTTGACGATGTCGTAGAAGAGACACTCTTTGTTCTCGACATTCCAAGCGCCTTTGCAGCGGGATCCAGGGTCCGCAAGAAAATGTACGGCACGGACATGCCGCCGGTCGCCAGTAATCTGATCGGCGTCAACGCGTTGGCCTTTCCGGAGCAGATCGTCGAGATCACGTTCCGCGCCGTCATCGACCGCACCACTGCCTGATGCGGCAACAGCCATGCCAAGGGCCGTCGGACGCGGCAAGGCGCCGGCGGCCAAACTTTCGAATGGACCAGAAGATGCCAAGACGTTCAAAAATCAGGACGCGTCTTCCGGCTTCGTTGCAGCTGACCGCCGAACTCGTGACCAAATCCCTCAGGGTTGTCGAAGAGCAAGGTCCGGAACCGAACTGGACGCCAATCTCGACCACACAGCTTGATCAACTCGTCAGTCGTGTGGAGGAAGAAGCGGGCGACGAGGAGATCTGGGTATTCGCCTATGGCTCCCTGATGTGGAATCCGGGGTTTGACTATGCGGCCAGTGAAGATGCTGTCGCCTACGGATGGCACCGCGCATTCTCACTTAGGATAGAGCGACTTAGGGCAACATCCGATGCGCCCGGGCTAATGCTTGCTCTCCAGCCTGGCGGCAGCTGTTCCGGTCTGGTCCTGAAGCTTCCTTGCGCGACGAAGAAACAGGACCTGCGCACACTTCTCGCCCGAGAAATCCGCTATGTCGAAGTTTGTGACATGGTCAGATGGGTTCCGGTCAAGACGCCATCAGGGCCACGCCGGGCCCTGACCTTTTGGGCAAGTCCGAAGCAATCTCCGCTCACGGAGAAGGTGCCTCTGGATGAAGCCGCACTGTTGATTGCCCAGGCGTGCGGACCTGCGGGGTCCTGTGCCGAATATCTGCATCGCACGGTCTCGGATCTGGCGGATCGAAAGATCTACGACCGGAACCTGTGGCAGTTGCAAAAGCTTGTTGCCGCAAGGCTGCAAGCAATGACTGTAAAAAGTCGATCAAGCACTGACGTTGGCCGTCCGCTGCCTGTCAATCGAGCATGACCATGTGTGCTGCCACCTGCTCCTCGAAGAACTTGGAGAATGAGGCGATCCGCGGCGGTAGCGCTTGGTATGGCGGATAATAGAGTGTCAGCCATAGATCCGGCGGCGCCCATCCCTTGAAGACATGAACGAGGCGACCGCTGCGGATGTGCTCGGCAATATTGAACCCCGGCAACAAGGCGACGCCCGCTCCATCTGCGGCCATATCGGCCAGCACCTCGCCGCTGTTCGCACTGAACGCCCGTCCGGCAGAGATCGCAATGCTCGACCTGCCATCCGACAGGATCCAGTTCTCCCGCCGGCTTTCCCCGCTATAGGCAAGGCAGTCGTCCGGCGTCAGCTCGTGCGGATGCGACATATCGACGAAGCGGCTGCCGGGCGCGGCCACGAGGATGCGCGGCACGACACGGATCTTTCTCCAGATCGTGAACTTGTCCGAAGGCTGAGAGGAGATGCGGATCGCCAGATCGTAGTCGTCGTCAACGATGTTCACCAGCCCATCAGAGAGGGAGATCTCGAAGCACATCTTCGGATACTTTTCCTTGAAGCCGGACAGGATCGGCGGAAGCACGACCTTTCCGAACCAGGTCGGCGCGCTGATCCTAAGGCGCCCCTCGTCAGACTTGTGGGCGTTCATCATCTCTCGCCGCGCGTCCTCGAGCGTCTTCACCGCGGGCTGGACCTGCGCCGCGAAGATGGCGCCGTCCGTCGTCAGGGACACCTGCCTCGTGGTGCGCACGAAGAGCTGGACGCCGAGTTCCGCCTCGAGGGCAGCGATGGCTCGCGTTACGGCCGCAGGCGTCATGTCGAGTTCCCGGGCCACCTGGGCGAAGTTCCGCTTCTCGGCGGCGAGGAGGAAGGTGCGGAGAGCTTTATAGTCGTTCATGCTATTATTTCACTTCTTGCAATGCAGTCGAGAGAAGTATTGCAATTCTGCCCGGTGAGCAACCGGCCTACAGTCAGCTCACACAACAAACACCAGTGCTGACTGAAAGGCATCGATATGATCAAGGACATCAAGGGACTGCACCACGTGACGTCGATGGCGTCGGACGCGCGGCAGAACAACCGCTTCTTCACCGAGACGCTCGGTCTGCGCCGCGTCAAGCAGACGGTGAACTTCGACGATCCCAGCGTCTATCACCTCTACTACGGCGACGAGACGGGATCAGCGGGGACGGTGATGACCTACTTCCCCTTCCAGAACATGATGCTCGGACGTCCCGGTGTCGGCGAGGTCGGCGAGACGCAGTTTTCCGTGCCGAAGGGTTCGCTGAAGTTCTGGCAGGATCGCCTGTCCTTGCAAGGCGTCGACGGATTGGAAAGAGACACCGTCTTCGGGGCCGGCCGGCTTCGGTTCATGGGGCCGGACGGCGACAGCCTCGCGCTGATCGAGGCGGTCGATGACCGCCGCTCCTCTCCCTGGCTCGCCGGCGGCATCCCGGGCGACGCGGCGATCCGCGGTTTCGCAGGAGCCCGCTTCAGTCTGCATGAAACGGCCGCGACCGAGGAACTGCTCGGCTTCATGGGTTACCAGCGCGCGGAAAAGGAGGGCGACGTGACGCGCTTCGTCATTCCGAACGGAAACGGCGCCGACACGATCGATCTGCAGCTCCTGCCGAAGATGCCCTTCGCCCGGCAGGGTGCGGGTTCGGTCCACCATATTGCCTTTGCGGTCGACAACCGCGAGAAGCAGCTCGAAGTCCGTAAGGCGTTGATGGATACTGGCTACCAGGTCACGCCCGTGATCGACCGGGACTACTTCTGGGCCATCTACTTCCGCACGCCGGGCGGCGTGCTGTTTGAGATCGCCACCAGCGAGCCGGGCTTCGATCGCGACGAGGACACCGCCCATCTCGGTGAGGCGCTCAAGCTGCCGAGCCGGTATGAGGGATTCCGCGCTGAGATCGAGTCCAACCTTGTCCCGCTGGCTGCGTAGCCGCACCTCCAGACATAGCCGCAGAAGATGGGCCGCGATCCGAAAGGTTGCGGCCCATCTTGCCGTGTGGGAGGAGGCTCGCCCGGCAGCCCGGACTATTTCGTTTTCCGTAATTCATTCGACATATTTATTGCAATTCCTCGTCGGCGCATGTGGCGATAGGTTCGATTTCAGCAGCCAAGACGGCAAGCGAACTGGCAAGCAGGCCGGGGAGCTCCCGACAGCGCTAGCGATTTTGGCACCGTTCGCGGGCCGCAACCAAGAGGAAGAGAACCATGTCCAAGCTCGAAGTCCTGACCCCTGCAAACAGCCAGCTCATCTTCATCGACCAGCAGCCGCAGATGGCGTTCGGCGTCCAGTCGATCGACCGGCAGACACTGAAGAACAACGTCGTGGCCCTCGCCAAAGCTGCAAAGATCTTCAATATCCCGACCACCATCACCACGGTCGAGACGCTGTCCTTCTCCGGCAACACATATCCCGAACTGCTCGCGGTCTTCCCTGAGAACGACATCCTCGAACGGACCTCGATGAATTCCTGGGACGACCAGAACGTCCGCGACGCGCTGGCGAAGAATGCCGCCAACGGCCGCAAGAAGATCGTCGTCTCCGGTCTCTGGACGGAAGTCTGCAACACCACGTTCGCCCTCTCGGCTCTCAACGACGTTTCGGATTACGAGATCTACATGGTGGCCGACGCCTCCGGCGGCACCTCGCTGGAAGCCCACAACCGCGCCATGGATCGCATGGCGCAGGCAGGGGTGATCCCCGTCACCTGGCAGCAGGTCCTGCTAGAATGGCAGCGCGACTGGGCACGCAAGGAGACCTACAACGCAGTCACCACGCTGGTGAAGGAGCATTCCGGCGCCTACGGCATGGGGATCGACTATGCCTACACGATGGTTCATGGCGCGGAAGAACGCGTCAAGCACGGCAAGCGGATCGGACCGAACCCGGCGAAGTAATATTCTCCCCGCCGCTCCGGCAACCCGCCGGAGCGGCTTCGAATCGGAAAGGTGTCCCATGAAAATGTATCTCATGTCGCTCGGCGCGGGTCTGCTCGTCGGAACCGTCTACAGCCTTCTGAACGTCCGCTCGCCGGCGCCACCTGTCATCGCGCTCGTCGGCCTGCTCGGCATTCTCGTCGGCGAGCAGCTCATCCCCTTCGCCAAGACGCTGCTGGCGAAGGAACCCGCGGCGCTCTCGTGGATCAACCAGATCAAGCCGCATATGTTCGGTCACCTCCCCGAGGGCAACGAGCAAGTCGAGGTTGCCCATCGGGCAGCGACGGACGTAGAGGGGCTGCGGAGCTGATGACGACGCGCCGATCCTTTCTGGGCGGGGCGTCTAGTCTGGCGTTCTCAAACCTCTTCTCCCCGGCAAAAGCCGCCGATCCCAAGCAGACCGGAGTAGACACCATGTATCCCGACCTGATCCTCCACAACGGCCGCGTAACCACGCTCGACCGCACCAATCCGAACGCAACCGCGATCGCCATCAAGGATGGTTTGTTTCTTGAGGTCGGTGTCGACAGCGACATCATGGCGCTCGCCGGCTCCAGCACGAAGATCATCGACCTCAAGGGCAAGCGCGTTTTACCCGGCTTGATCGACAACCATACCCATGTCGTCCGTGGCGGGCTGAACTACAACATGGAATTGCGCTGGGACGGCGTTCGCTCGCTCGCCGACGCTATGGATATGCTCAAGCGTCAGGTCGCGATCACCCCGGCGCCGCAATGGGTCCGTGTCGTTGGCGGCTTCACCGAACACCAGTTCGTCGAGAAGCGCCTGCCGACGATCGAGGAGATCAATGCGGTCGCACCCGACACGCCCGTCTTCCTTCTACACCTCTACGATCGCGCGCTCCTGAATGGGGCGGCGTTGCGGGCGGTCGGCTACACGCGCGATACGCCCAACCCTCCCGGCGGCGAGATCACACGTGACGCCAACGGCAATCCAACTGGCCTGCTGCTCGCCAAGCCGAACGCGGGCATCTTGTACTCGACGCTCGCAAAGGGGCCGAAGCTTCCCCTCGACTATCAGGCGAATTCGACCCGCCACTTCATGCGCGAACTCAACCGCCTCGGTGTGACGGGCGTGATCGACGCGGGTGGTGGTTACCAAACCTACCCGGACGACTACGAGGTCATTCAGAAGCTGTCCGACGAAAACCAGATGACGGTTCGTCTGGCCTATAACTTGTTCACCCAGAAGCCCAAGGAAGAGAAGCAGGACTTCCTCAACTGGACGCAGTCTGCGAAATACAAGCAGGGCAACGACTACTTCCGCCATAACGGCGCCGGCGAGATGCTGGTCTTCTCGGCCGCCGACTTCGAGGATTTCCGCCAGCCGCGTCCGGACATGCCCCCGGAAATGGAAGGCGAGCTTGAAGACGTGGTTCGCATTCTTGCGGAAAACCGCTGGCCCTGGCGCATGCACGCCACGTACGACGAAACCATCTCACGCTCGCTCGACGTCTTCGAGAAGGTCAACAAGGACATCCCGCTCGATGGTTTGAACTGGTTCTTCGACCATGCGGAGACGATCTCCGACCGGTCCATCGACCGGATCGCAGCCCTTGGAGGCGGTATCGCCACCCAGCATCGCATGGCCTACCAGGGCGAATACTTTGTGGAGCGCTATGGCCACGGTGTTGCCGAGGCGACGCCACCGATCAGAAAGATGCTTGATAAGGGCGTGCCTGTCTCTGCGGGCACCGACGCCACCCGCGTCGCCTCCTACAATCCATGGGTATCGCTCTCCTGGATGGTGACCGGGAAGACGGTCGGCGGCATGCAGCTCTATCCGCGCGCCAATTGCCTCGACCGCGAGACGGCGCTTCGCATGTGGACGGAGAAGGTTACCTGGTTCTCCAACGAGGAGGGCAAGAAGGGCCGGATCGAGAAGGGCCAGTTTGCCGACCTCGTCGTGCCGGACAAGGATTTCTTCTCCTGCCCTGAAGACGAGGTCTCGTTCATCGTCTCGGAGCTCACCATGGTCGGCGGCAGAATCGTCTATGGTGCGGGCGAGTTCATGGCGCTTGATGAGAACAACATCCCCCCTGCCATGCCGGATTGGTCGCCGGTACGCAAGTTTGGCGGATACGCTGCTTGGGGCGAGCCCGACGGTGCCGGAGCGCGTTCGCTGCGCCGCACCGCGATCTCGATATGCGGTTGCGCCAGCGACTGCGGCGTCCACGGACACGACCATGCCGGTGCCTGGACGTCGAAACTTCCGATCGCCGACCTCAAGGGTTTCTTCGGTGCACTCGGCTGCTCCTGCTGGGCGGTCTGAGGCGATCTCATCATCAGCGATCGAACGGGCAGCGGCCACAACCGCTGCCCTTTTTCGTTCTGCCATCCAGAATTCGGCGCTGCCGATAATTGCGACTGGCGCAATTAAATGGAAACGATTGATGCAATTGTTAGAAGATGAGGTTCTCGTCAATATCGCTCCTCAGAGGCCACCGGCGCCGCTTGAGCCGGCCGGCCACGATCACAGGAGCAACAATGACCAGCCAATCAAATTCAGCGAAGCGCAGGCTGCTCGCCGACATCACCTCGGCGCCGGCCCTGCAAACGACCGCCCTTCTCGCGCTCTGCGCAGCCTATATACAAGGGCCACTTTCCAAGATTGCCGACTTCAGCGGCGCGCTTGCCGAGATGGATCACTTCGGCCTCCACCCGGCGCCCTTCTTCGCGGTGGCCGTCATCGTCTTCGAGCTGACGGCCTCCACGATGGTCGTCTCCGGGCTCCTGCGCGGGGCGGGCGCTCTCGCGCTCGCGGGCTTCACGATCCTTGCAACCTTCATCGCACTGCGCTTCTGGGAGATGGCACCCGGAATGGAACGAATGATGGCGATTAACGCCTTCTTCGAGCATCTGGGCCTCGCAGGCGCGTTCGTTTTCGTCGCCGCATACGACCTCACCAAGGGAGCAGGCAAATGAGCACAGCCAAGTCGTCCGGGGGCACCTTCGCGCCTCTTGCACAACCCGTCTTTGCGGTTCTATGGGCCGCCACCGTCCTCGGCAATACCGGAAGCTTCATGCGCGACGTCGCCAGTTCCTGGCTGATGACGGATCTCTCCGCGTCGCCGGCCGCGGTAGCGATGGTTCAGGCGGCGGGGACTTTGCCGATCTTCCTGCTCGCCATTCCCGCGGGCGTTCTCACCGATATCCTCGACCGCCGCAAGTTCCTGATCGCCGTCCAGCTTCTGCTGGCATCGGTGAGCATCTCGCTGATGGTTCTGTCCCAGACGAACATGCTCTCGGTCAGCGCCCTGGTCGGCCTGACCTTCCTCGGCGGCATCGGGGCCGCGCTGATGGGGCCGACCTGGCAGGCGATCGTTCCGGAACTGGTGAAGCGCGAGGACGTAAAGAGCGCTGTCGCGCTGAACTCGCTCGGCATCAACATCGCCCGCTCGATCGGCCCTGCGGCCGGAGGACTGCTTCTCGCCGGTTTCGGCGCGGCGCTAACCTACGGTGCCGACGTCGCCAGCTATCTCGTGGTCATCGCCGCGCTGCTCTGGTGGCCGCGCGCCAAGAGCGCCAACGACGTCCTTCAGGAGCACTTCTTCGGCGCATTCCGTGCAGGACTTCGATATACCCGCTCCAGCAGACCGCTACACGTCGTCCTTCTGCGCGCCACGATCTTCTTCGCCTTTACCAGCGCAGTCTGGGCGCTCTTGCCACTCGTGGCCCGGCAGCTGCTGGATGGCGACGCCAGCTTCTACGGCATCCTGCTTGGCGCAGTCGGCGTTGGCGCGATCGGCGGGGCCTTGGTGATGCCGAAGCTGCGCGAACGCCTGAATTCCGACGGCCTGCTTCTCGGCGCCGCTGTCGTAACCGCTTGGGTCATGGGAATCCTTGCGCTTGCGCCGCCAAAGATTGTCGCGATCGTCGTGCTCCTATTCCTCGGCGCCGCGTGGATCACTGCCCTCACCACTCTGAACGGCACTGCCCAGTCCGTTCTGCCCAACTGGGTGCGGGGTCGCGGCCTCGCCGTCTACCTGACAGTCTTCAACGGCGCCATGACGGCCGGCAGCCTCGGCTGGGGCGCCGTCGGCGAGGCCGTCGGCATCCAGTCCACACTGCTCATCGGCGCGGCAGGTCTGCTTGTTGCGGGCTTCATCATGCATCGCGTGAAACTACCGGCAGGCGAAGCCGACCTGGTGCCTTCGAACCACTGGCCGGAGCCTCTTGTGGCCGAACCCGTCGCCCATGACCGCGGCCCGGTTCTGATCCTGATCGAATACAAGGTCGAGAAGCATCAGCGCAGCGCATTCCTGCACGCCCTCGACCAGCTCTCCCAGGAGCGTCGTCGCGACGGCGCCTTTGGCTGGGGCGTCACCGAGGACTCGGCCGACCCGGAGGAAATCGTCGAGTGGTTCATGGTGGAATCCTGGGCCGAGCATCTTCGCCAGCACAAGCGGGTGTCGAACGCCGACGCTGATCTCCAAGGCAAGGTACTCGCCTATCATGCCGGAGCGGACAAGCCTGTCGTCCGCCACTTCCTGACGATCAATCGGCCAGGTGCGGCCTGATGAGTTCATAAAGGCGCGGGGCGGCTTCGGCCGCCTGTTGCTTGGGCGACGAACCTGATAATGCCTTGCCGAATCTAGAGCTCTTCCACCCTTCGCAGATGCGACATCGCATTAGCAGCATCAACACGGACAATGATCAATTCCCGTCGGTTTATCAGGCTCTTGCTAGACTAGCCGCACCGCAGTGTAGCGCCGCTTTATGCTGGGACGTTGTAAAGCAAAAGCTTTATACTGTCGGTGCGAGGTTTTAGGTTCGAATTCCTGCAAGGCGAGAGCTCACGGGTCGTTCGTTAGATAATCTAGAAAAAAGGCCCGACCCTAATTCTACGGTCGGGCACCCTCAAAAGAGTGGTCAGCCGCAGGCTATTGGCGATCCGGTGCCGTCACTGCTTTGATGACCTCAGACGCCATCTTGAATTCTTTGTCACGGCTGGTGATGCCGTGGCGCCGCGCGATCCAGGCAAAATCCGTATACGCGACCCGAACCGCCCCATCCTTGGTTTCGTAGACGAGAACACGGACGGGCCAATCGAGGCCTGCTGTGGGATTGGCTGTGATAAATTTCGTTCCGAGTGCCGGATTGCCGAACAGAATCAGCCGTGAAGGGAGGACCGTGTTGCCGGCAGCCGTGCCGAGAGCCGCTTGATCAATATCATCGAAAAGCATGATGCCCTTCTCGGCGACATTGGCCTTGATCTTACTGACGGTCTCGTCAACCGAGTAACGGCTTTTCAGAACAACGACGCCGTCGCGGGCACCTGCGTGGGCGATGGAGGCGGGCGTTGCCACGAGTGCAGCAGCCAATAAAAGCATGGCGGTGAAGAACAGGTTGATCACTCTTTGCATGTCATTCACTCCTTTGGTTGGGTAGATCTTCAGCGTGGTTGTCAGGTGGGGGCGGAACAGCGTTCCGGCTGCTTCGAGAGGCTGGACTTATGATGGTGGCGCGCTTAACGAACCTCCGAACAGCATTGCTGCGCCGAGTGCGGCGATCAGGACAAACACGCAGGCGTTCCAGCCAAGATGGTCATAGACCTGTCCGAGAGCCAGACTGCCGATCATGCCGCCGGTATAGTAGGATGCCAGATAGATGCCGCTGGCACCGGCCTTGTCGCTCATCGCACGCCGGCCGATGAGGCCGGTGGCAATCGCTTGCGCCAGGAACGTGCCGATTGCCAGCAGCGTCAGTCCGCCGAGAATGATTGGCAAATTTGTACTGAGAAGCGCCACGAGGCCGACGACGGCCATTGCCAGGGTCAACACGATTGCCGCGTTCGACCCGACATGGCTTGCAAGCTTCCCGGCAAACGGCGTGGTCACGATCGAAGGGAGAAAGACAAGATAGACAAGGCCGAGCGCCATCGGCGCGACACCCAGTGCGACGATCTGGAAGTTTACATAGGTATAGGTGCCGATGAACACGAACAGGATCAGGAAACCGATCACGAAGAGGCGGCGCAGGTCCGGGTCGGCAAGGTGAACGCTCCAGATGCGCCTGCCAACGCTGCCTCGATTGTCCGTGCGCATCATGCTCGCGGTTTTCTTGAGCGTGAACCAAACCAAGGCGGCGCCGAGGAGATTAAGTCCTGCGAACATAAGAAAATTCAGCGAAAGGCCGCCGATGCCGGCGATAGCGGCAGACAGCATACGGCCAAAGAGATTGCTCGCGACATTGCCTGTGACATAGGCTGCGAGCGCTCCAGCGGTTTTCCCGGCGGAATAATGTTCAGACAGGTAGGCTGCCGTGAGCGTAAAGGCGGTCGACATGCATAGTCCCTGAAGCACCCGTAACGCTGCGAAGACAATAATGTTGTCGGTAAATGCCAGCAGCGTCGTCGGGACGGACAGAAGGGCGAGACTGATCCAGATGCCGTTGCGCCGGTCGACATCACCGCCGAAAAAAGCCACGAGCAGACCGGCGATCGCCATGCCGAATGTGCTGGCATTGACGGCAAAACCCATCGTGGCGCGGCTCACCTGGAATCTCTCCACCAGCGAAGGCAACACCGCCTGTGCCGCGAAGAGGTCGACAAGGGTCAGGAACGCAATAAGGGCTATCAGTCCAAATCGCCAACTGTCCGCACGAAGTGTCTTGTCCGCATGAAGAGATGCGAGCGGCTGTTCGATATCGGTCATCGCTAGGTCCCCCGAAATGCGGCGATTTCGGCAATGGCCGAAAACGCCGGAGCGTGGCTCAAAGGGCTGGGTCAACGGACAAGGCAGCGATCACATCGCTGTCTCGTCGTCGTGCATCTCCGGGCTCAAAATATCGGAGGAATAAAGCACGGCCGGAACCTTTCCGTTGTTCTTCCACCAATGGGAGAGGTGGCCGAACTCTGCGGTGACCTCGCCCGCCTTGTGCAGGATCGGCAGCTTGCAGGTGCTGCGATATTCGGTGATCGAGCCGGAGGCGATCAGGATATTTGCCGGGCGCATATCATGCGAATGCCAGGGAACAACGCCGCCCGGCTCTACGACGAGCTTTCGCATGCGCAGCATGCTGCCCTTCCAGGCATCACCCTTGGAGGAAAGATCGATTGTCTTGAGGACGCTGTCGGTGACGCCCTTCGGCATCATCGCGCCGGGCTTCATGCCATCTTCGGCAACTTGACCGGCTGGGCAATCACCGGCAAAGGCAAATGAGGCGTGCAGGCCGGCGGCGAAAGTCAGTGCGTTAAAGGCGAGCATAGCCATAGAGACTCGGCGGGTTTTGAATGAGGGCAACATCGGTGGTTCTCCTTGTTGGGGCTCGGCAAGATCGGTGTCGAGCATGTGAGGAGAGTGGCGGAGCGCCGACCGAAAGAGAAATGCCAGATGCTTTTGAATTCGATAGCCGTGGGCTATTGCCGATTGCCGAACAAGCAGGAAAAGCCCGGCAAATGCCAGGCCATGTTCAAGAGGGGCAGTACGATACATCAATCAATGCGGTCGGGTTGGCGGGGAAGCCCAGCCATAGGATTTCACTGCGCCGACAAAGACGGAAACTGCCGGCGAAAAGCGACGGCCGGCGACAGTCACGAGACAGACTTCCCGGCTGACCTCCGGTTCCGCGACAGGTCGCACCTGCAGTCCGGGAATGACGGCGCTATATTCAGGGATGAAACAAATGCCCAAGCCGCCGGCGACAAGGTTCTGGATCCAGTCTTCGCGTTCGCTGGAGTAGGAAACGAGCGTCTTGACACCCTGTGCTTCGCAAAGATCCGAGAGGTAGTCCCAATACTCGCAGTTGACGCGACGCAGGTAGACTTCTCCATCGATCGCGGCAATGGGAATGGCGTCGTATTGACTGAGCCTGTGGCCGGCAGGAAAGGCGAGCATGAACCTCTCGCGGAAGAGCGAGGTCACGTCGAACCGTTCCGGAAAATCCGTTGCCGTTGACATCAGCGCCACATCGATTTCGCCGGTCTCCAACAGATCGGACAGTCTCGTCGGCACGCCTTCGATCAGTTGCAGCTGGATGCCCTTGTGACGCATGTTGAAGTCGGTCAGGAGACCGGTGAACCGCCGCGGCCCGATCGTACACATGATACCGACCTTGAGGTTGGCTTCGCTCAGACAGAGAAATCGTGAGGCCTCCGTCCGAACGCCCATGAGCTCATCCTGAATCTGCTGGAACCGTGGCCGGAGCAGATTGCCGAGATCTGTGATATGGGTGAGATTGCGCTCGCGGCGGAACAACAGGCCACCGACCTCGTCCTCAAGCTGCTGTATGGCCCGGCTGAGGGCCGGTTGAGTAACATTGCATCTTTCGGCTGCACGCGTGAAATTGCGTGTTTCGCAGACGGCCAAGAAATAGCGTATATGATGAATATCCATCGCCGCCCCCCGGGATGAACGCGATTTTTATATGCTGCAATTCTCTACAGCGGCGGCATTCTCATCCAATGCCATGGATTTATCAATTCCATACCCGAGCGGCATTTCTAAAATGAGCGCCAATACTCCACTGTAACCGTACGACGCCAGAAAGTGTCGTCGATTGCAGTGGAGAGCGCCTATGCTGAACGCCTTTGATCCCCAAATTGATACTCTTGTCGGCCGCAAGCCCCTGGAAGGGCGCAGCGCCATCGTCACCGGCTCCACCAGCGGGATCGGTCTTGGCATCGCGCATGCACTTGCTCGCTCAGGTGCGGCCGTGATGTTGAACGGTTTTGGCGACCCTGCCGAGATCGAGGCGCTGCGTGCCGGCATCGCAGGCGACAATGACGTCGACGTCGCCTACGACGCCGCTGACATGGCAAAGCCGGAAGCCATTCGAATGATGGTCGAGAGGGCGGCCGCGCGGTTTGGCCAGGTCGACATCGTCATCAACAATGCTGGCATCCAGCACGTTTCGCCGATCGGCAAGTTTCCGCCGGAAAAGTGGGACGCCATCCTCGCCATCAATCTCTCCGCCGCTTTTCATCTGGTGCAGTCGACATTCGACGGCATGTGCGCCAGAGGCTACGGCCGGATCATCAATGTGGCGTCAGCTCACGGATTGGTCGCGTCGCCGTTCAAGTCCGCCTATGTGGCGGCCAAGCATGGCATCGTCGGCTTCACAAAGACGATCGCACTCGAAGGCGCGGAGTTCGGCGTCACATCCAATGCGATCTGCCCCGGCTATGTCTGGACGCCGCTCGTCGAACACCAGATCGAAGATCAGGCGAAGTCGCATAGGATTGCGCGAGATGCGGTGATCCGCGATGTTTTCCTGAAGAACCAACCAACCAAGCGTTTTGCAACCATCGAAGAAATGGGTGCGCTCACCGTGTTTCTCTGCGGCGAACTTGCTGGGTCGATCACCGGGACCGCTATTCCGGTCGACGGCGGCTGGACCGCGCACTGACCAGTCATTCGAACCAGGAGGGAGGCAATCGTGAACAAACATATGGGAACACAGCCCAGCATGCAGCCCGAGTTCTCCGTAGCCGGGCGGGAACCACGGATGATCAATCTTGCATTGCAGGGCGGCGGCGCGCATGGCGCCTTCACCTGGGGTGTGCTCGATCGGCTGCTTGATGAGCCCAGCCTTTCTTTTGAAGGCATCGTGGCGACCAGCGCCGGCGCGATGAACGCCGCCGTCATGGCTTACGGCCTTGCTGCGGGCGGACGAAGCGGGGCGCAGAGCGCGCTCGCCAACTTTTGGCGCCGCGTCAGCCATGCGGCCACATCGGGACCTTTGCAGCCGACTTTGCTCGACCGTCTTACCGGTTCGAAATCGTTGGAGTTCTCCCCGGCATTTGTCATGTTCGACCTGGTCACTCGGCTGATGTCGCCCTACCAGTTCAACCCATTCAATTTCAATCCGCTGCGCCAGGTGCTGGAACAATCGATCGATCTCGACGCGATCCGAATGGCGCGCTGCCCCGTCAAACTCAGCATTTGTGCCACCAATGTGAGGACCGGCAAGGTGAAGGTCTTCGGCAATGACGAGCTCTCCACCGATGCGGTTATGGCGTCCGCCTGCCTGCCCTTCCTGTTCCAGGCGGTGGAAATCGATGGGGAAGCCTATTGGGACGGCGGCTATATGGGAAATCCCGCGATATTCCCGCTGATCTATGGCTGCGATACCCCCGATGTTCTCGTGGTCCATATCAACCCGATCGAAAGAACCGACCTGCCGCGAACCGCAGGTGAAATTCTCAACCGCATCAACGAGATCAGCTTCAACTCGTCGCTGCTCAGGGAGATGCGCGCAGTGGCTTTCGTCACGCAGCTTATCGACGCCCAGATGACGCCGCCGCCAAATCTCAAGCGTGTTTTCGTGCACGGTATCTCAGACGACGACACAATGAAGAATCTCAGCGTGTCGAGCAAGCTAAACGCAGACTGGGGAGCGCTCGTGGACTTGAGGGATCGCGGCCGTGAATGCGCCGATCTCTGGCTGCTCGCCAACTACGACGACATCGGCAAACGATCGACGGTGGACATCCGCGAACGCTATCTTTGATCCTCGAGAATGCTCACTCCCGATATTTGCAAAATCCTGCCTCTTTAGCCCCCGTCTCTTCCAACGGGGGTTCTTTTTTGGGATGGGGTCGACGGCCGAAGCATAGAGACGGCGTATCGAAACGATGCGGAGACAGCATTTCAGACGGAAGCGGACTTCTGGGAAAGTTAGTTAGTCAAGCCGGTGGCGGTTTGACCCCACGAACCAGGAGACTTCTCATGAATGCTTCACGTTTTCTTATCAGCTCGGCTATTGCCGCTGCCGCCTCCATGAGCGCAGCCAGCGCCTTTGCCGGCCCTGCTGCCAAGCCGGATTTCTCATTCGAAAAATGCTTTGGCGTCGTCAAGGCGGGCCTGAACGACTGCCAGACCGCCAGCCATTCCTGCGCCGGCACGGCGACGGCCGATAATGCCAAGGATTCCTGGATTTACATTCCGGCCGGCACCTGCAGCAAAATTACCGGCGGCAGTACCGAACCCAAGGCCTGACCTCTCTCAAACTCTTAACTGCACATCCGAAAGGAGCAACCGATGTCCAAGATATTCCCGAGCAATCCGGTGCCGAACGCCGCTGGCATCGGTCTTCGCTCCCAGCATATCGGCGAAATGCTGTCCCGCCGCCCATCGGCGGGGTGGCTCGAAGTCCATGCGGAAAATTATATGGGCGGCTCGGCGGCCGTCGATGCGCTTGAGCGGCTGCGGGAAAGCTATCCCCTGTCGATCCACGGTGTCGGCCTGTCGCTCGGCAGCAGCTCCGGTCTTGATCGACATCACTTGGAACGCATGCGCAAGCTCTGCCTGCGTTTCCAGCCGGGCCTTGTTTCCGAGCACCTTGCTTGGAGCGTTGCAGATGGCGCCTATCTGAATGACCTTCTGCCGCTGCGCTATGATGCGCAGGCACTGGCCATCGTCGCCGCCAATGTCTTGCGGCTTCAGGATGCGCTTCAACGGCGTGTCTTTATCGAAAACCTCTCGGCCTATATCGCCTTCGAGGGTTCAACCATGAGCGAGGCGGAGTTTCTCGGCGAACTCGTCCGGCTCACCGGTTGCGGTCTGCTCCTCGACGTCAACAACGTTTATGTATCGGCATGCAATCTCGGCTTCGACGCCAAAGCCTTCATTGATCAGCTCCCGGCGCATGCCGTCGGCGAAATTCACCTCGCCGGCCACGCGGTCAACGAGGTTGAGGGCGATATCGTGCTGATCGACGACCATGGCTCCCGCGTTCCGCCGGCCGTCTGGTCACTCTATGCCTATGCTATCCGGAAAATCGGACATCGTCCCACGCTTATCGAATGGGATACCGATGTCCCCGCTCTGGACGTGCTGCTCGGCGAAGCCATGTGGGCCGATCTGCTCGCCCAATCGATCGCCTTCGAAGATCGAATGCTGACCGCAAGGCCAGCGCCTCAGACGAGCCGGTTCGACGGCATGATCCTGCCGTTGCGGCCCGCCAGCACGAAAGGGCCAATGCCGGCACTTGCCGCGATGGCGACGATCAAGCCGTCCGTCTTCGCCATTCATTCAGGGACAAGGAGGAGTGGCCATGCTTTCTAATTGCGCCCTGCAGTCAAGGATCGCCCAGGCCATTCTGCATGGCGATCGCAGTGACGTTGCTCCGGTGTTGGCCAAAGCTGCTTTCGACCCGCTGCGCCGGTTCAATATCTACCGCAACAACGCCTTCGCCTCGCTGACGGCGACCTTGATCGCGGTTTTCCCGGTCACGGTGCAGCTTTTAAGCGAAAACTACTTTCGTTACGTTGCCGGTGTCTTCATACGCAGCAATCCGCCACAGGAGGCGCGGCTCGTCCGCTATGGCGGCAATTTCCCCGGCTTTCTGGCCGGGTTCGAAGACATTCGTTCGATGCCCTTCATCGCCGAAACCGCCCGGCTGGAATGGATGATTGCGGAAGCGCTTGACGCACCGGCATTGCCGGGCTGCATCTTGGAGCAGCTTGCAGACGGCGAAGCCGACACGGTTCCACAAATTTTTCTTCAGCCGTCGCTGCGTCTGCTCGTCTGTCGTTGGCCGGCACTGGAAATCTGGTCGGCGCATCAGCCGGGCGGACAGATCGGGGCGCTAACGGCATTGCGCCGCCGACCTGAGCGCATCGCTTTGTGGCGAACCAGCGAAAGCGTGCGTTTTCTGCGTCTCGAAGTTCGGCATTTCGCATTCCTGCATGCACTGAAGAAGCGTGCAAGTCTGGAGGCGGCGGTCGACCATATCCTTTTCCGAACGCCGGATTTCGATCTCGCGACTGCCTTGAG
Organism: Rhizobium sp. J15; assembly: GCF_002531825.1. Classification (GTDB taxonomy): domain Bacteria; phylum Pseudomonadota; class Alphaproteobacteria; order Rhizobiales; family Rhizobiaceae; genus Rhizobium. Next base: position 66,929 of record NZ_NWSX01000019.1, on the reverse strand, counting down.
CGGCTTGTTCGCCGAAGGCCTCGTAGCCCGCATTCGCCACATCCAGCTCCCAACCAATTGAAGGATGGAAATCATGACCATGATCAACTCTGTCGCAACGGGCTGCAAAGGCGGGATTGCCGGACTCTACGTCTCCGCGTTGCAGCGTTTGAACATCCTGCCGCTCTCGCTTGCCCAACTCGCCTCTCGCCTGGCCGTCGCTCACGTCTTCTGGCAGTCGTCGCAGAGCAAGCTTGCCTCCTGGCCGACAACGCTGCAGTTGTTCACGCTTGAATACAGGCTGCCCGTCATCGATCCCGGCGTGGCCGCCGGGCTCGCGACGACGGCCGAGCTGAGCGGCTCCATATTGATTTTTCTCGGCCTCTTCTCGCGACTTGCCACCCTGATGTTGCTTGGCGTGATTTCGGCTATCCAGCTCCTCGTCTATCCGCAGAACTGGCCCGATCATTTGCTCTGGACCGCGCCGCTGTTGTTGATCTTGACGCGCGGAGCCGGTGTTGTTTCGCTCGACTATGTCGCCAGCCGCCTGTTTCTGAGGGAGCGCTGAGCCATGCGTATCAGGGTAGAGGAGGCCGATAGCGGTTCGCCCGCGATCAATCGGAATGCTTTAAAGGCTACTCGCCGTCAGAAGGTGGTCATCCTCGGGGCCGGATTTGGCGGTCTTGCCGCGGCCATGGGACTGCGGCATGCGAATGTCGATGTGACGGTCATTGACCGGCGCAACTACCATCTGTTCCAGCCTTTGCTCTACCAGGTGGCGACAGCCGGGCTTTCTCCGGCGCAAATTGCCGTGCCGATCCGCCGCATCCTCTCGCGACAAGGCAACGTCACCGTTCTGATGGAGCGCGCCGAGGGGATCGACAAGGAGGCCCGGATCGTCCAGACGGCCAACCGCCGCATTCCTTACGACTATCTGATCATCGCGACAGGCGCCAGGCACGCATATTTCGGCAATGATGAATGGGCGGAGACGGCACCCGGATTGAAGACGATCGCCGACGCGACCGAAATCCGCGCCCGTATCCTGTCGGCCTTCGAACGCGCCGAGGCTGCCGAAGATCAGGCCGACCGCGAGCGCTTTCTGACCTTCGTCGTCGTCGGCGGCGGTCCGACCGGCGTTGAGCTGGCAGGCGCCATTGCCGAACTGGCGAAAAAAGTCATCGTTCGCGATTTTCGACGCATCGACTCGTCCTCCGCGCGCGTCGTCCTGGTCGAGGCCGGTGGTGTCGTGCTGCCCGCCATGCCGCCGAAACTGTCTGAGAAAGCCCGGCGGCACCTGGAGATGCTTGGCGTCGAGGTACTTCTCAAGGCGGCGGTGACGCGCTGCGATGTTCAAGGTGTTACACTTGCCGACGGGCGGGAAATTCAATCATCCTGTGTACTGTGGGCGGCCGGCGTCATGGCTTCCAAAGCAGCGAAATGGCTAGGCGTGCCTGCCGATCGCGTCGGCCGCGTCCATGTCGACCGAAATCTCAACCCGCCAGGCAACAATGACATCTTCGTAATTGGCGACACCGCGGCGGTAACGGATGAAAACGGCGGGGCAGTTCCGGGCGTCGCGCCAGCCGCCAAGCAGATGGGCGAGCACACGGCACGCGCTATTCTCGCCAATCTTGACGGTCTGGCCATCGAGCCGTTCCGCTACCGTGATTTTGGCCGTCTGGCGACGATCGGGCGCAAGGCGGCGGTTGCCGACTTCGGGCGAATCCGGTTGTCGGGTTTTGGTGCTTGGCTGGTGTGGAATGTTGCGCATCTTTGGTTTCTTGTCGGTTTCCGCAATCGCGCCGCGGTGTTCATGGATTGGGCTCTGGCCTACGTTCGCTATGATCGCAGCGCCCGCCTGATTACCGATCGCCATGAACGCTAGGGGTTTCCCACGGGTTAAAATGGGACGCGCAGTCACGGCGTTGCTGTTGCTTGCAGTGTTGTCCACGGCAACGCTTGTCCATCTGGTCTGGTATCGCACGGCCACCCAGAATGTCGAAACGGTTGTCGCCAGCCTCGACGCCCAAAGCACCGCCGCCGTCCGCAATGCGCTGACCTCAAATCTGGCGCTGGTTTCCAGCAGCGCGGAGATCATCAGATCCGTTTTTTTTCAGGGTGCGGTCCGGCCTGACGACGAGGTCAAGCGCGAGTTCCTGTTCCTGTCGCTGCTGCGCGAGCAGCCGGCGATCGCCTGGATCGGGTTCGGCTTCCCGGATGGCCGTTTTTTCGGCTCGCACGCGATGCCGGACGGTGAGATAGAAATGGTGGAGATTGGCGCCGCGGCTCTCGGAAAGCCGCGCCCATTGCGCCGTGATCTCTATAAGCCGATACCTGGTGATATTTTCTTTGAGAACCGCCTGAAGTCCGAAAGCGTCTACATCCCGGAGGGCTCGCCGTGGTACCGGCGCGGCAGCATGAGCACGGAAGCGGCCTGGACTGTCGTCAGCATTTTGCCCAATGGCTTCGAGCCGGCGATCGTGGTCTCCAAAAGGGTTGAAGTCTTCAAGCATTTCGAAGGCGTGGTGATGGTGGCGGTCAGCCTGAATCGGCTGTCGGCCACGCTTTCCGCACTCAAGGTTCCGAAGGGCAGCAAGGCCTTCCTCCTCGCCAGAGACGATATGGTATTGGCGACATCAGAACCATCCGATGGTGTCGTGGCGGCGCATCTCAAGGATTTCCCTCCATCCGATGCTTTGGCCGCGGCGGTCGCCACGGCGGCGACCCGCAACGGGGGCGACAGCTCTAGGACGCTGGTCGACAGCAAAAGCCTCGGTCCGGTCTTCGTGTCGTCGGGCAAGCTGCCGTTCGAAGATTGGCGACTGGTCACCGCGATACCGAGGGCGACCTTTGCCGGCGACATCGATGCCAATACCGAGCGCGTAATCTTCATAATTGGCGCCATCGCGCTGCTCGCAGCAGTGACTGCGATCCTGTTTGCCAGAACGCTCTTCACTCGACCACTGTCCCGCCTTGCCGGGCAACTGCACCTTATCGAGAGGTTTGAACTCGAGGCCGTTGAGCATCGTCCGACGCTGCTGGCCGAACTCGACGATTTTTCATTCGCGCTGAAACGGATGTCGGGTGGCCTTTCCGCCTTCGCACGCTTTATGCCGATCGAGGTCGTTCGTCCGCTTGTCGATGGCGGCATCGAGCCTCGTCCAGGCGGTGAACTGAGGGAAATAACAGTCCTGTTTGCCGATTTACCTGGCTTCACGGAACTGACCGAAGAACTCGGCAGCGGCGTCGAGCCAAGCCTGACGCGTTTTCTAACCTCGTCGATTGCCGCCATTCATGCGGAGGGCGGTACGGTCGACAAATTCATCGGCGATGCGGTGATGGCAATCTGGAATGCGCCAAGCGACGAGCCCGATCACGCACTGCGTGCGTGTCGCGCCGCGGCGGCAATCCGTGACTCCATGCACGCCATGCCTCCTATCGCGCCGAAGCACGATGCCATTCGCGTGCGTATCGGCATCAATAGTGGCGTGGCGCTTGTCGGCAATATTGGCTCGGCAGAAAGGCTGAGCTACACGGCGATCGGCGACGTCGTCAATCTCGCGAGCCGGCTCGTCGGCGCCGCGAAGGAGAAGGGCGTGGAGATCGCGCTGAGCGACGAAACGTTCCGCAGGACGCGAGGCCATCTCCATGCGAGAGTGTTGGGAGCCGTAAACATCCGAGGAAAGGCTGTGCCAGTTTGCGTGCATACGATCGATCCTGACATTGAGCGGGAGCAGGTAGCGCGACATGGCGATTGATTGCCTCCTCCTCACAACGCTCGTTTGGCTGCAGATCAAGCATTTCGTGGCCGATTACGTGCTGCAGCCTGCCTGGATAATAGGTGGCAAAGGGAATTTCAGGAAACCGGGAGCATATGTCCACGCAGGCATTCACGCCGCTGCGACCCTGCCAATCCTGTGGCTAACAATGCCGTACCTGACGTGGAGTGTCGCTGTTGCGTCCGGCGAGTTTTTGGTTCATTTCCTGATCGATCATCTCAAGGCCGTTCACGGCCGCCGTCATCCTTGCGCAGTAAATACGCGCTCATTCTGGATGCTGCACGGCGGCGATCAGCTCGCTCATCATTTGACCTATTCGATGATTTTGATTGTGGTGGCTTGGCGCAACTACCTCAACATTTGACAAATGCGGCGACCTGCGGACAAACGAGGACGACGGCGGTCCGTTGTAGCTGGCGAAGCGCAAAGCGATCGTAGAAGGAGAGGGATATTCCCCTCCCTTTTCGCGACTACGATAGGCACCCTACAGAATTCGCAAATTTTTCGTTGAAAATAGCGTGAAAGATCGTATTTCGTCATGCTCATTCCGCTGCTCTCTGGCACCAGTGGTGAGGGCGCGCGGGAATAGGGGGCGGCTTTTAGCAAAGCATGTACGATCAGTACGACCTGCCGACTTTGGCGCGGCCATTGGCCCAGGACTATGCCATCAGTCGGGAGGTTGAAGACAGTCTGCCGTTGAGCTGCTGCAGGGCGTCGATGCCAGCTTCCGACCAGTTCCACATCGAACGGGATCCAGGGCTGGTCGGCATTTCAGAATGCCGACGGCTACCGCGTTGAGTTCCTGACATCGAACCGTGGTTCGAATGACGACGTCGATCAGCCGGCGAAGATATCCCGCCCTTGGTGGCGCGAGCGCGGATCCATTACCCTTTCTCGACTTCCTCATAAAGGAACCAGTCCGGACCATGCCCCTTGGGTCAGCGCTCACCAGATTGGCTGATGCACACACCCCCCGCCTGCATTCGCGCCGTTGGGCAGTAGCACAACTCCGCAGCCTTTCTATCTGTAGATCAGAGAACCTGTGGCGAGGCCTTGCCGAGCTTCACCGAGGGTTCGCGACCCCAAACGCGCAGCTTGCCGAGTTCCGCGACGAAAGCGGAAAGGCCTTCCTCTCCCGGCAGGGCAAGAACACCCTCGTCAAATGCACCCGCCACACCGGCCTTCTCCAGCAGAGGCAATGCCGATGGATCATAGCCGATGAACTTGCAGTGCTGGAAGGCGTCGGCAACGAAATCGCGCGCAGTCGCCTCTTTCACCAGATCATCCATTGCTGCTGGCGAGGTCAGTAGCGCGACCGCGTCGAACAACACCGACGGTCCTCCCTCGATCATATGGTCCGCTTCTAACCATTTGCCGTCGGAAGCGGTGACGCCGCCAACTTTGGGCGCGATCAATTCACAAACAGCTTTCTCTTTGGCGATCGCATGAGTCAGGCCCTTCAGCAAGTTGGCATCGACACCGTCGGTGATGAGAATGCCGAGTTTGCGGCCTTCGAAGCGTTTCGGTCCGCGCTCGACGATGCTGAGCGCTGGCGACGGCTCCAGATCCTGGCGAGTCGGCATTGCCGCATCGGCCGGTTTCGGCATGTCCTGAAAACCCAGCTTCTCCGCGACTGTCATCGCAAGCGTCTCATCGATGTTCAGCAGATGCGAGATCATTCGCTCCCGGATCACTGCGATCTCAACCTTGCTGAGTTCGAAAGTCAAAGCAGAGGCAATGTGGCGCTGCTCCGCACCCGTCTGGCTGATGTAGAACTGCCGCGCCTGGCTGTAATGATCGGCGAAGCTTTGCGGGCGGAGCCGCGCCTTGGTGCCCTGTTCGTCTGCCGGGAAATGACGGTAACCTCGCGTCGGCGTTTCCCGTGGGCCTTCGCCATGCGAGTTTGGCTGATAATTGGCGCGGCCGACCGGGTTGCGCATTGCCATGTGGCCATCCTGCTGAAAATGGGTGAACGGACACTTCGGTGCATTGATCGGCAAATGAGTAAAATTCGGGCCGCCGAGACGCTTCAACTGCGTATCGAGATAGGAGAAGTTCCGCCCCTGAAGCAGGGGGTCGTTGCTGAAGTCAATTCCCGGTGGCACATTCTGGGTCATAAATGCGACTTGCTCAGTCTCTGCGAAAAAATTGTCGGGCATGCGATTCAACACCAGTCGGCCGATTGGCTGAACGGGAAGGATTTCTTCTGGAATGATCTTCGTGGGATCGAGAACGTCGAAGTCGAAGCTGTTGGCGAACTCCTGATCGAAAAGCTGGACGCCCAATTCCCACTCCGGAAAGTTGCCCGACTGGATCGACTGCCAGAGATCGCGGCGATGGAAATCCGGGTCCGCCCCATTGATCTTGACGGCCTCGTTCCAGGCGACCGACTGCAGACCAAGCTTCGGCTTCCAGTGGAACTTGACGAAGGTAGACTGGTCCTTGGCATTGACGAAACGAAATGTATGAACGCCGAAGCCCTCCATAAAGCGGAAGGACCGCGGGATAGCGCGATCCGACATCAACCACATGATCATGTGCATGCTTTCGGGCGTCAGGCTGATGAAGTCCCAGAAATTGTCATGAGCCGACTGCGCCTGCGGAAACCCGCGATCCGGTTCCGGTTTGACCGAATGAACCATGTCGGGGAATTTAATGGCATCCTGGATGAAAAACACGGGGATATTGTTCCCAACGAGATCCCAATTTCCCTCCTTCGTATATATTTTTACCGCAAAACCACGCACGTCGCGCGCGAGGTCGAAAGATCCCTTGCTGCCAGCGACAGTGGAGAAGCGTACGAACGCCGGCGTCTTTTCCCCCGGCCGTTGGAAAAGATCCGCTCTGGTGTAGGCCGCCAGCGATTCATAAGTCTCGAAGAAACCGTGGGCTCCATAGCCGCGCGCATGCACGACGCGCTCTGGAATGCGCTCATGATCGAAGTGAAAGATCTTCTCACGAAAATGGAAGTCATCGATGACAAGCGGGCCGCGGGGGCCGATGCGCAAAGAGTTCTGATCGTCGGCGACAGGCCCGCCCTGTGCCGTGGTCAGGACGGGTGTATTGGGATCGGCGGTCTGGTGGAGTTCGCCGCCTGCGCCGCGCAGCAGTTTCTGGTCATGGATGGTTGTGGTCGAACGCTTTGGTTCGGACGAGGCGGGGGTTGGCTTCTCGGCCATGGAGCGGCTCCTTAACAAGGTGTGCGATACGGTCGCAAAGCGGCGCAAAGCAAAAAAGGCCCCCGGAAGGCGGCCTGAACGATAAGGTGAGAGTTAGCTGGCCTTTTTTGAGCTCTTTCGGTTCACCGACGCTTCGCCCATTGCCGTCAGTTTTCTGTCGGTCGCGATCTCTTCCTGTAGAGTGGCATCGAGCAGAGGGATCGCGTCGGTAAGACCGAGCTGTCCGGCCCAGGATTTTAGCGTGCCGTATCGGGCGATCTCATAATGCTCGACAGCCTGCGCGGATGAAATAAGACCCGCGTCGAGCGCGGGCGTTCCCTTGTATTCCTCCATGATTTCCTCGCCTTCGGCGATGATGCCCTGGATGGCTTCACAGGTCTTACCACGGGCCGGTCTGCCGAGAAATTTGAAGATCTGTTCGAGGCGTTCGATCTGGCTCAGCGTTTCGTCGCGGTGCTTGAGAAAGCCGGCTTTGCCTTCTTCAGACTGTGCCGCGCGCGCCATTTTCGGAAGGGCGTTCAGGATCTGCTTTTCGGCGAAGTAGATATCCTGGAGAGTTTCGAGAAATAGGGTGTCGAGGGACTTTTCCGTAGCCATGGGACTTCCGATCACAGTTTCGAAGAGTGGAGACCACAAGAACACCTAGCGGGGATCGAAGTTCCCCAGAGGGCAGCCAGAAAAAGATTGCGGCGGACCTCGCGAAATTGTCAGACCAATCCGCCCTTTGAGTCCTGATGATAAGGCGATGTTCGAAGGTTTCTCGCTTCAAGAAATAGATGTTGGCCCCGCAACGCTCCGTGTTCGCGACGGCGGCTCAGGCCCCCCGTCCTCTTGCTGCACGGCCACCCGAGAACACGCATGACCTGGGGCTGGGTCGCGGATCGGCTGGCCCGGCGATTTACTGTCGTCTGTCCCGACCTTCCGGGTTTCAATCGGTCGTATATTCCCCAGGAGGCGCCCGCGAGCTTGAATTCGTGCAAACGTGTGAAGGCGGCAGTCATGCTGAAGCTGATGAAACTGCTTGGTCACGATCGCTTTGTCGTCGTCGGCCATGACCGGGGAAGCCTGACGGCATTTCGTTTGACAATGGATCATCCGGTCGCCGTTAGCCGATTGATCATCGTCGATGGCCGGCCAGTCCTCGAGCACCTTGAGAGGGCGGCTGGAAATTTGCCAGGGACTGGTGGCACTGGCTTCTTTTTCGCACAGCACGAGAAGCCCGAACGCGCTATACTGACCGATCCGACAGCCTGATATTCAGCGATTAAGCCAGACATGATGGATCCACAGGCCTATGACGATCTCCTGATTGCGATCCACGATCCCCAAGTTATTCGCGGGATGATCGAGGACTACCGCGCAGGATTGCATGTCCCATGCTTTGTCTGTCGTTTCTCGTGATGATCTTGAGAAAACCTATGGAGACCGGTGACGATTTGGGAAAGCTGGGCTGAGAACGTTAACGGGTTGGTATCAACAGCGGGCATCACATTGCCGAGGAAAATCCAATGGCGCTTGCAGATGCGATAGGTGCATTTCTCGGCTGATTCTATCGCGTCAGGCACGTTGCCTGCTCGGCCAACGATGGAACTGCCGATCGATGTTTGCGTTGTGGCCGGGCCAGCGGCCCGCGCGCCGCACCCCCGGGTGCGGCAGGGAACTCGAATGTGATGTGACGTGTGTCGGTCGGCTTTTGCAATCTGCCTGATAAGCGATCAAGGCTACGCCGATCTGGACGCGTACGGCAATTTCGCTCTTGCCGAGGAATAGCGGATTTTCAGCATGTGCTTCACCAGCGCAAGAGCGGCTTGATCGCCCGGCGCGCGCCAGTCATCTTTCAGAATCGATAGCGACTGCGTTCGCGTTCAATTTGCTCCGGGTCGTAGGGGTCGAGCGTTTCGTCGAACCGGGTCCACCCCTCCTTGGTATAAGCGGCGCGACGTGCGGCCGGGTCGACCCAGTTGGAGCGCTTGAGGATTGCTTCTGCTTCTGGGACAAGGGCGTCCTGAACCCTGGCAGTGACCAGCGAACCGCCCCTGCGAACTCCTTCGGCATAGAAATTTGCGTCTTCGTTAGATACGCCGGAGTTCGTCATCGCGCCGATAATGCCGCCTGTCGCCCCGCCAGCGACCGCACCGGCGGCGGTGCCGGCGGCCGTTGCCGCTAGCCACCCGGCTGCGACGACCGGGCCAACGCCCGGGATCGCCATCAGGCCCAGGCCCGTCAGAAGGCCGCCGGCGCCGCCGACGACCGCGCCAATGCCGGCACCTACGCCGGCGCCTTCGCCCGCATTCGAATGCTCATCGTGGCGATTGTCGGCATTGTTGGAAACGATGCTGATGTCATCGTAAGGGATGCCGGCGGCTTCAAGCGCGCTTACTGCAGAGCTTGCGTCGGCATAGTCATCGAAAAGTCCAGTTACGGTTCTCATAGCCGTTTCTCCTGAAGGATTTGTCGCGTCACTTGGCGACGATGTTGCCTTGATAGTCGAGAGCGACGACGACGGCCTTGCCGTCCTTCTTGCCCGATGCCATCCAGATGCCCTTGTCATCCTTCTTGAGGTCTTTGAGGTCGGTGTAGCCGGCCTGTTCAATCCGATCCCTGGCTTGGCTCTCGGTGAAGCTGTTGGCGCCTTCCACCGGGGCGGTCGCGTTATTCGACCCAGGCGTCGCGATGGCCGGCGTCTTGCCGTCGCTTGTCGTTGCGGGCGCCGTCTGGGCCATGGCTGACAATACCGAAGCGCCCAGAAGCGCGGCGGCGAAAAAGAGCTTGTTCATGGAAATTTCCTTTCGTGTCGAACCTCTCGGATCCGTGGGCAGGAAACCCAAGTCGAACCTATTCGTTCCAGGCTCCGAGGCATAAACTCGATATGAGAGTCTTTGCCGATTTGCTGTTGAACCCATAGATCCAGTGCACGCTCGCCTATCAATCAATCGTGGGTGGGATCGGGCGGCGATATCGGATAGCACTCGTCTGTGGATGGTGGCGCATGCCATGGGAACGCGTCGAGGACCTCTTTGAAAAGGACGCAGGAATGAAATTCAAGTTCCCGATATCCTTGTCGCAAACTCTCAAATCGCAAAAGAGACTGCGGCGGATCCTGGAGAAAAACCTGCTTCAGCCGGCAATAGGCCGCCCTAAAAAGGCCCGGCGCCCTTCTGCGAGAATAGTGTTGAGCGAAGTCACGGGTTTCGGCAGCAATCCAGGACGGCTGTCCATGAAGCTCTACGTCCCCAGCCGAATGACTGCCAAGCCGCCTTTGGTGGTGCTCCTGCACGGATGTCGGCAGACGCCTGAAGGCTTCGACGCCATGAGCGGTTTCTCGGCGCTCGCGCGCCAATGCGGGTTTGTTCTCCTCTATCCGCAACAGACTGAGGCAAACAACCCGCAGCGATGCTTCAATTGGTTTCGGCCGAGCGCGATCGCTCGCGATCGGGGCGAACTGATGTCGGTGCGGCAGATGATCGACTTCACCTGCGGCCGGCACCGGATCGATCGTTCCAAGATATACGTGGCAGGACTGTCGGCGGGAGGCGCGCTGACCTCTGCCTTGGTAGCGACATATCCCGGACTGTTTGCTGGAGCCGCGATTTTCGCCGGCATGCCGCTCGGAGCCGCCCGGGACGCGATGTCGGCCCTGCGTGCGATGAAATCCGGCGTGTTGCGATCGCCGGGTGAATGGGGTGATCTCGTTCGCACCGTTTCGCCCGACCAAAAAACGTGGCCGCCGATTTCCATCTGGCATGGCACCGATGACAGCGTGGTAAACTTGTCCAACGCGCGGGCGTCCGTCTTCCAGTGGCTCGCGGTCGGCGGGATCAACGCGGACGCCGGCCGAACAACCTTAAAGCCGTGGGGTGAGCTCACCCAATGGAGGTTCAAAAATGTGGTCCAGGTGTCGTTTTATTCGCTGAAGGGTTTCGGACACGGCTTGCCGGTCCACCGCACGGCCAGAGCGGGCCAAACATCGCGGTTTGATCCGTACATTCTCGACGCGAGCATTTCAGCGCCGCTGACGCTGCTGAGGATATGGGGATTGAAGAGATGAGCCGAACGGTAAACGGTGATCGACGATGCCTGCGCATAGTCTTCGCCGAGCCAAAGGACACTAGCCGGCTGCGAATTTGCCGGGCCGAGGAAACGCACGAAACACAGGCTGGTCGGCGTTGATGGGCCCAATTGATCTGGCATCCGAGAACCGCGAAAATTTTTACACACGCTGTCGATTCCATAGCGGAATATCCACAACCGTTCCTCACCCGGGAGGATCCACATGCCCATCTTTCATGCCAGGTGCTCCTGCGGCGCGCTTTCCCTTGAGGTCGATGGAGACCCTTTGCACAATCACATCTGCACCTGCACGCGTTGTCAGCGTGCATCCGGCAGCGCGCTTTCACATAATGTCTGGTTCCGCGAGGAAAATGTCCGGGTCGTGTCCGGAGAATATTCGGCCTGGTTTCCACGAGGCGAGAGCTCGCCCGATGTGATGAAAGCCTTTTGCCGGATCTGCGGCGGTGGCGGTTTTTCAAAGTCCGGCGCCTATTTTCCCGGCTCGGTCGTCATCGCCGCCGGTACCTTCGCCGATCCCTCCTTTCCCGCGCCGGATCATGTCCATTGGTGGAACAACCGTCCGCACTGGATTGATCTGGCCCAGGCAATCGAACGTCATGCCGAGGATTAACTTTTCGGCATGAAGGGGATGCCACCGCGCTGGAGTCCCGTGAGAGGCCGCGACGGGAGTGCAGCACCGCCTCAAACCTGGAGATAGCCTGAGTTATGGGATGCATCGTCTGCTAAATCGGTTGATCGCCTTCGAAACACTCGAAGGCGTGGGACGTTGCTGGGCGACCTCTTATCAAGTGTGAAAGCATGACCAGCCATTCGACAAAAAAACTGCACGGCGACTTACCTTCGGCGTCAACAAAAGCAGCCTTGGCCGACCGGAAAGAACTTGCGGCGATCGCTTTCGAACGCACAAGGATGCCGATGGTCGTCGCAGACGCCCGCAAGCCGGATCTGCCGATCGTGTTGCCCCCGGAATGAACGATAAATAGCCGCCCGCAGTATTGCGCGAAAACGTCCGATCATGATGCGTGGTGCGGCTCGCTGGGCTGAAAGGAGAGCAGCGGAACTCGCAGCGTTTTCGCGCATTATCGCGGCACCGAAACCTCCCGGTGGACCGATGGACGCGCCGACGCCTCTCCGAGCAAAAACCCCGCAGTTCCTCAAGTCTCTTGGGCCTGGTCTCGTGACCGGAGCCGCCGACGACGATCCGAGCGGCATCGCCACCTACAGTCAGGTCGGCGCCCAGTTCGGCTATACTCTCGGCTGGACCATGCTGTTCAGCTATCCGCTGATGGCAGCAGTGCAGGGATTGAGCGCGGGTATCGGAGCGGTCTCAGGCAATGGGCTAGCCAAGAACCTGAAGCTGCATTACCACCGATGGCTTGCTTATGCGGCGATGGGGCTCCTGTTTGCGGCCAATTTCGTCAATATCGGGGCCGATCTCGCGGCCATGGGCGCCGCGCTTCGTCTCCTCGTCGGCGGTCCGGAAGTCGTCTACGCGCTCCTGTTCGGCATACTCTGCGCCACCATCCAGGTCCTGGTGCCGTATCCAGCCTATGTCTCGGTCCTAAAGTGGCTGACATTGTCACTCTTTAGCTATGTCGCCGTCGTCCTCATGGCAGGCGTACAATGGGGTGAGGCACTCGACTCGATTGTGATGCCGAGCGTCGCGTTCACCGGCGACTACTTCACCGCGATCGTCGCGATACTCGGCACTACAATAAGCCCTTATCTTTTCTTCTGGCAGGCCGGAGAAGAGGTTGAGGAGCTGCGACGCAGGAAGCTTGCGCGGCTCCGACGAAACCCCGACGCGGCGGAGCCAGAACTCGGCCGAATACGCATGGATACGCTCGTCGGTATGGGGTTCTCCAACATCGTGGCGCTTTGCATCATCGTGGCGGCCGCCGCCACGCTGCATTTGAACGGTGTCGAGCAGGTTGAAACCTCCGCCCAAGCAGCCGAAGCCCTGAAGCCGGTGGCGGGCGAATTGGCTTTTGCGGTATTTGCTGTGGGTATAATCGGGACAGGGCTTCTCGCCGTTCCCGTTCTCGCCGGCTCCGCCGCCTATGCGGTCGCGGAAAGCTTTGGATGGCCTGAGGGCCTGGACAAGAAGCTGAGGGAGGCCAAGGCCTTCTACGCAACAATCGTAGTGGCTACGATTGCTAGTGTCGCGGTGACCATGCTGGGCGTTGACCCTGTACGGGCCTTGTACTGGAGCGCGGTGGTGAACGGAGTTCTCGCCACGCCGATCATCATCATGATGGTGATCATGGCAAGGAACCCGGCTATCATGGGCGGGTTGAAGGCACCGCGCTGGATGGTCTTCATCAGCGGCTTAACTGCGCTCATTATGGGCCTGAGCACCATTGGCATGTTCCTCTTCTGAATACGCTGGCGCCCCGAGACGGGCGCCCACTATGGCTATCACGTCCATCTCGGTAGACCTACGCAGGAGGCACACCCCCGCCGCGTGATCTCTTTGCTGACACCCTTGTTCTTTCACAGTTTCGCCCCATGACGTTCTTTGGCGAGGTGTATTGCCGTGGAATTGTCTATGGAGAGCTTTGCGACGAGCGTCTTTGCTGCTGGGATTTTGTCCCGAAGCGGAACTGCGGGATCGAAAGTTCGTTTGATGAACTCTCAAGGAACAGGCGATGGCGCGATATTATTTTCATGTGCGGAGAGGCGAAAGATTGGAGCCGGACTCGGAAGGCGTGGAGTTGGCCAGTCCGGAGGAAGCCTACAGGGAAGCTGTCGGGGCCGCGCGGGAGATCCTTGCCGAAGCTATCCTGGCCCAACAGTCAACTGATGGCGACAGTTTCGAAATTACATTGGAAGACGGTACGTTGTTAGCAATCATCCCGTTCGCCTCTGTTATCCCGAAGGGGTGAGAGTCGCCGAACGGCCTCAGACAGTGAGGCGGCTGACGTCCGATCTTGAATATCCTCTCGCAGTTGATCATGAGGAGTACACTACAATTTGCTAACTTGCGCGAGAGTCCGGCGAGGGCGCAGGCAGCGATTTTTGAACATCTCGCGATCGACAGCCGATTGGTGCAATTGAAGGCATTCCGGTTCAGCCGACCTGCTCCACAGACAGGGTCCCCGCAGGGAGCGACTTGATCATCGACTTCGCGGAAACCGTCGGATCGAGCCAGTTGGCCCATGCGTCGCGCTCAAGGATGACGATCTGCCGGTCGTGGTAGGGCGCGATGTCCGGCCCTGGCTCCATCGTCAGCATGGTGAAGGCCTGTCCGACTTCCGGGGTTTCGCGCCAGATGCCGGCGATGCAGAAGATCGGTTCGTCCTTCTTGGTGAACAGCCACTTGTCCTTGCGTTTCTTTTTTGGGTCCTTCGGATCCGTGAACTCGTAAAAGCCGTCGGCAACGATCAGACAGCGGTTGGAGGTGAACTCGCGACCTTCCGACCGAAAATTATAGACTGGCCGCTTGTTCGGCCCCGGCCAACTCCAGCGCCGCTGCACGAGCTCGCCCTCATCGCGGATCCCGTCGATCGTCCTGACGACAGGCCCGACGTCGGTGATCTTGATGTCCTCACGCGCTTCGAGGTTGGGCATGCCTTCGCCGAAACGGATCTTGATCTTGAGGTCGGCGAAATCCTCGACAACCGATGCGACATCCACCAACAGCCGATAATCATTGCACATTGCTCTTCCCTTCGATTGTGGTCCCGCTACCGCACCACTGAGGCGCTGCAGGTGCAATATATCCTGGGATTGTTTACGCTCCAGCAGGACGAGAAGTACCTCGGCATCCCTCGTGCGCAGGCGGAGCGCGACCAGTCTTTTGATCAGTAGAGTTTGCGGCGGGACGATGGTGGCGCCATCGGGAACGTGCCGCACGACCATCTAAATTCGGTCTGATGTGCGCGCATACGTTTGGAACAGCAGTTTTCAGTCTGCCCACAATTATCCATTAGTTTTGTCTAATGTGACTGTTCTTGGTATGTTCTGAACGTTATGAACACGCCTGTTTTCCATTCCGATGCACCGCGCCGTCAACGTCGTCGGAAGGACGAACGTTTCCGAGCCACCGCTGCCTGGTGCCGGCGTCGGAGTTTCGGCATAAGAGCTTCAGCTTTTCGCTCGCCGGTGGCGACTGGTTCTATTTCGCGGGGATCTGGCGGCCGGCGGCCAGCGATTGGCCGGAGGCCTATGCCATCCTGACGATCGAAGCGAATGCCGACATCGCGCCGTTCCACAACCGGCAGATGGCGGTGCTGACACGGGATCAACGCACGGCCTGGCTCAACGATCTAAATCCTGCGGCCGCTGCCGGCGGGGGACGTTCCGGATCAAGCGCCACGCCGGCGCGCCGACCCAGCCGATGCATGACCGTCTAAAGCGCCAACCGCAGCTGCGGCTCCGTCCCGGAGGTCCGCCGCTCCAGCGACGACAGCGAGACGCCGAGCAGGCGAATGCCCTTCCGGGGTGGAAAGATCGGCGTGAGCAGTAGGCTGACGATGTCCTCCAGATCGGTGACAGCAGCGAGAGGCGCTGGAATCGTCTTGCTGCGGGTGATCTGGTTGAAGTCGGCATATTTGACCTTGAGGGTCACCGTCTTGGCACCGATCGCATTGGCCTCGCAATAACCCCACACCTTTTCGATCAGCGGCTGAAGCCCTTCACGCGCCGGCCCGTAGGCGTGGAGGTCATGCGAGAAGGTATCTTCAGCGCCGACGGATTTGCGCACCCGATTCGGCTTGACCTGGCGCTCGTCAATGCCGCGGGCGATGCCGTAAAAGTATGGCCCCGACTTCCCGAAATGCTCGACCAGGAATTCGAGGGTCTGCCGCTTGAGATCGCCGCCGGTGTCGATCCCGAGCCGGTGCATCTTCTCTGCGGTAGCGGGGCCGACACCATGGAATTTCTTGACAGGAAGGGCCTCGACGAAGGCCGGCCCATTCCTCGGCGTGATGACGGCCTGGCCATTCGGCTTGTTGAGGTCGCTCGCCATCTTGGCGAGGAACTTGTTGTAGGAAATCCCGGCCGAGGCATTGAGGCCGGTTACCTCTTTGATCCTGGCGCGGATCTCCAGCGCGATCTCGGTGGCGATCTCCATGCCCTTGAGATTATTTGTGACATCGAGATAGGCCTCGTCGAGCGACAGCGGCTCGATCAGCGGCGTGTATTCCGCGAATATCGCGCGGATCTGCTGCGATACCGCCTTGTAGACGTCGAAGCGTGGCGGCACGAAGATCAAATCCGGGCATTTGCGCTTGGCGGTCACCGACGGCATGGCCGAGTGGACACCATAGGCCCGCGCCTCGTAGCTCGCCGCTGCCACCACGCCGCGGGCCGCGGAGCCTCCGACGGCAATTGGCTTGCCGCGCAGTTCCGGATTGTCGCGCTGTTCGACCGATGCGTAATAGGCATCCATGTCCACATGGATGATTTTTCGGACAGGGATCGAGCTCATGTCGTTCATGGCGGCTTCAGCGATCGCGATAGGATCGGCTTTGAAAATTCACGCCGAAACAAAGCAAGAACATAGCAGGCTTCGGCGCGATATCAACCATTTCAATGGCGCCTCGGCCCTGCGGCCGAAACTACCAGCCGCCGGCAGCGTTCTCATCCCTAAGGAAATCAACATCAGGAGAAGCCCGATGGCGGACGACAGCACCACGACGATCAGAGCCACGTTCGAAACCCGGGAAGCGGCAGACCTTGCCGTCGAGCATCTTGTCCAGCAGCACGGCATATCCCGGCCCGACATCTTCATCCAGTCGGCCAGCGACCGCAATACCGCCGGCGCCGCACCATCGGGCGGCGATGCCTCGCATGACGATGGCGCCCGTCGTGACGCGCCGCTCGAAGGCGAGATCGAGGTCTCGGCGGATATCGCATCCAGCCAGGTCGCCGCCGTCCAGCGCAGCCTTGGAGATGCCGGCGCGCTGCGGGTGTCGCAAGGCTGAGCGGAAAATGGATGCCAGCGCCGTCCGCTCGTACGACTAGGAGATCATGAGTCCCATGACCGACAATCTCTCGAAATACCGCGCCAAGCGCAATTTTCAGAAGACCAGCGAACCGAGCGGAGAGGCGCATGTCAAACCGTCGAACCGCCGGCGGTTCATAATCCAGAAGCACGACGCCACCCGGCTGCACTATGACCTGAGGCTCGAGCTCGATGGCGTGTTCAAAAGCTGGGCGGTCACCAAGGGACCGTCGCTCGATCCGCATGACAAGCGGCTGGCGGTCGAGGTCGAGGATCACCCGCTCGACTACGGCGACTTCGAAGGCACGATCCCCAAGGGCCAATATGGCGGCGGTACGGTGATGTTGTGGGATCGCGGCTATTGGGAGCCGGAAGGCCGGAAGTCCCCGGAAGAGGCGCTGAGGAAGGGCGACTTCAAGTTCACGCTCGAGGGCAAGCGCCTGCATGGCAGCTTCGTCCTCGTCCGCATGCGCAACGACCGCGATGGCGGCAAGCGGACGAACTGGCTGCTGATCAAACATCATGACGATCACTCCGTCGAGGAAAACGGTGCGGCGATCCTGGAACAGAATGCGACGTCGGTCGCCTCCGGCCGCAGCATGGAGCAGATCGCCGCGGGCAAGGGCAGAAAGCCGCGGCCATTCATGATGGCGAACGCCGATGTCGAGGCGGACGCCGTCTGGGACAGCAAGCATGGTCTGGCCGCCGACGAGCGCAAGAAGCGGTCCCGCAAAGATGTCGCGACCTCCACCGCCGTCGACCTGCCGGAGTTCATCGAGCCGCAGCTGTGCGACAAGCTTGACCGGCCGCCAGCCGGCGACGATTGGCTGCACGAGATCAAGTTCGACGGCTATCGGATCCAGATACGTGTCGCCGCTGGTCAGGTAACGCTGAAGACGCGCAAGGGCCTCGATTGGACCGCGAAATATCCCGAGATCGCGGACGCGGCGTCGGAACTCACCGATTGCATCATCGATGGCGAGATCTGCGCGCTCGACGAAAACGGCGCCCCCGATTTCGCGTCGCTTCAGGCCGCACTGTCGGAAGGCACGACGGGGAACCTGGTCTATTTCGCATTCGACCTGCTGTTCGACGGTGGCGAGGACTTGCGATCGATGCGCCTGGTCGAGCGGAAGGAGCGGCTGCAGAGCCTGCTCGCCGCTGCCGGCGATGATCCTCGCATCCGCTATGTCGAGCATTTCGAATCCGGCGGCGACGCCGTGCTGCGCTCCGCCTGCAAGCTGCATCTCGAGGGCGTCATCTCCAAGCAGATGGATGCGCCCTATCAATCCGGCCGCACCGACAGCTGGGTGAAGTCCAAATGCCGGGCCGGCCATGAGGTGGTGATCGGCGCCTACGCCAAGACCAATGGCCGGTTCCGTTCCCTCCTGGTCGGCGTCCACCGCGGCGATCACTTCGTCTATGTCGGTCGGGTCGGAACCGGCTACGGCGCGAAGAAAGTTGACATGCTGCTGCCGAGACTGAAGGCGCTGGAGACGGCGCGATCGCCGTTCACCGGTATCGGTGCTCCGAAGAAACAGGCCGAGGTCGTCTGGGTGAAGCCTGAACTGGTGGCCGAAATCGAATTCGAAGGCTGGACCGCGGACGGCCTTGTCCGCCAGGCAGCCTTCAAGGGTCTGCGCGAGGACAAGCCGGCCAAGGAGGTCGAGGCCGAAAAGCCGGCGCCACCCGCCAGGACGGACACCGCTGAACCTGCGGCGAATGCCAAACACAGGCCTGTGCGTCGCAAGGGCGCGAAGGCCGAGGTCATGGGCGTCCTCATCTCCAATCCCGACAAACCGCTCTGGCCGGACGGTGGCGATGGCGAGCCTGTCACCAAGGAAGACCTTGCCCGTTATCATGAACTAGTCGGCCCCTGGCTGATCGAGCACATTAGGGGCCGGCCTTGCTCGATCATTCGCGCGCCGGACGGGATGGGCGGAGAACAGTTCTTCCAGCGCCATGCGATGCCCGGGACCTCCAATCTTCTCGAACTGGTGAAAGTCTTCGGCGACAAGAAGCCCTACCTGCAGATCGACCGTATTGAGGGGCTGGCGGCGATCGCCCAGATCGGCGGGCTCGAACTGCATCCGTGGAATTGCGAGCCCGGCAAGCCGGAAGTGCCTGGCCGGCTGGTGTTCGATCTCGATCCTGGGCCCGATGTGGCCTTCTCGACCGTGGTCGCGGCCGCCCGCGAGATGCGCGACCGGCTCGATGAACTCGGGCTCGTCAGCTTCTGCAAGACGACCGGCGGCAAGGGGTTGCATCTCGTCACGCCACTCGCCGTCAATAAGCGCAAGCCTCTCTCCTGGACCGAGGCCAAAGGTTTTGCACATGACGTCTGCCAGCAGATGGCGCGCGACCATCCCGACCTATATCTCATCAAGATGACGAAGAGCCTGAGAGGCGGCAGAATATTCCTCGATTATCTCCGCAACGACCGCATGGCGACCGCCGTCGCGCCGCTCTCGCCGCGCGCTCGGCCTGGCGCCACCGTATCAATGCCGCTCACCTGGGGCCAAGTGAAGTCCGATCTCGACCCGAGCCGGTTCACGCTGCGCACCGTGCCGTCGCTGCTTGCGAAAACCGCCGCATGGCGGGACTATTGTGACGGCGAGCGGCCGCTGGAACAGGCGATCAAACGTCTCGAAAAATCAAAGCGGGCAGCGTAGACTGCCAAGGTGGGTTCCAGAATTGTTCTATCTGTGCATTGCCTCAACCTGCATCCGCGAAGCTCAACGTGCCGGGGGGCACACATGAAAGGAGGCGGCGCTATGGCAAGAATTGTTCAAGAACAGACGACAAACAGGTTGTTGCGCAGTCTTTCTCAGGAAGCATTCAAAGTAATCGGGCCCTATGTGGTCTCCGTTGACCTGCCGGTGGGCCGGCCGTTGGTGGAAGCCGGCAAACCGATCGATCATGTCTGTTTTATCGAGAGCGGCTTGGCCTCGATGGTGGTTGTGAGTTCGGACGGCAACAGTATCGAAGTCGGCCAGATCGGATTTGAAGGCCTCAGCGGGTATCCTGTGCTGCTCGGTGTCGACCGGACTCCGAACCGCACGTTCATGCAGGTCGCTGGCCGGGGCCTTGAGTTGTCCACCAGTCGCGTTCTTGCCCTCCAGGATCAACCGGAAGCCCGCCTGCTCTTCCTCCGCTACATCCACACAAGGGAGCTGCAGCTTGCGCACTCCGCCTTGGCTGCTGCACGCTACAGCATGCACCAGCGCTTGGCCCGCTGGCTGCTTATGTGCCATGACCGCCTTATCTCTGACGATATGCCTCTTACGCACGACTTCCTGGCGCTGATGCTGGGCGTTAGGCGTTCGGGCGTCACCGAGCACCTGCATGTTCTCGAAGGCATGCACGCCATAAGGTCAACGCGCGGCAGCGTCAGAATTTTGAGCCGGCGCATTCTCATCGATATTGCCGGTGCCTGCTACGGCGCTCCGGAGGCAGAATACGAGCGCCTGATTGGAGCGGAAATGTCAGGCGGTGAGCGACCATCAAAATTGAGGGGGAAGGTTTGGCTTTCCTAGTTCCCTGCTCGCCTAGTGTAGGAAGGGCATCTCGAGCGTCTGTTAGATCAGAAGCCGCAACAGAGCATCTTCGTCCTTCACTCCATGCTGGAGCGCGGGACACTTATGAAACTTCGGGGCCGCGCGGGGCATCGCTCGATTGGAAGCAGACCTTGCCTCCGCACGACCCAACTCTGGAATAGATAAACCATACGAGAAAGGGCATCTCCGTTCAGCGGATGGCCCTTCCACGATCCAGTGAACTAGCCTTTAGTGCTGCGCCAAATTCCCGTTCGATTCCAAGTAAAAAAAGCCCCGTCGAGACGGGGCAAGTTCTTCACCGGGATCGCACAGGAATAAATGACGGGAAAAAACCGTGCGGCCGATCCCTTC
Source organism: Rhizobium sp. J15 (assembly GCF_002531825.1). Classification (GTDB taxonomy): domain Bacteria; phylum Pseudomonadota; class Alphaproteobacteria; order Rhizobiales; family Rhizobiaceae; genus Rhizobium. Next base: position 46,063 of record NZ_NWSX01000019.1, on the reverse strand, counting down.
TAACGAACTGGCCTCAAGCTAAGTTCCGGTACGGTATGTGACAAACGATATCCGCCTGTCGCATACGTCTGGACCGCAAAGCCCAGCGCAAATACGGCGTTCAAGGCACGCCTGCACCGCGAGAAGTCCCAGCTTGGCGGGGGCGGAACTCTGTCGCGCTCGCAAAAGTTAACCGTTGCTTTGACACGCGGGGGCGTAATGGAAAATTCGCGAATCGGGACTGATGAGGGACTGATGGCTTCCGCGTTGAAAGCTGTCCAGACCTCCCTCACTTTGACCCAAGTTGCCGATCTCCTAAAAACGGTTGACTTCGCAGCTACGCCTCTCGGCCCGCCGCAGCATTGGGATCAGTCTTTAAAGTCGGTGACGGCGCTGATGATCGATAGTCAGTTTCCTATGTTCGTGGCATGGGGTGACGAGCTGACCTTCCTTTACAATGATGCGTATGCGGAGATACTCGGAAGCAAGCATCCGGCCGCCTTTGGGGCGCGGTTCAAGGATATCTGGCATGAGATCTGGGAGGATATCTTTCCGCTCATCGACAGGGCCATGAAAGGCATCGCCACTTTCAGCGAGGACCTTCCGCTTATTATGAACAGGGCGGGTTATGACGAGCAGAGCTGGTTCACCTTCTCGTATTCGCCTGTTCGCGATCAGCAGGGTGTCGTACGGGGTATGTTCTGTGCCGTCACCGAAACCACCCAGCGCGTCATGCTGGAAAACCGACAGTCGTTCCATCTCGCGTTGGAGGAGACCCTCAGGGATATCGCCGATCCGGTTGCAGTGATGGCCGCGGCGTCCGAAGCGTTGGGCAGAGCGCTCGGCATAGCACGAGTTGGTTACGGTGAAATCGATGACGAAGAAGAACATGTCACCGTGGAGCGCGATTGGACGGATGGACGCATCGCAAGTGTAGCGGGCAAGTACCGCATGAATGACTTCGGTCCGCCGATCATCGAAGAGCTCAAGGCAGGGCGAGTCCTGTGCGTAGACGACGTGGACCGAGATCATCGGGTCGGAAGCATGGCTGCGGCGTTCCATGCAATCGAATCGAGAACGGTCTTGGCAGTGCCCTTGATCAAACATGGCCGGTTCAGAGCTATGTTGTTTCTTCACCACCCGCTTCCACACAAGTGGACGGATAACGACGTTGCTCTAGCGACCGAAGTTGCCGAACGGACGTGGTCAGCTGTCGAACGCGCAAAATCAGAGGCGGAGAAGGCACGTTATACGGCCCGGCTGGATTTTCTGGATGCGCTTGGCAAGGCGACCTCAACGCTTAAAGACGCGGATTCCATATTGGAAATCAGCACGCGCATGCTCGGCCAACAATTAGGTGTGTCCGTTTGCGCCTACGCCGATATGGACGCAGACGAGGACGGCTTTACCATTCGAGGAGACTGGGCAGCCCCCGGTTCGGGCCACATTACTGGTCGATACCATCTTAAGGATTTTGGCCGGCTCGCTGTTATTGAGCTTTCCGCCGGCCGCCCCCTTGTCATCAATGACAACTTGAAGGAAATCGCGTCGGAAGAGGCAGCCACGTTCCAGAGAATAGGCATCGCAGCGACCATCTGCCTGCCACTGGTTAAAGGCGGCAAACTCACAGCGTTGATGGCCGTCCATCATAAGCTGCCGCATCACTGGACCGCCCATGAAATTGCGCTTGTCCAGGAGGTTACTGACCGCTCGTGGGCCCATATCGAACGGGTAAGATCGGAGGCGGAGTTGCTGGCGAGTCAGGCCGAGTTGCGTCGGGCCAACGAGGTCTTAGAGGCAACGGTCGCGGAACGTACGGGCGAACTCATGGCAGCGGAAGAATCTCTGCGCCACGCGCAGAAGATGGAGGCCGTGGGGCAGCTCGCGGGCGGGCTCGCCCACGACTTCAACAATCTGCTCGCTGGGATCCTTGGCAGCCTAGAGGTGATGAGGACCCGTCTGGCACAGGGCCGATTGAACGATATCGATCGCTTTCTGACTGCGGCAGCCGGTGCGGCCACGCGCGGCGCGTCGTTGACGCAGCGTATGCTCGCTTTCTCCCGGAGACAAACACTTGCTCCGAAGCCCACCAATGTCACCAGGCTCATCACCTCGATGGAAGAGCTGCTTCGCCGTAGCGTCGGTCCTGCCGTGGCCGTCGAGGTTGTTCAGACATCCGGGGCCTGGCCAACGCTTGTCGATCCGGGTCAGTTGGAAAGTGCGCTGCTGAACCTGTGTATCAACGGACGCGATGCGATGCCATCTGGCGGCAGGTTGACGATCGAGACGGCAAATCATTGGATTGACGATCGCATGGCGTCTCTTCTGGGGCTCAAGGCCGGGCAGTATTTATCGGTGTCTGTCTCGGATACCGGTACGGGCATGTCAGCAGAAACAGTTGCTCGCGCTTTCGATCCATTCTTTACAACCAAGCCGATCGGCGAGGGGACCGGCCTCGGTCTTTCGATGGTATGGGGTTTCGCGGGCCAATCTGGCGGCAGCGCAAAGATTTATTCTGCGTTGGGTGAAGGTACTACCGTGTCCATCTATCTACCCAGGTTTACGGGTGACGTCGGCTCGGAAGAGACGCTTCCCGCTGGCAGGCTGACTGCAGCAGAGCGAGGTAAAACAATCTTGCTCGTCGACGACGAGCCCCTGATCCGCATGGTCTCCGCTGAACAACTCGAGGAATTGGGTTATCTGGTGATTCAGGCCGGCGACGCTCGTGAAGCAACCAAGGTGCTGGAAACAGGCCGGCGGATCGATCTGCTGTTGACCGATGTGGGGCTGCCCAATGGCATGAATGGTCGGCAGCTTGCCGATCGTGCCCGCGAATGGCAAGCAAATCTACCAGTCCTGTTTATGACAGGCTACGCGGAGAATGCGGTTTTAAATCACGGACATTTATCACCAGGCATGCAGGTATTGACCAAGCCGTTCGATATGGAGGCGCTGGCAAGAAGGGTGAAGGCTTCCATTGAGGGTCAATAGATGATCTCTAGCCGCGCTTTCACTCAAAAAGATCGTGGCCGCTAATTGCACCAAAGCGAAAACTAAAGGCGGCGCCATTGCTTATCTCGTCAGTTCTCAGGCGGTCACATTACGAGTGCCAATCCGAGGCTGGATGGAGGGATTTGGCCGGCGCAGTGCAGCTTAGGCCTGGGCCCCATTGTTGACATTCAAAGGCGTTGGACTGGTATTGCTTACGCGAGATCGCACACACCCTAAGGAGGCGGCATAGGTTCGCATCCGCCAAAAGGCGATACGGGCCTCGTGCTGAGGCCGACTTTCGCTCGAAGTGGCGATTAGTGAATTTCGGTTCCAAGGCTCAGTGCAACTTGAACTCGCCCGTGACGCGGCGCCATTCGTTTGGCCCGATCAACCGTTGGTGGGTATAGCGGACGGAATGAAGCGGCCCGTCAAGCGTGGACTGCCAAAAATCCAGGAACTTATGCATCTCCGGAAAGTCCGGAGCCAGATCGTAATCCTGCCAGACATAGGTTTGCAGGACGGACTCAAAATCAGGAATGCGATAGAGGATATGCGCTGTCGTCAGCCCATAGCCATTGAGCTGACGGTCGAGATCCGATGAAAATTGCATGCTTCATCTCCGTTTCATGACGATCGAAGGTCGCGCGAAATTTTGCGACGATCAACATATTCCCGAACGTGCCCACCGTTTTAATGTTCCTTTACAGGGTGTTAGCAGCCATATCGGCCGAGTGCTGATTTTTTTACATGGCCCTCTTGAAATCAAAAAAGCGCAAAACCAGATTTTGCGCGCAGAACGCTCGACGAGAGGTTTTGCACCCGCCCGGACTGGTCATCCGGTCCGGCCAGGGGAACAACATCGTTATTGTTTGTCCATTGGAGGAAAACATGTCGTTCCGACCGCTTCATGATCGCATTCTCGTCCGCCGGGTCGATTCCGAGGAAAAGACCAAGGGCGGCATCATCATTCCCGACACTGCCAAGGAGAAGCCGCAGGAAGGCGAGGTCATTGCCGTCGGCACCGGCGCGCGCAACGACGCAGGCCAGATCCAGGCGCTCGACGTCAAGGTCGGCGATCGCATCCTGTTCGGCAAGTGGTCGGGCACCGAGATCAAGATCAATGGCGAAGACCTGCTGATCATGAAGGAAAGCGATGTCATGGGCATCACCGAGGCCCGGGCCGAAAAGATCGCCGCCTGAGGCGATTTGCGCGCATTAGTCAAAAAAGCTGCCTATTGAAGGAGTGACAGAATGGCTGCGAAAGAAGTCAAGTTTCATAGCGATGCCCGTGAACGCATGCTGCGTGGGGTCGACGTGCTGGCCAATGCGGTGAAGGTGACGCTCGGCCCGAAGGGCCGCAATGTCGTGATCGACAAATCCTTCGGCGCGCCGCGCATCACCAAGGACGGCATTTCGGTCGCCAAGGAAATCGAACTCGAAGACAAGTTCGAAAACATGGGCGCCCAAATGCTGCGCGAAGTCGCATCCAAGACCAACGACCTCGCTGGTGACGGTACCACCACTGCGACGGTGCTCGCCCAGGCGATCGTCAAGGAAGGCGCCAAGGCGGTTGCATCCGGCATGAACCCGATGGACCTGAAGCGGGGCATCGATCTGGCCGTTGAAGCCATCGTCGCCGAGCTGAAGACCAATGCCCGCAAGATCTCCAACAATTCCGAAATCGCCCAGGTCGGCACGATCTCGGCCAATGGCGATTCCGAAATCGGCCGCTACCTGGCCGAAGCGATGGAAAAAGTCGGCAACGAAGGCGTCATCACGGTTGAAGAAGCCAAGACCGCCGAAACCGAGCTCGAAGTCGTCGAAGGCATGCAGTTCGACCGCGGTTATCTCAGCCCCTATTTCGTCACCAACCAGGACAAGATGCGGGTCGAGCTCGAGGATCCTTATATCCTCATTCACGAGAAGAAGCTCTCGAACCTGCAGTCGATGCTGCCGGTGCTCGAAGCCGTCGTCCAGTCCGGCAAGCCGCTCCTGATCATCGCTGAAGACGTCGAAGGCGAAGCCCTTGCAACGCTCGTCGTCAATAAGCTGCGCGGTGGCCTGAAGATCGCTGCCGTCAAGGCGCCTAGCTTCGGTGATCGGCGCAAGGCCATGCTCGAAGACATCGCCATCCTGACGGGCGGCACCGTCATCTCCGAAGATCTCGGCATCAAGCTCGAGAACGTGACGCTCAACATGCTCGGCCGCGCCAAGAAGGTGGCGATCGAAAAGGAAAACACCACCATCATCGACGGCGCCGGTTCGAAGGCGGAACTCGACGGTCGCACCGCTCAGATCCGCGCCCAGATCGAAGAAACCACCTCCGACTACGACCGGGAGAAGCTGCAGGAACGCCTTGCCAAGCTCGCCGGCGGCGTTGCCGTCATTCGCGTCGGCGGCTCGACCGAGGTCGAAGTGAAGGAGAAGAAGGATCGCGTCGACGACGCGCTGCATGCGACGCGGGCGGCAGTTGAGGAAGGGATTCTGCCGGGCGGCGGCGTGGCGCTTCTGCGCGCCGTCAAGGCGCTCGACAATATCAAGACCGTCAATGACGACCAGCGCGTCGGCATCGACATCGTTCGCCGCGCCATCGAGGCACCGGTTCGCCAGATCGCCGAAAACGCCGGCGCCGAAGGTTCGATCATCGTCGGCAAGCTGCGCGAGAAGAGCGAGTTCTCCTACGGCTGGAACGCCCAGACAGGGGAATATGGCGACCTCTATGCGCAGGGCGTCATCGATCCGGCCAAGGTCGTTCGCACCGCGCTGCAGGACGCAGCTTCCGTCGCCGGCCTGCTGGTGACGACGGAAGCGATGATCGCCGAGAAGCCGAAGAAGGACGCCGCTCCCGCCATGCCCGCCGGCGCCGGCATGGACTTCTAGTCGATCGCTCGGCCCGTCCCGCCTTCGGGGCGGGCCACCCCACATACTCTCATATGAACCAAGTTCCATCGGTCGACACAATGGAGCCAAACCATGAGAAAGGAAAACACAAGCAACTTCTCCAAGCAGCAAGCCGCGGCGATCAGCGCGGCGCACCTGCTGCATCCGGGAAAACACTTCAGTCATCCCCGTGACGTGCTGACCGCCACCGACATCAGCGTTGAGGAAAAGCGGGCGATTCTCGCCTCCTGGGCATCCGATTGCTTTGCGATCGAATCGGTACCTGCACTGCGACTCTATCCCGGGACGGAAATAGCCGTTTCCTATGATGAGATCCTAGAGGCCCTCAAGGCCTTGGACAAAGGTGATCGGCAATCCGGCGGGCCAGATTCATCGGGCTTCTCCCATGGCGGGAGGCCCCGTCGCGGCTTCGCCGGTCAACACTTGGGGTTGGGAAGGAGAATATGATGAAGCCCGATATGTTCAGACAGCCTGTCTCCGTTCTTGTTGGTCTTGGATTTCCGGTTGAGGTCCGCAGCGTGATGGACGCCTATCGGCATCTCACCGAGTGGCCGGCGTCGTTACGGGATAGCGCGCATTCCATCGCGCTCAAGGCGTGCGGTGCCGCACTCCGCGGCGAGATCGAGCCGGAGACGGCACGCGGCCTTTATGTCGCCTTCGCCGAAAAACACGATCTGCTGGCACCGGAAGACCAAGTCATTGCTGTCTCTCGGATGACGCGGGACAGGGATCCTCGGCCATACTGAGATACAGCCGATTACGACAGCACCTCGAGCCGCCTGGCCACGGGCGCATGTCACTTGTAGATCTTGGATGCAGATGCAAATGCGCAAGCTTGCGACGCAGGCAGCGGCGAAAGATGAGCCGCTGCCGACGCGATGCCATCGGCTGTTTTGAACCTGATTTTATCTCGGCTTGCCAGAGTTCGCTGCGGTCCTGCGATTTGTCTGGCTGTTGATTACGGCTCCCGCAAGAGTCCCTGTCGTTTCAGCCGGTTTGCTTTTCGTCCATATCGAAGACCGCCGCATTGTCCTGGACCTCGCGCAGGCCTTTGTAGGATGGGTGACGCAAGCTGCCGTCCTCCGTCCATCCGCTAAACTCTACCTCGGCGATTAATGTCGGCTGAGCAAAGACCAGGTTCTTTCCCTTGAGCGGGACCGCCGGTCGCGTCGTTCCCAGTTTATCGAGCGTGCTGCGCAGATATCCGGCGTCCTTCGCGTTGAACCCCGTTCCAACCGAGCCGACATCGATCCATTCGCGGCCCTTGCGAGCGGCAAGGAGCAGGCTGCCCAAGCCGTTGCGGGCAGATGCAGACCGCTCGTAGCCGATGATCATGAAGCTCTCGCGCTGGACGCATTTGATCTTGAGCCAGTCGCCGGTGCGACCGGAGCGGTAGGGCTGATCGCGATGTTTGGCGATGATGCCTTCGAGACCCATCGAGCAGGCATTCGCCAGAAGCTCTGCACCATCGCCGTAGACTTCCTCCGACAGCTGAATCGCGCCGGTGACACCGTCGAGAAAATCGTCCAGCAGGTGCCGGCGCACCGAGAGTTCGGTCCTCGTCAGATCATGGCCGTCGAAATACAGAAGGTCGAACGCCAGAAAAACTGACTCCGTCGACGTGCGCTTGCCGCCGCGTCCACCAAGCGACCGCTGCAGCGCCCCAAAATCCGAGCGCCCCTGCTTGTCTAGCACGACGGCCTCACCATCAAGGATCGCAGTGCCGACGCCGAGCTTCGCGGCCGCTTCGGCGATCATCGGGAACCGGTGTGTCCAATCGTGGCCACCGCGGGTGAGGACCCGCACTCCCTTCGGCTCGATGTGGATCGCCAGGCGATAGCCGTCCCATTTCACCTCGAATAACCAGTCCGGGCCTTTCGGCGGAACTTTCTTCAGCAGCGCCAGGCACGGCTCGACACGGTCGGGCATCGGATCGAACGGAAGACGCGGTTGTGCCGGATCGCGCGGCCGGGCCGGCTTGGACTTGGCAGCGGAACCGTCCTGCAGCAGCGGTTTGGTACGACGGCTCATCTGCCGGCCCGCTTTTCGGCCGCGACCGACTTCTTCAGGGCGTCCATGATATTGACCACATTGTTCGGGGGAGCCGAGGCGGCGGGTTTGCCCTTGGCTTTGGCGGGTCTCTTCAGCGTCTTCTTCTTGGCGGCGATGATATCGAGCAGGCGCTCCTGGACCGGATCGGCGACCATTTTCGGGCTCCAATCCTTGGTCTGCTTTTTGATGAGCTGTCGGACCAGAGGCATCATCTCCGAGTCCGCCGTTTCCTCACCGATCGCCCCGAAATAACTGTCTTCATCGCGGACCTCATCTCCATAACGCAGCGTCCAGAGGACGATACCCTTGCCGCGTGGCTCGAGCATGACGGCGCGCTCGCGGCGCGAAATCACCAGCCGGGATATGCCGACCATGTTCTGCGCCTCCATCGCATCGCGGATCACGGAAAACGCCTCCTGTCCGACCGGGTCGTTCGGTGAGAGATAATAGGGCGTGTCGAGCCAGGTCCAATCGATGCTGTCGCGCGGCGTGAAGGTGGAAATGTCGATCGTCTTGGTGCTCTCAAGCGCCACGTTCTCGAGCTCGTCATCCTCCAGCATGACATACTCGTTCTCTCCGCGCTGATAGCCTTTGACTTCGTCTTCCTCTTTGACGGCCTTGCCGGTGACGGCATCGACATAATGGCTGACGACGCGGTTCCGGGTCTGGCGATTGAGCGTGTGAAAGCGAACCTTTTCGCTTTCGGAGGTCGCCGGCATCATCTGCACCGGGCAGGTGACGAGCGAGAGTTTGAGATAGCCTCTCCAATAGGGACGCAGGGCCATGGCGTCTTCCTCCGATCAGCTGGCGCGGCGCGTCGGCGCCGCCGCCGGCTTCGATTTCGCGGCGGGCTTGGCTGCTTTCTGGCGGCCGGCGGTCCGGTTGGCATTGGCGGCGGTGCGCTTTGGCTTCGTCTCCTTCACGCCGAGACCGGCGCTCTCGCGCAGGGCCTGGAGCAGGTCACTCGGCTTGGACGCCACCGGTGCCTTCTTCTTCGGCAATGTGCGACCCTCGATCTTGGCTTTGACGAGCTCGGCGACGGCGGCTTCATAGCGGTCATCGAAGGTGCTGGCGTCGAAGCTGCCCTTCTTGGTGCCGATGATGTGTTCGGCGAGTTCGAGCATTTCGCCTTCGATCTTCAGGTCGGGCATCTCTTCGAACGCCTTGTCCGACGAGCGGACCTCATAATCGAAGTTCAGCGTCGAGGCGATCAGGCCTTTGCCATGCGGCCGAATGAGCACCGTGCGCAGCCGCCGGAAAAGCACGGTCCGGGCGATGCCGGCGACCTTCTCCCGCTTCATGCCGTCGCGCAGCAGCAGGAAGGCATCCGTGCCCATCTTGTCCGGCGCTAGGTAGTAGGGCTTATCGAAATAAGTGGTGTCGATCTGCGAGCATGGGATGAAGGCGTCGATTTTCAGCGTCTTGTCGCTCTCGGGAATTGCCGCTGCGACTTCCTCGGGCTCGAGCACGACATAGTGGCCGTTCTCGACTTCATAGCCTTTGACCTGGTTCTCGCGCTCGACCGGATCGCCGGTCTCGCTGTCGATGAACTCGCGCTTGACCCGATTGCCGGTTTTTCGATTGAGGGTATTGAAGGCGATGCGCTCCGACGAGGAGGCCGCTGTATAAAGCGCCACGGGGCAGGAAACCTCCCCGAACTTGATATACCCCTTCCAATTGGCTCTTGGACCCGCCATGACTTGGGACCTCCGCACACAACTCACGCGATTCAAGTGATTCGGCAGCGAATCGTTCCGAGTCGAAACGAATCATTTTTCAATGACTTAGCTCTATTCGGGTGCGCGTACTGCCAGTCCTGTCTAGACTCATGATTCCATGCATCTTTTCGCGCCGGCGCGCGTTTTCTCGGTGGAACAACCCCAAAGGAGTCCTGCCATGAGCAAGCGCGAACTGATCGATACCGGAACCGACAAACGCTATGTCCGTCGCGATAAGAAGGGCCGGTTCAAGGAGAGCGACGACGTCTCGCGATCGCTGTCCAGCGATGCCCGCATGAGGCTCGGCGCGAGGCCAAGCCTGCCAGGGCGACAAGGGCGATCGCAAGCACTGAAGGCCGTTGAGGCTGTCCATCGACATCGATAGTTGGACCTTCAGCCAGCGACTTTCCGAAAGCGCAGCCGATATGCCCAAAGCCTATGGTCGAAGTTGTCGGTCCTTCGGCAACGCGATCGCTATGAGCGCTGAGATCAAGGCCATGACCGCCACGGCGAGATAGATGCCCTCAAAGCTTTGGGTCGATGTCTTGATCACCCCGCCGAAGAAGTTGCCGGTGGTGCCGCCGATTCCCTGGAGCACGGTGCAAATTCCCAGGACAGTCACTGCAAGACGTGGCTGGGCGCGGTGGGAGACATAGACCGGGAGCAGGCCATAAATGGGGTAGAAGCCGAGCGAAAAGAAGATTGCCGACGCTAAAGCCTGGTCCATCGAGGGGTCCATGATCACAAGAGCGCCGGCAATGAGGAAGCTCGAATAGCAGGCAAGCATGGCGTAGCGTGATCCAAGGCGTGACGATATCGTCCCCACGACGAAACCCGCGCCGATCCCCACCGCTCCGACGGTTGCCCAGAGCCAGGAGGCGAAGCCGACCGAATAGCCCAGCTCCTCCCGCAAGAAGGGAGAGAGATAGGTGAGGTAGGGGTAGGGCATCATGCCATTGACGAAACCCAGCACGAAAATCAGTGCCCCCCACGGCATGATCGAGCGCAGGCTTGGCGACCCATCCGCAACTGCGGTTGATGTCTGTCCTGTTGTGTCGTCGAAGAGGCCCGCTCGACCAAAGAGGATGGCAACGGCGATGGCCAGCGTGATTGTGACCCCGCCCGTGACGGACCAGGCTATCCGCCAGTGACCGCTGCCTGCGAATGCCGATACCAGCGCGCTGTTGATCAGAACGCCATAGGCCGGAGCACTGGAGATCAGACTCATGGCAAAACCGCGCCGTTCAGCGTTCACGACTCGCGTGGCAAGATCAATCATCGGAACGAAGGTCGACGCGCCGGTCCCGCCGGCGATCATGAGAAGGCAGGCGGTGACATATATATTGCCGGTGGCAGGAATGGACATGAGGCAAAGCCCGCAAAGCGACACGGAGGCCACCACTGTCCAGGCGGCGCCGATCCGATGGACGAGCCAGGTGCCGAGCAAGGCGAAAGCGACCGTGGAAAGTTGGACCAAGCCGGTGACGAAGCCCACGAATCCATAGTCGAAGCCAAGGTCACGCCGCATGTCGGGGATGATCTGGGGAAAGAGGCTGAGACCAAAACCATAGCACGTGGCGACGCAGGCGATCATGAGGGCGACAAGAATCTCACCTCTGAGGCGTAGGCTGGTCACGATGATCGGTCCCCTCGACATACATTCGCGCATTTGCCGCGATTATCAGTTACCGATCCCGGGGCAAAGGCGATTCTGACTGTTTGATCGCAGGCATCGCATCAGTCTTGTCGGTATCCACTTTTCAAGACGGCGGGGTCGTTGGTCTCATTCTTCATCTTGATCGGGCAGAAATTCCAGCATTTCCAGCTCGTATTCCAGGCTGCCGATCTTATCGAACAGCGCCTGTTCGTAATTGGAAAGAACGCTGCCAAGATGCGCAAAGGCCTCCGGCTGCGGTCTTGTGCCGTTACTCGGCGTGAAGACGATTTCACCGTCATAAGCGAGATCGATATAGCTTTGAACAAGCGCCAGCTCATTCCTGGCAAACTCGATGTTCGAGCGGATTGCTGCCAGTTTCAGTTCTTCGGCCGTCGATCCGAAGATCGTGCCCGATACCTCGAGGCGCTTTTCCTCGAACGATACGACCTTTTCCGTCATGGGGTATCCTCCTTGCTGAATGGAAGGCCATTGACGGCCAAGCGGGGGAAGCGAGTCTGGCAGCGGTCAACGCCGTCTTCCGAAAACATTCGAGGGCAGCCGAGGCTCAGCCGCCGGCGAAGCTGCTGGAACGTGAAACTCGCGCCGTACTGCTTGACCAGTGTCTTTCGATCGAGCTCAGTGGTCCGATCGCAGGCAATGCACTCGACGGTGACGACCGATCCACGGAAGTCGCGAAGCGTCGCCGGTTCTTCATAGGTATTTTTTCTTATCGATGACATTTGAGAGCCTGTCGACCGTTCATCAGTAGGCGATTGAATTCCCTGTTCTTCCGGTGCCGCAGCAGGTGGTCAGGTTGCAGTCCGACGGTCACTCGCCGGTATATGCACATTGACTCAAGTATTCGGAACAAATAGGGAACATACTCGCTTTCAAATAAGATGAAAACCTGTTTTGACGAAGGCTTCGAATGGCGCGGACCAGCGCGAATCCCATTATTTCCGATCTTCGAGACCGCATCCAGCATCTCGAAGGGGCTGCGGCACGACGAAAATCGGTCCTTCCATTTGGAGTGACTAAGATTGACGCGCACCTGCCGGGAGGTGGATTGGCTTATGGGGCCGTCCACGAATTCGCCGGCGGGGGAGTAGGGGCGGTCGATGGAGCCGCGGCCGCGGTTTTTGTTGCAGGTATTGCGGCTCGAACCGCAGGCAAGGTCGTCTGGTGTCTGACGCGGCCCGATCTCTTCGCGCCGGGGTTGGCCCAGGTCGGGCTCCACCCGGACCGCGTTATCTACGTCGAAGCAATCAGGGAGGAATATGTTCTTGAAGCCTTCGAGGAAGCATTGAGGTTTGGCGGACTGGCGGCGGTCGTCGCAGAGGTGGTGCGATTGCCCATGGTCGCATCTCGCCGTTTGCAGCTGGCGGCCGAAAATTCCGGGACCATCGGGCTGATCATTCGACGATGGCGGCGGCAGACCGAGGCGGGGGATTTCGGGCATCCAACGGCAGCGACGACACGATGGCGAATATCCGTGCTGCCATCAGAGCCCCTCCCGGTGCCTGGCCTCGGCCGGGCGAGATGGCTGGCCGAACTGATCAGGGTCAAGGCAGGTGAAAGTGCGAATTTTGAAATAGGTGCATGCGATGCCAAGGGTCGTATCAGTCTTTTTTCCGACATTCGCGACGGATCGGCTGAGACGCGCCGATCCCTCGATACCGGCTGAAATGCCGCTCGTTGTCGTCGCCAGGAGCGGCTCGAAACGATGGCTGTCAGCCGTCGATGCCAACGCTGCCAGGCTTGGCCTCCACGTTGGTATGGCCGCCGCAAAAGCGCAGGCATTGGTACACGGTCTCCGCGCAGTAGATGCCGATCCCGCCGCTGATCATGCAGCACTCGAACGCCTGACCCTCTGGGCGCTGTCTCAATACTCGCCGGTCGTGGCAGCCGATCCGCCGGACGGCATCGTCATGGATACTGAAGGAGCCGATCATCTTCAGGGCGGCGAGGAGCTGATGCTTTCCGGTCTCGTAAACCGGTTTCGGGCACGAGGCCTGCCAGCTCGTGCGGTCGTTGCCGACAGCTGGGGAGCTGCATATGGGCTGGCGCGAGCGATCAGGGAGGTTAGAGTCATCGCGAAAGGGAAAACGGCTGATGCGGTAACGCCGCTTCCCCTCTCGGCGCTGCGACTGAGTGCCGAGACGGTGATTAGTCTGCGCACGCTCGGCTTCCAAACGGTCGGCGAGCTGGCTGCGACACCGCGTGCGCCCCTATCGCTCCGCTTTGGTCCGGAAATCGGCCGTCGCCTTGACCAGATGTTCGGCCGGGTGGCTGAGCCCATTGATCCGATCCGATGTCCGGAGATCGTCGAGGTAGATCGTGCTTTCGCCGAGCCGATCGGCGCTGCGGAGACCATCGGAAAATATATCTCGCTGCTCGTAAGGAAGCTCTGTCGCGAGCTGCAGGCGAAAGGTCTGGGTGTCCGGCGCACAGACCTCATTGTTTACCGCGTCGACAACACGATCCAGGCGCTTAGGGCAGGGACGGCCAAACCGGTACGCGACGTAGCCTGGTTGACGAAGCTGCTGCGTGATCGCATCGAACGCATTGATCCCGGGTTTGGCATCGAGAAGCTTAGCCTCGCCGCCAGTATGGTCGAGCCGCTGGATGACCGCCAGATCGTCTCTGGTCTCGTCGAAGCCGCCGAGGTCGATGTCACGTCCCTCATCGATATCCTTGGAAACCGTGGCACGCTGCGCATCTACCGACTGGCTCCGGTCGCAAGCGACGTGCCAGAGCGGTCAGTCCAAAGGATTTCGCCCATCGCCGATGAAAATGGAGAGACCTGGCCGATGACCTGGCCCCGGCCGGTGCGATTGATGGACCGCCCCGAGCTGATTGAGGTCATGGCATTGCTGCCCGACCATCCTCCCGTTTGGTTCACTTGGCGCGGTAAGCGTCGGCGCGTGAAGCGTGCCGACGGACCTGAGCGCATCTTCGGAGAATGGTGGCGAAGGACGTCGGAATGGGTTGCCGTTCGGGACTATTTTTCGGTCGAGGACGAGATGGGCGAGCGCTACTGGATTTACCGGTCCGGCGACGGCATCGATCCCGAGACCGGTTCTCATCGCTGGTTCATCCATGGAACCTTCTCATGAGGTATGCCGAGCTCCAGGTCACCACACATTTCAGCTTTCTGCGCGGAGCATCCTCGGCAGAGGAACTGTTCGCGACCGCAAAGCTGCTCGGCATCGAGGCGCTCGGCATCGTCGATCGCAATTCCTTGGCCGGCGTCGTGCGAGCACTGGAAGCGTCTCGGGCAACCGGCTCGCGACTGGTCGTCGGCTGCAGGCTCGACCTCAAGGACGGCATGTCAATCCTGGTCTATCCGACAGATCGCGCGGCATACGCCCGATTGACCCGTCTGCTGACGCTCGGGAAGAGCAGGGGCGGGAAAGCGAACTGCATCCTGCACCTCGATGATCTGGCCCTCTATTCAAAAGGCCTGCTCGCCATCCTGGTGCCGGACCTGGCCGATGAGATCTGCGCGACGCAGCTCAGGAAGATGGCCGAAATCTTCGGCGACCGCGCCTATGTCTCGCTCTGTCTGCGCCGGCGGCCGAACGACCAGATGCGGCTGCACGAGCTGTCGAACCTGGCGGCGCGGCACCGGGTGAAGACGGTCGTCACCAATGACGTGCTGTTTCATGAGCCCGGCCGGCGCCAGCTCCAGGACGTGGTGACCTGCATCCGCACCGGAACGACAATCGACGATGTCGGTTTCGAGCGTGAAAGGCATGCGGACCGCTACCTGAAGCCGCCGCAGGAGATGGAGCGGCTGTTCAGTCGCTATCCCGAGGCGTCCGCGCGAACCATGGAAATCGTCGAGCGCTGCACGTTCTCGATGGAGGAGTTGACCTATCAGTATCCGGAGGAAGCCATTTTCCCCGGAAAGACAGCGCAGCAATCGCTCGAGCATTATGTCTGGGAATGTGTGCCCAACCGCTATCCGGAGGGCATGCCTTCCCACGTCGAGAAGATCATACGCCACGAGCTGGCGCTGATCGAGACCATGCGCTACGCTCCCTATTTCTTGACGGTCTTTTCCATCGTCCGATTTGCCAGATCCCAGGGAATCCTCTGCCAGGGGCGTGGCTCGGCCGCAAACTCGGCCGTCTGCTATGTGCTCGGAATTACATCAATCGATCCCGACACCAACGATCTGCTATTCGAGCGTTTCGTTTCGCAGGAACGAGATGAACCACCCGACATCGACGTCGATTTCGAGCACGAGCGGCGCGAGGAGGTGATCCAGTGGATCTACAAGACCTACGGCCACGACAAGGCCGCCTTGTGCTCCACCGTGACCCGCTACCGCGCCAAGGGCGCCATTCGCGACGTCGGTAAGGCACTCGGCCTGCCCGAGGACCTGATCAAGGCGCTTTCCTCCGGCATCTGGTCCTGGTCGGAAGCGGTCGGGGAGAGCCAGGTGCGCGACCTTGGCCTCAATCCGGACGATCGACGTCTCGCATTGACCTTGCAGCTTGCCCAGCAATTGATGGGCGCGCCGCGGCATCTCGGCCAACATCCCGGCGGCTTCGTCCTGACCCACGACAGGCTGGATCATCTCGTGCCGATCGAGCCGGCGGCGATGGCTGACCGCCAGGTGATTGAATGGGACAAGGATGACGTCGAGGCGCTGAAGATGATGAAGGTCGACGTGCTGGCGCTCGGCATGCTGACCTGCATGGCCAAGGCTTTTGCCCTGATCGGCAAGCACAAACATCAGGATCTCAACCTCGCCACCATCCCGCAGGAGGACCCGGCCACCTATGCGATGATCCGCAAGGCCGATACGCTCGGCACCTTCCAGATCGAAAGCCGAGCGCAGATGGCCATGTTGCCGCGCATGAAGCCGGAGACTTTCTACGACCTGGTCATCCAGGTGGCGATCGTCCGGCCGGGCCCGATCCAGGGTGACATGGTCCATCCCTATCTTCGCCGCCGCGAGGGCAAGGAAAAGGTCGAATACCCGACCCCCGAACTCGAGGCGGTGCTTGGCAGAACCTTGGGCGTTCCTCTGTTTCAGGAGTCGGCGATGAAGGTCGCCATGGTCTGCGCCGGATTTTCAGCCGGCGAGGCCGACCAGCTGCGCCGAGCAATGGCACGTTCAAATTTACCGGCGGTGTCAGCCGGTTCGAGGATAAGCTTGTTTCCGGCATGATCCGCAACGGCTACTCACCGGAATTTGCCAAGCGCACCTTCGGCCAGCTGGAAGGCTTCGGATCCTATGGTTTCCCCGAAAGTCACGCGGCGTCTTTCGCACTGATCGCCTATGCTTCCAACTATGTGAAATGCCATTTCCCGGATGTGTTCTGCGTTGCGCTATTGAACTCGCAGCCGATGGGCTTTTATGCGCCGGCACAAATCGTTTCTGACGCGAGGAAACACAGCGTCGAGGTGCGACCGGTTTGCATCAACCGCTCGCGTTGGGACTGCACGCTCGAGGAGGTGGAAGACACAACCCGGCATGCGGTGCGGCTCGGCATGCGTCTGGTGCGCGGATTGGCGATGGCCGACGCCGCCCGCATTATCGCCGCGCGCGCCGACGAGCCCTTCGCATCAGTGGACGACATGTGGCGGCGATCCGGCGTGCCGGTGGGCTCGTTGGTGGAGCTTGCGGAAGCGGACGCCTTCCTGCCGTCGTTGCGGCTCGAACGGCGCGATGCGCTTTGGGCAATCAAGGCGCTACGCGACGAGCCGCTGCCTCTCTTCACGGCCGCAGCCGAACGCGAGGCGCGGGCGATTGCCGAACAGCAGGAGCCGGACGTCGAGCTCAGGCAGATGACAGATGGGCATAATGTCATCGAGGATTATTCTCATATCGGCCTGACACTGCGGGAGCACCCCTTGCGATTCTTGCGGGCCGATCTCAGCAAGCGACGGGTCGTCACCTGTGCGGAGGCGATGACGGCGCGCGACGGTCAGTGGCTGATGGCCACCGGTCTCGTGCTGGTGCGCCAGCGTCCGGGTTCGGCAAAGGGCGTGATGTTCATCACCATCGAGGACGAGACCGGCATTGCCAATGTCGTCGTCTGGCCGAAGCTGTTCGAGCGCTCGCGCCGCGTGGTGCTCGGCGCCAGCATGATGGGGATCAACGGCAGGATCCAGCGCGAAGGCGAGGTGGTTCACCTGGTCGCCCAGCAGCTCTTTGATCTATCAGCCGACCTGTCGGGGCTTGCCGGGCATGATGGTGAATTCCGCCCCCCGAC
Organism: Rhizobium sp. J15; assembly: GCF_002531825.1. Taxonomy (GTDB): domain Bacteria; phylum Pseudomonadota; class Alphaproteobacteria; order Rhizobiales; family Rhizobiaceae; genus Rhizobium. The sequence goes on along the minus strand of NZ_NWSX01000019.1, from coordinate 28,535 downwards.
GGGCCGCGGGGACGAATTCGCCCATGGCTCTCCGGGAAGCCCGGACTCGCGCGAGAAAACGCCGCGGGCCGTTCGCGCCAGGGATATGTTCGTGCCGGATCTGCATATCGATACGCTGAAGATCAAGAGCCGGAATTTTCACTAGCTCGGCTATCCGCTGATTGCTGCAGTCGTGGGGCGGCTGGTTCGACTCCGTTCAAGGCGAAGGATAGGGACGAGCGTCTTAATTGGGGCCGCCTGCAGACCGTCTGCTATTAGGTGCCGAGCCCCGGATCGTGGCCGTCTGATTGACGCCAAGCCAAATACCAGATCCTGTTCCATATGCCGTCCTTGAGTCCTATCACCCTCCTGCATCCGGTGCGAGTTCGCCTGTATCGTTGATCCCGATCAAACCCTGCTATGGGAGAGCTGCTTGTCAATCCCGGTCTTGTTGCGGCGCATGCGTCGCTCGCGGGCCGTAATGTTCTCCACGCCGCGTACGGACCCGGACTGTACGGAATGCGGGAGCGGCAAGGGCAGCCGCTTGGGACACGGGCAGTCAGGCCCCGACCTCCCAGTGTTCGCTAGGTAAAGTTCCTGCGACGCGCTTTGTCCTCTCTATGCACGAAGGCATGGTGTGAGTTCCAGGGAGGCGACACTCTTTCTTGACCACATTCCACCGGCAGTCACGGTGTTGGTGGAACAGCAGCGAAGATATGTTCGAGCATCGAACTTTCAGCTGGCTGCTAATGTCAACTTTTGGGGGCTCTCGGTTTGCCTCGTGGACGCCGTGTTCTAAGGATGTTCACGTTCTGGGCTAGAATGATCGCATAATGGATCGAAAGGAACACCAATTCATTGGACACGCCGATGGGCGGTACTGTGAAGGGAACTACGCCGGCAAGCGCGCCTCGGCATAATGGTCGGCGGCCTCTTCCAGCACCTCTTCTGCCCACTGGTTCAGACTCTTTCCCGAAAGCTCAGCAGCAAGAGCTGCTCGGCGATGGACTTCGGGAGCGACACGAAACATCATCTTCCCAGAATAGGGTCGCTGAGGCTCTTTGCCGATTTTCCTGCAGGTCTCCAGGTAGTCATCGACTGCCTCATGGAAGGCTCTCTTAAGTTCAGCGACACTGTCACCGTGAAAGCCGATTACATCGGAGATACCTGCAATCCTGCCAAAAAACACATCGTCCTCAGCGTCGAATTCGATGCGCGCGTGATATCCATTGTAGGTCATGATGTTCATGGCGTTACTCCAATCTGCATCAGGAACTCGCGAGCATCGCGCACCTGATAACGCTTTGCTTCCTTGGCCGGATGTGGTCTATGGAAGCTCGCAATGATCCCGTCTTTTTCAAACTTAACGCGGGAACCATTCCCCTCAATGAGGTCGGCTCCGGCAGCCACAAGCAGATTCTCTATAGCGGCCCATTCAATGGTTCCCGAGACCGGGTCCATGAAGACCGCCGCGAGAGTCTTTCTCTGCTTGCTGTTCATGCTAGCAAATATAGAGACGCTTGCTGATTATGCAAGCACAAACTCAACAGCCTCTTAAATTCATCCCAAACGTCGAACGGGCGCGTGGTGGGGCGATAATCCCGAGTCGGCAGTTCGTATCCCTTCAAGGCGCCTTATGCCGATCCCGAAAAATGGAAAGCGCGTTGCTGTTATGCTAAAATAATCTCGTTGTGTTGCCCTTGCCTCACTACCGACCTGACGAGTGCCAACTGTGTCATTGAACACCCGGCTGACAGAGTACTTCGGCATCAGACATCCTGTTCTGCTCGCGCCTATGGGCGTGATGGCTGGCGGGCAACTCGCAGCTGCAGTCTCCGATGCCGGAGGCCTTGGTCTCATTGGCGGCGGCTACGGCGATGCAGTCTGGCTCGAGAAGCAATTTGACGCTGCCGGTAATTCACGTGTCGGATGCGGTTTGATCAGTTGGTCGCTGGCAACCAAACAGAACCTGCTTGATCTCGTTCTGGCGCGTAGACCCGCGGCGCTGATGTTTTCATTTGGTTCGCCGGCACCCTTTGCGCGCCGGGTGCGGGAAGCGGGAATACCTGTCATTTGTCAAGTTCAATCGATGCTGCACGCCCGTGAAGCACTTGACGTCGGAGCTACCGTAATTGTGGCTCAGGGCAATGAGGCCGGAGGTCACAGCGGATGTCGCTCGACGTTCACGCTGGTTCCCGAGATCGCCGACCTGGTTGCGAAGCGGGCGCCGGAGACGATTATCGCGGCGGCGGGCGGTGTGGGCGACGGCCGTTCACTAGCGGCGGCGCTGATGCTCGGTGCAGATGGTGTCTTGATCGGTACCCGGTTCGTTGCGACTTCAGAGTCAGCGGCGCCTCCCGGTTTTCGCGAAGCAATCGTAGCTGCTGATGGCGACCGGACGATAAAAACGAGGACTGTAGATATCGTCCGTGGCTATCATTGGCCCACAGCGGAGTTCACCGCCCGCGTTCTGAAAAACCGCTTCGTTTCCACCTGGCACGGACGCGAATGCGAGTTGGCCGCGCAGCCTGCACAAAAGATCCAAAGCGAGCTGTTCTGGAAAGCGTTCGACGCTGGCGACGCGGACAACTCAGCTGTTCTGATGGGCGAGGCAGCGGGCTTGATTCACAGTGTGGATCCCGCCCGGAGGGTGATTGAGGAGATGGTTGAACAAGCGGAGCGCCTGCTATCGCGAGCGACATGAAGTACCATTGCCGTGACCCCTTGATGCCGGCGGTCGTTCTCCCTGACGGCCAGTATAGGAGTCAAAGGCGAGGCGTCCACGTGTTTTCGAACTGCTCAAAGGGCTTCGCGTGAATTCCTCCGACCGCACTTTGTGCAGGCGCGAAGACATATCGGCGAAATAGACTATCCGGCTACCGGAACCTCACTCTTCCAGTCAAATCGTGAGTCATTCAGCGATGTCCGCTCTCGGGCCTGGTTGAAAATCGCCCTGTAATCTTCCCGGAATGGAGCAACCAGCTCCGGGAAGCCGATAACGGGGTGACCCCGGCAAAAGTTCTGTGCTCGCTCACGGCGCCGGCAGGCTTGAACTGGTCTTGGCTGAACAGGCCGGCGGCATCAAGGATCACTCGGCAAGCATTGAGCTCGAAAAGCTGACGCTACTTATCAGCGAAGCAGACCTTCTCTCCCGAACTCGTCCCAACCGCTCAAGCCGTTCATGGCGTCTTCGGCGACCGGATCAGCTTGCTCGGTCTTCGCTTGTTTCTTCAGTGACCGCGTCACCTTCGCCTGGTAGGCGGCGCGTCTGCGGTTTTCTGCTTTGGCCGCCGCGTCGTCTTCGCGCCATGCATCCACGGCGCAGCGATCGAGCAGGTCCTCGATGATCCGTGGATCGAACACGTGAAAGGTGATCCGCCGCGCTCGGCCCTGAAGCCTGACGGTTCGGGTTCCCGCGCTTGGAAGACGCCCGTCCTCCAGCCAACGCTTCCTTTCGGAAGCCGTTATCCCCAGGATGTCCTCGATCTCGCGAGGAATAATTGGCAGGTCTGCGATGCGCTGGAGCGTTTCGGAGACGATCGATGAGGTCGCGCGAAACGCTGTCTTCGACGTAACCGGCATGACGAGAGTGAGCTTGCCCCACTGCATATCAAGCGACTTCCTGACGGCGGGCGGCAGGCGAGACCGGATTTCCTGAAGGATTCCCTTCACTCTGATAGCCGATCCGAGCGTCGCGTCCAGTGGGAGCGGCCACTCCCTGATCAGCTCAGGTTCATCGCTCTTCGTTTCCGTCTTCACTTTGGGCATGCTGGAACAGATGGGATTGGCAAGGCCAAGCGTCAACGGCGTGCCTGTCTTTCCATGGAGTAAGGCAGTGCGGGGCGCCAACAGGTCGGATCGCCATATGCCGATTGCTGGCCGGAGTCTATGACCGCCTTCTAGAAAGATAGGTCGGCGGCGTCCGACTGCCGACACGCGGGTCCCAGTGCATCCGGAGTGAGTTCGATCTCGATATTTTCGACAATCGGCGGGATTTTCTCAGGTTTCGGGAAGTGCGGGTATCGAGACCTCTTATAGGTGCTCTCACCAGAAGCCCCAGAAGGAGCGTTGCTGCCGAGCCATGCGAGGCAGCAAGAGAGTTAGGCCAAAAGACCGGCTACCGTTGCGTTCGTGGGTATCGCGCGGGATTCAGCGCGACGCCGTCGCGCTCGATGTCCTCGAGGTATTCGAGAGCATGGTGCGCGACGCCCTTGGCGGCTATGAGCCGCCGAACAAATGGACCGGCGAGGAGGCTATGCTTTCGCTTCCTTTTCCCGAAACAGCAATCCAGGTATTCGGAGAGCCAGTACAGGGTCAGGCAGTCCCCGGTTCATGGTCAGGCCGCACCGCAGCATCCCGCGTTGCTGGCTGTCGTAGAGACTCGACTTCCTCCGAGAGGCGATCCTTGATCTCGTCGTGAGCATCGGAAGCAACCGCAACAGCCTTTTGGTAGGCAGTTGAGGCGATGGCGGCGCCTTGATCGACAAGTTCAGATGTTTGAGTGCCGATCGCTTCCTTGGCGGCATCCGATGCTTCTCCTGCGAGCTCATCCTCCATTTCGGTGCTTGGCAGTGCCGCGCCGATCGCGGCTCCGACTGCAAACGCCAATGCACCACCCACCAGCGGCTGGTCGCGAAACTGGGTAAGGATCATCATGTTCAGTTTGTTTGTCTGTTCTTGCAGGTTTGTTGCGGCCGAAGACGCACGGTCGGCGAGCGCACTTGCAGTTCCCGTCGCGTGCTCGGAAGCGTCTTGCACGGCAGTTTTTACTTGCTCCCACTTTTCGGCGGCCCAGCCGGATGCAGTGTCGAGGATCGCTCCGGTCTCATCAACGATTTGATCGACCCTTTTGCCGCTCGCATCGATAAAGCCGCGATAGGTCTTGCCCGTTTCATCGACGAAATGACCGGCCCGGCGTCCCGTTTCATCAGTCAAAGCCTTCAGTGTCTTGCCGGTGCTGTCCGAAAAATGGCTGTACCGGACGCCGCCGACGAAGGTCGGGGGGCCGAGGCGGCGCACAGGCCCATGGACCGGATAGAGATCATATTCCGGCTCGGTTCTCGTCGTTGATCCCGTCGCTGACGAAGGGGTGCCCTTGGCCATCAGCCAGGCCAGACTAACACCCATCAGCGCCACCGGGAGCGGATTCTCCTTCAACGCTCGGCCGAAATTTCCGACGAACTCTCTGCCGCCGCCGCCTTTGGCATAGGCGATAAGCTCGTCGATCAGTTGGCCCGGCGACATCCGCTCCTGGAGCGCCTCGATCCGTTGCCCAAGCCGCTGACGATCTTGGTCGATTTCCCGCTGAAGCTCGAGCGAGCTTTTGTCTGAAGTCGTTTCCATCAGAGTTTATCCTTTACAGTTTGCACGTCTCGACGAAGCGACGTCGTAGTGCGCCCAAGGGCCAGATTGCTGCGACGGAAGGCGGCAAGGCCACGCCGGATCATGATCCAGGCAATAAACCCGATGATGACGCTGACGATGATCGCAGCCAGCGCGCTGGCCACAGGTTCGCTGAACCCCTGCGCTACGAGGAGTGCGGCGACCCCGCTGACGACGGCGCTCAAGAGCACACCGATGGCTCCGATCGCCAGGATCGTTCCGATCAGAAGGATCTCGACGCCGCTCAAGACGGCGGCAAGCTTCTCCGATGCTTCGGCTTTGGCCAGGTCGATCTCCTTACGCAGAAGGCCGGTAACATCACTTAAAAGACCGCCAACCAAGTCGGCCAATGGCATGTTTTCGGAGGGTTTAGCCATTTTCCTTGTCCTTGCTTCCCGAGATGATTGCTTGTGTCGATGGAGGCTCTCTTCGGGTCTTCTCGGCTCGATTGGCGGAAGCGGTCAGAAAACGGCTTGCGGTCAGCCCTGCGAGGGCGGCGATTCCCAAAAATGCGACCGGCTGCCTGCGGCCAAAATCCTCGGCCAGAATTGCCATCTCGCCAAGGTCTTTGCCCTCCACGCGTCTTGCGGCGCTGGCAACGCTGCGACCGAGCCCCCGTGCGTAGCGACCGACCTGGTCCTGGCCGGAGTGCTCCAGTTCCGCCCCTACCTTTTCGAGCGCCGTCGCAATGCCGCTCATCTGGCGCGCTGCAAAGTGCGCCTGCTCCGAAACCAAGTCCTGTGCCTTTTCGAGGCCCGCGACGGACGCCTCCTTCACCGTCGCTTTCGTCGAACTGATATCGTCGCTGATCTTGTTTTTCAGCTCAGTCGTCGGAGAGACGTTCGCAGACGGACCGCGTTCTCCTCCCGGTTCTGAAAATTCGTCGGTCATCGAGGCCTCCATGGTGGCACGTTTGTGGGCGCCGAACCTCGATCTTCCGGCTTTGTTCCCTTGGGGGCGCTCATCCTCTTGGGCGATACTGGCAGACGACATCCGCGGCAACGATCCGGAAGTTACCAAACCCTCAAGGACGCGCCGTACAGGGTGGCTGAACATCCAGGTCCGAAACCGCCAATGCCATCATCAAACTGCTCCCCAGAAGGGATCTGCCCGGAGCGATTCGATTGGTGGCTTGACCTGCCATCATGCCGCCAAACGCCACCGCCTTGCGCCGTTGTATGAGCCTGTATGACAAAGTTCACCACAAGGCCGAAGCGGGCTCTTATTTGACGTAGGGGTGCTGCTCAGCCGCTGAGGTGCGGGAAAAATCATAGTATGAGTTTTGGTGAGAAGGAGGATTTCATAAGATGCTATCGCTTTTGCTGCCCACTGAGAGTATGCATGATCTCGGAATGGAAAATCTGGAGGAAACATGCCGCGGGCTGAACGTCCAACGTCGCGCAAGTCATTCGCGTCCCAGGTTGCCGATGTATTGCGCGAGCAGATCGAGGCGGGTTTCTACGCGCCCGGTGACAAGCTGCCGACCGAGCCGGCGCTCATTGATCGTCTGGGGTTCAGTCGTACCGTGATCAGGGAGGCGATCGCTGCATTGCGTGCCGATGGGTTGGTGGAATCGCGGCAGGGAGCCGGGGTGTTTGTGATAGGCCCGAAGCCCGTCGATGAAGGGCTGAAGCTTTTTACGGAAGAGACCGACAAAATCTCCGACATCATCGAGGAACTCGAGCTGCGCATTGGAATAGAGGTAGAAGCGGCGGGCCTGGCGGCGGCCCGCAGTTCGCCGGCGCAAGAGGCCGAGATCCAGGCTCAGATTGACAAATTCGCCGACCTCGTCGCCGCAGGTCGACCCACCGATGAGGCAGATTTTCAGTTCCACATGGCGATCGCCACCGCGACCAATAATGCCAGGTTTAAGACCTTCCTCGAGCATGTGGGGCGCCGGATGATTCCGCGGGTGAAGTTCAAGACCGTGATGGGTGGGGTCGATCCGTTGCCCAGCCGAGATCAGCCGATCCTCGAGGAGCATCGCGAAATCGCTGATGCGATTCTCGCCCGTGACCCAGAAAGGGCCCGCGAAGCCATGCGCCGACATCTCGTTACCGGCATCAAGCGTTATCGCTCGTTGATGATTCGCCGCTCAGCTGCAGCCCGCGACAAAACCGATTGACTCATCTCTAAAGTCATCATATGACACCACGCGACATAATACTAATTCGCGGAGGTTTCTTTTGTCGCCAGATGAACTCAAGTCGCGCATTGGCTCCGGCCTCCTGTCGTTTCCGGTTACGCATTTCAACGACGACTTCAGCCTTAATCTCAAGAGCTACCGCGAACACGTCGGATGGCTTTCCGGCTTCGATGCGGCCGCTCTTTTCGCCGCCGGAGGAACGGGCGAGTTTTTCTCGCTGTCGCCCGAAGAGGTCGGGAAAGTCACGCGCGCGGCCAAGGAAGCGTCGGGCGACGTGCCAATCATCGCCGGTTGTGGTTATGGCACATCGCTTGCCACGGAAACCGCTCGGCACGCCGAAGCCGCCGGCGCCGATGGTCTGTTGCTTTTGCCGCATTACCTGATGGAAGCGCCACAGGAGGGCATCTACCGGCACGTCAAGGCCGTGTGCGAATCGACCGGCCTCGGCGTCGTCATCTACAATCGCGCCAATTCGGTCGCCAATGCCGAGACCGTGGCCCGTCTCGCCGATTCCTGCTCGAACCTCATCGGCTTCAAGGACGGAACCGGCAAGGTCGATCTGGTCCGCCACGTGACGGCGAAGCTCGGTGACCGACTTACCTATATCGGAGGCATGCCGACGCACGAGCTTTTTGCCGAGGGGTTCAACGGCGTGGGCGTCACGACCTATTCCTCTGCCGTCTTCAACTTTGTGCCGAAACTGGCGCAGCGTTTCTACAAAGCGATGCGTTCGGGTGACCGGGCGACAATGGAGGCGATACTGAACACCTTCTTCTTTCCCTTCGCGGCGTTGCGTGATCGCGAGCAGGGGTACCCCGTCTCGATCATCAAGGCTGGAGTCGATCTGATCGGGCGCACGCCGGGTCCGGTGCGTCCGCCGCTGACGGATCTGACGCCGCAGGAGAAGGAAATGCTGCGCGATCTCATCGACAGGGCCGCAGGCTGACACAGGAGCTTCGGCGGCCGTGTAAATGGTCGAGGATGTCGCCGGCCGAGGACGGATGCAATCAACAAGGGAGGTAAACATGAAGAGGATAAGCGTATTTGCGATGGCGTCCGTCATCCTGATGGCGGGCGCAGTATCATCTGCGACCGCGCAGACAGGGGCGGAAATCCGCATCGTCCTGCCGGAACAGCCTGCAAACCTGGAGCCCTGCGGCACCATCATTACCAATGTCGGGCAAATCCTCAGCCAAAATGTCGTCGAGCCGCTGACCGTCATCGATGCCAAGACCGGCCAGCCGCAGCCGAAGCTTGCCACCGAATGGACCCAGCTCGATCCGGTAACCTGGCGGCTCAAACTGCGCGACGGGGTGAAATTCCAGGACGGCTCGGACTTCAACGCACAAGCGGTCATCTTCTCCATCAACCGCATGACCGGTGGCAAGATCACTTGCAGCAATATCGCCAAATTCGGCGATGCGAAGCTGACGGTGACGGCCGTCGACGATCTGACCGTCGAGATCAAGTCGGATAAACCCCAGCCCATTCTCCCGACGCTGTTGAGCGTGGTCATGGTCGTCTCGCCGAAAACGCCCGAGGACAAACCGGTTAACGATCCGATCGGGACAGGTCCCTTCAAGCTTTCGACCTTCTCGCCGCAGACCGTTGTGCTCGATGCCTTTGACGGCTACTGGGGCGAGAAGCCGGAGTTTACCAAGGCGACCTACGTCTGGCGTCCTGAATCCTCGATCCGCGCCGCCATGGTCGAGACCGGCGAAGCGGATCTGACGCCCTCTATCGCCATCCAGGACGCGAGCAACCCGGATACAGACTTCGCCTATCTGAATTCGGAAACGACGGCAATCCGTATCGATACTGCCCAGCCGCCGCTTGACGACCCGCGCGTGCGCAAGGCGCTCAATCTAGCGATCGATTGGGAAGGCCTCGCCCAGCTTTTCGGGGACGATGTCAAGCGGGCCTCACAGATGGTCGTTCCGGGGATCAACGGCCACGACAATGCGCTCGAAGCGTGGCCCTACAACCCGGATGAGGCAAGGAAGCTTCTCAAGGAGGCGGCTGCCGACGGCGTTGCGGTCGACACCGAAATCAAGCTCATCGGCCGCAACGGCATCTATCCGAACGGTTCGGAGGCGATGGAAGCCATGATGACGATGTGGCAGGCCGCTGGCCTAAACGTCAAGCTGACGATGCTCGACGTCGCCGACTGGCTCAGATACCTGCAGAAGCCGTTCCCAGCGGAGCGCGGCGCCAATCTCTTGCAGATGATGCACGACAACAACAAGGGTGATGCCGCCTTTACGATCCCGATCTTCTATCGTTCGAGTGGCAACTATGCGACGCTCGCCGACCCGGCGCTCGACAAGGAGGTCGACGCGGCGCTCGCGGCCACCGGCGAAGACCGCACCAAGAGCTTCCAGACGATCTTCGACAAGGCACGCAAGAAGGTGGTCGCGGACATCCCGATGTTCCACATGATTGGCTATACCCGTGTCGGCGCCCGACTTGATTGGAAGCCGGACATCACGACCAACAGCGAGATCCCGCTGGCCAATATCCGCCTCAAGGATTGATCGAAGCGATGGGCAGGGTGGCTGGCGCCACCCTGCGAACCGATCTGACATGCTTCTACGCGATACGCACGAAGGGCATCGGAAATGTTCAGCTATATAGGGCGCCGTGCGTCCCACAGCATCCTGTCGGTCATCGGCCTACTGACGCTGGTTTTCTTCCTGACGCGGCTCACCGGCGACCCGTCTGCCCTGTATCTGCCGCTCGACGCGACGGCCGAGGCGCGCGCTGCATTTGCGAAATTGAACGGCCTTGATCAGCCCATCCCCTGGCAGTTCACGGAATATCTGAAGGACCTGCTGCACCTTGATTTCGGCCAGTCGCTGCGCCAGAACCGCTCGGCGATGGAGGTGGCGCTCCAGGCCTTTCCGGAGACGCTGAAACTTGCTGTCGTTGCGATCACGCTTTCGACGGCGCTGGCAATCCTCGTCGGATCGCTCGCCGCAGCACGTCCCGGCAGCCTTTTCGACCGTATCGCCAGCCTCGCTTCCCTGGCCGGTGCAAGCGCTCCGGACTTCTGGATCGCGATCGTCGGCATTCTGCTCTTCGCGGTCGGACTGGAGGTTCTGCCAACATCCGGCACCGGCACCGGTGCCCATTGGATCATGCCGATCTTCGTCCTGATGCTCCGGCCCTTCGGACTTCTTGTCCAGGTCGTACGCGGCACCATGCTGTCGGCACTTGCCTCGCCCTATATCAAGACCGCACGCGCCAAAGGGGTTCGCCGGCAGAAGATCATCTTCGGCCACGCGCTGCGCAATTCGCTTCTACCCGTGGTGACGGTCGCCGGCGACCTCGCCACAGGTCTCGTCAACGGCGCCGTTGTCGTGGAGTCTATTTTCGGTTGGCCGGGCATCGGTAAGTTGATGATCGACTCGATCATCCAGCGTGATTTTGCCGTTGTCCAGTCGACGATCCTGGTTACGGCGACTGCCATCTTCATCCTGAACATTGCGATCGATCTGCTCTATGCATTTCTCGATCCGCGCATCCGGTATTGAGCCATGACGATCATCACTCCTGATGCCAAGCCTGCGGCAACTCCCGGAACCAGCCGGGTCCTGCTTTCCTATTTGCGGCGAGACAGGCTGGCGCTGGCTGCGGCAATCTTCCTTGCGCTTTTTGTCTTGGCGGCCATCCTTGGCCCATGGATCGTCGGCGACGCCGCGTCGCGGCTTGGGTTGCGCCAGCGCAATCTTCCTCCCTTTTCGCTGGACCACGCCTGGGTCTACTTTCTCGGCGCCGACACTCTCGGTCGGCCGATACTCGCCAGGCTGATCGTCGGCGCGCAGAGCACCCTCGGCATTGCCGCTGCGGCGGTCTTTTCCTCGATGCTGGTCGGCGGCACACTCGGTCTTGTCGCCGGCTACTCCGAACGATGGTACAGTCATCTGATCCTGCGCCTCGCCGATATCGTGATGAGCTTTCCATCGCTGCTTCTGGCGCTGATCGTGCTCTATACGCTTGGCCCGAGCATCACCAATCTCGTCATCGTGCTCGCCATTACCCGCATGCCGATCTATCTCAGGACGGCACGTGCCGAGGTGCTGGAACTGCGCGAGCGCATGTTCGTCAGCGCGGCTCGCTCCATGGGTGCTGGCTCCGTGCGGATCATCTTGCGGCATATCGCGCCGCTCGTCCTGCCTACTTTGGTAACGATCGCCGCCATAGACTTTGCCACAGTCATTCTGTCGGAGTCGGCACTAAGTTTTCTGGGCCTCGGCGTCCAACCTCCGGATTTCACCTGGGGCGCAATGGTTGCAAATGGACGCGGCTATCTTTCCACCGCCTGGTGGATTGCCTTCTGGCCAGGCCTCGCCATCATGCTGACGACGCTGTCTCTCAACATCCTGTCGAACTGGGCCAGAACCGCCGCTGATCCGCAACAACGCTGGCGTCTGCAGACTTTGCGAAAGGCCGCCCGATGACGAACGCGCCCGATTCCATTGCCAAAGATGAACGGCCGATCCTCAAGTTAGATGGGCTCACCGTCGACTTTCTCTCGAATGACGCGCCGGTTCGTGCGGTCGACAACGTCTCCTTTCATGTCAACCAAGGCGAGACACTCGTTATTCTCGGCGAAAGCGGCTCGGGCAAGAGCGTCAGCACCAGCACGGTGATGGACCTCGTCGACTGTCCGCCTGGCGATATCGTCGGTGGATCGTGCGTCTTCGATGGCGTCGAGCTGTCACGCCTGAATACGGAGGATCGCCGAAACATCAACGGCCGTCGGATCGCGATGATCTTTCAGGATCCGCTTGCCTATCTCAATCCCGTCTACACCGTTGGACGGCAAATCGGGGAGGTGTTCGAGAGCCATGATGCCGCACATGGCAGGCAGGCACGGGCCAACGCTATAGAGTTGCTGCGACGCGTCGGCATCCCCGAGCCGGAAAGCCGGGTAGATTTTTATCCGCATCAATTCTCCGGCGGCCAGCGGCAGCGCGTGATGATCGCCATGGCAATTGCGTTGAAGCCTGACATTCTCATCGCCGACGAGCCCACGACGGCGCTGGACGTCAGCGTCCAGGCGCAGATTCTCGATCTCCTGCGCGACCTCCAGCGCGAGACCGGCATGGCGCTTGTCATGATTACCCACGATCTCGAGGTCGCCGCATCCATGGCCGACCGGATCATCGTCATGAATGGCGGGAAAATTGTCGAATCCGGTCTCGCCCAAGAGGTGTTCGACCGCCCGCAACACCCTTATACGCGCCGCCTGATCGCCGCACTCCCGCATGGCGAGGCGGCGGAAGCATCACACAGGCGATCGACGGATGTGGCAAGCGAGACGCTTCTCAAGGTCGAGCGCCTAACAAAGGAATATACACTTGGATCCGGCGCCTTCGCCGCAAAGCGCAGTTTCAAGGCCGTCGACGACGTCTGTTTTGAGGTTAGGAAAGGTGAGACGCTCGGCATCGTCGGGGAGTCGGGTTCAGGCAAGTCGAGCATCGCACGCATTCTGCTGCGGCTCAACGAACCAAGTTCCGGCAAAGCGATCTATGCAGGCGAAAACATCTTCGAGATGAACGGGAAGCGCCTCGTAGCATTCAGGCGTAAGGTCCAGATGGTCTTTCAGGATCCATATGGTTCTATGAACCCGCGCATGAACGTCCGAGCCATCATCTCGGAGCCTTGGGCGATCCATCGTGACCTCCTGCCCAGGAGCAAGTGGCGAGACCGTGTCGCGGAACTTCTTGAGCTGGTCGGCCTGCGGCCGGAACATGCCGAGCGCTACCCACACCAGTTCTCCGGCGGCCAGCGTCAGCGTATCGCCATTGCCCGGGCGCTGGCGAGCGAGCCGGAACTGATCGTCTGCGACGAGGCGGTCTCCGCCCTTGATGTCTCAATCCAGGCACAGGTGATCGATCTGCTCGCCGATCTTCGCACGCGGCTCGGCCTCTCCTATATCTTCATCACTCACGACCTGCCGATTGTGCGGCATTTTGCCGATCGAATCTTGGTGATGAAGCAGGGAAGGATTGTCGAGGAGGGTCCGACTTCGACACTGTTCGGCGCGCCGCAACATGCGTACACACACGCCCTGCTAAGGGCGGTTCCTAAGCCAAAGTGGCTGAATCCAACCGATGCGCCGTCGGCTGCGTAATCCGAATAGACTGGAGCCTGTTGCAGCCGCAACTGACCGCTGCGACCTTCACGAGACTGATTTCGAGGAGAAAAAGCGCGTCAGGAAGGGGCTCAACGCCAAATATTGGTCTACGCTGAACGACGGCTTCGGCTTTCATTTCAAAGCTTGCGCGACTGGGAAACCGGTTTCGAGCTGACAAGCAGCGCTTGTCTGAACTCAAACCCTGTTGTCCGGTAGAAGAGGTGCGCTAGTAAGCGACGGTTCGTCGATGGAGGGAGCAGTAGGTGTGAGTAGACTTTCCGCTCGATCAAGCCCTCTTCCCTCAGGATCGAGACTTGTGGCAGCGTACCATCCGTAAGAGGCAGACGTGGCGCCTTGTCGCTGGGCTGGCGGAATGCAAACGCTGAGGTAACCTGGAAGTGACTGATGTCATTCTTCTTTTTTTGGCCGGCTTGTTGGCAGGCAGCATGAATGCGTTGGCGGGTGGCGGGTCGTTCGTATCCCTGCCTGCGCTGATATCGGTCGGCGTGCCGTCGGTTGCCGCAAACGCGACAAGCACCTTAGCCTTGTTTCCCGGCGGAATGGCGAGTTCGTGGGTCTACCGCGACGGCGTTAAGAGTGTGTGTGGTGTCAATGTCGCCGCCATCGCCATCGTGACGGTGTTGGGTGGTGTGGCCGGAAGCCTTTTATTGCTGCTGACCCCATCCAGGATTTTCGACGGAATTCTGCCGTGGCTTTTGCTGGTGGCGACATTGATGCTGGGCGCAGGGCCAAGGCTCAGCGTCAAGCTCCAGACGCAGGCACGTCCAAATATTCCAGCCTTCGTAGCGGTTCAGTTTCTTCTCGGTCTTTACGGCGGCTATTTTGGCGGCGCAGTGGGTCTCATGATGCTTGCGGCATGGAGCGTATTTGGGGGCGGGGAGATCAAGAGCCTGAATCCGACAAGAATGGTGATGGTCACTGCCGCAAACGCGGTCGCCGTAATCGTCTTCGTAATGGCCGGGGCAATCGTCTGGCAACAGTGCATCGCCATGACCTTCGGAGCTGTTATCGGCGGGTGGATCGGAGCGCATGTCGGACGTAGGCTGCCATCACCGATCGTTCGGATGCTAACCCTTGCGGTCGCCCTTTTGACAACCGCGGTATTCTTTTCGCGAGCCTATCTTTGAGCGCCGGGCCAACATCCTTGACGGATCTGAGGACCTTAAGTCCGACAGACTGAAGACGCGGGTTCCCGTTGGAAGCGCCCCTCGGCGAGCATCATGTTCGTCCATGTTGGAGAAAAGGATGCAGGTGCCTCCGCAAATGGAGCTTTTCCGCCGTTCCGGCCGTCTCTTTTGGAATTTCTTCGTGCGGAGCGCCTCGGCCCCACCAGCTAAATTGCCTTCATTCGGGATCGGAAGCGCTTGATGCGCGTGTGGCTGCCGCATGTCGCGTCAGAGCACCAAATTCGTCGTCCGCTCTTGGAATGATCCAGAAACAGCCATCCACAATTGTTGCCCTTGCACTCTCGTACCGACCGCCGCCGATCGCGCTCGATCAACAGTTCGACCGCCTCGATCGCAAAGAGCTGAGTCAGCTGGCAAAGGTCGTCGAAAGGCAACGTCCACAAGTAACCGACGCCTTTTGCCGCAAGGACCTGATGGACCCGGCCGAGACGCGCACGATCCTCCAAGAAGCGGAGATCGTCGATCGGGGAGCGTTGCCCGGTCTCCTCGGAAAGAAAGAGCCGGTATATCGATTCACGCAGCGCGAGAGCGTCCGCCAGCGCGTCAGCGGCCTTCGCGGGGTCGCTTTCCATCTGCCTGCGAAGTCGTGATGCGGCGTACTGATCGATGCGGCCGAGCCGTTCGGCCAGGATAAGCAAATCCGCGAATGACCCCAGGAGGTCCGGCCCCCAGCGGTCACGCCTGCTATCGACGGTATTGGCGAGGTCGAGGGCCGGATGACCGCCGCTGAGGCGCATATCAGCTGTCGAGGTAGACATGCCTGGAACAACTCCTGAGCAACCAGGTTGTAACGGTATAAATAACCTTTAACCGTTACAATGCAAGGCCGGGCAAATGTCGTCTCCCCGCAATATGCTGAAATTTGTCGTTTTGTGCTTCGTTTGGGGTTTGACCTGGGTCGCCGTCAAGCTAGGCGTGCAAACGGTGCCGCCGATGATGTTTGCCGCAACGCGATTCATGGTGGCAGGTGCCGTCTTCATCGCATTGGCTTGGGCGAGAGGGCAACGAAAGGCGGTCGCTAAGGCAGATAAGAAACGTCTTGTCATCGTCAGCCTGCTGATGATCACGCTTTGCTACGGGCCGTTGTTCTGGGGCATGCAGTTCGTGCCTTCTGGAACTACGCCAAGGGATGTAAGCCATGGAGATCACCGGCTCCGGAGTGAAGGTTCGCCAACTTCAAATCCTGCGCGAGGTCATGCGTGCCGGGTCGGAAAGGCTTGCCGCGCAGGTGTTGAAAATAACGCAGCCGGCGGTCAGCCAGAACATCAAGCAACTGGAGGAGACGATCGGCTTCGGACTTTTCCGCCGGGAAAATAACAGACTGGTCCCAACAGCTAAGGCCTGGGAGTTTCTGCGCACCATCGATGCTGCTTTTACTGGTCTTGATCGCATCGGGCCCTCAATCGAGTTTTTGCGGAGCAACGACACGCGGCTGATCGGGATCGCGGCGCCAAATGCTTTTTCATTTTCAACGCTGCCGAGGGTCGTCCGAAGGATCCGGGAGAGGAGCCGTTCTTACGCCGTCCAGGTGAAGACAGGCACATATGAGCAAATCGCAGCTCACGTGTTGAACGGTCGCTCGGACCTTGGCATCTCTCGCTTGCCTATCGATGAACGCACCCTTGATTGGATGCCGATCGGCTCGGCCACCAACGTGTGTCTTTTTCCATCAAACCATCGATTTACGACACAGCAGGTTGTCACCGCGGAAGATCTTGTCGGCGAGCCTATCATCGACATCGACCCGCAGTTTGCGTCTCACCAAATGAGCGTCAATGCCCTTCGATATATGGGAACTGCGCCCGATATCGCCGTGGAATATGACGCCAACGGCCACGATATCGGCTATGTCATGACAGGTATCGGCGTTTCGATCACGAATGAGATTATTGCGAAGGAATATGCCAGTTTTGGCGTGGAGTCTCGGCCGTTCCAACCGGGGGCCGTGTATCATTATGTCGTTGTCTGGCAAAAAGATCGAAAGCTGAGCGATAGCCTTAGATTTGCTGTGGAAGAACTGGTCGCTGTTGCGGCAGATCAGGCTGCTTAAGCCTGGAAGTGGCAGCCGCGAACTTGTCGGCACGAAGCACTTGGACGTAATCCGTTATATCATAACATTGCATAAGCGGAATTATGGAACTGCGAGCGGCACGCGTCCTTCTATGTCCCAGATGAACGCTTGGCTTCGAATGGGTCCTATCGCCAACTCGGTGAATCGTGCCGCAAACGCCAAGCCGGCTTACGGACAAAACTAAGTCCAGGCGCGAAATTCACTTCACAATATTATAAATCGATGTAAAGTAGTGCGGAGACTCAAAAATAGGACGAATGCCTTGAGCCGGACACGTTTTGCCACAAGATTGAATTCCTTCGCCTCTGGTGCGCACCTTGCCTGGCCGGGGCAGTCCGGAAAGCCGTCCGTCACGCAGATGGCGCAGCGTGCGGCCCGCGTCCAGGGATTGACCGACCTCGACTTGAATTACCCCGATCACGTGAACGACAATCCCGCCGAGTTAGGCCGGAAGCTCAGTGATCTCGGCCTGTCGATCAACGGCTTCGCCATGCGGTACTACACAAATCCGGACTTCAAGCTCGGCGCGTTCACCCATCCCGAAGAAGCGGTTCGCCGCGAAGCGATCGATCTGACGAAGAAGGGAATCGATGCAGCCCGCGAGGCCGGCGTAAATCTGATGACCATCTGGCTCGGCCAGGATGGTTTCGATTACGCCTTCCAGGCCGATTATGCCGCCATGTGGCAACACGAAATTGAAGGAATTCGTGAAGTTTGTCGACATGATCCAGATTGCCTGATTTCCATCGAATACAAACCAAACGAGCCACGCTCCTACAGCCTGCTGCCTGATGCAGCGACGACGCTGCTCGCTATCAAGGAAGTCGGGACGGAGAATCTCGGGGTCACGCTCGACTTCGCCCATGTACTTTACGCCGATGAACAGCCCTCCTTTGCAGCGGCCCTGATCGCGCGTCACAGCCGGATTCTCGGCGTCCATCTGAACGATGGGTACGCCAAGCGAGACGACGGGCTGATGGTCGGCGCCGTTCACACGCTGCAGACCGTCGAATTGCTCCGCCAGATTCGACGGGACGGCTATAACGGCGCGATCTACTTCGACACTTTCCCCGACTTGACCGGTCTCGACCCGGTCCGCGAATGCGAGGTCAACATCCAGACCGTCCAAAGGATGTTGAGGGTCGTCGACCGCCTCGAGCAGGACAGTCGCCTTTCGAGCGCGATTGACCGACAGGACGCCGTTTCCACGCAGGCCATCGTACAGGAGTTGATGCTCGGCGCGGACCACTGAACAGACTTAACCCCGGGAGGAATTCCATGAAGAGATTGTTTGCCGCGGCTCTCGCCGCCACCCTTTGTGCTGGCATCGCGACAGCGCAGGAACTGAAGCCGCTCAACTCGGACTCCGAGCCGGACCGCATGGACTGGTCCGACCTTGACGCCAAGCTCGGCCCGCTGCCGAAATTGCCTGAGGGTCTCAAGGTCGGCGGTGTCTCCAAGACGCTGACCAATGAATACTGGCGCTCCCTCGGCAAGGGCTATCAGAAGTTCGCGGACAAGCTTGGTGCGACCGTGGCCTATCAGGCCGCCCAGAGCGAAGGCGACCAGCTCGGCCAGCTGACGATCGCCGAAGGCATGGTCACACAGGGCTACAATGTTCTGCTCGTCTCCCCACAGACCGATGCCAATCTTCAGCCCGTCATGGAACAGGCCAAGGCGGCCAATGTACCGGTCGTCAATGTCAACGATGCGGTGATCCCACAGGCGGAGCATTACGTCGGCAATGTGCAGCGCGACAATGGCGTCCGCGTCGCCAAGTGGTTCGTCGAAAACCGCCCGAACGGCGGCAAGGTAGCGATCATCGAAGGCCAGGCGGGCGTCTATGCTGCCGTGCAGCGCACCAGCGGCTTCAAAAGCACGATCGAGGAAGGCGGCAAGTTCACCGTTGTCGCAAGCGTTCCCGGCAACTGGGATCGGCAGATGTCCTACGACGCGGCGACCACCATCCTCCAGCAGCATCCGGATCTCGTTGGCTTCTACTGCAACAACGACGGCATGGCGCTCGGCGTCGTCGAAGCCGTGAAGGCGGCCGGCCTGCAGGACAAGGTCGTGGTCTTCGGCACCGACGGTATCTCGGACGCCTACAAGTCGATCGAAGCCGGTGAGCTCACAGGCACCGTCGACAGCTTCCCGGTTCTGACGGGCGAGGTCGCGATGGAAGTCGCCCTCCGCCTCGTCGCGGGCCAGAAGCTGCCACGCGTTGTGGCGACGCCGCAGGCGCTGATTACCAAGGACAACGTCAAGGACTTCCAGGGCCAGGGTGTCGATGTACGCGCGGTGCTGATGAAGGCCACAGGCAAGTAAGCGCCTCCCAAGGCGGGACGGCTGGCGCTCGGCCGGCCGTCCTCACTCTCAAAGGGTTCGATTCCATGGCTCCTTACAGACTGACATTCGAAGACATTTCCAAGGTCTTTCCTGGCGTCAAGGCGCTCTCGGAAGTCTCCTTCGACGTCGCGCCAGGTGAAATTCACGCGCTTCTCGGTGAGAATGGGGCGGGAAAATCGACGCTCCTGCGCATCCTCTCCGGCGTCTTTCGGCCGACGCAGGGCGAAGTGAAGGTCGATGGGACAGTCTATCATTTTCGCAAGCCGGAGAGCGCCCGCCAAGCAGGGATCGCCATGATCCATCAGGAACTGCAGCAGGTTCCCCATCTCACCGTCGCCCAGAACATGTTTCTCGGTCACTCCCTCACCAGGCTCGGCGGCATCATCGTCGATCGCCGTGAGCAGGAGCGCCGAGCGGCTGAAGCCCTGGCGATGATCGATCCGGCAATCGACCCTTCGGCGCCGATTTCTTCGTTGAAGGTGGCCCAGCGGCAAGTCGTCGAGATCGCCCGCGCGCTCCTCGACAAAGCCAAGATCGTTGCCATGGATGAACCGACGTCGAGCCTGACACCCAGTGAATTCGACAGGCTGGCGGAGATCATCGAACGTCTTGCAGCCGGCGGAGTGTCAATCATCTATGTGTCCCACAAGATGGACGAGGTCTTCCGGGTCTGCCGCAGGGCGACGGTCATGCGTGACGGAAGGGTCGTCCGCGCGGGTATCGATCTCAGGGCGAGCGCACCGGACGAAGTCATTGCCATGATGGTCGGTCGCGAATTGCTGGCCGAAGAGCACCATTCGCACGCAACCCGCACGGTGAGCGTCGAAGTCCGCAACCTATCGACCCATCGTATCCGCGACGTCTCTTTCGACCTCCACAAGGGCGAGGTTCTCGGTGTGGCAGGTTTAGTGGGCTCCGGCCGGACGGAGCTTCTGCGCGCAGTATCCGGCGCTGATCGGGTGACTTCCGGCACAGTTAAGGTCGATGGGACGACCTTGACTTTATCCAATCCTCGTACGGCGATCGCGGCCGGCATCGGGCTACTCCCTGAAGAGCGCAAGCGGGAGGGGATCATTCCGGGGAGGTCGGTGAAGGCAAACATGGCGCTGCCTTCGATAGCGCGCTTCGCCAAGGCGGGTATCATCAACCATCACAAGCTTAGGCGGACCGCGAGAGACCTTCTCAAGCGCGTCAACCTGCGGCCATTTCAGCTCGACCGCCAAATCAGGTTGTTCAGCGGCGGCAATCAGCAGAAGGCCATCATCGCGCGGTGGCTCGCGGCGGGCTCGCGGATCCTTCTCTTTGACGAGCCGACCCGCGGCATCGACGTCGGCGCAAAATCCGAGATCTACCATTTGATCGAAGAGCTCGCAGCGGACGGGCACTGCGTGATCGTCGTCTCCTCCGAGCTTCCGGAGGTGTTGAGGGTGTCCGACCGTGTGCTCGTGATGCGTGACGGCGCTATCGTGGCTGAACTCGGTCGCGACCAGCTCAGTGAAGAAACCATCGTCTCTCATGCCGTCGGCACCACCGGGCGCCCCGTTGGCACGGCGTGACCAATAGGAAAAGCCCATGACTCACAGCATCGAGAATGCCGCAGCGCCATCAAGCAAACTTGTCGGATCTCTATCGGTCCGCGATGCCGGCACGCTGATCGGCCTCGTCGCCATCGTGATCATCTTCGGCCTGCTATCTCCCGACTTTCTCTCGCAGAGAAACCTCTTGAACATTCTCCAGCAGTCCAGCATCAACGCCTGCTTGGCGCTCGGCATGACCCTGGTGATCATCTCGGGCGGCATCGACCTCTCCGTCGGTCCAACGGCGGCCATAGCAGCCGTCATATCGGCGACGCTGCTTGTGGCCGGCATCCCGGTTCCTCTCGCCATCTTTGCGGGGCTTGGCATCGGCGTCCTTTGTGGCCTCGTCAATGGTGTGCTTGTTGCCTATGCCGGACTGCAGCCCTTCATCGTGACGCTCGGCACGCTCAGTACCTATCGCGCGATTGCGCTCATCTATACCGGCGGCAATCCTGTGCTGGGTGTCCCGCAAAGCTTCCGGACGCTTTTCAACGGCAGCGTCGCCGGTGTTCCAAATTCGGTCGTGATGGTGGCGGTCGTCGCTCTCGTGGCCTGGGTGCTTCTCAAGAAGACGCCCCTGGGCGAATATCTGCTTGCGGTCGGCGGCAACGAAGAAGCCGCATATGTCGCCGGTGTCCCGATCGCGGTTACCAAGATCACGGCCTATGTGATCTCGGGTGTCCTGGCGGCACTCGCTTCGATGATCCTCATCGGCCGGCTTGGTGCCGCGGAACCGATCCTGGGCAACCTGTGGGAGCTCGACGCGATCGCCGCCGCGGCAATCGGCGGGGCATCGCTGATGGGCGGCAAGGGCAGTGTCATCGGTACGCTGCTCGGGGCGATCATTCTGGGCGCCATGCGCAACGGATTGACGTTGATGAACGTGCAGGCCTTCTACCAACTTCTTGCCACTGGCCTTATTATCCTTGTCGCGATGATGATCGATCGCGTCACAAGGGGACGGGGATGAATTCTGCAAATGATCTCAAGGCGGTGGGGCCGCGCATCCGGATGATGATGCCTCAGCTCACCCCCTTGGAGGCGCGTGTCGTCGAGACGGTTTTCGGGCTGAGGGATTTCTCCGAAGAGACCGCGCTCAAGGACTTGGCGGCCGAGGCCGGGGTTTCCGAGGCGATGGTCGTGAAGATCACCAAGAAACTAGGATTCAGCGGCTTCCGTGACTTCCGCACAGCGGTCTCGAGCTACAACAGACTGCCGACAGCGGAGATGCATCAGGAACTTTCCGCGGAAGACAGTTCCGCGGAAATCATCCAGAAGGTTTTCCGAACGTCGATCAACGCGCTGGAGGAAACCCTTGCGATCCTTGATGTCGATGCCTTCGATCGCGCCGCCGATTTGTTGGCGAAACCGGGACAACGCGATTTCTATGGTGTGGGAGGTTCGGCGCAAATCGCGCGGGACGTCGCTCACAAATTCCTGAGGATCGGTGTCCGCTGCAATGTCCAGGACGACTCGCACATGATGCTGATGTCGGCTTCCCTGCTTGGGGCAGACGACGTGGCCATAGGATTTTCCCATTCGGGTAACACCACGGCAGTGATCGAGGCGATACAGCTCGCACGGAAGTCCGGCGCGCGGACGATCGCCATCACCAATTACGGCGGATCGGCTTTGGCTCAGATTGCCGACATCGTTCTGTGTTCGACGGCGCAGGGATCGCCTCTGATGGGCGAGAACGCGGCGGCGCGGATCGCGCAACTCAACATCCTCGACGCGCTATTCATGGCCGTCGCCAAGAGAAACTACCAGGCGGCAGAGAGAAATCTCGAGAAGACGATGTCCGCCGTCACATCCAAACGCAAGGACAAGCTTCCATGACCGCCCCCTCGCCCTCCGTCGTCGTCTTCGGCAGCCTGCACTACGACATTATAGTGCATGGCCCGGCTCGGCCCCGCAAGGGTGAGACGGTGACGGGCGACAGCTGGCATCCAAAATGCGGCGGCAAGGGTGGCAATCAGGCCGTATCGGCGGCCAAAACCGGTATTCGGTCTGTTATGGTCGGAGCGGTCGCCAATGACGATTTCGGGCGCGTCCTGCACGAAAACCTGGGCCGCAACAATGTGGACCATCGGTTCGTGAGGACGGTGACGGGCGTCGGCAGCGGCATGAGCGTCGCGATCTTTGACAGCGAAGGCGATTACGGTGCGGTCATAGTCTCCGGCAGCAATCTTGAGCTTGGGCAACGGGACGTGGACGCCGCCTCGGAAGCCTTTGTCGAGGGAGCAGTCTTGGTGTTGCAGAACGAAGTTCCCGATCAAGCCAACGTGGCAGCGGCACGGGCAATGAAGTCCGTTGGAGGAAGAGTTTTTCTCAATGCCGCGCCGGCGCGGCCCCTCTCACGGGATCTAGAGGGACTGGTGGATGTGCTGATAGTGAATGGCATCGAGGCGGAACAGCTTGCCCATGTTCCGACAGTCGAAACCTTAAAAGACGCGGAAAACGCCGCCAGGCTGTTGGCCGCCAGATTCCCGACCGCCGTGGTTACAGCAGGCGGCGAAGGCGTGGCTTGCGCAACCATGCTGGGCGATGCATTCTCGATTGGTGCCATCCAAGTCGAATTGGTTAGCACGCATGGAGCTGGCGACGAGTTCACGGGCGTTTTCGCCGCCGAACTTGCCCGCGGACGTGATATCCGTTCCGCTCTGGATGCCGCCAACCAAGCCGCCGCCATCTTCGTTAGCACACCCTTCTAAGTGAGATCGAATCTAATTCCTCATTCTCGATCGAAGCAACTAGGTGGCAGATGCTTTTAAGTATCTATTCGCAGTACCCTATCCCCTTTTTACCGCTGCAGCATGCTGGTGTAACCGGATGCAAGGGTTCGCGCCCTGTCCCCACGCCTCTTCAGGTTCCGGAGACTTCGGGTCTCAATCGATCATGAACCACCGATTCATCCATTTAGGGGCGCGCGGTCGGGCAAGGTAAGTCTGATCGACAGTAATCCGTCTGCAGATACCTCCGGCACGATCTCTGTGTAGTCATTTATGGTCGGGTCGTTGGGTAAATCTAAACCGTGCCCAGCGGCAGTGACGACTACGACGTCCGCGCCTGCCGCTCGCCCGGCTTTTACGCCTGCCTCAACATCCTCAAAGACGAGACAGTTCGCAGCCGGAAATCCAAGCCGTCTTGCCGCTAGAAGGAAACATTGTGGGTCCGGCTTACCAACTGCGACATCTTCCCCGGTTACGATAACGCCTGGTATCGTCAACCCTGCGGCTTCAAGTCGCCTCTGAGCGAGCTTCTTTGAAGCAGATGTGACGATCGCCCAACGATCAGTGGGAAGAGCAGCCAAGAACTCTGCCGCTCCCGCAATCGCGACAACTCCCTGGACGTCGTCGATCTCCGCATTTGTGACCTTTGCAGCTTCAATCTCCGGGTCCACGCCGGGAAGCTCCAGCCGCCGAATAGTGTCAATTGCCCGTTGACCGTGCATTGTCGGGAGGAAGGCGATGGGATCCAACCCCTGGCGTTTCGCCCACGCACCCCAAACTCGCTCGGCAGCGGCTATGGAAGTCAGAAGGGTTCCATCCATATCGAAAAGAAAGGCCGAGAACTGCTTGTTTAGATCGAGCTTCAACGGGAGTATCCTTATTTGGGTGCTGAGCCGAGGTCTGAATCGCCATGGAGGTTGCTGGCTGAAGGCTAGGCTGCCCTCTCTGCCTGAGCGAATCGCGATTCATTCAGTGCAAACGATCCGACCAGTTGAACGAGGTCGTCTACTTGCTCCGCAAGCCGGCGGGTGGCCGCGCCAGCCTCCTGGGCCATTGCGGCGTTCAGCTGGGTCACTCTTTCCATGTTGCTTACGGCGTCGTTTATCTCGTTGAGGCTCTTTGCCTGACTTTGGCTGGAGACTGCTAACTGCCCAACATCTCGGGACACGTCGCCAATCTTCAACGTAATATCATCAAGGGCGTGGCCGGCTTGCTCGACAAAGTCTACACCCGCGTCGACCTCCGTCGTCGAATGATGTATAAGAGTGCCGATTTCTTTCGCCGCCAAAGCGGCACGTTGGGCAAGTTCTCTGACTTCGTGCGCGACGACAGCAAATCCCTTCCCCGCTTCTCCTGCGCGGGCGGCCTCAACTCCAGCGTTTAGCGCGAGAAGGTTTGTCTGGAATGCTATACTGTCGATCACCGTGACGATATTCGTTATGCGATCGGATGCCTCCTTTATCCGAGACATCGCGCCGATAGCGTTTTCCACAATAACAAGTGAACCATCGGCTTGGAGCTTGACGCGCTGTACGATGTCTGCGGCACTCGTAGCACGTTTTGACGCCTCGGCTACGATGATGGTGATCTCTTCGATCGCTGCCGCCGTCTGTTCGATCGAGCCTGCTTGCTGTTCATTTCTGCGAGAAAGTTCTTCGGAAGCATCTGCGAGGAGACGGCCATTGGTGTGAATTTCGGCCGACGTCTCACGGACATCCAACATAGTCGAGCTTAGGTCGTTGATAGTGCTATTGAAGTCTCGCCTGAGAATATCCAGGTCCCCAGCAAATGGGACCTCGATGGTGTTCCGCAGATCTCTGCTCGCCAGGTTTCTAAGCCCGTCCGCAAGTGATGTTACTGCCAGTTCGATGTTTTTCTGGGTAGAAGCTCGTTCGCGATCGTTCGCGTCCCGCTCCGACTCGGCCAGTCGATGGAGCTCTTCCGTCCGCGCCTGGATGGCAACCTTCTGAACGGCGTTTTCCTTGAAGACAGCAAGGGCACGCGCCATCTCGCCGATCTCATCCTTGCGCCGGTCTCCATCGATCTGAATATCCAACGAGCCGCCGGCCAGACGCCGCATGCTGCCTGTGATCGAACCGATCGACCGTTTGAGCGTGACGACCAGTGCAACACCACACGCTATCGCGACGAGAAATCCAATCGCCATCGATGTCAGAGACACCGAGTTCGTCATCGATCGCTCGGCCAATGCCATCTGCTGCTGGGCGTCCGCAAAGGCGTCCATCAGGCCCCAGATCTCGTTGATTTTATCAGTCGCGTGGCGGTACTGCCCCTCGGCACTCGCCCGATTGGCCTCCAGTCCGGCTGCGCCTTTTCGCAATTCGTTGGCGATTTCCTCCACCTTGCCCGGGATTTCACCGAAGTAGGGATCAATCGCCACCAACTCTGTCAGCAAGCGCATCTCGCCCATATAGACAAAGAGAGTTCGCTCCACTGCCTTGACGTTATCCTCCGTCGGTTCACCCAAAAGGCTGGCGAAAGCAATTTTTATGTCGCTGCTGTTGCTTACGATCGACCGAAGCTTTTTCGTGACCTTGTCGGCATCGAGCGAGCCATCGCTCGAACCATCCACCTCGGCAGCGGCTTGATAAACGGCTGCGGCACTCTGCACCCGCAATCTTTCCGACAAACCAGCCAGGTCGTTTGCGATCGCCAACTCCTCGGGCTGCCCCTCCGTTTCTTGGTCTCCATTCCGGTTGAGCAACGCCAAAATCCGGTCTGCCGTGCTTGAAGCGTCTCTCACACCTAATGAATTGAGAAGACGATCAGATTTTGAAAGTTTGTGTGCGAGGTCTTCCAACGATGCTCGAATAGTTGTTCCTTCGCGACGCAACGACGAGCCATCGATCGCCCGTAGTTGAACTCCGAGATTTTCGCAGCCATTAAGAATCGATTGAAGTATCAACGTCTCGGAGAGTCTCGATTTCCGCTTGTTTTCAAGTTGAGCAGCTTGGGCGACGATCTTGAACGCGTGCTTGCCAAGTTCCATTTGCACGGAATTTAGCGCGTCGAGTTGTGCGGCAATATTGTTCGTCAGCTGTGAACGGTCTTGTCGAAGTTTCCATATCTCGTTTATGTGGCTCAGGATCGTGCGCGTTGCGTCCTGTGCTTTCCGCAATTCAGCAGCAGCCTGGGCGTCCGGAATCACGTCGATCATACGGTCGAGTTCGGTGATCTGTTTGGCAGTTATGTCGGAGGCCTGCTTGAACGCCGCATCATCGGGCTCGCGAAGAAACGTTGTGATGCCGGCATAAACGGACTTGAACCCCGAAAGCAGCCGGACCACGTCATTCGATGTGTTCAGTCGCGCTTCCAAGACCTTCGTTGCGTAGAGTCCGGTGGCGCCCACCGCGACGATCGTCAGCAATAGCGGCAGAACCAGTACGATAACTTTGGTCTGAATCCTGAACCGCGCAAGTATCCTGTCCATTTTTGCCCCTCCCAAAAGCACTCGCTGCTCGGAATTGAGACACGATTACACGAACTGATTAAATTTACCTTTCGGCATTACAAATCGTGACATGAAAACATAAGTGTTCATATTGTCGGCGCCGAAGGGAATCTGTTGGACTCTTTCTGGACAGTTAATATGCCGCCGGAACATAAGTTCCAGTCGCTTTTCGGTAACCGTGTTCCGATAATCACGAGAAACTGGGATCGAGCGCGCCGGACGCATAGCGTTTTGCCATTACCGAAAGAGGAAGGGCAGTAATCCGATCCGCCATGCCGTCCGTTCCGAACTGACCGAAGCGCTCCTTGCAAAGTTTGGTGAGCGCGGCCATTGCCGGTTTCAGATATTTGCGCGGATCGAATTCGCTCGGATCTTCTTGCAGAACCCGGCGGATCTGCCCGGTCATAGCCATACGGCCGTCCGTGTCGATGTTGATCTTGCGCACGCCGTTCTTGATACCGCGCTGGATTTCTTCGACAGGCACGCCCCAGGTGGGTTTCATCCGGCCGCCGTATTTGTTGAGAATCTGCTGAAGTTCGACCGGAACCGACGATGACCCGTGCATGACGAGGTGCGTGTTTGGCAGCTTGCGGTGGATTTCCTCGATGACATTCATCGCCAGCACCGAACCGTCGGGCTTACGCGTGAACTTGTAGGCGCCGTGCGAGGTTCCCATGGCGATCGCCAGTGCATCGACGCCAGTTTCGCGCACGAACTTCACCGCCTCGTCCGGGTCCGTCAACAGCTGGTCGTGCGACAGCTTGCCTTCCGCGCCGTGCCCATCCTCGGCCTCCCCCATGCCGGTCTCGAGAGACCCGAGTACACCGAGCTCGCCTTCGACCGAAATGCCGCCGAGATGGGCCATTTCGGTCACTCTCTTGGTCACGCCGACGTTATAATCCCAATCGGCGGGTGTTTTGGCGTCCCCTTTTAGCGAGCCGTCCATCATGACCGAGGTGAAGCCAGCCTGTATGGCCGTCATGCAACTGGCCGGATCGTTGCCGTGGTCCAGATGCACGCAGACGGGAATGTGCGGGTAGATTTCGACGACCGCGTCCATCATATGCTTGAGCATGATGTCGTTGGCGTAGGCGCGCGCGCCGCGTGATGCCTGTATGATGACGGGGGCGCGGACCGCATCCGCGGCTTCCATGATGGCGAGCGCCTGTTCCATATTGTTGATATTGAAGGCGGGAACCCCGTAGCCCTCCTCCGCTGCATGATCCAGCAACTGCCTCAGCGTAATGCGCGCCATTTTGAAATCCTCCTCTAGAGCATGATGCCGAAAAGTGTGAGCGGTTTTCGGGCGACATCATGCTCTAACTCTTTAATGTAGAACAGGATTCAGATTTTAGGCCGACCCGGCCTAAAATCATCCTGTTCTAGCCGAAAAGCGCCGGCTGCTAGTTGCCGCATGATCGCGCAGTGTTTTGTGGTCGCGTCTCAAGCGTTCAGCACACGGCCATAGGCATCGAGCACT